>NZ_AMZY02000007.1 GCF_000330725.2 Mariniradius saccharolyticus AK6 | reverse complement strand
CGCACCCGGGAGAGTAGGCCGCCGCCACACCATCCAAAGCCAGCAATCTCTGCTGGCTTTTTTATTTTTTAGCATTTTGGTATCAGGCCAAGAAATGAAATCCCTGCAAAAAACAGCAAATGCGAAAAAGCTTTGTCTCTGGAGGGCTTGGACATGAAGCCTGTTTTTAATAATTATCTAAAGAAAAAAATTCCCCTTATCCATCCGGGTTAGACTTTTTTGTTTGTCAAAAAGAATGTTCCTATTGAAATTCGAAAAGTTTCAATTATTATTTCACCCCAGCCAAGAGATAGAGAACCGCCATTCTTATAGCTACCCCATTCTCAACTTGTTGCAGAATAATGGAATGCTCACTGTCTGCAACGTCAGAATTCAATTCGACTCCTCTGTTAATCGGGCCGGGATGCATGATGACAATTTCTTTGTCAAGTTTATTCAATTTCTCTCGGTTGATACCAAAATATAGTGAATACTCCCTCAGTGATGGAAAATATTTGATTTGTTGCCTTTCCAGTTGGATTCGAAGCACGTTGGCCACATCACACCATTGCAGGGCCTTTTCTACGTCATGCTCGATCTTCACGCCCAACTGCCCGATATATCTTGGCAATAGGGTGGTAGGCCCACAGACCATCACTTCTGCCCCAAGTTTTTGGAGACAAAAGATATTTGATAGTGCTACCCGAGAATGTAGAATGTCTCCAATGATGGCAACTTTTTTTCCAGCGACATCTCCCAATTTTTCACGAATTGAAAAGGCATCCAAAAGTGCCTGTGTGGGGTGTTCATGTGTTCCATCCCCTGCATTGACTATATTGGCTTTGATGTTTTTCGACAAAAAATGAGGTGCGCCGGGACTGCTGTGCCGCATCACGACCATGTCCACCTTCATCGACAAGATGTTGTTCACCGTGTCGATGAGGGTCTCTCCCTTTTTTACCGAACTATTGCTCGAAGAGAAATTAAGTACATCTGCCGACAAACGCTTTTCCGCCAACTCAAAAGAAAGCCGTGTTCTTGTAGAGTTTTCGAAGAAAATATTGGCGATAGTAATGTCACGCAGCGACGGAACTTTTTTAATCGGCCGATTGAGCACTTCTTTGAAATTGTCAGCAGTCTCGAAAATCAACTGGATATCGTCGGCATTGATGTCCTTGATTCCCAATAAATGACGCGTGCTGAGTTGTGACATATCGTTTAGGCTGATTTTTCTGTTATCCAAATGGCATCTTGTTCAAATCCTTTCTCGGCCCACTCCACCGACACATACTGGCTTTCGAGGGTATTGACCTTCACGCCACAGTAATCTGGCATAATCGGATAGTCACGGGTGTATTTTCGGTCAACAAGGATCATCAATTCCACTTTTTGGGGCCGTCCAAAGGCAATCATGGCATCCAATGCCGCCCTCACTGACCTTCCTTTATAGAGCACATCATCGATTAGGACAACCTTTTTTCCTTCAATCAAAAAATCGATTTTCGTCTCGTTTGCTTTGAGAGGGAAATCCCTCCTGCGAAAATCATCCCGATGAAATGTCGCGTCTAGATATCCGAACGGTACCTTGACACCGGAGATGTCCTCCAAAAGCTTAACCAATTTTCCCAAAACAATCGGACCTCTGGGCTGCAAACCCAACAGGACGGTATTTTCAAAATTATCGTGGTTTTCAATCAGCTGATGGCAGAATCTCTTCAGGATGATGCTGATCTGATTTTGGTCCAAAACGAGTCGTTTCTGCATGGCGAAGCTTTGGCTGCAAATATAGGAAGAAAAGGGAAAGTTGAGTTGTTGAGCGATTCCAGAAATTGATGGATACAACACAGATTTCGAAATGATTTGGAAATTGTTTTTTGGTATATTGAAAATGGTAACACAGCCTGTTCATTGGATTGCTACATCGCTTGTTTCTTCCGAAACAGGCAGTCGTTTATGATTCCGTTCTTTTCAATTTTCCCATTATATGGAACAAATGATTCAATTTGACAAAAAATACATTTGGATGATTAGCCTGACGGCCGCTTTGGGTGGATTTCTCTTTGGATACGATTGGGTGGTTGTTGGTGGGGCGAAGCCTTTTTATGAGCCGTTTTTTAATCTGACATCACCGAGCGAACAAGGGTGGGGCACAAGTTCCGCCTTGGTCGGATGCATGGTAGGCGCTATTGCTTGTATCTTCTTAAGTGATCAGTTTGGAAGGAAAAAACTTTTGATCATTGCTGGGCTTCTGTTTTCGATTTCCGCCATTGGAACTGCTTTGGCTCCAACATTTTGGTGGTTTAATTTTTACAGGATCGTCGGTGGCATCGCAATGGGCATCGCACTGAACCTTTCACCACTTTACATAGCCGAAATTTCCCCTGCGCACAAGCGGGGAACTTTGGTGACGATCAATCAACTTTTGATCATGATTGGTGTTCTGTTAGCCCAGCTCATCAATTGGAGGATTTCTTTGCTCGACATTGAATTGCCGGAGGATGCTGGCTTTCAAATGATCGCAGCAAGTTGGTCAGGTACCTTTGGTTGGAGATGGATGTTCGGGGTTGAGGCTATTCCGGCGTTTGTGTTCTTCCTATCCATGTTTTGGGTACCGGAAAGTCCACGTTGGTTAGTCAAGGCCGATAGAATGGATGAAGCAAAAAAAATCTTGGGAAAAATCGGAGGTCCGCAATATACCGAATCTGCCCTGGCGGAAATTCAGCAAAATCTGACCCTAGAAGATCCAAACAATTCGGGGATTGGAGTATGGTTAAAGGCGCCGATATTGAAGGTTGTCGCGATTGGTATTTTTCTGTCATTTCTGCAGCAATGGAGCGGCGTGAATGTCATTATCTACTACGCTGCCGATATTTTCCAAGCCGCGGGTTTCAATCTGAAGCAGATGATGCTCAATATAGTGGTTATTGGGGGGGTGATGGTGCTTTCAGTTTTTATCACGATTTATACGGTTGATAGATTTGGGAGAAAGGTTCTTCTGTTGATCGGCACATCGTCCATGGCTATTCTATACCTGTTGATCGGCTATTCTTTTTTTGCCGAGCAGGACGGTGCGAGCTTAGTTGTTCTCGTTCTCGTCAATGTAGGCGTGTATTCATTCACCTTGGCACCCTTGCTGTGGGTGGTTTTGTCGGAGATTTTTCCGATCAAGATCCGGGGCGCGGCCATGTCCATCGCTGCCTTGGCACATTGGGTGGGAAATTTTACCCTGACATATTTTTTTCCTGTAATCAAGGAAAACCTCGGTTGGGCCAATAATTTCTGGCTTTATGGAGCTATTTGCGCATTTGGATTCTTTGTGATTTTATTTGTCCTGCCGGAAACCAAGGGGAAGAGTTTGGAGCAGATAGAGCTTGATTTTGCGAGGAAAAAGTAGAATCGTTGTCGTTTTAGCTGTCTCGCTATTCCCGCCGTTTTTGTCAACCGAATCGAATCGATGGTTTTTTTGACTTCCTGATGAAAGCTTATTCCCAATCCCGGCAATTTGGAATTATACCATTTGATGCCGTCCTGAATATCGATTTTGGCGGCGGAATTGATCTTTACCTTGAATTCATTCATTTGAAATCAAAGTCATCTTTAACTTCATCCCAATCAAGAAGGTCCTCGGGATGAAGGTCTGCTTCCTTGACACGTTCTATCACGATTGCTTTGTATTCCTCTGGAATCTCGAATTCGAGATTCGTTTCAATTCCCAATTGCTCGAAGAGCTAAATGAAAAGCTCGAATCTTTCCTCGGGTATCTTAACGGTGACTTCTCTCATGACATTGATCGTTAATCGAAACCAAGTTGAGGGAAAATCGGGATTTTTGGGGTTTGGTTAAACATTCAATTATCGATCATGTGGAAAAAGTCCAAGTCTTACGGATTCAGACATTGGATTGAACGATTGGTTAAACAGATTCTCTTGATTATTGCATATTGACTGTTTTGTCTAATCCAACACCACCCGCAAACTCTTCGCCCCATGCGCGCCGATCACTAGCGACTGCTCGATATCGGCCGTCTTGGATGGGCCGGCGATGAAAAGTCCGAATCCTGAATGCTGCTCTCCAATCCTCTTGTAGGCCTCGTGCATATTTGAAACCAAGGAGGCCTCAGACAGCACGATCACAAGATGCTCGGTGATAAACGGCAATGCACGCAAGCCCAAATCTGCATCTGTCAGCCAAATGGATCCGTTTTCGGCAACGCCAAATTGACCTTGGATGATCGCTACCTCCAAGTCCGCCAATTCGTGGGGATTTTCCGGCAAAGTCCTCGTAGAGAGCTGCTCAAGTCCCTTGGCCAAGCTGATGATTTTGGAAAAGCCATTGGATTTCAAAAAGACTTCCAAACCCGCCACATCGATGACCTCTCCTTTGTTACCTTGAATGGACTTCACGAAACGCTCTTTGATTTCCCCGGAAAATTCGAAATCTGGAATATCCGGAAGCGGGCTATCCGCCTTTGCAACGCGCTTTATTTTCCCTAATATCTGCTCCCGACTGCTCATTTTCTGTTTTTCTTGTACCAATCCTTAAAACTCTCTTTCGGCACTTCGGGCAAATCCCGCTGCTTTCCCCATGTATTCAAGCCGGAATAGGTGATGGCTTCCGGCAGGATTTTCAATGCGCCGCGCAGCATTTCACCGCTGATTTTGTAGGCAAAAGGCGTGGAAAAAATGCCATTGGCAATTTTCATGGAAATGCTCTTTGCATTTGAACCTTGCGCTTTGGTGATTTCCTGCCTCCATTCGTAGAGTTGCTCGTGGATGTTGATTTTCACGGGACACACATCCGAACAGGAGCCACACAGCGTCGATGCGAAGGGTAGGGAGCTGTATTTTTTCAGATCGAGCCCGGGTGAAAGGATCGAGCCAATCGGCCCCGGCACTACGCTACCATAACTAAAGCCCCCACTGCGTCGATAGATCGGACAGGTATTCATGCAGGCCCCGCAGCGGATGCATTTCAATGAGTTTTTGAATTTTTCGCGGGCAAGCTGGTCCGTACGGCCGTTGTCCACAAGGATAATGTGTATCTCCTTACCGGGTGCGGGAGAGCGGAAATGTGAATTGTAATTGGTCACGGGCTGACCCGTAGCCGAGCGGGCAAGGATACGGAGGAAAACTCCCAAATTCTTACGGCGCGGGATGATCTTTTCGATACCCATACAGGCAATGTGCACATCTGCCAGGTGCACACCCATATCGGCATTTCCTTCATTGGTACACACGACAAACTCACCCGTCTCAGCAATGCCAAAGTTGACGCCGGTAATGGCGACTTTTGCAGAGAGAAATTTCTCGCGCAGGTGAACCCTCGCTGCCTGGGTCAGGTAGGTTGGATCTTCGTTTCCTTTTTCAGTTTGGAGTTTTTCGTGGAAAATTTCAGAAATGTCCCGTTTTTTCAAATGGATCGCGGGCAAGACGATATGGCTGGGTGGCTGATTGAGGAACTGCACGATGCGCTCGCCCAAATCAGTATCGACTACCTCGACCCCGTTTTTTTCCAAAAAGGGATTCAAGTGGCATTCCTCTGTGAGGATGGATTTGCTTTTGACAATGGCCTTGCAGTCATGCTGCCGAAGAATGCCGAGGACGATTTGGTTGTGTTCTTCGGAATCGACAGCCCAATGAACGTGGATATTGTTTGCCTTGGCTTTTTGCTCAAATTCTACCAGGTAGCTATCCAGATTGGCCAAGACATTGTCCTTGATTTGGGAAGCCAAGTCCCGCAATTGCTCCCACTCGGGGATGGTCTTGGTGATGGCATCCCGCTTGTCCCGCACAAACCACAAGGTCTCATCATGCCATTTGGCTTTGGCAGGATCGCTCAAAAATTCCTGGGCTTTGATGGGATGGCTCATCGGATGGCTTCGTTGAGGATTTGGGCAATGTGTTTGAACTGGACTGGCTGTTGGCTGCGGCGGGCAATTCCTTCCAGGTGCATCAGGCAGGACATATCGCCTCCGGTAATGATCTCTACGCCCTGATTAATATGGTCCGCCAACCGGTCTTGACCCATTTGGATGGAGAGTGCCTCTTCCGTGACGGCAAAGGTCCCACCAAATCCGCAGCATTCGTCCTTTCTGCCCAATTCAACCCATTCGAGTCCCCTGATGTTTTGGAGCAGATATTTGGCCTTGTTGAAGGGAGCATCATGGCGCTCCGAACTCGTGCCCAGTCGAAGCCCGCGCAATCCATGGCAGGAGGCGTGGAAGCCTACCCGATGGGGATATTCCCCCTCAGGCTGCTGGATTTTCAAGATGTCCGTCAGGAATTCAGTCAATTCAAAAACTCTCCCGTGCATTTGTTCTTGCTCCGACTCCATGCCGGGGATGCGCGGCATGTGCTCTTTCACATGCAGCACGCAACTTCCTGAAGGTGCCACGATATAGTCATATCCAGCGAAAGTTCGGAGAAAATGCCTACCAGTTTCCACCGTATCCCGTTCATAACCCGCATTGGCCATGGGCTGTCCGCAACAAGTCTGCGCCATGGGATAGCTGACCTGACAGCCCAGCTTTTCCAGTAGTTCCAGGCTTGCGATCCCCACCTGGGGATAAAACTGATCGACATAGCAGGGGATAAACAGGGCTATATGGGGAGGATTTGGCATGGGATGAAAATACGTCAATTTGGGGATATTTCTGCTTTTTTTGGATGAACTGGGGCGCAATTAACTCAAATTCATTTCTAACCAAGATCAATAATTGTCAGTTTTCCAGCATCCTGTCGCATGGGTTTGGGATGGGAGTATTTTTGGAAAGCAACAATCACCTATATCTTCAATTGTACTGCAAAAATTTTCCCGATAGCGAGAAAAAAGTTTTTAATTCTGCGAAAGCTATATTCTACTTACATAATAGTTTAAAGGGGGGGTGTATGAGAAGGACTTAGAAGATTGTTTGGTTTTTCGGTCTTAGAAAAGTTATATTTTTAGTTTTATCATAAATGGATGCAGGTGCCAGATTTGGACGGAATCGCTTAAGTTCATAGATTCACAGAGGATGTTTTCTTCATAGTTCGATTCTTTTTTCGGTTGACTCATTGAATTTTGGTATGACTGACTCATTTTCAAGCACTAAGCGGATACTAAAGCTACTAGGGATACCCCATTCAAAGGGCTTCCTTAAGAATGAGATCGGCAGTCATCCCGAACCTGAGAGCCTATTGGCGATTGCTGATACGCTGGCCAAATACAGGGTCGAGACCGTGGCGGTGCGTATCGGTGAAGACAGATTGTCCCAAATTCCCCTGCCCTGCATCGTCCAATTGACTGAAAACGGGGTACCCTACTTCGGTGCCTTGGAAGCTGTCGCGGACGATAGGATGACGCATTCTGACCTGAACGGAAGGATACAGCATACGCCCAAGAAAGATTTTTTTGCCAAGTGGACAGGAATCACCTTGCTGCTTGAAAGTAGTCCCGAGTCTGCCGAGCCAGGATACAAAGCGCGAAAGACCGAAAAAAACATCTTCCTAATTCTTGGCATTTTGCTAGTCCTGCTTGCAACCGCTTTGGTGTTGGATGCTGCTTTCAGGTACGATTGGTCTTCGCCCTTGCGCCTTGGAGCATTGCTTATTGCAATTTTGAAGCTGATGGGATTGACTGTTTCGGCAGTTTTGCTTTGGGCGGAAGTGAACAAAGGGAATACTGCGATCAAAGAGTTTTGTGGTGGTGGCAAGAACCTTGATTGTGATACAGTAACCAATGCCTTTTCACTGGGGGGAGTCCTCAGTCTGGCCAATCTGTCATTCGCCTATTTTCTGGCTGGATTGATCCTAACCTTTTTGTCGACTTCTTCTGGTATGCACTTGCTGCATTACCTTGCCTTTTGCACACTTTTGATTGTGCCGACATCGCTCTATTTCCAAGGCATCAGACTCAAAAGCTGGTGCAAGCTTTGCCTTCTTGTGCTGCTTGTACTCACGCTGGAACTCATTGTATTTCGTATATTTTTTCCGCTGACCGATCTTCCCGCACTATCGGAAATCAGTCTATTCGGGTTGATTTTCCTGGGCAGCATCTTGGCCTGGCTGGGTCTGAAGCCCTACCTGTTGACCGCACAGGAACTGCCTAAAGCCAAAAGTAAACTCGCCCGCATCTTGTCGAATCAGGAAATATTCGACAGTCTGCTTTCCGGTTCCCGCACCATAAAGAACAGTCCCGAAGGACTGGGTATCTTCCTTCAGGGAAAACAAGCACAATACCACATCCTTAAAGTCTGCAACCCATATTGCGGGCCATGTGCCAAGACGCATCCTATCTTGGAACAGCTTTTTGACACCGGGAAAATCGACCTACAGATCATATTCCTTTCCGGTGGGAATGAGGAAACAAGGCTGGATACGGTCAGACACCTGATGGCGCTGGCAGCACAGGGAGATATGACGCAGACCAGGCAGGCACTGGATACCTGGTATGGACAGGAACAAAAGGACTATGCAGCCTTTGCTGCAAGGTACCCCCTGAATGGGGAACTGAAGCAGCAGGAACAAAAAATCCAATCCATGCGGTCTTGGTGTGAACTGGAGAACATCAGCTATACTCCTACCCTCTTTGTCAACGGGTACGAACTACCCAAAGCCTATACTGTAGATGACCTTAAATACCTGCTGGTATAGAAAAACACGATCCAGCAGGTTAAAAATATTCTTCGCGACGAATGGCCACATTTCCCGGGTGGTCCAAATGACCGGGACATTCCATCAAATCAAAATCCAAAAAAACAATGAAAAAGATCAGTTTGGAAATGCTCAGACTCAGTTCCGATGAGGTATTGGAAAGAAGTCAGATGAAGAAGATTACGGGAGGGTATGGGGGTGGAATCCTAATCGGCCCTGGCACCTGCGGGTGGAGAGATCGTGACGGCTACCCTGTATGTAATATTTCAAGTGGTTCGGCACAAATGTTAAACAGATTGTATCCAGGTGGAAATTGGTGTTGTGAAAGCTGTCAAAGTAGGGGTGGCTCAGCAGGCTACTGTTGAAGCTCGTTAAAAGGGGGGAAGGCCCCCTTTTTGGTCCCATCATTCAAATTAAACAAGCGAAGAAATCCATTAACCTACGAAATAACCATGTATACCAATCCGTCGCAGGTATTTGCCTTCTTTTTGCTCGTCGTCACCGCCTGCCGATCGGGGGAGCAAAAAGACTTGATTGTAGGTGGTGCTAGTTCCAAAGAGACAACCGTACTCGAGAAACTCGATAGCATCCGCATCGACTATTTGGGAAACCCTACGGTCCACGACCTCGATCCGGTCAATCGGAGGATTATCTTTATGGATCACCGGGAGTTCTCGGAAGATATCCACATTGCGGACTTCGACGGAAATATCCTCCAATCATTTTCAAAGTTTGGGGACAAACCCGATTCCTACGGAGGCCTTATGGGAACCCTGAAACTGACCGATCCCAATCGATTTTTGGTGTATGGATACCGCGGATTCCTCACCTTCGACATGGAAGGAACGCTTGAATCACTGGTCAAATACAATGACTTTCATGTCCCCAGCCAAAGCAGACGAGGAATGGGATATGGTATGGAAAATCTGGGGCAGCAATATCTGTTTATTCATCAGGGACCGCCTCCGCAAGACTTGAAGGAGTATCACGCCTTCAGGCTATTCACCTTGCTTGACCCACAGCAAGGTACCCGTGAGCCCATCATTGGATTTCCTGAGGAAAGTAGATTCCTGAACGGAAACCATTTTTTCTTCCCCTGTTGGTTCCCTGTATTCACTGTTGATCAAGGAAGAATCTATGCCGCGTTTGGAGTAGAGCCTGTGATCTACGTCTACGAGACTTCCTATCCTTTTGCCTTGGTGGATCGCATTCCGCTGGATTTACCCAACTACAGTGGATACAAAGGCTCGGAGGATCCGAGCGACATCAGGGTATTGGGAATGTGCTTTATATCCGGGAAGATTGAAAACATCAAAAAAATGGGGAACATGTTGTTGATAGGATATTTTCCCGGCTACGACGAAAAGGATATTGCAACAAACTTCGAAAACAAAACACAGGAAGAAACCGAATACTTTCAGGCAAGTATGCGGAGGAAATACCTTTCGAGAATTGCGGTGGTCGACTCATTGGGCAATGTGCTGAATGACTTTGTACCTGATGGCCTAGATCCAAGTAGTATGCTGCTGAGGGATGGTCAGCTTTGGATGATGGAAAAACGCAAAGAAGACCAGGAGCAGGATTATTTCCGCTTGTTTCGGGTGGGGCTAAAGGTCGAAAAGAATTAGGAACCACATTCGATACTCCGCGTGACAGCATCCATCCCTTTTCGTGCTAGTGTCTCCCAAAACCATGAAAACCACCTTCCCCTACTACACACAACCCAATGCCAAGGACTACGGACCGACCTGTCTGCCGATTGTCAATAGGCAACAAAATGATATTCTTCGCGACGAATGGCCACATTTTCCGGGTGGTCCAAATGACCGGAAAATTCTTTCAAATACAAAATTCAAAAAACAATGAAAAAGATCAGCTTGGAAATGCTCAGACTTACTCCCGATGAGGTATTGGAAAGGAGTCAGATGAAACAAATTACCGGCGGACGGGCATGGAGATGCACATGCGGAAACAATCCCCCAATAACTGTTTGGGATGAAGACCTTTCTGGATCTGGGGAAGGCCCAACCCAGATTTGTAGGGAAGTTTATGGTACCGGGGGGCATTGTACAGCAGCGACCCCCTAAGCTTATTCTTTTTAAAATGGAGCTTCATTTGAAGCTCCATTCATCTCTTTGTTGTTCAGGTTTCCGACACAAAAATATGACAAAAACATTTGGAATTTGGTTTTTATTAATTGTTTTCCTTCAGGGCTGCAAGCAAAAACCACTGGGTGACCTATCTGTTATCTCCGTACCAAGGGAAGCCAATGATGCTATTCCATTGTCTATAATCGGAAGTGTTGAGCAGGAAATCCAATTGGAAACCAAAGAAGATGCATTTCTTCGTTTCATATTCGATGTTAAATCTTACCGAGATAGGGTATTTGTTTCCGACGGTAGGAAGATTTCTATTTTTGACCTTAATGGAAACTATGTCCAAAATCTAGGAAATCACGGAGATGGGCCAGGTGAGTTTAGGAGTGTTTCCTCGATGGATATCGACGAAGCAACAGGAAAAATCTACGTTTCGGCGGGGTACAAGTTGATGGTCTATGATTCGGCATTTCAACTTATCGACGAAAGGAAGTTGGACTATCGCCTCAATTTTCTAAAGGTGATTGAAGGAAAGCTTTGGATAGTTTCCGAGGAAATTGCCGTAAAACTGGGTGATGGTGGGATTGCCAATCAGACCAATATATATAGACTGGATAAGGATTATGAGAATCCTGATACTGTACCTTTTAGGGCTATAAATATGGATCAAGAACGTGTAGGAGGGTATCCATTTAGGCATTGGATATCTGATTTAGATGGGGAAAATTTCATGTTCATGCCAGTCCTAACACCTGAAAACCTACTACGCGATACCTTGTATCGTATCGAGGGTAATACCATCAAACCTGCGGTGAGGTTTCAATTTGAAAGGCCTCAGTCTCTCGACGAAAATGACTATCAAACGCTGCTGCTCTATAACATCGTCAACAGTAAGTCTTACTATCTACTTGAATATGATCAAGACTGGAAGAGATTCATGTTTTTGTATGATAAAAAAGCGCAAAAAGGCTACAACCTCTCTGAAGGATTGATAGATCAGGCCGGCGACGCGGTATTCTTGAGGCCACTTGACCTAAATCAAGACCTGTTTTATTATATCAAAAAGGTGGAATTTGAAGATAAATCAATAGAGGAACAGAATCCGCTGATCGGAATCGTGAAGTTGAAATAGGAAAAATACCGAAATGGCGAAAACGACGCTGAATAATCTATGGAACCCAGAAAACTCCTTTAATCTTGAAGCCTTTCCCTTTCTACACGCAACCCGATGCCAAGGACTGCGGACCGAGCTGTCTGCGGATCGTTAATGGGCAACAAAAAGATATTCTTCGCAACCAATGGCCACATTTTCCGGGTGGTCCAAATGACCGGGAAATTCGATCAAATCAAAATCCAAAAAAAATGAAAAAGATCAGCTTGGAAATGCTCAGACTCAGTTCCGATGAGGTATTGGAAAGGAGTCAGATGAAACAAATTGAGAACCGGGGAAATCTTATTCAAGTCTCCCTTCTTTTTTTGGCCAGTCTTCCTTGTATATTAGCTTTTTCCAACATCAAATTGGATTTCCGCCATCCTGCGACGTTGGATGCGAAAATTGGTGGAGCTGTGATTTCAAAAATATTTCGTTCTAGCCATCGCCGCCCCCATGGCGGTACCGAGCGCGTAGTCTTTTGTCTCAATGGCGATCCCGGGAAGTTTGCTGCGGAGCATCTCCACGAATATCGGATTGGTGCTAAAGCCACCGTCGATATAGAGTTTGTTGATTGTGGTTTCATTCAGCACAAGGCTCAGCGATAGGATTTGGACCTCTGTCAGCTCGTGGATAAGGCAATGGTAGGCTTCGGCGAAGTTTTGAAAATTGTTCTTGTCTGTTTCCAAAGCTGCCTCCGCACCGAATACGGCTGGATTCAGAAATTCAAATTTGAAGCGTTTGCTTCGGTTTGACTTCAGCTTTTCGAAAAGTGCCGGATCAAATGCCAGTTGCTTATAGGCCTCCTGTGAAACATCGAAATGGGTTTGCAGAAGTTCGGCCTGTACCCGGTGCTCCTCCCCGACAAAAAGGCGGCTGATTTTGATCGGTCTGCCGTCCCGGCTGAGAAAATGCAGGCAATCCTGCCGCAGCTCTTCCGTGGTTAGCGGCTGGGCATTGAAGGGATTGATGCTGATAGACCAAGTCCCGGTGGAGAGCAGGGCAAATGGCTCTGCGTTGCTCTGAAGGTAAGGCAAAAGTGCTGCGGAAGAATCATGGATGCCCACACCGATTTCGAGCGACTGATCCCCGATTTTTCCTTCAAACGAAGTATGTGTAGGCACGATTGGGGGCAGGAGAGGGGCGATACCTTCCCTGTACACCCACGCATGGTAATCGGCTTTCCCAAAATCCCAAAGTCCCGTATGGCATCCGATGCTGGTATACTCGCTGACGGCCTTTCCTGTAAAAAGGAAGGAAAGGTATTGGGGAAGGTGTAGGCTTTGGTGGATTTTTTGGAAGATGGCCGGCTTGGCATATTTGAGCCAATAGAGCTGAAGGCCGGAATTCAGCATGCCCAAAGCGGGAGACGACGTCTGTTGGCTGAATTTTTCCACCGGGCCGTACTGCGCATAAAACTCCCCCAAAACATCCTCGGGATACTTTTTCAAATAATTGTACAAGGGTGCGATGGGGCGTCCGTCGGCACCGATATGGACAAATGAAGCCCCGTAGCTGGTAAAGTTGAGCCGCGTGATGCGAAACTGCGACATGGCCATTGCCTCATCCAGCGTTGCCTTCATCCATTCGGTCAAGGCCTCCAAGGATTCGCAGGGCTCGCCGTCTTCATCGGGGATGGTGGCCAAGGTTTGATTGGTTTGGAAAACTGGATGGAGATTTTGGTCAAACAAGAAGAATTTCTTGTTGGTCTTTCCGATGTCAAAAATTGCAGTGACGGCTATTGCTTCCATATTACAAGCCGCTGGATTTGCTGTCTTTTCCCCGTTCGCGGATCAAGGTTTCCCGCACCTTCAGTTCACGGTAGGTTCCTATAGGCGAAATTGCTCCACCGCTTTGCCGTAAAGATTCCTGCAGGAGTGGACGCAAGTCAGTTCTGAATGCGTCCTGAAGCAGGCCCTGTGCCATGGCCAGGTCTTGGGTTTCCTGGGCGTAAGCCAAGGCCTTTCTGTCCACAATCAAGGCTTGCGCATACGCCAATTTGATGGCTTCCACCGATTGGAGCAAGTCTTCCAATGGATCCTTCAGGTTGTGGCTGGCATCGATCATCCAGGCAGGTTTTGGATTTTTTGTTTCCGAAAATCCTGCCACCAATTCGTTGAAAATCAAGAACAATTGGTAGGGTTTGATACTGCCGACGGTCAGGTCGTCGTCTCCGTATTTGGAATCATTGAAATGAAATCCGCCGAGCTTGCCCTCCGTCATCAGCGTCGCGACGATCTGCTCGATATTGGTATTGGGCAGGTGATGACCGAGGTCCACGAGTGTACGTGCTTTTTCCCCCAACTTATTGGCCAAAAGGAACGAAGTCCCCCAATCAGGAATGACCGTGCTGTAGAAGTACGGCTCGTAAGGTTTGTATTCGATCAGCATTTGCCAGTCCGAGGGAAGCCGCTGATAGATTTTTTGGAGGGATTCAAAGGTATGCTGCAGGGATTTCCTGAAACTCTGTTGGCCGGGGAAGGAACTCCCGTCCGCAAGCCACACGGTGAGGGCTTTGGAACCCAGTTTTTTCCCAATCTCGATGACTTCGATATTGTGGGCGATTGCCAATTCCCGTGCACCTTCGTCCGAGTTTGCCAACGAGCCGAATTTGTACGAGTGCTTTTGCTGGGCTTGGTCCTGAAAGGTATTGGAATTGACTGCGTCGAAGCCGATTTCAACGGCTGCGGCAGCTTGGCCGATTTGATCGTAGTCCTCGGGAATATCCCAAGGTATGTGCAAGGAAATGGCGTTGCTGGAGCGGTTGAGGGCATGGAGTAGGCCTACGTCCTGGATCTTTTGGATCAAGGTCGCAGGTTCACCGCCGCCGGAAAACCTTCCAAACCTAGTTCCCCCTGTTCCCAATGCCCAGGAAGGAATGGCAATTTGCAGTTCTTGCAGCTGTCGGATAAGTAAATCGACATTCAGTCCCTTTTTGTCCAAGTCTTCCGCAAGGAAATTGAATGCCCGGGCATGGGCGATTTCCTGGGGTTTATTGCTGGATTGGATATGTTCGGCATTGATGATCATGATTTCTTTCGTAATAAATGCGCGCAAAGACGGCGAAGACGCCAAGAACAGTTAGCAGTGGGAGTTGGCAGTGGTATATCCGTGCGCTTTTAGTTAGAGGACCTCTCGCAAAGACGGCGAAGACGCCAAGAACGCCAAGTGTCTGTAAATGTCGCCATTCTTCCTCTACTTTGGGCTCCTAAGGGAAGCCTACGAGCCAGTTTATCTTTCCTAATTCAGCGATTGCCTTTACCAAATTATCCAATCTCCTTGTTCTTGTATTTTTTTGGCGTCTCAGCGTCTTCGCGTGGAATTTCCAATAATCACACGCTACGCAGATACCCCAAATATGTTGAATAGACCCCTACTCCGTCGTGGTGACAAAGGAAAGTTTTTGGTGAAAGCCAACCTACACTTCCCATCCTGTGTGTCTTGGTAATTTCGTTGGTGTCACTCTTTGCGTCTCAGCGTCTTTGCGTGAAACCATTCTAGTTTACCTTACAAAAGCAGCAGCTACGCCACCATCGACGTTTAGGATATTGCCGGTGGATTTTCCTAGGAGGCCGCCCACGAAAGCAAACACCCCGTTGGCAATATCCTTGGTGGAGATGATTTCATTCAAAAGCGTCCGCTTGGCATAGTAGGCCGGAAGTTCCTCTACAGTCACGCCATAAGCTTTTGCCCGGCCCTCTGCCCATTTGCCTTCCCAAATCTTGGAACCTTCGATCACGGCATCAGGATTGACGACGTTGACGCGGATTTTGTCGGGGCCGAGTTCGGCAGCAAGCAAGCGGGACATATGGATTTGGGCAGCTTTGGCCGTACCGTACCCCACATTGTTGGGACCGGAAACCAGTGCATTTTTCGAAACAATATTTACAATATCGCCCCCCAATCCCTGTGTACGGAGGATCGAGACTCCGGCTTGGCTGACCTTGAACTGTCCCTTGACCAGTACATCGTTGAGCAAATCCCAATCGGCCTCCGTGGTTTCCGACAAAGGTTTGCTGATCGCCAATCCAGCACAGTTGACAATGATGTCTACCCCGCCAAAGGCCAGACAGGCAGCTTTGTAGGCTTGCCCAATCGTGTCGTTGTCGAGCACGTCCAGCTTCACTGCGATGGCAGCATCTTTGCCAAAATCCTTCCTTGCATTTGCCAAGCGCTCTCCATCAATATCCGTCAGCACCACGCAGGCACCTTCTTCGGCCAATTTGTCGGCAATTGCTTTTCCAATCCCTCCTGCGCTTCCCGTGATCAAAGCCACTTTTCTCGAAAGCGGTTTTTCCTTGGGCATACGCTGCAGCTTGGCTTCCTCAAGGAGCCAATACTCGATATCAAATGCTTCCTGCAAAGGCAGCGAAACGTACTCCGAAACGGCTTCTGCACCGCGCATCACGTTGATGGCGTTGATGTAGAATTCGGAGGCGACGCGGGAAGTCTGTTTGTCCTTGGCATAGGAAAACATCCCGACGCCTGGCCACAGGATCACAACCGGGTTCGGGTCACGCATGGCAGGGCTGTTGTGGCGCTTGTGCGTTTCGTAATATTTTTTGTAGCCGTCCCGGTAGTCCGCGAAAAGCTTCTCAATATGGCTTTTCACCGCACCAAGGTCGCTGAGGTCTTGGCTTGCCGGAATGTCCAACACCAATGGGGCGATTTTGGTCCTCAGGAAGTGGTCCGGGCAGGAAGTACCCATTGGCGCCAGTTTGGACAGGTCATGGGAATTGATGAACTGCAAAACGGTATCGGAATCGTTGAACGTCCCAACCATTCTGGAATAACTCGAGGCGAGTCCGCGCAAGAGCGGGGCGATTTGGGCAGCCTGTTCCTTGCGTTGGGATCCATCCAAGGATTTTATTTTTTCTCCCCCGAAGATTGGTCTTTTCTTTCCATAGTTGTCGGCGAGAAATGCGGAAGCTTTTTCGATCACTTCGAGGCTGTTGATGTAGCATTCGTAGGCCGTATCTCCCCAGGTAAAGAGGCCATGGCCTCCCAGCATGATGCCGCGGATGCCCGGATTTGCATCCAAGGCATTTCTCAATTGCAGTCCCAAATCGAATCCAGGCCGCTGCCAAGGAACCCAAGCAATCTGGCCCTCAAATAGCTCAGCGGTGATTTTTTCTCCATCCTTAGATGCCGCGATTGCTATTGCCGCATCCGGATGCAGGTGGTCGATGTGCTTGAATGGCAAAAAGGAATGCAGCGGTGTATCGATCGATGGTGCCTTGGAATCCAAGTCGTAAATACAGTGGTTGAATAATCCCACCATTTCATCCTCGTGCGCTATCCCGCGGTAAATGCCCTCCAAGGCACGAAGTTTGTCGACATAGAGTGCCGCGAGGCCCGATTTGGTCAATGTGCCGATGTCACCCCCAGAACCTTTGACCCACATGACTTCTACTTCCTTGCCTGTCAGCGGGTCCTTTTCTATTGTCTTGCAGGAAGTATTGCCGCCTCCGTAGTTGGTGATGCGGAGGTCGGCACCAAGGATATTGGATCGGTATATCAGCAGCGCGACTTGGTCATCGCCCAGGGATTTTGCTTTTTGCTCGTCCCAAAGGTAGGAGACGTATTGGAAGGTCTTATTCATCGTTTTGAATGTTTCGCTTGATGGAAAAATTTTGTACGAAAATAATTCCCAAAGCCAGTCGTTGTGTCCTGTACTATACTGAAATCAGGGATTTGGCCCTTGTGAAAAGAGTTGTATTTAAAACCATTTTGCAGTAACCTTGCGCCGCACGAGCCCAATAGCCATGAGTTTGGATCTTAAGATCGACCAACAATCCAGAGTCCCGAAATACATCCAGGTGGTCAAGTCCATCAAATCGCTCATCCATACCGGTGAGCTGCGATTTGGGGATAAGATTCCTTCGATCAACAGCCTAAGCGAGGATTATTACCTGTCCAGGGATACGGTGGAAAAGGCATACACGCTGCTTCGCCAACAAGGGATTATCGAGTCGGTGCGTGGCAAGGGCTTTTACATCTCCCACCATTCGGAGTTGCGGAAGTACAGGATTCTGCTACTTTTTAACAAACTAAGTGCTTATAAAAAGGAGATTTACAATGCGCTGGTGCTAGGGCTGGAAGACCGGGCGGAGGTGGCGTTTCATGTATACCACTGTGAAGTATCACTTTTCAAAAAGCTGCTCGAACAGCAGAAGGGTGATTTTGACTTCTACATCGTGATGCCGCATTTCAAAAAGGAGGGGGAAAATGCAGCCTGGAAATTGATCCAAGGTATCCCCAACAAGAAGCTGATCTTGCTGGATAAGCTCGTGCCTGGTGTGGAGTCAGCATTTGGGGCGGTCTATCAGGATTTCAAGGAAGACATCTATGGGGCGCTGTCAATGCTGCTGCCTCGCTTGCAGAAGTACCGTAAGTTAAGGCTGGTGTTCCCCTTAGATTCGGCATATCCTTATCCAAGTGGGATTGTAGAGGGTTTTCGGAAATTTGCGGTAGAGCAAGGTTTTGATTTTGATATCCTTTCTGAGGTTCATGGCGAATTGTCACTCTCTGCTGGAGAGGCGTATATTGTCATTGAAGAAAACGACTTGGTCCGCTTGATCAAAATGGCCCGGGAAAACTCCGACCTTGAAATAGGGAAGAATTTTGGAATCCTATCTTACAACGAAACGCCGCTGAAGGAAGTCTTGCAGCGAGGGATTACGGTCATGACCACCGATTTTGCCAAGATGGGTGAAATCGCAGCCGAAATGGTCCTGAACAACCAAGGCCGCTGGGTTAAGAATGAGTTTCGGGTGATTGTGCGGGAGTCGCTGTAGACAGAGTGAGAGTGGAATAGGGAAATGTCTTTTGAACTAGATGCAAGACCCAAGACTCATGATATAAGATTCGAGACGCTATTGTGTATTTATGAACGGGAATCTATTTTGATCCGGTATAGAGATTTTTGAGAATGGGCATCTCAGCGATTTAGGGTGAACTCCTCGAAGTTTCCTGAATTCACAACCTTTAAAGCAGCATATGGATAGGCATCCCTAAATGTGGAGGGAAAAAAGGTCTTCGTTTTTGGATTCCATTTGCATTCAAATGCTTTGATATTGCCCTCTGATTCTTCTATGAAATCTATCTCCTGTTGGGCGGTTGTTCTCCAAAAATAGAACTCTGCGTCTTGGTTGTTTGCGGCAAGGAACTTCATTCGCTCGACAAGGAAGAAGTTTTCCCAAAGGGCTCCTACATCCAGTCTAGAACTCAATGGATTGAAATTTTTCAAAATGGCGTTTCTGATGCCACAATCGTAGAAGTAGATTTTTTTTCCTTTTTTCAGTTCGCTGCGTACGTTTCTGTTGAAGGCAGGTACACGAAAGATGACAAACGCTTTTTCCAGTAAGTCGATGTATTTCTCTACTGTATTTTTATCTGCACCAACGATCTGACCAAGTTCATTGTAGTTTACTTCACTCCCAAGTTGCATCGCAAGGGCTTTTAACAGTTTTTCCAAAATCAAGGGTTTTTTGATTCCTTCCAGCATCAGTAGGTCTTTGTAGAGATAGCTGCCAGCGAGTAAATTCAGCAATTCTTTTTCCTGGTTTGCATGCGTGACGATTTCGGGGTAGTAACCATAGAGCATTCTGTGTTCCAAATGGCGTTTTTCTTCCAAAAATCCATGATGTTTGACCATTTCGCTGAAGCTGAGTGGATAAAGAAAAAACTCGTACTTCCGTCCTGTCAGCGGCTCGTTGGATAAGTTGGCGAGGTCAAAGGAAGAGGAGCCGGTGGCGATTACTTGGACGTCCGGCAATTGGTCAACAATTATTTTCAAACAGAGGCCAATATTCGGAATTCTTTGGGCTTCATCGATCAGAATGATTTTTTGGTCTCCAATCAGGTTTCGCAGCATTGTGCCATTTGCCTGCGCGAATGCCTCTCTGATGTCAGCGTCGTCACCATAGAAAATGGTGTATGGTAGATCAGTCTTTCTGAGGATTTCCATACACAGGGTAGTTTTTCCGACCTGTCTTGGGCCAAAAACCAGAATAGCTTTTTTTCCAAAAAGTCGACCTTGGATTTTTGCTTCCAATAATCGCGGGATCGGTTGTCTTTCCATTACGTGTGTTTTCGACTTATTTCACAAAAATAGTATTAAAAAAGTGAATTGATTCACAAAAATAATATTAAAAAAGTGAATCAATTCACAAAAGTTGGCATTTTGACCACTTGCGGTGATTGAAAAGATGCGGGGCAGACTGCCGTGAATCGGTTGCAATCATCCAACAGGACAATGCAGGACAGGAAATACCCTGGCTTTTTTGTATTTTCAATCCTCAACCCAAAATCAACCTATGGAGGAAGTTACTGCTCAGGAGTCGATTCAAACAAGTGGTGAATTTGAACGGCAGCCTGTTCCGACCTCGCAGCTAAAGGACTGGAGGAAGTTTCTTGGCATGTATGCGGGCGAGCATGCGGCTGGGACGGAGTTTGTGATTGGGCCACTTTTTTTGACTGCTGGCGTGTCGGCTTTTGATTTGATCGTGGGGCTTTTGGTGGGCAATTTTTTGGCGGTATTGACTTGGCGCTACATCACGACGCCTATCGCCACCTCCGAAAGGCTGACGCTTTACTACAAGCTCGAGAAAATCTCAGGACGGAAGCTTGTAACCGGCTATAACTTGGCCAATGGCTTGCTTTTCTGCTTTTTGGCAGGGGCGATGATCACCGTTTCGGCGACGGCTGTTGGGATTCCTTTTGATATGCCGATGCCTGCCTTGACGGATAGGATGCCTACGAGCATTTCCTGGGTTTTGGTAGTCCTGGGCGTCGGAGCGGTGATTTCGATTGTCGCTGCCAAGGGCTATGATGCGGTTTCCAAGTTTTCCAACATCGCGGCACCCTGGATGGTACTGGTATTTTTGATTGCGGGAATCGTCGCTGCCAAGCGTCTCGGCGTGAGCAGTTTGGATGATCTTTGGGCGGTTTGGGGCTCAGGTTCGGAGCCTTTTCCCGGTCAGATCAAGTTTACGTTTTGGCATGTGACGGCATTTGCATGGTTTTGCAATGCGGCGATGCATTTGGGTATGTCGGATCTATCGGTGTTGCGCTATGCTGATCGTAATTCTGTGGGTTGGACAAGTGCGGCGGGCATGTATGTCGGCCACTATATGGCTTGGATATCCGCCTGCCTGATGTTTGCGCTGTATTTGAAAAGTCCTGAGGCAGAGGCCATCTTGGCAGGTGGGGGCGTGCCGCCTGTGGCACCGGGGCCTTTGTCCTATGAAGTCGTTGGGATATCAGGACTGGTCTGCGTCTTGGTAGCTGGCTGGACGACTGCCAATCCTACGATTTATCGGGCTGGGCTGGCTTTTCAGGCCATTTTTCCAAAAAGCTTCACGACCAAAGTTACTTTGGCAACAGGTGCAATTGCGACGATAGCAGGGCTGTTTCCGGCGTTTGCGATGAAGTTGCTGGACTTTGTGGCAGTGTATGGCTTTATCTTGGCGCCGATTGGGGCGGTGATATTCTTTGAGCATTACTTTGCCGAGCGGCTTGGTATGGTCAGGAATTATGCAGCAGCCAAAGGTATCGGGTTCAATATGGCCGTATTGGCGGCTTGGTTGATTAGCATGGGTGTGTTTTATACGATTTCGGTCCAGCAGGGAGTTTTCCTTTCCTTTTTCACGTTGCCCGCCTGGATCGCATGCGGTGTTTTGTATTTGGTATTTAGCAAAATCCTCCAGAAAAAATGAGCAAGTTTTGGTTTCCCGTGTTGATCCTGTCAGCCATGCTGTTGATTACGGTTTTGTTTTATGCTGATATGCTGGGACAAAAAGATTTGAACAACGGGCTATTTGCCTGCACGGTAGTATGGTTTGGGGGATTGGCGGCGGTGGATTATTGGAAAAAGAAAGCCTGAAAACAGTTTCATTTGATCGGTCCCAAGAATCGGTGACCTGCGCAATGATCATCGGTTGGCATCGAATTGTTTCTTTTTACACTTTTAAAATGAAGAAACGAAAACCGCCACACTTTTATGAAGGAAAGTCAAAGCTGCCAGCAAATTCGAAGTACTTGAATTCCTTAGGATGGTCCTTAACACAGGTGCTCAAATAGTAATCATCTCCGACCGAAAAAGTCTGCACATGCCAGTCAGGGTCAGACATTTTTTGTGTTGATGTCAAGTCCCATTGATTGAGGTCATCGATAAGGCCGGTGCCTTGGGCCTTGAGCAGGGATTCCTTAATGGTCCACAGCTTGAAAAATGCCCTGTTCCTGTCAGGTTGCCCATTGATCCAATCGATCTCCCTTGGATGGAATACAGATGGCATCATTCCTTCGAAATCAAAGTCCGGCTTGATCTTTTCGATATCAATGCCACAAGGCGATGAGGAGAAAAGAAAAACCACCCAATCTCCGGAATGGCTGATGTTGAAGTGGAAGTTGGGATCACCTGAGACATACGGTTTTTTATGTTCAGTGAATAAAAAGTTGGTTTCTGCAGGTGAAATTTTCAGATAAAGTCCGCACAAAACCCTTTTCATAACTTGACTGGTCAGAAAAATATTCTTGTCGCTTTGCTTGAAAATTCTGGCATGCTTATCTATTTCTTCATTTTTGAGCAGTCTAAGTTGTGCTTCTATCTCATGTATATTTCTTGAAACGCATACCCTGATAACATGGGATTTACCGTAAAGTGGCTCAAAATGGAAATTTTCCCAGGTTGGGGAAGTATCGAAAAGGGCGATGGACAGGTTTTGGGTCATTTTCCGGGACGTTCATCAAGGACCATTTGGATCTTAGAGGCCATTTCTTTGAGGATTTCTGGCTTCTTGAAAATATTGTCATGATGGCCGGATACATTCACTATATGGACCCTTTCTACCAAAGGACCCCAACCGTAATACTTGGTGTCCTCTACATAGAAAGGCCTGTGTCTGGCCTTAAATAAATATAGGTCACCGGCGTAATTTTCCAACTTGTAATTTCTTAGAATTCTCACATTGTTACTTGCAAGGACCTTTATGATACTTCCTAGGTCTTTCAGGGTTTCCGGCCTGGCCTTTAGATTTAATTTGATCAAAACTTGGTCCTTCTTTCTTTCAAAAGACCTTCTTTTTTGTTCGTAGAATCCTTCTGGTTCCTGAAATGCGAAACCCAGATTTACTATCCTTTTACCCAGTTGGAGTTTTAATTTTTTCAACCAAGAGAGTTTTGCTTCATCTTCATACGCAGATGTGTCAAAGAGAATTAGCTTGAATACTTCTCTGCCCATTGCTTTAAGTTGACGAGCCATTTCGTAGGCTACATATCCTCCAAATGAATAACCGGCAATACAATACGGGCCAGAAGGATATTGTTTGATCATGAGAGAAATATAATACGCAGCCATCTCTTCAACAGAATTGTTTGGCACTTCAATTCCGTCCAAACCTTTTGGTTGAAAGCCAAATATCGGTTGGTCGTTATCAATGTATTTCGCCAACGTGTAATAAATGGAAACCGTCGAGCCGACACCGTGAATAATGAAAAGTGGTGGCTTAGTTCCGGATGGTTTTATCGGAACTAAGGAGTTCCAACTTTTCTGATTCTCATGTCTGTTTTCGATAGCTTTTGCTAATGAAGAAATGCTTGGATATTTGAATATCAGGTTTATGGAAAGCTTTAATCCTAATTCTTTTTCCATTGCGGAAATTACCTTTACAGCAAGAATCGAATGTCCGCCAATTTCAAAGAAATCATCTTCAATACTTACCCTGTCCAAACCAAGGATTCTTTGCCAAAGTGCGGCAATTTGTTTCTCCAGACCCTTTCTTGGTTCGACATAACTTGAGGTAACTATTTCTTTATTTTCCACGTTTGGCAGAGCCTTCCTGTCAATTTTTCCATTGCTGGTCAACGGGATACTAGACAACCTCACAAAATAGTTGGGAACCATGTAGCTGGGAAGCAAATCCTTAACGTGATTTTTAAGATCTTTGGCTGTAGCGTCGCCAGTTGTATAGGCGATCAGTTCCTTGTCTTTGGTATTTCTTAATGCTCTTGCTATTACTACACATTGTCCAGATTTTGGGTGCCTTGCCAACGCTTTCTCGATCTCGCCTAGCTCTATCCGATGCCCTCTGATTTTGATTTGATCATCAATTCTGCCCAAATACTCTAGATCCCCATCTTCTCTCAATCTGCCCAAATCGCCGGTTCGATATATGCGTTCTCCTGCCTTAAAAGGATTCTCAATGAATTTTTCTCTGGTCAGGTCGGGTCGATTTAAGTAACCCCTGGCAAGACCTACGCCACCAATGCATATTTCACCTATGCTTCCAATTGGCACCAAATTTAGGTCATGGTTTAGGATGTAAATCGATTCATTGCCGAGCGGTTTTCCCAACAATACTTTTTTTGCGCCTGTTAATAGAAAAGCCGTACTCCAAATGGTAGCTTCGGTAGGCCCATAGACATTAAACACGGTGTTTTGAGGCAGATAATCTTTGATAAATGAAAAGACCTTTTCACCCATCGCTTCTCCCCCTATTAGCAATACACCCAATGACGGTAATATGGTCTTGGCTTTTTCGTCCAAAATAAGTTCCTCAAAATAGGAGGGCGTAATTTGCAGGACTCCATGGGGATTGGCGGCAATAGAGCTGAGAAGATATTCTGTGTTTCCAATAGGATTGAGATTTATTGTGAAGCCCATAGCTAGTGAGCCCAGAATTTCGAAAACGGAAATATCGAAGGTGTAATTTGTTACAGCATACCAATTTGTATGCATTGAGTTCTCAATACTTTTGAAAAAGTATTCTTTGTTGAACATAACATATGATGATAACTGCTTATGCTCAATAGTTACGGCTTTGGGGTTGCCCGTTGAACCGGAGGTGTAAATGCAATAGACTAAATTGTCTGCAGTGATCGGAGCGGGGAGATTGCTTTTAACACAGTCTTTCCACTCTTTTTTGAAATCAAGGAGAGTGTCAATGTTGAGGCAAAATAAAATACCGCTGTCTTGTTTTATAAACTCTTTTCGTGCTAAAGGATAATTTGGGTCGATTGGAACATAGGCGCCTCCCGCTTTTATAATAGCTAAAATACTTATCACCATCCATTCATTGCGTTCCAACTCAATACCCACTAAAACATCAGGCTCTATATCATAACGGCTAAGGAGGTAGTGAGCAAGTTGATTGGATGTCTCGTTAAGTTCCCTGTAGGTGAGAGCAGTTCCATCATACTTTAAGGCTATATCTTCAGGGGTTTTATCGACTTGTTCTTGTATTAATTCAACAATTGTTTTTTCCAAAGGTGACAAAACTCTTGAACCATTCAGTGATTCAAACAGATGGGTCTTTTCTTCTTCGGGCAGAATTTCCAAATGGTTAACCGGGATAGTTGCATCATTTGTTATTTCCATTAGCAATTGCTTCCACTGTCTCTCTAATCGCTTAATTGATCCCTCACTGTATCTTGCCCTATTAAATTTCATTCGAAAGAACAACCTATCCTCCAAAGCCGCCATCAAAGTGAAATCATAGGTCATCTGCTCAAACAATTCTACAGTCTCACTAATAATTTTAACCTCTTCTTTATTTTTTGATTGTGAAGGCGCGATAGCATCCTCTGGCTGACCGGATATTGGATAATTCTCAAAAATCAAAAGCTGATCAATCAAATTTGACCCCAAGTCACTTTGACGCTGAATTTCCGCTAAACTCAAATAATGGTGGGGTTCACCTGCGATAAAGGATTGATGTATTGATTGTAATAGATCTTTGAAAGTGGTTTGTCCAGAGTAACTCACCCGCTGAGGTACAGTGTTGATGAAAATCCCAATCATCTCCTGAATGTCCTTGAGCTGCGATGGACGCCCTGAAACTACAGAGCCAAAGACTACATCTTGGGTATTGTTATATCTGCTAAGTAATACCCCCCAGGCACTCTGGATAATCGTATTTAATGTCGTTTTTTCTTTTGAAGCAAGGTCGGTTAATTTTTCTGTGAGCTCCTTGTCCAGCCAAAATTCATAATCACTTGCTAAATACGTTGTATCGGTCGACATCCCGTCACTGTCAAAGGGCAGAAAGGCTTTGGTTTCATATCCGCTCAAGTAGTTCTTCCAGTAGGAAATACTGGTTTCACGATCCACCTGGTCCAACCACGCTATGTAATGACTAAAAGGCTCAGGTGTATTTAGTATGGTTTGATTATTCCCTATGAGAGATTTGTAATATTGATCAAACTCATATAGTACTCGATTGGTACTCCAGCCATCGATAATCAAATGATGGGTGCTCCATATTTGAAAAAAGGTGTCTTCGGATAGTTGAAGAACAGTCAACCTCACCAAGGGACCTACACTCAAATCAAAACCCTCGGCGATATCTGCCTCTTTTGCCTGTTTGAGATAGTCTTTTTGTGCTGTTTTTTCCTTTTCTCTGATATCTTCATACCTAAAGTCTATATTATTATCCTTTAATACTACCTGCAACGGATCATCTCCCAAATCTCTTCTGAAAATGGTCCGTAACACAGCGTGCCTTTTTATTGTCTTACTAAACGCATCCTTTAGCTTATCTATATCCAAAAATCCACTAAGGCCATAAGCTAGTTGAATAAAGTATGCGTGACTTTCAGGTTCTGACAAGGCGTGGAAATATATGCCTTGCTGCATTGGGCTCAATTGGTAAACGTCCTCAATGGTCCCATATTCCTGCGTTAGCTTTTCTACCTGTTGCATGGTTAAGCCCTTATAGGTAAAGCTGCTTGGTAATTGGACCGGTTTTTCGTAGGTGCTTAAGCTTTCACTGATTTTGAGCAAATGTGTTTTATAACTCACAGCGAGTAGTTGCATCAACTCTTCGCCCATACGCTCGGAACTGTACTGAATACTCATTTCCAAGCAGCCATCTTGACTTTGTCCACTTACCTCTAATTCAGTCTCACGTTCTATGTCTGGGTGGACATCAGCACCGTGTCCATATTTAGAGTAATTGAGAATCGCCTTAGCACTATTTCTACGGTTCGAGGAGGGTGATGCTAACGTTGGGTTCTCTTCTTTTCCCGCTAGCTTGCTAAAATCCCCAAAGAAATTAAAACTCACGTCGGCGTCTTCCAGCTCGGGCAGTCGGTGCTTGTGCAGGTAACGCAATATACCATAACCTACTCCTTTATCAGGAACGTTATTTAGCGTGTCTTGGAGCATTAAAACTGACTCCACACTTTCATCCCCGGTGATCAAAACAAACGGGTATATACTTGTAAACCAACCTACGGTTCGGCTTATGTCAGTTTTCTCCAGATATCCCTCTCTTCCATGGCCCTCGAGTAATACCCTTACTACATTTGTGCCAAACACATCCTTCAATGCTCTTGATAATGCCGCCAACAATAAGGTATTGATCTCCACCTTGTTCAGGCCATTCATCCCTTGATAGACTTGCGCCGTTTGTTCCCTACTTAAAGTAAAACCAACACGCTTACTTACACCAAATAGATTTCTTCCTTCTGGGTTTTCGGCAGCAATTTTGTCAACTTTCCTTTTAATTTGCTGGTCCCAGAACGGTCGCTGGCGCTCGACCAGGTGTCCATTCGCATAGTCTGCGTTACGTTCCATCCAATAGCGATAACTATCGGTTTTTTCAGGCAACGCTAAGTCTTCTCCGTTTCGGTATTGATTCAGTAGAATATCAATATCTTCAAACAAAATACGCCATGATACCAGATCTATCACCATATGATGTATGCAGAGCAGCAAGTGGCTTTCATTGTTTTCAACATCGTGGTATAATCCGACGCCAATAAGAGGGCCTTTTCTAAAGCTAACACGCTGCTTTAGGCGAGTACCATGCTCCTCAAAGAATCGGCTTTGACTACTTTTGAAATCGTCTCTGTCGTTAGGTAGTGTTGTTTCTTCAAGTATATAATAGTCCCCTATAAGCCCTTCGTTGTATTGTTTCCACACACCTTCTTCCGACTTCTGGTATCGCATACGTAATGCGTCGTGGTGTGCGACTATCTTTTCCATAACAGCCCTAACTTCTAGTTCAGTTACACCACCTGGTAAACAAAACATGAAGCTTTGATGAAAAAGGTCTTTGATTTCTTCGGTTCCCTTTGCAAAACTATTTTCCAGAAAACCACACTGTATCGGACTCAACATAACCTCACCTTCTACAGGTGCTTGATCTATCACTCTTGTCAAAGTACGCAGTTTGGAGGCCATGTCTACCAACCTGCTACTACTCATCACATCCGATATCTTTAACTCATATCCTCCGGTTCGTAGCCTGGCTACAATCTGTATTGCCTTTATACTATCTCCGCCTAAAGCGAAGAAGTCAGTCGCCAATCCGATCCCCGATTCTTTCACCCGCAATACTTCTGACCATTTTTTTGCTAGAAATCTCTCTTCGTCTGTTATTGGAGCTATATATTCTACACCCTGCATCCCTGTGTCGTCAGGGTCGGGAAGACTTTTTCTATTTACCTTCCCATTACTTGTCAAGGGTAAACTGGCCAATTTCACAAAGTGGCCGGGGACCATATAGTTTGGCAGCTTTTCTTTCAGATACGATCTTAGTTCTTCTGCGGTGGCTTCGCCTGTCGTATAAGCTATTAGTGCAATGTCTTTTCTTTTGCCCAATGATCTTGCAATCACTATACATTGCTCGACCTTTCCATGGCTGTACAATGCTTGTTCGACTTCTCCTAATTCTATCCTGTATCCCCTGATTTTCACTTGGTCATCAATTCTACCCAAATACTCGATGTTGCCATCGGGAAGCCAACTCGCGAGGTCGCCAGTCCTGTACATCTTTTCATCACCAGATAAGCTAAATGGATTTTTGACAAACTTTTCCATCGTAAGTTCAGGGTTGTTCAAGTAGCCTCTTGCCACACCTTTTCCTGAAATACATAACTCCCCGGGGACATTGACTGGGTTGAGCTGATTGTCTTTGTTGACAATGAATATTTTCGTGTGATCTATCGGTTTTCCGATTGTGACTTTTTCTTCTGGCGAATGAATCTGGGCCACAGAAGCCCAAACGGTTCCTTCAGTTGGACCATATTCATTGAATAAATTCACATTTTTGGTTTTGTCGAAATGCAGCTTCACAAGAGATTGGTCCAGATTTTCCCCGGCAAGAATGACATTCACCAATTTGGAATCTGAAAGCAATTCCTCTTCCTGCAAGAACCTGTAGTAAGATGGGACACAAAGTAGAGTTTCAGTGTCCTTCAGCAATTTTTGGATATGATGGGGGCTTTTAATGAATTCACTTTTGCAAAGGATCAGTTGGCTGCCGGTGGTCAAAGCTCCAAAAATCACTGCAACAGATGAATCAAATGCGAATGATGGTATCAACAAGACTGAACCCGTATTGCCATAATAAGAATGCCTTGCCAGAGTAGACGCAACTAATCCCCCGTGCTCAATTTGGACACCTTTTGGTTTTCCGGTTGACCCTGAGGTATAAATCACATATGCAAGGTTGTTTTTACTAATTTCCCTATCATTCAGATGATTTGATTCAAATTCTAATTCGCTGTCAAACTTGTCGAGACAAATGATTTCAAAGGGACCAGGAATTTTTTCAGTCCGGTCGGAGGTGGTCAAAACAACTTTGGCACCTGAGTCATTGAGCATAAAACTGATCCTGTCTTCTGGGTAGGTTGGATCTATTGGTACGTATGCTCCGCCTGCCTTTAAAACACCCAAAATCCCGATGATCATTTCGAACGATCTGTCAAGGCAAATAGGAACCAGCTCTTCATTCTTAATTCCTTTGGTGATCAAATAACTGGCCAGCTGATTTGACTTCTTGTCAAGATCGAAGTAGCTAAGTTTCGTGCCTTCAAAAGCAACCGCTACCGCTTCAGGGTTTTTCTTGACTTCACTTTCGAAGAGGTCAAGAATCGTGATATTTTCCTGAATTGGGTTGTGGGTTTTGTTAAAGGATTCAAGAATTTGTCTCTCTTCATGATCTTGCAGGATCTTCAATGATCCGATATTTTCGGTCGGATTATCACATATTGACCGTAAGAGCTTCATGTAGTGAGACACAAAGCTGGTGATGGTTTCTTTTTTAAAAAGATCGGTGCAAAATTCCAGCGCCCCCCGGATTCCATCTTTGGTCTCAGTAAGTTCAAAAGTCATATCGAACTTAGAAGTGAAGTGCTCAAACCCTTTCTCGGACACTTCTGCCCCAGCTATTTCGAATTTGGAATCCGGGACGTTTTGCAAAACAAAAAGAACCTGGAAAATCGGGTTTCTACTCAGGTCTCGCTCCTGGCCTAATTCGCCAACAATCATCTCAAAAGGAACTTCCTGGGCTTCAAAAGCTTCCATAGTAGATGTTTTGACTTGGGTTAAAAAATCAGCGAATCTCAAGGAGTTTTTCACTTCCGTTCGAAGAGCAAGTGTATTCACAAAGAAGCCTATCAAATCTTCAGTTTCCTTGTTTTCTCTTCCTGCAATGGGTGTACCGACACATATATCTTCTTGACCGCTATACCGATAAAGCAGGACTTTATATGCTGCTAACAGGGTCATGAATAGCGTTGATTTCTGATTTTTTGCTAAATTTTTGAGTTGCAGGACTAACTCAGAATCAATTGAAAATCGATGAACATCGCCCTTAGTGCTAAGAACCGAAGGCCTGGTGAAGTCGGTAGGAAGTTGGAGTGGGGTAGTATCCCGAAGTCTTTTTTTCCAATAGTCTAATTTTGATTTGAAAGCATCCTTGGCAATAATATTTCTCTGCCATAATGCATAATCTGAGTATTGGTGGGGGAGCTCGGGTAAATCTGGTCTAAATCCATTTGAAAAAGCTCGGTATAGTTCCTTAAGCTCCCTTTTTAGGATAGAAGACGACCATCCATCCGAGGCGATATGGTGCATGGTAATGACCAAACAGTATTCGTCCGTTCCCAATGTAATTAGACATGCCCTGACCATATGGTCTTTTTCCAGATGAAATGGCATTCTGATCAGCTTGGTTATTTCCTGATCTAGTTCTTTCCTATTTGCTGCTTTTTTATCAAGTTGAAATTGATTCTTTTTCAGGATTCTTTGATAGGCAATGCCATCCCTTTCCGAGATTACTGTACGTAATATTTCATGTCTGTTTACGATTTCCACTAGGGCATTGTCTAATGACCTGGTGTCAATTTTACCTCTGATATCGAAGATGATAGGTATGTGGTACTGGATACTCCCTTCTAATTGATGAATAAACCAAATACTCAACTGATTGTGGGAAAGTGGAAGTATTTCAGGTCTTTCGTCAGGAACCATAACCCTAAAATTTCCGTCACCGATTTCCTTTGCAGCGAGGATATCTGTCAGCATTTTCAGAGTGGGATTGGCAAAAAGATCACTGATAGAGAGCAAAAGTCCAGTTTCCTGTCTTAGAGCTGCTACTGCCCTCATTGCCATAAGGGAGTGGCCCCCAAGTTCGAAAAAATCATCATTGAGCCCCACTTTCTCCACACCCAATATTCGTCTCCAAATTCCAGATACCTTTTTTTGTAGTTCTGTTTTGGGTGCTTCGTATTTTGTGGTTTCGATGAATTCCGTTGCAGGCTCCGGAAGTGCTTTCCTATTAATTTTACCGTTGAAAGTTAAAGGGAAAGCATCCAGTTCCATCCAAATATTGGGGACCATGTAATCGGGTAATTTTCCTTTGAGGAAAGAGATCACCCCATCCTTATCAAAAGGATGTCTGCAGATTACATATCCGATTAGTCTATTAATACCAAAGTTGTCTTGCTTCACCGCGACAACAGCCTGTTTGATCCCCTCGTGCTGCTGAAGTACCGTTTCGATTTCACCAAGTTCAATTCGGTGACCTCTGATTTTGATCTGATCATCTATTCTTCCGAGGTATTCTATGTTGCCATCAGGGAGCCATTTGGCTAAGTCTCCTGTTCGGTAGAATCTTGCATTTTTATTTCCACTAAAAGGATCGGGGACAAACTTTTCGGATGTAAGCTCAGGTCTGTTGAGGTAACCCCTACCCACACCATCCCCGCCAATACAGAGTTCTCCAGGAATCCCTATCGGATTGGGCTGGTCTCCCGAACCAAGTATATAAATTGAAGTATTTGCAATAGGCTTTCCAATATTTACCTTTTTGGAGGATTCCATTTTGTTGAATGTCGACCAAATGGTAGTTTCAGTTGGGCCATATAAATTCCAGAGCGTACCCAGCGACGACAAAGCATTTTTCGTTTCCTCTTTCAGCGCTTCTCCACCTACAAGCATTTTCAAGCCCGTTGGATTATTCCAACCACTTTCGAGAAGTACTTGCCAACCTGATGGGGTAGCCTGCATGTGGCTAGGGGCTTTTTCTTCAATTTCCTTCGCAAGCCGATAACCGTCAAGCGAAGTTTCTTTATCTGCTAAAAAAACACAACCTCCCTGATACAGAGGAAGAAATAATTCGAGATAGAAGATATCAAAACTATAAGTGGTAACTGATAAAACACTTGATGAAGGATTAAAGTCAACATCTTTGGTCATACTAAAAAGAAAATTGACCAGGTTTCTGTGTTCGACCATCACACCTTTAGGCTTACCTGTGGAACCAGAGGTATAGATGATATCAAAGAGATTTTCAGGATTGGGTGATGTAAGTGGATTGATGGAGGACATTGAGTTAATTTCCTCACTTTCTTGGTCAAAAATCAGTTTTTTATGATTTGCGACTTTATGGGAAGTGCTGGAATTGCAGATAACAAAATCCGCCCCAGTGTCTTCCAACATGTAGTCAATCCTTTCAACAGGCAGCGAAGGGTCAACCGGCACTAATGCTCCTCCCGCCTTTAGAATTCCCAGAATTCCTATGACCATATCGATGGACCGGTCTACACAAAGAGGTACTGGATTTTCTGATTTTACTCCCTTTAAAATCAGGTAGTTGGCAAATTTATTGGCTCTTTGGTCAAGTTCATTATAGTTTATACTTTGACCACCAGCAACGACCGCAAGGTTATTTGGAAATTGTTTTGCGGTTTTCTCAAATAGACTAACGACTGTTTCGTTTTTTGGATAATCGGATTTTGTGTTGTTGAATTGTTTTAAAATCAGGATTTCTTCCTCACTACCCATCATTTTCAATTTGTCAATCCTCTCCGTCGGATTTTCAGTAATTGAAACCAACAGGGTTTTGTAATGGTCAACCATCCTCTCTATTGTCTCCTTTGCAAAGAGATCAGTGCTGAATTCTACCATTCCGCCAAGCCCTTTTCTTGTTTCTGTCAATTCAAAAGCAAAGTCAAATCTTGACGTGGATTGATTGTAGTTGATCGCGGTCCATTTGGTGTTTTCAGTTTGAAAACTATTTTCGGATTCACTGTGGAGTACAAACAGCACCTGAAACAAAGGATTTCTGCTAAGATCTCTTTTGATCTCAAGTGATTCAACAATCAGTTCGAAGGGGATCTGTCCATTGTCGAATGCATCGATGGTTTTCGAGCGCACCTTATTCAAGAGATCGTTGAAGCTAACGTTGCCGGCCAATTTAGTCCTTATCGGAATGCTGTTTACGAAAAACCCAATCATTTCCTCAAATTCCTGCATCTCTCTCCCTGACACCGGCGTACCGACACAAATATCCTCTTGTTGGGAATGCCTGTGGAGCAATACCTTGAACGCGGTCAAAAGCGTCATGAAGAGGGTTGCATTTTGCCGCTGACCGATGGCATATACGTTGTTAATTATTTCTTGACCAATCGTAAAGCGGACTATATCTCCTTTTGAGGAAATTACCGCAGGCCTGATGAAATCCGTTGGCACCTGGATTGGGGTGGTTCCTTGTAGACTATACTTCCAGTGCTCTAATTTTGACTGATAGGAGCTACTGCCGATGATTTTTCTCTGCCAGACAGCGTAGTCTACGTATTGATGCTTTGGAGATGGTAGGTTTGGGGAACTACCTTTTGAAAAGGCTTTATAATTCTCCCATAATTCTGTTTTGAAAATGCTTGTCGATGTCCCATCAAATGCGATATGGTGTAAAATAATAACCAAGATCTGCGTCTCATCTCCATGACTCAGCAGCCAAGCGCGGATCATATGGTCACAAGTCAGATCAAAAGGGGATTTGACAATTTCCGCAATTTCTTTTGCCAATTCCTCCTTGGGGACTTCTTTGGACTTAAGTTCAAAGAGATTTTTTTCCAATATTTTTTGAAATACATCGCCGTCCTTTTCCGAGACTACCGTGCGAAGGATTTCATGTCTGTTTACGATTTCAACAAGGGCTTTTTGCAGGGCCTTTTTGCTCAAATCTCCTTCAATTCTAAAAACAATTGGAATATGGTATTGAATACTACCTGATAATTGATCAATAAACCACAGACTTTGCTGGTTATAGGACAGTGGGATTAACTCGTGTCTTTCTGTAGTTTCAAGTTGGATTATTCCATATTTGCCAATATTTCTTGGCTCCAGGATATCAATCTGTTGTGAAATTGTTGGATAGTTAAACATCTCCCCGATAGAAAGTTCTAATCCTATCTCATGCCGGATTGTTGCAATCACCTTCATCGCGAGCAGGGAGTGTCCCCCGAGGGCAAAGAAATCGTCTCGGATGCCTACCCTTTCCAATCCTAAGACGCTTTTCCAGATATTGGCCAGTTTGTTTTCTAAGTCAGTTTTTGGAGGTGAATAATCGGAGTTTTGAATATCAGGACCAGTTACATCGGGCAGTGCTTTTTTGTCGATTTTTCCGCTAAAGTTGATAGGGAGTTTCTCTAGCTGAAGCCAAAGTGTGGGCACCATGTATTCAGGAAGTTTTGACTTGAGGAAGGTAATTGCGGATTCTTTTTCGAAATCACCTTCGCAGACCACATATCCGATGAGCTTTTTGTCACCATGTCCGTTTTCCCTTGCCAAGACTACTGACTGCTTCACTCCAGGGTATAAAAGAACGACGGATTCAATTTCACCAAGCTCAATGCGGTATCCCCTGATCTTGACCTGGTCATCCATTCTCCCCAAGTATTCGATATTTCCGTCGGGAAGCCACCTCGCAAGGTCACCTGTGCGATACATTTTGTCTCCCCGGATATTGCCGAAAGGATTTGGGACGAATTTTTGGGAGGTTAGTTCAGGTCTGTTGAGGTAGCCTCTCCCGACGCCATCCCCTCCAATACACAGTTCTCCAGGAATACCGATAGGGTTTAGGCTTCCGCCTGCTGAAAGGATATACACGGAGGTATTGTCAATGGGCTTACCGATGGTTACCTTGTCACCCACCTCCATTTTTTTGAATGTTGAGGTTATCGTTGTCTCGGTTGGTCCATAGAGGTTCCAAAGGGTTCCAGTCTGGGCTAGAAGATTTTTAGTTTCTTCCATAAGAGCCTCTCCGCCTGTGGTCATTATAATTCCCTCCTTATTTTTCCAACCGGAACCGAGGAGTACTTGCCAGCCGGACGGGGTGGCCTGCATGTGTGTAGGTCGCACTTCTGCAATTTTTCGGGCCAGACTAAACCCGTCCATGGCGATTTCTTTTTTTACCAAAAAAACAGCTCCTCCGTTTATTAGGGGTACAAACAGTTCCAAACAAAATGCGTCAAATATGAAAGTAGTGACCGATAATTGACGTGTAGAAGAATCATACCCAACAATTTTCGTTAAGCTAATCGAAAAGTTTATGAGGTTGCGATGGTCTACTATCGCACCTTTTGGTTTTCCTGTGGAACCTGAGGTATAGATTATGTAAGCCAAATTTTCAGGCGAGAGCAAAAATGAAGGTTTTGTTGAAGGAATTTTGAGAAAAGCTCCCATTTCCTTATCCATGATGACTAGTTTTGCCTTACCTGTGAAATTGGGTGCCGTTTCTGATGAACAAATGACAAAATTGGCTTTTATGTCTTCAATCATATAATCGATCCTATCTTTTGGAAAAGAAGGGTCTATGGGGACATATGCCCCACCAGATTTGAGGATGCCGAAAATCCCAATAATCATCTCCAACGAGCGATCAATACAAATCGGAACAGGCCTTTCAGGTTTGAGCCCGTTGTTGATTAAAAAATTTGCTAGCTGGTTTGATTTGGCATCCAATTGCCGGTAAGAAAGCTGATTTCCTTCAAATTCAACCGCCAGCGCATCTGGGTTCGTACCGACCTGTTGTTCAAATAAATCCAAAATAGTTTTTCCGTCTGGTAATGGAGATTCAGTATCGTTGAAGGACTTCATTAGTAAATCCTTCTCTTCTAGAGGGATAATATTTAGAAGACCTAAGCTTACCCTCGGATTGGATTGAACAGATTCGAGAAGCGTTAAAAAATGGGAGGACATCCTCTTTATCGATTCCAGGCAATAAAATTCAGTGTCAAACGTGATTGTGGCTTCAATTTTATCTGCATGTTCCGCAAAGCCGAACCACAAAACAGAATTGAATTTTTCAAGGTCGATTTTTGATAATTGGCTTGACACATCCAGTTCAACATTCTCCTGATAATCGAAGACGACCGGAAAAAGAATTCGTAAATCTTTTTCGTTTTTCTTACCTAAATAAGAAATCAAATGATCAACAGAGATTTGACTGTGGGATTTGGCTTCCTCCAAATCTTCCCCTATTGTTTGTATAAACTCGCCAAATTGTCCGTTGCCATCTAATTTGGCGCGAATTGGCAGGATATTCAAATAATCGTTATTTATTCTCTCTCCATTTGAATGGAAAAAATTTGACCTTTTGATTGTGGTACCGATACAAAAATCATCTTGGCCACTGTATCGATTAAGCAAAATTCTCAATGCTCCGAAAAGGATTATTACCGGGGACTTAGTATTGTGGTTGAAGTTGTCTGAAATAGCTTCGAGCAAATCCTTTTTCAGAAAAAAACTCAGTACGTTTTCATCTTTTCTTTCTGTTGAAGACTTTAAAGGATCCTTTGGGAGCTGTAATTCTTCAATTCCTGTGAACTTGTTGACCCAATAATCATTGACTAATTGCGAAAATGCTGTCGCTGATTGGTTATTTGGCGATTTGGAGAATGCCATACCTAAGTTATTTTGGGGTTAAAAAATCGTTTTTCGACTTTCTGAAAAGCGGTTATTTGAGAGTTAAGTTAATAACCTTTTTTTGAGATCAAATAATTGAACATGAAAAATTGATAGATATTTAGAAACCATTCAGTTAACTTCAAAGCCGATTTTACCTTCCAAATTCTAATTTAAAAAACCCAATAAAAAAATGAAAACCATTAAAAATCTCCTCATTGCCAGCACCATTTTGTTGATGGCTGCATTGCCGCTTACTTCTTTTGCCCAAATGCAGACACCGGCAGCCAGCCCGGCAGCTTCTGTTTCACAAAATGTCGGTTTTACAAAAATCAGCATTGACTATTCCTCTCCTGCGGTGAAAGGGAGAAAGATCTTTGGCGAGATCGAAAAATACGGCGTCACTTGGAGGGCAGGTGCCAATGCTGCAACAATCATCGAATTCAGCACGGGCGTAAGCGTGGGTGGCAAAAACCTCCGTCCCGGCAAATACTCCATTTTCATCACGCCACAGGCATCAGGTGAGTGGACCGTGCATTTGAACAGCAAAGCCAGTTCTGTTTTTGCTTACATGAAAGACGGAAAAATCGATGAAGAAGCGCTCGCAAAAGACGATGCAGTCGCTATCAAAGTTGCTCCTGTCATGTCCAACGAAGTGCAAGAGAGACTTCAGTACAGCATTTCCGCAGGCAACAACAAGGTGGCGAAAGTAACCATGTCATTCGAAAAAGTGAAGATATCCTTCGATGTAGATACCCAAGTAGACCAAAAAATGGAAGGTTTCAAAGCAGCATTCTAATTTCAAAGTTTAAAAAATAAACCTGCCGGGTTTGACCTTCGTGTCCGAATAAAGGATTAGAGGTCAGTCACCCGGCAGGTTTTTTTTTACCCTTCCCACTTCACCCCAGTGTCCTTCCAGCTGCGGTCATGGGCCGAATCCAACACGGCCTGACATACCTTTTGGGTTTCCAAGGCATCTTGGAAGGTCGGATGGCAAGGTTTTCCGGTTTGCAGGGAATGGAAGAAATCAGCGGCTTGGTGGATAAATGAATGCTCATAGCCAATCGAAGTGCCCGGAATCCACCAACGCTTCATATACGGCTGCTCGCCTTCCGTAATGTGAATTCTTCTCCAGCCCCTTACTTGGGACTCATCTTTGTGGTCGAAGTATTCCAGCCAGTTCATATCATGGAGGTCCCAGCGAATCGATGCATGCTCCCCGTTGATTTCGAAGGTGTAGAGCGCTTTGTGGCCGCGTGCATAGCGGGTCGCCTCAAATAGCCCAAGCGAGCCATTGGCAAAATGGCAGTGGAAGATACATGCGTCATCGATTCCTACTTTTTGAACTTTGCCGGAACCTTGGTGTACACGTTCCTTGACAAATGTCTCAGTCATGGCTGACACATCGACGATGCCGCCATTGATCCACATCGCAGTATCGATGCAGTGGGCGAGTAGGTCACCTGTCACACCGGAACCAGCGGCGTCCACGTCGAGGCGCCAGAGCGCATCACCTCCTTGTGGCAAGTCGGGATTGATGGTCCAATCTTGTAGGAAGTTGGCGCGGTAATGGAATATCTTGCCAAGTTTCCCGGAGTCGACAATTTGCTTTGCCAAGGTCACGGCGGGAATTCGACGGTAATTGTACCAAACGGTATTTTTCACACCGGCCTTTTCGACTGCCTCGACCATGGCTTGGCCTTGCTCCACCGTTTTCGCAAGTGGTTTTTCGCAGAGGATCATTTTCCCGGCCTTTGCCGCAGCAATGGCAATTTCGGCATGGGAGTCGTTGGGCGTACAGATGTCCACGGCATCGATGTCCTCGCGTGCGATGAGTTTACGCCAGTCTGTTTCGTAGGATGCATAGCCCCATTGGGCCGCAAAAGCCTTCACTTTTTCCTCCCGACGGGCGCAGGCGGCTTGGAGTACAGGTTGGTATTCAAACTCTGAAAAGAAATCAGGAATTCTTTTATAGGCATTGGTGTGGATTCTTCCCATCAGGCCGGTGCCTATCAGGCCGATGCGGATTTGTTTTTTATTGCTCATTTTTAAAGATTTTAGACGTGAGACATGAGAAGCGAGATGTGAGACGAAAGGATTCTTGGTTCTAAGATCTCAATTCTCGTCACTGGCTTCTCGCTTCTACCTTCATACTTCTGATTTCGTACTTCCAACTTATCCCTTCCATCCGTGGGCTTCACGGACTTTGATCAGGGCGGCAAGGATATCGTTCCAGGTTTGTTGTTTTTCCATTACGGCGTTGGGGAACATGCATCCGTCCCAGCAGATATGTTGGAAGGCTTTTGTCAGGTTTCCCTTTTCGTCCCGCAGCCAATAGCCAGCGTCGTTGGCGATGTCCAAAAGTCCGTTAGGGTCCGTGGCTTGGCAGTGGCGACCGGTCTTGTCATGCGATCCAGACCCGAATACGGTGCCATCGTTTTGGGCCACGTGAAAGTCGATTGTCCATGGTCGCAGCGCGGCGGTTACAGTCTTCAGAGCAGATTTGATCGCCTCTCGGTCGGATTTATCAAAATCCACGGGAAGGATTCTATGCTCGGGTGCGTTGTAACCCATCGTGTAAAGGAAAGTATGGGACATATCGGCCTGGAAACCGATGTTCTTACGATCTACCATCTGCAGCAGCTCGACCATGTGCTTCCAACTGTGCATCCCACCCCAGCAGATTTCTCCCTCGGCAGCGAGTTTTTCACCAAAGTCAGCCGCGACATCGCAGGCTTCGCGAAATGTCTGTGCAATCAGCTTGGTGTTTCCCGCTGGATCCTTTGCCCAATCGGAAACGCCTGCGGCTGAATCGATGCGAACAATGCCATAGTGTCGCACGCCGAGTTCCTTCAGGCGCTTGCCAATGGCGCAGGATTTCTTGACCATTTCCACGAAGGTTTTACGCTGATCCGGGGTGCCCATAGCTGAACCCGCCCAAATCGGTGCGACGAGCGAGCCAATGTTGAGGTGATATCCGGAAACCTTGTCCGCTAGGCGCTTGATATCGTCGTCGGACATGTCGATGTTAAGGTGTGGATCGAGGAGGCCGAGGTCCACTCCGTCAAACTTGACCCCGTTGACTTCCGCCGCCGCGGTCATTTCCAAGAGTTTGTCGAATGGGATCACAGGCTCAGAATCAGGGCCTTTTCCCACGATTCCCGGCCAGGTGGCATTGTGTAGTTTTGGATAATTGTTCATGGTTATTGAGTTAATGGTTAATAGACCATAGTCGATAGATTGAGGTCTTGTGTTTTGTTGCTTGGTATTGAGTTATTGGTTATTAAGTTAATTGTTGATAGACCATAGATTACTCGTTGTCTTTGGTATTGGTTATTGAGTTATTTGTTAATGGTCGATATGTCATGGACCATAGATTGTTCCATGTCTTGCTTTTTGCATCTTATGTCTTGAGTCTTAAGTCTTGTGTCTTGAGTCTTAAGTCTCACATCTCCTATCTCCAAGTTCAAATCTTCAAATCCGGATTGTCCGGTCCGAAGTGCTTGAGCATGACCAAAGGATCGGTTTTGGAGAGGTTGGTGATTTTGACACCTTCGTTGGCTGCTTTTTCCGACACGAAATATTCATCATGCGTCAATTGCCCAAACCTGATCAGCGCTGGAGTCTCCACGTCCCAAACGCCCATTTTTCCGTGCCCTTGCATCATGATCAGACCGTAGGCAGCAGAATCCTTGATGGTGACTGTTTGTCCGGGGAAAACGGTAAGTTCCTTGGCGCTGAAGTCTCTGGACAGATAGCAGATCCAGTTTTCCTCAAATCCATGCGCATGCATCCAGTGCCGTTCGTAGACGTTTTTGGGAAGCATCTGCCTTGTTTCCAAAATGTTGGGGTTGATGTTGAGTTCCCAGTCAAGGCTTTCGACCAAAAAGTCAAAATCCCCGATTCTATCTTTAGGTGTACCGTTCCACAGCAATTCGTCAGGGATAATTGCTTCGTTCACCAATGATTGGTACATCGCGAATATATCTGAGGCCTTTTGCGGCTCGTAGGTACACATGCTGCCCGGCGCGTGCAGCATCCCCGGAGGTACGTCCCAGCCTGTCCCGGGCTCCAACCTGAACGCTTGGGAATAATTGGTAATCTTGTTATCCCCTTTGTTGAAATTCATCAGACAAGTTTTGATTTGGTCCTTTGTCGTACCTGGCGAGATACCAAAGAAGGTGTAGGGAAAATCCCCGCCATGGTTGTTCAATTGGGGAGGGAAATAGTAGGCCTCTGGTTTGCCGACCTGTCCAGTCAATGCTGATATCTTATCATCATAATGGACGTGGTGGGGAAGTGGGCCCATATTGTCAAAAAACTTGGAGTACATGGGCCAGCTCTTGTACTTGTCCCAAATGCGGCTGCCGATGATTTCCCCTTTCAGTTCATCAATGACATCTTTCAGCAAAAAAAGCTTCAGTTCCTGCCCATCATGGAAGACAACGTGGCTGAGTCCTTCATTCTTGCTGGTCAATGGCCCATTTTGGGCTGGTGTAGTCGATGAAAGCCATCGCTCGTCGATGCCGCCTCGTGCGCCTCCCAGCATGTAGTAATCGTCAGGATGCAATTTGATTCTCCGTCCCGGAACACAAAATGAACGTGGTACCCAAGTAGGACTTAGCCTGAGGATGCCTTCTCCTTGTTCCAATGCTTTTTCTGCCAAGCTCATAATTTGATGGTTATAGGTTTATTGTGAATTGGTTATGTATGTAATGGTTATTCGGTTACTGATTATTGGTTATTTGTTATTGATTGCAAGGAGGTTGGAAATGGATTTGGGAGTATTGAGCACCTTGAATTCAAGATCGTACCCTCGTTTTTCTCCAGGTTCCAGGAAAATCAGGCTCCCATCCTTTCTCGCTTTGGCTTGGCCGATCGGCGGGTGCGTCGCAGGTTCCAAAGCGGTTACATATTCCCCTTTTCCCCAATGCTGCCAATTGATCAACCAAGGGAGTTGGTGTTTGGAAAATTTGATCTCCAATCCAATCCCCAAGTTCTGATTGACAAAACCGCATCGGACCATGCCATTTTCCTCTTCGTAAGGGCGGATAAATGCGACGGACTCGCCGAATCCTGCATGGCTGTCCAATGGAGCGGGACATTTTTTGAAATCATTGTTGGGGGTGAAAATCGGGTTTCCTGTATGCTTGTCGAAAGTTTCAAAGCTACCGTTCCATACGATATCAGTTCCGGCATCGATCAGCGGCCAGCCACAATTGATATGGTAAAGCAGCATATGCGGGGCGGGGGTATTTCCTAGATTTTGAACCTCGTCCCGAATCCGAATGCTGTTTTCCCCCAATTTGCAGGAAATGGTTCGTTTCCATTCGAGCGTCGGGCCAAAGACGCTTGTCTCTATCATCGTCCCCGAGATGCTCATTTCCAGATCGCCGGTCCGGAAATCAGGTTGCTTGATCGATGATATCGTGGCCGGGATGTTGGAGATATTCCCATGAAGTCCCCTTTGCCCAAATTCGTCAGTATCCGGTACGCCCGCGTGGGAAAGCCCACAAGTTGTCAGCAATCCTCCCCCAAATGTCCGCAGCCAATCGATGCCTTGGTTGGAAAATGGTTGGGGTGCCGCGGTACCGAGGTGGCTGATCCAAGCAAGGCTGTGCTCTTGGAAAAAGGCATCCATGATGTCCATTCCTCGATCCAATACGACCTTGAATCGCAACTTCCCGGTATTGAACCATGCGATCCGCACACCCTTCCCGGCACCGTTGTCAAGTACGGAAGTTTCTATCCCGCCGAGTTGGGAATGGTGGGAGATTTTGTCTTGCCAAGTGGGATTTGGGGCCATGGGCTACAGGCGTTTCAGATATATATTGCGGTATTGGACTTTCATGGGCGGACCAACGTGCACTTGGAAGCCAAGGTGACCCTTTGCCACGTAGTTCACAGCATCCATGTCGGTGACATCACTCATCAAAGTTCCATTTACAAAATGCTGAAGCCTGTTCCCTTTGACCACCAAGTGGATTTCGTTCCAGTCCTCATGTTTGATCAATGCCTTTAAGGCATCACGGTTCCCGATTTCTTCCTTGAGCAAGAGTCCTTTCCAGGCGTTTCTTTCCACATAGTCCCCGATTTGTCCGGGGGGATTTTGGCTTTGTATTTCGGTTTTTTGGCCTCTATAGGCCAAAGTCGTCCTTTTCCTTTCCTCGTAATTTTGGCCCGTATAGGTGTTTTTTCCGTCAATATCCGCTTGGTAGCCACGCATCGCAAATGCAGGTTCTTGGAGCATCTCACTGCGGTAATTGATCCCGGAGTTTCCCGAATCGGTGATCTTGAACGCCGCCTTTAACTCAAAATCGCCCAGTTCCCCGCCTTCCCAAATCAGGAAGGTGTTGGATTGGATTTGTTTGTCGCGGACGAGTTCACCGACAATGCTGCCATCCTCGACCCGCCATACGGATGGGTCACCTTTCCAGCCGGCCAAGGTTTTGCCATCGAAAATCGCCTCAAAATCTGCAGAAGATGAGGTCTCCGGTCTCTCGGTTTTGGATACTTCCCCCTTCTTTTGGCAAGAAAGTAAAACCGCCCCCAGGCAAACGAGGCCAGTCAGTACTAATCGAAACCTGTTTTTCATCGCCTTCATTTTTTAAATACTTCATGCTCAGGATTGCCGCCAGCCATCAGATAGGCCATCAGATCCTTCAATTCTTCCTCATTGAGCCGATTGATCATGCCGGGCATCATGATGGAGATTTCGGATAACTTTTTGCTTTTGACGTCTTTTTTGGGGATTTCCCGAAGGGTGTTTGGATCGAACGGATTCTGGGAGACGATGTACTTGTCAGATTCCTCATTGGCCAATTTGCCCATGATCGAGCTGCCGTCATGGAGGTAGAAAATGGTCGCTGCGTATTGGTCACTGATGACGGCGTTGGGGTTGATGGTCGCATCGAGTATATCCTTGGCCGAGAACCTGGTTCCCAATTGGGTCAAATCAGGCCCCACGGCTCCACCTTCTCCCCGCATCGTGTGGCAGGAAAGACAGAGGGAAGCGGCATACATGGCCTTTCCTTTGACAAAGTCCCGTCCCGCAAGGTTTTCCATCATTGGCAAGGCCTCCTCGACGGTCCACCTTCTTCCTGGACCCTCGGGCTGGATATCAGAAACGCGCAAGTCATTGCCGCTGCCAGTCAGCAGAGATGCACCCGACAGTTCATTGTATTTGTCAAAATCACTTTTTGGCACATGGCTGAGGGCCATTTTTCTGGCCCGGTCGATAAAGCCGACGTAGCTTCGACCGCCTTTGTATTCGAATGCTTTTCTGATCCAAGTGAAATATTCATCACGCAGTTCTGGTGTCCAACCAGCCTTTGCCCCTCCCAAAACTGTCGCGAAATAGGATTGTTGTGCCGGAGGTACGCTGGAAAGCATTTCGGCGATATCCAATCCATACTGTGAATTTCGGAAAACCAAATCCGACGATGCAGTAAAGGTCTTTTGGTAATCGGGATCGTCTTGTGCAGTCTGAAGAAGTGCAATCATTTTTTGGGTCGCGGAAGGATCTTCGAGGCTTGCCAAAACCTTGCTCAGACTGCGGTCCAGCAGGTTATCCTTGGAGGGGAATTGTGGCCCCAGGTATTGGGTTAACTGGGTTTTGAGCTCCGCGGCTGGATTTCCAAATCTGAAAAGATTGATTTCAACCGCCCTCGTCAGGTTTCTTTTTTGCGTGATATCCAATCCTGCAAAATCCAAAGCCATCAATGCCCGCAGGATCTGGGGTTGTAATTTAGCGTCACCTTGTCGGGTGAGGGCGATCATGGCCTGGATCAAGACAGTTGGGTCTTTTTCGGCAAAGGCCTTTTCTTGCCATTGCGCCATCGGTTGGTGCTCTATCGCAATTCGTGCCGCATATTGGATAAACCGGTCCGGGTGGTTGAGGTAAGGCCAAGCTGTTTCAATCGCTGCCGGATTCGGGCCTCCTGTGTGGAAAGCTTCCAGTTTTTTCCTGGTTTGGCTTTCTTCAGACGCTGTCATGCTTGAGATTTGATCTGTTTTTTCATCACCCTGGTAGTAGACACGGTACAGGTCAGATTCCAAACGCCTTCCGCCGGTCATAAAATAAATTGCACCATCAGGGCCAATAATGCCGTCCGTGAGTGGAAGTGGTGAGCCTGAAATAAATTCCTCGGCAGTCGCTGAATACGTTGCGCCCTGCTGCTGCAAATGAATCGCATAGATAATCCCAAAGCTCCAGTCGAAAGCAAAAAGCGCTTTCTGGTATTTCCCAGGAAACTTTGCCCCGGTACCAAACATGACATTGGTCGGTGAACCTTGACCGATATTGAGGGTGGCAGGCAGGTTGTCGGGGTATTCCGGTGACCATTTCTGGTTGCCGGTGCGCCAGCCAAATTCACTCCCGCTCGTCACGTGGCAGATACGGGTCGGACGGTACCAAGGCATCCCAAAGTCCCATTCCATGTCCGAATCGTAGGTAAAAAGATCGCCCGCCTCGTTGAATGCGATGTCATAGGCGTTTCTGTAGCCTGCGCTGTACAATTCCCAATTGCTGCCATCAGGATCAAATGAAGCAACCCATCCTCCCGGCGCTGTCCTATCAGTCGCATGTCCTCTTGGGTCTTTGATGACAGGGAAAAGGTTGTCCTCCTGCCACACTTTTGGCAATCGGTAAGCATCCAAATCGGGCAGATCCACGTGATTGCCAGCCATAAAGAATATGGATTTTTTGTCGGGAGAAAGAATCATGCTGTGCGGTCCATGTTCTCCGGGGTGCCCCGTCAATGCCTTGATCAACGTGATGCTTTCATACTGGTCGTCCCCATCCAAATCCTGTAAGCGATAAACACCCATTCCCTTGTCGAATTCCTCGTTGGCATTGTGGTTTACAGTGACATACAGACTGTTGAAGGCGAAAAGCACCCCTTGGCAAAAGCCCATACCTATCTTTTCGTCAGGGCCCGTTCCAAACTTCAGTTTTTCAACTTTTGGCGCAAGTGAATCCGAACCGATGGCGGGGATTTCAAGCCGGTAAATGGCTCCGTATTGATCCGTTGCGATCAGTCTCCCTTTGTCATCAAAGGTCATTCCGACCCAAGAACCCTGCTCGTGTTCACCTGGGCTGTAGATATGCTCCGCGACAAATCCATCTGGAAGTTTGAGTTTTGCGACCTTTGGATGGAGGGGTTTGCTTTCTTCGGCTTTTTTGCCGCAGGAAAACAAAATCCCGACGCAAAGCAAGATGCTGAAGGACTTAAAAGTAAGATTGGAGTATGACATGGTTTTTGGGTTTTTGATCGTGTTGTTGGGGTACTTTTTTGAAAATTTAAATTTGGCTCAATTCCTTTTCAATTTAGTAGATATTGTCTTTTTAGGAAAACCGTTCATGGATATCGTTTTCAGTTTCCTTAATCGTTTTAGCCCTTTAGCAAATCCATTTCTACTTTGCCATGTCCGTCGGGTGTGGTGTAGAAGGGTCTTTGCTCAATGACATAATTTGTGTCGGGCGCAATACCCAAAGCATGGTAAATGGTTTGGTGGATACTGTCGATTTTGATGGGCTTTTCGATGGTCTTGCAGGGCCGTTCGTCCGCGGTTTTTCCAAAGACGTGGCCGCGTTTGATGCCTCCGCCAAACATCAAAATCGAACAGCCATCCGTGAAATGCCGATGCATGCCGTAGTTTTTCATGTCTTCAATGATCTCCGGAACCTCCACTTGGTCCAAGACCTTCAAGTCCGGCCTTCCCTCAGTCAGCATATCCCTACTGAATTCACTCGCTACAATCACCATCGTGCGTTCCAACCGGCCGCTTTCATCCAAGTCCCGGATCAATTGGGCAATCGGTGCATCGATCAGTTTCTTCATATCCTTTAATCGGGTATGGCCATTGTCATGGGTATCCCAACCGAAGAAAGGCTCATATTCCGTGGTGACGCTGATAAACCGCGCCCCTTGGTCTACCAACCTTTTTGCCATCAGGCATCCCAAACCAAATTTTCCGGTATTGTACCGATCATAGCTTTCTTTGGGTTCCTGACTGAGATCGAAAGCCTTCGCTTCCGGGGAGTTCAGCAACATGTAGGCTTGCTCCATGGACCTTTTCAGCGATTCTTTTTGATAGTCGCTGCCAAATTCGCCCATGGCCCTTTCCTGCACCAGTTTTTCGTAGAGTTGGTTTCTCGCTTCAAAGCGTTTTGTGGACATGCCAACGGGGGGCCGTACCGCATCCAAACCCGAAGTCGGGTCCGTTATTAGGAAAGGCCCAAACTCACTTCCCAAAAACCCTGCGCTGTGAAAGGCTTTCAATTCCTCGCCTTCCCCAACTGTAAAGCGTTGTCCGATATTGATAAAGGCGGGGATGACGGGATTGAGTGGCCCGAGTTCCTTGGCAATCCAGGAACCGATATGCGGCACGACCACCGATTGCGGCGGTTCGTAGCAGGTATGCCAGTGGTATTGGTGTCGGGTGTGGAGGATATGCCCCAGGTCCGCAGCGACATAGGACCGGATCAAAGTCCCCTTGTCCATGATTTTTCCGATGGATTCCAGTCCTTCGGAAAAATGAATCCCATCCAAGGCAGTCGGTACTGAAGGAAAGGTACTCAGCACCTCGCTGGAATGCATTCCTTTTCGGAAAGCCGTGTGCTTCTTCGGATCAAAAGTCTCCGTATGGGCCATCCCTCCCGCCATGAAAAGCAAAATGACCGAATCGGCGCTTGCGGGTATGGATTTTCTTGAATTGCAGGAAGAAATCAAGCTGGTAAAAGGAGTACCCATCGCCATCGTGGCAATGGCCGCCGCGCTGGTTTTCTTCAAAAAATCCCTTCTGTGCAGGTAATACTTCATGATATCCTTTTTCCTTTTCTAATAGACAAATTGAAACTCCGGCAACAGTACGACTGCCCAAAAGAAATCCTGCAATTGCGCTGTGTCGGGATCTTTCCCTAAAGCAGCCAATGCGATTTCACTTTCCTTTTTGCTGGGCTTGCGAAGCAGTGCTTTGGAATAGACTTCGGCAATGATGGCGGGGCCTTCCCGGTAATTCTCCTTCCATTTTTCAGCTGCTTTTTGCAAAACAGAATTCAACTTCTCCCCATTTGTCAACTCCAATGCCTGTAAAAGACTCGCCTGCGAATCCCGGCTCGTGGAAACGATTTCCCGATTTGGACGGCCAAGTGCGGTGAGGAAAGCATTATTCGCCACCAGGGAAGCCCGTGCATAAGGTATCCTGTTCTTTTGCTCAGGAATAAGTTGGTTGGGATTGTACTTTAAATCTTTTCCCTCAAAAACAGGATTGAAAACCTGGCTGACCGCGTCTGAAAACTGCTCAGCAGTCATCCTGCGCCTGACCATTCCTTCAAAAACAAAATCATCGGCCAAGAGAAGATCCTGACTTTTATAGCCTACCGCCGGAGATTGGTAAATCTTGGAGGTTCCGATCAGAAAGATCAATTCCTTGAGATCGTAGCCTTTTTCCACAAAATCGACCGCCAGCCAGTCCAACAAATCTTGGCTCCAAGGTTCATTGTCCATTTCATCGACCGGCTCGACAATCCCGCGGCCCATCATTTGCTTCCATACTCTGTTGACGACCGTACGGTACATCCGACCATTTGCAGGCTGGACGAGGTATTCCGAGAGCTGGCGGAGTTTTTCCGTGCGCGCAGCTGTACTGTCGATTGCCCCCAATTCCTCCCAAAGGATTTTGGTGCTTGCGAGTTTCCCGATCGGTTTCTCACAGCGGCTGACTTCCAGCGTGGTATCCGCAAAAATATTGGCAAAGGCATAAGCCTGCTCCAATTTCCAATCGCTGATAAAGCTGTCGTGACAGGAGGCGCATTTGAGATTCAGGCCCAAAATCACCTGCCCCACGTTTTGGGCGGCCTGCATTTCGGTGCGTTGGCTGGCATTGACGGTGCCCCGCCAGCGGATACCCTCGATAAATCCCTTGGAGGCATCATTCGGATTGAGGAGCTCCTTCACAAAAGCATCATAGGGCTTATTGGATTGCAGGGATTTGTACAGCCAATCGGTGATATTGTAGCGGCCGTTGGTGATGTAGCCGGTCCCTGTGTAGTCATTGCGCAGCGCGTCATTCCAAAACGTGAGCCAGTGCGTGGCGTAATCGGCGTTTCGATCCAGTAGTCTTCGCAGCCAAATGGCTCTCTTATCCGGATCGGGATCATTGGCAAAAGCCTCCAAATCTTCGGGACTTGGAATCAGCCCAACTACATCCAAATAGATCCGGCGGAGAAAGGTACGGTCATCGACTACGGGCTGCCAGGAAATACCGTTTTCTTCGAAATAGCTATTGACCCAAAGATCCACGGGATTTTCAAGCCCTGGGATGGATTGCGGCAAAGCGGGCTTTCTGGGCGCCAGTTCTGCTACCCGGTACACACTTTTTTGCGCCGCTCCGTCTGGCCATGGTGCACCCTTTGCGATCCAAAAGCCGATCAGATCGATTTCTTCCTGACTTAGGTGCTTGCCTTTGGAAGGCATGACATCCTTGTGGTTTTTGGGGAGGCTGATCCGGCGGATGATTTCGCTTGCGTCGGGATTTCCGGGGACAAGAATCGCTCCTGATTCACCCCCTTTGAAGACAAATTCCTTTTCGTCCAGGCGAAGTTCCCCTTCGATTTTCGCGCCGCTGTGGCATTTGTAGCAGTTGTGGGCGAGTACCGTCCGCACTTCCCCGATCAGTTGCATTTCCTGCTCGGGGTTCAGTTCTGCGCTTCCATAGGAAGCGAGGTTGAAGTTGTTTTCAGTCTTGCCAAGGTTGTCGCTCCAGGGGAAGGTCTCACTCAGGAAGTTTTCCCCATGTGTCATCGAAGCCCCAAAGTGGCCCGAAACCCCAACGCCAATTGCAGTCAAAAAGAGTGCTGCGCGGTAGGCTTTGATGCTTTTGGTTTGGTTTTTCTTCCAGACTTGGTTCAACAAAAAAAGTACCGCCAAACTCAGGACAGCGGCCGTAATCCCGGAAATTCTGTGCAAATCCAATAATTCCCCTTCCACCCCTTCATGGGCAGCCAGCAAAAAGCCGAACGCTGCGGATATCAGCACCGAAACAGCTCCGGCCAAAACCAGCAGGTTGATGCCGGGGCGGAGCTTAGAATGGAATTTGCCGATGGTAGCCAGTTCGAGGAAGGCCCCAAAAATCAGCAAGGCGATCGGGAAATGCACCACCATTGGGTGCAGCCTACCCATCAACTGCCAAAGCCAAAATCCTTCCATAACCATTTGAAAATTTACCTGAATTGGGTGAATAAAGAAACCCAGCCTTTAAATTTCCTTTCTTTTGCGATGGATGCATCCTGTACTTTCAGGCTCATTGCTGAGGGTATTTGCCCAAATCACCTTTTTTCCGTCTGGCCTTACTTGCTTGATGTTTGAATTGTCTGTGGCTACCTTAAGATCGGTTCACTGGCTGTATCAACAAACCACAGGACAAGACAGGACAGAAAACCATGGAATAACAAAGATTTTGTTCTTCAAATATTGACCCCTTACGAAAATTACCTTTCGCAATCCTATTAAAGGAAAAGAAGCTATGATAAACCCATTCAAAAACCGCGGTAACAGCATTCCGGGAATGATCCTGATGCTGCTTGTTCCGATCCTTTTTTTCCAATGCAGCAAGTCCCCTTCACTCGAGTTCCAACGCGGGTCCCACATCATGCTCATTGGCGGCAACCTCGCCTCGAGGATGATGGAGTACGGCACCTTTGAAACCGAGCTTCATGTGAGGTATCCTGATAGTATGCTGTACATCAGAAATATGGCTGACGGTGGGGATACGCCGGGATTCAGGCCCCATCCGGGCAGGAATACCCCTTGGGCTTTTCCGGGTGCGGAGGCATTCCAAACGGAATACGCCAATCCTTCAGGTCCGGAGGGATTTTTTGAGTACCCCGACCAGTGGCTGACCCGGCATCAAGCGGATGTCATTCTGGCTTTTTTTGGTTTCAGTGAATCCTTTCAGGGAGAGGCTGGCTTGCAGAATTTCAAGGATGAATTGGATGCATTTGTCGTCCATACACTTGCACAGAAATACAACGGCAAGACCGCGCCCATGCTGGTCCTCGTTTCGCCCATTGCCATGGAGGATTTGTCGGACATCAAGGATTTGCCCGATGGCAAAACTGAAAACCAAAACCTGGAGATGTACACGGCCGCAATCTCGGAAGTAGCCAAAAAGCGTCAAGTACTGTTTTTGGATGCCTTTCATCCATCCTTGGAATGGTATGCTGCTTCCGAAGAGCCTTTGACCATCGACGGGTCCCAACTCAATGCCTCGGGCTATGCGAAGTTTGCGGGACTACTGGCAGATGGGATTTTCGGAAAAGCGAAGCCGCAGGCTGAGGCCAACAGGGAATTGATCCATGAGATGGTGATGGAAAAAAACTGGATGTGGCAAAACGACTACAAAATCCCCAACGGTGTCCACGTCTTCGGCCGTCGCTACAATCCTTTTGGTACAGACAATTATCCGATGGAACTGGAGAAAATCCGGCAAATGACCGCCATCAGGGATACAGCCATTTGGGAAGCAGCCAAGGGAATCCGGAAGGATTTGTCTGCAGCCGACAAGAATACCCGCTCACTGCCGCCCGTAGAGACCAATTTCAATCCAGAGCAAAACGGCAGCCTTGAATACCTGTATGGTGAAGATGCGCTGAAGTCCCTTGCCGTTCCCCAAGGATACAAAATCGACCTTTTTGCCTCAGAAGTAGAGTTTCCCGATTTGGCCAATCCGGTGCAGATGAGTTTCGACAACAAGGGTAGGCTATGGGTGGCCACTTGTCCTTCCTATCCGCACTACCGTCCCGGTGACGCCAAACCCAACGATAAGATCATCATTCTCGAAGATACCGACAACGACGGCAAGGCCGACAAGCAGATCCTATTTGCCGACAAGCTGCACCTGCCGATGGGGTTTGAAATAGCCCCCGAGGGCGTGTATGTATCGCAGGGTACACACCTGAAAATCCTGATCGATGAAAACGGCGACGATCGCGCCGACAGGGTGGAGGTTTTGCTGAGTGGCTTTGACGACCATGATACCCACCATGTGATTTCGGCTTTTGCCGCAGATCCTTCCGGAGCGATTTATATGGCCGAGGGTGTTTTTCTCCATACCAATGTGGAGACTTCCTACGGCACCGTGCGCGGTACGAATGGTGGATTTTACCGCTACAATCCCAGCCGCCACCATTTGGAGCGGACGGCGCAGTTGTCCATTCCCAACCCTTGGGGCATCGCATTCGATGACTGGGGGCAAAACTTCTTTGCCGAAACCTCCGGCCCGGATGTGATGTGGATGATGCCGGGAAGTGTCTTGCCCCGTTACGGTGAGGCGACCCACAAGTCCTTCAACCTGATCGAGGACGCCCATCGGGTCCGGCCGACTTCAGGTTTGGAGTTTGTATCCAGCAGGCATTTTCCGGACGAGGTACAGGGAGATTTGCTGATCAACAATACGATCGGTTTTCTCGGCATGAAACAGCATCGCGTGATGGAGGATAGCACAGGATTTAAGACCCAGTGGCGGCAGGATTTGGTAAAGGGTAGCGACCGCAATTTCCGCCCGGTGGATATGGAGTTTGCGCCGGATGGATCGCTGTACTTTATCGATTGGCACAATGTCCTCATCGGACACATGCAGCACAATGCCCGCGATCCGCTGCGTGACCACGTGCATGGTCGCGTATACCGGATTACCTATCCCGGCAGACCGTTGGTCACCCCGGCCAAAATCGATGGAGCTACGATTCCCGAACTTTTGGAAAATCTGAAAGAACCCGAGTTCCGCACCCGGTACCGTACCCGCCGGGAACTGCGCGGCCGGGATGTCAAGGAGGTAACTGAGGCGGTGAAAAAGTGGGTTACAGGGCTTGATTCCCAAGACCCGAACTACGAACACCACTTACTGGAAGGGCTTTGGGTGACTTGGGGGATGAATCAGGTGGATGCCGACTTGCTCAAAAAAGTCCTGCAGGCAAAAGATTACAAGGCACGCGCGGCGGCTGTGAGGGTATTGCGGTACACAGGCCACCAGGTCATGGACCAAGACCAACTCTTGCTTGCTGCCAGTAAAGATCCGCATGGACGAGTAAGGCTCGAAGCAATCGTGGCCGCATCTTGGCTACCAAAGGAAAAAGGGCTACCCATTTTGGAAGAGGCTGCGAAAAAGCCTTTGGACAAATGGATGGTACATGCCCATGAGGCCGCCGTGGCCCACATCAACGGGCTATCGGTCAGGGAGAAAAAAGAGGAAGATGTCCTTTCGACCTTGGCAGGAGGGGATCTGGAACTGTATAAAATTGGTAAGGAAATCTACGCCCGCGATGGCTATTGTGCCACCTGTCATCAGCCCGACGGCAGGGGCTTGTCGGCATCACTATTTCCGCCATTGGTTGGGACCCAGTGGGTGCTCGGCAACGAAGAGCGGCTGATCAAACTTGTCCTGAAGGGCTTGATGGGTCCGATTGTCGTCAACGGCAGGGAGTATCCAGGACAAGTGCCGATGACGCCTTATGAGGGTATGCTGAATGACAACGAGGTGGCCGCCGTGCTGACCTATGTCCGTAATTCCTTTGGCAATCAAGCATCACCGATACGGCCTGAAAAAGTGAAAGAAGTACGTGCAAAAATCGCCGACAAGAAGGGCTTCTACAATCCCGCGGATTTGCTCAAGGAGCATCCGATGGAGAAGTAAGGCGTGAGAAGCGAGAGGCGAGATGCGAGAAGCTAGAGGCGAGAGGCAAGAGACAAGAAACAAGAGGCGAAAAGAGGGAAACGAGAAGCGAGAGACGAGAAGCGAAAAGAGAGAAGCGAGAGACAAGAGGCGAGAAACCTTTGAGGTTTTGAAAACCTCGAAGGTTATTAATTGTCGCCACGAAAGAAAATCAACACATAGTTCGGATTCCGCCTATTTCATTGGGGAGTGACCGCATTGTGTAAATGAAAACTTCGTTACATATACCAATAGGTTTGTATCGTGCAAATCCTGGTTGCACGGATGTGGATTTTTTTCTTCGGGTTTTGGGGCTCTGTAATCAAAATAGAGTTTTTTACCAACCAATGAGTCTAATGGTAGGTTAGGCAAATTTGGAGAAGGGGTAGCTGTTAGGACGTTGCGTACAATGTCATTTCCGGTATCCATATAGGAATCGATATCCTTATTTGTGACCTTGATTATGATCCCACTACAGGAAATCCCATATAGCTCACCCTCATATGGCAAGCAATTTTCCGGCAAACTATTGTCCTCACAGCTAAATGCGAAAAGACCTATAGGCAAAAACATCAAGGCGATCCTCTTGATAAGCCATGTATGTTGGGTAAGCATACGTTGGCACCCGGTGATTGCCCGCTTTGTCATTGGTCGGAGCTTGGGTATTTTGTTCATGATTACGTGGTTTTGGTTTGTCTTATAAAGACGGCGGCCATAACTAATTCGCTACAATGAGAGACAATCAAAATAAAGGAATAGTCGTAAGTAGCCTGACAGCCAGAGAATTAAAATTTTAGAAGATATTGGATGGCCGGGGGAAGTAGGGAGTGAGAAGCGAGAAGCGAGAGACAAGAAGCAAGAGGCAAGAGACAAGAAACAAAAGGCGAGAGCGGAGAAACCTTTGAGGTTTTGAAAACCTCGAAGGTTTTTTTGAAACGGATAGCTCGAAGAAATTTGAATCGGCAATAAATCCTAGTTCTTCCTTGTTAATTTAAAGGGATAGGCCATATAGTTTGGGATCAGGTGAATTTCAAATTCACCGAAATAGGAAGGCGTAATTGCAAATTACGCCCAGCGCCTACACCACATTTCACCCAGGATGGGGCCGTTTAGCTTCCATTCATAGTTAAAGGATATTTTCTCACCGTACCAAAACGGGTTGCTTCCATAGTGAACGAAGTGAACTGTCAGTGCTGGCGGCGGCTGTGTCTGGGTGAATGCATTCGAAAAGATTCCAAAAGCGAACAAAAGCAATAAGCATTTTTTCATGGTTTAGAATTTATAGGTGACCAATAATTGATGAAAAGGATTTATTTTGGAATCTATGCGGGTACTGCCAAAGTGTCCGTTTCTCCCGCTCATCGGGGTACCGTCATCGAAATAGAAAAAGACATCCTCCTGATACCTGTAATACCTGTGGGAGAGGGAAACTGAGGATTCCAATGAAATCCGAAGGTTCTGGGTCAAACTGTAGGAATATCCAATCACCCCATGCAAGCCGATAATCCGTTGCTGAACGGTCTCAAAACCTGTGATATTGGGTAGGTCCCATAGAGTCTCAACGAAATCCCGATTAAACGAAACATCGGCTCCGGCATATAGGCTGGAACGGTCAAAGACCGAAAACTCTCTTTGGTATCCCACCAAGGCCATAAAGGCAAACTCGCGACTGTCATGGTCATGGGAGTTGCCCCTGGTCACCGTGTCGAGGTAGCTGTGAAAATTGTAGCCGATCCTTGCCCTAAAGTGCGACTTTTTGTTCCCGTCCGGGTTGAGCAGGTACCTGCCAAACAGGGAATAGGGGGCAAAGGTGTTTTTTTCAAATAGGGACAGCGCGTCCACGCCGATTTCCCACCGACCTCGGGTAGGGTTTGTCTGGGCTTGGGCCCATCCGCTTGTTGCGAGGAGCAGGCAAGCCAGGAGGAGCAAGGGGGGTTTTGTGGGTAACATAATGAAGGGTTTAGGATGAGTAATGCCCGAAGAAAGGGGATCGCCAGCAAAGAAAAAAATGAAAAATAAAGAAATAGTCGTAAGTAGCCTGAAAGTCAGACAATTAAAATTTTAGAAGATATTGGATGACCGGGGGAAGTAGGGAGTGAGAAGCGAGAAGCGAGAGACAAGAAGCGAGAGCGGAGAAACCTTTGAGGCTTTGAAAACCTCGAAGGTTTCTTTGAGACGGATAGCTCGAAAAAATTTGAATCGGCAATAAATCCTAGTTCTTCCTTGTTAATTTAAAGGGATAGGCCATATAGTTTGGGATCAGGTGAATTACATCCCGACAGTCGTACAGGATCACTTCATAGGAAGGCGTAATTGCAAATTACGCCCAGCGCCTACACCACATTTCACCCAGGATGGGCATTACAGGCTGTTAAGTTAAAAACTCAGCTTCACAGTAGCCAGGGGATTGGAGACATGGGGCGTGGTGCCGTGGAGGTAGCCGGTGGCGGGAATGCGCTTGTTGACCAGGTAGTTTCCAGGTGTCAGGTCGAGGGATATGTCACCACAGGTTTAAAGTATCTATAAAGAAGTAGTTGTTTAGAGCGGATTGGTCACTTTCAAGCCAAAGATTCCCTCAAAGTCTTTGCTATTGGCCGTTACTAATTCCGCTTCAATATCCAAGGCAGTTGCAGCTATAAGTGAATCTCCAAGCGTCACTCGCTTGATTTGTTTTATTTGGATGGCTTTTTCTATGATAGAAGGAGAAATAGGGACTAGAGGGATTGTACTAAAAAGATTTTCGAAATCAAGTTTTTCCTTTGGAGAAAGCAAGTGGTAACCAAGAACCTCCACTTTCGTGATTACCGAACAGCAAAATGGATTACCCGAGAGGAAGTCCCTAAGCTTCTGATGTGTGGGCAGAATAGAGTAAATGACAATGTTACTATCGAGAAGAAGCATCAGTTTCTGAACGGTAGAGCGCGATCTTTTCGTGTTTCCTTTTGCCAAGTAACTGGATCACTGATTGCGTTTGATCCTCCAGATTCCGCAATCTGGTTCATCAAATTCACTGCACGTTCAGATATAGAAAAAGTATCGAGGGTCACTTTCAAACCTTGCACGTCTTTGATAAGTAGTCGGATTTGCTCAATCAAGGCCAAATCGTCAGTTTCAATTGTGATTCTGTTTTTCATTCTTCACCTATTGTAAATTAACCAAATATACAATACCTACATGAAAATTCTCGGTTTGGTTCATTTGCCTAGGGTTACGCCGTATTCGCAACTGATAAGATCACCGAGGCGAGGTCACCATGTCAACTTCCTAGAAACTCAACCTCACAGTAGCCAGGGGATTGGAGACATGGGGCGTGGTACCGTGGAGGTAGCCGGTGGCGGGAATGCGCTTGTTGACCAGGTAGTTTCCAGGTGTAAGGTCAAAGGAGAGGCGGTAAGGAAGGTCTCGGTCTTTGCCAAGGGAAAGGTTTCGGGACAGGTTTTCCTTTTTGAACCTACTGAAAATGATCTGTTGGGTCGCCAAGGCCATCGCTGAGGGCAGACCTATCCAGACCGCCGGGGCATCTGACTGGATCAACGCCGCAAATCCGATCCCGACCAATCCGGCCCCAAGTGCGGAAAACGCAATCGTGCTTCCTTGTCTATTGGTAAGGTAGACGCCTTTGACAGATTTTTGGCCTGCGAGCGTACCCAAAACCGTCCCCGCGGCGGGAATGAGGATGATGGCATTGGAAAAGTCATCGGCGATGGTTTCCGCTGCCACGGCAAAGCCTAAGCCTGTGGTCGCCAAGGATAGTGTGGAGATGTTTTCCACATCACCCCGTGTATAGTTGTATTTTTTAGCCTGCCGATTTGCGAAAAGCAAACCTCCAACTCCACCAGCCAAGACTGACCCTGCAACCACCCGCGTATCATCTGCACCCAGCGCACCCGCCAGAGATAGACCAAGCCATGGACCCACGATTCCATAATGCCTGAACATCTCGATATGACCCTCTGGTAGCATTTTCCTTTTCTGCATTTGAAACCCAAGTTCACCCAAGGCGATACTGCCCAAAGAAGAGAACAAAAAGGCTCCACGGTCATTGTTGTCACCCCCACCATAGAAGGTGTAGCCCAATGCGCCGCCATAGATCAGTCCGAGGAACTTGCCTGTATTGCTTGCACGAATCACCGTGCGGTCGATGTTTTGATACTTTTTGGGATTGACAAAAGGGCCCAAAACCCAAAGGCCGCCAGTAATCAGGGGAATACCCACCGCTGCCGCACCGTCTGGCTCGAACAAAGCCACCAGAGATGCACCATAGTAGACTCCATAAAAGACATTGATCGCTCTGTCCCGGCCCCGCCAATCGAAATCCTTTTGTAGGGGTTCGCTGGCGATAGGCCCTAATAGTTCCCTGTTCCAAGTATCCAGCATGTTTTCATAGAGCTCCTTTTCCTCATCCGACATGCGTTCCCAATAATTCTTGAGGTAATTCTCAAAATCTGCGAGGTAAGATTTTTCATCGTTGGTCAACAGTTCTCTGTTGGCTTCTTTGGTTTTGATTTTTCGGTAGGTTTCTTTGGTACTTTCCTCCCAATAGCCCCTTGCCGTGTAGAGTCCCTGGGCGGAAGCGTTGTGGACGAAGGAAAGCATCACAAGTAAAAATCCTGATAGGATCAGGCTGACGTTGGAAAATTTCATGGCGTGGATTTTCGAGACTGTACGCATGCAATATGTCCTAAGTTTTTGGAATGGGAAAGATTTTCTGGAATGCTCATTTGGCTTATGGTGTGGAAATAATTCAACCAATGTTTTTTTCAGGCTGATTTGGATAGAATTCGCTTGATTTTCAGTGATAATCCGAGGTAGGTCAAAGTCCATGCTTTTCTCCCATTTCCTTGATAAATCGGTACCCGTTTTCCGCCATCTCCCAAGGTTCCGAAAATTGCCGCCACACGCCGATGGCATTGGCAAAGTCAGGGTCGTTCCGGGTAAAGCCCTCGATCGTTAGCCAGCCTTTGTAGCCGATCGCGGCCAAGGTGGAAAAAGTTTCGTCCCAGGGCACATGTCCCGAACCTGGCGTGCCGCGGTCATTTTCGCTGATATGGAAATGGGCCAAGCGCGGCGCGATTTGGCGGATCGCCCCACCCAGTTTTTTTTCCTCCATATTGGCATGGTGGGTGTCAAACATGGCCTTGACGTTGGGATGATTCACTTTGTCCAACAAATGCCCCAATTGGTCCATGGTATTACAGAGGTAGCACTCGAAGCGGTTGAGGGCCTCGGGAGTCAATAGAATCCCTGCCTGCGCGGCGTAGTCTCCGGCTTGGTGGAGGATTTCGGCGCTGCGTTCGTATTCTATTTCCTGCGGCGCAGCTTTGGAAAAAGTGGCGAATGCCGAGTGGAAAGGTCCACACAGCACCTGTGAACCCAAATCATGGGATCGGTCGATGATGAACTTGATACGTTCGAGACCTGCAGTTCGGACTGTCGGATCGGCATCGATGATGTTTTCCGCAGGGCTCAGGACCGTCACCGTGGTCACTTCCAATCCGATCGAGCGGCAGAAATCACCGATACCGCGGCAAGCGGCTTCGTTGGTATCGCCGACGAAAAATTCGGCCCCGTCGTAGCCGATGCTTTTAAGTCTTTCCAGGATGGGTTTCAAATCGTCGGAGATTGCCGCCGACCAAGCCAAGACATTGAATCCGATTTTGTTCATGGGGAAGTTGTTGGGTTGAGATTGTTGTTTGATGGTAAGTTTGAGGTCTCGATTCCGTCATCCCGAGGAACGAGGGATCTCTTTTGTGCGATTGACGAGATGAATCTTCTTCAAAATTCAACTGCCTTTTTGTTCCTTGGGGATGCCTCCTTCGTCGGCATGACGGTCTGCGTTATCCCGTGTTTTTAAAATTTGGCATTGACAGTTGCGTTCCGTAATGCTGAACCGTAGCTTGCGGAGGTAAAGCATCTCCTTTGTTGTATCGATTTTTGAATCTATGGTAATTACATATACTTATTTTTTCATGTATCTAGCCTGGTGATGCCGTCACGGAGAATCCAAGGGAATAACTTCAAATTGGAAATATGGTGCTCGATCTTCGTTTGGAGGTTCTACCAATTCATTATTTCTTCTGTTAAATCAATCCATTTTGCATTCAATTTGGCAATCAGGTCATCTTTTTTCTTCCTCGACCACCCTTTCAATTGCTTTTCTCTATCAATCGCTTCTTGAATTGAATGGAAGGCCTCGTAATAAATGAGTTTATTCAAATTGTATTTGGCAACAAAGGAACTAGGGTACAGTCCGTTTTGATGCTCATAGAGCCTTTTTTGGAGATTGCTGGTGACTCCAATATAGACAGTTGTGTTCGTTTTGTTTGTAAGAATATAGATTGCTCCACCTTTCTCCATTACAATATGTTTTCAAGTTTTTCATTAGAAATTCATTGTTTGGAAGTAGCCGTCATCCCGAGGGACGAGGGATCTCGTTATAGGCTATTCTCGAGATGTTTCTCCTTCAAGATTACTCCCTTTTCGTTCCTGCGGGATGCCTCCTACGTCGGCATGACGGTCTGCGTCATCCAGACGGACGAGGGGTCTCTTTTGCACTTTTGGCGAGATGAATCTCCTTCAAAATTTAACTGCCTTTTTTTTTCCTTGGAGATGCCTCCTTCGTCGGCATGACGACATGCCGCTACCTAAAATCCCCCACCTTCATGCCTTTGCGGTAGGTGCCAAAGCCAAACATGGAGGGTTCATAGCTGCCGACGATTTCCACATTGAGATCGGGCTTGACTTGGTCACCCATGCCGAGGGACCAATAAACGGCGTTTACGTACATCCTGCGGAGGTCTTCGCTGACCAAATCGATCGATGCACCCATGGTACTGACAAAGGCTTTCCCTGCTTTGCCCCCTTCGATTTGGTAGTTTTTCGTCCAAGCGACGGGCATCGCAGATTTTTCCCACATCAGCGGTGCGGCGGCTGTCATGCCTTGGGTGGATTGGCCGTGGATCAATACTTGTGCTTCGGCAGGGAGGTTTTTGATGGAATATACGTCCGAGGGAACCCAGATATCCCTTACCCCGCGCAGGATAGGATGGTCATTCAGTTGCTGTACCCCGTCCGGCAGGCCGCGCGCGCCTTCTTTGCCATGCTCGCCGTGGTGGGCTACCCATGTTTCACCAAATATTTTCTGCCCAAATCCGCCTTTCCAGGGACCCTCTGGATTTTGCCAATGGTACTTGAAGTAGGGGCTTGTCTTGTTTTTACCATAATGGAAAGCATGCGTCGCAGTTCGGATCCCGATGATGGGTTTACCTGCGAGCAGGTATTCTTCGAAATATTTGGTCTGCTCATCCGGCAACTCACGAAACCGGGTGAACAAAATCATCAGATCCGCCTTGCGCAGATGCTCCAGCCCCGGGATATTGTTTTGGTAATCGGGCTTGATATGGCCCGTTTCGGGCTCAATGGCAAACAGCACCGTGCAGGTAAATCCATGGTGTTGTGAAAGGATCTTGGCCATCATCGGAAGGGCTTCCTCCGAGCGGTATTCGTCGTCACCCGACACCAGGACGATGTGCTTGCCTTTGCCTGGACCGGATTTACCTTCAAACCGGAGCCAAGAAATTCCCTCTTGTGCTTGGGCGCCAAAAGAAATCAAACAAAAAAACAACGAGAAAATCAGCAGGGTAAAATTACTTTTTTGAATATGCGCGTACATGTTCATGGTCTATTCTGGTTTGGAACCAAGATAGATAAAAAGTCTATACCGTGTAAATTGAATTTTGTTTTATACCTGATTTGGAGGACAAGCTTTCAGGTTTTGTAAAAATAGAATCCTAAATTGTAGCGAATCGGAGTTTCACCAAACATCTTGTCTTTATGAAGCTTTTTCTCCAACTGCTGCTTTTCTTGATGCCATTTTCCGCCATTTCGCAGACGCCCTTGCAGTTCCATGAACCCGTAAAACAGCGCGTGTTTGTGCTTACGGATATCACCAATGAACCCGACGACCAAGAGTCGCTCGTGCGGTTTTTGGTCTATGCCAACGAATACGACATTGAAGGGATCGTGGCGACCACATCCACCCACCTCCGTAACATGACCCGAAGGGATAAGATCGAACAACTCGTGAAGGATTATGGCAAGGTGAAACCGAATCTGGACAAGCATGCTGCTGGCTTCCCTTCCATGGAATATCTACTAAGCGTGACAACATCACATTTGCCAGCCTTTGGAATGGATGGTGTAGGCGAGGGCAAGGATTCTCCCGGTTCCGAACTTCTGATCAAAGCAGTCGACAAAGCAGATGATCGTCCACTTTGGGTATCGGTCTGGGGCGGTGCCAATTGTCTTGCACAGGCGTTGTGGAAAGTCAAGAATAACCGCTCTTCGGCTGACCTCGAGAAGTTTGTGGCAAAACTCCGCGTGTATGCGATTTCCGATCAGGATTTTTCCGGTCCATGGATTCGACACACTTTTCCCGGGATTTTCTTCATCGTCGATCCGAGCGCCGGAGACAGTTGGAAGGAATATTATCGTGCTACCTGGACGGGAATCGGTGGCGACCGTTGGTACAAGAATGGGCCCAAGTATGCATTTGAATTGGTGGACAATCCTTGGCTGAAAGAAAATGTTAGGGAAAACCATGGCCCACTTGGCGCCAACTACCTACCGCTCGAGTATATCATGGAAGGGGATACGCCTTCGTTTTTTGGCTTGATCCAAAACGGTCTCGCTTGGTATCATTCTCCCGCCTGGGGCGGCTGGGGCGGCCGCTATGAACTCTTCCAAGCTTATGGTGAAAAGGCAAAAATCTGGACATCTACTGTTACAACCCAGGATGAAGTCGAGTTATCCGACGGCCGTGTTTTTGCCTCCAATCAGGCGACGATTTGGAGGTACAGGAAGGAATACCAGCATGATTTTGCGGCGAGGATGGATTGGAATGTGGCGGATGACTTTTCCAAAGCCAACCACAATCCGGTCGCTGCACTCAATGGCAATAAGGGAAAATCTTGGGCCAAAGGGCAAGTGCCTGCCGGCGAAAAGGTCTTCCTGAGTGCCAAAGGAAGTTCAGATCCTGACGGTGACCAGATCAGGTACCACTGGTGGGTTTACAGGGAAGCCGGGAATTTTACGGGAAACCTCGATATTTTCAATCCTCAAGGAGAGTCGATAGAATTCGTCATGCCCCGGTTACCGGACGGACAGGAGCTTCATATCATCTTGCAAGTGGCGGATTCAGGCAGCCCAAGTTTGACAAGCTATCGGAGGGTGGTGCTTTGGAATTAGAAAAATCGACTTGAAATCAATTCAAATTCTAAGTGACCTTTCATAAGGGAAAAATGCTTATCAAACGTAAAAAGTGATATTTTCTCATCGATCGTTTGCTGCAATATGATTAAGTCTGGGATTCCAACTTTATTTACTCCATTCAAAATGTTCAAATATTGAACGTGTTGGATACCCTGCCAATTTATCCTCAATGGGATTCGTTCTAAAGATCTTAAACTTACGATAATGTCATTTCTTTTCTGATGGGTCAGGCTTGGCACCAATTCGGTGAGAATAAGATCGTTTGTGCATACCAAATCTTCCGTCAATAAGAAGTCAAGCATTGGGATGTTTCCAAGCTTGAAGTACTCGATCCAAACCGAGCTGTCAACCAAGACCTTGTACCGAGACATTATTTGCGGTCTCTTAAAATGTCCAGGTCAATCCCAAGGTCAATTGTTCCTTTCATGGTGATCAATTGCTTCCTTCTAATACTTTTGATTTTTTCCTCTAAAGCTTCTTGGATCAATTGATTTTTCGTTTTTGCGCCAGTGAGAAGCATAGCTTCCTCGATGAGCTCTTTCGGTATATCAATGGTCGTTCTCATAATTTTTGATGCATTTACTCATCTGATTTGATGCAATTTAAAGTAATTTCAGCTTTTAATGAAAGCTTGACCGAAACAATTTTGTTAATACCAATATCCTAGAAGCTGTCAGTTAATCCTCGACTTGCAAATGGCCTCGACTTCGCTCGGCCACCGCTTTCGATAAAACGGGAGAGTGGTGTCAAAGGGGCGTCGAAGCAGTCCTTTGACACCTCCCATGTTAAATCAGATCCCGGACACCGAGTCTGTCTGGGGCAGACAGACGAAGTCGAGGTGTATCCGATGAAAATTACACTACTGGCAATAATGCGGATATCCACGTTTGCTAACTTTCATTTGTTACAATAGACCATGTCATGACCAAATTTGCCCCATTTCTTGTCTTTTTGCTGCTCCCATTCTTGGTAATTTCCCAAACAGAACTCCCACTCTACGATGGCCCGGTGCCCAATTCCAAGGATGTGCCCAACGAGGAGACCAGCGAGGTTCGACCGGATGGTATATTGGTCATTAGCAAGGTCAGCGTGCCAACCTTGACGGTTTACCAAGCCGAAAAACCAAATGGAAAGGCTATTATCATTTGCCCGGGAGGAGGATATTGGATATTGGCGGCAGGGCATGAGGGGCACGATGTGGCCAAGGAATTTGCGAAGCGGGGGGTGACGGCTTTTGTACTGAAGTACCGTCTGCCCAATGGTGCGACAATGGTCGACAAGAGTATCGGGCCGCTCCAAGATGCGCAACGCGCGATCCAAATGGTAAGGGAGAATGCAGAAAAATGGAACGTCGATCCAAACCAAATCGGGATCATGGGCTTTTCGGCGGGAGGCCATTTGGCATCCACGGCAGGGACGCAGTTCCACCGGGAGGTCATCGACAATCCCAACAAGACCAGCCTTCGTCCTGATTTTTTGGTTCTGATTTATCCCGTCATCACGTTTGACCCCGTCGTGGGCCATAGCGGTTCGTCCAAAAACCTGATCGGGGAACGACCCTCGCAGGGTATGATCAACTTGTATTCCAATGACAAACAAGTCAGCGCCGAGACGCCTCCGAGCTACCTTGTACATTCCAAAGACGATCCGGTGAAGATCGAGAACACTTTCCTTTTTGTAGAAGCACTGAAGCAGCATGGTGTCCCCTACGGCACTACGATCTACGCGTCGGGTGGCCACGGCTATGGCATGGTCAACAAAACCAGCGAGGTCCGATGGATGGACGAGTTGGAGAAGTGGATGGGGGCCTTGTAGAGGCCCTTTTTTTTGTATTCCGTCCCAATATCCTCTGTTTTCAAAACACAGTTTTGAAATATCTGCATTTTAATCCCTAACTTTTTGAAAAATACTAAACCCTAACTATTATGAAAAAACTATTGACCGTTCTCTTTTTCGTTGGATCTGTCTTGCCCTCCCTGGGGCAGATCAATGCCAAGCTGATGCGCTACATGGATGTTTCGGATTCCCAAATCGCCTTCGTGTATGGCGGGGATATTTGGTTGGTTGCCAAAGAGGGTGGCATGGCGACCCAATTGACCAATTCCCCGGGCGAGGAATCCTGGCCAAGGTTTTCCCCTGATGGCAAATCCATTGCGTTTTCTGCAAGCTACAATGGCAATTTGGATGTCTACACCATGCCTGTCACCGGTGGTGTGCCCACACGCGTGACGTATAAATCTTTTCCAGACAGAATGATCGACTGGCACCCGGACGGGAAGCGGCTGTTGATTGGGTCGACTGGAGAACTCGGAGGTCGCAGGTTGCTCAACCAGTTTTTCCTCGTCGGCAAAGAAGGAGGTTTTCCGGAAAAACTTCCCTTGCCCTATGGGGAATTGGCGAGCTTCTCTCCGGATGGTAAACAATTGGCCTATATCACGAAGATCACTGAGAATTACCCTTTCAAGCGGATCAGAAGTGGCAATAACTCCGACATCTTGATATATGATGTCGCTTCCAACAAGGTAGAAAACATTACCAACCGGATCGCCATCGACGGCAAGCCGGCTTGGTCGGGGAATACGGTTTATTTCCTTTCAGACGAAAATCCAGATATGCGTCTCAATGTCTGGGCCTACGATACCAAGACTAAGGCCATGTCGCAGTTGACCAACTTCAAGGATTTTGATGTTTCTTTTCTTTCTGCCAGTGAAAAGGATTTGGTGTTTGAAATGGGCGGCGATCTTTATTTGATGGATTTGGCAAGCAGGAATTACAAAAAGATCGATGTCCGCGTGATTTCTGACCTTTCCGTGGAGATTCCCCAACTCAAGGATGTCAGCAAGAGTGTCGCCAACATGACTGTTTCACCGGATGGCAAAAGGGTGGTCCTGCAAGCCAGGGGCGAGCTTTTCAATGTCCCTGCCAAAGAAGGTTTTACCATGAACATGACCCAAAGCAGCGGTGCCTTGGACCACAGCCCGGCTTGGTCGCCCGACGGCAAGACGGTGGCCTATTGGTCAGACCAGTCCGGGGAGTATGAGATTTACCTTCAAGCTTCGCAGGGAAGCCAAGAACCCAAAAAGTTGACGAATAGGAAATCCGGATTTGGCTACACGCTGCATTGGTCGCCGGACAGCAAAAAAATCGCCTTCTTGGATGAGAAATATGACATTTCGATTGTAGATGTTGCCTCCGGGCAAATCAAAAAAGCAGGGAATACTTATTGGATCGTAGGCCACGGTGGTGCACCTAGTTTCCCGATCAACTGGTCGCCTGATTCCAAATACCTCGCCTTTACGATCGGCCAGGAAAACGCAAACCAAGCGATTCATATCTATGATACTGCTTCCGAAAAACTGACCAAGGCGACTTCCGGGTTCTACGAGGATTTGTCTCCCGTATTCAGCAAAGACGGTAAATACCTTTTTTTTCAGACCAACCGCAATATGGAATCGATCTACTCCGACTTGGGCGACGGGACTTGGGTATATTCAAATACCACACAGCTTGGGGCAATTAGTTTGACAAAAGCAACTGCGTCCATACTACCTCCCAAAAACGATACGATCTCAATCGCAAGTGACAAGAAGCCGGAGGAAAAAAAAGCAAACGGCGTGCAGGTAAATATTGACTTTGACGGTTTGGAATCGCGGATTGTGCTGCTTCCCGCCAAGCCAGGGAATTTTGGAAAAATGGCCGCGATTGAAGATAAGTTGATTTACATGCGGTATCCGAGAACCGGGTCGGGTGAGACGGGTGGCACCTTGGTTTTTTATGATATCAAAGAACGGGAGGAAAAAACCATCCTCGACAAGGTCAACAATTATACTGTGACAGCGGATGGCAAATCCATATTGGTGTCGAGCAACGGTCAGTATGCAGTGATAGCAGCCAATGCAGGACAAAAGATGGAGAAAACAGTGCCGACCAACGGACTGGTCATGAATTGGGTGGCGCGGGAAGAGTGGAATCAAATATTCAATGATACTTGGCGCCGATACAGGGATTTCTTCTATGATCCCAACATGCAGGGAGTAGATTGGGAGGATATGAGGAAAAGATACGGTGCGCTCATCAAAGACGCCCGTACACGCTGGGATATCACCAATATCCAATCCAATATGCAGGCTGAGTTGGCCGCAGGACATACCTATACCAATGGCGGAGATACCGAGTCCGTTACGCCAATCTTAACGGGATTTCTTGGGATCAAGTGGGCCAAAGAAGGGGATCGGTATAAGATCGGGCGAATTGTCAAGCCGGCTTCATGGAACACGGAGGTACGGTCTCCCTTTGATCGGCCAGGCGTGGAGGTGAAGGAAGGCGATTATATCATCGCAGTCAATGGCATCAAACTCGATCCGAACAAAGATCCTTACGCGGCCTTTGAAGGTTTGAGCGGAAAAACCGTGTCCTTGACAATCGGGCAGAAAAGTGGCAATTCGGAAGTTTCGAAGGATATTGTTATCACCTGCCTGACACCTGCGGAGGAAAGTAATTTGATCTATCTCGAATGGATAGAAAACAACCGCAAAATGGTCGAGAAACTCTCGGACGGACAATTGGGCTACATCTACATGTCCAATACAGCGGGAGACGGACAGCGTGAACTCATTACGATGTACTATGGACAATTGGACAAAAAGGGATTCATCATCGACGAGCGGTTCAACGGCGGCGGACAATTGGCAGACAGGTTTATGGAATTGCTGCTTCGTCCTGTTGTTTACAACCTGCATTGGAGAAACGGCCGCGACCATACCAACCCGATCAAGGCGAATACCGGCCCTATGGGCATGCTGATCAATGGCTGGGCTGGATCGGGCGGTGACGGATTGCCTTGGGCATTCAAAGTCTTGAAAGCTGGACCTGTTGTTGGGGAAAATACACTCGGAATATTGGTAGGTCCGGCCACCGGCCATCAACTGATCGATGGGGGAGGAATCACTGTGCCCGATGCGAGGCTTTATGACAATGCCGGACATTGGTTTTGGGAAGGAGAGGGTGTGAGTCCTGATATCGTAGTCTGGGATGATCCAAACGTAATCATGCAGGGCCGTGATCCACAAATGGAGCGCGTCGTGCAGGAAGTGGTGAAGCTGATTCCTTCAAAGCCTTCCAAAATGACCCCAGCTCCTGCCTATGAGGATAGGACCGCAAAGGGGATGAAGAAGAAGTGAGACAAGCAATCAACCGTCAAAAAGCTGGTCAATGGAAATTGACCGGCTTTTTTGTTTCCCATACGCCACATCAACTTGTGCGGGCCTTTGCGACACGGTATTTTTTCTCCAAATTTCGAATTCATCCATTGGGCATCATGAACAGATTTGTATTCGGGTTTTTGGCTGCGGCCATAATATTTGTCGGGATTTGGTTTTGGTCAAATAGTAGGGAGTCCAAGGACGAAATCCTTGAAAATTCAGCGCTGATCCAGCAGCAAATCGAGCAAGTCGGCAAGCTGATCGTGACGGAGGGATATTTTTCGCAGGTTTTTACCTTTAAGAATTCGAGGGATTTGTTCATGAATATTTGGACCTCTGACAAAAAAGCCCTTGTCATCGCCAATGCCAAAGTCACTGTGGAGTATGATCTCAGGGCTTTGGAGACCGAAATCGACCCGGAAACCAAGACCGTGATCCTCAAGAAAATTCCGGATCCCGTTGTCAATATCTATCCCGAGATTGAGTACTACGATGTGACCCAGGACTATTTCAACCAATTTGGAGCAGCCGACTACAACAAGATCAAAAATACCGTCAGCAAGCGCATCCGGGAAAAAGTAGATAAGTCCAATTTGCTGGACAATTCCAGGGAAAGGTTGATGAGCGAGTTGGTCAATATTTATATTCTCACGAAGTCGCTTGGATGGACACTCCAATACAATGAAACCGTGATCGAGGGTCAGGACCAATTGAAGAACTTGGAGCGTTGACTGAAGGGCTGTTTCCCTCATTGAATTTTTCTTAAAGATCGGTCCATTTCTTTTTGACTTTGATTGAAGGTGGATCCCAACCCACAGCTAATAGGACGATTTGCCCCGAGATTTCTTGAAAAATATAGCTTGGGGAAAACCATAAAACTTGGCCATTGGCCTTCGGGCTTTTTCGGCTTTGCCCAGTCTTCGTCTTTTGCTTTGCCTCGCTTTTTTCTGCCACGTTGATGACCACCTGTGTAATTGAAACCAAACAAATGGTAAAGGATAGTCTTTTCTGTTTATTTTTATTTTGCCCCGATCTCAATGCAACCCGGATTTTTGAATCGGATATTGAAAGTGGGGCAAGGAACAGAAATACTGTGGAAAAATCCAAATGAACCCGATACCAGAAAACGCCAACCCGCGTCGGGTCTATTCGATCGACGTGTTTCGGGCGATCACCATGATGCTGATGATTTTTGTGAATGACCTTTGGACTTTGGAGGGAATTCCCGCTTGGTTGGGCCATGTGGATGCCAAGGAAGATGGGATGGGATTGGCCGATGTGGTATTTCCTGCATTCTTGGTAATCGTGGGTTTGTCTATTCCCTTTGCGCTTTCGAAGCGAATCGAAAAAGGGGAGCGTCTTGCTGGGACTCTCAAACATATTTTTTTCCGGACTTTGGCATTGTTGACCATGGGGGTGTTCCATGTCAATCTCGAGAATTACAATGGCAATGCAGCTTTGATTCCCAAAGCTATCTGGCAGATTTTGATCACAGCGGCTTTCTTTATGATTTGGTTGGATTATGGAAAAACCAAGGATAGCAGACAGCGGAAGGGATTTCAGATAGGCGGTGTGGTGCTCTTGGGTATTTTGGCTTTGATCTACAAAGGTGGGAGCGCCGAGGCACCGACTTGGATGGGTTTTCACTGGTGGGGAATACTGGGGCTGATTGGATGGGCCTACCTGATTGCGTCCTTGGTTTACCTCGCATTCAGGGAAAACTTGGGGGTTTACCTTATGTTTTTCCTGTTTTTTCTGTTTTTCAATTCCGCCGCAAAGCTTGGATGGTTGGGTATCCTGGAGGGAATCAAGCCCTATATCTGGATTTCGGGAGATGGCTCCAATCCGGCATTTGCGATGGCAGGAGTGGTTGCCGGCGTGTATTACAAAAACTATTTTACCAAGGGAAAAGGTTGGAGTTATACGCTGATTCTAGGCCTGTCGGCAGTGGTGCTGTTGGTGTTTGGATTTTGGACGCGACCCCTGTGGGGAATTCACAAGATCGGTGCATCTCCCTCTTGGGTGGCGATTTGCAGCGGGCTGAGTTTCTTGGCTTTTGCCACGATGATTTGGTTGGTGGACAAAAGGGGAAAAGCGGCTTGGTTTGATGTCATCAAGCCGGCAGGGACCAGTACCCTGACTTGTTACTTGCTGCCTTATATCCACTATGCGGTTTATACCATGGTCGGTATCAGTCTGCCTTTGGTCTTGAGGACAGGTTTGGTCGGCATCGCCAAATGTCTCCTCTACGCTCTTTTGATCATCCTGATCACTGGTTTTTTGGAGAAAAGAAGAATCAGGCTGAAAATCTAAAATCAATTATTGAAATATGAAAAAGAACATCCTCGCAGTCTTCGTCTTGTTGGCGGTATGCTGCTTTCAACAAAATTTGTCAGCCCATGTGGACTGGGTAGACGAACTCCCCGTCCGGGGATTTGCCATCGCTGCGCCTAAATCCGGAGAATTGGATAGGTTTCTAAAGTTCATGGATGAGGAGTTGGGACCTCGAAAGGTCAATGCGCTGATTCTGCGGGTAGATTTCAACTACCAATTTGAAAGCCATCCTGAGCTCAGGGAGGAAGGTGCCCTTACCAAGGCCGAAGTAAAAAAGATTGTAGCCATGGCCAAGAAACATCAGATCCAACTGATTCCCCAAATCAACCTGCTGGGCCATCAATCCTGGGCGAGCACCTTGGGCAACCTGCTGAAGGTCTATCCTGAGTTTGACGAAACTCCCCATGTCATACTGCCCGAAAAGTACCAGTGGCCGAATGCAGATGGTTTGTACTGCAAAAGCTATTGCCCGCTGCATCCCGAAGTACATGGGGTGGTATTTGCACTGATCGACGAGATCGTCGAGGTGTTTGAAACGGATGCATTCCATGCGGGAATGGACGAGGTGTTTTATATAGGTGATGATAAGTGTCCCCGCTGCCAAGGTCGGGACAAGGCTGAGTTGTTTGCGGGCGAAGTCACCAAGATCAGGAACCATTTGGCTGCCACTGATAAGAAGCTCTGGATATGGGGCGATCGGCTGATTGACGGCAAAACGACAGGGATTGGTCTATGGGAAGGAAGCTTCAACAACACGCACCGAGCTATTGACCTGATCCCAAAGGACGTGGTAATCAACGACTGGCACTACGAAAAGCCGGTGCAAACCCCAGTTTATTTTGCGATGAAAGGATTTCAGGTGATGAGTTGTTCGTGGAGAAGACCTGAGGTGGGGGTTGCCCATGTGGAGGATATGTTTCAGTTCAGGAGACACAATACAGCGGAAATGCAGGATAGATTTGCCGGCGTGATCTTGACCGTCTGGTCCGGAGTGACTCCATTTCTAGACGGCTTTTATGATTACAAATCGTTTCCTAACAAAGTGCGGGAGGAAAAGGACCTCATCCAGCCTTGGGTCACCTTTGTAAAGATGTTTGAGCGGTATGGGAGTTTGGCCCAAATGGAGGAATGATACTTGATAGGGCTTCCTTACGGATAGCAAGAAGCTTCCGGGTTGTTTTGTTGTCTTCCCGGCAATCTCCAATGTAAAGCCCGTCATGACGGATTGGCTGCGGCAATTGCATCCCAGGATCAAGCTAGAAACAATTACATGAATCAGGGAATACGCCGGATTCAATTGCCAAAACTAATGCCTGCCAAAATTCCGTTGTTGGCAACTTTAACAATAGGCGATCGCAGTAGGGTACCAGTATGTATTTCCCGACATGAAGTTCTGATTTGATCCCATTCTTTTCCAAAAAAAAAGCCAGCCCAATCTCAGAGCTGGCTTTTTCTTTTCATTCAGCCTGTCTAACGCGATCTCTTGATCACCCGTACGGTTTGCAGGCCTTTGTCAGTCCTAAGTGAGATGACGTACAGACCATCGGCGACTCCCGAGAAGTCAAGCTCTAAGCGTCCTTCCTGCTGATACCAATTGGTGCCGATGGAGTGTTGCCTTCCTACCGCATCAATCACGGTCAGATCCCGTTGTGCGGAAAAATCGGAAACCAATCCACTCATTTGGATTTGGAGTCTGTCTATGACTGGGTTTGGATAGGCGATGAGCTTGCTAGCCGGATTGTCAATCTTAGCGCCTTGGGCTTCTGACGACTCAGTGTTTGTCGACAAGATTTCCGAAGCAGCTGTACCCTGTATCCTGGCGTTTTGTGTTCCGACAGGGATGGATTTTGGACGGATAACAATGGCTTGTGCCACCCAATTCTCACTAATTGAAGCCCTACCGATTAGGTTTCCGGTCGCTCCAGGATCCGTTTTGATAAGGAATGCCATCATGTTCGAAGTCAAGCCTTGTTGGTTATTCGGGTCATCATATACCTCGGTGAAACCAGAAGGTGCCGTCCAGGTTGCATCTTTCTTATTAGTAAAGAAGGTCATTACCATACTATTGCAGGCACTGGTATTTATGGTTGGAATGGTGGCCGTCAAAGATGGTGATCCTGAAGCACCGACCGAAGCCTCGATTGGGCCGTTAGGATGTGCAATGTCCGCCCCGGTTACCCTGGTAATGCCTATTGTCCATTTTGGACTTTGGCTGATGCTGAATCCATACGACGCAGGTTCATTGTTGCTTGTGATGACTTTGTAGTAAGTGACCATTGCCACCTGATTACCTTGGTTGACCCTTCTAATCAGCTTCCAGGAATTGTCTGGAGGTGTCACAGAAGGCGCTTGACCTTTTTCGAACATCAATCCTACTATGAGCAAATCGCCGATTTGGGTGTTCGCTGGTCTTTGGACGGTGGCAGGTCTAGCCGTACTTCCTGCACCTTTGGCTGTGGCAAAGCTTCCAATAGCTGGTGCGGCATTCACGCAGCCTATGATAGTCAAAGAGGTATATACGGAATTTGCAGTTGTGTAATTCACGTCACCCGCATAATGTGCAATTGCGAGGTAGTTTCCAGGCATTGATGGAGGGCTGAGCGTCAGACCATAAGATGTCCCATTCGTCCCTTCATATTGAATTGTAAGTAAATCCGAGTTGAGTAGATCGCTTGAACCTCCAACACCAAATACCTTTGCCGTAGCTGGTTTCGGATTACCATCAAATTCAAATGTTCCACCAGTAATTTGGACAGTTGGAGTCGCCTTTCCGACGGCAAGCATACCCTTGGTAACATTACCCAAGACGTAATTCGAAGGCTCGACCAGTGTGATCTCTGGTTTTACCAAATAGTTTCCAGCTGCGATGGTGCCTGTTGATGGGAATTCTGATCCATCTGAATCTAGTTTATAGGCTATGTTCTCGACCACAGTTTCCTCATTGTCTTCCAAGACCACCTCTTCGTTTTGTGGATTGCGAAACTTAGTACTGAAAACAAATCCTTCAAATTGACTGCTATATACAGGGTTTGGATTTCCGAAGGTGATCTGATTAGGGTTCGCTTCGGTTGTTACATTGAGAGTGGCAGGTGTGATTTCTAAGCCGCCAGGCAAATAGGATGTCCTGAAGTTTCTGGAATCAAAGGTTCCCGGGATGATGAAATGGTTTCCAACATCCGAACCGGTGACCATACTGATTGAGAAGAACTCCAGATTGAAGTCATCCTCTTCCCCTTCTATTTCCGCTCCAAAGTCGTAGAATTTGCCTAAGACCGCATTTTCACCTTCCACTGCCAAGTCTAGGTCTTTTTCACCAAAGACCACCAAACTGTTGTTAGTGGTTTCAGTTTCGCCATTCTCAGTACTATTAAGGATTGTTCTGGCATTGATGATTGTTCTGCCGTTCAGGATTGTCCTCGCATTGATTATGCTGCGTCCGTTTAGAATCGTTCTGCCATTGACAATGGTTCGGGCGTTGAGGATTGTCCTTGCGTTAATCATCGATCTTCCGTTAATAGCAACCGGCTTGAGGACTTGATCCTCTTCGTTGTCCAGGTAATCCACAAATGCTTCCGCAGGGACATCAAATGCAGAGTTGATGATTGTTCGGGCGTTGATGATTGTTCGGGCATTGATCATTGTCCTCGCACTAACCATGAAGCTTTTGTTCACGAGGGTCTCTTCATTGAGGATCGTTCGTCCATTGAATATTCCAAGTGGAAGGCTGGTATCTCCAGCTTGTTTGGCAAAAGAAAGGTCTGTGAGATACTGCTCTATCACTTTGTCTTTGATCACTTGGGGGTCGGTGATGAGAACTTTCTCTCCATCCTGTATTAATTCCGCTGGAATAATTACCTCAAATTCAAGATTGTCGGATATCGATTCGCCGAACGTGATGGATAGATCTTTGGGTTGGATCGTAATCGCTAGTGGATCAACTCTGTACGTAGCCGAAGTATACTGAATCAAACCAGCCTCCAACGTACCTGCGTAATTGTAGAAATCCGAAAATGCGAAGCCTGTCCTAGGGTGGGATGCCCTAATGATATATGTTCCCACCTCAGCCAACTCTCCTCCAAGGTCAAAAATAGGGCTCGACAATGAAAGAAGTCTCAGCGCGCTATTGGGGTCATTTGGATCTGTGGTTAACCCAATCTCAGCCAAAGTCAATGCGCTAGGCACCCAAGTATTGCCCTCGGCTAGCTCTACGATACTGAAAGTGAGTGGATTAAGTACCTGTCCGTATTTTTTGTTTTGGTTGTCAAGTTTAATCGCTACTGTTTTTTTGATCACGTCGAAGAAGAAGACAGGACCAGCTGTACCTCCATCGGTTTGGGTCTCAGAAATCGGATTATTGACTACGGTAATGTCCGGATTACCTTCAAAAGTGGGTACAGTGACCACCAAGTTTCCAGTGTTTTCATCAAATGTTGATGGAAGTTTCTCGTCACGCAAAAAGACCTCTGAGGATTCATTGAAGTTTTTCCCTGTAATTGTCAGTTGGAATTCAACCTCACCCAAGCCAGTGTTCTGATCATATACCAGCGCAATGATTTCGGGATTTGGGTTTGCCAAAGTTAGTAGGGCGCGATCAGCTCTAACCATACCCGACCCAGATTTGAAATCAACTCCCGCTTCATGCATGTCCTGTGAAGTACTCGACATCACCCGTCTGATGTCCGCTGGAAGGCTTACCCCTGGACCACCAATCCATCCGGGAGGATTGGTGGTCGGATAATATTTCACCCTTGCCTGCTTAATCAATGCCGCCACTGCAGCTGCATGAGGCGCAGCTGCGGAGGTTCCAAAGAAATTAGGGAAATCATCGTTTTCAAGATTTGGCGCGCCAAGATCGACTGTTGTATTTATTCCGTTTGGTCCCACAAAGTCCGGTTTGTTCCTTATCTCGTTTTCGGAAGTTGTTCCCCCACGTGAGGAGAATGTTGCTACGGTAAATGGAGGAGTGCCAGCAGGCACGAGGCTTGGGTCAAAATTAAATACCGAAGTATTGGCATAAAGAACAGCACCTACGGTCAAAGCCCCCTCAGAATTTGCATGTCCTACGATCGTAGAAGAGTTGATGCCATTGGGATCGTTGGGGTCAAGTTCCCCGCGGAACACGACATATTTGAATTTGATCCCTCGATTGGAATCCAAATCGCCGCAGCTGCCGCATTCCCTCGCTAGAAGCAATTCAACGGTAGTCTCCTCGGTCACTGTAAATGAGAGAATTTCAATTGGATCACCGTTTTGGTTGTTTCTATTAAACCCAAAAAGTGGTACACCTTGGAAGTTTTTGAGATAAATATCCAAGTCATACTGACTGCCTTGTTGCTCAATTGAAAACAAAGGGTCATCCCATTGAAGGGCAATCATATAAACCGCGGGGCCATTTTGACCTGGGAATACCTTGATGGATTGGGTATTTCTACCATTGGCAAACTGGTGAACCCGCCCTTCTGGCCAAATACCTCCGTTCAACGGTAAGCTGACCGTGTTGTCAACCACAGGATTGAATGTTCCTTCGAACGACTTGCTGCCAAAATTGCCCGCTGAGGTAAAATAGGAGACTCCGTCAGACGTCACTTGATTGACTGCCCTGCTTACCCGTCCATCCCTGAAGAATGGTTCGGTGATGTAGGTAATGTCGTCGACGATAATGTCGCTGCCGGCTTCGGCCAATTCCAAAATACCTTTCGCAAAATCCCCGGCAGTTACTACGCCATACCTGAAGCCCAACTGTGCACCAGGAGCTACATCGTGTATGATTTGTATCATTGCACGGCCTTCATCAGTCCCCTTTCCGTATCTGCTAGGCAAATCTTTGGAGAAATAAAGTTCAGATGGCAAGTCTCCATTTGCAATGTCAACTGCAAGTGGGTTTACGCCCTCATCAGTCCTGGTCGCATAGCTGTCTGACAGCACGCCGATTTTCACACCGGTGCCATTTATGGTGGGGTCACCTTCAAAATGGGAATAACCAAACTTGACCAAGTCAGAGCGCATCACTTTATCCCCTTGTGTAGTGGTGATACCCTTATTGGTGACCGGAGGAAATGCCGGCCGAATCTCCTGAATATAAAGTACTTCTTGGTTGATTTGCTCCAACAAACCGATTGGTAAGAAACCGGCGATGATGAAATCGTCTTCAAATTCCTCGATGTCGATCAGATCAGAGGTAAATTCAAATTGGTATTGAGATTCCAACAATCCGATCAGGGCTGGCAAGTTCGACTTGTCCTTGAAAATAATCTCAACGAGCACTTTTGCTCCCTCAATGTAATATACCTCATTCGTTTCGACCGGATTTTCTGGATCGAATAAATTGTATAGCATTGTGAGTTCGGATCCGATCAGGTCATAAACCTTTCCTGCGAAAGGTGCACAAACTCCAAATGTCTGTCGTTGAGCAACGGTAATTGAAAAAGTCGCAGGTTCCTCTGCACATGCTCCGACTGATTGGGGTTCAACCTGAATCACATCTCCAGAGGTGGCAATGTAGTTTGATGGATCTTGGATTTCGATTGTGCTTTGATCTTGGAGAATTTTTCTGAACACCAAGTTGCCCTGGTCGGTAGTTGCGTAATCATTCAAATCGATTACAGCGGTACTACCGCCGAGTTCGTCACTACATACCAAAGCATCTTCGATAGTCAAATTGGCTGGAGTTGAAAGTTCAACGGATTTGGAACAAGACACTGGGCCGCAAGAGGATTGGCTGGTAATTTCTACCGAGACTGTGCCCGCGCCTGTCCAATTGACCGAAATTGAATTGGATCCTTGACCTCCCATTATTTGACCTTCCCCAGTAATTGACCAGAGGTAGTTTTCTGCACCCTCGGGCACTGAATAGGTCGCTAGATTCCCGGCGCAGACCGCGGATGGTCCTTGTATTTCACATTCCCCGTCCAGATCCACAGATGTGGAGGCTGCCTGCACTGACCTGTCTTGGCTACCGACAGATTTTCCATTCAATGAAACAACCCGGGTATGATAAGGTGAGCCATTGATGCTTGAAGCAGAATTACCTTCACCCCAATCGGCGGCGCTCGCGATATGCCCACCCCATGCGATGACCACAGTGTTATTGTTGCCGCTAAGGTTGCCAGTCGCTCTAAATGCTATTCTCAATCTTGTAATTGCTGTTGTTGAACTAGGGTTCTGCTGAATAACATAGCTGATTGCTCCAAATGTACCGCCGTGGATTGCCAGTCTGCGTTCTTCGGAGGGTATGTTATTGAAACTCTCCCGTGGCATCCCCGTGCTTCCACCAGGTGCGGGAATATTAGCGTAGGCATAAGCCGATGAACCGAATGGGAAACCCGGAACCGGCTCTACGACCTCGCAAATCCTGTCAAACCCTGTGATGTAGTCAACGGCACTTTTCCCATTGCTTCTGGTATCCCACTCAATTTCAATAACGCCTTGAAAGCCAGATCTCAATTTTGAAATTGTAAGCCTGTAGGGGATCGATTGTCCCTCAAAAAAGTGACTGTTGCTTTCATTGGAATTTCCTGTTGCCCAGTTGACTGGACTTACTGCAGGTTTATTGATGCCTCCGTTTTGGCCTTGTTCCAGCCTTACAGTTTGGCCATCCACCTCAGTTATTGCGATCAGAAAAAGGAAAAGCAACTTCAGCTTTGACAAGATATTTTTCATGATGAGTTGGGTTGTGTTGAAATTCTCAAAAGTTACAGTCGAAGGGTTCATTCGATAACTGATTTATTTCATTGGGTTGTAAAGCACTTTTAAAAACATCCATGTTTGGCTTAGAATGAAATACAGTTTTCATTACTCAAAATAGACTTTAAAAGGTACGAAAAAAACATAACCCCACAAGCAAATAAAAATTTAATTGTTAGGTAATAAAGATTTAGGTTGGTATTTTATTGATTTTTTTCAATAATGGCATCAAGGAAAGAATTATTCGATTATTGGATTGAATTATGTAAAGAATTTACCTGAGAGTTTTTTGGGAAGTTCTAAGCGTATTGCGATTGTCACCATGAAAGGGCCATTTTTCAATATTTTTGATTGAAAAGAAGGTATTTATCTATAGATTCCTAGTATGAAGAATTCACATTTCATTCAGCTTGTTTTTTTTCTGACCATTTGTTGGGATGTCTACCCAATTACTACAGACCGGCAGATCAACAAATCCGTCAAGCCAAATATCATCTTCATTCTGGCCGACGATTTGGGTTATGGCGATTTGGGAGTTACGGGGCAAACCAAGATCGAGACACCCAATTTGGACAAGTTGGCACGAGAGGGGATGCTTTTCACCAATCATTACTCCGGCGCGACCGTGTGCGCCCCATCAAGGGCTGCGCTGATGACGGGTTTGCATACAGGCCACACGCCAATCAGGGGAAACAAGGAAATACAACCCGAGGGACAGCATCCCATGCCTGATTCTGTACTTACTTTACCCAAAATGATGAAAAGGGCTGGTTATGCCACCGGGGCGTTCGGAAAATGGGGCTTGGGATTTGTCGGTACTTCGGGTGATCCCATCAATCAGGGGTTCGACCAGTTTTTTGGCTACAATTGCCAGCGATATGCCCATCGGTATTTTCCAGAATACCTTTGGCTGAATTCAGAGAAAGTCTTCCTGCCTGGAAATGACTGGACAAACAAAGCCACTTTTGCGCCGGATGTGATCCAAAAAGCCGCTTTGGAATTTATTGAGGCAAATAGCGGCAATCCTTTTTTTATGTATGTACCGATGGTTATCCCGCATGCGGAATTGGCTGCGGATGAGGAGAGTCCGATTTTCAAGAAATATCGGGAGAGGTTTGGCGACGAAAGGGAGTTTGTGGCGCCAGCTGGGTGGGACTATGGACCCGGCATCAATATCCCTGGCTACCAATCCGTCAAACATCCCAGGGCGACCTATGCCACGATGGTCGAAAAACTTGATGCCCATGTCGGTGAAATCATTGCGAAGCTAGAAGTACTTGGTATCCGGGAGAATACAATCATCGTCTTTGCCTCTGATAACGGACCCCACCAAGAAGGTGGCAATGATCCAGACTTTTTTGACAGCAATGGGATTTACAGAGGATACAAGCGGGATTTGTACGAAGGGGGAATCAAAACTTCATTGATCGCCAACTGGCCAAGAAAAATAAAAGCAGGTTCGGTTTCAGACCATGTTTCCGCATTTTGGGATTTGATGCCGACTTTTGCCGAATTGGCGGGAGTGTCCATTGACGCGGAGTTGGATGGGATATCGATGGTCCCCACGCTACTGGGAGAGGGGAGGCAAGTTCAACACGAGTATTTATACTGGGAGTTTGTGGAGCAAGGGGGGAAGCAGGCCATTCGGATGGGTGACTGGAAAGCCGTGAGACTGAATGTGAAAAACAATCCGAATCCAACGATGGAGATTTTCAATCTTCGCGACGATCCTTCCGAAACAAAAAACCTGGCGGATCAATACCCTGATTTGGTCTCGGAGTTCAATAGACGTTTCGCGGAAGCCCATCGTCCGAATGCCGTTTTTCCGCTTTTTGAATAAGGGACGCGTAAAGGTTTTTCCGAACTTGTTATTTGCCCATACAAAAACAAAAAAACCTCCGGGTTTTCGGAGGTTCTTTTGCTATTCGGGTATTTGGAATTAACCGATGGAGATCCGCTTGAAAGCAGATACTGTCAGGCCTTTGCTGACGCCGTCCAAGTACTGTGCGATGGATTTGGTGTTGTCCTTTACAAAGGCTTGGCTCAGCAAAGTGCTCTCTTTGTAGAACTTCTGCAATTTGCCAAGGGCGATTTTTTCGAGCATTTCCTCAGGCTTGCCTTCTTGTCTCGCTTGGTCTTTGCCGATTTCGATTTCTCTTTCTACAATCGAAGCATCTACGCCGTCTTTGTCAACAGCAACTGGGTTCATGGCAGCAATCTGCATAGCCACGTCTTTGCCAGCCTCTTCCACAGCTGCACCGTTTACGTTTTTCAACGCAACCAATACGCCCAATTTGCCATTGGAGTGGATGTAAGGAACTACAGCTTCACCCTTCACGACTTCGAAGTGGGAGATTTCGATTTTCTCACCGATTTTACCGGTAAGCTCGATGATTTTCTCGCCGATGGTGATGCCTTCGAATGGAATCGCCAAAACGTCCGCAGCTGTAGCTGCATTGTTTGCGATCGCCAAATCCAAGGCAGTATTTGCGAAAGCCACGAATTCTTCGTTTTTGGCCACGAAGTCTGTTTCGCAGGTCAATGAAAGCAAGGTTCCGGTGGTACCGTTTGCACTCGTCTTGATGACGATTGTACCTTCTTTGGTTTCGCGGTCGGCTCTGGAAGCAGATACCTTTTGACCTTTTTTCCTCAAGATGTCGATTGCTTTTTCGAAATCACCCTCTGCTTCTGTAAGGGCTTTTTTACAATCCATCATGCCGGCACCGGTCATTTGCCTCAATTTGTTTACTTCTTGTGCAGTAATTGCCATTGTTTTAGTCAATTTATGAGATTAAACTTTTTGTCTGTTTGATCAACCAGCAGGTCCAAAGACCTTCGAGGTTGGAAATTTCCTGAAAAGCCTTTGTAGTGATAAAAACCTCAAAGGTCTGTTAGAAACAAAAAATTGAACACAGGCCGGGGCCACATGTTCAATCTTTTGAATAAATGAAATCAAAGTGGATTATTCTTGTGTCTCGGCGTCGACAGCTCTTTTAGCTTCTTCCTCTTCGGTCAGCTTCGCATCTTCTTTGTCTCTTTTACGCTCGGAGAGACCTTCTTCGATGGCTGCACCAAATGCTTTGACGAGCAAGGATATTGATTTGTAAGCATCGTCATTGGCTGGGATAGGGAAATCCACCTCGTTGGGGTTGGAGTTTGTATCTACCAATGCGAAAACAGGGATACCAAGCTTTTGTGCTTCTGAGATCGCGATGTGCTCTCTCTTGATGTCAACGACAAACAAAGCAGCAGGAAGTCTGGTCAAGTCGGAGATACCGCCCAACACATTTTCCAATTTCTCGCGCTGTCTGCTGACCATGAGTCTTTCTTTTTTCGCCAGGTTCTTGTAGGAATCTTCCTTCATCATCTTGTCGATGGAAGACATCTTCTTCAAGGATTTGCGGATGGTGGCGAAGTTGGTCAACATACCGCCGAGCCATCTTTCGGTCACGAAAGGCATGTTGAGTCTTTTTGCTTCGTCGGCCACCAAGTCTTTCGCCTGCTTTTTGGTAGCGACGAACATGACTTTTTTGCCTGAGCGAACGATCTGCTTGATTGCGTTGGATGCTTCTTCGAGGCAAACAAGCGTTTTGTTGAGGTCAATGATATGGATTCCGTTCTTCTCCATGAAGATGTACGGCGCCATTCTTGGATCCCACTTTCTCGTCAAGTGTCCAAAATGAACACCAGCATCCAGTAAGTCTTTATATTCTAATTGTGCCATTAATAGATAAATATGAAAGTAAAGGGTATATAAAGTCCCAATTAACGTTTGGAGAACTGGAATCTTCTTCTGGCTTTTCTGCGTCCTGGCTTCTTACGCTCGACCATTCTTGGGTCACGGGTAAGGAATCCTTCTTTTTTCAAGGCTGGCCTGTGGGCGATATCGAATTCGCAAAGCGCTCTGGAGATAGCCATTCTGGCTGCCTCTGCTTGTCCTTTGATCCCTCCGCCGTCCAGGTTGATCTTGATGTCATAGGTGCCATCCACGCCCGCAAGCACCAGTGGTTGCTTGACAATGATCTGGTGCAGCTCAAACGGAAAATAAGTCTCGATCGATCTGTCGTTGATCGTGATCTCGCCTTTTCCGGGTTTCATGTAGATTCTTGCGACAGATGTCTTTCTTCTACCGATTGTGTTGATGATTTCCATGAACTGCTAGATTAAAATTTGACTTCTTTTGGTTGCTGTGCGGCATGTGGATGCTCAGGACCGTTGTACACAAACAGGTTTCTGTACAAATCCCTTCCCAATCTGTTTTTGGGAAGCATTCCCCTTACGGCTTTTTCTACCAAGATGGAAGCTGATTTTTCTTTCAACATCCTTGGGGTAGAGATCCGCTGTCCGCCTGGATAACCGGTATGACGTACATAGACTTTCTCGTCCATCTTTCTGCCGGTCAGCCTTACCTTGTCTGCATTGATGACAATCACGTTGTCTCCGCAGTCCACATGAGGGGTGAAATAAGGCTTGTGCTTGCCCCTCAGGATTCTAGCAACCTCACTGGCAAATCTACCTAGCACTGCAGAATGGGCGTCCACTACGATCCATTTTTTCTCTACAGTCTGTGCATTCGCTGATTTGGTTTTGTAGCTTAATGTATCCACTGTGTAAATGTTTGTTTATTAGCTTGTTATGTATACTTCACCCTCAAAAAGGGACACAAAGATAGAAGTATTTTCTTTTTCAAACAAAAGAAAGCACATTATTGCCCACATTTTCTTTGGGTTAGCGATTTTTCTCCAACTGTTTGACCAGGACATCAAAGTCTTTGGGGTAGGGAGCTTCTACTTCTATCCGCTCTCCTTTCAATCCTTCGAATCCAATCCCAAACGCATGGAGCGCCACCCGCTGCATGATGGGCAATTCCTCTGTATCTTTTTTAAGGTTAAACCGCCGCTTCAAGGCAGATAAATAAAGTGGTTTGCCGCCGTAGGTCTCATCTCCACAGATAGGCGTCTTCAGATGGGCCAAATGCACCCTTATCTGGTGTAGCCTTCCCGTCACGGGCCTGCAGGCAATCAGGGAATGCCCGTAATAAGTCCGCAGCGTGGTGAAGTAGGTCTGTGCCGGCTTGCCTTCCTTGGTTATCTTGGCGATGCCTTTGTTGGTCGCGTGGATATTGCGGTCTACGAGCAAGTTGTCGTACTCGTGAATGCCTTCCACGACTGCATGATAGACTTTGTCCACTTTTCTGTCCTCAAACTGAATCGCGATATTCCTGTAGGCTTCGGGGTGCTTGGCAATGACCAAGCATCCTGAAGTTTCTTTGTCCAGCCGGTGACACACCTGGGCATCAGGGGTGTATTGTCTGGCCAAGTCCAGGATATTCTGCGCTTCGTGACGGTCGTCCAATGTCGATACATAGGGAAGCTTATTGATGACAAGGTAATCCTCGTTTTCAAACAGAATCAGTTCCTGAAAGTCAATCTTCTTCATGCAGCCTACGCGCCCAATAAGCGCGCAAAGGTATTGAAATCGGGGAGGAAAAAAAACAGATTGGAAAACTGATAGCGAAAAACCCGGGGCAGGAGGCTGTAGAGATATGCCTACTTCCAATGAAAAAAAACTACATGGCTTCGAACAAGTGAAAAAATCAAAGAAACTATACGGTTGAAGGGGCTTTGGGCGGAACTTCCATGGCCGCTTTGTCCAATGGCAACTCAAAGCTGAAAATGGAGCCCTTGCCGACTGTGCTGCTGACGGATATCTTGGTCTTGTGGCCCTCAAGGATATGCTTCACGATCGCTAGACCGAGGCCGGTGCCACCCATTTCGCGGGAGCGGCTTTTTTCTACCCTGTAAAACCGCTCAAATATCCTTTTGATATCCTCGGGCGGGATGCCTTTGCCGTTGTCCTTGACTTCGACGGTGATGTGGTTTTTGTGGGGCTTGAGGTGGACTTCGACCTCGCCTCCGTCATTGTTGTACTTGATGGCGTTGGAGATGAGGTTTTGGCAGACCCGAAAGATCTTGTCCTTGTCGGCATGGGTGATGAAGGTTTTTTCCTTGTCATAGAAAAAGCGGATCAGCACCTGTCGTTTAGAGGCTTTGTGTTCCATGTCTTCGATGACCTCGTGGATCATTTCCCGCAGGTCAAATTTTTCGAAATTGAACTTGATCTCCCCGCTTTCCATTTGGTTGAGCGTGAGGAGGTCGTGGACAAGTTTGTCGAGCGAATTTAGGCTTTTCGCAGCGCGCTTGAGGAACTTCAGCCGGACGGATTTGTCATCCACAGCACCATCGAGGAGCGTATGGATATACCCTTGCGCTGCAAAAATCGGAGTCTTGAGTTCGTGGGAGATATCGGCGATAAATTCCCTTCGGAATTCGGCGTTTTTCTGAAGGGTTTCGATCTCCTTGTTTTTTGCCTGTGCGTAGGTGTTGATTGTTTTGTTGATCTTTTTGAGCGGGGAAATCGACAGGCTGTCGGACTTGTCCGTGACGGCGGAGTAGTCCTTTTTTTGGATTTTCTCCAAGACGCTGTAGATATTGGCTATTTCCTTGAAAATGAGGAACTCGAGCGTCACATTGATCAGAATATACGAGACGGAGAAAGAGATTCCACCTGCAACGACCAAAAGGGTAGGGGTCGCATCCTCCATCAAAAAAAGAAAAGCCACTGTCAAGGCTGATATAGCCAAGGCCAACACCAAAGAAATCCCCCTTGAAGTGGTAAACATGCAGTTAGTTCAGATCGAATTTATACCCTACTCCTTTGACAGTAGTGATATAATCTTCGCCGATTTTTTCCCTGACTTTGCGGATATGCACATCAACCGTCCTAGCTAGGACAAAGACATCCGCTCCCCAGATATTCTGCAAAAGATCATCCCTACTGAAAACCATATTCGGGTTTTTTGCCAGAAAATACAACAGTTCGAATTCTTTTTTGGGAAGGGTGATCGTTTTGCCGCTTTTGTCGATCGTGTAGCTCGTGCGGTCTATGATCAGATCTTTGATCTTGATCTGCGTAAGTTCCTGCTCTTTTTTGGATTCCCGCCTGAACAAGGCCGCGATTCGACTCATCAAAGCCCGGGGCTTGATCGGCTTGGTAATGTAATCGTCCGCTCCGACGTCGAACGCAGCAATTTCGGAGTACTCCTCCGCCCGGGCCGTCAGGAAAATGATAAAGGTGCCTTTCAGCTCAGGTATCTCCCTCAGTTGGCGGCAGGTCTCCACACCGTCTTGGATGGGCATCATGATATCAAGCAGAATCACGTCGGGCTGGAATTTGCCTGCGATCTTCACTGCCTTCACGCCATCTTCCGCGGATTCCACCTCGTAACCTTCTTTTTTGAGGTTGTAAGTAAGTAGGTCCACGATATCCGGTTCGTCGTCGACGACCAATACCTTGACTTTTTGCTTGTCACCCATGGGTAGATTGTGGTTTTTATTAGGCTAATATGATGCTAATTTAAAGAACGGCAAAACAAGATGGTGTCTGAGGGAGGCTGACATGGCCAAATACAACAGAAAATTTTTTTTGGGAGGGGTAATATTATTCCATTGTTAACAAATGATGAATCAATTGTTTCTCAGGCCTTTTGCATCCATGATTTCCATATCGAGGGAACCCACAACCAGTTTGGCTTTGATCTTCAAGGGGATCTTATTCATGTCGTCAGACACCCAAACGGTGACTGGTTGTTCCCCCCGGAAAAGCTTGTTTTTAGGAATAATCGGTGACAAAACATAAGCTTCGAAAGTGCCGATATTGGTCTCGATTTTTTCCTTCCTTTTGTATTGCATCTTGATCGTGTAGACTTCCTTGTCAAAAAAGCCGGTCAAGGTGATCAAATCCCCCTTTTTGAATTTTTTCATATCCATCGTGCGGAGATGGTAAAACCCACTGACGATATCCTGCACGTTGGCAGGGATTGGAAACTGCTTCGTTTCTACCACTTCCTTGTCATCCCGGTCAAAAAGCTTCACCACGGCCTGTTTATTTTGATGGTCGAAGGTGACCCTTTCATTCTTCTTATACCGTCCCTCTTCGATAAATCGGTACGAATGATGGGGAATGATATAAGCGGTATCTACATAACTTCCCCAATTGTCATTGACATAGAAAAGCTTGAAAATCCCCAAGGTCTGGCCGTACACATCTATTTTATAAGAGGGCTTGTCGTTAAACGGCACAATTTTCTTTTGCACAACCATTCTCGCCTCTGCAGCATCAAAAAAACCATAGGATACCTTGAACAATAATTCCTCTCCTTCCCTGAACGAATTGTTTTTCTGCGCCTGGCAGACGTGCAGGTAGCCTAAAAAAATAATTACGACAATTGCTGACTTTTTCAGGTAGTTTTTCATTAAATTAAAACTTCTGTCGAAAGCATCTCAAATCTTCTTACAATATTAGCAACGGATTAAGGTAGCCAATTTATTGCTTCCAACAACAAAATACGAAGCACTGACAGCATGGGTTGGTATCCCAAGTATCCGTCTTTAATTTTAATTATTCAAATCATCGAAACGTTAAATTAATAATATGAACGCAAATACAGAAAAGCTAAAAGCGCTGCAGCTTACCATCGACAAACTCGAGAAAACCTACGGGAAAGGTACCGTCATGAAACTCAGTGACAATACTGTGCAGGATGTACCTGCGATCTCTACGGGTTCCTTGGGTTTGGATATGGCATTGGGAGTGGGCGGTATACCAAGGGGAAGGGTAATCGAAATCTATGGTCCAGAATCATCCGGTAAGACAACCTTGACCATGCACTGCATTGCCGAGGCACAGAAAGCTGGCGGACTTGCGGCCTTTATTGATGCCGAGCACGCGTTTGACAAAACCTATGCAGAGAAATTGGGTATCGATACCGAAAATCTGCTGATCTCACAGCCGGATAACGGCGAACAGGCATTGGAAATTGCCGAGCACCTGATTCGTTCAGGGGCTATCGACATCATCGTCATCGACTCCGTGGCGGCATTGGTGCCCAAAGGCGAACTTGAAGGTGAAATGGGCGAAAGCAAGATGGGACTGCAAGCTAGGTTGATGTCCCAAGCGCTCAGAAAACTTACCGGGGCGATCAACAAGACCGGCTGTGCCTGTATTTTTATCAACCAGCTGCGTGACAAAATAGGCGTGATGTTCGGTAACCCAGAGACTACCACGGGCGGTAATGCCTTGAAATTCTATGCATCTGTCCGATTGGATATCCGAAGAATCGGTCAAATTAAGGAAGGTGCGGACAACGTGGTTGGTAACCGAACTAAGGTGAAGGTCGTGAAAAACAAAGTTGCGCCGCCTTTCAAAGTCGTGGAGTTTGACATCATGTATGGAGAAGGCATATCCAAAGTAGGTGAAATCATCGACCTCGGTGTCGAGTTTGAGATAATCAAGAAGGCAGGTTCTTGGTTTTCCTACGATGGCAACAAGCTTGGCCAAGGCCGTGATGCCGTCAAGGAACTATTGCTTGACAATCCTGAGTTGGCGGAAGAATTGGAAAGAAGAATCAAGGAAAAGGCAGGACTGGGTGCAAAATTAAAGGAAGAAAAGGGCGAAGATTGATTCTTTTACCTCGATATTAGAAACCAAAAAGGCTCCAAATCGGAGCCTTTTTCTTTCTAGGTCGCGCGGATCGCCTCGACAGGGTCAAGTCTTGCTGCCACTATTGCTGGAACCAAACCGGAAACGAGTCCAATCACGGATGCAATCCCGATTCCCAAGACGATGTTTTTGAGTGAGAGTATCAGCTCGAGCGAGCCAAGTTGAATAAATGTCAATGCATATACGATCAGTAGACCTGCAAAACCTCCAATAAGGCTTAGGAAAATCGCTTCAAACAGGAACTGGAACAGGATGAAGTAGTTTTTTGCGCCGAGTGATTTTTGGATACCTATGATATTGGTCCTTTCTCTCACGGAGACAAACATGATGTTGGCGATCCCGAAGCCACCCACGAGGATCGAAAATCCACCAATCACCCAGCCCGCACCCGAGATTACGTCAAATACCGAACCGATAGTATCCATCAAAAACTCGGATTTGTTGAGCGAGAAATTGTCTTCTTCGGCAGGCTTTAAGCCCCTTTTGGCCCGCATTAGCCCGACCAATTCATTTTCCAAGGAAACAAGGCCGATGTCAGATTCCAAGCCCTTGACCGCGATACTCGGTTCGATGCCATTCTTTCCGACAAAGAAGAGCTTCGTGAAACTAAAATAAGGTATCATGATCGCTTGGTCCTTGGATGCGATTTCGAAAAGGCCCTCGCCCTCTTCCTCAAAAATACCAACGACGACAAACTTCCTGCCCTTGATCTTGATTTCTTTTCCAAGCGCATCAGTACCTGGGAAAAGCGTACTTGCGATCTTGGTCCCAATCAGCGCCACATTCCGCGCAGAGCTTATTTCGGACTCAGTGAAAAACCGTCCGGACTGCAGAGGAAGATCGTATACATCTTGGTAAGTATATGTGATTCCTGTAAGGTCGGCACCTTGGAAGGCATTGCTGGCTTGCTGCACAGTAGTATTGGCAGAGGCTGAAAAGGAAACCGCTTCACTGTTTTTGAGATTTTCCCTCAAAAAAAGGTATTCGGAATAGGTATTATACGGCCTTCGGATAAACTTCCACCATGGATAATCCGGTCCACCGACAAAAAAGAATCGGTTGACAGTGACGACATTCGTTCCCAGAAAGGTGAAGCTGGATTTGATGTTTTTCTCCAAGGAATCCACCAAGGTGAATACTGCGATGATCGCAAAAATCCCGACTGTAACCCCGAGCAGGGATAGCACGGTGCGGGTGAGGTTTGATTTGAGGGCCTGCATCGCGAAGCGGATACTTTCCCACACGAGGTTGATAAATTGCACGTAGTTGGTTTGTTTAAAAACTAATCAGCAATATAAGTAGAATTGGGGATTTTTATTTTTAACTTTGCACTTTTTAAATATTAAAGAAAGATTAATCAACATAGCATACCCTACTCATTCACCATATGAAGTTATCCGACTTTAAATTAGACATCCCCAGAAAACTCATCTCCCTTTACCCAACACCCAACAGAGACGAATCCCGTTTGATGGTAGTCCACAAAAAAACCGGGCAAATTGAGCATCGGGTTTTCAAGGATATCATTGAATACTTCGGAGACGGCGACGTGTTCGTGATCAACGATACGAAGGTATTTCCTGCGAGGTTGTATGGAAATAAGGAAAAGACAGGCGCGAAGATAGAGGTGTTCCTGTTGAGGGAACTCAATCAAGACTTGAGGCTTTGGGATGTATTGGTGGATCCTGCACGGAAAATCAGGGTTGGCAATAAGCTGTATTTCGGTGACTCCGACTTGGTGGCTGAAGTAATCGACAATACAACCTCCAGAGGAAGAACCATAAGGTTTCTCTTTGATGGTTCGGATGAAGAATTTTATAAGACTATCGACAGCCTAGGCGAGACTCCTTTGTTGAAAGAATATATCGAAAGGAAAATCGAAGCAGAAGACAGGGATAGGTATCAGACAATTTTTGCGAAGCACGTCGGTGCTGTCGCGGCCCCAACAGCAGGCATGCACTTTACGCCGCATTTGCTGAAGCGCTTGGAGCTGAGGGGAGTGGACGTCACGCCTATTACATTGCATGTGGGCTTGGGGACATTTAGGCAGGTAGATGTGGAAGATCTGACCAAGCACAAGATGGATTCTGAAAATTACGATATCCCACAGAAGACCGTCGACTTGGTCAACGAAGCCTTGGATAATAAAAAGCGAGTAGTTGCCGTCGGTACGACTTCCTTGAAGACCCTGGAATCTTCCGTAACCGCGAATGCCAGACTAAAAATCAGCAAAGGCTGGACCGATAAATTTATCATCCCTCCCTATGATTTCAAGATTGCAAACGCCTTGATTTCCAACTTCCACCTTTCTGAATCTACGTTGCTGATGACAGTGGCTGCCTTTGGCGGATACGATTTGGTGATGAAGGCCTACAAAGAAGCAATCAAGGAAAAATACAGGTTCTTCTCCTACGGGGACGCGATGTTGATCCTCTAAAAAATGAAGGGCTCGAAAGGGCCCTTTTTTATTGTTCACAATTCGATCATTTTTGGATAAAATAAGGCGAGATGTAAAAAGATAGCTTTGCGCCAAAAAGAACAAGTATGAAGAAATTTGCACTGATAGTCGCCGGTGGCAGCGGAAAAAGAATGGGGGCGCCCATTTCCAAGCAGTACCTTCCTGTAGCGGGGAAGCCCATTTTGATGCATACCCTAGAGCGGTTCCGGGATGCGGTTCCCGATGTGGAATTAATTTTGGTAATTCCGCCTGCTGATTTTGACTTTTGGGAATCATTAATATTGGATTACAAATTCACCATTCCGCATCGTTTGGTCGGGGGCGGAAAAAGTCGTTTTCAATCAGTTAAAAATGGCCTTGACGCGATCAATTCAGAAGTAGGGCTGGTGGCAATTCATGACGGCGTACGCCCATTTGTTAGGCATGAGGTGATTCGGGAGAGTTTTGAAGTTGCAGAAAAGACAGGGTCGGCGATTGCGGTAGTCCCGTTGAAGGATTCGATCCGGAGGCTTTCCGATGACGGGAAGTCATTTTTTCAAGAAAGGCAATACTTCCGCTTGGTCCAAACCCCACAGACTTTTCACTTGGCAAAAATAAAAAAGGCTTTTCAGGTGCCGGAGTTGGTGCATTTCACCGATGATGCCACGGTGTATGAGCATCAGGGATGGCAGGTGACTTTGATTTCGGGAAATGCCGAAAACATCAAAATTACAACGCCGGAGGACATGGATTTCGCCGAGTACTTGGCAAGTAAGACCGGACACTGATTTTTTTACCGATTAAATCGTGGTGTTCACCGAGTTTTGGTCGGTGATTGCCTAATCCCACTCAGATTTCGGAGGCGATCGGCCTAGTTTTGACACATCATCTGAAACAAAAACCTAATTTTAAAGACCATGTCAAAACGTAAATTCAATTCCGGAAACAACGACATCACGGCAGGTATCGTGATTCTCATCATCGGTGGTGTGCTTTTGCTCAAAGCCCTCGGTATTTGGTTCCCATCTTGGGTATTCACCTGGCCAATGATCCTTATCGCCATTGGTGTGGTAAGCTTGGTAAAAAACAAGTACCAAAGCGGATTCGGAGTGTTCATGATTCTTTTTGGTTCATTCTTCTTGGTAAAAAAGAATTTCGGTTTCCCGGTTGAATTCGAACCATTTTTGATTCCAGCGGGCTTGATACTCTTGGGCCTTTACCTGATTGCCAAAAAGCAACGCAATGACAAGATGTTCAACGAGGATTTTTTCAAGTCCTACCAAAAAAATGTCAGCAATCCATCCGACCCAAATGCAGGAGGTGAAGGAACCAGTACTTTCCGAAATGGGACTTTTGTTGAAACGGGAGATGTCTTGAATGCGCAGGCACTCTTTACGGGGATACAAAAGCGGGTACTATCCAAAAACTTCAGGGGAGGCAAGACCTCCGCAATATTCGGTGGCACCGAGATTGACCTTTCGCAGGCGGATATCGCTGACGGCGCCATTCTCAATGTGGAAGTAGCTTTCGGTGGGGTGAAATTGGTGGTGCCACCACATTGGGACCTGCAGATCAACGTGTCCAATATCTTCGCAGGGATCGAGGACAAGCGCATGTACAACCCCAACGTGGCGGATTCTACCAAGGTGTTGAAAATCTACGGCTCGATCATCTTCGGAGGCCTTGAAATCAAATCCTTCTAAACAGTGATCCGGGACATCATTTTTGCGAAGAGTCTGATTTGGCTAAAGGCCTTGGCTGTCATCCTCCTTGGGATGACGGCCATAGTTTTTCTCCTGCAGCACTACGGCTATCCAATTTCATTGGCATTGACAGATAGCGCGGTTGTTATCGTCCTTTTGCTCATAGGTTTGACGATGCTGGAGAATGTCTTTCGGTTTTATGTACCGAAGAGCTCTGAGTGGTGGCTTGTCGTTTTGCTGTCAGTCATGCTGTCAGTGGTGCTGACATTTTTAGGCAGCTATCTGATGCAGTGGCTGATGGCAAATAATTCAGGGTACCTTGAAATGGTGGCGTTTTCGTATCCTATTCGGCTGATGTTCTTTATCCTCATCAGTCTGGCTTGGTCGACGATCTTGGTTTTTTATGGAAAAGTTGACGATCAAATAAAAACCAAGGAGCGCCAGGAGAAAATTGCCCAGATGGCAAAGGAGGCTGAGCTTTTCCATTTGCGCCAGCAACTTCAGCCGCATTTCCTTTTTAACAGCCTCAATTCCATCAGTGCGCTTGTCAAAAGCCAACCCGACAAAGCCCGGGAAATGGTCTTGCAATTGGCGGATTTCCTCCGGGGAACGATCAAGAAGGACGACCGAAAATGGTTGTCCGTGGAAGAAGAAAGGAATTACCTCGAGTTGTACCTTGATATCGAGAAAGTCAGATTTGGACATCGTCTTTCGGTCGTTTTCAAAGTAGATGAAAATAGCCTCTCGATGAAACTCCCGCCGCTGATGGTGCAGCCACTTCTGGAGAATGCCATCAAGCACGGACTATACGGTATCACGGGGGAGGTGCAAATCAGCCTCGCCTTTGCCAAGATTGGAAACGATCTGCAGGTGCGCGTTTCCAATCCATTCGATCCGTCCATGGGAGGAAAGCCGACTGGCGAGGGATTTGGTTTGGAATCAGTGAAACGACGCTTGTACCTCCTGTTTGGCAGAGCGGATTTGCTGTCGACCCAAACCCATCAAAACGAGTTTTTGGTAACTTTAAAAATACCCCAATACTATGTTCAAAGTACTCATAGTGGATGATGAGCCTTTGGCTACAGAAATCGTCAAAGAATACTTGGCGGATTATCCCCAATTTGAAATCATCAAAGTTTGCCATGATGGCTTTGAAGGGCTCAAGGCATTGCAGACCTCGAAGCCCGACCTGATGTTTTTGGATGTGCAGATGCCGAAACTGAATGGTTTCGAATTGCTCGAATTGGTGGAAGATGCGCCGGCTGTAATTTTCACGACCGCATTTGACCAATATGCCCTCAAGGCCTTTGATACCCATGCAGTGGATTATCTGCTCAAGCCTTTTTCCAAAGCACGATTTGCAAAATCCATTGAGAAATTTCTACAGTTGGAGCAAACAGTGGCGCTGAAAGAGATGCTTGAATCCGAGGAGCGAACCCATCAAGAGGCTGCGCAGCGGGTCGTTCTCAAGGTGAAAAACGAGATTAAGATCATCCCGGTACCCGAAATCAAATACCTCGAGGCCAATGACGATTACGTCAATATTTTCACCAAAGAGGGGAAATTCCTGAAAAACAAGACACTTTCCTATTTTGAAAAATCCCTGCCGCCCGATTCATTCGTGAGGGTTCATCGGTCCTACATGGTCAATATCGGCGAAATCACAAAAATTGAGCCGTATGAAAAGGAAGGGTATATGTTGAAGTTGAGAGGGGGGGAAACGGTGCCCGTTAGCAAGACAGGCTATCCTAAGTTGAAGTCTGTTCTGGGATTGTAAACCTGTCAAAAAAAGGAAAAGCCCGAAGTCGGGCTTTTTTAATATTCATCCTCGTTGAAGAAGAAGTCGTCTTTCGTCGGATAATCCGGCCAAATCTCTTCAATGTTTTCGTACGGTTCGCCGTCATCCTCTAGTTCTTGGAGGTTTTCTACAACTTCCAAAGGAGCACCGGAACGGATTGCGTAGTCGATCAACTCGTCTTTTGTCGCGGGCCATGGCGCATCTTCCAGGTAAGACGCAAGTTCTAATGTCCAATACATAGTGTCAGTTTTTAATGTTTACTGCCTCAGCGGCAACAAAAATAGAAATTGTTTTAAATTTTCAATTGTTAACTTAATATTTGTTCGAAAGTTCCTTCAGGATGAAATTTTTTACATCGACCTTTCTTTTCAGGGTGCTCAGTTTCTTTTTCATCATGATTTCAAAATCTGGTTCAGGGCTCCGGAAATTCTCCGTATTGTCCCGCACCGTTGCCAGTTCGCTCTCGTCGCGGTAGATCAAATCCTTGAGAATAGCCATTTTCAGTTTCTTTTGCTCGGCACGGTCCTTTTGGTCAAAATCGGGATATTTTCCTGTTACGAGCTTCTCAAGAAAGAGTTTCTCAAAAACGATCTCCGAGAAAAACTGAAACGAGCGGTTGACGAGATTGGCTTCTTTTGGTTTACGCTGTGGGAGTTTTTTCCAATCGGCCTGTAGCGTTTTGGCGGAGGAAATGATGTTCGGAGAAGTCGGCGCATAGGCCAGCTTTTTCATCTCGTCTGTCATGGACTCCATTTTTTTGAGCAGTTCCCAAGGTTTCATTTGGGGTTCGGTCTGCATCGTGCGCTTAAATCGGCTGAATATTCTATTGTTCAACTTGGAAAACTCATCCCAGAGCGGTTTGCGCCTTTCGATCGGAACTTTGCCGGCAGCTTTCCATTCTTTTTGGATTTTTTTCGAAATCTCAAAAGAAGCCTTTGCGTCTTGCATGTCAAATGCATCGCGGGCCTGCTGTACCAAGTATTCGTAGATCTTGATGTTTTCTTCTGCCTGTAGGGCCAAGGCTTCAAAGAATTCCTTCCTTCTCTCAAAAAAGCCTTCGACAATGTCGTTGAAGCTGGATTCGATTTCCTCCTCAAATTCCTTGTCCACTGGGCCGGTTTTAATCCAGCGCATTTTGAGGTTTTTGAAGTCTTCGGCAGTCTTTTTCCAATCCGTGCTGTCTTTGATAGCTTCTGCCTCCAAGATTAGGCCGCGCTTTATTTCGAGGTTCCGTTCCCTGTTTTTTTGGATGATTTCATCAAGAAATGCTTGCAACTGGCTGAGTTCTTCGATCAAAGGAGGAAAGTCACCCAAGGCATCATAGGCATACAATGATTCCTTGAGGTGCACCAGCTTCATGAGGAAGGAGCCTTTGTTTTGGTTTTCCTCAATATCCTTTTTTAAGTTGTTGATTTTCTCGAGTAAGGCCGTGTAGCGATCTTCAAAATACTTGATCGTGGAGGCCTCGTCTTCCTTTACTTCTCCAATCACCCTGTCCGGCTGATTCAAAAATCCCTTGAGATAAACCTTGTTATCTTTAATGTACCCGTATGGATGCTCCATTGCGATTTAATAGGTTGTAGGTGGTGGGTTTATATTTTCCGCAAATTAATTAATTCAAAAGCATTATTCCTAAAGTACTCCGTTTTTTGCCATCTTTGTCGTTCTCCAAAATAAAATCCCTATTTATTTATCATGAGTGCAGAAAAAATCATCTTTTCCATGGCGGGAGTGAGTAAAATCTATCCTCCGCAGAAGAAAGTTTTGAAAGATATTTACCTCTCATTTTTCTATGGCGCCAAGATCGGCGTGCTTGGTCTCAATGGTTCTGGTAAGAGCTCCTTGCTCCGCATCATTGCTGGCGTGGACAAGGATTTTATCGGGGAAGTAGTGTGGTCTCCGGGATATACGGTGGGCATGCTCGAGCAGGAACCCAAACTTGACCCGACCAAAACCGTCAAGGAAATCGTCGAGGAGGCTGTTGCTGGTACCGTCGCGCTGCTGAAAGAGTTTGAGGAAATCAACGAGAAATTCATGGATCCCGCGCTGATGGACGATCCAGATGCGATGGACAAACTGATCCAAAAACAAGGCGAAGTGCAGGAAAAACTCGACGCTGCCAACGCTTGGGAACTCGACGTGATGCTGGACAAAGCCATGGACGCCCTGAGGCTTCCTCCGAGCGATGCGATGGTCGGCAATCTCTCCGGTGGTGAAAAAAGAAGGGTGGCGCTTTGCCGTCTCTTGCTTCAGGAACCGGACGTGCTTTTGCTCGACGAACCGACCAACCACCTCGACGCCGAGTCCGTTCTTTGGCTCGAGCAGCATCTGCAGCAATACAAAGGCACCGTCATCGCCGTGACCCACGACCGTTATTTTCTGGACAATGTCGCCGGCTGGATTCTGGAATTGGATAGGGGAGAGGGAATTCCATGGAAAGGAAACTACTCTTCCTGGCTGGAGCAAAAGCAAAACCGTCTGAAGCAGGAAGAAAAGACGGAATCCAAACGCCAAAAGACCCTAGAGCGGGAATTGGAGTGGATCCGCATGGCTCCCAAAGCCCGTCAAGCCAAGGGAAAAGCCCGTCTCAACGCCTACGACAAGTTGGTGGGCGAGGACGCCAAAGAGAAAGAGGCCAAACTCGAATTGTTTATACCGCCAGGCCCAAGATTGGGGGCCAAAGTGATCGAAGCCAACAAGGTTTCCAAAGCCTATGGCGACAAGTTGCTGTTTGAGGATTTGAGCTTTTCGCTCCCGCAAGGCGGCATCGTAGGTATCATCGGGCCAAACGGTGCCGGAAAAACCACGCTTTTCAAATTGATCACGGGACAGGAAAAACCCGATTCGGGCAATTTTGAAGTGGGTGAGACCGTGAAACTGGCCTATGTGGACCAAGAACACGATCGCTTGGATCCCAACAAAACGGTATTCCAGACGATCTCAGAAGGCAACGAATTGATGAAACTGGGCAACAAAGAAGTCAACTCGAGGGCATACGTTTCGAAGTTCAACTTTGCAGGCTCTGACCAGGAAAAGAAGGTAGGCATACTGTCAGGAGGCGAACGCAATCGGGTCCACCTGGCGCTGACGCTCAAGGAAGGCGGCAACCTGCTGCTTTTGGATGAACCTACCAACGACTTGGATGTCAATACGCTCCGTGCGCTGGAGGAAGCTTTGGAAAACTTCGGCGGCTGTGCGGTGATCATTTCCCACGACAGGTGGTTTTTGGACAGGATTTGTACACACATCTTGGCCTTTGAGGGCGATTCCCAGGTGTATTGGTTTGAAGGCAACTTCTCCGATTACGAGGAAAACAAGAAGAAAAGGCTGGGTGATGTGACGCCGAAGCGGATCAAATACAAGAAGCTGAGATAGTCGAGTAAGCATTTGCTGATAATATTCCAAAGAACCCCCGCAGGTAGATAATTGCTGGGGTTTCTTTTTGTCTGGCATTTTCTCCATCAAGCGAAACATAGGCTAATGACCCGAAAAATGATGAACGGTTAGGAATTGTATTTCTATATACTCAATTTGAGACAATAGAAACAATAACCACACAAATACACCGGTCACATGAAAACCAACAGAAGGGAATTTTTGGCCAAAGTCGGCCTCGGAACCGCCGGAATGGCCGCAGTGCCATTTGGCATACAAGCAGCTACTACAGGCACAACCAACCATCAAGCCTCTGATGACGAACAATTTTTGTTTATCGGCGATGACATCGCGATCGCCAATACCGCCTTTGGAAAAGTCCGTGGATACCAACTGAATGGAATTTATACCTTTCTCGGCGTACCTTACGGAGAAAACACCACAGGGAAAAACCGCTTTATGCCGCCCCAAAAACCACAAAAATGGGAAGGCATCAAGGATACCATTTGGTGGGGAAATACCGCGCCCCAAATTATGGACAATCGCTACGCAAATGTCCATTATTCCTTTGCCGACCATTGGAACTACGATGATGTGAGTGAGGATTGCCTGAAGCTGAATGTCTGGACACCGGCGATCGGCGATGGGAAAAAACGTCCCGTGATGGTTTGGCTGCACGGCGGTGGATTCACCAACGGCAACGCCATCGAGCAGGATGGCTACCATGGAGAGAACCTCTCCCGAAAAGGCGATCTCGTGTTCGTCTCCATCAACCACCGCTTAGGGCCCATTGGTTTTACTGATTTCTCAGGTGTGGGTGGAGCGAAGTATGCCAATTCCGGAAATGTGGGCATGCTGGATATCATCGCAGCCTTGCATTGGGTGCGTGACAATATCGCCAATTTCGGCGGCGACCCCGGCAATGTTACCATCATGGGGCAATCCGGCGGCGGCGCAAAAGTCACTGCTACCATGGCCATGCCCGCTTCCAAAGGTTTGGTGCACAAAGGCGTGGCGCTGAGTGGGTCCATGTTGACGGCCAATGACCAGGAGTACAGCAGGAAGTTGGGCCAATATGTGATGGAAGCGGCGGGATTGACACCGGATACTTTGGACAAAATCCAGGAGCTCACTTGGCGGGAATACCTCGATGTGGCTTACAAAGCCATGGACAGGATGCGTAAGGAATTTCCGCAGCCGGGGTTCAGAGGCGGTTTCGCCCCGGTGGCCGATGGTGTCAATATCCCTAAGGGCGAGTTTTTCTCCAATCCAAACGGACATGAATCAGAAGTCCCACTCATGATTTGCACCACTTTCCACGAATGGAGTGCCACCCGCACCAATCCCCAACTCGAAGCGGCGGATACAAATGGTGCCATCGAGGCGCTCAAGCCTAGATTTGGCGAGAAGGTAGGGGAGGTCTTCAAGGCTTACCAAACGAATTTCCCGGATAAAAAACCAGCCGAAATCATGGCCTTGGCTGCGTCCAACAGGCAAAATGCAGTAGCCTGCGGAAATGCGAAAGCCAAGCAGAAAGCACCAGTCTACATGGCTTGGTTTGGTTGGGAGCCTAACCTGTATAATGGAAGAATGCGTGCTTTCCACTGCATCGATATCTGTTTTTGGTTTGACAATACGGACAGGATGTACACGCATACTGGAGGAGGAAAGCGTCCGCGCGAACTTTCCGAAAAGATGTCAAGCGCTTTGATCGCCTTTATGAAAACCGGGAACCCCAATGCAGGGACCTTGCCCAATTGGCCGAAATTCACTGTGGCGAATGGTGAGACGATGGTACTCAACGACAAGAGTGAGGTAAAAAACGATCCCGACCGCGCCGCAAGAATGGCATTGCCAAGAGCCTAAACATGTCACCAAGGCAAACAACCAACAAGCCTTCGCCAAACAAAGATTTCGGCGAGGGCTTTTTTTTTGAACTTTCATCTTGGCAGTCGGGAAATTTGATTTGTCCGTAAGCGAACAATTTTGTTCGTGAAATTCCGGAAAATCACTCCAAAACGGCCTAAATTGTCATTTTTAGCGACTTTTATCTGGCACAAGGATGGCTTTTTTGATGGGTGAATTGAGATTTGAGAATCAAGACACAAGAAGCAGGAAACAAGAGCCGCGACCGTGGACTATGGACGCCCTTCGACATCGCTTAGGGACCGTCCTTCGACTTCGCTCGGCAACCCAATAACTCAATAACCATTAACCAATAACTCAATAACTCAGTAACCAATAACCACTAACCAATCTCTCCCGTGTTCAAAAACTACCTCACCATCGCTTGGCGAAACCTCTGGAAGAATAAGGGGTTTTCTTTAATCAATATCTCCGGCTTGACTGTTGGGATGGCCGGTGCGATCATGATTTTGATGTGGATACATTTTGAGACTAGTTTCGACCAGTTTCACAGCAAAAGAGATCGACTTTTTGAGGTCTGGAACCAGGCGGAATTCAATGGACAATTGAACACTTGGAGCTATACTCCCAAGCCGCTTGGGCCGATATTGGGTAGCGAATATCCAGAAGTTGCAGCCTTCAGCCGATACCAATTCCCCTATGGAATGTTGGTGGCTTATGGCGATAAGAGACTGATGCAGGAATTGACCGTGGTAGATCCCGGGTTTTTTACCATGTTCGATTTTCCATTGAAAAAAGGAGATCCTGCGACGGTTTTCTCCAATCCAGAATCCGTGGTTATGACAGAAGATGCTGCAAGGCGGCTTTTTGGCGAGGAAGATCCAATTGGAAAAGAAGTATTGTTTGACAACCAAGTGTCGCTTTTGGTATCCGGTGTTTTGGCAGATTTGCCGGCAAATACAGATTTCAAATTTGACGTGGCGGTACCTTGGGCGCTCTACAAGCAGCTTGGCTACGAAGATGAATTTTGGGGCAACAACAGCGTCAAGACCTACATCGAACTGCATCCGGAAGTCAGTCTCGAGACCGCCGCAGCGAATATCCGTGGCGTGACCAAGAAGTATTCGGATGAGGAAAATGACCTGATTCTGCATCCTGTTACCAAAATGCACCTTTACAATCATTATGAAAACGGTGTCTTGGCCGAAGGAAAAATGCAATTGGTGAAACAGTTTTTTTGGATCGCGATCCTCATTTTACTGATCGCTTGCATCAATTTCATGAACCTCAGTACTGCACGAAGTGAAAAACGGGCCAAGGAAGTGGGTATTCGAAAGTTATCAGGCGCGGGCAGGGAAAAGTTGATCTTCCAGTTTATCGGGGAGTCGATGGTGGTGGCCGTCATTGCGGCGGCTTTCGCGCTCGTAATTGTCGAAATATTGATACCCTATTTCAATAGCCTCATGGGGACTTCGCTCGCATTGCCATTTGCGAACCCGGGCTTTTGGATTTTGTTGTTTGGATTTGTGATCTTGACTGGATTGACTGCAGGTTCCTATCCGGCGTTTTTTCTCTCTGCCTTTGTCCCGGCAAAGGTGCTAAAGGGCAAAGCAACTTCGCCCAGATCAGCTTTTTCCCTAAGAAAAGTGTTGGTCGTGACCCAGTTTGCCTTTGCGGTTATTCTGATTGCCGCAACTTTGGTAATCAAATCCCAGATTGATTATGGTCAAAACCGCAATGCAGGGTACGATCGGGACCAATTGGTGTACCATATCTTAACGGAAGACCTGTCCAGGAATTATGAGACTTTCCGAAATGAGTTGCTAAGCTCTGGTGCGGCCATATCCGTTTCCCGCACGATGTCTCCGATGTCTTCTACTTGGAGCAATACCTGGGGTATGTCTTGGCCCGGCAAGGATCCCAACCAAACAATTACCATCGAACGCTTCAGTTCCGATGCGGATTTGGTCAAGACAGCGGGCCTTAGCTTAGTTTCTGGACGTGACATCGACATTTTCCAACATGCTTCGGATTCAAACGCAGTCCTCCTCAACCAAACCGCAGTTGAAGTTATGGGTTTTGAAGAACCATTGGGCCAGGTAATTCAGGACAATGGGTCTGACTGGCTTGTCGTCGGTGTTGTTGAAGATTTTATCTTGAATTCACCTTTTGATAAAGTAAATCCCTTGGTGATTTTTGGCCCGGGCAGCTGGTACAATGTACTGCATGTGCGTCTAAATCCCGCCAACGCCGTCTCGGACAACCTGACAACGATGGAGGGTTTGTTTGGAAAGTTCAATCCAAATTTCCCATTTCAATACACTTTTGTTGATCAGGAATATGCCGCAAAATTCCGGACCGAGGAGCGGGTGGGAGCATTGACGCTTTGGTTTTCCGGTTTGGCAATCTTCATTTCGTGTCTTGGATTGTTCGGATTGGCAGCATTTATGGCCGAGCAGCGGATGAAGGAAATCAGCGTCAGGAAGGTTTTGGGGGCTTCTTCTTCTCGGGTAGTGGCATTATTGACGTCCGATTTTGTAAAGCTCGTGCTTATTGCCCTGCTGATCGCAATCCCGATTTCTTGGTATTTCATGAGTGAATGGCTCAAGGACTTCAACTATCGTATCGAATTGGATGTTTGGATATTCCTCCTTGTTGCAGTTATAACCTTGCTCATAGCCATACTGACTGTGAGTTCACAAGCGCTGAAAGCAGCCTGGTCCAATCCGGTGGATGCGTTGAAGGGGGAGTAAACGAAAGATACGAGACAGAAAATTTGAAATATGAGGCACTAGAAATCAGATCCAAGATACAAGAGCCTCAGCCATGGACTATCACCCCCGTCGACTTCGCTTAGTGATGAAATAACCCAATAACATAATTACCATTAACTAACAATCTTTCCCTCCCATGTTCAAAAACTATTTCCTTGTCGCCTGGCGGAACATGCTCCGCAACAAACTCCGGATGGCGATCCATTTATTGGGATTGGCCATGGGCCTTTCCATCTGCTTTTTGATCTTCAACGTCGTCTGGTTTGCAAACAGCTTTGACAAATTCCACCCTGATTCGGAGCGGATTTTCCGTATCAACACCTTGACCGCTTATGAAGGAGGCGAATCCTATCCCAACTCCGGTACTCCGGGGCCTTTGGGGGAGACGATCCAAGATGAGATTCCCGGGATTGAAACGAAAGGTAGGCTGTATACGCTTTGGGGGACATTGGTCGTCGACCCTTCCGAAAACAAAGTGTTTGGGAGGAGCAATGAAGTTACCTTTTCGGATGGGGGCTATTTTGAAATTTTTCCAAGGAAATGGCTGGCGGGCAATCCCAAAACAGCCTTGGAAAATCCCTCTGCTGCGGTGATCTCACAGGCAAGTTTGGAGAAATATTTTCCGGGGACGCGTCCACAGGATGTCCTTGGCAAAGAACTGATGTGGGTGGATGCAGACACCGTCACTGCCCAAATCACAGGCGTAGTGGAGGATTTTTCGGAAAACACCGACTTCATCTTTACCGATTTCATTTCCTTTTCCACGATCAAGCACCTGCAAAAAGAGAACTGGTACGGCTTGGACAGTTGGGGAAATGTGAATTCAAGTAGCCAGCTTTTTGTAAAGGCAGTACCCGGTAAATCCGCCAAGGACTTTGATTCCGAATTTGAATCTTTGGTCAAAAAATACTATGAAAACAATGAAGGCAACAGTACCAATTTCTCCGCGGAGCCCTTGGCCGAGTTTCATTTCAACCAAAACTACAACGATACGACGGTTTCTAAGGTCTATCTCAAAGGCCTCATATACATCGCCGGTTTGATTTTGCTCCTAGCTTGCCTCAATTTTATCAACCTTGAAACCGCCCAAGCCATCAGTAGGGCTAAGGAAGTGGGCATTCGGAAGACCTTGGGAGGCAATCGCGGCCAATTGATTTTCCAGTTCTTGGCAGAGACCTTCTTGATCGTCTTGATGGCCGCGGTGCTCTCGGTATTCTTGGCAGAATTGGTCGCTAAACTGTTCATGGACTACTTGCCGACTGGTTTTGTCCTGAAGCTGTTTAACTGGCCAAATCTGCTCTTTTTTGTGGTCATCGTAATGGTCTTGACTGTTGTGTCTGGACTTTATCCGGGATTTATCCTTGCCAATTATCAGCCACAGCGGGCGTTGAAGGGAGAAAAAATTTCCAACAGAGGTTTTTCGATGGGGGTATTTTTGAGAAAAAACCTGACCGTACTGCAGTTTACAGCTTCCATTGCCTTCATCATACTGGTCGGGGTGTTGGGTGCCCAAATGAAATATATCAGCAATCAACCCCTCGGTTTTGAAAAGGATGCGGTCATGTATGCAAACCTCCCTTTTATGTCTGGCGAGGACAAGATGAACTTGCTTAGGGATAGGCTTGCACAGGAGAGTTTTGTGGTGGGCGTAAGCCTTTCGGGCAGTTTGGTGTCGTCGACAAGCCTGTGGACCTCCGATGTGAGGGTTCCCAAAGACACGACCCAAATGGAGTTCTTCACCCAAGTTATGAATGCGGATTCAGCATTTACGGGTGTAAATGGCGTCAAGCTCTTGGCAGGACGCCGACCTTCGAATCAGGTAGACGAGATCCTTGTCAACAAAAGGTTCCTTAGGGATGCCGGTGTAGATACTCCGGATGAAATATTGGGAGTAGTTGCCACTTTTGGCAGAGAGCCACGTACCATCGTGGGTGTGGTGGATGACTTCCATTCCCGCTCGTTCAGGGAGGAAATCCGTCCGCTCCTGATAACCTATAATCCCGCATATTTTCAAAGCATCAATGTGAAGGTGCAGGGAGGCCAAAACCTCTCCTTTGCCAAATCTAAGTTGGAGGAAGCTTACAGGAGTATTTACCCCTACGAGACCGAGGAGTTTCATTTCTTGGAAGCAGAAATAGAGAAATTTTACCAAGATGACCTCAAGATTCAACGTGTTCTTTCCTTTGCCTCGGCCATGGCGGTTCTTATCTCCATGTTGGGATTGTTTGGGCTTTCGTCATTTACCATCGCCCAAAAACTCAAGGAAATCAGCATCAGAAAGGTGCTGGGCGCAAGCATCGCCCAGATCCTCGGTATGATTTCCAAGGAATACCTGGTACTTGTAGGAGTTTCATTTGTCCTTGCCTGCATTCCTGCCTACTATTTTGGCAGGGATTGGTTGAACGATTTCCAGTACCGCATCGCGATGCCCTACAGTCAGTTTGTATTTGCAGGTGGAATCGTGCTGCTCATTTGCCTGATGGTAGTGGGCCTGCACAGCTATGCGGCGGCAACAACCAACCCAGCTAAGATATTGAAGGATGAGTGACAGAGGGGAGTTGTGATCGTGGAAATTTTATAAGCGGACGAGGGAATTTGGTTTTATTTTCCAAATTTTCTCCTCGGCTTGGAAGCTGTTTCCAGCTTAATTGTGATAAAATTCCTTTCAAAACATGCAGTCACCTCCTTTCCACCTTCGTGCAAAATCCCTTTTATTCGGCCTACTGCTTTGTATGCAGGGTTTTTTCCTCCAGGCCCAAGAGATGAGTTTTGAGGAGTACAATCCGCCATCCACCTTGGTGGTACCTCAAAATCCTATGAAACGGGCCAAGTTTCCCTTTATTGATATCCACAGCCACCAATGGAACGTGTCCCAAGAAACAGTCAACCGCTTGGTTCGGGAAATGGACGAGATCAATATGGCTGTCATGGTTAACCTCAGCGGAAGGGGAAGAGGAGCAACTGGTGATATTGACGGGCAGGAATATATGTTCTCGATGATCCGGCGCTTCAATGGCGTGGCGCCTGGAAGATTCATCGTCTTTACCAACCTTTCTTTTAGGGAATTTGGTTCAGCAGGCTGGATCGAAAAGGCAGTTGCGGATTTGGAGAAAGACGTGCAAAATGGTGCCAATGGATTGAAAATCTACAAGAGTCTGGGACTTTCCACCAAGGATATTCACGGAAATAGGGTGCCTATCGACCATCCCGATTTGGATCCTGTTTGGAAAAAGTGCGGAGAATTGGGTATACCAGTGATCATCCATGCTGCGGATCCAGCACCTTTTTGGCAACCTATGGATGCCAACAATGAGCGTTGGCTGGAATTGAAACTCAATCCCGGACGGAAGCGAAGTGATACCGACCCTGCTCCCTTTTCCCAGATTATCGCAGAACAGCATCATGTGTTCCGAAAACACCCAAAGACCACCTTCATCAACGCACATATGGGTTGGATGGCCAACGACTTAGACAAGGCAAGCGCCCATTTGGACCAATATCCAAACGTCTACTTTGGCATCGGTGCAGTTATTGCAGAGTTTGGTAGGCAACCCAAGCGAGCTAGGAAATTTTTCATCGACTATCAAGACAGGATCCTTTTTGCCAAAGATGCCTACGTAAAGGAGGAGTTCTATACTTACTTTCGGGTCCTCGAAACTGAGGACGAGTATTTTCCATATTATAAAAAATACCACGCGTTTTGGGCCATGTATGGTCTTGGGTTACCCGATGACGTCCTTAAAAAAGTCTATTACAAAAATGCGATCAAAATCATTCCCAATATTGATAGGAGCAGATTTCCGGATTGAAAATTGGGTCCCCATTATCGTAAAAAATTTGGCCAAGTTTTGGAAAATGAGTTTACCGGAACTTGGCCAAATTTCTTTTATAAGACAAACTATTGCAACTTAAACCTTATCGGCACACGCATCCGCACCTTGACGGGTCGGCCGCGTTGGTAGCCCGGCTTCCAGATCGGCGCATTTTCTATCACCCGGATTGCTTCCTCGTCACAGCCGCCACCGATTCCCCGGAGCAATTGTACATTGGATATCTCACCGGATTTTTCGACCACGAAGGATACATATACCGTTCCCTCAATGCCCATTCTTCTTGCCGTAGAGGGGTACTTCAGATTTTTGGATAGGTAATCGTTCCATTCGCTCATTCCACCCACCGGTTCGGGCATCACCTCCGAAAAATCGACCACTTCTTCAGCAATTTCGATAACTGGCGGACCCTCTAGGATAGTTGGTTCTGGAAGGTCTTCTACCTCGGGCTGGAAAATTACCTCTGGCAACTTGTCCACCAAAACATCGTCTTCAATGGGCGTGATGATGGGAGCAATGATCTTAGGTGGAGGTGGATCTTGGATAGTGATCGGGATGTCAATGGGGATTTCGTCCCAACCAGGAATGTCACCTATTGTTAGATGGTTTTCGCTACCTCTGGCTTGCTTCCATTCGAATGCAAGGAGTACCATTGCTACGCTAAGCATCAAGCTGAAATTGAAAAAAAAGCCGCGCCTTTTTTCCAGATCAAGTCCGGGATTTTTTTTGGTTTCCATGGCTGTATTTATTTCGGTAGAAAAAATTAGGTAATTTAAACTAACAAAACAACCAGTAGACGAAAAAATTAGAATATTTTAACAAAAAGAAAGGGGAGAAAAAATCTCCCCTTTGTACGGTTAACCGAGTTTGAATCGGATTGGCAATCTCATACGAACCCTTACAGGTCTACCTCTTTGTTTACCAGGAGTCCATTTGGGTGCTCCGGACACAACCCTGAGTGCTTCCTCGTCGCAGCCTCCTCCGATACCTCTAAGGAGTTCTACGTCTTGGATAGAACCGTCAGTGTTCACAACGAATACCACGTAAACGGTTCCTTCTACACCCATCCTTCTCGCTTGGGTTGGATATTTGAGGTTTTTCCTCAAGTACTCGTTCCAAGCTTCCATTCCACCTGGGAATTCGGGAGAGTTTTCAACCACGTCAAAGATTTCATCCGCTTTTTCAACTACAGGCGCGTCAGCGATAATAACCTCTTTGATCACAGTCTCTTCCTTCACGTCCACGTCAAAATTTACTTCGATTTTTTCCTCGAGCTCGACTTCATCCGGAATTTCTTGGATTACAGGTTGTTCAATTGGTGGTGGTGGCGGTGGTGGTTGTTCGGTAATTGGAATATCCAATAGTTCTTCGAAGTCATCGGCAACTTGACCCAAGTCTTTCAGACTACCATCATCGTATGATTTGTATTCGAAAGCAGCAAGGGTTAATCCGACGCTGATGGCTAAACCGAGGTTCAGAAACATCCCAGATTTCTTGGACAAATCTGCACTTGGCGTCTTTTTAGCTTCCATGGTTGATTGTTTATTAGGTTAATTTTTCTTTTCGACTCTATACAGGATAACAATTATAACCAAGTATTTTATTTATTACAAGAACAGAATCACTCTTGTATAAATTTAACAATAAGATTGGCCAAATAACTGTACCGTTGGCAACCGTAATGTGATTATTAACGATTAACCCCAACTAACGGACCACTATTTCTTGATTTTTTTGAGTGCGATCGTTGAGGTTAGATCAGGCACCCACTAACTCCCCGTACGACTCTGCATCGAGCAAATCAGCTGGTAGGTCACCGGCCACTTTAACCTTGATCATCCAACCTTTCTCGTAGGGGGATTCATTTACCAATTCGGGAGAGGATTCCAACTCGTCGTTGAACTCGATGATTTCACCCGTCAGTGGCATAAACAAATCAGACACGGTCTTAACAGCCTCTACCGTGCCAAATACTTCTCCAGCTTCGATTGTTTCTCCCACCGTTTCTACCTCTACATATACAATATCTCCCAATTCCCGCTGTGCAAATTCGGTAATTCCGATGGTGGCGGTATCGCCTTCTATCCTTACCCATTCATGGTCTTTGGTATACTTAAGTTCTTTTGGGAAATCCATAGTTGATTTTAAATTAAGGTGGTCAAAAATACAAGGATTAAGCAAATGTAAAAACCTATTGTGCTAAATTAAATCGAAGTTGTCCACCAAAGGCAGTCGAACTCCGTCTGAAGGCTGTGGTGACCCTTGGGTCGTTGATGATTCGGTCAAAATAGAAGGTAATGTTTAGGCTTTTGCTGATGATGTAGCCAATCGTCGGCCTGATTGAGATATTGAGGTTACCGTTGGTCACAGTGCTTTCCCCTTCAATCTTCCGTTGTATTTGCCGTGTATCCACCACGCGGGTATTGATCCTGATTTGAAGGTCATTTTCGAGTATTTCCTGCCTCCCTTGGATTTTGAAAGGAATTTTTACGCCAGCTTTGGTATAACCTAGGTCAAATCCGAAATCCCTGCTCGTTTGTTCCGTGACTTGTGCATTGGAGAAATTGAGGCCGATGTTTCGCTCAGAATTGTATTCCATGACAATGTTGAGCCTGTCTTTGGTCAGCATGTCCACTCTTACCAATGGGGCAAACCGCTCTGACAGTACGACCTGGTTGAGCACAAATACAGGAATGTACTGCCCAAATTCGTTGACAAGGCCTGCCTGGGGAAGATTTTGTATCCGGTTGTACAACTCCAACCCAGTCTGATAAAGCAAGGAATTTGAGAAATTGCTTACATCATAGGTGGAGGTGTAGCCATGGGTGATGTTGATACTGGAGAAATATTCCTTCAGGGCAGGAATTTGGCTGAGGCCCTTGTAGTCCAAACGCCAGTTAGGAAGCGGGATCTTTGGAAAAGGATTGAGTGAAATGGTATTGGGGTCCCTGCCGCCATAGGCCGACAAAAACGACAGTGTCAAAACGTCTTGGCCGTTGAGCGCATATTCGCCTCCGGGGTTTTGCGCATTGAGGCGATCCTGGATAATGCTTCGATTTTGCTCAAAATCCGTGAATAACGGAGAATTGTTGTTTTGGTCGTTTCTTGCCAATGTGGTACGGATCATCGAATATGTGATACTGTATCCACTCATCCTATTGGGGCTCAGCGGCCTAAACTCCCCTGGATTGGAACTTGAGTTTCTGAATATCTCGGTATAGTCCCCTGTTTCCCTTTTCTTCGCCTCAAAGGTTATTCTGAAATCACGAAACGGTTCTACCAAGCTGTTGATTTGCAGGTTTCGGGTCGAGTTTTGGCGGAAAAGTTGGGTAAGCTCGCTGCTCGGTGCCATCAAGCCTTGATTTGCCAAGTCAAATCGGATATTGGGGTCTTGGCTACCGAAGATGAATCCAAATCCAGGATTCATGAAGCTCCGGTCAAGGCCCAATATCCCCGTTTCGGCCATATAGCCTGGCAAAAACGTCCCTTCCACAACCGAATAACGGAAATTCACATCTTTGATCATGGTCAGGAGCTTGACGATATTCCTTGTGAAAGGCGTGCCAATGGTATCCTCTGCGGAAACGGAAGTCCTGCCGGGAATCGTTGGTCTTTTCGGAGCATTCAGAGCGCGGTATTTTGCATTCTTGTTGTAGAGCTTGACGAAATCAAGTTTACCGACGAAGGATTGGTCGCGTGTATTTTGGATGACGTTACCCAAAGTATCCCGTTGCCCAATCGCTCCAGTTAGCCAACCGTAGGTTGCCGAATACCGATAATCCACCCCAATCCAATCAAAGGCAGCGACTTTGTCGAGCGGGATCTTATAGTTGAGGTTGGCGTTATGGCTGTAGTTGGTGGTACGGCCAAAACTTCTGATGTTATTGCGGAGGGAATCCCGCTTGGATTCAGTATCGATGTCTCCCTCGGGTTCGTCTACCACCGCCATCACTCTTGCCGCATAGTCCACACGGAGGTTTTTGGTCAAATCCCAGTTGAGGTTATAGGTCCGATTGATAAAGAAGCTTTTTTGGAAGAAAGGGTCCACACCATCCGTCGTCAGTTGGTCGTTGCGGTATTGGGTCCTAATAAATCGCCTGTCCACATCGACCCTTGCAGAGAAGCTGGTGGGCACAAAATTGAAATTGATGTCGTTGATCAGTTTGAATTTTTCCCCTCCGAGCCAAGAAACGTTCTTAAATGGTTCTAATACCATAGGCTTCGGTTGGTACACGTAGGCGATGTTACCAAGATAAGTATCGAACCGATAGCTTTCCGTATTGATATTGCTCTGTCGGACCGTACCATGTGCATAGGAAAACGAGAAATTACTCAGGTCGTAGACCTTGTTCTTGTCATTATTGGGGTTCTTGTTTTTCCTTACGTTGGTGAAGCCGATGTTCCTGCGCCGCATTTGATCGACCACTTGGCTGCGATAGAAATCCCGATCATTTTCGTTGGCGAATTTCCGCAAGGTTTCAGAGAAAAGTACATCGGGATTCAGCGGATCGTATTGGGGGTTGATAGTCGCATTTTCGAAGCTGATGTACATCGGGATAGTCATGTTCAAGCCCTCGGGAAGGATCTTGTGGACATTGACATTGGCGGAGACATCATATTGCGTCGCCGACGAAAGTGTCCTTTGGGAAAGCCTTGTCTCCAGTCCACCAAATCCAAAAGAATTGTGCCTGACCGAAGTGGATACGGTCGCGACGTCCGCGATCTGTGCATTGAATCTGGCATTGGCAGCCCATCCGGTCGACTCCTTGAAACCTGTGACCCGCAATTCGTTTGCCCAAATGCAGATCGATTTGGCGGCGGCATTTGCGACAGCGGGATTCCGCACGCCTATTAACATTGCCTGCACGAGGTTCAATTCAGGACGACCCACTACTGTCACTTTGTACTGTCTGATATTTTGTGAAAAAGCAAGGTTCAGGGGCACTCGTTGCATATCCCGCTCAACTTTTACCCCGACGATTTCTTGGATGGCGATGTCGATTTCATTTTCCTGTGGCCAAATCTGAAGCGGATCCCTTGTGCCTTTCGGGGTGATTTTCAGTGGTACTTCAATCTCGTAATAGTTGTCTGTGTAGTCCGTGCCAAGTCTTAAGAATGCTGTCAATTCTCCGTCCTGCGCATCTTCGCTATCGGCATGTAGGAACATTCTGATGCGTTCATACTGTACAAGATCTAGTGAATTGGCATTTTTGAAAACACCTCTTGCATCAAGTGCTTGCAAGTCCTCAACGCAGAGACGGATGGACTGTTCGTTGAGTTGGCGCTCGATGGAAGCCAAGTTGTCGCGGTCCCTGACGATGCCTGGAGGGAGTACATAGGGACTTTGGGTAGCACTTCCCTGGCCGTTTTCCTCGATATTGACGACATCGACACTGAAGTTGGAGTTGTCCGGTTCTGGAATTTCAAAAAGTCCACGTCCGAAAAGTGATTCTTGGAAGATACGCCACTGGCTCGATACCAACCTGAAGTGAGCCATCCGTAATACAACGGGCTGCTCAAAATCAGTCAGGTAGGCACGCATAAACCGGATTGACTTAAATCCATTGATTTCACCCTGAACCCTATTTGGAGTCCTGACCGGAATCCTGAAGAGGTACCAATCCACTTGGTCACCGCTTTGGCTCGTCGTGACTTTGTCGACGATGTAGTTTTTCCCGACTTCCATCTGACCCGGTCTCAGGTCAATCTCATACTCGTAGTAGGCTTCCAGTTCATTCAGGGTATTGTCATTGTTGAGGTCCTCGTTGTCGGGCAGGTTGGTACTTGCAGGGGTGAAGTTTAGGTTGGTATTGTTAGTGATTGGCGTATTGCCGTCCATGCCGTTGAACTTCTTGTAGCGTTCGAGGATTTTGACGTCGTTGTTGTCAAAGTTCTCATCGAGGTAGTATTGGAAGTTATCGGCAGAGGGGTCTGCAATAATGTTTTGCAAAGCCGGTGGACTCACATTAAGCCGATCTATAAAACGCTGCTGGAAGAATTCGGCTTCATTGTCGTTGCGAAGACCATCCATCCCCACATCTTGGTTTACCCGCGATTCGGGAGAATTATCAAAAGCGGGAATCAAGAACTGTTGCCGTGTGATACGCCCCCATTCGGTGGTATTTGTCTCAGCGGGATCTCCATTGGCAGGAAGGCCATTTTCAAACCCATGGCGTCCATCCTTGATTACATCCTCGGAAATCTCGCCGAGGTTGAAAAATAGCTTACCACCAGTTATATTGTTTTGGTTGAAAATACCGTCCAACACACGGCCATTCTCCCCTTGGATAAATGGATCCAAAAGCCAAAACTCCATGTATTCGATATTTGTCCGGTCAAAGTCCACCTCGGTCGTGATCGGTCTCGTTACAGCACCGAAATTTACGCGAGGATCGGGCAATAGACCGCTGGTGGTCAGATTGGTGTTGTAGTTGTACATTCCCCGTTCGCTTGGGAAATAGGCAAGTTCAAATAGTGGTTCTGGGACCACGATGACATCCCGTTCACGGCGTTGGAAAATTTCCTGTGGCAATACCCTTCTAACGTAGTGGTTCAGTCGGTCCTGCTGTGTGATGTTGGTGGGAACGCCAGTGCCTCCGTCCCGGTAGAACACGTTGTCTATATTGTACCAAGCAATCCTCGCGCGGCGGTAGGCATTTCCAAGATTGTCTCCCGTAAGTCCGCTCAGGTCAAATCGATTGTTGTCGGTTTTTGGGGTAGCACCGAGGTACCAACTCTGGGCTGCAGCTCCGCCCAAATAGTAGGGTGTGATGGCCGTTTCAAAGTCGTCGAGGTAAACCGTGGGGTCTCCCGTTACCCGCACCGATGTGCCCGGAAGCAGTTGGGCAAATTCACCGCTGACTTGGACGAGGGATTTTTCCTTGGTACTTGTAAACGGCAAGGCGTCAGCAAGTTTGGTCAAGAACCGGGACTCGTCATTGAAATTTGCATCCAAGCCCCACATACTGTTGCGCAATGTCTCATTTCCAACCGCGATACGGGTGATATTGGGCCTTTCGTTGAGATAAAGGAAGGTACCGCCCACGTTGAATTTGTCGTTGAGGATGTAGTCGAGCCTTGTTCCCAACATACTTCGTGTCTGAAAGGAAACAAGGTCTGCTTTTTCAAAACTGATGGAAATCCTTTTGCCAGATTGGAGGATCCCTTCGTTGATGATATTTACTCGACCAAAGTTGTAATCAACAGTGAAGTCAACACCCTCTGTTAACGGGATATTTCCTGCCATCACGATTACCGATCCCGGAGAAACGTTCAAGCCAGGAAGCATAATCTCGGAGGCTGACCCCGCGGTCAAGCGTCCTTTGATAAAGAACTTGTCGTAACGCGTCACCAATTCGGCATCTGCAAGTGTAGTCCGGTAAAGGGTATCAAAAACGTATTTATTTGCGAGGTTGACTTCGTTGGGAAGAAACAAATCTCTCAGTGTCTTTCCAAAAGGCTCCAGCACGGGAAATACCAATAACCCGCGCTCGGGGAAAATGGTGATTCCAGGGATATAATCGAAGTTGCCATCAGGTGCCGGGTCATTTTGTGGGTTGAGGTTGTCCAGACCCGTCAAACGAATCAACGGCCTGTTCGCCACGTTTTCGCCTTCCAAAAGAGCAGGATTATCCAATCCCGTTCGGTCATCCCGATAGATCACCTGCAACTGGAAACCGTCCCGCTGGATTTGGCTGGCGTTCAGGTTGTAGACGTTTTTCATCATCAGGTCCCATGTTGGGATACGGATGTTGATACGGGCTGGCCTGAGCATCTTGAGAAAGATCATATCGCTCAGCGGGTTGTTTTGGTAGTCTTCGGAAAGTTCACCAACCTTATAAACCTGTCCGTTGTAGGTGTATTCGAACGATACAGCCAAGACCTCGTCGTTTTGCAGCCTTCTTGACAAAGAGAGATATCCGAGTTCGCGATTGAATGTGTATTCTGTTGGAGCGAGTCTTCGCGCTCCATTCACTTGTTCATAATCGATCCCTTTGGATAGCCCCAGATTGGCCTCTATAGCGCTAGATCCTGTATCAAATGGTCTGAATGCGGGGTTTGCGATTAGATTTTTGAACAAAAGGTTGGCGTCATTGCCGGCTGGAGCTCCTGGCGTTCCTGACCCGATGTTTGGATTTTCTGGACGATAAATCCGATTTCCCTCTCCCAAGTCCATAAAGGCCACGAGGTTACGGAGTGTCTCGGTATTCTGGGCGCGGTTCATGATGTAAACTTCCACCCGCGTGATATTCACACCAGAAAGGATTTGTGGCAAACCCCGAAGCCAGCGTTCGTAATTTTCCCTGAAGAAGTGTGAGAGGAAAAAGTGTCTGTTTTCGTCGTAGGCCGATCCTTGGACTTCAAACTGCCGTCCCTGGCCTCCAGCCTCTATGACCAATTCATCCCTGCGGCCCCGTTGCGTAGAAGCTACCGCAGTGACAAAAAGCTTCCCGAATTGCAGTTGGGTTTTTACACCAAACAAGTTTTGGGCACCTTGGATCAGGCTGTTTTGTACAGGCATGCTGACGTTTCCAAGCTCGATCGACTTGATGATGTCTTCTTTGAATCCGGTGTATTCTGCCTTCAATTGGTTTTGAAAGTCAAAGGAATTGTTGGAGTCAAAGTTGGCCCCAATCTTCAGTTTTTGACCCAAAGTACCATTGACGGACATTTGGATTTGCTGGTTGAAGTTGAAGTTGCCATTTTGCTGTTGACGAATCGGGATCGAGGGATTATCGATCCTGCGGAAGATCGCACCAAGGTCAAGGTTTACAAAACCAGTCGGGGTGATGTTGATTTCATTCCCTCCAAAGATTCGGTCCAAACTCGGGCTTGTCGTGATTGGCGGTATGAGCGAGCGGCTACTGACGGGGCTTTCTCCGTCGAGGCCCCGAGATCGATTGCGCCAATATTCTTGCCTAATACGGTATTCTTGGATTTTGGAGAAATCATCGAAATCATACAACATCCCCGGATCGATTTCCGTGGAGTCCATTTGTTCCTGCACCCGATATTTGAGTACCGAGTCCATTTCCACTCGGATGTTGGACTGTAGTGGGGTTGGACTGTAGAAGGGAGAGTAACTCGGAATGTAGGGGTTTTGCCGTGGATAGAGCGGATTGGTATTGAGGTCACCCCAAAGCAAGAAGGAAGGGAGAGCCCTACGCTTATTCAGGGAGTCAATGGGAGAAACCTTGGTGGTGTCTGATGCTACCTTGACAGTATCTATCGCCGCCCTTACGGAGTCTCTGCCAGTTTGTTGAGCCTGTAATTTTGGAGATGAAAAAGCAAAAAGGAGGCATACCAGAATACCAAGAGTATTCCAAAAGCATCTCATGTCATTTTTTCTGGAAAAATGCAGGTACAAAAGTAAAATTGGTTTGTAATGATTAAGGGTTCTTTAAAGATGCTTTAATTAATTCTTCCAAGGAAATATCCGGACCGGTTTTTTTCAGCACTGTGGCTATGTTTTTTTCGGCCACAGGCCTTTGGAAACCCAATGTCAGCAAGGCTTGTAACGCCTCCTCTTTGATTTTATTGTTAGGCGAAGCAAAGGCAGGAATCTGCGCCCCGACCTCACCGAAGGATTCTTTTTTGATTTTGTCTTTCAATTCCAGGATGATCCTTTGGGCGGTTTTTGCACCCACACCCTTTACATTCTGGATAAGCCGGGCGTCTTCGTGAAGGATGGCTGTTTCCAATTCAGCCGAACTAAGCGACGAAAGGATCAGCAGCGCCGTATTGGGCCCCACACCGGATATGGAAATCAGGTGGAGGAATAGTTTTTTTTCATTTTCTTCCTTGAATCCATACAAGGTATGTGCATCCTCCTTGATATGTAAATAAGTGAGGAGCATGATTAGCTCCTCATCTTTGATTTGTGAATATGTCTGAAGGGAAATTTTGACCTGATACCCAACTCCCGCTATATCGATAATGACGAATGTTGGGTCTTTATGGGCTAATTTTCCTTTAAGGTAAGCGATCATGTCCTATTCTTGGTTTGCGCGTCTACTACAGCTATAGCCACCATGTTGATGATTTCGCGGATCGAGCTGCCAAGTTGTAATATATGCACAGGTTTATTCATTCCCAAGAGGACCGGCCCAATGGCTTCCGCATTTCCCAGTTCGGACAAGAGTTTGTAAGCGATGTTGCCGGAGCTCAGGTCAGGGAAAATTAAAGTGTTTGCTTTGTTTCCAATTAGCGAACTGAATGGGTAAGTTTCCTTTTGCAGCTCCTCGTTGACAGCAACGTTGGCCTGCATTTCACCTTCGATGACCATGTTGGGGAATCGCTGCTTTGCCAAAGCAGTGGCTTTGGCGGTTTTGGAGGCGATTTCGCCCTTGGCCGATCCAAAGTTGGAGTAGGAGAGCATAGCAACTTTTGGTTCGATGTCAAAGAATCTTACGCCGTCTGCGGTTAGGCCGACGATTTCCACCAATTCCTCTGCTGTTGGATTTACATTGACAGTGGTGTCCGAAAAGAAGAAAGGACCTTTTGCGGTATTCATGATGTACATACCGGCACACGGTTGACATCTGGACGAACTCCGATGACGTGAAGGGCAGGGAGGATCGTTTTTGGATAATCCTTGGTCAAACCCGAGATCAATGCATCTGCTTGCCCCAATTCTACCATCATCGCACCATAGTAGTTTCGGTCCTTCATGAGTCGGATACATTCACTTTGGGTTAGGCCCTTACGTTTTCTTTTTTCATATAGGATATTCCCAAAGTGTTCGAGTTTGGCCTCGTCTTCATAGGGGTCAATGATCATCACTCCAGATAGATCTAGGTTATGTTCTTCGATCAATTGGTCGATTTTCTCCTTGTTTCCGAGCAAAATGGGGACGGCGACTTTTTCGCCCCAAAGCAATTGGGCTGCCTTTAGGATTTTGGAATTGTCCGCTTCAGCAAAAACCACCCGTTTCGGATCTTTTTTGGCGCGGCTTACGACACGGAGCATTAGCCGTTGGTCGATTCCAATTCGCTGCTGGAGTTCAAGGTTGTAGGCTTCCCAATCAGTGATTACAGTTTTGGCAACTCCCGATTCCATAGCAGCCTTTGCGACAGCTGGCGCGATCGTGGTGATCAATCTTGGATCCAATGGCTTTGGGATCAAATAGGTTTTGCCGAAGGTGATCTTATTGTCACCGTAGGCCCGGTTGACAATGTCCGGAACGGTTTCTTTTGCCAATGCCGCAATTGCTTTGGCGGCGGCCATTTTCATTTCTTCATTGATGCTGGTCGCACGTACATCCAAGGCGCCGCGAAATATGTAGGGAAATCCCAAAACGTTGTTGACCTGGTTGGGATAGTCAGATCGTCCTGTTGCCATGATCAAGTCCTCCCTCGTCGACATGGCGAGGTCGTAGGCGATTTCGGGGTCTGGATTTGCCAGTGCAAATACTATTGGGTTCTCCGCCATACTGAGAATTTGCTCTGGCGTCACAATATTTCCCGAGGACAAGCCCAAAAACACATCTGCTCCCACAAATGCCTCAGTCAGTGTATGGAGGTCTTGGTCTGTTGCAAATTCTTCCTTGATGGGATCCAGTTTTTCACGGTCTTTCCTGATGACACCTTCCCTGTCGCACATGACGATATTTTTTGGGTTCACACCGAGGCTGATATAGAACCTCGTACAGGAAACAGCAGATGCGCCCGCACCATTGACCAAGAGCTTGATATCGCCGATATTCTTTCCGACGACCTCCAATGCATTGATCAAAGCCGCACCGGAAATGATCGCCGTGCCGTGCTGGTCGTCATGCATGATGGGGATTTTCATTTCCCGTTTGAGCGTCTGTTCGATTTCGAAGCATTCGGGGGCTTTGATGTCCTCGAGATTCACCCCGCCAAAAGTAGGCTCGAGTGATTTGATGATATGGATGAGTTTTTTGGGGTCATCTTCCGCGATTTCGATATCGAATACATCAATACCCGCAAACTTTTTAAACAAAACGCCTTTACCTTCCATCACGGGCTTGGATGCCTCTGGTCCGATATTCCCCAAACCCAAAACAGCCGTTCCGTTTGAGATTACGGCTACCAGGTTTCCCTTGGAAGTGTATTTGTAGACATTCTCTTTGTCAGCTTCGATTTCCTTGCAGGGCTCGGCTACACCCGGGGAATAGGCCAAAGCCAAATCAAGTTGGCTTGACAAAGGTTTGGTGGGTACAACTTCGATCTTTCCAGGACTGCCTTGGGTATGGTAGTTCAGGGCGTCTTGTCTTCTGATTTTGATAGCCATATTGGGTTTTTGTTTTCTCTTACTGATTATTGTGCCTTTGTCTCAGGGGCGACAAGCTGGGTGGCGAGTAATATGGTCTCTATCTCACGGATGGATTCCCGGTGGGCTTCATTTGGATAGTATACAAATCCTTCCATGTAGTACAACTTTCCTTTTTCGGCATCTACCATGATATAGGCGAGGAATGAGCCACCCATACTTAGGTTGTTGGTTTTCCACCCACCCCTGATTTCGACGGCGAAATTATCATTAATCCTGAAATTCGTGAACACCGGCGAAGGATCAAGTCGCTCGGTAATCAAAAAAGAATTCCTGTTGTCAGGATTACCGTAAATGTGTTGTCTCGTGATTCGCTCCCTTAGCGCAATGATGGAATCCGGAAAGGTCTGAAGTTCAGAAGTATAATCGGTACTGTAAAAGAACAGGCTAATATCGGGCCGAGCGGTACTAATGGTAGGCTGTCTGAGCCATAAAAAATTATCAGCGGATTTTGCGATTTGGTAGGAGGCTGGCACGCTAAGCTGCAGGCCTAGCTGTTGTCCTGCCATATTGGCTTCAGAGCTTTTTCTTGCCAGAATCACCTTTTGCATCCTGTTTCTCTCCCGAACCTGAAAGAGGTTTTGGAGCTGTCTTTTGTTTTCTTTTAAATTTTGAATAAGCTCGGCCTCGTTGTTTCCAAAAAGGTATATCACCTCTTGGTCTAGCGCAAATTCGTCGGAATTTCTCAACATAAAAAGGCTTGGGTCCGCTGCGGCTTTTTCCTTTGATTCCTTGGTAAACATTGCATTGATTACCTGACTACCGCCCTTTTTATCGTCGAACGTGGTGACATAGATGATATTAGTGGACATTTTGAGGACTTTGTTCATGGCGCGCGGATCTACCTTTCGCAGGTCATAGAAATTCTCATCCCGAATCAGTCCAGGAATACTACCTTCGAAAACATCCCTAACCGCCTGTCCCACGGGACCCTGCCATTTGATAGAATCGACCGCGACAACAATTTCGCCGATCGCACCCCTTGATTTTGGCTTGTTGGATGAAGTGCCAAAGCCTCCTTCTGCGTCACATCCATACAACAGAACAAGGGCCAAAATGAGAGACCAAAGAGGGGAAATAATGCTACTATTTTTCATGGTTAACTTATTTCCCCACAAGTTAGGAATTCTGGACAGGTAGAAAAAATTTTTCCTAACAAAATAGTTAACTTATTTTTAATTTCTGCCCTGGTTTGATTTGATCGGACTGGAGATTGTTCAATTTCTTTAGTTGGTCAACGGTAACCCCATTTAGTTTCTTGGAGATTAGCCACAAAGTATCCCCGGGTTGTACGGTATAGGATTCGGGTGCTGGACCAGCATTGCCTGAATTCTGCGCCAGGGTATTTTCGAAATTCGCTTGGTTTTTATAAATAACAAGTTTTTGTCCCACCCGGATATTGTTGCTTCTCAGGTTATTCCAAGTCTTTAACTTAGTGACAGTGGTACCATTTCGAGTCGCGATAGTCCCTAATACATCCCCTGATTTCACAGTGTAAATCACCTTTTGCTGCTGTCCCGCACTGCTGTTCGTGGTACTTGATGCGACGGCAACGGACTTAATAGGCGTTGCAGTTGAATTACTTGCTCTCAATGCATCTGAACGTTCGCTAGTCAATTTGACCGCCTCTGCATATTGCTCTTTATTTGCAGCAATCAGTTCCGCTTTTTCCTTTGGCACACGAATGGCCATATGCAGATTTGTGGCAGGTACCAGCCTGTTTTGTATGGAGGGGTTCAAGAATTCGAGATCTTCTACGCATACGCCTGCAACTGTGGCCAATTGTTCCAGATCAAGTTCTTGGTTGAATTTTATTTTTTCAAAAGCAATAGGGTAGGTTGGCTGTTCCAAGAAAAGGTTATGGTCTTCGGTATGTCGCAGCACGTACATCATGGCTTGGAATTGGGGGACATAGCTTCGCGTTTCTTTTGGCAAATAGTCATAGACACCCCAAAAAGTCTTTTTACCTCCGGATCGTTTGATCGCCTTACGGACATTGCCCGGTCCGCAATTGTATGCCGCCAGGGCCAATTCCCAATCACCAAACATCCTATAGAGCGATTTGAGATAACGGGCAGCCCCTTCTGTAGCCAGTTCCGGATCCATTCGGTCATCAACGTCCCGATTTAGGTTCATGCTGTACATCCTTCCTGTTGCAGGCATAAACTGCCACAAACCCATGGCGCCGACCCTTGATTTGGCCTTTGGATTGAGGCCCGATTCGATGATTGCGAGAAACTTGATGTCTTCGGGCATCTCGTGATCTGTGAGGGTCTCTTCAAAGAGCGGAAAATAGAGATTCTGTCTTTGGAGCACCATTTTGGTGTATTCCCGATTCCGCACGGTGAAATAGTTAATGAACGCAAAGATTTTTTCATTGAGTTCAAAAGGCATGTCCGTTTCCATTGCCTTGATTTTTGCCGCCACTTCCTGGTAAGTGAAATCAGGGATGTACTCGAATTGATAATTCGGCACGATCATTTGCTCCTCAATCTTTGCGTTGCTAAGCCTGTCAAAATCTTGGGCTTTTACGGAAGTTGAAAATAAGAAGCTGAAAAAGAGGGCGGTGATTAAGAGGTGAGATAGATTTTTCATAGCCTAAAATTTAGGATTAATTTGAATTTAACTCCATCAGATAATTGCCGAAAGCATAGAGTTCGGCTTCTTTGAAAGAATTGGCCATGACCTGAATACCGATTGGAAGTCCTTGATTATCAGTCCCGTTTGGCAGTGAAAGGGCGGGCACTCCTGACACTGAAGCTTGGACTGTGAAGAGGTCTTCCAAATACATGGCGACCGGGTCATTGCTATGCTCTCCGAACTTAAACGCTGTGGAGGGCGTAGTTGGCATCAAAATGTAATCAAATTTATTCAATAATTCCTCAGTAAATTCTTTAATTAATCTTCTGACCCTCTGAGCTTTGGTAAAATAGGCATCGTGGTAGCTCGCACTGAGCACAAAAGTCCCCAACATAATCCGCCTTTTCACTTCTTCGCCGAATCCTTCCGTACGTGTCTTTTTGTACATGCTTTCCAGATTATGGGCATTGGGGCTCCTATATCCGTACTTGACGCCATCGTACCTGGAGAGGTTTGAACTTGCTTCCGCTGTTGTTAAAATGTAGTAGGTTGGCAATACATATTTCAACAAAGGAAAATGCACTTCTTCCACCTGGTGTCCCTCTTGTTTCAGCTTGTCGATAACCGCGAGGGTGTTGGCTTTGATTTCAGGTTGGAGTGCCGCCGACTCGATGGTTTCGGTTAGGTAAGCCACTTTTGCCCTTTTCCCAAAATGCAGGAGTTCGGAATAATGGGGCACGGGTTTCCTGGAAGCGGTGCTGTCAAAATTGTCGGGACCTGCAATGACTTCCATTACGAGTGCACTATCCCGAACATTTCTAGAAAATATGCCGATCGTGTCAAATGAAGACGCGTATGCGATCAATCCCCACCTCGATACGCGGGAATAGGTAGGCTTAGTTCCAACCAACCCCGTAAACGCAGCTGGTTGCCTAACCGAACCTCCGGTGTCCGTACCTAGAGATACGGTGCACATATTCGCCTGAACGGCGACCGCAGATCCTCCCGAGGAGCCGCCTGGTACACGTGATTCGTCGGCGGCGTTTAGAACCCTTCCGTGACAAGTGTTTTCATTGGAACTACCCATTCCAAACTCATCACAGTTCAGGCGCCCGATGATGATGGCGTCTTCGTCGATGAGTCTTTGGATGGCTGTTGCGGTGAATTGGGATTTGAAGCCTTTGAGGATGTTGCTGGATGCGTTGAACTCATGGTCTTTGTAGACCAAAACATCTTTGATGCCGACGACCATTCCTGCGAGCTTGCCGGCCTTGCCGGAGCTGATTTTCTCGTCTACTTTGGCGGCTTGATCCAAAGCGGAATCCCTATAAACTTCAACGAAGGCGTTGAGGTGCGCCTTCGTCTGAATCTTTTGGAGGTAATAATTGACTATCGCCTTACAATCGGTTTCCCCATTTTCCAGCGACTTTTTTATGTCGTCAAATGAAAGGTATTTTTCCAAAATTATTGAACCTTATTGGTACTCAAACTTTCTTCTTTTTGTCCTTCAGGCCTTCCTCGAGATCATCCTGAATCTCTTTGGTAGCATCTTTGAATTCTCTGATGCCTCTGCCCAATCCTCTGGCCAGTTCAGGGATTCTTTTGGCTCCGAAAAGCAGAAGAATCACGACGATGATCAGAAGGATCGATCCTCCGCCCATGTTTTGCAAGAAACCCAATGTTGTCATGATGGTATTGTTTAAATGGTATACTGTTACAAAGATAAAACTGTCAGCATCTAACACAAAGGAAAGATGCCCGGCTGTACTCTTTTTTTATAAAGATACGAATTATTTGTTTTAGCGTCCTGCTAGCCAGAATGATGGGTCCAAAGGTTGCAGTCCTTTCCAGGTTTCGAAGTGGACTTCGGCTATTCCATCCTTGTTGGTGTACACTTGGCCAAGGACTTGTTTTGCCTTTACTTTGTCGCCTGTCTTCACGGAAATCACCTTTAGTTTGCTGTAGAGTGTGTAATACTCTCCGTGTTTTACCAAGATCGTGCCTCCATATCCGGGCAATGTTCCGATCTTGGTGACCTCACCATCGAACACGGCCCTGACATTGGCGTTTGGAGTGGTTTGGATGTCGACTCCGTCGTTGTCTTCGACAACCCCCTTTACGGTCGGATGCGGGTGCGTACCAAATCGCTTGCTGATAAATCCACTTTCGACCGGCCATGGGAGTTTACCCTTGTTTCCTGCAAATGAACTGGAAAGCGCAGCCGCTTCGGGTGTGAGCGGAATACTGCTTCCTGATGCACGACTGGCATTGGAATTGGCTTTTTTGGCGTCGGCTTCAGCTTTGCGGATTTCCTCCTCGATGATTCGTTTGATCATTGCGTTGAGGTTTTCCTGCTGTTTTTTCGCGGCGGCAATTTTTTTGCGGATTTCCGATTCTTGCTTTGAAAGCTGGTTGACGATCTGCTGTTGTTCCTGCTTGGACTTGTCGAGTTTTTGCTTCTGCTCCTGCTCCTGCGCGAGGACTTCTTGTTTTTGGTTCTTCTTGTCCTCGAGCATTTTCTTTTGTTCAGCCAACTCCATACTGGTGCTGTTGATCAGTTCTACCTGCTTTTTGCGTGCGTCAGAATATTGTTTCAAATATTTTAGCCGCATGTAAAACTGCTTGAACGTGGCCGAACTGAAGATAAATGCTGTGATCGAAAGGTTTGCATTCAGCTTGGAAGCTGTGTAAACCATCCCGCTGTATTCCTTTTTGAGTGTCTGGAGGTCATTTTCAAGCTGGGTAATATTGGCTTCAATTTCCTTGATTTCCTTGTTGATCAGGGTAACTTCTCTGCTGAGTGTCCGAATAAATGAAACGCGACTCTGCAGCTGTTTATTGACCGCATTCAGCTGCCCGATGGACACTTTCTTCGTTTCAGCGGTTTTTTTCAAAATTTGGTCAAATTCCGACAGCCGTTTCTGGACCTCATTTTTTTCCTTTTCAAGCTGTGCCCTGGTTTTCTGTGTTTGGGCAAAGACTTCCCCTCCAAGTCCAAAACTCAGCGCCGTAATCAGAAATATGACGAACAATCTTGCTCTCATTTCAATAATGGAACGGGAAGGAAATCGGCGTGGAAGAAGTCTCTATTTTGCTGAAATCAATATGAATGATCGTATTTTGTTCACCGTCTTTATTTTTGATGGCAAGTTTCATCAGCATTTTGTTGGGGAAAGGCTGTCCATCGACATCCTCAAAAACCGGATAGCTAAACTCCAGGTTGCCCCGGTCGTCCAGGCTGTTGGTGCTGAGTTCTGATACCTTGGCGATATTGGTACTTACCCGCGAATGGTACCTGACTCCCTCCCTGACTTGGGTGAGTTCAAAGTACTTCCCAATCCTGATAAGTCTATCCCGGTAGGAAAACTCCTCAGGAATGTTGGCATAGACCATGTTTTGGATCAGCGGGAGTGTAAGGCTGAGTCCATGCAGGTCTTTGATTTCCGAGAAACTCATATTCACATCATCCCCATTCATCCGGTCACGTATTTGGACCTTTTCGGCAGTGACCAATCCACGGATCGCTTCCAATCCAAGCCCGGGCGTGATGCTGAACCAAAGCGCACTGTCCTTTTTTGCCCTTAGCGTGATTGTTCCTTTTGTGATCTTTCCGCTGGGTTCTTCCAAGACTATCCTTCCTTTTGCCTGTAGATATTTGAATTCAAAATAGGCAGGATGGAATTCCTCCATGATTTCATCTGAAGTATACAGGTTGGGTTGCTTGGCGCAACCAACTATGAAAACAAAAACCAGTATGAAAAAAGGTGTATTCCTAATCATAATACTTTCTATCCTTGATTTTTTGACTTAACAGCTCGGATACGTCATCTCCTCCTTCGGCTTTTTTCCAATAGGTAACTGCCTCGTTTCTCTGGCCCAAATGGTACAGAATGTCACCGTAATGCTCCCACATCACACCGCTTGGCTTTTCTTCATTTTCCAGAGCGCGCTCCATATACACTTTCGCATTGGAGTAATCTTTCAGTTGGAACAATACCCATGCATGTGTATCGAGATAGGTTGAGTTTTTTGGAAATCTTTTGACCAAACCTTCTGACATCGTCTTGGCTTTTTCGAGATTTTCCTTCGCGAGGGAAAGGTAGTAGGCGTAATTGTTCAATACATGTTCGTCGGTTGGGTTTTTCGAAAGGACTTCTTCATAAGCCTTGAAGGCGTCCTCTTTTCTTCCTACCAGATGATAGGCATCCCCGATTTGTCCGTTGACCAATAAAGTGATCTGTTGGTTTTTGTTTGCATTGACTTCCAGCGCTTTCTCAAGAGAAGCTACGGATTCTGGGCCTTTTTTCTGGGCAAGTTTTGCGGTCCCATCAAAGAACCAAAATTCGGCTCTATCAGGAAATTCATCCACGGCTGTGGAAGTGAAAGTCTCAATCTCCGAAAAATCCTTGCCCAACTCAAACATCGTAGTGATGACTCCTTGCATCACCTGTGGATTGGAAGGATCCAGGCGGACGGACTTCTGATAAAGCTCGAGCGCTTGTTCTTTTTTCCCCTCAAAAAGCCTTTTGTCGCCCACGGCCGTCAACACCCCCGCGTCGTTGGGATGGTGTTCCAACATGGAGGTTTCGAGTGTTTCGAGGAGAGCGTCCCGTCTAGCGCTTTTGGTTTCTTGGAGTATATCCGCGAAGGCCTGTGCCTTTACTTTCGGGTCCAAATCCGGACTCGAAAAGGCCTCTTTGATAAGTGATTCAGCCCGATCTACGTTTCCTTTTTCCTTGTAAAGGGCGTAGGCTGCCATTTGAAGCTCTGGTTGGTTGGGGTATGAAGCCAGCGAGTTTTCCACCAAAGCAATTGCTTCGTCGGTTCTGCCGTTGTTGAACAGGATTTCAACGAGGTTGAGGACATACTCGGAGTTGCCTGGATAGGCATCGACCAGTTTTTGTCCTTCGGCGATGGCCGCTGCAAGGTTGTTTTTTCTGAGATAAATCCGTTGTTTTTGGAGTGTAAGTGGCGCCACCGTTCCATAATATTCCTCTGCACGGTCAAGTGCGCTCAAAGCCTTGTCAAACTCACCCGCCGCCAAATACAACTGCGCCAAATCCAATATGTAGTTTTGGTTTTCATCAGTGTTGGACATCAGATTCTCCAAAATCTCGGCCGCTTTCATCGGTTGGTTTTGCTTGGAATAGACCTCCGCCATTACCAAGTTGTAGTACTTGTTGTCGGGGTCAATTTCCACTGCCTTCATTCCAAACTCAAGTGCCTGGTCTACGCGGTTGGCACGCAGCAGTATTTCGGCTATCTTAAAATTGATAGCAGCTTCGTCGGGACTTTTCTCCCGTGCTTTCTGAAAATAAAAATAAGCCCTGTCATAATCTTCCAGCATCAAAAAACGCTGTCCGTCGATGAATAGTCGAGAAGCCATGGCCTCATCTTGTTGGCGCTTTCGATTCTTTTTGGATTGTTTTTCCTGGGGAAATGCATCCAAACTTGTCAATAAGAAGAGAATTAAAAGGGCTGATTTAAGGATTAATCTCACAGAAATAAGTTATTGAAGACGAATTTGGCACTGATCGGTACCCCGATTTGCCGGTGATTTGGTTGCAAGGGTAAGCCATCAACGAACATTCAGGCTTGGAATATATTCCCTTATGTTTTTTAAATTTAAGCTTTGCCGGTACTTCCATAGCCGCCAGCACCCCGTTCGGTGTCGGATAGAACCTCTGTAGTTTCCCAATGAATTTGCTCATGCTTGGCCACGACCATTTGGGCAATGCGCTCGCCATCTTGGACGACGAATTCTTCGGAAGAAAGGTTCACGAGCAATACTTTGATTTCCCCCCTATAATCGGCATCGATAGTCCCAGGGGTATTCAAAACGGTAAGCCCATGCTTGAATGCTAATCCACTTCGGGGCCTAATCTGGGCCTCAAAGCCCGCCGGGAGCTCTATGAAAAGGCCCGTTCCGACCAATTTCCTTTCCAAGGGCTTAATGGCAACCGGTTCGCTGATATTAGCCCGAAGATCTAGACCCGCCGAAAGGGGTGTTTGGTATTCGGGTAGTGGATGCTTGGATTGGTTGATAACTTTCAGAATCATTTTTTTCTGGATTTCAGATAAAATTCGAGCTGCTTGATGCTGTCCTTTTCCAGCCACAAAACTACAAGAACGAAAACAATGACAAGGCTGTTTCGGACAATAAATTGTACCATTCCGATTTCCAAATCCAAATAAAAACCAAAATAACTCAACAGAAAGGACAAAAGGATCAACGCAATATCCTTCTTGGTTTGATAGGGAATAGGAAAATATTTCTGGCCCAACATGTAGCAAACCACGGACATTATTGCATAGCAAAACAAGGTACTCAGTGCCGCCCCCAAGTAGCCCCAAATCGGCACCAAGAAGAAGATTACAAGGACCGTCACGATCGCGCCAAGGAGCGTGAGGTAGAAGCTATATTTTGTCTTGTCCGTCAGCTTGAACCAAATACTCAAATTGAAATAAATTCCCAAAAACAAATAACCCAACAGTAAAGCCGGCACGACGAAAAGTCCCTCTAAGTATCCCGGGGATCTTAGAAACAGCGGGCCAATCCAATCAAGATTGACCGATATCGCAACCATCAGGATCGTGCAAAAAATGACAAACGCATGCATGACTTTGGCAAACAATTCGGGGCTGTTTTTGTCCGTGGACTGGTTGAAAAAGAAAGGCTCTGCAGCGTATTTGAAGGCTTGGATCACCAGGTTCATCAGGATCGCCAGCCGAAAGTTTGCGCCGAAGACACCTCCTGCTTCGCGGGAACTGAGCCCCTCGTAGAAGTTTTTCGGGAGCACATACTCGAATAATCCCCTGGAAAACACCTCATTGGTCACGCCCGCCAAGCCCATAAACAACAAGGGAATGGAATAATGCCACATCGGCGCAAGGAACTCGCGGTCTATTTGGAAGCGGAATTTGCCCGCCAATTTGAAAACGATCGGAACCATAGCAGCGTTCGCCAGCAGGTTTGCCAGCAGGATATAGTCTACGCCCCAATCAGGGCGGTAGATTCCATCCAGCAGAGGCTTCAGATCCGAAAGTATATCTCCATTCCAGACGTGAAAGCAGAATACGATGAAGAAGACATTGAATCCGACATTCAAAAGAATGTTTCCAAGTTTGGTAAAGGCAAACTGAAAGGCCTTATTTTCTTTTCGCAGCTTGGCGTAGGGAATTGCCATCACCGCATCAATCGCCAGAATCCATGCAGTCCAGCGAAAAAGATGCTCTCGGCCGGCATATCCTAACCAATCCGCAATCGGCTCCGCAGAAAAGTAGAGCAGGGCACCTAGGCTGAGTGAACTTGTGATCAGAAGGGATTGGATTTGGGAATAGACTTTTTCTGGGTCCAGTCCTTTTCCGGTGGCATACCTAAAATAAGTGGTTTCCATCCCATAGGTAAAGACTATATTCAAGAACGCGATAAAGGCGTATATCGCGGTGAAGGAACCCAAGGCCGCTTTGTCCAAATAGGCAGTATAGATGGGTAGGAGCAGAAAATTGATCGTTTTGCCAAGGATGCTGCTGATACCATAGACAGCGGTTTGGCTAGCGAGTTTTTTGAGTTGGCTCATGGGCAAAAAATAAAAAAAGGGGCCTTATTCCCCTTTGAATACCGGTTTTCTTTTTTCAAGGAACGCCGAAGTCCCCTCTTTGTAGTCTCCCGATTTGACACAGCGGGCAAAGCTGTTGGCCTCTGTTTGGTAGCCGTCCTCGTCGGATACAAATACTGCATTGACGCAATCGATGACCATGCCTATCGCAAGCGGCGCTTTGCTCATGATCTTGCGGATGATTTCCTCGGCTTTTGCCATGGCATCTTCTTTTGTCGGCAACACATGGTTGACGAGACCAAACGACCTGGCTTCTTCTGCGCCGATCATATCCCCGGTCATCATCAGTTCGTTGGCTTTGCCACGACCGATCAGATACGTCAATCGCTGCGTGCCGCCATACCCTGGGATGATCCCAAGATTCACTTCCGGCTGTCCAAATTTCGCCTGTGCCACCGCAATACGCATGTGGCATGCCATCGCCAATTCGCAACCGCCTCCAAGTGCAAAGCCATTCACGACGGCGATGACGGGCTTGTGGCAGTTTTCGATCATCGAGAATATCTCCTGTCCGTTTTCCGCGAATTTTCTGGCGTTCAGCTCGTTGAGTTCGGCAATTTCAGAGATATCCGCGCCGGCGATAAATGCCTTATCTCCTGAGCCTGTGATGATCACCGCCTTGATCTCTCTGTTGTCGGAGACTTCGTCAAAGATTTCCCGAAGTTCTGTTAGGGTTGCAAAATTGAGTGCATTCAGTTTGGATTCTCTGTTTATCGTAAGGTAAAGAATCCCTTGCTTGACTTCCGAAAGGATGTTTTTGCTATCAGCCATGGGCTCAGGTGAATGATGGGCTCCAAATATACATGGGACGGCAAGCAATCACAAAGTATTTCTTAGAAAAATACAATAACGAATAGGTTTGTGCTTGATCACATCAAGTTTTTTAATCATCCGGATTGCTGGAATTAATCCAACATAGGGAGCCTATTCGGGGTATTTTTTCTATTTTTGCGCCACGAAATTTTCATCTAAAACCTTCTTCCCATGTCATCCAAAAGAAAAATAACGGTCGCCTATGGCGATGGAATCGGACCAGAAATCATGAAGGCTACCATTGACATCATGGAAGCTGCAGGTGCCCAACTGGAATACGATGTGATCGAAATCGGCGAACAGGTATATCTGAAGGGCATTACATCGGGAATGGAGCCCAAGGCCATTGATTCCTTGCGTGAAACGAAGGTTTTTCTGAAATCCCCGATCACCACGCCCCAAGGCGGTGGCTTTAAGAGCTTGAACGTGACGACAAGAAAGTCATTTGGGCTTTTTGCCAATGTCAGGCCCTGCAAGGCATTTTCACCTTTTGTGAAGACGCATTTTCCAAAGACAGACCTCGTGATCATCCGCGAAAATGAGGAGGACCTCTATGCAGGCATTGAGCATAGGCAGACAGAGGAGGTTTACCAATGTTTGAAGATTATTTCAAAGCCCGGTACCGAGAAAATCATCCGCTACGCATTTGAATACGCCAGAAAATACGGTCGCAAAAAAGTGACCTGTATGACCAAGGACAATATTATGAAGCTGGCCGACGGTCTTTTCCACAAGACTTTCGACGAAATCGCCAAAGAATATCCCGATATCCAAACCGACCACAAGATCATCGACATCGGTACGGCGCTCATCGCGGATCGGCCAGAGATTTTTGACGTGATCGTAACGCTCAATCTGTATGGAGACATTATTTCCGACGTGGCTGCCCAAGTCACTGGATCGGTAGGCCTCGGCGGTTCGGCCAACGTCGGTGAGGAAGTGGCGATGTTTGAGGCAATTCACGGCTCGGCACCGGATATCGCCGGCATGGGCATCGCCAATCCGTCTGGATTGCTCAACGGTGCCATTATGATGCTCGTGCATATCGGTCAGCCGGAGGTTGCGGAGAAAATCGCCAATGCCTGGATGAAAACCCTCGAGGATGGAATCCATACCGGGGATATTTATCAAGAAGGGATTTCGGCCAAAAAAGTCGGAACCGATGAATTTGCCAAGGCCGTCATCGCACGATTGGGTCAAAAGCCGGCCAATATGGTGCCTGCCGCCTTTGACAAATCTTCCACTGCACCTATCGAAATCAAACTCAGGCCAGCCAAAAAGTCCAAAAAAGAACTGATCGGCGTGGATGTTTTTATCGATTGGGATGCAGATGGCAGAAACCCCAATACGATCGGGGATACGCTGAGACGCGCCAGTGCCAATGGCCTCGTGCTCTTGCTGATCACCAACCGTGGGATCAAGGTATATCCGGGCGGTATGAAGGAAACCTTCTGCACTGACCATTGGAGATGCAGGTTCCAGAAACCGGATCAGTCTCCCGTCAGCCATGCTGAGATCCTTGACCTCCTAGCCCAAATCAAGGACTTGGGATTTGACTTCATCAAGACGGAAAACCTTTACGCATTTGACGGCGTGCGGGCATACAGCTTGGCGCAGGGAGAGTAGGGGAATTGGAAGATTCGAAAATTGCAAGATTTGAAAATTCGGTTTGAAGGTTAAGGAGTTAGAAAGTCGCAAGGTTGGAAAGTTGGGTTGAAATAGGATGTAGGCGTTCTTTTCATAGTAGTTGCTTGAGTTCACTTCGAGTCGAAAAACCCTAATAGAACCGAACTCAGTATAGATTGATACCAAAAAACCGGGCAGTGATGTCCGGTTTTTTTATTGTTGTTTGGTAAACAACAATAATATTGTTTACTAAACAACAATATTGTATTTTTACAAAAAACACTATTATGCTTTCGCAGATAATCCTTCAGCAAACATTGGCTTCCCAAAAATTTGACCTTCAAAAAAAGGATATAGGTTTGGAGCGGTTTGAAGTGAATGAATTGCCTGTCCTCAGCAGTCATGCCTTGATAGTATCAGGAATTCGGCGATGCGGGAAAAGTACTTTTTTGTTACAGATGCTAAGCAAAAGATTTCCTGATGCCATTTATCTGAACTTTGAAGACCCGAGGCTATATGGGTTTGATTTGTCTGATTTTCAAAAATTGGATCTGCTCATATCGGAACACAAAGGGAAAGTGCTCTTTTTCGATGAAATCCAGGTCATAAAGAGTTGGGAAATTTTTGTGAGGCAAAAATTAGATCAAGGATTCCAGATAATAATCACAGGATCGAACGCATCGCTATTGAGTCAAGAATTGGGGACCAAATTGACTGGAAGACACATTACAAAAGAACTTTTCCCATTTTCATTTCAGGAGTTTTGCGAGTTCAGGAATCTGCCCATAAGTAGCGAAAGTGTAAGTCAATATGTAGAACTTGGCGGGTTTCCGGAATTTTTGAAATCCGAAAGACAGGAAATCTTAAACCAGCTTTTGGATGACCTCTTGGTGAGGGATATTGCCCAACGGTACGGAGTAAGGGATTTAAAATCTCTTCAACAACTGACTGTGTATCTCATCACAAATGTCGGTAAGCCTGTATCTGGTAACCAACTGAAAAAAGCCCTGGAGATCGGGGCAACAAGTACCGTTTTGGAATATTTCTCTTATTTGGAAGCTTGTTGGCTGTTTTTCTTTATCCCCAAGTTCAGCTATTCTCAAAAAAAGCAACTCATCAATCCAAAGAAAGTGTATTCCATTGATACAGGAATGGTTACAGCAAATTCCCGTTCTTTTTCCCAAGATTTGGGTAGGAGGTTTGAAAATCTTGTATTTCTCACATTGCGAAGGAAACACCATGAGATCTATTACTTTTCTGAAAAAAAGGAATGCGATTTTGTGGTTTTCGATAGAAGAGGATTGTTGGCAGTGGTTCAGGTTTGTTTTAAACTTTCCTCTGAAAATATGGACCGGGAATTAGAAGGGCTTTGGGGAGCAATGTCTTTTTTTAGTCTAAAAAAAGGTTATTTGGTCACATTAGACCAAAAGGATTATTTTGAAAAAGACGACAATAGGATAGAAGTTGTTCCCTTTCACGAATTTGAAATCCCATAAAAAAAGTCCCCCAAGCTTCCGCTCGGGGGATTTTCATTTTCAGTACCTTTTACTTTTCACCTTAGTACTTTCAGAGATTCTTCACCTCCGCAAGCTGCGGTTCAGAATGACGGAATCTTCGTACTTCCACTTCATTTTTATTAAGAATCCTTCTTCGACATCCTCGTTCTCTCGTTTTCGTCCAAATAGATTTTTCTCATTCGGATCGACTTTGGTGTGATTTCGAGGTATTCGTCTTTTTGGATGTATTCCATCGCTTCTTCGAGTGAAAATCGCTTTGGAGGAGCGATACGTACGTTGTCGTCGGAACCGGAGGCACGCATGTTGGTCAGTTTTTTGCCTTTTTGCACATTGACCACCAGGTCGTTGTCACGGGAGTGCTCACCGATTACCTGTCCGCCGTAGAGTTCGTCGCCGGGCTCGATGAAGAAAAAGCCCCTATCCTGAAGCTTGTCGATCGCATAGGCAGTACACTGTCCGCCTTCCATGGAAATCAGTGAACCGTTGATACGGCCTGGGATTGGGCCTTTGTAAGGTTCGAAGGCCATGAAGCGGTGGTTCATGATCGCCTCACCTTGGGTAGCTGTCAAGACGTTGTTCCGCAATCCAATCAAGCCCCTTGAGGGGATTTTGAATTCGAGGTGCTGCAGGTCGCCTTTTGGTTCCATGACCAAAAGTTCGCCTTTTCGCTGAGTAGCCAATTCAATGACTTTTCCAGCAGTTTCCTGCGGTACGTCCACCACGAGGGTTTCGATGGGCTCGCATTGCACGCCGTCAATTTCCTTGAAAATCACCTGCGGCTGACCAACTTGAAGTTCATAGCCTTCCCTTCGCATCGTCTCGATAAGGACTGACAAGTGGAGGATTCCACGGCCATACACCAAGAATTTGTCTTCGTTGTCTGTCGTTTCCACCTTGAGCGCAAGGTTCTTTTCGGTCTCCTTAAAGAGTCTGTCCCTGAGGTGTCTCGATGTCACGAATTTGCCTTCCTTGCCAAAGAACGGGGAGTTGTTGATCGTAAAGAGCATATTCATCGTAGGCTCGTCGATCGAAATTCGCTTCAGAGGCTCGGGATTTTCGATATCGGCAATCGTGTCACCTATCTCAAAGTCTTCGATCCCTGTCACAGCGCATATGTCGCCGGCTTGGACTTCAGTGACTTTGTTTTTCCCCAATCCTTCAAAAACGTGTAATTCCTTGATTCTTGCTTTTTTGATCACCCCGTCCGCCTTGCAAAGTGATACCTGCGCACCTTCTTTGACAACCCCTCTGTGTACCCGCCCGATGGCGATTCGGCCTACGAAAGATGAATAATCCAAAGAAGTAATCTGCATTTGCAAGCTACCTTCTTCTGTTTTTGGTGCAGGGATATGGTCTATGATAGCATCGAGCAATGGCAGAATGGAATCGGTTGGGTTTTTCCAATCAGGGCCCATCCAGTTTTGCTTGGCCGAACCATAGAGCGTCTCGAAATTCAACTGCTCCTCGGTGGCGTCCAAGTTGAACATCAGGTCAAACACAGCCTCATGAACTTCGTCAGGACGGCAGTTGGGTTTGTCGACTTTGTTGACAACGACGATGGGAGTCAAGCCGAGGTTCAGGGCTTTGCCCAATACAAACCTAGTCTGTGGCATAGGTCCTTCGAAGGCATCCACGAGGAGGATGACGCCGTCGGCCATTTTCAGTACGCGCTCCACTTCCCCACCAAAGTCGGCGTGGCCCGGCGTATCGATGATGTTGATTTTGTGGTCTCTATATCTGACGGACACGTTTTTGGAGAGGATGGTGATGCCACGTTCCCGTTCCAAGTCGTTGTTGTCCAGGATCAAGTCGTCAAACTGTTGGTTTTCACGGAAGATTTTGGAGGCATGGATGATTTTGTCCACCAGGGTAGTCTTGCCGTGGTCAACGTGCGCGATGATCGCGATATTCCGAATATTCTGCATGGTATTTTGAAATCAGGGTGCAAAGGTAGGAAGAATATTTGGTTTCAGTTTGAGCCATTTGGAAAGTCCTTAATATTTAACGATTTGCTGATGTATAGGCGATTCAGCTTTTCTGTGCAAGGTGTATGCGCGCAAGGGTATTAACAGCCACGTTGCCGTTAGATTTTCTTTAGTCTTGGATATTGTTATCCGTACCAGTGGGTATATGAAAATGCCCAATCAAGGGTATTTCCCAGTATTTGGACTTTCAGGAATTTTACCCACAGAAAATATTAATCACCAAAACAAATCATTATGAAAAAGACATTGATAGCTGTTGTATTCTGCCTTTTTGGTACATCCATGGTATTGGGACAAGAACTCTTTACTGGTATCGGTGCGAAAGGAAGCTACAACAAGGTGGTCAAGGGCTCAAAGACGTTTTTTGTACCCCATTTTCAAATTGGTTTTGACACGTACATGGAAACTTCACAAGTAGTGCAAGAGGGAAAGCTCAGCAAGCTTCAGAACGTGTTTGAAGCCAACAGCAAAGGCGGCCAATACGCTGGACAGAAAAGCGGGTCTGCCCGCGTCACCACGATCCTCAGTGCCGGTATGCAATTGGAGGACTTTCAGGAGTTGGCGAATGATTTCCAATCAATTTTGGATCGAGAAATCGAAAATGCCGGGTTCGGAGTAATTAGAATGAATGAAGTTGACAAGTACCCGAGCTTTGAGAAAGTACGTGAAAAATATGGAGAGAAAACCGATAAAAAGCAGGGAAAAACGTCTGAAGAAGAAATCGGAAATGGAACAGTCAAAGTAATGCCTGCCAATACATTGTTCATGTTTGACGAGAAATCAACGATGAGGGGCGGCGGACCGGCATTTTATACGATGGTCAAAAAAGTCCATTCGGAGACCGAGGCGACGATGATTCTCCAAAACATCAATATCGACTTCACGACGGTGGAATTGGACGTGCAGTTGGATGCGGGCCAAAAGGGCAAGACCACGACCGCGGAGATGAAAGTGCATCCCAAAATGCGTGTTTCTTACAATACATTCGACTTTTTGGGGTCAGATGGTAGCCCCAGTTCAGCGCCGGCCGCTTTACAATCAGAATTTGTAGCAAGTAAGGCCTACAATGCAAAAATCTATACAGACAAAGCAAAAGCAGAGAGTCTTTTCAATCAAATGTTTTCCTTGAAAAGTAAGCCCGATGTGAGCTTCGACCCGAGGATTGTTGAAATGTCTAAGGAAGATTACAAAGCAGCAGCAAGGGAATTGTTCACGGAATACAGCCGTGAATTTGCGAAAACGTTGGCAAGTGTGGCCAATGGGGGTAAGTGACCAAGTGCAACAGCCGGGAGATCGCTCCCGGCTTTTTTTTTAAAGCAAATTGTTGTCGTAGGCAAACTTTATCAACCCAACCAAGGAAGAGGCCTTGGTTTTTCTAAAGATGTTTTTTCGGTGGGTTTCCACGGTCCTTTCCGAAATATACAAATGCTCGGCAATCTGTCGGTTGGAAAACTCCTTCGCAATCAATTTCAGGATTTCTCTTTCACGCTCAGTGAGCAGTTTGTTTTCTTCTGGAGCATGTAGACTATCAATGATGATTCGATTGATGTCATTGCTCAGATAGATTTTTCCTTCACTGACGGCTTGGACGGCAAGGAGAAGCTCTTTGTGGGAGTCGTTTTTGAGCACGTAGCCATCTACCCCTTCCTTGAGAATATCCTTGACCAAATGGGATTCATCGTGCATACTCAAGACAATGATTTTTGTCTGGGGAGAAGTTTTTTTCACCAGCCTGAGTAGACTGAGCCCATCCATACCAGGCAAATTGAAATCGGTGATCAGCAAATCGATTTCTTTGGATTGGAGGGAATCAAGGGCATGCTCGGCAGAGTAGGCCTCGCCAACGATTTCCATCGATGGCAATTGGCGCAGTAAGCTCTTGATCCCTTCCAACAGAATCGCATGATCGTCTACTAGAAATACTCTCATTGTCGTCAATTCATCCCAAAATTGGGTATATATGGAAACCTATTCGGCGGGTGCTTCTACCGCGAAAGCATCAAATCTTCATTTTTCGAATCCTAGACGATTTCAGTGGATGCATACATTTTTTCACCTTGCTCATGCGATCCATTTAAAATTAGGCTGGATCCTTTGACCATTGCTCCACATTTTGGTTTTGCAAGCGTTTTGAAATGGGCCTGAAGATGAGGATAAGGATTGTGCCAGTGGCTCCAGGATTGGAGTCAATATCGAGCTCCCCTTTGATTAACTTTACCCGAGATTGAATGTTTTTCCAACCGTGCCCCTGTCCATGGGCCAATACTTTGGTGTCAAATCCCTTTCCATTGTCTTCGATAGTCATTCTCAGCTCGTCGGTATCATTCACGATTTGAATTTCGATTTTGTTGGCACCACTGTATTTGAGGACATTGTTGCACCATTCTTGGACAATGCGGTACAGGGAAATTTCCTGGATTTCGACAAGTCTCCCATCGAAATCAAACGACTGTACTTCTACCTGTACCTTACCATTGACGCTGAGGCGGTGTGCAAATTCCTTTAAAGCTGGTAAAAGCCCATTTTGCACGAGAGTCTCAGGCATCAGGTCGAAGGCGATTTGCCGGATTTCTTTGTGCATTTCAGAAAGGATGTTTTCCGCCTGTTCAAAAAGTGCAATCTTGTTTTCGATCCTTTTTTCATCGCCAAGTCCCGAAATATTCATCCTTAGGGCTGTGATCAATTGACCGAAACCGTCGTGTAAATCCTTCGCAAACCGCTTTTTTTCTTGCTCTTGGGAAGCAAGGGCGGACTTGATGGCAGTTTCCCTGACCTGGATTTCCCTTTCTTTCTCAAGGATTTGCTGTTTTTTCTTAAACCTGTTCTGATTGAGAAAATGTATGACCACCAGAAGTCCGATGATTACAACCAGTAGAACTGCTATCAGAACGACGCGATTGAATTTGGCTTTATTTGCGGCGAGTTCGTTGGCTTTCTCCTGTATTTCCCGGTCTTTGAGCGCTGTTTGGTATTTCGTTTCCAGATCTTTGGCAAACATGGCACGGTCCGCTTCAAATAGTGAATCCTTGATAGCGAGCAGTTTTACCAAACTATTCATCGCCTCAGGATACTTGCCCATGGATTTGTAGATCTTGTACTGTTCATCGTAGATCCACTTGTACATTTCGGCATATTCGGATTTTTGGGTATAAATCAGCCCAGAATCCAGATAGGCCAAGGCGCCCAGATAGTTTTTGGCCGTATTTTCGGTCATTGCCGAATTGATGTAGACCACCCCTTTGGCATAGTCGTTATTTGTTTTTTTGTAAATATTCAGCCCCAACCTGTTGAAGTATCTGGACCGCTCGATATCGCCCTTGAGTAGGTAGGCATAGCCAATATTGACAATCGTGGGCGCCACTGTGAGCGAGTCCGTCAAGGGGGTCAAAGCCAAGATCTTTTCGTAGTAGACCAAGGTACTGTCAGGGAGATTCATTTCACTGAATGCGGCGCCGGTGATGTTCAATCCTGAAATCTGATAACTGAGATATTGATCGCCACCCTTTTTCGCTACTTCAAATGATTTCTTGCCGTATTCTACTGCTTTTGCGTAATCATGGAAGAGTCGGTGATTCTGTGACAATGACTTAAAGATTTCACTTTCCAGCCCAATATCCTGCAGTTTTTCAGCCACCTTCAAGGCGTCCAGGAAATACTTTATCGCTTGGTCGTAGAGTCCCGTGACCTCGTAGAAGTAGCCTATGCGTTGGAACGTTTTGACCAACTCTACCTCGTATCCTTCGGAATCAATCAATGGGAGCAAATCCCGCTCAATATGCAGCATTGAATCCCGGTTGTTCAGACCGCTGAAATGGATATGCCGGGCGATCTGATACCTGATTTGATCATCTTCGGATAGGATTAGGTTTTTTGCTCTTTGAAAGAATATATCACTTTTTGTCGGATGGGCAATCGCGCTATCCAATAACTGAATCAGGTCTTGACCAAAACTGGCAGAAATCAGAAAAACAAAAATGATGGGTGATAAAACTAGGTGACGCATCAACTGACATTTGCTTCCAAAATAGCGATTTGAGGGAAAAAATGAAATTCCAGCCTTTAATAATGGGCGATTTGAAAGTCTTCATGTTTCAAATGCCAAAAACTCAAATTTGAAGACAAAGTAGCGATTTCTCTTTGTTCGTGGGTGCTATCGATATTTTGCTACCCGACAGTGCCCAGGAAGCGATCAAGAATCTCTAGCCATTTTGGGGTCCAATGGTATCCATATCGAATCGCAGGATGGAAAATCTATATCTAGGCCTGATGGCTTAATTTTCCCCATACATCTGCTCGAGGGCCTGGGTAACACGAAGCGTTCGATTAAACAGGCTTGGTAGCACGGACAGCACTACAAATCCTGCGAAAACCAGCAGCACTATTATTATTTGCCATAGTCTCAAGTTTGCCGGATCCAACAGATTGATGTTGCCAAAATACTTGTAGCCCTGCGCCATCACTTGCATGGGAATGTAGGTAAACATCAAGATACCCTGGTTTCCGCGCCAAGAGGCATAGTTTTGGTATTTTTTGAAATCCTTGCCAAAGGTGAAATACCACCAAAAGGCCATAAAGATCAGGAAACCGAAACCCACCAAGGCCAATCCACCTTCTTGGAATCCGAAGATTTTTTCCAACAAATAGCTGCTTTGAAAGAAAACAACTGTCAATCCCAAAGGCAGGAGTATCTTGGCGCTTGCTGCCAAGGATCTTACTTCTTCCCAAAAATATCCCCGGAGTCGCTTCTCGATCATTTTTTTGTAGGATTCCTCTAAGCTGCTGAATCCAAATACACCAAACTCCGCATGGACTTTTTGGAAGGCGGATTCGAGGGAAAGCTTGGGATTTTCTTCCAGCAGTTTTTCGATTCTGCAGGCCACATGGTCCAATATCTCGTACTGCACGTCGATTTCAGGATATCCCTTTTTGGAAATCCAGGATTTCAGTTGATCGATTTGGGATTTGGAGAGTTTCATTTTGAAGCAAATTTGATTTTTTCATAGGTTTTGTTGACCAACCTGATGCAGATCATCAACTGACCGACAAGCAAGCCCATAAAGAGCGGCATGAAAATGTGTACCGGAATTACAGAAAGGCCAAGCAAAATGTCAAAGCCGAAAGACATTGGGAAATAAAGCAGCAGCGAGCTATTGATCGCTGACAGGAACTCGCTTTGGCGAAGCAATCTTTTGTCGAAAATGCCATAAAAAAATGGCGCGGTGTAAGTGGTGATCATCAAAATGCTGAATGAAGCATAGGTTTGTCCAGGGTCGATTGAGCCTATATGGACCAAGAAATATGTTAATAAAGTAACGAACAAGGCCAAGCCCGCATGGGTAGCATCCAGCCACCCCGCAAACAATTTTTTGAAAGTCGCTAGATGCCTGTTAATCAATATAGCTCGTTGGAACCTGTCTGGATTGAAGGCGTCGAGTTGGTTGGTAACAGCCTTCTCAAAAGGGATGGATGCCAATTCCATTTCTTGTTCTACTGCCGAGGCCAAATGGTCCACCAATTCTTCGCGGATATCCCAATAGTAGATACTTGGAGATATCCTTTGGGAAATGGAGTCGATTTGGGATTTGGAGAGTTTCATGCAGGCAGGGATTTGGATTTGATTTTCCACACTTCAAAAAGCGAAATTCCATAGAGCAGCAGTGCCATTGTCAGGACTAGGCTGATTTGAGGAAGAAGTGCAAAGGATAGGTCATGGGTAGCCAGAAAAGTCTTGGGAATCATGATTATTGCATTTAGGCTCAGTACTGGCAGGATTATCTTTAAAACCATGATTTCTGTCGTGACGGATTTGATGCTATCCTTTTGTTCGATAAAGATATCTTTTGCGATTTTGAGGTTTTTGCGCCATTTCAGCAATACGAACAACGAAAACCCTACCAGTAAGCTAAGCGGAACATAGACCATTATCAAGTATTGCTCATCAGACTTGAGATTCATCGAAACGGTCACAAGAATGGACAATAGCCCAAGGCTGTAAATCAGTCTGGAAAAGCAGAAATAGCTCCTGACGACCTTCCATTGGTTACGGGAGATTTCAGCCTTAAACGATTTCTGCAGATTTGCCTGCAGTGCGTGGCAATATCCATAGGTGAATTTTTCTTCCAAGGCAGCCAGCTCAGCATCAAATTCTTCCGCTTTATATTCCTGTAAATGGCTCACATAGTGGTCGTAGACTTCCAGGAGGATTTCAGCAGCTTGGAGTCCTTTTGCTGAGATCGCATGGCGAACATGCTGTAGTTCTATTTCTGAAAGTTGACGCATTTGGCAATTTTTTGATAGAGATGTGATTCTTGAAGTGATTTGCTCTAATCGTTTACACCAAACCCGGCTTCCACTCCGGGTCAAGGATCCGCTGTAGGTTGCTGACAAAATTCTGCAACTCCGACATCTTCGCACGCACTTCTTTTTTACCTTCCTTGGTCAGGCTGTAATATTTCCTGACCCGATTGTCCACCTGCTCTAGTTCGGTCGTTAGTAGCCCCTCCGCCTCCAGCTTGTGGAGGGCAGGGTAGAGGGCACCTTCGGTGATTTTGAGCTCACCGGCTGTCAGTTCCTTCACTTTTTGGGTAATCTCATACCCATACATGCGATCATTTTCCTCCAGGAGCTTGAGGATGATCGTCTGTAGGCTTCCCTTGAGTAGGTTGTTGTTGGACATTTTCTCGAAATCAATGTTCAAATATATCAAATTCTTATATACATAAGAAAATTATGTATTAGATAATACTTTCCAACCAGAGAAGCAATATGGGAAACTGTCAACGGGTGAATCCTTCATCATTTACATTCATTGAGAATTGTAATGGCACCGCGATGCCAGTATTGATTTTGCCCATGTTTTGGGTCAAAGGTCAGGCCTTCAAGAAAAAGGAGCTACAAGAAGGCGTAGGTAAGGGTTACTGCGTGAAGGGAGCAGTGGCGACGGACCGTATCTCTCGGGAAAAGCTGTTTTCGGTTTTGTTTTGCTGTTTTTTAGAGAAAACAAATTCAGCATTGTTATTCAGCCAAACAACGCGATTCCAAACATAGATCGACATTGAAAACATTAATCCTCGTCTTCTTCCAATACGATCAAGCTCACCTCTACTTTCCGATCTTGCGGACTATTGGCCTTTTGCGTACCTCGCAGCACTTTTCCGCCCGATTGGTAACGGATAAGCTCCTTGGAAATCCCGTATTCGTCTTCCAATGCTTCGGCGACGTTGACCATCCGGTCTTCTGCAAGTTTGAGATTATAGTTTAGGCTGCCTGTATTGTCCGTATAGCCGGTCAGCATGAGTCCATAGCCTTCATGTGTGCGGACAAATTCCGCCAATTCCTTCAGTTTGTCGGTTTCTGATTTGGCAGGGACCCTTTGGTTGCTGTCAAAATAAATTGTCTCGATCGGCTGGAAGTAATTTGCAGGAAGGGCTCTTTTGCGTTCGGTGGGAGTGTCGGGCAGATTTTCCTCTTCCATTTTAAGATCGGTTTTTCTAGTGCCCTGTGGCATATAGGCACCTTTGGTCATCGCGGCAAAAGCCAAGGAAAGCGCCTCCTTTTGCGATGCTGTCGGTGTGATTGGTTCGATGGCCCCCTGATTGTTGTCGGCTGCTTCTTCGTTATCCCCATTCTGGGACAATACTGCCACGGTGCCCGCGACGGCGCCTGCAGCTGCGAGTCTTCTCCTTCGTTGTCGCCTTGTCTCGTTTTCCTCTGCGGATTCTTCCCGGATAACCACCTCATCCTTGCGTTTTTTGTTCTTGATCTTGGGCGGTTTTTCGCGTTTCTGTTTGCCTTTGGATTCGTTTGCGACGGATTCAGCCAATAAGCGGTCACGCTCCAATTGTAGATACCTGTTTTGAGCTTCTAGGTCTTGGATCCGTTCTTTCTCTTCTTGGGTCAATGCGCCCTGAGTTGTCGTCGCAGCCTTGATTTCTGAGGTTTCAGAGATGGTGGTAGATTCTACCGTTCGGTTTTCTTCGTCGGAAGATTTTTCCGCTCCCGCCGTCGCTGGAACCACTGTTTCAGCCATGCGATAATTTGTAGTGTCGGCATAGACGACCATCACGGTAGGGATTAATCGGTGGTCTTGCTTTAGACGGGAAATGCTATCGATCTCCAGCTTGAGTTCTCTCTCTTTCCTTCTAAGGCTATCGAGGCTGTACCTGACGTTGAACCTGCTTTGATCTGTGTTTCGAAGAAAAGTTTCCTTATCGCTGGCAGAGAGGACATTGTCGTCGAGAATGGTTTGGTATTGTCGCTCGAGCTGCGTCTGAACGTTGATGAGATCGCTTTCCTTCACTTTCCCTGCGGTCGTGAGGTTTTCTCTTTTTTGGATCTCTTGGTTCCAAGCAAGGATTTGGTTTTCATATTTGATCGTGTCCAGTTTTTGGATTTTTTGCCAGACAAGGAATTGGTCTGCGTTGATTGTCCTTTCCCCAACAAATCTCGTGGCGGTGGTTTGGGGTATTTCCTCTTCAATGACTAGCGCGCTACGGGGCATTTGTCCAGATACTTGTACGAATCCCGCAGAAACCCTAGGTCCTTTGAAGGACCTTTTACTTGCCCCAAAATTGTATTTGAGACCGATTCCATGATAGAATATTATGTCAGAACGGCCATTGGGGTTGCCACGATACGGCTTTTCTGGATCCACGATATTGAACCCCGGTTTGGAAGCGTACTCCTGAAAACTGCTGGAAAACTCCTCTCGGTACCTACCACTGACATCGTCCAAAAAGTCTGAGAAGGTGAAAATAAAGTCTGATTGGGCAAATGCTTCCAGATTTCTGGTCAGTCTAAATCGTATGCCCAATCCGAGTGTCGTCGTCAGAGTCACCTGTCCATAGCCTCCGTTCAGCTCCGTTTCCCACTCTGGAAGCGAGGTTTCGTAGCCCCCGTCATGGATGATACTCGGTATTGTGTTGTCATATTTTTCTCCATTTTCGTCCAACAAATCACTCCAGACATCAAAATGCATTACTCCCATTCCGAGGGAGAAGTATGGGGCTACCAGTGATCTAGCCGGAAGTAGGATATCGTTGTCTGAACGAAAGACCATCGCCAGCCCGATTTCTTTGGTTCTGTTGGTAAAGTTCAGGCTGCGTGGGAAGTTTGGGTTTTCAAGGTAAAGGTTGCCATTTCGGTCAACATACCTGTCACTCATCCCGAAATAATACTGGCCAAAGTGTAAGGACAAGCCGGTGGATGGGGATAGCTGCTTTTCGAGTGTTGCTTTGAATGAGGACTGGGTCGAATAGTTTTTGTTATAACTGAAAATATGGTGGAAACGACTTTGATTCTTCGCTCCGGGTACTGGTTTGGGAATCAGGTCTCCCATATAAGTGGCATAGCCTCCGCTGAATCCGATTCTCCATTGGAATTCCTTCTGCTGGGCTTGGGTACCGAAGGCGGAAAAAAGTGTCAATAAACAGATGACAAGGATTCGATTTTTCATGGATTACCTTTTGTCGCTAAACCCAATCCACAATTTGAATTCCAAGCTCAGGCCCACGAAAGGCTGCAACAAGACCGGGCCAACGTCGCCATTCAAATCTTCAATTTGAAGAGTCGTGGCTCCGGCGTTGATCCTGAAGACGCGAAACATCTTGTAGCCAACTCCAGCGTAAAATGGAAGTCTGATAAACGTCCCTTCTATCTTTTCCCCGGTGCTTGCTTCGAAATTCTTGAGGAAGACTCCCGTGGAAAAAGAGGCGTTTCCGAGGACCTTGGTAAACTTGCTATTTCCCAAGGGTATTGAAATCCCGGCGTATGGACCGTGGAGGTACTCCCTGTTTTCAAGCGTCCTTTTGATTGGGATCGAGGCATAGCCAAAGTTCAATGGCAGAGTGCCAGGCTTTTTCTCCGTTGGAAAATTTGCCAGATGGCGTGATTCCACAAGCGTCAGGAGGCCATTGTCAAGGTATTGATTGGCTTCATTTTTTACAGCCAGAATAAGTTCGTCGACGTACTGCGCAGCGTACACTGCCTTGGCATTGTCTTCCCTGTTGCGACCGGTAATGTTGAATCTCGCTTTTTTGAGGTTCAGGCGGTCTTTTTGTTCCAATTTCAACCTGACCACATCACTGAATCCTTCGAACTCGCGCCCCAAAATATGACGGTAGTCTTCGAGTGCATCTTTTACGATTTGATTCATTTGGCTGATCATGACCAAGTCGGAGTTGAAACTCTTGATGCCTGATCCACTTACTTGAAAATTGGACCGAATGTATGAATCAAGGCTGTTGCCAATACTGGCCTTAACTGCTTCGATTTGGGACTTTTCTGCTTTTTTGAAAAATGAGAAAACGAGGTTGTATTCGGTATTGCTTCGGATAGGCTGGGATACAAAGATCTCAAACTGGGGTACATTGAAATCAAAGGCTTTTCTCCAGGCGAATTCCTCAGAATACCTCATGCGATTGCCGGATCGGCCCACCTTCATGGTTACCATCAGGATTTCCTTTGGCAGGGGCCCGCGGACAAAAAACACCTCTTCTGATGGTAAGGGGTTGTTTCCGTTTATTTCATTTTTGAAGATGTCATAGCTCACTGTCTTGATCTGCGCATGGGCCAGCGTAACCGAAATCCCAAACAAAAAGAGGACGAATAGTTTTCTTAAAATCGGCATCGAAGGTTAGTTAAAAACCAATCGGAAATTTATTGAATTGATTTCAATTGGGGTCGGGCGTTTGTCAAGGAATCGGCCAACATTAGTTGAAAAAATGCCTGTTAAATTGCCTGGAACCGTGATTTTTCAGGGTATGGGGGTCAGATGATTTTAATATTTCCCGATTTTATCCTCGATACTGACGTCGCTGTTTTTCCGAATTTGCATGCGGTAGTAGACCAAAACTTCCTCGGCACCTGCGGCGAGGACTGCTTCCTGTACCCGTCTGGCAATTTCCATCAATTCCTCCTGTGGACCTTCCATCACGGTTTCGAAAGGAGTCACGATATGTTTGATACCTGATTGCTGGATGACTTCAATGGCTTTGTCGACAAGCGCGTAACTATCTAGGGTTTTGCTTTTGGGAACAATCTGGATTCCGAGGTTGATGATGGGCATGGGGAGTATAGTTGATAGTTATTGAGTCATTAGTTGTTGGGAAAGTTTGTCATCGGAAGTCTTAAGTCTTGGATCTTGAGAAAATGGCACATTCCTTATAGAAAACCCTTCACACTTTTCCTCCAGATTTTATAGCCCTTTTCATTCAAGTGAAGTCGGTCTTCGACAAAGAGCGTTTCATTGGGCTGTCCTTTTTTGTCCAGCATTTTATCCCACACAGAGATGTAGTACACATTGTCTTTGCTAAGCGCCATGGTATTCAATTCTGCATTAAAGGCCTGCATTTGACCGCTCTTTTCCCAACGACTTGGGCTTGGCTTGGTTCCGATGAAGTACAATTCCACATCCGGGAGTTCTGCCTGAAGGCGGTCAATGATGAGGCTGATTTCTGTCATGGTCTGGCGGACAGATTTGCCGGCGTTGATGTCGTTTTCGCCGATGTAGATAAATACTTTCTTCGGTGCGTAGCGTATGACCAAAGGCTCCAGGTAATGCAGCAACTCGTGCGCCTGTGATCCTCCAAATCCCGTATTGATGGTGTTGGTTTTCGGGAAATCTTCGGCGAGTGTTTTCCAAAATCGGATACTGGAGCTGCCCGTGAAGACAACACCGCCCTTTTCCCAGCCTTGTTGGTCAAGTTTTTCCACCAAGCCGGCCACCTCTTCCTTGAATCCGATTTCCTGGGAATTTGCTGTTTGGCCAATGATTAGGATCGTACAGAAAAACAGGAATTGGATGAGCGCGTATCGATTATAGCGGTTGCGAATGGATTTCATAAGTGTGCATTTATGGACAAAAGTTGACCGTTTTTTTCGATTGTACCAATAATGGACAGGAGGAAATCAAGGATTCTTGGCATTGGAGGAAAAAAAGTCCTCCGACTAGGCACGGCGTCCGGCACAAATTTCGAGGATTTCGTCCCTTTTGCATGATTGGTAAAAGGGAATACAACAATTTTGAATCCTATTGCCCGTTTTTTGTTCAAAGATAGCCAAACCATTCAATCCCATTTTCCTTCATGAAGAAACTCACGCGCTTTTTCTGGTTCTGTTCCGGTGCCTATGCTCCGCTTTTGGAAAAGTCACCTACGGAGACCCACAAGTATGTGGGTATCGGCGGCACCGTTTTTTTCACAGGGTTATTGGCGGCGATTTCCGCGGGGTATGCGCTGTTCACAGTTTTTCAGTCTGTCTGGTATGCAATCGGATTTGGCCTGGTCTGGGGCTTGATGATTTTCAATTTGGACCGGTTTATCGTATCCAGCATGAGGAAACGGAACAATGCCTGGGCAGAGTGGAGGATGGCGATCCCAAGGTTGGTTTTTGCGGTGCTTTTGGCCATTGTCATTTCCAAGCCATTGGAAATCAAGATTTTTGAGCGTGAAATCAACCGAAAACTGGACGAAAAGAAAACGGAAATGATCGCGCAAAGTAAGGAGCGACTGAAATTGGGATTTGCTGAAATCAACGATCTTGAAGCCAAAAAGGACAGTCTCCGTGCCGAAGTGGAGGCTGCGACGGTATTCCGGGATAAACTTCAGAAAGAATATGATTTTGAGCGCTTTGGTACCAAATCGGATGGAACTTCGGGAATCGTCGGGATCGGAACCAACGCGAAGAAAAAGGAGCAGCAACTCGATGCCGCCCAAAATGATCTGAACAACCTGAAAGCTGCCCATCAAGTCAGAATCGATACTTTGGATGCACAAATCCAGCGCCTGACGGCACTTCGTCAAGCTGAATTTGACAAGATACAGCCGAATATCGATGGATTCGACGGATTGGCGGCCCGACTTGACGGATTGCAAGTGTTGACTGAGGAGAGCAATGCAATGGCCATGGCCAATATTTTTATCATGCTATTGTTCGTGGCCGTCGAGACAGCCCCGATTTTTGTGAAGCTGATTTCCCCGAGAGGTCCATATGATGATCTTTTGGATTTGGCGGAGCACCGGGTGAAATCCTACACCAAGGAGCAGACCGTGAAAGTAGATGGCAGCAGCGACAAGAGGCTTCGGGATTTTCGGACAAGCTTGGATATCAGGCCCGAGCCTTTGTAATCTGTGCTTCTGCAATTTTGCCGAGTTGGTCCATGATCTCGGGCACGGATTTCCATTCGGAGAGACCCGCGATCCAAATCAATAACCTCAGCTTGAGGCCGGGCCTGATGAGTCCTTTGGCGAGCAGGCTAATGACTTTGTCACGTTTTCCGATCGCTTCTGACTCGTCCTCGGCGGCTGCAAACCGCTTGGCAAATTTCCAAGCGCCTTCCCGTGCCAGTTTGATGCTAAAGTTGACCAGGATTTCCTCCTTGCCTTTTGAAAAACGGATCAATCGGGAGAACGTGGGGGAAATCGTGCCGATGTTGAGCTTGACATCATCTACCAAATCGCCCAATACCTGATTGATCTTGTTGAAATCACCTTCGATATCTTCGAGGTTTTTCCCTTTCATGGTCTCTACAGCGGCGATTCCCAAATCAAGGTTGATATGCGCATTCATCCCAAGTAACAGGTGCTGTAGCACCAGGTGGTTTGTCGACACGGCCGCATCAAACGCCAATTTCCAGCTTTCGGTAATCTGCTGTCCGGTTTGGTAGGCGTGGTAGGCATCGATAAAGCGCTTGGCGAAGAGGATATCCAACTTCTCCATCCGTGGATTGTCTTCAAACTCACCCGCCAGAATCCCATCCCTCACGCGAATCGTAACCATCCGGTACAACACGGCAAAAAAGCCTATTCGGCTGCTCTTGTCGCGGCAAGATTGGACGATCTTGTCCATTTCGGCGATGACTTCATTGATTGTTTCCATCAAGAGTTGATTAGTATGCTATCCAAAACATCACCCACTAAATAGGCGACAAATGCGGCAACGACGCCCAAGGCAAGAGTTTCCCAGACACTTTTCAAAACCGGCGTTTGGTTGACGTAACTTTTCAACCAGCCCACGACCACAAAAGCGACACTTGTGCCAATACTCGTCCACAGGAACAGTGAAATGCCTGACTCGAATACAAAATCATAGACATAGAAGGCCAAGGGAATAAATCCAACCAAAACAAATGAAATCAAGGTAGCAAGTCCGATGTTGAATGGGCTTTTGGAATCTTCGATCATATCTAGCTCGTTTTTCATCATTTCATCGACCCATCTATCGCGGTCCGCGGTGATGACATCCACGACCTTTTCCAGCAATTCGCCCTCAAATCCCTTGGCTTTGTAGATTTGAAGGACTTCTTCTCTTTCCATTTCGGGGATGTTGTCCACTTCCCAATATTCAATGGCGCGGTGTTTTTGGTAATTTTCCTTTTCTGATTTGGCTGAAAGGTAAGCACCCACGGACATTGAAAACCCGTCTGCCAACAAGTTTGCAAACCCAAGAATCAGGATAATTGAGGTGTCGAGATTGGCTCCGACTGCTCCTGCGACAACCGCGAACGTAGTCACCGCCCCGTCTATTCCACCATACACAAATTCCCTCAGGTAGTGCTGAAACCTACCAAAAAATGAAACCTGTCGGTGCATTTGGCTTTCCATACTAGAGATTCGCCAAAAGGAAATTTTTCACGTTTTCGCCCATGATGGCTCGGATTTCATCTTCCGCAAAACCCTCGTTCAAAAGTGCATCCACGATCAAGGGCAAGCCCGTAATGTCAAACGGTGCGGCAACGCTGCCGTCGTAATCGCTGCCCAAAGCGATATGTTCTACTCCGACGAGGTTTTTGACACGCTTCATACTCGCGACAATTCCCCGAAGTTCGTCCGGTCCCTGAACCATATCGAAAAACGCGATGCCGATGATTCCCTCTTTGGCGGCGATCTTACGGATCTGCTCATCGGATAGGTTTCTTGGTGAATTCAGCACAGACCTGATGCCGGTATGCGAAACCATCACCGGCTTGCTGGACATCTCCAAGATGTCGTCGATCATTTTTGGTGAGGCATGGGCGAGGTCGATGATCATACTTAGCTCGTTCATGCGCCGGATGACTTTTTTTCCAAAATCCGTCAATCCTTCTCCGCTCGCTCCATGGGCCGAGCCACCCATCTCATTATCAAAGAAATGCATTGGCCCGATCAGCCTCACGCCAGCCTCATAGGCCTTATCAAGGTTTTCTATCTTTCCCTCCAATGCATGGGCCCCTTCGATTCCCAAAAGACCGCCAATGACATGCTTATCTGCTTTCCTTTTCTCAACCAGTTCCAGTACATCTTCTGGATTTTTTACAATGATGAACTCATCGTGAAATTCTGCTGCAAATTCCTCCAATTGTGCAGATTGGTAGAGGGTTCGTTTCATCAGGCTAAACCAATTGGATATCGGTCTCCCCTGCACGATGTTTAGCAGGGTGATGTTGTCCTGCGTGTCGGCACTGTTGGATTCCATGTTTTGCCCCTTGGGGGATTTAGAAACAACAGTGAAGACCTGCAGGGCGATATTACCCTCCTGCATCCGCGGAAAATCCACGTGTCCGCGCTTGCCACGCTTCGTCAGGTCACGTCCCCATAACAATGCATCGCAGTGAAGATCTGCCACAAAATCCAGTGAAGCATATAGCTCTGAAGCTTCTTCTGATACGGAGTAGGGAGGTAGCTGCTTGACAGGGTTGTTGCCTTTTTCGATGATTCCCGGAACGATAAGCGTCGCAAGCCAATACAACAGAATCAAGCTGACAAGCGCAATTAGGATTTTTTTCATTTAGAATCGGTTGCGCTTTGAATATAAACAAAAACTTATATCTCCGATACCCAAATTACAGATGAGCCTATGGTTATGGTTTGAGAATTCAAAAAAATCGGGAAACTTTAGGTTATGTCACCGCAAAAAATTTAATTGGGTGCCAATTTAAGGCCTTGACCTTAGTAGGACTTAATTTGGCTGGCCAGAATATCATACACCCATAGTATACCCGATCATGTCTAGAACCCAACTTCAAAAAAGAAAACTGAAAGTAGCTACCATTCTTACAGTCCTTATCATCATGATCTTTGGGAAAAATATTCTGGAACGTAGGAATTTCAATGACCTGGGCAATTCATTCGTTTCCTTTTATGATGATAGGCTCGTTGTGGAGAGTTATATATTTTCCATTTCGGAGGAACTTTTTAGGATCAAGCTTCTGGTAAACCACTGCGCTTTTGAGAGTGATTATTCCAACGCCGTCGGGGAAATCACCAAACGCGAAAACGATATATTGAAGATTGTGGAGGAGTTTGAGGACACAGACTTGACGATCGCAGAAGCAGGGTATTTGACCGATTTCAAGAAGATTATCCAGGAAAACCTGAGGATTGCTGACTATGCGCTACTCTATAGCGACACCCAAGGCATCAATACCCAGAAAGTTAAGGAATACAACAGTTCAATAGAGCGTGCTTTGGTGGATTTGGAAAAACTCTCCCAAATCCAATTGGAGGAAGGCCAGAAAATCGCCAAAAAGGCAGAGAAGACGGTCAATAAATCAAAGATATGGGCACAATTTGAAGTTGCCGCATTGGTGATACTGATTGTGATTATCTATTTGCTGATCTATACTTCCCGGTCCATCAGGTCGGAATTTGTGAATTAAAAAAAAGCCTACCCGAAAAAGGTAGGCTTTCGCATTTCTTAGTGGGTTTTAACGGTTTCAAAAAACCAAGTTTTTCATGTAGGCAGCGTTTTTTTCAGCCGCGTCCATGGGGTTGGTTCCTTCAAACCGCTCTTGCTCTACGATAAAATATTTCATCCCGTTGTCCATTCCTGCCCTTAGGATACTCGGAAAATCCATGATTCCCGTTCCGACGATCGTTGATCCATTTGCTTCTGAGAACGGCAGATCACCGGATTTGTCCTTTACGTGGCCCAGGGTAAATCTTCCCGGATACTTTTTGATGTACTCGATGGGATCTTTTCCGGCGGTATACACCCAATAAGTGTCCATTTCAAAATCTACCAAGCCTGGGTCGGTATTCTCCATCAGGTAGTCTTGTGGGATTTGACCGTCAAGCGTATCAAACGTGTAGCCGTGATTGTGATAGGCGAATTTCACGCCATGCTTTTTGCAGATTTCCCCTTGTTTGTTGAAATCGTCCGCAAGCCTTTTGAAATCATCCATGGATTTCTGTGGACCGACCCAGGGACAGATCAGGTATTGCATGCCGATAGAACCGGCTTGTTCTGCTTGTTGCTCGAGGTTTTCGAAGGTATTGGCGTGCGATGCGATAAACTTCACTCCCAAATCATCCATCAATTTCTTGAAGTCCGTGGGGCTCATGCCCCAGAAAATACCTTTTCCTCCGTCAAATCCTTCCAATTGGGTATATCCAAATCCTGCGACGGATTTGATTGTAGCAACAGGGTCTTCAGCCATATTTTCTTTGACCGAGTAAAGCTGGAGGCCAAAGTCATCAAGGATACCCTTAGCCGCATCCAATATCGCATCGGTAGTGGATTCTTCCTTTTTGGCAGGACTGCAAAACTGGAGGGGCAATAATGCACCGACGCTTAGCGCGGAGCTGATTTGGATAAATTTTCTTCTGTTTGTCATGCGGGTTGCTGGGTTTTGGTTCAAAATTAATTTCCCACGGTGACAGCCCTTTCAGTTTTACCGATTGAAAGAGCGTACCGTGGGAATACTCGATATTAATGTACAAATCTCAAATTAGATCGCATAGGCTTTGTCACCGGGTTTGTAATCGATACAGGGCTCATATCTTCCTGGGACCTCATAATAGCGAAGTTGCTGGGTAGCTCCAATTTCGGAGGTGAAATATCCCAAGACCGTGAGATCTTGAAGCATTTTGACCACTGCGGCGTTTTTGCCTTCTGGATTTTCAGCTTTGGCTTTTAATCCGTTAAGGTAGGAGGTTCTTTCTTCTACCGTTGCCTCCATGAAGTCTTTGCCTTGGCTAGCTTTGAAATCCTTGATAATGAAATTCAATCCATCTGTAAAGGCCTGTTGCTGTTCGGCGGCATAGGTATCTTTCACCATCATGACCATAAACTCACCGATTTTGGTGGCTTTGGCTCCGGGCGTATCTGTGGTCGGGATGATAGCTTCGCCGATTTCGTCCAGGAATGCGATATCATCGGGACTGAATTCCAGTCCAATGATTTGGTGTTCGGGTTTGCAGCCGGTCAGGATGGCATTGGCACCTACCATAGCCCCGCCCATCATGATGACAAAGCTTTTGATTGCGTCACGTCTATTGATTGCCATGATTCAGTTCTTTTGAGATTAAAGATTTCTTTTCTTGAGTTCTTCGACCGCGAAATTCGCAGCCCGGGCTGTCATCGCCATGTAGGTCAATGAAGGGTTTTGTGCCGCCGCCGAAGTCATGCAGGCACCATCGGTGACAAACACGTTCTTGGCATCCCATACCTGGTTATTGCCGTTGAGGACGGAGGTTTTCGGATCACGTCCCATCCTAGCTGTTCCCATTTCGTGGATGCCTTGGCCCATCGTGTAGCCTGCGTCAAAGGTTTTGACGTTTTTCAGACCTGCTGCTTCCAGCATTTCAGCGGCGTCATTCATCATGTCCACCCGCATTTTTTTCTCGTTTTCCTTGATCTCGGCATCCATTTCAAGTACGGCAATACCCCATTTGTCCTTGACATCCTTGCTGAGCTTGATGGTGTTTTCGTGATAAGGAAGTATCTCGCCAAATGCCGTGATGCCCATCGACCATGGTCCTGGTTCGGAAAGCGCTTCTTTCAAAGGGGCCCCGAAATTGATCTCGGCTACATTTCGGCTCCAGCCTGATCTTGAGGCTGCACCTTGATAGCCAAAGCCCCTGAGGTAATCACGTTTGTCGTCACCGACATTTCTGAACCTTGGAATGTAGACGCCGGTCGGCCTTCTTCCGAAATAGTACTTGTCTTCGTAACCCTCTGCGGTACCATTGGCACCCAAGCGGAAATGGTGGTCCATCACGTTGTGGCCCAATTCGCCCGAGCTGCTTCCCAAGCCTTCCGGCCATATATCCGTCGCGGTACGCATCAGGATGGAGGTAGAATTAAAGGCGGAGGCGCAAAGGAAAATAATCTTGGCATTGAACTCATAGGTTTGGTTGGTTTCGCCGTCCACGATTTCTACCCCGGTTGCTTTTTGGCTGTCTTTATCATAGATCAGTCGGGTCACGATTGACCAAGGCCTCAAAGTGAGATTTCCCGTAGCCATTGCAGCCGGAAGGGTAGAGGATTGGGTGCTGAAGTAGCCTCCAAAAGGACAGCCAAGCGAACATTTGTTCCTGTACTGGCACTTGGTCCTGCCGGGTAGGTCTTGGGTAGCATTGGCGACCCGTCCGATTGTGACGAGTCTTTTTCCACCCCATTTTTCTTTCACCCGTGCAGCTACATCTTTTTCGACACAATTGAGCGGCATGGGTGGCTGAAGGTCGCCGTCAGGAAGGATTTCGTATCCGTCCCTACTGCCTGAAATACCGGCAAATTTTTCCACATAACTGTACCAGGGCGCCAAATCCTTGTACCGGATCGGCCAGTCAATGGCAATCCCCTCCTTCAGATTTGCTTCGAAATCAATATCTCCCAAACGGTAGCTTTGCCTTCCCCAAAGCAGGGATCGACCACCTACCTGATAGCCTCTGAACCAAGTAAAGGGTTTTTTCTCGATGTAGGGGGAATCAGATTCGTGTGCCCACCAGTCGAGGTTGAGTTCATTTAAAACATAATCCCGCTTGAGATTGGGGTGGTTTTCCAGCATCTCTGTAGTCCTGCGACCGCGGTGTGGAACTTCCCAAGGTGCGAGTGTGGCTGTCTTGTAGTCTGCCACGTGCTTCACGTCCGGTCCCCTTTCGAGCAAGAGCACTTTTAGCCCTTTTTCTGTCAATTCTTTCGCAGCCCAGCCTCCGCTAACTCCCGAACCGACTACGATTGCATCATATGAATTGTCTGCCATAATAAATTGGTATTGTTAATTGTTTTTTAAAGGTCGCATAAGAGGACGGCTTTTTCCAACGAAGCCATCTTGTCCGGGTTTTTGGGGACAAATTCCTGACAAAAATATCCCTTGTAGCCGGTATCCAAAATCGCCCGCACGATCGCCGGGTAATTCAATTCCTGTGTTTCGTCGATTTCATTCCGGCCTGGATTACCGGCGGTATGGTAATGTCCGAAATATTGGTGGTCCCGTTTGATAGTCCGGATGATATCCCCCTCCATGATTTGCATGTGGTAGATGTCGTACAGGAGCTTGAAGTTGGGCGAACCAACCATCTTCACCAATTCTATTCCCCAGGCACTGTTGTCACACATATAGTCTTTGTGGTCTACTTTGCTGTTCAGCAGTTCCATGATGATCATCACATTGTGTTTTTCGGCCAATGCCATGATTTTTTTCAAACCCTCCGCACAATTCTTCAAGCCCGTCTCTTCATCCATTCCTTTGCGATTGCCGCTAAATGCGATCAGGTTCTTGTAACCGTTTTTCGCGACCAAAGGAATCACCTCGGTATAGCCCTTAATCAATTGTTCGTGATATTGTTTGTCGTTGAATCCCTGTACAATACCCATATCTGCGCCGTTGCACATCGAACATTCCACGCCATTGGCCTGCAAAATCTTCCAGTTGTTGGGGCCGATCAGGTCAATGGCATTGAATCCGATTTTCTTGATTCCTACACATAGTTGCTCAATCGTCATGGGGTTGAATGGCCAATGGCAAACGGCATGGTTGACGTTTCCTTTGAGCGGGGTTGCAGCTTTCATTTCTTCGATTGCAGTAGCGCTAAGCGGAAGCGTTCCGGCTGCCATGCCAGAAAGCAGTATTTTTTTGAGGCTGTTTCTACGGCTAAGTTGGGTCATATGAAGAGAGGGTTTTAATTGAATTTTTTTGAAACGGACTCGTTTTTGAAGAACACCAAAAACACGATGACCACCAAGATCGCGATGCCGGATGGAATCATCCAAATCGATTTCCAATCATGGCTACCCGCCTCGGTGAGGAAAATGTCTGTGACTTGTCCAGCGATCGCGAAACCAATCAGCATGCCGATTCCATAGGTAGCAAGGGTAATCAGCCCTTGGGCAGAGGATTGGAATCGTTCACCAGCCTTTGAATCGGTATAGATTTGTCCGGAGACAAAAAAGAAATCATAACAGATGCCATGAAGCGCAATGCCTACCAGGAGCAACCAGAGTCCACCGTCGGCGTCTCCAAATGCAAAAAGGAAATACCGCAATGACCAAGCAAGCATCCCAACGAGAATGGTCACCTTGAATCCAAATCTTTTAAAGAACAAAGGAAGTAACAGCAGGAAAAGCACCTCGGATACTTGCCCGATGGTCATCTTTCCGGTTGGATCGGATACGCCGATTTCGGCTAGGAATGGGTTGGCGTTTTGATAATAGAAGGCGAGTGGGATACAAATCAGGATCGAAGAGAGGAAGAATACCGCATAGTTTCTGTCCTTCAATAAGCCCAAAGCATCCAATCCGATTAAATCGGAAATTTTGACCTTGTCGCTGCTCCTGCCTTTGGGTGGGGTTTTTGGTAAGGTGAAACTGAAAATCCCCAAGATGACGGAGGCAATTGAGGCCATCAGGAAGGTATTGCGAAGCGAGCCATCTGCGAGGCTTGCGGCAGAATCCCAAAAGAACACATAGCTGATCGTGAGGCCAGATGCAATCCAGCCGATTGTTCCCCATACCCGGATCGGGGAAAACTCTTTTTCAGGGTCTTTCATTTGCCTGAAGGAAACCGAATTGGCAAGAGCCAATGTCGGCATGTACAAAACCATATAGGCAAAGATGAAAGGATAAAAATCCGAGAAGCTTTGGGCTTGGTAACACGCATACAACAAGACTGCACCAACCAAGTGTAAAAAGCCCAGAATTCTTTCCGCATTGAAATATCTGTCCGCCACCAGCCCAATGATAAATGGTGCAATGATGGCCCCAAATGACTGGGTGGAAAATGCCGCCGATACCTGAGTGCCCGTTGCGTTGAGGTTAAGGCCGAGGAAGGTCCCCATGGTCACATACCAAGACCCCCAGACGAAAAAATTCAAAAACATCATGAGTGACAGCCTCAGTTTTGTTCCAAAAGGCATAGCGTATTCTATTTGGATTGATGAAAGGGGAAGGTAAAGTATCAATTTTTGGGGACAAATTCAGGTTTTTCCTTTATTTTTAACTGCTCCCAAAACCAGTTTCCAAATAAGTAATAATGAAATTGAGTTCTTGACCACTCATAACAACTTACTGCAATTGGTCATTTTAATGTGTTTCGTTGGGAGTGGAGACAAAATCATAATTTATCTTTCAGAAAAATTCTACCCAAAATAAATCACTTTTAAACACCATTAATCAGAATCCATAATGGCAGCTCAAAAGAAACTCAAAATGGGAATGGTCGGCGGCGGGCCGGGTGCATTCATCGGTGCGATTCATCGAAACGCCGCATTGATGGACGGACTAATCGAACTGACCGCGGGTGCATTCAGCAGCAATCCTGATAAATCCCGGCAGGCGGGCGAAGAATTGATGTTGGATCCTTCTCGGGTGTATGTTTCCTACGACGAAATGATCGAAAAGGAACTCGCCCTTCCTGAATCCGAACGGATTGACATCATCAGCATCGTCACGCCGAACAACGTGCATTTTGACCCCACCAAAAAGGCACTCGAGAATGGATTCCATGTTGTGTTGGACAAGCCCATGACTTTGACCTATGACGAAGCAAAGGCGCTTTACAAGGTCATCAAAGGCTCCGACAAGCTCTTTTGCCTGACCCATACCTACACCGGCTATCCTATGGTGAAGCAAATGAAGCAGATGATCGCCAATGGTGAAATCGGAACCATCAAAAAAGTCTACGTGGAATACCCCCAGGGCTGGCTTTACAAATTGTTGGAGCACGAAAACAACAAACAGGCAGAATGGCGTACCGACCCCGCAAGAAACGGAAAGGCAGGCTGTTTTGGTGATATCGGAACTCATGCATTCAACCTTATCGAGTATGTCACAGGGATGAAGGTGGCCAAAATCTGCGCTGACTTGGATATCAAGGTTCCGGGTAGGCCAATTGATGACGACGGGGCCGTTTTGTTGAGATTCGAAAACAATGCTTCCGGTATCTTGACCGCTTCCCAAATCGACTGTGGTGCCGAGAACAACCTGAAGGTACGTGTTTATGGAGATAAGGGCGGCCTAGAGTGGCAGCAGGAAGACAACAACAGCTTGATAGCAAGATGGCCCGGGAGACCTGCCGAGATCTACCGCGCCGGAACAGGCTACTTGGGTTCATTGGCCAATGAAAACACCCGTACTCCCGCCGGACACCCGGAAGGATACATCGAGGCATTCGCAAATATCTATCGCAACTTCGCGAGATGCATCTATGCCCTTAGAAAAGGAGAACAACCAAAGGCGGAATGGTGGGATTTCCCCGGTGCAGAGGATGGTATCCGCGGTATGGCCTTCATTGAGTTGGTGCTGAAAAGTACCGCTTCTGAACAAAAATGGACACCGTTTGTAGTGGAGTATTGAGATGGATAATTTATGATTTGCGAAATAGGTACCAAGTACGAAGTACGATGTACCAAGTTTCGAGAACGAATAACTCAATAACCAATAACTCACTAACCAATAACCAATAATTCGCCAACTCACTCATCCAATTTTCCAATTTCCTAATTTTGCAATCTTTCAATCCCAATCAATAAACCTATGAAAACCATCAAAGGACCGGCGATATTCTTGGCACAGTTTGCCGATGACAAAGCGCCTTTCAACAACCTCAAAAACATCTGCCAGTGGATGTCAAAGGCAGGCTATAAAGGTGTACAGATCCCTTCTTGGGACGCGCGGATGATTGACCTGCAGAAAGCTGCGGAAAGCAAAACCTATGCAGATGAAATCAAGGGCATCGTCAATGAAACAGGAATGGAGATTTCCGAGCTATCGACACACCTTCAGGGGCAATTGGTCGCGACGCATCCTGCTTACAACGAACTTTTTGACGCATTTGCACCCGCCAGTCTTGCGGGGGATTTGAAAGGGAAGTCGGAGTGGGCTACCCAGCAACTGAAATTTGCAGCGAAGGCTTCCGCCAATTTGGGTCTGAATGCCCATGCGACATTTTCGGGAGCATTGATGTGGCATACCGTTTACCCTTGGCCGCAGAGACCTGCCGGCTTGGTCAATACGGGATTCACGGAGTTGGCCAAAAGATGGACGCCTATCCTGGACACCTTCGATCAATACGGCGTCGATGTTTGTTACGAACTGCACCCAGGAGAAGACCTGCACGACGGGATTACTTTCGAGATGTTTTTGGAAAAAGTCAACAACCACAAGCGCGCCAATATCCTCTACGATCCGAGCCATTTTGTACTGCAATGTTTGGACTATTTGCAGTTCATAGATTTCTACCACGACAGGATCAAAATGTTCCACGTCAAGGATGCCGAGTTCAATCCTACCGGAAAGCAAGGTGTCTACGGAGGCTTCCAAGGCTGGGTTGACAGGGCAGGAAGGTTCCGCTCGCTGGGCGATGGGCAAGTAGATTTCAGCGGTATCTTCAGCAAATTGGCGCAGTACAATTACGATGGCTGGGCGGTATTGGAGTGGGAATGCGCCATCAAGCATCCAGAACAGGGCGCGTTGGAAGGTGCACCATTTATCCAAGACCACATCATTCGTGTGACAGAAAAAGCATTCGATGACTTCGCTTCTGCCGGTGCAGACGAAGCATTCAACAAGAAAATCCTAGGCATTTAATTATTACCAATTCAAATATTTATGAAACTTTCAAAATCAATTTCTTTTGGCCTGATGGCCGTATCGCTCTTAACATACGCCTGCGGTGGTGGGGGTTCCAGTACTTCTACAACTACCGAGACGGTAGCCACGCCTCCGCCTGCGGCCGCGCCAGTAAGCCTTGAAGACAAATACAAAGATGACCCTGTGTTCATTGCGGGTTCTGCCAAAACCAAGGAAGCCGGCTGTACGGCCTGCCATATGGTCGAAAGGAAAATCGTAGGCCCATCCTATGCCGACGTAGCCGCCAAATATGAAAGCACGCCAGAAAACATTGAGCTTCTCACCAGCCATGTGATCAATGGACATGTGGGTACTTGGGGAGAAATCCAAATGCCTGCCCATCCGCAGTTGGCGAAGGAAGATGTAGAAACCATGGTCAAATACGTCCTTTTACTGAAGAAATAATGAAAAGAACTTATCTCTACCTGATTGCTGCCGGTTTCCTTGCTTTCGCCTGTGGGGGTAAACCTACCGAAACGACCACGGAGGTCGAGGAGGTAACTGTACAGGAGCCAGAATGGATTTCCTTGTTCGATGGTCAAAGCTTCAATGGTTGGTCCAAGTATGGCGGTGGGGAAGTAGGCAAAGCCTGGAAAATCCAGGATGGTGCGATTTACCTCGATGCCAAAAACAAAGCCAACTGGCAAGAAGGGGATGGAGGCGATATCGTGACCAATGAGGAATTTGAAAACTACCATTTGCAGGTGGAATGGAAAATTGCGCCAAACGGTAATTCCGGTATCATTTTCTTTGTACATGAAGCCCCTGAGTTTGGATATCCTTGGATGACCGGACCCGAAATGCAGGTCTTGGACAATGACGGACACCCAGATGCCAAGATCGTCAGCCACAGGGCTGGTGATTTGTACGACCTGATCGTTAGTGCTGAGGAGACTGTGAAGCCGGTGGGTGAATGGAACCTCGCTGAAATCATCGCCAAGGAAGGAAACCTGGAACTTCACCTCAATGGGGTCATGGTAGTATCTACCACCATGTGGACGCCTGAGTGGGAAGCCTTGGTTGCCAAGTCCAAGTTCAAGGATATGCCTGGTTTTGGGAAGTACAAGAAAGGCAAAATCGCCCTCCAGGATCATGGAGACGAAGTTTGGTTCAGGAATATTCGGATCAAGAAGCTTTAAGGGCGCAACACCGATCTGTCAAAAAGCCTTTGGGAAAACTTTCTGAAGGTTTTTTGCTTTCTAGGGAATTTGGGGTATATTTTATCCTCGCTGTCGATATTATCGACCGACGTTTTGGTTAGATTTTATTTTTTTGGTAAAAAATGGGAAAAAGAAAGATCGGAATTTTAGGCTTGATTTGGATGATGCTGGCCATGGCTTCCTGCACCAATCTGAGGCATGTGAGCGATTTTTCTGGCTCGGCAAAGAAAGGATTGGCGAGTTTCGAATCCTTGGGTTATGGATTTGAAAAAAGCTGCTTGGACAAGTGCTTCGAACAAAGTAGCCAAAAACTCGAACTCAATCCCACTTGCCCTTGCCAACAAGAAGCCAAGGCCGATTCTGCGACTTTTGTGATCTATCAGGCTCTATCAGCCTATTTGGATGGACTCAATCGCCTTTCAGCCAATGAGACTGCCAGGTACAATACCAAGGCCTTAACCGACCAGGTGGCCTCTGGCTCCTTTGGCGGCATTACGTTCAGTCCCGAGCAAGCTACGGCTTATATCAACATCGGCAATATCATCGGAAATGCCATCAGCAACGGCTATCGAAAAAACAAGGTCCGCCAATACGTGACCGAGGCGGATCCGTCCTTTCAGGAATTGATCCGGTTTTTGGAATTCACCCTGTCAAGAAATCTGAAGGGGATTTTGCGCAATGAAACCAGCATGTCCCAAGTCACCTATTTTCAGTTGTACCGGGACCCGAGTCTTTCAACATTTGAGAAACGACAGGTCGCCAATGAGTATTTTGCCAGAAAACGTACCCTCGAACAGTACGGGAAGGAGATTGACATTTACGTGCAAATGTTGGCTAAGATCGGTGTAGGGCATCGTGAACTCGCGGAGAACATCGATCAATGGAGCCTTGCGGACCTGAAGTCGCAACTTTCAATCTTGAGTGGGGATTTGGAGGAATTGTACGGCTACTATAAAAAATTACAACCATGAGCACATTATCTGCCGAACAAGCCACGGAACTGGGCGACCAATTTTCCAAAATGGGCGATGAGATCAGAGATTATTATCTTGGGAATTTTGATGCTTTGAGTCATGAAGAGCGGGATACAATGTCGAAGCAAATGATGGAAATGTGGTCCATGTCCAGCAGCATGTACACGCTTTCGGCCGTGTTGGTTTTGGATGACTTGGATGCCAGTCTTCAGCAAATTCGGGGAATCCAAGCCGAGATAGGCTCGACCTTGAAGAACTTGGCCAATGTCCAGAAAGCCATCGACATTACCGGTGCTGCTGTTGCCTTGGCTGCTGCTTTGCTCAGCAAAGACCCCAAAGCAATCGGAACGTCCATGGAGGGATTGGCGGGAAAAATTGCTGACGCGAAGACTGCCTGAGCAAATCATCTGTTTTCTTGGCTTCTTCATCCTTTTTTCGAAATCGATCAAAAGGTTCTATTTGACGGCGTTTGCCAAAGTAAATCAGGTATCCATCCACCAATCCCATCCATTTTCCATTGATACTTTTTGGGCAGGTATCTCAGGTGTTTTGTCCTTCAAAGCCCTATATTAGAACTGGTTAATAACCCAAATAACCCTATGGACAGACGTAAATCCCTCAAAATCCTAGGAGGAACAGCCGCCGGTATTGCTGGACTGGTATTGGCGGACTGGAAGTGGCAACTTGTGGACCAAATGACCCACAAGGGCTTTTTCACTTTCAAGGAGGAGAAATTGATCACGGCCATTGCCGATACCATCATTCCCGCCGGCTTGCCTCCGAAAGTCCCTACTCCAGATGCAAAGCCTATCGGTGCGCTCAGTACAGGTACGGATAAGTTTTTGTACCGCCTCTTTGAGCATTGCTATGCAAAGGAAGACCAGGATTTGATCAAAAACCAACTGGCCGCTTTGGAGCAGAAATCCAAGGAAACAACAGGAAAGTCCTTTGCCAAGAACAGCCAGGCCGAAAGGGAAAAGTTGCTGATGGCGCTTGGAAACTCCGAAGACGAATCTGAAAAGAAGTTTTTTGACCTGATGAAATCCCAGACGATCATGGGCTTCACTACCGTGAAGGAAGTAATGGCCGACTATCGAGGCTATAAAGTCGCCCCTGGTTTATTCAATGGATGTGTGGAAGTGAACGCTTAACCTGAAACGAGATGCTACAAGATTCTAAAGACAAGAGGACCTACGATGCTATAGTAATTGGATCGGGAGCGAGTGGGGGATGGGCTGCCAAAGAGCTTTGTGAGAAAGGGCTCAAAACCCTTGTGTTGGAACGGGGACGCATGGTCCGCCATATCGATGATTATCCGACGGCTTCAAAAGCCCCTTGGGAATTTGAGTTTCGAGGAGTCGTACCAGTCGAAAAACGCTCCGGGATCGGCGCGGCCCGATGGGCAAGAGAGGAGACCATCCACTGGGCGTTGGCAGAGGACGAGCAGCCGATTATCGAAGAAAAGCCCTTCCGATGGTTCCGTGGCTACCATGTCGGAGGTAAGTCTTTGCTATGGGCGCGGGCTACACAGCGCTGGTCGGACTATGATTTTGAAGGTCCCGCGCGGGATGGGTTTGCCGTAGATTGGCCTGTTCGGTATAAAGATTTAGAGCCTTGGTTGGACTATGTGGAGACCTTTGCGGGAATTGCGGGAGGCAGGGATGGATTGGCGGAGCTGCCGGACTCGATTGTTCAGCCTGGATTTGAATTGAGCTGTATTGAAAATTATTATAAGGAGCAGTTGAAGAAAAACTACGGCAGCCGCCATTTGATCCAGGGACGTTGTGCGCACCTTACCGATCCGCAGGAAATCCACCTCAAGCAGGGACGCTACAAGTGCCAGAACCAAGGGATGTGCAACCGAGGCTGTGTGTATGGCGGATATTTCTCGGCCAATGCATCCACGCTACCCTGGGCTGAAAAGACCGGGAACCTGACCATCAGACCTGATTCGGTTGTTGAGTCCATCATTTATGATGAAGCAAAGGGCAAGGCCGTTGGCGTGCGCATCATCGACCGCGAGACCAAGGACGCGATCGACTTTTATGCCAAGATCATATTTGTCAATGCTTCGACCATTGCTTCCAATGCCATTTTGCTCAATTCCAAATCATCCCGCTTTCCCAATGGAATCGGCAACGACAATGGATTGATGGGGAAATTCTTGGCCTGCCATAACTATCGAGGCAAAGGTAGCGCAACTTTCGAGGGCTTTTTTGACAAAGCTACCGAGGGGCGTCATGCAGGACATGCGTATGTGCCAAGGTTCAGAAATGTTTTCAAACAAGAAACAGATTTCCTCCGTGGCTATTCCATTGGGATGGCAGGCGGTAGGGGACTGGGGTCCGATACCAGTATGATCGGGCATGAATTAAGGGATAATCTATTGAACCAAAAATACGGCAACTGGCACATGTCTGCTTGGATGCAGGGGGAAACCGTCCCGATTGAATCCAACCATATGCGTCTCAGCACTGACCAAACTGATAAATACGGGATACCAAAAATCATCCTTTCAGTAGAGTGGACAGACAACGACGACAAGATGACCGCTGACTTTATCCAACAGCAAACCGAGATGTATGAGAAGGCGGGCTTTACCAATATCAAGGTCGAAGACTCAGGGGCACCTCCAGGATCAGATATCCATGAAATGGGCGGCGTCAGAATGGGCAGAGACCCGAAAACGTCCTTGTTGAATGAATGGAACCAATTGCATGCCTGCAAGAATGTATTTGTTTCGGATGGGGCAAGTTTTACAAGTACAAGCACCCAAAATCCCACGTTGATGTTTATGGCCTTTACAGCCCGCGCTGCTAACCATGCGGTGGAGGAACTTAATCGGATGAATCTTTGAGGGATGCACCCAGCCACCACCGAAGGTCTATACTACGCTTAGATGGGGCCATTGGGAAAAAATGACTTTGCTTGTTTTTTTATGGAGCAGGGTTGTAGTTGTGGGTGCTGCTCCTACATACTGACTTGAATAGAATTTCAATGGCATGAAAATGGACGAAGAGCTTCAGGTAAGGCGTGAACGCCGATTAGGCATCCTTTCGGGGGTTGTAGAAGTCAGCGGGTACTTGACTATGTGGCCGTTGTTTTGGTTTCTTTTTGGGGACTCTGAGCCGTTTGTTCGAGCGATTGGTAAAGTGTTCGGGTCTTTAACTCCGATTATACTATTAGTTATTACCGTAACACCGACATATACGGGCTTATTCGTCAGCCGTCAGTTGAAAGATAGACGGAATGCCTTGCGTTCGGATCGTGCGCGAAAAGCAGCCATCGCAGACGTTAGAGCACCGTTCGTCTTTCTCCGGCCTTTTTCAGAGGGTGCTCTGACGTCAGAACCAGCACGGCACTACGGACGCCATAGTACTGAGATTCACGGGCTCTCCTATGCACATGCGATTGCAGCAGCACTGCCAAAAGATAGCCGAATGTTGGCCATCGGCTCGGCGGCCGATATCCGAAACTACTACGAAAAGTCCGATGTGATGTTCATCCAGTCCGAAGAGGCGACCTGGCTCGAAATGTTTTCGATGGCTGTATCAGCTGCGCGTGGCGTGATTGTGATTCCCGGTACAAGTGTCGGTCTCATGCATGAAATCCAAGTGATTCGAGAGCGTGACCTGTGGTATAAGGTCGTATGCTTCATGCCGCCGCTCCCTAATCCAAGCCGCCCCTTCAGATTCCTAGATCGGTTTGTCGACGAACAAGCCGCTGCGAAGCAATGGAAAAGAGTGTGCGTTGTATGGAACGACCTAGGGTTTGAGTTACCGGCATACGATCCCAAAGGCCAAATTTTCACTTGCAGCCAAGATTTCCGCCTAAAAGCAAGCGTGTCACTTGAGTATGACATGGGCAAATTGCCGGCCGCATTTGCAACGCTACTACCTACACTTGCGGGGAGCGGCACACCTCTTTGCGATGTATTACCAGCGTTGCTACAGCACGAAGCACCGAGGAGACGGCCACATTGGTTTACACGGTTTTACGCACCAGGCTGACGGAATAGGGTCGAAGTTCGGCACGCTTCTAATTGAACGCAGTTGACGAGGCGCGACGGCACTCGTGCTTTCAACTCCCGCCTTTCGAATCGCAACTGAGCTTCGTTCTTTCTAATGTATCAAATTCATCTTCATTTGAAGGTAATTTGGCATAACTTCAGTCTGTAAAAAAAATTCCTTGCTGCTTTTTGGAATACAACTTTATCAGCGACTTTAACATCAATAAATTTAGTTGTAATTGGTTTCAGAGTCTTCAATAGAAAAGAAAGTATCCTTCAATCGTAAGACAAAAAATAAGCGTTCGCTAGTTGGAGACGAAAATGTTTTCATCAGGGTGGAACAAACAAATAACCGATAGAATTGATTGTTTTTTTGCTATTTGTCACCAAAAAAAGAAACCCCCACCTTGGAGTGGAACCAAGAAGAGCTTTTGCTGATCTTTTTCGCCAAGTTATACTCAACCAAAAGAAACTCCAAATTTCCAATTAGTTGAATCCCTGTTCAAGAAATTCCTTGTACCTCCGGTGGAATCTCTTTTCGCCAACTCTTTTGAATTCTTGATAATCCGTCAAAACTCGAGTGTTTTGATAAGGGTTCAAGTTGGATTCGTTTATATGGAGGTCACCTCTTTTATCGTGGATCAATGATTCGTTTTGATGGGTATCGTCTTTAAAATTGATGATATACAAACTATCTATTCGACTCCATTCAAAATCAAATTTTGATCGCAAGCTCCCTCCCCAATCATAAAGTTTCCCAGTCCCATCATCAAAAAATATCAAAAAATCGGCATGACGGTAACCTTTTGAAACAAAAAAACAATCTTCCGATTCTGTTTTAATTGGCAAGTCTTTCGGGAAGCTTAACCAAAGAAAGATGGCTAAAATCATCATTTAACTACTGCTTTTTTAAGTTTTTTTCGAAGTCATGAATTTCAGACTTTCGCTGGTAGATAATTTAAGTCTCCCAACACTTAAACGAAATCTACCATCTATTCCCTTTAATCACAAATTCCACTAATGAAAAAGGAGTAGATGACACCTACTCCTGAAACCTTCAAAATTTTGCTCTAAAGCGAGACTGATCGGTGAATCTACCTCACCACCTCAAATCCGTTTCTCTGCCAAGCCACGATGCCGCCGTCGAGGTTATAGACTTTTGCGAAGCCTTGTTTGGAAAGGATGTCGGCAGCTTGTTGGCTGCGGGCACCCACGGTACAATACACCAAAATCTCCCGGTCCTTGGGCAGTTGCTGGACCTTGGCCATAAAGTCCGAACCATAAATGTCAATGTTGACCGCATTGGGGAGATGCCCTTCCGCAACTTCCGCAGCCGTTCGCACATCCAAAACCAAGGCATTGGGCGATTCGGTCAATTTCTTGAACTGAGCGGCATCTACTTGCTCGATGCTTCCCGTGGCTTGAGTCGTTTGGGTACTGCCGCTCTCGGAGGGACTCTTGCCACAGGCACTCAGGAGGCTCAGGGCAACTAGAAATGTCACAAATGTTTTCATGGTGTGGGGGAAAATGGATTTGGGGCAAAGGTCGCGATTTTACTTTTTTGAATTGGTGATTTTTGATACCGAAGTAGGCGGATGTTTGCGCCGAGAGTTGTCGACAATGCCATGGACGGTGATACGGTTTGTGAAATATCGCTTAAATTCGAAGCTTCCGAACCTACACATCATGAAATCATTGCCCAATAGATCACTAGCGCTGTGGATTCCGGCATTCTGCTTTTTTGTAGTCTTGCAAGTCCTCATCGCCTGCGGACAAAAGCCTGCCCAAGAGATCGTCCAAACAGAAAGCAAGCCAGAGAGAGTCTCTATTGCGGAGATTGAGGAAGGCATTAAGGCTTATATTGAGCGGGAAAAGGAGGCAAACGGAGGCTATTTTCTAGTCAATGACGAGAAGAGGCAGCTTCGTCTCAAGTTGGTGAGGGTACACACGGAGTACCTTTCCAACCTCGGACCGAGCAAGCACTTTGCCTGCGTGGATTTGGCGGATGAAAAGGGGGACGTCTATGATGTTGATTTTTTTATGGAAGGGGAACCGGGGGCAATGCAGGTCACGGAGACTTCGCTCCACAAGCTCAACGGAAAGCCATTCTATTCCTGGAAGCAAATGGTCGACAAGACTTGGCGCCGGGTACCCGTGGAGACTTCCACATCTGACTTGCTGGGAGTCAGGGAAGGTTCCGACAACTTTACATTTTTCTACACCGCCAAAATCCCAAAATTGACCAAACCAGCAAAGGCTTGGATTCCCATCGCCCAATCGGACGATTTTCAGGATGTGCAACTTGTCTCGATGAAAGTGCCCGGCAAAAAGCAGATAATAGAGGAAAAACAAAACGGTAACTCCATCCTTTTTTTGGAATTGTCGCCCGCGGATAGCGACAAGGAACTCGAAATCACCTATCAGGTGCAAAGAGTCGAAAAGGCCCCCTATGAGGCCGAATTGCCGGCTACCCATCCTTACCTCGAGCCAAACCTGTTGATGCCGATTGGCGGGAGGTTTGAGGAAATCGCCAAGGAAGCGATCAAGGGAAAAGAAAACGATGGGCACTTGGTGCATGCGCGGGCCTTGTATGATTACATCATCGACAACATGCGCTACATGAAGTTTGGGAAGTACGGACGTGGGGATTCCAACTATGCCTGCGATTCCAAGACCGGAAATTGCACCGAGTTCCATTCCTTTTTCATCTCTCTCGCGAGGTCCATCGGTATTCCTGCAAGATTTGCAATTGGCGCTTCGATCCCATCCGACCGCAACGAGGGGGGAATAGACGGATACCATTGTTGGGCGGAATTCTACGCCGAGGGCAAGTGGTGGCCTGTCGATATCAGCGAGGGCAACAAGTACACGGCGCTTGCCACCTATTATTTTGGAAGGCACCCGGCCAACAGGATCGAACTCAGCAGGGGAAGGGATTTGGAGGTTCAGCCTTTGCCTGCATCCGGACCGATCAACTTTTTGGCTTACCCCTTGGTGGAAATGGACGGAGAACAGATTTTCCCCCTGACGACATTCAGTTTTGAGCGAAAAAATTAATGGCGGCAACGGTTGGACCGTGCCGCCATTTGAAAGGGTCAAATGATCTTAACCGTTTGCTTCTTTCGCAGTAGTGTCTGCTGCAGGATGCTCGCCACCTTCGGTTGGGTGTTCTCCACCTTCAGTAGGGTGCTCTGCTTCAGCAGGAGCATCAGTACTTTCAGTCTGCTCAGTAGCTTCTTCTTTTTTGCCACCGCAAGATGTCAGGGAAACGGATACTAGGAAAAAGCAAGCCATAGCTGCTGCTCCGAATAATTTCATTTTTTTCAACATGATTTTGAATGTTTTGGTTGAATAAGGTTGGTAAATCACATCGAAGGTACGGAAATTTCTTTCGCAATGTCAATCAGTTGAGCAAAGGAAAGAACTGCCCTTCCATTTTATGCCCTTTTGGTATCACAGGGACGCCTTTCAGAAGTTCATCGTCGGAATTGGAAATCGTGCCATCGGCAAACACGTTGAGCACAAAGGCCCTACGGCTTCTTGGCGAGCGGTTTTCATAGCTTCCATGGACGAGTAGTGGATGATGGAAAGTGCCATATCCAGCTTTCAACTCGATCGCGACGGGTTTAAAAGCCGCCTTTTGTTCCTCGGTCAAAAACTCCATCAACCCGTCCATTTGGCCTGCAAGGGCAGGTTTTTCCAAAAGTCCCCATCTGTGGCTTCCCGGCACGTAGTACAGACAGCCGTTTTCGGTCGTGGCATAGTCCAATCCGCACCAGCAGGTAAGGTGCTGCATTTTGATTGTCCGAGTCCAATAGGAATAGTCTTGATGCCAAGCCACCACACCGCCGTGATGGGCAGGTTTGCAGAAAAGCTGGTCGTGCCAGAAACGTACCTTTCGATCGCCCAGCAACTGAGATGCTGCCATGACAAATGCGGGATTCCAGATCACATCGTGGAATGCCTTCGAAATCCGCCAATGTCCCAGGGAGTGGAAAAGCACCGTATTGGGATCCGCAGATTCGTTGCTGTGGAACTCATGGAACAGGTGGTGAAGCGGATGCTTGGGATCTGCTACCTCGTCCAGTTCCTTTTTAAGGACTTCAATCTGACCTTCGTTGAGTAGCTTGATCCCACTCAAGTAGCCGAATTCTTCAAAGAAGTCCAGTTGTTCCTGGCTGAGGCGGTAGGGTTCCCAGTCTTTTGCCGTCTTTGGAAAAGGGAACAAATCGGTTATGGGTTGGTGAAAATGAGAGAGGTCCTGCATGGTTGGAGGGATTTTGGGTTAATCTCCACCAATTTAATCCGAAAAATGAATTTGGGAAATGATTATTTATTTAGGCATAAAGTCCAAATCAAAGATATCCCATCAAGATGCCTCCAACCTTTCCAATCGCTGTAAAAGCGGGGGATGCGAATAGTGCACGAATACATACAAAGGATGCGGATTGATATTGCTCAGGGTATTGACCGAGAGGGTTTTCAAAGCTTCGGCAAGTGGGATGCCGTCAAAAGTCGTCTTGGCATAGGCATCCGCCTCAAATTCGTTTTTCCGACTGATCATGTTCATACCGATGCCCAACACCGTGGAAATAGGCGAAAACAATATGGTAAAGCCAATGATGTTGAGGTGGATTGCCATGTGGCTGCCACCAAGAGCGAGGCTCATGTTTTCGCTGAAAATAAACTCCGAAAGAATGAAAAGCAGTAGGCCGACTTGCGCCACGGAAAGGAGCATCCCGGAAAGAATGTGCTTTTTCTTGTAATGGCCGATTTCATGAGCCAAAACCGCAACTAGTTCCTGTGGTGTATGCTGCTCGATCAGGGTATCGAATAGCACGACTTTCTTTCTTTTACCAAAGCCTGAGAAGAAGGCATTGGCCTTGGAAGAGCGCTTGCTGCCGTCGAGTACGAAGATATTTTCCAGCGGGAAATCCACCGATTTGGCATAGCGGATGATCATTTCCTTCAATTCCCCGTTTTCGAGTGGGGTCAGTTTATTGAAGATCGGCAGGATCCAAGAGGTGTAGAAAAGGTTGACCAAAACCATGAAAATGGCTGAAATCAGCCAAAACTGCCACCAGAAATCCTTCCCGATCTGATGGATCAGAAACAGTAGGAGGGCCAGCAATCCACCTCCGACAATGATGGACAGCACGTAGCCTTTGATTTTATCAAGGAAATAAGTTTTTCGGGTGGTTTTGTTGAATCCGTATTTTTCCTCTATCACGAAGGTTTGGTAGTAGTCAAACGGGATCGACAGTATATCGCTCCCGATGAAGACGATTCCAAAAAAGAAGATGGAAAGCAACATTGGATTCTCGATGTATTGTGATAGCCAAAGGTCCAAAACCCCAAACGCACCGGAGAAGATTAGCAGAAAAGTGAGAAAGAAAGCGACTGCACCGGTCACCAAGCCGAATCGGTAATTGATCCATTGGTATTCTTTGGCTTTTTCAAGTTTTTCGGGATTGACGTACTCTTCCAAAGTTTTCGGCACGCGGGGAACCGGGCGCTTGATATTGAGGTAATCCAATACCTTATCAGCAAAAAATCCCAGGCTTAAAATGCCCAGGATCAGGTATTTGATTTCCAATGGCTGCATGTTTAGAATTTGGGACAGGGTAGGATTGTCTCTCTTTTGTTGGTTTTTGACCTGTTTTTATCTGCAAGTAGAAACGCAATGCTGACCTCATGGGCGCCGCCCGATTGGATACCAAGTTGGGAAACGGTATAGTCAAAGCTGTAGCCCATGCTCATGCCAGTCGGAAGGTTCAAGCCAATCATCATGACGATGGCGTCCCGGTTGTTTTGGTTTTCCACAGGTCTGTATGGCACTCCCCGATACCAAAGGCCAAAATTGATCGGCTCTAGGTGAATATACGCGCCCAAGTCCAACTGTTCGAATGGCCCCTGGCGCTTGTAATTCAGGGTTGGCAAAAGGTATCTATCTTTTCTGTAATGGGTAAAATCCCTCCGATAAGTGCCAGTCCCCAATGAAATCCTATAACCAGTATGGATGGAGTATTTTGCAGGCAATGGGCTCACCCCTTCCAAAAACGATTGGTTGGGTTCATTGACATGGTGAGCAGAGATGCCAAACCAAAACTTGTCTGTAAAGAATAAGCCCCCGAATGAAAGAGAAAGAAGGTTTACCGGATCTCCGGAGCCGTCGAGTCCATTGCTCGGAAGTAGGGGCCCGAATGGATCGCCCGGATTGATTTGGTTCGCAAAAACCAGGTTTTCATAATAGCCGATATCGCGCCGCATGTAGGCGGCTTGGAAACCAGGGCGGAAATAGGCGTTGTCACTGATGCGAAGTTCGTAGGAATATTGCCCCGCGAAGGTGAAAGACCTCAGTTTGGCACCGCCCTCGACATCGTTCATCACGTAGAAGCCGAGGCCGGAATTGTAATTATCTAAGTAGGTATCGAAGTATGCCGAAAATGTCGTAAACTGCGCTTCTAAGCCAGGCCATTGGTTTCGATAGTTGGCGCCGATACGCGGCAACAATTCGGATCCGGCAAATGCAGGGTTTAGGTACAGAGGCGCTGCGTAATACTGGCTAAACTGTGGATCCTGCGCCAAAGCTTTCCCTGAGCCCAACAGGATAAGGCCCATAAAAAAAAGACGGTAGAAAAAAGACCTTCGCAAGTTGTTATTCGTTATGTTAGTGTTCAAACCCACCATAGCAACGTTGAATGCGTTTGGTTGTTTTAGTCGCAAGGTGTAAATTATGAAAAGCCCTATTATTTCCATAAAAATTATCTTTTTTTTTGTTGGAGTAACGCTTCTGAACTTTTGGATGAATCCGACAATTGTTTTTGGTCAAGGATTCAACAACAATGAATGGGTGTTTGGTGACTGTGGCACCGGTCAAAACAATTATTTATCTTTTGGTAAAGGGGGTGATCCGATTGTAAGGACTTTACCGTCAGGGGTGATAGTTGGACAAAATAACAACGCTGTCGCCATTGATCCAATATCTGGCAACATTATTTTTTATTCAAACGGTGTCTTGGTCTACGATGCCAATAACCAAATCCTAGAAGGAGTCGCTCCCGGGATCAACGGTGATATCAATGGTCAACAGCAGGTGGGTATTGGGATTTTGTCATATGAACCTCAGGGAGATAGGTTATATTATATATTTTATGTCAGTCCCGCGGGCGACCTACAATATGCCCTGATCGACATGAATGCACCGGGTCAGGCCGTTGGTAATGAGCCGCCCTTGGGTGAAATCATTGAGAAAGACCAGGTGGTCGTCGGCGCGGTCAATGGTCCAATCCTCGTTGTCAAAACCCCTCAATCCCCTTCTTATCTTATCAGCATCGAAGGAGGTTCGATAGTTTCCAGAAGGATCGGAGCCAATCCAGGGGAATTTACTCTCATTTCAAATGCAGCGGTTCCATTCACACCAAAGTTTATGGTGTTTGATGAGGCATCCCAAAGAGTCATTCTGATCCCTGATGATCCCAACCAAAACATTGTTGTCTTGGGTTTTGACACGGCAAGCGGGACTTTCGGAAGTCAGGAGCCTATTTCCCAGTCTTCAAACGGTCAGGCATACGGCGGAGCGAGCTTTTCCCCAGATGGGGCATTTATTTACTTCTCAAGGGGTAACCAGCTTTTCAGAATTCCATCAAACAATTTGACCGCATCTCCGGAGGCGATTCCGTTGGATAATCCAGTTCATGCAATTTACGATGTGAAAGTCGGGCCGGACGGGCGGCTCTATTATATCTATGAGGAAGTGCTTGGCGGCCCACAGTTGATCGGGCGGGTCAATAATCCGAATGAGCCGGTTTTGGATGACTTGGTGTTGGCTGAGGATCCCTTTAATGGCACTGATTTCTGTGGACGTATTTTCCCCAAGTTTGCACCAAACGCCACCATATCGCCCACGGTTGACTTTACTTGGGAGCCTGACCAACCCTGTAGCAACAATCCTGTGCAGTTGACCAGTCTCATTACACCAGAGAACTATAGACCGGTTAGCTTTGAGTGGACATTCAATCCTCCCTTGGTGGATGAGGACGGGCAGCCGGTGGACATTGATTTCACCCAAGAGCATTTGTTGATTCCGGAAGATGCGACTGCCAATCAAAGTATTGACGTTACCTTGACTGTGACTTTTGCTGATGGTTCGACCCAAACGGTCAACAAGACCATTTCTTTGTTGGAAAATGATCTTCAGGTGCAATTTAGCTCGCAAGACACCACAGTCTGCGAAGGAGCCTGCGTGGACATTGGCTCGATGCTCGAAGTGCAGCAGGGCGGTGGGCAAGGAGGGGGCCAAGGTGGCGGCCAAGGCAATTACGAGTATTTCTGGTCCAATATCCGCGAGTGGCGTTCCAGCAAAGACAACTGCGTGGATTTGCCGGGCTTGTATTGGGTTTTGGTCAGGGAACCGGGTTCATCCTGCTATGCCTACGGAAGCGTAAGGGTGCGGATTTGGGATCTTTTGGATCAAAGTAACAACGTTTGGTACTTTGGCGATGGAGCAGGACTTGACTTCAATCCCGATCCGAACAATCCAAATGCGCCTTTGCCGAGACCGGTAGGACACAACCAGAATATTCCCGCAGGGACCACCACCATTTCGGATGGAACGGGACAAGTCTTGTTTTTCACGGATGGAGAAACAGTTTGGGACCTCAACGGCAACATCATGGAAAACGGTGATTCCATCGGGGGAAGCAACCTTTCCTCGCAAAGTGTCATAGCTGTCCCGGTCCCCACGGATGAGACCATTTTCTATCTTTTTACGACCCAACTGGCCCAAGATGGCAGTAATCAAGTCAAGTTCTCCGTGGTCGATATCAAAGCCGAAAACCAAAATGGGGTAGGCAACGTGGTCTCCAAGGATAATTTCCTATTCAGTCCTTCGACAGAGCATTCAGCCGCCTTGGCGGCAGGGGATACGACTTGGGTACTTTTCCATGAGTTGGGCAACAATACATTCCGCGCCTATCCCGTCTCGATCCATGGAATAGGACAACCTGTGCTTTCCTCGGTTGGATCTTCCCATGGATTCAACAGTGGCGTCGGAAGCATGAAATTCAGTCCAGATGGCACCAAGGTGGCCGTGACGATTTCGGACGGTGCATGTAGCCGCTTGGAGATATTTGATTTCGACCAAAACACGGGCGAAATGACCGAATATGCCCTATTGGATTTGGGTTGCAACAATGATCAAGTATATGGTTTGGAATTTTCAAACGACGGCAGCCGCGTCTATGTATCCTATCGGGGAGGCAACGGGAAAATCGACGAGTTTTTGATCCAGGCCCCTGAACAGACGGGAAATAACCCAATTCCTTGTGCAACTTGCTTCAGCAGCGCCACCACAAGGCCACAGCGTGAGGCATGTATTTTGAATTCCCCGGTTAGAAATACCCTGACAACTTCTGGACCTTTTGGTGCTTTGCAGATCGGTCCAGACGGTCAGATTTACGTTGCCCGACCAGGCCAAAATGTATTGGGAACGATCAATGCGGGACAAGACTGCAACCGAAGCGCCTACAATGAAAACGGTACATCGACTTTACTTGGTACCTCCAATCTTGGATTGCCTTCTTTTGTGCAACAGTCAGGCAGCAGTATTCCGGAACCGGCGCTGGCTGGGACTCCCTTCCTATGCATCGATCCGCAAAACGGAGCCTTGGGAGAGTTCGAAGGGGGCGGAGAGCCGGACATTGACAGCTATTTCTGGACAATTGTCCATGAGGACGGTACTTCAATTCTCAATAATTATGGAGGACCGGGCGAAAATTTCCAAGTTTTGGAACAGCCATTTACCAGGCCGGGTACCTACACGGTAAGTCTTCGGGTAGACAGGTGCGGCGATCCTGATTTCTATGAAGCATCTTTGGAGGTAGAAGTGATAGCTCCTCCTACGTTGACATTGCCAGGCGAAGCGACGCTATGTTCAGGAAACCCTGTTTCTTTGACCGCTATAGACGGATATGATCCTGCCGATGGATTGTATGATTTTGAGTGGAGAAATGCCCAAGGGACGCTTTTTGGCGACAGCAATTCCAACACGATTTTCGTAAATGAGGAAAGCATTTTTACCGTCACTGTGTCGCACAGAAGACCTGATGATATTCCTGCCGAATTCTTCAATCCTTGTCCCGCCACTGCATCGGTATTTGTAGGCCCTCCGTTTGATTTTGACCTTACCCAAACTGCTGACCAAGTTTGCTTTGATGAGAGTTTGGTGGTGTTTGCGCCCAATACCCCAATAGTTGGCGAATGGTTTTACCAGGTTCAAGGGACCAACAACCGGGTTTCTCTTGGTGACTTCTTTGAATTGGAATTGGTGGCAAATACCCTACCCGGACCTGGAATCTACGATATCATTTTTGTGGCCGAAGATCCGATTGTCCCAGGTTGCTTGGTTGAGAAGGTGGTGGAATTGATCGTTTGGCCGCTTCCAGCCGTGGAGGCGGTCGTTTTGACCGATGCAGATGCTTGTGGCCAGCCTACGGGAAGTTTTGAGATTACCGCGTTAACTGCGGCTGATGAGATCATCGTAGTTGAAACTGGTCAACGATTCACCAATGTAAATGCTGGAGACGTCCTACCAATTGTCTCCAATTTGGAGCCGGGAGTGTACACCGTCAGGGCTACAAATGATACAGGCTGCGAGTTTTCGCTTCCAGTTCAAATCAGAAATCTGAATCCGCCTACAGGGATTGAAGACTTCATCGTACAAGCAAGCCCAGAGGTCTGCGGCCCGGTTGGTGTGGAAAACGGGGAATTGTTGGTGGTTTTCCCTGCGGGACCACAGACCGGTACCTATAGGGCAATTCGTGTAGAAAATGGGTTGGAGACTACCGGAGCCTTCACGAACGAAGATTCGGTCAGGATTTCGGTGGAGGCAGGAACCTATACGATCGAAATTATCGATCAATTCAATTGCTCGGTTCCTGATCCAGGTCAATACATTGTGGATGAAAGGGAACAGGCGGAATTTTCAATTCCAAATGATTTGTCTATTTGTCAGGAGTTTACCTTTACCCCGGTTTCGCAACAAAATCTTGTCTATACCCTAGTAGGGCCCAACAATCAACCTATCACTCCAAATCAAGATGGCTCTTACACGATTTCCGTAACCGGCCAATACACGATGACGGGCACAGATCCGAATGGGCTTCTTTGTCCTGCGCAAAGGCAAATCACGATCCTCAACAATATTTTCGTCGATTTTGCTGTGAGCTTTGCCCAGGTGGATTGTGCGCTCGGACAGTATTTTGACGCGATTTTAAACAATACAAATCCTGGGAACGTCAATTTCTTCTGGAGAAATGAAGCTGGAGATATCGTTGGACGTGATCAGCGGTTTTTCCCTCCGGCTCCGGGCACCTATTCATTGGAAGTCCAGCCTAGGTCGGGTGCGCTTTGCCCGCCGAGAATCATCACATTTACCGCACCACCTTACGCTTTGAGTGTGGATGCCGCATTGGAAGTGATTCCATTCTGCGTGGAAGATGCCTTTACAGTGGTTTCGCTGGAGGCTGACCAGACTTTTGTGGAGCGGATCGACTGGTTATTTGTGGTGAACAACAATCCTGTAGCGCTGCCGCAATATGAGAATTTGACTTCGATCAACGTTTCGGACGAAGGAATCTATCAAGTTGTTCTGACAAGCGTTGATGGATGCGAGTTGGCAAGGGAGCAAATCCAAGTAATCCGATCGACCATCGTGCCTCCGGTGATTGACCCGGTGTACATAATATGTGCGGTAGAGGGAGTGACTGCGACGATTACCCCTGGAACTTATTCAACTTACAGATGGCTACTGAACGGCGTCGAAATAAGTACAGCACCTGAGTTGACCCCGACAGAAGCAGGAAGTTACCTATTGACGGTCGGTGACGATTTGGGGTGTTCCTATACGGTTTCGTTTACTGTCAATGAAGACTGTGCACTGCGGGTGATCTTCCCTGATGCCATGACGCCGAGCAATCCAAGCAAACGCTTTGAAGTGTACACTAATGATTTTGTCTCTGACCTTGAGGTATTTATATTCAATCGGTGGGGAGAATTGATTTTTTATTGCCAACAGTCGAACATCAACGGCGAGATCAATGTTTGCCAATGGGACGGGACTGTCGATGGCAAATACGTACCCATTGGAGTTTATCCAGTGGTTGTCAAGTACAGGAGCCAAAGGCAAAACGTCACCAATTCAATAACCAAATCCATTATCGTCATCGAGTAAAACATGCTTACCCTTATTTCACCCGCCAAGACGCTTGACTGGTCTGATCCGTCTATTGAATTCCATACATTGCCGGATTTCCAAAAGGAAACATTCGAATTGGTCTCCGTGATGAAGAAGAAGTCCGTGGACGATATCAAGGAATTGATGGATATTTCGGATAATCTAGCAGTATTGAATAAAAGGCGGTATCTGGATTTCCAGAAGAGCTTTGACTTCAGCACATCGAAGCAGGCCTTGTTGGCATTCCATGGGGATGTGTATACCCAAATCGAAGTGCAGTCCTATTCAAAGGATGATTTTGAATTTGCCCAAGCCCATTTGAGGATACTGTCCGGACTGTATGGCCTGCTTCGTCCGATGGACCTGATCCAACCTTATCGATTGGAAATGGGCGTGCGGCTCGAAAACAAAAAGGGGAAGAATCTGTATGAGTTTTGGGGTTCTCGAATTGCGAAAGCCATCAATCAAGCAGCCGATAAGCAGCCAATTGTCAATCTTGCATCCCAAGAGTATTTCAAGGCAGTTGATACCAAAAAGTTGAAATCTTCGGTAGTGACACCGATTTTTCTAGAATACCGAAATGGGAAATACGAGACGATTGGACTTTTTGCCAAAAAAGCGAGAGGCATGATGGTCAACCATATCATCAAAAACCGTATTGAGGACCCTGAGCAACTGAAGGCTTTCCAAGAGGCGAACTATGAGTTTGCTGGAGAAGGTGCAGAAGGCATTTGGAGATTTGTGAGGTGATCATGCTGTTACAATTCCTTGGCTTTTGACTTTTACGGATTGTGTCCTTTTCAATTTTTCGCCGACTGATACGCTGATTGGCATTCGCCAAATAGTCGGATTGGGATAATCACATCTTTTTGAAGAAAGCTTGGTGGTTATTTTTTTGATGAAATACATTTGTTATGATATTTTTTGCGTAAATATTTATTATAAATTTTTTAAAACATAAAAAATGTATTTTAAATACATTAAAAATTTGTTCAAATATTTTTTTATACTAGCTTTGAGCCAAGAACCAGCGTCTAAAGGTCCTATCTCGCATGTATCAGAAGGTTTTGTTTTTTCGTTTTATTGCGTTGTACGCATTCCTTTTTGTCCGATTTGCTTCGGCCAATGCACCAGCGTTTGCACCAAATCTGAACGATAGTGACACGATCGATCCCACAGAGATGCTTCAATGGGGTATTGCTGGACCGGATGAACTTTGTCTTTATTATGGCAGTGTTATCGGGGATTTTTTTGGTGGAGGAGATATGACAGACGTCTTTCGCTGGAAGGTACTGAAAGAAGACGGAACGGTTTTGGTAGACAGGGAAGGTGGTTTCCAGACTTTCAGCCATACTTTTTCCGAAATCGGGGTCTACACCATTGAATTGGAAGTGAGACGGGGGGTTGATCCTGTCTTTTCGGATAAAAAGACAGTTAAGATAAATCCTGGGGCTGATTTGGTAATCCAAAACAGCTATCTGCTCTGTGAAGCGGGTACAGCAACACTAAGTTTGGTCGATCCGAGTTCCGCACAAAAGGACAAACTTAAGATCCAATGGCAGGATCAAAGTGGAAAAACTATCGGAAATTCCAATGAAATCACAGTTTCGAAAGAAGGTAGATACACCGTGATTTTTGCCTTGCTTGATGAATTTGGCAACGAGACTTGCCCCTTTAGCATCAATACTTTTGTTTACATCCCCAAAGATTTTAAGGTAAGTATCAACACGCAAAATGTTTGTGAGGGACAAGCGCAAATTCGCCTCAATGCGGGTTCGGGTGTTTTTGGTACTTGGTATGCTCAACTGGAAGGGTCCGAGGATAAGCGTCTAATCGGGGAAGGTAGTAGGATCGACTTTTTGAGCAATTCAATGGGCGGACCTGGAAGTTACAAGATCATTTTTGAAGTCGACAATTCCGAGAAGCGCTATTGCAAGCTTTCAGAATCCGTGGCCTTGAATGTGTTCGAGACTGGCGATGTTGCCATGCGTTTGGAAAAGCCTGCGGATGCCTGTGATGCTAGAAATGGGGAGTTGGTTTTGGAGGCATTGACTGACTTGACTTTGCTGCGCCTGAGAAGGGACAACACGGAGATCGCGCGATTTGAAAATGTCAAAAAAGGGGAGACTTTCAAGGTTTCGGGCTTGGCGCCGGGTTTGTACAGGGCATCAGGAAGCCTCGGTTCCTGCGGAAGAACCCGTGTCCTTGTCGTTCCCCTGCAAAATCCGCCGGCTGAAATGCAGTTCCAAGTCGCCGAAGTGGTTGACGAAACCTGTAATGAAAGTGGCAAGGTGGACGGAAAGATCAGAATTCGCATGACGCAGGGCGGATTCAAAGGTTCTTTCAGGCTACTCAGCTCTACGGGCACTGTGATCCGTTCGGGCCAGCTTGACAATACCCAGGATTTCGAAATCAATGCACCCGCTGGAACTTACTTTCTCGAAATAGCGAATCCAACCGGCTGCGTTTTTCCGGCGGCCAATCGGATAGTCATTCGGACCAAGGGCCAGGTCAATTTCTCCGTGCCAGACCGTTTCACCGTTTGCAGCTACTACGATTTTGTTCCCAACACCAGCCAAAACCTTTTTTTCCGCTTGACTTATCCCGACAACCAGGTAGTGACCAAGTCGAAAGGGGAATCCTTCCGGCTCGATCAGGAAGGAGAATACACCATCCTTGGTTTGGACGAAAACACCGTAGATGGATTGTGTCCTCGGGAATTGAGCTTTTTTGTGCGATTGACCAATCCCATTGAATATGAGCCAGAGTTGGTGTCTACGGATTGTTTTGGTAACAAACAATACCGAGTCAATCTCTTTGGTGCGGACCCCAGCAAGGTCAATATCCGCTGGTTCAATGAGAAAAACGAGGTCGTGGGCACGGAGCAGTTTCTATTCCCGACTTCTTTTGGAGAATTCAAACTCGATGTTCAGCCAAAGGACTCTGAGGTTTGTCCAGTGCCACCCAAGCCATTTATGATTGAAAGGTCCGTTTTGGAGGTCGCTGCGGAATTGAAATCAGGGGTACTGTGTCCAGGCACCCAGACAACGCTCGAGCTTACGACGGATTTTGACATTGTGAAAAAGATCGTCTGGTTGTACATCGACCAAAGCGGGCGTCAGGAATCGCTTGAGAATTACCTCGATTTGCGGGAAATCAGCGTCAGCAAGCCTGGAACCTATGAGGCAGTCATGTACAATGAACAGGGTTGTGAAGTTGGGCGGGAATTTTTGACTGTATCGACAAGCCAAGATTTGGCTGATTTTGAGATTCCGGAATCCATGGTGATTTGCGATTTCTTTGAAATTGAGCCGATTTCCAGTCTTCCGATCCGATTTGAAGTGAAAGATCCAGATGGCGGGTTGTTGTTGATGGATCTAGGTCAAAGGCTCAGAATAGAAAAGCCTGGAACCTATACATTGACCGCAAGCAGTGCTGACCCAGACCGTTTTCTTTGCCCCTTGACAAAAGAGATTGTTGTTTCAAGATTTGAGCCCTTCCCATTTGATCCGATCGTTGTCGAACAGAAATGTGACGGCAAGATCACCTATGGGGCAGACCTTTTTGGAAAGGATCCGGCAACAGTTGATTTCTACTGGTACAATGAAAAAGGCGAACTCGTCGGCAGGGGGGCAACAGTCACTCCGGAGAGTTTTGGAATATTCGGTTTGGAAGTGAGGCCTTTGGGCAGTCTGGCCTGCCCGCTGCCCAACGCCAAGGAATTTGAAGTTTTCGAGCCGGTTACCTCACTCGATGTCAGGCTGGATGCCACACCACTGTGTCCGAATGGGGACTTTGTCACGGTAACGATTGCGACAGAGGCCGAACTTGTTGGAAGCATTGTTTGGTTTTTCGAGGATTTTGCGGGCAATCGTTCAGAATTGGCTGCCTTCAAAAATCAATTTGAAATCGAGACGTCAAAAGAAGGCACTTATGAGGCACAGGTCTTCAACAAACTCGGATGCTTGGTGGGTTCCGATTTGTTAATGGTCATGCGCAGTACCGACGAGGTGAGGCCGGAAGTTGAACCTGTTTATAACATTTGTGTCAAATTTGGTGAAACGACTGAAATCAACCCCGGCAGTTTCCAGGCCTATCAGTGGATTCTGGGGGACCGAGTGGTAAGCGAGGAAGCGGTGTTTTCACCTCGGGAGCTTGGGGTTTATACCATCAGGGTGACCTCATGGGAAGGCTGTGTTTTCGAAAAGGAATTCAGGGTGGTAGAGGATTGCGAAATGAAAGTCACGCATACGACGGGTATGAGGCTCGGTGATTCCCAAAGGACATTCAGGATTTATCAAAATCCCTTGGTGGACAAACTGGAAGTTTGGATTTACAATAATTGGGGGCAGCTCGTATTTTTCGGAACGAATGTAGATGCCAAACAAAACGTGATCGAATGGTCCGGGATCTTCAATGGCGCTTATGTCCAACCCGGATCATATGCAGTAAAAATTAGGTACAAAAATAATGTCGAAGACGACGAAAAATCGATTTGGTCTTCGCTGACGGTGTTGGAATGATGCCTGAGAGTTTGAAACGGGATACTTGGAGTTGAAAGATAGGATTTTGTTATTGGTCTATTTATTAAACTAATTCACTAAAATTAATCGCAAAATCCTGTTTTTCAGTATATTAATTGTCTTGGTTTAGTCGAAAAATTTTTCACTTTTTAGGATTGCTGGTATCTTTTTTGTTTGTTTATTTGGGTTGAAAGTAGTAGCTATCTCGCAAAACTGTCACCCCTTTTGTTACCATGTCGGTTTTTAACAAGTACCTTTTGAAGGTCTTTTTTCTGTTTTTCGTTTGCTTTTGGGCTTCGCAAAGAGCCGTACAAGCAAATGAACTCACATTTCCCATGACCGGTGAATACTTCAATCAGCCCGAGTTGATCGGCCCAGACAACTTGTGTATCATTTTCGGTTCCGCGATGGCTGAGTTTTCAGGCGCAGGTAATCCTGTCACGGACGTTTATACTTGGTCGATCACCCATCCCAATGGCAGTGAGCATTTCGCCAGAAGTGGAGGGGCAACCTTTCAGAATATTTCGGTCACGTTTTCTGAATTGGGAGTTTATGTAGTCAATTTGAGTGTGCGTCGTGGAAATGACATCATTTTTACGGGGAGTAAAAACCTTTCGGTCATCCAAGGCCCTACAATCACAATCAAGCCGGATTACCTTTTGTGCGGAGACACTCCCACGACCGTAACCGCGGTCGATCCAAATATGCCCAATCTTTCCCAATATACCTTCGAATGGACCAATTCGGCGGGCGACATTGTCGGAAACCAAAACGAGTTGGTTGTTTCTGTCGAGGGCTATTATTACGTCACGCTCTATCTAACAAATCAATCCGGAGGCAGGGAATGCACGGTTAATGGAGGTACCTTCGTCGGACAGCCACAGGATTTCAGACTTTCGGTCTCGGATGATTCGGTTTGTATGGGAGGCAATTTGACGGTTTCTTTGGATACGCCGCTCGAGGGAGAATGGGAGATCCAAAAAGTAGGCGTTCCCAACTGGTCCTACATCCTACCGGGATTTGGTCTCGATATTGACACGGAGGATGATTTGGACGGCCCGGGCCAGTACAGGGTCATTTTTAGGTCACAATCACCTCAATTTCCAAACTGTGTTTCCCAAAGGGATATTTACTTCACGGTGACGGAGCGGCCGGATTTTGCGGTCAGTACCCCGACGCCTTCGACGGATTGTATCACACCGAATGGGAGTTTTTCTTTCACTGCTATTTCCGCATTGGATGAATTGCGTATTCCGGAACTGGCTTTGGTTGCAGGTAATCTAGCAGCAGGCGAGGTCAGGAACTTCTCAGGCTTATATCCTGGCATTTATACGATTGAAACGAGGGTAGGGGGCTGTGCACGTAACGAGGTGGTGATCGTTCCAAATTCCAACCCTCCCACTGGCATGCAGTTTACTGTCGATTTGATCGGTGAGAGCTGTTCACCGGCAGCAAGGGTAAATGGGATGATTCGTGTGACCTTTCTCAATGGTCCATTTACAGGTTCATTTAGACTTGTGGACAATGTCGGGACGCAGATTGCCACGGGTAATATCAATAACCAGACTGTTTGGGAAATTCCGACCTCGGCCGGCGATTATGCCTTGGAATTTATTGCACCGAATGGCTGCAAAAATCCAGCCCCAAGCCTCTTGACGATTCCTCCAGCCAACAACGTTTCCTTTTCTGTTCCCGACGTACTGAGGATTTGTGGTCCAACACCTTTTACCCCAGCAACAACCGATAACCTCAGCTTTACTTTGACTGAACCGAATGGTGTTGAATCCACGCGAAATACCGGGGACTCATTTCAGATATCTATTCCTGGTACGTATACCTTGACCGGTAGAAGCCTGGACAATCCGGCATCGGGCTGTACTGCTTCCAGGACATTTACGGTGGTAAATATGGATGCGCCGGAATTTGAGCCGATTTTGGAAAGTGAGGATTGTTTTGGCAATAAAGTCTACCGCGCGGAGTTGTTTGGTGCCAATGTGGATGATGTTTCGATACGCTGGTACGATGAAAACTTCAATATCGTCGGCAGGGGAGAAACATGGTTCCCTGTTGCCTACGCCAACTTCTACTTGGATGTGCAGCCTCGTGGTTCTGTGGCTTGTGACTTCAATCCTAAACCATTTACGGTTCGTGCGCCGGTTTTTGAGGTACCTGTGACGCTGACCGCGGGCTTTATTTGTCCGGGGCAAGCAGCTACCGTGACACTTGAAACGGATTTCGACGAAGTGGAAAGGATCGAATGGATTTATATTGATCCCAACAACAATCAGGTGTTTTTGACCCAGTTTGAAAATGAGCGTGCAATTGCCGCTGATTTGGAAGGCACTTATGAAGTGGCTGTTTTCAATCGTGCGGGATGTGAAATCGGCCGAAACATGCTTTTGGTTTTGGAAAGTCAGGACGAAGCGAGGCCGGAAGTCCTACCGGCCTATTCAATCTGTACAGAATCGGGATATGGTGAAATCGTTCGGCCCGGAACCTTTGTGTCCTATGAGTGGTACCGCGACGGTGATCTTGTATCAACTGATGCTGAGTATAATTTGAGATCAGCAGGCAATTATACCCTGATCGTCACCAACGCCGACGGATGTTCATTTGAAGCTGAATTTTCCACTTTTGAGGATTGCACTTTCCAGTTTGTTGCTACCAACGCGATGGAATTGCGCAATCCCAACAAGCAATTTGAAGTTTATGTCAATGATGCCGTGGAGCAAGCCGAAATCTGGATTCACAACAGGAATGGGCAGCTTGTTCATTATTGCCAAGGCCAAAACGTGCAATCCAGGGTGGTTTTTTGCCCTTGGGATGGAACTGTAAATGGGAAGTTCGTTCCCCTTGGCTCTTATACTGCGACATTCGTCATCAAAAGCAACAGGTTTGGATTGGAGAAAAAGTTTGTCCAGAAGCTCGTGATTTTGGATTGATTGGTTCGGAATAAAAAAAGCTGGATGAGAGTTTTTTAAAATTTTTTTAAAGGTCAAAGGCAATTATGTAGATTTTTTTATCTTGACAGGAAAATTTGCAAAATCATCCTTTAAATAAGTCAATTCAACCTTTAAACCCGACGAATATGAACGAAAACATCAATCGAAGTGCCCTGTTCAATGCAAGCTGTTTTGCGCTGATTACCACCGCTTTCACTTTTGCGATCAGGGCAGGTATCCTTCCCCAACTGGGTGAACAATTTGGCCTTTCCGCCGAGCAACTGGGCTTTATCAACTCCATGTGGTTCTTGGGCTTCCCGATTTCCATGATTTTGGGTGGCCTGCTTTATCACTCCATTGGCCCCAAAGTGATCATGCAGGTGGCTTTTGTAGCCCATACACTGGGTATCGTTTTGACGATCTATGCAGGCGGCTACACTGGATTACTGATTTCCACCTTGTTTATTGGCTTCGGAAACGGATGTACAGAAGCTGCCTGTAACCCGATGATCGCCGACATGTATTCCGGTGACAAGCTGAATAAAATGCTCAACCGCTTCCACATGTGGTTCCCTGGCGGCATCGTCTTGGGCAGCTTGATTTCTAAGTTTATGACAGATGGCGGCTTTAGCTGGCAGGCTCAAATGTGGGTTTTGATGATCCCTACGGTGATTTACGCAGGTATTTTCTTTGGAAAGGCATTTCCTAAGCCAACTGTCGAGGGTGTTACATCTGTAGCCAGCAATATCAAAGCGATGTTCTCGCCAGTATTCATCTTCTTGTTCTTTGCCATGGCGCTTACTGCCATCACCGAGTTTGGACCGCAACAGTGGGCAAATATCGTATTGAGCAGCACGGGCGCCAGCGGAATGTTGATTTTGGCATTGACCACTGGTGTGATGGCTGTTGGAAGATTTTTCGCAGGTCCGGTCGTGAAGGCATTGGGCCAAACTGGTGTTTTGCTGGGCGGTGCAATTTTCGCTTCAATAGGCGTATACCTGTTTTCAGTCGTCCAAGGTGAGATGGCTTATTTGGCGGCGATCTTCTTTGCTATTGGTGTCTGCTATTTCTGGCCTGTGATGGTGGGTGCGGTTGCGCAGAGAGTGCCATTGAGTGGCGCCTTAGGTATGTCGATCATCGGTGGTGTGGGAATGTTCTCCACCGCGATATTCCAGCCGATCATTGGTCGTTGGATTGATACTTCAAGATTGGAACAAGAAGCTGCAGGCTTGACTGGAGATGCGCTCGAGCTAGCTGCAGGTCAGGCAACACTTTTGAAGATGGTGTCTTTCCCAGCGATTTTGATAGTCCTGTTCATCATCTTCTTTATCTGGCAGAAGAACGCGAAAGTTGCGGCTGCCGCGCACTAGAAGGACCTGAATCCCATGAAAGGCGGCCAATCGGCCGCCTTTTTTTATATATTTAGCCTCATGAAAAAGCTTCTCATCATTCTTTGCCTTTGGGCGGTAGTGCCCTTTGCTTCAGGACAGGTCAACGGTCCCATCAAGATTTCAGACAACAAGCGTTTTTTGGCCCAAGCGGATGACACTCCTTTTTTTTGGATGGCCGATACGGCTTGGGAACTCTTCCATCGGACCACTCGGGAAGAGGCTGATATGTACCTCAGCATGCGTGCAGAGCAGGGATTCAATGTGGTTCATGCAGTTGCCCTGGCCGAGTTGGATGGGGTAAATGGTCCAAATTCCTATGGTGAAGTCCCTTTTGAAAACTTTGACCGGATGCGCATGAACGAGAAGTATTGGCGCTACGTCGACGAAGTGATAGACATGGCGGCTGCAAAAGGGATCCATGTCGCATTGTTGCCGACTTGGGGCGACAAGCTTTTTAAGGATAATTGGGGAGTTGGACCGGAGATATTCAATGAGAAAAATGCGTATGAATACGGCAAATGGATTGGGGCAAGGTATGCAGAAAAGAAAAACCTGATTTGGGTGATTGGTGGTGATCGTAATCCACGCAAAGGATCGAAGGATGAACAAGTCTGGACAGAAATGGCAAAGGGAATAGAGGCGTCTGCCAATAAACGAAACCCAATCCTACGGACCTTCCATCCACAGCCGACGTCCCCGGGAGGTTCGTCCAACTGGTTTCACAAGCAGGATTGGCTGGATTTTAACATGCACCAAACCGGACATTGTCCCAATCAGCCTACCTACCGAAAGATCCAGCACGACTATAAGCTGAACCCGGCCAAGCCTACCATCGACGGAGAGCCGCTGTACGAGGAGCATCCCAACTGTTTCAATGCCAAGGAGCTTGGATACTCCGTGGCGGATGATATCCGCAGGATTATGTACTGGAACGTTTTTGCCGGCGCCGCAGGTCAAAGCTATGGTTGTCATGCGGTTTGGCAGATGTTTACTCTGGATAGGCAACCGATAAATGGGCCGCTGCGGCCCTGGCAGGTTTCTCTCGATCTTCCGATGGCCAATCAAGTGAAGCATTTAAAGAACCTAATGCTTTCAAGAGCCTATTTTTCACGTATTCCAGATTGGGATATAGTAGCAAGTCCGCAGGAAGATGACGAACATTTTGTGATAGCGACCAGAGAGGCTAAGGGTGCTTATGCGATGGTGTATTTTCCGATGGGTGATACTACCGAATTGGATTTTTCATCCCTGAAGGGCCGCAAGCTAAAGGCGGCTTGGTTTGACCCGCGTACAGGTGTAAGCTTTCCTTATACTGGTCCGCAGTTGGTAAAAGGGAAAAATTCAGTCGCGCCGCCATCGTCTGGAAAGGGAAATGACTGGGTGCTGATTGTGGAAAAGCGGTAAAAGGTGTCGTCTGGTCTGTTGACCTATCATATCCCGACCGCTAGCAATCCAAACACCGTACCAAATACCGATCCGATAGCGATTTCATGCAGGGAATGCCGGCCAAGTCTCCACCGAGACCAGGCAATGGCCAAGCTAAAAAAGGTGATGCCGATTCCAGGAAATATTCCGAGGGTGAAGCAATTCACAGTGATAAAAAGCGCGATAGCGGCATGCAGTGAAGCTTTGATTTTTCTGTTTACAAGCGCCATCAAACCTACCATGCCAAGCACCAAAAGGGTATGGTAGATGACTTCCTTGGGGACATCCATCAGCCAAAGGACAAGTATCAATGCCAAAAAAAGCCCGATTGCAACGGGATAGAATCCTTTCCGTTGGTTTTGGTCTGATACGTCGAAATTGGCATAGGCGCCCGATTTCAACTTTCGCCAATTATGGACCGTGATGGGCAAGGTCAGCGTGAGGACAACCGCAAGTGTTATACACCAAGCTTGGCTTCTCGGTAAATTCAAAAAGCTCATCCAAGCCACATATGCCGTACCCAAAATGAGCGGGTGGCCCAAAAAGCTAATTCCTTTCGCCAAGAAAATGCTTCGGGATTTCATGAAAGGGGCTGGATCAAGTCCCAGAGATTTCCATACAAATCCGCAAAAACGGCCACTTTCCCATATGCTTCCTCCGATTTGGGGCGGACGATATGCACGCCATGGTCAATCAGGTTTTGGTAGTCCCGCTCAAAATCGTCGGTGTGGAGGAAAAGGAAAACCCGTCCACCAGTTTGGTTGCCGATCGCTTGGTTTTGTTCAGGTCCGACAGCTTTGGCAAGCAAAATTTCACAATTCTCCCCACCCGATCCCGGCGGGCAAATCCTCACCCAGCGCTTGGTTTCCGACATCGGCGTATCTTCAAGCAAGGTGAATTTCAGCTTACGGGTGTAAAAATCAATGGCTTCATCGTAGTCCTTTACGACAAGCGCAATCTTGGCCAGGTACTGCCTCATAATTTTTTCGGTTTTTTCACTTCTTCAATTGTCTAGTCAGTTCGTTGCATTCGCAGATGTTTCCAAACAATACAATCATCTATCAGTGCGAGTCCGCAAGACCGTTTTTATGTGGTCGTTTTTTCGTGTTTGGGGCGGCTTTGTAGGGAGCTGCCTTTCTTATGCATGCACGTGGATCCTTCGGGCGATTTCGGTTGCCATCTTCTCATAGCCAAAATCTGAAGGATGTATGCCATCTTCCGCAAAGAACTCGGCAGCGTAATTTCCATTCAATTCGATGAGGTCTATTTCGGGATGTGCACCTGCCAATTTCCGCATTTCATGTATCAATATCCGACGATGCCAGCCGAGGAAAAAACGCATGATCTTAGGGATCGCGGGGAATTGCTGGACAGGAGGGATCATGGGAAGAATGATGTGCTTCACCTGTTTTTTGTTGGTCAGAAGTTTGCACATTTTTTCAATTTCCAGCCGGAATTTCCAAGGTGGGTAAAACTTGAAACAGTCATTGGCTCCAATCATCAAGACTGCGACTTCAAAATGGTTTGGATTATCAGGTTTCCCGTGGGCAAGCAGCCTAGGTAATCTGGAAGCCGTAAGGCCGTTTTTCCCGAGCTTGTACACGTGAAATTTGCCATAGAGAAATGAGGCCGTTTTTGCTGCCAAAGTCGTTTCTTTTGCGCTAGCGCCCACGCCTGCTGCTGTCGATTCCCCAATAATGAGCAGGTTTTTTGTCGCTGATTTTTCGCTCGGTAAGTGGAGGAACTCACTTCTCGGGGGCATTTTCTTGATGCGCTTTCTGAGCTCCTTCCCTTTGTACACCAGAAAGGGAAAAAGTGGAATCAGGAGCAAGAGTTCCAGGATATATTTGAGCCAGTTGAGCATGGGTTTATGAATTAAAAAACACCAAGCGCTTTGGGAGGCTTGGTGTCTTGAATCAGTTTGGTGTTGGAAATCAAATCAGCCACCGCTTTTTTTGGCCTTGTAGCCCGCCTGCAGCAGGATTTGAAGTACTTTGTCACGGTGATCCCCTTGGATGAGGATTTCACCGTCTTTGGCACTACCGCCGACGCCACATTTTGTTTTGAGCATTTTGCCCAAAATCTGTAGGTCGTCGTCAGCACCCACAAAGCCCTCGATCAAGGTGACTTGCTTTCCGCCCCGGGATTTTTTGTCCAGCATCACTTTCAATTGCTGCTGCTGTGGAGGGAGTGTTTCCTGCTCCTCATTTCCTTCCAATTGGAACGCGAAGTCTTGGTTGGTAGAATAGACTACTCCTTCCCGTCGTTTCCAATCGTTTCCTTTGTTTTTGGTCATTCTACTTTTTGATTTTCATTGTCCATACGGGCTTGTGGGCCGCATTGACTACGTCTTCTGCAATACTGCCACTCAGCAGGTGAAGGAACCCAGTCCTTCCATGGGTTGCCATCGCAATCAGGTCACCTCCCATATCGTCGGCGTATTCAAGGATGCCGTCTTCTTCAGAGGTGCTGTTATATACTTGGTAGGATGCGGCGTCAATTTCAAAATCCTCTATAAAATCCTTGATTTTTTTGATGGAGGCCCTGCTGGTTTCAAACATGCTTGGCGTGATTACCTTCACCAAGTGCAGTTCGGCCCCGATGGCATCGATAGCGGCTTTTAGGCGCTCGATTACTTCACCCGGCACGTCGGTAAAGTCACTAGCAAAGACTACTTTCTTAATGTCTCCCGCCTTTACTGGTCCTTTGATGGTCAATACGGGACAGGTTGCATGACGCACTACTTTTTCGGTATTGCTGCCTATCAGAACTTCTTCCAAACCGCTTGAGCCCTTGCTTCCCATCACCACGATATCTGCTCTGGTGTCTGCAATCTCTTTCGAAATACCCGCAAATGGGTTCCCAAAGACCATCTTTGTTTGGAACACAAAGCCTTGGTCTTTGTATTCGGCTTCAAATTCAGCCATTTGTTTCTTCCTTTTTTCGACCAGCTCGATCATGAAAATCTGGGAGGTTTCACTACTGAATGCACCTGCTTCACCAAAACTGCTGAAAGTCTGTGGAACCGGAAGTTCGATCACGTGGAATAGTTCGAGTTTGTTTTGAGTTTTCTTTGCCATCCCGATGGCAAAATCCAGCGCATATTGCGCCTCTTTCGAAAAATCGTAGGGTACGAGAATAGTCTTCATTTTGAATGGGTGTTTGTGATGCTGGAAAATACAAAAAATACCCAAGTCCAAGCGTATTCTTGGGCGGTGTTTCTAAAAAAATAATACGCCCGCACCAAAAGCCAATACCCAAAGAAGGGTAGAAATGGCCATTTTTTTAAGGAAGGGATCGAGATCTCTCGGATTGGTTTTTGAGGAGACCGAACGTCCCACATTCACCATTAAGGGTAAAAGGACCAATGCCAACAGACATCCCCATTCTTGTTTGGAAAAAACAAAAACCAGCAGCAAGGCATTGCCTAGAATTATCAGCGCCCAATTGTAGATGACGGCATTTTTCCGGCCGATCCGGACGGGGATGGATTTCTTTCCGGCTTTGGTATCCGATGCAATGTCGCGGATGTTGTTGATGTTGAGGACAGCGGTACTGAACATGCCTAACGAAGCAGCGGGCAGGAGGACAAGCGGTTCTAAACTTAGCGTATGTAGAAAGTAGGTACCGCACACGCCCAAAAGTCCAAAAAACAGGAACACCGATATATCTCCTAATCCTGCGTAACCGTAAGGTTTTTTCCCCGAGGTATAGGTGATTGCCGCCACGATCGCCGCTACACCCAAGCCAAGAAAGGTCAAAAACAACCTCAGGTTATCAAATGAGATGTACAAAAGCGTCAGACCGGAAAGGAGCGATAAAATTACCAACAAGACCATCGCCCGCTTCATTTCCGGCAATGCGATCAGCCCAGATTGGACTGCGCGAACGGGACCCTCCCTGTGTGCTGAGTCTGCACCGTGTACCGAGTCGCCATAATCATTGGAAAGATTCGATAATATCTGGAGAAAAATGGTGGTCAATGCTGCCAACGTCATTACCTCCCAACGGAAGCTGCCAGCCAAGACCGCCAAAAAAGATCCCATCAAAATGCTTGAAAGGGCTAGTGGCAAGGTTCTCAATCTGATGGCGTGGAGCCAGGCTTGTTTTTTGTTGGTCAGCGTTACTTCCATTTTCCAATGATACTAAAAAACATCAAAAAGACCTGTTTTTGGTTAGAAAACAGGTCTTTTATTGTAAATGGGACTTATTAAGCTTCGATCAATGCAAGGATGTCCTTATCCATTGGCTTCACTGAAGATGGGAAAAATTTCACCAGTTCACCTTTTTCGTTGATGAAGTATTTGCAGAAGTTCCAAGAAGGCTCTTTATCGTTCCAGCCGTTCATGTCTTTGTCAGAAAGCCATCTGTACAAAGGGGCTTTGTCTGCGCCTTTTACGGATACCTTGTCCATCATTTTAAAGGTTACTCCAAATTTTGTGGAGCAGAATTCCTTGATCTCCTCATTGGTACCGGGCTCCTGTCCTCCAAAGTTGTTGGCTGGAAAGCCGATTACGGTCACTTTTTCCCCGTATTGTTCGTGCAGTTTTTGCAGATCCTCGTACTGTGGGGTGTAGCCACATTTTGATGCGACGTTTACCAAAAGGAGCTTCTTGCCTTTGAACTGAGAGAAATCAACTTCTTGGCCGTTGATATCCTTCATTTTGAAATCGTAGATGGATTTTTCCATAATCAATTGTTCCAATGTCGTGATAGTTTCAGGATTTTGTTTTTGGATACTGGCGGTGCAGGCTATGCCTATCACGGCCAACATGAGGATCATTTTTTTCATAATTACATTCTGTCTGGGACCTTTATACCTAGTAACTGCATGCCTTTGCGGATTGTTTTGGCTGTCATGGCGGAGAGCGCAATTCGCAAAGACTGGATTTTCGGGTTTGACTCGTTGAAAATGGGTAGCTCGGCATAGAATCTATTGTATTCCTTTGCCAGTTCAAAGAGATATTGAGCCAATACGGAGGGTGAATATTCCTCCCCGGCTTGGACCAGTTTTTTCTCAAAATCACTGAGTACCACAATCAGGTCGCGCTCGTTGGGCTCCAACTGCTCCAATCCAGCAAAGCCACTCAGGCTGTAATCGACTCCTATTTGGTCTGCCTTTCGCAGTATTGACGCAATCCGTGCATGCGAATACTGGATAAATGGACCGGTATTTCCTTGGAACTCGATGGATTCCTGCGGATTGAAAAGCATGCGCTTTTTTGGATCAACTTTCAATAGAAAATATTTCAATGCGCCCATACCCAGGATCTGATACAGTTCTCGGGCTTGCTCCGGAGAAAATCCTTCGATTTTCCCCAATTCTTTGGTATGTGATTCCGCAGTTTGGATCATTTCCTCCATCAAGTCGTCTGCATCCACGACGGTACCTTCCCTGGATTTCATCTTGCCTGTGGGCAAGTCCACCATCCCATAGGAAAGGTGATAAAGACCATTTCCGTAGGGTCTGCCTAGCTTTCGCATGATTTTGAACAGCACGTCAAAATGGTAATCCTGCTCGTTGCCGACGACATAGACGGATTTGTCGATGTTGAAATCATGGTATTTCAAGTCGCAGGTACCCATATCTTGGGTGATATACACCGAGGTACCGTCTGCACGTAGCACCAGTTTTTCGTCCAATCCCTCGGCAGATAAATCCACCCAAACGGAGCCATTTGGTTTTTTGAAGAAAACCCCTTTTGTCAGTCCTTCGTCGACGATGTTTTTGCCCAAAAGATAAGTGTCTGATTCGTAGTAGAATTTATCAAAATCGACTCCCATTTTTTTGTAGGTCGCATCGAAACCCGCGTACACCCAAGTGTTCATGGTTTTCCATAAGCCCACTACATCTGCATCGCCAGCTTCCCAAAGGCGCAGCATTTCCTGTGCCTCCAGCATCCAAGGGGCATTTTTCTTGGCTTCTTCTTCGGATTGGCCCTGGTCCATGAGCTCCCCGATCTGCTTTTTGTATTCCTTATCGAAAAGCACATAGTACTTACCGGCCAAATGGTCACCTTTTAGTCCGCTCGATTCGGGAGTCTCTCCGTTTGCGAGGTGCTTGTAGGCGACCATGGACTTGCAGATGTGAATGCCACGGTCATTGACGAGGTTGGCTTTGATGACCTCGTACCCGTTTGCTTTGAGGATTTCGGCCACGGCGTAGCCAAGAAAATTGTTGCGCAGGTGGCCCAAGTGCAAAGGTTTGTTGGTATTGGGGCTGCTGTATTCGACCATGACTTTTTGCCCATTTGCTGGAAGTTGGCCGACGGCTTGATTTTGATAGAGGTTGGAGAAGATACCCAACCAAGACTGTTCGTTGACGGAGATGTTGAGGAATCCTTTGACTACGTTGAAGCCCTTCACTTCGGGGCAGTGGCTTTGTAGAAATTCTCCAATTTTGTTGGCAGATGCTTCGGGATTGAGCTTGGTGATTTTGAGAAAAGGGAAAACCACGAATGTGAACGTTCCCTCAAATTCCTTGCGGGTTGGTTGCAAGTCAATTTCGCCTGCCGCTGTTTGATGCCCGAAAAGTTGGAGGAATGCCTCTTGGATTTGGGCAATTATTTTTTCTTGTAAGTTCATGGATTCGGTTTGAGCCCTCGGCTCCCAAGTGTGACGCAAAGAAAATAATTTCGGACGGCAAGTCCATTATCCTTTTCGATAAGGAGACGAGAAAATCATCGTATTTCCCGTCAATTAACTCATATTTTGCCGGATTAGAAATGCTCTACGAGTGAAGTGGTGGTCGCTTCGAGAATATCGAAGGCATTTTCTGCCATGGTGTTTTCGGTATCCAATGTCGGGTTCACTTCGACGATTTCCCAACAGCAAACCCGCTTGTCTTTGATCAATTCGGCATTCAATTCCAAGGCTTCCTTGACTGTCAAACCATTCGGGACCGGGGTTCCTGTTCCGACTGAGATTGAAGAATCCAAGCTGTCCACATCGAATGAGATGTAGAGTTGGTCGCATTTGCCGAGTATCTCAAGTGCTTTCTCAGCCACTTTGGAAATCCCCAAGGACCTTACTTCATCTGTCGTGAAATTCTTGATTCCATGTTTCCTGATAAGATGATCCTCTGGGGTTTCGGTATCCCGGACGGAGATAAAGACGATATCTTCTGCAAGTATCTTTGGGGAGACACCGCCAATTTTCTTGATTTTCTCCCAATAGTTGATGGTTTCTGGAATCGGATTGTTCACTTGGCAATCCTTGTTGTCGGTTTGGATGCACATCGCGAGTGGCATTCCATGCATATTTCCCGAGGGAGTTGTGTATGGCGTATGCAAATCTGCATGGGCATCAATCCAAATAACACCCAATCGCTTATCCGGGTCCGCAGCCTTGATGCCCATGATGGTTCCCGCTGCGGTCGAATGGTCCCCAGCCAAAACGATTGGGAAAATCTTTTCGAGTCGGAGGGATTCGATCGTGCTGTAGACGTTTTTGAGCACTTGGTAGACGCCGTCAATGTATTTGGCGTGTGGGTGCTTGTTGCCTTTCCACAGGAAATTGTTGGCGTCAGGAACATTGATCGGGTCGAAGCGTGTAAAAAAATCAGAGGTTTTGTCCAAGCTTGCTATTTTCAACGCATCGATTCCAAGACTTGCGCCGCGGGTACCTGCAGCAATTTCCGAGCGTACCTCGACCAACTTGATATTTCTCATAAAGTGCGGTATTTGGGTTTCTTTCTTTTTCGAAAGTGCTGCAAATCTAGTCAAAAATGCTTGAAAAATGGTTGTTGGGCACAGAAGAGGGGTTTATGTGCGGACTCAATGTTTTCTGTGAATAAATCTCTGAACCACAGATGACGCGGATTTTCACAGATTGGATTCTGATGAATAATTTTCTCAATTCAGTCCATCGGAACAACTTTCTTCCAGCCCATTATCTGCGTTCATCTGTGTCATCTGTGGTTAAATCTTCGAACCACAGATGTGCCATTTTGCTTTTTTCCTCTGTTATACGGAGGCAATTTTTGACGATCCCGAGTTGCGATACGAAAAATCAAGCTATTTTTCTCCCTGATTATTCGAAATGGGACAAATCAACAAAATCGGATGGAAGACAGCCGCCAGTTTGGTGATCGCCAACATGGTCGGCACGGGCGTCTTTACCAGTCTGGGCTTTCAGGTTTTAGATAGCCAGAATACTTGGAGTATACTTTTGCTGTGGTTGATAGGTGGGGTATTGGCATTGGTGGGCGCATTTGTGTATGCGGAGTTGGGAACCCATTTCAAGCAGTCCGGTGGGGATTACGTCTTTCTGTCAAAAACACTTCACCAATCCTTAGGCTACTTGTACGCCTGGATTTCGTTGACAGTGGGATTTTCTGCGCCTATCGCAATTGCAGCGATGGCGATGATCCAATATTGGTCGCCGCTGATAGGGGAGGACAGCAGCTTGGTAATGGGAATTGCGGCCATTTTGCTGATGGGTACTTTTCACTCCTTTTCGGTCAGACAATCGGGCACCGTTCAAAATGTACTCACTGGAATCAAAATGGCCTTTGTGTTTGCTTTGATCGGATTGGGGATGCTGCTTGCTTCGGCGGTACCCGATGTTGGTTTGGATTTTTCCTCCAATTGGCAAAAAGAAATACTTCAGCCCGGCTTTGCCGTTTCGCTTGTATATGTTTTCTACGCCTATACGGGCTGGAATTCGGCGGCTTACATCGTGGAGGAAATCGAGCAACCGAGCAAAAACCTGCCTAAGGCGCTCATTTCAGGGACCGTTTTGGTCATGGTGCTGTACCTCTTGTTGCAGTTGGTCTTTCTCAAACATGCATCCATAGCGCAGCTTTCCGGGCAGGTGCAGGTAGCGACGATATCATTTGGGAATCTGTTTGGCAGTATGGGCGTGTTTTGGGTCAGCTTGTTTATTGGCATCCAGTTGGTGGCTACCATCAGCGGCTACACCTGGGTTGGGCCGAGGATTACCAATGCCATGGCGAAGGATTTCCGTCTTTGGAGACCGCTTGCCAAAACCAACCAAAAGGGAATCCCCGTACGCGCAATTTGGTTCAATACGGCGATCGCTTTGGCCCTGATGTTTTCCGGTTCGTTCGAAACAGTGCTCTTGTACGCAGGGTTTGTATTGCAACTTATGGGCACACTCACCATCGCAGCTTCACTTCGCCTTCCCAAACATTCGGGATTCCGGAGTCCTTGGAAGCCTTGGCCACAGGTGATTTACATCCTGTTCAGTCTTTGGGTAATGGCATTTATGTTGTATGACCGCCCGAAGGAAAGTCTTTTGGGTTTGGGAATAATCTTGCTAGGTTACATCGTGTATTTGTTTGATAGGAAAACCATAAAGTAAACCATGTTACCCTCCAAGTTGCCGCAGGTTGGCACGACCATTTTCACTGTAATGTCCAAGATGGCTTCGGACCACGGTGCCATCAACCTGTCCCAAGGCTTTCCGAGTTTCAATTGCTATCCGTTTTTGATGGACCTCGTCAACCAATACATGCGGGATGGCTATAATCAGTATGCGCCCATGAGTGGGGTGCCGATTTTGAAACAAAGGATTGCAGAAAAGACGCTCATCTCATTTGGACTTTCGATCGACCCGGAAAAGGAAGTGACGGTCGTATCCGGTGCTACAGAGGCGATTTTTTCTGCGGTGACGGCAGTGGTGTGCCCAGGGGATGAGGTGATTTTGCTGGAGCCATCCTACGATAGCTATGCCCCGGCGGTGGAGTTGAGTGGGGGTATTCCGGTCTATGTGCCGTTGAGCTTGCCGGATTTTTCTGTGGATTGGGATCGTGTGTCTGCCGCGATTACGGAGAAGACACGTCTGATTATGGTCAATACGCCCCACAATCCCTGTGGCTATGTTTGGACAAAAGAAGACCTTGACAATCTTGCTTCCCTGATCCAGGACCGGGATATCTATGTCGTCAGCGATGAGGTATACGAGTATATCACTTTTGATGGGAGGCCCCATTTGCCCCTGATGAGTCACCCTTTGCTGCGGGAAAGGACATTTACCTGTGGATCATTTGGGAAGACTTTCCATGTGACAGGCTGGAAAATCGGGTATTGTATCGCGCCTCCTGTACTGACTGAAGCCTTCCGTAAAATCCACCAATTCGTGACATTCAGTACCGCCACGCCGCTGCAATATGCCCTTGCGGAGTTTTTGATGGAACCCAGCCGCTACGAAAGTCTTTCTGATTTTTACCAACAGAAGCGGGATTTGTTTTGTGGGGGATTAAAAAAGACAGCTTTTGAATTTACCCCTGCGCAGGGAAGTTTCTTCCAACTCGTGTCCTACGGGCATTTAAGCCAGGCTTCGGATTATGCACTTTCGGTGAAAATGTGCCAAGAAGTGGGTGTCGCCTGTATACCGGTTTCGGTTTTTTACCATGACAAGCAGGACCACAAACTCCTCAGGTTTTGCTTTGCCAAAGACGATGAGCTATTGGAAAAGGCTTTGGGATTGCTGCAAGGATTGGATTGGTCCAGGCTGGGTTAGAGCGTTTCAGATTTAAAATTTGGGAATTGAAATTGTCCTATCCCCTACAGGGATGTGTCAGGTTTTTTGGCTGTGTTCTTTAAAGCGTTGCTCAAAACCCTTGTCTTCGGTATTCATCCAGACGTCCCAAAAAGTAAAATAAAGACCATAGTTGCAGCGGTATTTCAAGTGGTGCATGTCATGGTGCGTTGCCCCGACCATCCATCTAGCCCAGGATGAATTGAATGCGGAGGCCGGGTAGACTTCGACACCCGCATGGTTGATCACGGCGGTGATGGACATGGTCACTAGCAGTGCCAGCAGCACAAAAATGTGCATCGGCATCAAGAGAACCAGAATCGGTAGGAAGATTGCTTGGAGAAAGGCTTCAATCGGGTGAAACGAAAACGAAGTAAATGAACTCGTGTAGAGGCTGTTGTGGTGGATATGGTGAAAATGGCGCAGCACCTTCGGCTTGTGCATCCAGCGATGTAGCCAATAGTAATAGGTTTCGTGGACAAACATAGCTATGAAAAAACTTAGCGGTACCCAAATGAAATCCAGGAGCGTCAGTTCGGTGTACAATTTGGTCCAACCTCGCTGCCAAAAAATGATCATCAACGTACCCGAAACAGCGAAAATGATCGCGCCCAAAAAGGAATACCAAATTTCCGTCCTGACCTGCTTCAATTTGATTTGCTGATGGAGCCTTCGGTAGGGCATCATATCTCCCAGTTTTTTGTAAACCAGGTTGTGGTAAAGCCAGGCCAACAGGATATACCGGACAAAAATCCCAAGCAGCAACAAGGAAAACAAAGCCAGAAAATTTTCCGGAACAAGGTAATCCGGGCCCAAGAGCCATTCTATGTCAAAATCCATACTGTCAAGATATCGCATCGAAAATAACAAAAAACGAGATCGGAAGGTTATTTCGGGCGGCGGAACCCTGCTTTTCCAACATACAAAAAAGCCCCCGATCACTCGGAGGCCTTTTCGCACTTTTGAACTTAAACCCAGTTCATGAGAACTGACGCGATTGGGTGGGTTCGCAACCTTTACGCATTTTGACTTAATCCTTTACAATTCTCCTCATGCTCTTTCCGCGCATGTCGGTTACCTCCATGAGATAAACTCCCTTTGGAAGCGATCTAAGATCGATCACCGCTTCTTCCCTTGAGCTGACCTCGTCTTTCCTGATCATCGTTACGCCTTGCATCGTGATCACTCGGAGGGAGTAGCTATTACCAATTTCCCCCTTGATGCGGACACGTACATAATCAGCGGTCGGGTTAGGGTACACCGTGAGGCTAAAGAGCTGGTCCAAATCCTCCAATCCGTTGATCAAATCGACTTTAGCGGCTATTTCTACGGTTTTTGATGCGCCATGCTTATCGGTCACTTTGAAGGTGATCGTCGCATTTCCTTCGTTGGCAGTCCTGATGATAAAGCTGGAAGCTGAAGCAAACACGGTCAAGATGGACTCATTGCTGCTGCTGACAGTGTAGGTGAACTCGTCACCGTCAGGATCGGCGAAGTAATCGGAAAGATTGTGTTCGGTTAGGTTACCCGGCTTCAGGAATCCGAATACCTCGGCATCTGCAATAAACCCAGGAGCCCTATTGGTATGTAACACCTCTATGGGGAGTTCCAATTCGCGGGAAGCACCGTATTCATCCGTTGCTGTCAGTCTGTACATGAATACGCCCTTGTCTCCAAAATCAGGCTTGAGCACCATTCTGATGGTATCCGAGGCAAAGCTAAAGTCGATGAAGTCTTTGGTTTGTGCGGCCGTAACCTCTACAGTGTTGGATTCCGGATCGGAAACCTTAAACTTCACGACCAATGTGTCTGCCTCAGCCACTGCGATCGTGGACGGTGCGCCCACAAAGTTTGGTGCTTCGTTGAGGTGAAGGGTTACCGGAACACGTACGATTGTATTTGCTGGATCATTGGATGAGAAAACAATATTGGCTGACTGGTTGCCTGGATTTCCAAACCCACCGTCGATTTCCAGGGAAACGATACCAGCTTCCCCTTTGGCAAGGGTACCTGTCTGACCTTCTGTGATGCGCAACCAGCTGAAGTTTCCAGCTTCCATTTCTGCGGCCATCATCAGCCAGCCTGCGTTGGCAAACTGGCCTTCTTGAACTTCATACCACTCTCCTTCGACATAGTAGGCAAACCTTCCGGGCACATTTGCAATGCCGGTGACTGTACCTTGTGGGAACTGGATTCCAAGCGGATAAGTCACTATGATGTAGAAGTTTTCATTTGGATAGATTCCCACTGTTTTGTCCAGTGCGACTTGATGCCATGCTCCGCTCTCGTCGCTACCGTCTCCGCTTACTGCCAGTTCACCTGTTGCCACCACCGCGGCGTTTGCCACGGAGCTTCCTCCTGCCCTGATTTCCACTTCAATCACAGCAGCAGTCAAATTCTCCATTCGGAAGAAAGTCTCGATATGTGAAAGGTTGAAACCCTCAGGTCCGGCATTAAATTGGGTACTGAGCGTGAAAGGTGCCAAGCCTCCCGTTCCGATAAAGGTATCTGGTACCTTTTTGTCAGTATGCGATAGTGTTCGATTGTAAGTTGCCGAAACCTTCGAATCAGCAGCGCTTGCTACTTGAGTTGACGATAGGCTTATACCAGCAGCACTGGTTTTTGCCAGTCTTTCGGTTCTAGCTGTACCCAACGGCCTCAAGTAATCGACAGTCGCGGTATAGTTTAGGTCTGATTTGCCGTTTTCATTGTCCAGAGCAATGGTTCGTGTCACTGGCCTTGGTGATGGCATGGATACATAGATCGGTTCTGTTGCGACCCTGATGCTGGCAGGTTCGAATGCCGTTCCTTTCAATACGAGTCGTTTTTCTCCAACGCTGGTTTGGAAAACCACTTCATCCATGAATTCCCCTTCTTGGGATGGGAAGAAAATTGCCCTGGCGACCAGTTTGTCGCCCGGTCTGACCGTAAATGTTGGCCAGAACCAGATGTTGTCGATGCGGGTCCATTCTGGCCCCCAGAATCCTGGTATCTCCATCATCATGTGAAGCGGGCCTGTGCCATCGGCCATGGCTGCAGATGTAATGTCGAAGGCAGCGGCACCTGTGTTTTCAATGATTACATCGAACGTATTGGTCGTTGGCTCAGAACCTCCGACGGATACCAATTTGGCACCAAAGTCCACTGTGTCGGCCATCGCAATAACTGGATCTCCTGTGACGGTCAACTCGACCGGCTTTTCCAGGATTTCTTGATTAGGCACATTGTTGAAGAACTTCAAAGGCTTATTGTAGGTGCCTCCAAAGATGTTGGTGGCGTCCAGGACAACGTTTCCAGTGAGAGAAGCGCCCGGAGCGATCGTGTACCTTCTTGACGGCACGATGATGTACGCCAGGCCTTTTCCATGATCAAGCGGCTGGTAGGCAGAGATTGATAGGCCGTCGGTACTGTTACGTTGGAGACCGATCGTCGAGAAACCGGAGGTCAAGTCTGCGCCGCCCTCTTCGGGCCTATACTGGAACTTCATCGTTCCATTTTTGTAGAAGATGACTTGGGCGGAAATGGGGTCTCCCATGCCTCCAAGATTGTTGATGAAAATGCTCCACGTGATGATGATTTTATCATCCTCAAACTGGTAGAATATTCCAATGTCCTCCTTTTTGTGGAAGTAATCCGAGAAGGTACTGAAGGTCCAATACGGCATGATCGCTCTACCTTGGGTCGCTGTGGGTATGTAGTCCGTAAAGAACTCGGCCTGAGGATCGTCTTCAAAGGAGATGATACCATTATCACCAACTTTGATTTTGCTGTATTTCTGGCCATAGAACTCGATCGGGAAGGGTAGTTCCAAGTCCCTCCAATAGGTGCCTTGGAAGTCTTCATAATCCACGAATTCCATTTGGGTACCTGTCTTGCGGATTTCTACCCACTGATAGAACTCATTGTTGTTGTACTTCTCAAACGTATACCCAAAGTCAGGCACGATGCTGCTTGGAAGGACGTCCGTCTCGAAAGAAAGCCAGTTACCGCCGGATGGCGCTACCTGAAGTGGTGCCAGTCCGGTGTTTTCTATGGTGATTGGATGTGATGCTTTTTCGCCAAATGCCAATGTGTCGGACAGCATGCCCAAGTCAATGCTAATGGCTGGAGCGTCGATGACCTTGCCTGTCACATAGATCGTATCTCGGGTGCCGTCTTGGTAATTGATGAATAACCAATCTTCAAGATCTGCATTCTTATCCGTAGGAATGTGAATGGCATATTTTGCAAACAGTCCCGGCGCAATCGTCGTAGTGCTCTCTCCAGAAAGTGAAAAGAAGTTGTTTGCAAATACAATTGAACCGATACCAAGTGCGGCAGTTCCTGGGTTTTTGATCGTAAACGGATAGTTCCGGATCGTTCCTTGGAATAACTCCCCGAACCTTACTGTATCAGCGGAAACAACAGGCAAGGCAACGCCACCTTTATTGATTTCAAGCTGGATCAGGGCGTTTTTCTGTTTGCTGTCCGGGTCATTGTTGACGATGTTGATGTAACGTTTGATCAAGCCTTCGGAAAGGCTACTGGTTGACAAGGTGATTTCCATTTCCCGCGAAGCCCCCGGCATGACCACTCCGGAACCATTTTTGACTTCAGTGATGATGTTTGGACCAGGGAAATCAAATCCCAACGCCAATCCTGTGTACAGGTCGGACGTGTTTTGCCAGTCACTGATCAATATCCCATCCTGTTGGCCCAAGTCTTCGATCAAAACCGTCAAGTTTTGTTTGTTGTAGTCGGCAATATTGAGGTTCTCGTAATAGAACCTAATGTCGCCGTTGGCATGGTAGACGATTTGTGCAGTCATGCTTTCACCGAAACTCCAACCATCCCAAACATTGTCATACTGCACAATCACCCGATCAGGCTCGACTTGGTAGTAGACTTCGCCTTGTGTCAAATAGCTTAGGAAAGATCCCAAGATGGAGACGTATCCTTTCGGACTCCATTCTCCCCCATTCAGCCTCGGTACGTTGACCGAGCGCACGCTGTTGTCAAAGGTGGTGAAGCCTTTGCTCGCGATGTAGAGGGTTTTGACCCTGTCACCATAGTACGGGAATTCAAATCCCATATCGACCGCATGGTAGCTTCCAAGGTCAATAATGGATCGGGTAATGTTGGTGCCCGTCCCGGAAATATCCTTGAATTCATATGGAATCGGATTGGCTTCGTCAGGTCTGTTAGAACGCACGTTGTAGCCATAGGAGTGATAGTCACTCGGCCAATTCTCGGAAATGCCATTGTTGTCGTGGCCAGGCACAAAGTATTTCAACGGGAACGCACCTTTGTTGTCCACCGTTACTTTGGCCGTAACCATATCGCCGATCGCCAAATCCTTGAATTCTTGGATTTCGGGAGCAATGCTGATTTTTGATGTTTCGGCACCCACTCCGAATAGCGCGATCTCATAAGTTTGCTCTCCATTGGTGATGGTGAGTTTGCCGTTGGTATTGCCTGGGGCGGTCGGCTTGAAGGTCACCCTTACCACTGCTTGCGCTCTCGCCTTGATTTGCCATGGCAAGTTTTGATCAACTACGAAAGAGCCATTGTCGGAAGTGATGCTTGGATTGTTGAAGTTGCCGTAACCGGTGTTTTCGACCACCAACTCAAGCGTTTTTTCGTCGCCCATAAATACTGCACCATAGTCAGCAATTGCTACATGCTGCAAGGACGGAGTGTGGCCACTGACGTTAAGGTTTACTGGAACCCTCATCTGTCGATTGGCGGCATCGTTTGATTCGATGATCAAGTATGCGCTGTAGTCTCCATTGATCAGGTTGGCGCCATCAGCAGTCAATGTCGTGGTGGCTTGCTCAAAACCATTGATATCCCCTGACCCGGGCTCCAGCTTCAGGTATGTGCCCAAGTGTTGGTTGTTGCTGCTTGCCGTTATCGCCCAAGCAAAATCCTCACTGCCAAGTAACGTTTCCAACTGCGTCCAGGTAGCACCCATGTCAAAAGACATAAAGCAATTGTCAGAGTAGGATGGATCCGCCTCAAAACCAATACCTAATGGGAATTTGTTGCCAGCTGGGACGTGGAATACCGCCCAGAACGTAGTCCCTGGTTCAAAATAGAGTTGCTCATCAAGCGTGATATAGGCGAAGGCTTCCATACTTGCCCAATGGTTGTATTCCTGCGCATAGATCAGGTTCTTCTTGATTGGGCTGTCACCCTCATAGATCTCGACAATGACCGGGCCTTTTGCAGGGTCATGCTTGAGGTACATGGATAGATTGGTTAGGTTGAAACCCTCGGTTTCTGTGACAAAAAACTTCGCAGCCGCTGAGTTGGTCAATGTGAGGTCTGTATCTCCGATGATATTGGTAGGCCAGGCAGCATATTGTTTATTGATCGGTGTGAATGAGGCCGTGGCAACTCCATTTTTCTTCAGTTGGTTGTTGCCGTTTGCCACGCTTTGCATCCCCAAATTTACTTCCTTGGCTAATCTGCTCCCTGAGGTTGCGGGGTAGTTCAGTTTCGCTGAAAAGGATAGCATTGTGTTTCGATGGCGCGTCAGGTGGTTCCATCTCAATATGCCGGCAGCTTGGTTAGAAATTGTGATCTCATGGGTGGCGGTGTTTGCCGTGTTGACATCGATCGCCAGCGCTATTTCTTGGCTGTTTTCGTCCAATACGATTTTTGGTCCCTCATTGGTCGTTGCAGTGATGACGGGAGACAATGCTGCAGTATTTCCCCAACGGTCTACAGAGGTAATTCCGAAGTAATACTTGGTCAATCCCAACAGTTCCGTTACCTCATAAGTCATCAAGCTATCGGCAAGAAGGGTGTTTTTGATCACGATCTTTTCAGCAGCGTTGATATTCTCAGCTGTAATGCTGTCCGTATGGACGAACAAATGAAATGCCGTGGGTTGGTCGTCATCAGCATCTGCTGGCACGGTCCAAGTGAGTGCGGCGAATTCCTGTGCGATACCGGTGACGCTGAGGTCCGTGATTTTGTTTGGAGCGATTCCCAAATCATTTCTAATAGCTAGTTCCGCGTCAATGGCGCCTGTTCCCAAAAGACCCACGTGATCGGGGTTAAATACGTCAATGTTGACTACACCAGTGAGGAGTTTGTTTTTGAGCTCTGTATTGGTGAGTTGTTTGTTCCTGTTGGCCAAAGCCAAGGCCGCGATGCCGGAGACATGCGGGCAAGCCATAGAGGTACCGTCGAGAAAAGCATATTTGTTTCCTGGGATAGTACTGAGAACGCCATTTCCCGGGCCCAACTCGGTGTCACCTCCCGGGGCGGCGATCTCTGTCCAAGCTCCGAAATTGGAATAGCTTGCTTTTTTCCAGTTGGGACCAATGGAGGTGACCGCGAGCGTGTTTTCGTGATAGGCTGGATACCACCTATCGTCAAGGTTGTAGTTTCCTGCTGCGAAAATGACGATTCCGCCTTTCATAGGGCTTCCGGGAAAATCCCCAGCTTCAGCCACAAAGTAATCAATGGCATCCAAAACGGACTGGTCATAAGCGCCCGGACTGGTGAATCCCCAGCTGTTTTGGGAGATTACTGCCCCGTTGTCAGCAGCATAAATATAGGAGCGCTCAATGGAGCCACCCCCCATTATTTGCAGGGACATGATTCTGACACCATTTCCGGAACCATCTCCACCAGCGACTCCAGCAACGCCAAGACCATTGTTATTGACCGCAGCTACGGTTCCAGCCACGTGCGTACCGTGGTATTGGGCGTCGATTTTTCCTGTGTTTTTGGAAAAGTTGTACCCGTTGATATCATCAATGTACCCGTTTCCGTCGTCGTCAATACCAGGCTTTCCATTAAGTTCGGCAGTATTGACCCACATGTTGGCTTTGAGGTCCTCGTGGTTTACATCGACACCTTCGTCATGCACGGCTACGATGATATTGCTGGCACCCGTAGTACGCTGCCAAGCCTCAAACAAGTTGACATCCGCATCACCCAAACCTGTTTGAAAGGTATTTTTATAATGCCATTGATCCTTGAGCAAAGGATCATTGTAGGGCAGGGTAGAAAAAGGACTGGGTCCGGAAACGTGTTCCTTTACCGCATAAGGCGCGAGGATTTTTTCATGCTCAACCTCTGCGATTGCCACTTCCTGCAATTCCTTCAATTGAACCGCGGCGACTTTTGGGTCTACGCTTTCCTCGATTTCCACCACATACCAAAGGTGAAGCCCGTGTTTGCGTAGCTTATGCTCGTTTTTTTCATCATAGGGGAACAACCTGTACATGGAATGGGCATTTACTGCCCTCGCCTTGGTGTCGAAGGCAGTCATTCCGGTGGTGAGTTGGTTGTTGCGTGCATTGACTCTAGCCTGTGGAAGCGAGGAAGTCATAGCAGGTGTGAATTTTACCTTTACCATGCCTTTGCGCACGCCATCTGCAAATAAATTTTGTGCGATTGCATGCATCGAACAAAATACCAACATTGTGGCGACCAGCAGGCTTCTCATGATATTGGGTAGAGAATGGTTCATAGTACTGGGGTTAGAATGATAATCTTTGATTGATTTGAATTTGTGGATATGGGGCGGATTGGTGCCCGGGCTACTTTTGGTCAGTTTTTCTTACGTTCGCTGGGCCGCGGTTTTTCGCTGGCTTCGGCAGGCGTGCCTCCCATCGCGTTAAGTAGCTTTGTGAAAGCATCGTTTTCCTGCTTTCTTTTTTCGATAAGCTTATAGATCAGTTCCTCGTTTTTGTTTTTTTCGTCCATGGCCTGCTCCGATTGTGTTTCGAGGACTAAAACAACGGTAAATAAAACTAACCTGAAAAAAATCAGCCTTTGAATAACCACTACTTTGGAAAAAATGACCTTAGAATAATTGCTAGCAGGTGGAAAAACACCATAACATCACCTTAACATATATTTTAATAAATTGTATATCAGTGGTTTATAAAAAATGGCTTACAAATTTTTTTCCCATGCCCCAAGCCACAAAAAAGCTAGATATTGGCTAGGTGGGTTACCAGATTGGAGTTGGTGTTGGTAAGGTTGAGCTTTTTTCGAAGGCGTGCTCGTGCTACTTCTACACTTTTGATGCTCTGTTGGGTGACAGCAGCGATCTCCTTCGAATTCATATTGAGGCGAAGGAATGCACAAAGTTTCTCCTCAGTTGGGGAAAGATCAGGATAAAGCTTTCGCAGATTTGTGTAAAATTCACTGTGCACCTGGTTGAACCGCAATTCAAATTCCTTCCAAGTGTCATTGTCACCTTCCCGCTGCAGATCCAGGATGATTTCCTGAATGATCTTCTGGTTTTCAGGAAGCAGGTTCCGCTGTATTTTCAGAAGGCGCTCTGCGACATTGTTGATCAGCTCGTTTTTTCTGATCAGGTACATCACGTTGGTCGTCAATTCCTTGTTTTTGATTTCAACGTCTTGTGCAAGGTTCTTCTGACTCAACTCAGTTTGCCGGGCTTTGGACCTGATCACCAATGTGATCAACACGGCCAAAATCAGTCCGATAGACAATGCGGCAATCGTGCTGAGGTACTTGAACCTCGATTGCTTTGCTTCTTCCTCTCGTAGTTTTTCTGCCTTTTCGAAATCATATTGAAGTTGTAGGCGGGTGATTTCGCTGGTAGCTTGTTGGTTGAGGATGCTGTCGCTGTAGGTTTTGAAGTTTTTGAAATTGGACAAGGCAGCGGAATAGTTGCCGCGTTTTTCCTCGATTTCTGACAACCCCAGGAAAGCGGCACGCTTGATGTCCATTGAGCCGATTTTATTGCCTATTTCCAGGGCACGTTTCGAGTATTCCTCACTTTTCGCAAGATCCTTTTGGTTGAGGTGGAAGTTGCTGAGGATAATGAGTGAGCGCGCGATCTCGCCCAAATCGCCGATCTTTTCCCGAAATTCCAATCCTTTCATCAGGTAATCCAATGCTTTGTCAGGTTCATTGAGTTCGTTCGCGTATAGCTTTCCGATATTATTGTAGGCAATACCTTGGGCTTTGTGGTTGGGTACTTCCAAGGCGAGTTTTAGCGCTTTTTCGTAGTACGCGAGTGCGGATTTCGGATCACCTTTGGTCTGATAGATGTTGGCGATATTGTTGTAAACGGTGGGCAGGACTACCTTTTTTCTTTCTGTCAGGTTGGAAGCATTCATGAGCTCTTGGGCAGTGAAATAGCATTCCAAGGCTTTATCATATTCACCCATACGATCGTAGGAAGCGCCGAGATTGTTGTTCATCGAGATGATTCCTGAAGTATCCTTCAGTTCCTCATACTCTTTGAGACTGTTGAAAAACAAAGTCGCCGCTTGCTTGTAGTCCCCCTGCGCTATCGCCACATTGCCCATTTGTGTAAGCGCAGTGAGTTCATGCTTTTTGAGGTCTTTTGCGGTTGCCAAATCCTTGGCTTGAATGGCATATTCCATGGATTTGACATAATCGGTCGAAAAATATAAGTGCGAAAGGTCTATGAGTGCTCTGAAACGGGCCGTATCGGTTTTTGCCTGTTTCACTACCAGTTGCAGACTGTCCAACTTGATGATATCCTGAGCGCTGGCTTGAAAGACCGTCAACGCCAAAATCGGTATCAGCAAAATTCGGTTAAGAGGCATATGACCTAGCTGTGGGATTTACGCAATATTCTGCTTCGCAACTTAGTGTAAATCGCTCAAAAATCAATGAAATTGAAGTTGTTAAGGTTTTGGGTGAAATGCCAAACTGACTCGCTTGAAAAAAATTTCGGGTTTAATGCAGATATGTAAGGCAAATTACAGCTCAGGACTTATTCTTTCACCGAATCCCTCGTGAATGGCACAAAACGAACCCCCATTAATGAACTGGTACGGATTTTTCCTTTCCTTTTTTCCAAAAGCCTCAGCTCTTGGGCGTTAGCGTGCGGCCCTACGGGAATTATCATTTTTCCGCCCTCTTTCAATTGGTCGATAAGCGGTTGGGGGACTTTGTCGGGGGCGGCGGTGACGATGATTGCATCAAATGGCGCCTCTTCCGGCCAACCTTGGTAACCGTCGCCCACACGTACATGGACATTCTTGTAGCCCAAGTCAGCAAGGTCCCTTTGCGCTTTTTTGCCAAGGGGTTCGACGATCTCGATGGTGTAAACTTCCCCGACGATTTCTCCCAACACTGCCGCTTGGTATCCCGAACCAGTTCCGATTTCCAATACTTTCATCCCTGGCTTTGGATCGATTGCCTCCGTCATGAAAGCCACGATGTAGGGTTGGGAAATGGTTTGCCCATTCCCAATCGGCAGCGGACCATCTTCATAGGCAAGATGGCGGACATTTCCCGGGACGAGTTGGTGTCGGGGTACTTTGCGCATAGCATCTAGGACGAGCGCATTGCGGATGCCACGGGCTTCCAATTGTGTCCTTACCATATCGTTGCGTAGGGTTTGGTAATGGTCGGTTTGAAAAACAGATAACAGCATGAGGATGTAGAGCAATCGGTTCATGGGGAATGGGGCTGTGCCGATGACTACCTGAATTTAAGGAAATTGGGGGAAAAATCCTTGAAAATAAATGCCTGTTCGGTATTTGAAAACGAATCACCGGGTCATTCGGATTTTCAATCCTAAGCTGGCGGAAGCGATTGGAAATCTGCATGATCCGACCTTGAGCTTGTATTCCAAAAGATTTCGGAATCCGAGGAGCGGTTAGAAATCCTTTTTCCGAAACACCCGCAGCGCAAAATACGAAGGCCACAGCATCCAAAGAAGCAATACGCCTGAGGAAATCAGGATTCCCTGGAAGCTGCCGAAGAAATTTTGGAAGAACGCGCCAGTGTAGCCCATCAAGGCTGAAATGTCCAGTTGCATCAGCATAATGATGCGTCCCAAGTCCACGGGATTGAGGAAAACGAGTCCCAAGGTGGTTTTTTCCAAAGGATAATCCGCCAAGCTGTAGATCAGGTAAAGCACAAATCCATCATATACCAAGGAAAAATAGATCCAAAATGACAGACTTATGCCGATGGCTTTGGCCTTGTCACGTGTCATCACTGAAGCAAGAAATGCCAATCCCGCAAATATCACGCTAAGACCGATCCCAATTCCCAAGAGTGTCAGAATCGTCACATCTGCTCCCCAAATCAGCATTGGGACCCCAAATCCAACAATCAAAGCCATGCTGAGGACAAATGCTACAGCCAAAAACTGGCTCAGGAACACATCCCTGCGCTTCACCGGCTGGGCCAGCATCAGTTCGGTAAATTCAAGGTTGTTGAAAAAGTGGGTACTCGCAAATACGGCGGCGATCAAAGGCACGATCATCAGCATGATGTTCAGCAGGCTGAGCGATACTTTGCCCATGTCCTCGGAAACTTGGTAGATTGAAATGGCCACCAGAACGAGGAATAGCGTGTACAACAAGGCAAACCGGGATTTGACAATGTCATAGAGGGAATATTTCAATAGCTTATACATGGGCCAATTCAGTTTTTTTCGTGTTTTTTTTTAAACTCCACTCCATCAATCGCGCAATGGCTGTGGAAAATTTATTTTCACCGGTGATGTCTTTGAGGCTTTCGACCGAGTCGTTGAAGAACACTTCGCCCTCAAAAATGTAGATGGCCTGATTGGTCAATTCCTCCAGTTCGCTGAGAATATGCGAAGTGATTAGGATGAGTTTTCCGGCCTCCCTTTCTCTCTTGATCTTGTTTTTCAATACTTCGACCGCGATCGGATCCAATCCCGCCGTGGGTTCGTCGAGTATCAGGATGGCCGGGCGAAACATAAACGCCAAGGCCGCACTCACCTTTTGCCGGGTACCGCCACTGAGCGTATGCATGGGTTTGTCGAGCATGGTGTCAAGACCGAAGGCTTTTACCAAATCCATGTCGTAGTCTTTGATTTCTGGCCTGATGTCCTGCATCATCGAGAAAAGCTGCCCAATACGCATATTGTCAGGATATCGACCAATTTGAGGCATGTAGCCGATTTGGGAGCGATAGGCGGTATTGCCTTTGATGGATTGTCCATTGACAAGCACATCGCCAGAATTGGGGAGGACCATCGCGAGTATGATCTTAATCAAGGTGGTCTTACCCGAGCCATTGGGCCCCATCAGGGCATAGCTGTTGCCCGCTTGGAATTCCAATTCGAAATCCTTCAGGACATCGAGTTTGCCGAATTTTTTATGAATGTGCCGTACCGAGATCATAGGGTTTCATTTTTGGGGAGTTGTCGATCATGTTTTCGGGAGTGATGGAAGGGATCACCTTTTCCATCCTGTCTAGCAGCGTCACCAGGAAGCTTCGCCATAGGATGACTGCCGCGGGTATTTTCTCCACGATCATGCTGAAAAGATTGATGGGCCGGTAGGGGACATCCCCGAGGCGGTCTTTGTCAAGGTCGTATCCTTCGTATTTGTCCCAATAATTTTGGTTAAGTGTATTGAGAACCACGCTGCCGTTGGTGCTTATGTCAAATGTATTGCCAAGGAAATTGTTGGCTTCGATGGTGTTGCGGTCACAGGAGGCCATCAGCTTAAATGCCCATCCGTTTTGCTGGAAACTGTTGTTTTGAAAGGTATTGCGACTGCTTCCCTCCATGTAAATGCCGATAGTGTTTTTCCGGAAAATGTTGTTGATGACTTGGCTGTCGGTAATGTCCTTGAGCAAGATCCCATAGGAGGATGCACCCCAGTTTTCTTCGAATAGGTTTTCCTGCATCAGCACGTTGTGCGTGTACATTACAGCCACGCCAGCGCCATTTCTGCGAAATGTATTTTGGAGATAACTGTTGTCATGAGAAAACATGAAGTGTAGGCCGTAGCGCTTGTTGCCTTCGATCGTGTTTTGCCTACTGACCGTGTTGGTGACAAATTCGAGGTAAATGCCATCCCTGTGTCCCATGACGGTATTATTTTCAATCGTCGAGTTTTTGCACTTCCAAAGGTGGATACCGTTGCCGGTTTGGTATTCTTTTTCAGCAGAGGAAAAGAGCCTGTTGTTGCTGACGGTTATTTCTTCTGAATTGGAAAAATGGAGGGCAAAATAGGTTTCCTCCAGTAGGTTGTCGGAGACGGTACAGGATTTTGAGTCAAAAAACTTGATGCCGGCGGAGTCTTCCATGGTGGATTTCCCGGAGTTGATGATGTGAAGTCCTTTGAAATGGACATTTTCTGCAGCCACCAAAAAGATATTGCCTTTGTGCATCCCGTCCACGACGGGGTATGATTCGCCCCATATCGTCAAGGGCTTCCGGATGGTCAGGTCATGGCCCTCGTACCTACCTGCCGCAAGCAAAATCGTATCGCCAGGCTGGGCGTTGTCAATGGCCATTTGGATGTTTCCTCCGGAAGTTAGCTTAATTACCGTGCCACTTGCCAAGTTTGGCAGGAAGCAGGAAATCGCGAACAGGAGGACAATTAGGGTTTTCATGGCTGTTTTTATTTGAATTGGGTGACAAGTTCGCCCCATGCGAGGTACACGCCGCCATTCCTTTTCTTGTATTGGTTCATTACCTCGTAGTCGGAAAATGCCACAATTTGGCTGGCCATCGGGGTTTTGAACTGATCTGACTTGAGGTAAAAGCTGGTAGTGGCGTCGACCAGTTTTTCTGGGTTTTCGTAGTCTATGACCAGCACGTGTTTGATATCCTCCTGTGCCACTTCGCCGGTTTCCATAAATGCCATCAGGCAATTGATATCGTCGAAAATGTAGATTTTTCCTTTTTTAGTGACGATTTCGGCGCCATAGTGGGGGTCCATCAGCTTCATTTTGCACCAGTGGCAGACATCTTGGCCAAACTGAATTGGACGTGGGTCCGTGCTGCATCCGAGCAAAAAGAGCGCAAGTAGTAGGGTTATGGGGAGAGTTTTCATGGTTTGATCGATTGGTTATTCAGTATTGGGGAATGGTGTTGATGTTTATTTTGCTCTAAACTCTCTGAAAGAGGCGAGCCCAGCAAGGAGCACTGATGCCCCTAAGATCCAACCACCTGTATCAGGACCTGAATACGCCAAGAAATTGAGTAATTCCTTGTAGCCGATCAGTGGAGGCTGATAGGCCATCCCAGGAACCTTGATGGCAGCTGAAGGGTCGAGATTGTGGCCGTAGTCATATCCCCACAGGTACATGTCCACGAGTACACCGAGGCCGAGGATCAATAGAAGCAATAAGTAGGTATAAAGCGCCCATCTCTTGGCCAATATCGCTGCCAATACACCAAAGGCGATTATCGCACCAAAAACGTAAACCAAGTATTGCAGCTCGGGGAACATCTCTTGGCCGATATGCTTCATGCCAATGTAGTGGTTGACACCGTTGATGATATCCACGTCTCCGCTGAGGCGGTCGATCCAGATTTTCATGTTCAGACCCTCGGGGTATTGGGGTGCCCAAAGGCTGATTTGCCAAAGTGGTGTGAAGTAGGCCGAAACCATCAGCAAGGCTGAGACAAAAATTAGAATTCTCGAAAGTGAACTGGTAGTTTTCATGACTAAGGGTTTTAAATACCGCCAACCAAACGGTTGGCGGTATTCTTGGGAATTAAGCAACTATTCTACTGAGCCAGTTGAATACTTGAGTGGTACATTGCTGCCGGCAGGTGATACCCGCAGGTAGCCTTGCATTTCTTGGTGCAGTGCAGAACAGAAGTCTGTACAATAGAATGGGAATACGCCGACCCGGTCAGGCACCCATTTCAATGTCTGTGTCTCGCCCGGCATTACCAGCAGTTCGGCGGTATTGGCGCCCTTGATTGCAAATCCGTGCGGTACATCCCAGTCTTGCTCCAAGTTGGTCACGTGGAAGTACACCTCGTCACCCAATTTGACACCTTCGATGTTGTCAGGCCTGAAGTTGGAGCGGATGGTGGTCATGTAGACATGGACTTGGTTGCCATTTCGTTCCACCCGTGCGTCGTTGATACCTTTTAGGACTGCTGGGTGGGAGTTGGTCTCCAAGGGGAAGAATTTGACTTGCTTGTCTTTGACCAAAGTGGCTGGGAATGCTTCCGCATAGTGCGGTTCACCGATGGTTGGGAAGTCCAAAAGCAGCTGCATCTTATCACCGGAAATGTCATAAAGCTGTGCTGAGTGCGCCAACTCAGGTCCGGTAGGCAGGTATCTGTCTTTGGTGATCTTGTTGTAGGCCACCATGTATTTGCCGTGGGGCTTTCCTGTTGGGCCGCCAGGGATCATCAAGTGGCCCACGGAGTAGTAGGTGGGTACGCGGTCCAAAACCTGCAAAGTCTCGATATTCCATTTGACGACTTCGGATGAGACAAACATGGAAGTGTAGGCATTTCCTTTTCCGTCAAACTCGGTGTGCAATGGGCCAAGACCTGGCTTTTCTACTTCGCCATGGAGCACTGACTCATATTTCAACACAGGCATGCCGTCAACACTTCCTTCAAAATCCTGCTTTTCGATCGCTGCCAGCATTTTGGTGAAAGAGAAAACGGGAATGACCGCGGCCAATTTTCCGGAACCGATGATGTACTCGCCGCTTGGGTCGGTATCACATCCGTGTGGGGATTTTGGACAAGGGATAAAGTAAACGATGTCTTTCAACTCCCTGGGATCCAATGACAGTACCTCGTTCATCATCGTGGAGGTGCCGGTGTGGGAGTTTTCATCCCATTTGTTATGCGCATATTTGGCAGGGACTTTCTTGCCCTTGCCCTGGGCAATGTATTCTTCTGCTTTCTTCCAGTTGACGGCCATGATGAAGTCCTTGTCTTTTTGGGATGCGTTCACTTCCAAAAGCGTATGGGCCATCTCGGTGTTGTAGGTAGAGAAGAAGAACCATCCATGTGATTTTTTCTTACCAGCCCTTGCCAAATCAAAGTTGAACGGTGGAGCTTCCAATTGGAAAGCCAAGTTCATGTCTCCGTGGTCTTTGTCTACAGAAATGAAGGAAATCGTTCCGCGGAAATTATCCTTGTAGGTATCGATCGGCACATCCCTGTTTTGATCGCTGCCAGTCGGTACAGAAAACCTGGTTCCAGCTACTACGTACTCGGTGTTTTCAGTAATAAAAGGAGAGGAGTGGTTACCACCGGAATTTGGCAGCTCTAGGATTTCCACGGTTTTGAAAGTGGTCAAATCCACCCGCGCAATACGTGGCGTATTGTTCGCATTGCCAAAAGCCCACCTTGCGTCATGCTCGGCATTGGTTGTTGAAATGGCAATATGGTGCAAATCATCCCAAGGAACGAAGCCGTGCGAGGTGTTCAACATCGGTTTTGTTTCTTCCGTAAAACCCCAGCCATTTTCAGGATGGACTGAGAATACGGGGAGGATTTTCAATACTCTTCCTGATGGAAGGCCGACGACGGACATTTGCCCGTTGAAACCGCCAGAGATGATGTTGTAAAACTCATCATGCTGGCCGGGCGCTACATATACCTTGCTTGCCGCATCACCCGAGATGGCCGTTTGGGCTCCTTTGGGTTTACAGCCATAGGTAAGGGTCATGGCGACTGCAGCACCTGCTACTAACCATAATTTTGTTTTCATTGTATTGGGGGTTTGGTTGATTTATTAGAGGGCTCCGTCTTTGGAACCGGCTTTTTCTAGGTCATTTTTTCTGAAAAACTCCAGGATATCCCGGGCATCACCCACGGATATGTTTTGGTTTGGCATACGGGTGAGACATTCCTCAAGGAGGGCTTGGGCCGTTGGGTCTTGGTCCAGCATCACGTCCACGTTGGTAATCATGTTCATGATCCATTCCGGTTTCCTTCTGTTGGTCACACCTTGAAAGCCCGGCCCAACCAAACGCTTGTCGTTGAGTTGGTGGCAAGCGGTACACTTCATATCCACGATTGCTTTCCCCTTATTGGCAAGCGCTTCGTCGATTCCCTCACCGATTTCCACGGATTTGATTTCACCGATACCCTTTGGATCTGCTACTTTTTCTGCCGCAGGTGCTGCACTTGGAGGCGTGTAAGTGCCTTGGTTGCTGCCTCCTCCACAACTCGTCCATAGGAATGCTGCGATTCCTATGGACAGGATTACTGAACTTTTCATAGATTGATTTTTGGTTTGGATGTTGAAATTTGATTTGGATTGTATGGGAGTAATTGTTTCGCCTAATGGGCTACGAAATGCGGCATATAGCAAGACTGCCAAGGAGAAAGGAAAGAGGACGGAGGCCGAGAAGACGATGAGGTGATATTGGGGCAGGTATCCGGCTTCGATCCAAAGCAGCAGGCCCTGAATGAAAAGGAGGGTTTCTGTGAGGACAAAAGCCCATATCAACAGCGTCCAGCCTTTCTTGGAAAGTTTGTCAATTGGCAACCAGCCTTTGCGTACCATCACTGCCCCAATTCCGAGGGACACGGTCCCAAGCATCACGAGGTGGATAAAGCCAATTACAAACAATCGGATTGTTATCGAGATATGGGCTACGGAGGGCACGGCGAGCAGTGCCATTACCAATGCCTTGGCGATCAGACTCAGCACTCCGAGATACATCAGCCGATCCACCCAATGGGAAGGGAAGCCGAGTCCAGGAAAAAGTGCCGAGATAAGTGGCCTCAAAATCCAGAAATAAGCCAAACTCTGCATCACGACACCCAATGAGTTGGTAGGGCTCAGGAATGGCATCGGCGTGCTCCAGGATACGCTCAAGGCATAGGTCAAAAGCACGGAAAGGTGCAGGGTCCATTCTTGCGTTTTGCTCAAATGGATCGTTTTTCCCTTTTCCTCCAGGTAATGCATCAGCACGCCAAATACCGCATAGGTAAACCAGCCGCTTAGCTGAAGGTGCAAAAACCACTGCACGCTCATGAAGTACAGGGGATGGTTGCGACCTAGGAGTACGCTAACGGGACCTATCGCCAAGAGCCCCAAAGTCGATAGCAACATCCAATAGATGCTGAACTGAATCATTCGTACGGCTGTGGAAGATGGAGCTTTCTTGAGGTCTCGTAGAATTTGGACGGAGAAATAGTAACTCGACAGCAGTTGGATCGTGCTGAAGAAGATACTCACGGCACCGTATCCCTGTATAGGGAAGCTCGCCAACATGCCCAAGCCGGCGACTACGTTGATTGTGAGCATCTTTTTGTATAGTCCGGCCCTTTTTTGATCCGAACCGAAGCTAAACACATAGTAGCCCATGATCAACATGTATCCCCAGCCCAGCAAAGCGATATGGGAATGGGTGTGCAGTAGATTCTTGTAGGCGAAAAATGGAATCTCGCCCAGAAAATAGTACCGCATCATCAATCCAAAAACACTGGCGGCAAAGAAGAAAAACAATGCCCAGCGCATCCAAGATTTCACCAAGTATTGGGTCGAATTCACTCCCGGTAAATTGGCTTCGATATGTGGTCGCTGGGTTGACATGGGATTATGAATTCAGGAGTTCAAAGGCTTCCAAAGCTTTTGGGAACAGGATGTTGTTTTCCAAATGGATGTGGGTGTGGAGGTCGTATTCAAATTCTTCGAGCATCGCAAAGGCCACTCTGTAGGTTTGGCACCCGTCTTTGGGCGGGGTGTAGCCATGACTGAGTTCAGAAATGATGCGGAATCTTTCGCCCTCGCCAGCATGATCATCTTCCATCATGTGGATGGGATTTTCGATATGTCCAAAGTGGGGTTTAGAAAGGGGGAAATGGCTCTTTTGGGCTTCTTCCATGGCTTTGATGTAGGGAAAAAGTATTAGTTCCTCCTTCTTCATATGGATTGTCAAAGCGTCGGCAGCTTCAAAAAACAGCCTGCGGATTTCGAACAGCTCAGGATGTCTGTCGCCATGTACATGCTCCAGTTTTTGGAGATAGGCCTTGAGGGCCGGGATGGTTTTCTCAACATACTTGTGGTGAGTGTCGACGATGTAGTCAATCAAGTCGGTCATCCCAAAATCTCTGAAATGGACCTCCTCGGGGGTTGTCATCGTTTTTTCCAAATCACTGAGGACAGATGCGACCGATGCACCGTTCAATTCACAGGCAGCCTTTAAGGTGATGCCACCTTTGCAGCAGAAGTCTATTCCGTATTGTGAAAAGACTTGTGCGGTTCGGAAATTGTCGGCCACGATTCGTCCGACTTTTTTTTCTGCGAGGTTTTCCATTTCTGTAGTCATTTTTGTGGGAGTTTTTTGTCTTTTATTGATTCAAATTTTTTTTAATACTTCAGGAAGCTGATGCCCACATTCACCCGCTCAGCGACATCTTTGAGACTTGTCGTCATTAGCATGCCCGTCAGGTGGTCGCGGATAGCCTTGAACTTATGATGTACAGGGCAGGGGTGCTCTTCGGAGCACTTTTCAAGCCCCAATGCACAGCCTGTAAAAAGCGTGTCTCCGTCGATCGACTCCACAATTTGGGAAAGGACGATTTCGGCGGGATTTTTTGCGATAAAAAAGCCGCCATTTGGGCCTTTCGTCGATGCAAGAAGCTCGTCCCTGACCAAGGCCTGCAGGATTTTTCCCGTAAAGGCTTCTGGTGAATTGATCGCTTTCGAAATCTCCTTCAAGCCGACGCGCTCCTGTTCGGTGGGTAGCGTTGCCACGTAGATCATGGCGTTGATGGCATATTTGCAGGTCTTCGAAAACATCTTCGGTTGTATTACAGGACAAATATATCCTTTTTATAAAAAAGACAAAAATATCCGATAATATTTTTTTAAAAATTTCGACTCAATAGGAAACCGGAAGAGGGCACCTCAATTGCGGGATTTTCTTTTCCTGTCTTGTTTACCTATTTTGGGATATGCATCCAGCGTTGAAAGCTTATTTCCAGGAGAAGACGAATATTTCTGAAGAGAGATTGGCTTTCATTTCTTCGTTTTTCAAAGAGAAGAAGTGCAGGAAAAACGAGTATTTGCTTAGACAGGGAGAGGTATGTCGTTTCAATTATTTTGTTGTCGCAGGCTGTATGCGGATTTTTTCGACAGGTGAAGGCGGAATGGAAAACACAAGATATTTTGCGTTTGAAGGAAAATTCGGCACTTCGTTCATGAGTCTGATTAGTAGGGAACCATCGATCGAGTCCATCCAATGCCTCGAAAAAACAACCGTCTATTATATATCGAGGGAGGATTTTTATTTTTTGGTGGAGAGCGAACCGGCCGTCAACAAAATATATCGGAACATTCTCGAATCCGCCTACATCACCACCCAAAAACGGATTTACAATCTCCAATCCGCAGATAGCCTGGATCGGCTTAGGTGGCTGCTGAAGGAATATCCGACGATTTTGAACAGGCTCTCAAGCAAAATCGTCGCCAGCTACCTCAGTGTATCACCCTACACGCTCAGCCGCCTCAAAGCAAAGCTGTAGCTTTCAAATCCTTGCTTTGGAGCAACTTTTTACCGCTTTCAATTCCGGAACTTTGTCGGGAAATAATCCTTATATCATGAAAGACGCTATTCGAAATTCTCCCCATTCCAGATTTTTTGTCCTTTTACTGCTTGTTTTTTTCAGTGCACATTACCAAGCCATAGCCCAAGCGACTGCACCGAAAGTTCCAACACCTGTTGAATTTATGGCTGGCAACAACCGGCTCTTTTTCCAAATGGTAGTGAAAAGGAAATTCAGCCCAAATAGCAAATTTGGGTTTCTTAACGTGTCTTCATTTTCCACGAGTTATGACAACGAAAGGGAGGAATTGGATTTGGTTGCGCCGGTTTTGATCAATTATACGCTGTACAAAGGTTTTGGCCTGGTGGCAGGAACGACCATTAATAATCGGGTTGGGTTTTCTCCGCTTGTCGGGGCACAGCACTCATTCACAAACCAAAAGTGGGTCGCAGTGACGATTGCATCTTTGTTTCTCAACTCCAGCCGAAACGTGGAGCTTTTTGGAATTTATGAGTTCAAACCCCAGCTTACTCCAAAGACCAACTTGTACACCCGGGTGCAGTTTATGTATATCCATAACACGGCCCAGAATTTCCATGCGCGTAGTTTTTTGCAATTGAGGGCTGGCGTTAAGAAAGACGCGCTGAATTTTGGCCTGGGTGCCAATTTGGATCAATATGGGCCAGAAAAGGACTTCAAGCCAAATTACGGGCTTTTCGTGGGTTGGGCATTTCTCTAGTAACCAGCTAGAGTGACATAGATTTTGTTAAAGTGCAAAAAAGAAAAGCGATTTAGTCTCCGCGGTTTTGATCGAATAGCTTGAAACAGCAAGTAATTCTAACAAAACAAAAAAAGCCCGAGCGATCGGGCTTTTTGGTGAAATATGGGAATCTGCTTAGCTATTTACCAGCTCGTTTTCTTTGACAGACCACTCTGCCCATCCACCTGCATAGTTTAGGATATTGTCAAATCCATTGGCAGCCAAGATGGAATAGCCGATTGCAGACCTTGCGCCACTTTGGCAATGGATGATGACCGGCTTGTCTTTGGATATCTTGTCCAGGTTTTGGGTAAGTTTTCCTACAAAGATATGTTCCGCGCCTTCGATGTGGCCTTTTTGGAACTCTGAAGCAGCCCTCAAATCCACGACTTGTACCTTTCCTTCCGCAATTTTTTGTTGTGCGGTTTCAAAATCGATAGGTGCGTAGCTTTCGAGCTTACCGCCTTCATAGGCATTCAGCTGCGCAGGCGTGATGTATCCAGCGAGGTTATCCAATCCGATACGCATCAGTTTTCTGGTAATATCTTCTATTTGCGCGTCTTCGGCAATGACGTAGAATTCCTCATCATAGCTGACGTACCAGCCCATCCACGTGGAGAATGAGTTGTTGTTGGTGATGCTCAAGGTTCCTCCCAGATATCCTTTGGCATAGTCGGGCCAAGGTCTGGTGTCGATTATTTTTGCTCCTTGGGCTTTGACTTGTGCGAATTCAGTTTGGCTCAGGTTTTTGATTGTTGGGACTGTGGTCACCAGTTTTCTGTCCACCTTGTTGAGTTTTTTCATCATCGCAAAATACTTAGGCGGCTCGGGCTGACCTGCTAGAAGTTCCTGTGAGAAGGCTTTCTTGTCGTTCAAGAGCTGCAGTGCCCAGTTTCTGATTTTCTCATACCCGACAGTGGTCATCGGTACAGCGCCCAAGGCCTTGCCGCAAGCAGAACCTGCCCCATGGCCCGGCCAAACTTGAAGGTAATCCCCCAACTTGACGAATTTGTGTAGGGAATCAAACATCTGTGCAGCGCCGATATCCTGCGTGCCTTTGATACCCGCAGCTTGTTCCAAAAGGTCAGGTCTTCCAACGTCGCCGACGAACACGAAGTCTCCCGTAAAGAGCATCACGGGTTCAGTGGTAGCCGGTTTGTCGGTCAAAAGAAAGCTGATGCTTTCTGGTGTATGTCCTGGGGTATGGATGACTTCAAAGGTAAGGTTGCCCATTTTGATGACATCTCCGCCCTTGACTTTGTTGTGGGGGAATTCATATTTCCAGTTTTCATCGCCCTCGTCGGACAGGTACATTTCGGCACCGGTCAAGGCCGCCAATTCCCGCGAACCACTCAGAAAATCCGCATGGATATGCGTTTCCAAGATATGGGTGATTTTCATGTTATTGGCTTTTGCAATGTTGAGATAGGTATCCACATCTCTTTTTGGGTCGATCACTGCGGCGACACCTTTTGCTTGGCAGCCAACTACGTAGCTGGCTTGTGCCAAACTTTTGTCATAGACTAATTCGAAGAACATATGATATGATTTTTGACTTGTTTCAATATACCTGAGATCGGACCGAAAACCTCGTCATCGGTGATTCCGACATTCACGATACAAAACAAGGGATAAGATGACATTTGTCATGTGATAAAAATTACTCAGGCAACCCTGAAGTCAGCATAGGATAGTGATTTTTCGGCTTTATGGGTAAAGTCGAGTTGTTTAGCTTGGAAATGCTTGGTTTTGCGTGATTTCCTTATTTGATCGATTTCAAGCCTTCCAGTGCAGACGCATCTTCCGGTGAGTTCAGCAGGACCTTTTGGAATAGTACTTTTGCTTCCCTGGTTTTTTGGAGTTTCAGCTTGTTCCACGCTAGCAAAATCAATCCATCATAATCAAAAGGATACAGGTTCACCACTTTTTCCAGATAAGGATCCGCCTTATCATAGCTTCCCCTGTTGTAATAGATCAATCCCAGTCTGTAATTGACCAAGGTGTTTTGTGGATCAATTTGAAGTATTTTTTGATAGATTTCTTCCACTTCGTTCCATTTGCCCTGTACCGAAAGGGGCAAAACCAGACCTAATTTGGGCTCGATGGCATAAGGCTTCAAGGCAACCGCTTTGTTGTAGTACTCCAATGATTCGGATAGCTGTCCGGCAAGGTAGGTCAGCCAACCAAGCCGCAGGTTGATTTCGTATCCATCTGCCTCATACACCTGCCCTAAGGAAGCAATTGCTCCTTTGTAATCTTGGCTTTTTTCCAAAGAATAGCTTTGCTTGAAGGCCTCAGTGGTTTTGTCTTGTGCAAAGGCTTCCATAGCGACAAACCCACTAAATAGCAGGGAAAGCACAATGGTATTTAAGAAGTGCCGCTGATAAGACTGACTTTCATTTGAAGGTTTCATGATCTTTTTGGTTAGAATGTCCATGTGATGATGCCTGTGATTGCCTGTGTGTTGTAAGTCTGCGTGTTGAGATTTTCGCCCGCAGAAACAGGAAAAAATTCACTTTGATTTTGAAAAAGGGTATAGTCCAACGTCAGTTTTAGATTGGAAGAAGGAAGGATCAAAAGCCTCCCGCCGAGTCTTTGCTTGATGGTATCCATGCGGTTAAAAACCAGCAAACCGTCATTCATGAAGAAGTTGTTCATATTGCCAAATGTCCCATACCCTTCCACCCAAAGCCATCTTGTAGTTTTCAATCCGATTTGTTGGTCAAAAACAAAGTTTGCGCTGTTATTCCCTCCCCCGAAATCCTGCTGATGCAGGGAAGCGGTAGATGCGGTATAAAGGTTTAGATTTCCGAAAGGGAAAATGATGACTTTGCCGTCCGCTTGGTTTTGGGTGAAATTGCCCAATGAACCTCTGTAATAGGAAGCTCCAATGGTGACTCGATTCAGTCGCTTGTAAAGCGAGACGAATCCGGTAAGGTCATTTTCTCCCGCATTTGAAATTACGGTGGATTCCACGGATGGACCGGGAGGCCCGGAGGTGATGGTGCTGGTCACAGGAAAAATCCTTCTGACGAAATGTAACCCTCCCAGGAGCGTGAGACCCTTGCCAATAAGCAAGTTGGCCGCCACATAGTATTGATGTACAGATGAGGCAAACGTTTTGTCCAGAATTTGTTCGTTTGCCGATTGACTATACAACAAATGACTTACCTGGAGATAGGAGTATCCTTGATAAATCGAGAAACGTGGAGAAAGGTCTAGCCCCAAGCCTCCGAAATAGTAATGGTGGTAGTCTGGGATAAACTGTGAACCGTCCGTACCGATCGGAACATCAGGATTGAAGTCTTCAATCACCGAGGGGTCGATTTGTCCCGTAAAATTGTAGGCAAGATCAAGTCTTGAAACTACGGGAAGTTTCTCAATTCCAGTCTTTTTTTTCAAGACTGGATCAAATCCCGCGGCAATTACTTTGGCTTCCGCAGATCTTCCCGAAAACAAATTGGCATAATAGAGGTATTCCTGGACGTAGGATTCAGAATCGTTTAATTTTCTTGCTTTTTCAAAGTGTCGAATGGCTGCGTGGTAATTTCTTTTTTCATAATGGGCAATGCCCATTCTTACCCTGAGGTAATAGAAATCTATACCCTGCTGAATGGCCTTGTTGCCTTCCTCGATCAATCTGTCCCAAGCACCTTGTTGAAATAGCTCATAGGTTTTGGCATCCACCTGTGGAAGGCTCTGCTGGGCCTGGACAAATGCCCCGGGAATTGCAAGCAGTGCGATGAAAATCAGTCTGCGGTACATGTTGCCTTAATTTGGGAGTGTCTGTTTTTGAATTCAAAGCTTTGAAGGCCGTTAGCTGCAATCAGGAACTGGAAGCGTGAAGTTTCCATTTCTTGCCCAAATGCCGATTTCGTGATCTTTCCATCCAATTGGATCGGCTGAAAGCCAATTCCCCGGGCTTTTTCGGGATAATTGAGCGTGTATTCTCCCTTCAGGTATCTGTAGAACGGTGCAAATAGATCCTGTACGAAAAGCCTATTCGGTTGGAAGACCATATTGATGGCGAAGGTGTCCTGCAATCGAAGCCTATTGGAGTACCCAAAACTCACTTTGTAGGCTGATAGAAAGAAAAAATACAGGAGCGATTCCCGATCGCCGGTAAAATGAATGAAATGCAGGGTGCCTTCGTCCAATTTGTAAAAGGCCTTGGAACCGGTCGCCTGACATTCCAGGTAGGTATTGAGCCAGTAGTCTCTTTTCACTTCCCACACCACAGCTTCACCCTTGTTGGTTTCCCAATGGAATTGGTTTCCAATGACAAATGAGAATGCTTTCTTCAATTGCATATTTGTTGTAAGTGAAGAAACTACCGCATCCAATGGTGGAATGCCTACTGCCTCGAGGCTTTCGGTTCCTGCATATCTCATCCAAAAGTCGGAGATCGGGTAATCGATCGTCTTTGAGCCGATGAATGGCGTCGCCTGCAGCTGGAAATGAAGGTGGGGAAATGCGGAATTGCCGGAATTTCCCACTTTGGCGATGATTTCGCCTTTACTGACTTTATCTCCGATTTTGGGTAGGATAGAGCCTTTTTTCAGGTGGCTGAGTTTGCTGTAGAGAAATTCCGAATGTTTGATCACCACGGTGTTTCCCCAATTCTTGTCGAGGTTTCTGGTTCCGACGGTATTGTCTTCGATGTCATTGACAAGGACCTCTACTACTCCGTCGGCGGGTGCAAGAACGTTTTTGTCAAAACAGAAGTAATCCGAAGCAAAATCACCCTCATCGCGAAATGTTTTGCCCTGATCGTCCCTGATCTCAAAATCCCAAGCATGTTTCCAGTCATCTTTGTGGGTGAAGGCACCATTGTGGCCCTGGGTGACTGACCATTCTCCGAAAAAGGGAAGATAAATTGGGATAGGGCTTCCGTTGCCAAACCGTTCTTGGTAATTGACAAAATTGTAAAGATTTTTTTCAGGTGATTGCTGCTGCCAAAAGATCGTGCTGAGACCGATACGGTTGTCAACCCTAAATTTTAATCCATACAAAAACAAAAGGACCGTGATATTGAATGGAAAAGAATATACCGGCAAATAGAGCTTGTCAAAGACCTGTTGCAGGGAGATTCCGATAATGGCTGTGATCGGAATAATGAATAGCAGGCTGAGATAGGTGTTCCTGTTTGGAATAATGAAGTATCCCCCAAGCGCAATGGCCGTGAGGATATAATTGAAGCCGATGTAGCTGTAGGATATTTCGGAAAAGGGTATTCCTAAAGCAATATAAAAAAGGTAGGCGATATAAAATCCAAGAAGTGAAAGGGTGAATCCGATCCGGGAATAAATCAACAGGCCAAGTGCAGCAAAAAAACCCGAAAAGATGTTTTGCTGGAAAAATATCGCTCCGATGGAAAGGAAATATGCCTTGATGGAGGTGTGGAAAGGGATTTGGTTCCACCATTCGTACATATCGACGAGGTTTTTTCCACCCAACAAATAGAGTTCATTGAGGAAATAGACACCCCGTTCGCTCAATCCCAAAGCCTCAAATTGACGCGTAGCCAGCCTTAAAGTCCAAAAGACAAGAATAAAAGGAATGCTCAGGAATGGCAGTCCATATTTGCCCAGAATTCCCTCAAATGCCAAGGCCACAAAGACGGTGAGCATGCCGGAAAAAACCACCAAAACCAGCAGCAATGGCCTTGGCTCGAAATAGATGGATAGACCGACACCTACCAAAAGGGAATTGAAACCATAGTATCCCTGCCGTACGTTGGGTTCGTATAGACCCAAAAAATGACCTGTCAGCAAGGCTGTACTGACAGCGAAAAATCCATACATTCCCACGTAAAAATCCACAAAAGTCACCGCCATCAGGATAGTTCCAAACCATTTGTTGTTGGAAAAGAATACCTGTGCATAACTGTTTAGGAGCGCTTCTATGAACCATTCCAGCCTTTTCATGGCTCCGTAGGGATTTACAGGTCAAATTTCGCCAAGTGATCCGGCGTGATTTCTTGGGAGTTGATCGTTTCCAGTGTTTCTGCTTTTCTGATCAGATGTGGCTTACCCTTGCCGTCCAACACCACCACGTTTGGTCGCATATTGATGAATTGCAGCCATTGTGTATTGTTATATGCACCAACTCTTCGGATGACATAGTGGTCCCCTTTTTTCAGAAGAGGGAACATGATATTGCCGCGGATGACATCTATGTTCATGCAAAGCGGCCCATAGATCGTCGTGTCTTCGGATTGTTCGGAGACAGGTTCCACAGGTCTGATGTCATGTTCATACCAAAATGCCGTAAACAGCAGGTTTACACCGGCATCAATGATTGTAGCCCGACGACCGTCTGCCAGTCTTTTGTTGGCGATTACAGTCCCAGCCAGATATCCCGCATCGTCGATCATTGCACGGCCGGTTTCCAGTATCAGCAAAGGAAGATGGTCAGGTTTGATTTCACTGCTCATGAGCGCGGAGGTGATCGCTTCCGCAAAGTCATCGAAAGAAGGCGCTGTATCGGTTCCTGGATAGTAGGCGCCACGAAGCGTGTTTTTGGAAGCAAATCCGCCACCTAAGTCAAGATATTGGAGTGCCTGGCCAAACTTCTTTTCGATCCTCACAGCCAAATCTGCCAACTTTGTCGCAGCTACTTTGTATGCCTCTGTGGTCATGATATATGTGCCGATGTGGGTATGTAGGCCGACGAGATCCAGCTGCTTGCTTGCCATGATCCGATTCAACGCATCCCAAGCTTCGCCATTTTCATAGTTGAAGCCAAAACGGTCCCATTGTGGGTAAATACCTGTATTCATGTTTACACGGATGGCGACTTTGGGTCGCAGCACGGATTCCTTGCTGAGCGAAATGATTTCATACAGTTCGTCAAAATGGTCAATATGGATGAGGGAGCCGTTTTTGATCGCTTTGGACAGGTCTTCCCGGCTTTTGTCCGGGCCGTTGAACACGATCAAATCTCCCGGAACGCCATTGGCAATTGCCTTTTCATATTCGAACCCTGACACGACTTCCGCCCAGGCGCCTTCTTGATGGAATACATTGCATACGGCATTGAGGTAATTGGTCTTATAGGACCATGCAAACTGTACCTTGGGGTACCGCGAGCTAAAGGCCCGATGTGCAGTTTTATAGGTTTTCCGAATAGTGGATTCGGAGATGATGACCAATGGTGATCCGTAGGACTCAAGCAAAGACTTGATGGAAACACCATCGATATGGCTGACAGGCTCCAGTTTATGCGCCATTCCATACTTACTGGGAAGACCCGCATTGATTCGCTGGATGATGGGCCGTTCGAATGTTAGCTTTGTCATGGTTTCAGTTCGGGTTAGAGTTCTCCCTTGGTAGAGAGTTGTTCAAATTCCTTGAGGTCACAAATCATATCATACGAATAACGGATAAACATTTTTCCGACTTCGTAGTGGGTAAAGGGTTTGACCTCCATGCCCATCGCCAGCATGACCAGCGCTTCGGGTAGGTTTTGCCCGGCCGCCACGGCCAGATATACCCATGCAGGAAGCCTTGGATTGATTTCGATCATGTAAAGCTCGTTTGCCGCAGTCCTGATCAGTTCGAGCTCCATCCCCCCACGCCAATGTGTTTGTGAGATAATCTTGTGGGTCAAGTCCAGCATCGCGGGATCTTGGAGTGTAATTCCGCCCCAGCCTTTGCCTTTGTCGGTGATATAGGTTTTGCGCATGGGGACAGCGCCGACGGTATTGCCATTGCCGTCACCGAGGGCGACTACATTGACCTCTGTACCTCTGACAAATTCCTGGATGACGATGGGTAGGCCCCATTTTGCTGCAATCTTATTGAAGTAAATCCCGACTTGCTCCAAGTCATAAGCGATATAGGCATCGTAGAATTTACCCTTCACGACTACGGGATAATCAAATTTTTCCTCGATTTTCCGAAAGTCCATGATGCTGCCAATGGGCTCACTGTAGGGGACTTTTACTCCGTATTTTTCTCCGTACTGGGGGAGATTGGATTTGTGCCTTTCTTCAAACTGCTGCAGGGTAGGGAGGAATGTCCGGATGCCCATGTCGCGCAGGACCTTTTCGGACTTCATGAAAGTGAACAGTTCGGAGTCAAAATTTGGGATCAGCACATCCACGTGCTCTTTTTCCTGGATGTATTTGATCCTATCGAGCAAGGGTTCCACGCCATCCGACGGATAGGGTACTTTGTAGGTTTTGTCCACGAGCTCATGCATGTAGGGCCCAGGTTCCAAATTGTCGTATGCCAGTCCAATGATCCTGGCATCGATTTTCGTCGAATCTCTGATTCCTCTGATCACGGGGATTCCCGGTCCGGGACTATCAATATTATTGAGTCCCGATAAGGCGATATTGAGTTTAATCTTCTCCATCGGATTCTGTCAGCCGCAACTGCTTGAGCGTTGTTGTGAAGTCGTAGTAGTACCTTTCAAATGATTCAGGATCTACTTCATATTTTATCGACATTTCTGCCAGGACCTGCTGGAAATCTTTCCCCGATTTGATCAACTGTACGATTTCCAAGCCTGTCGGATTGAGCGAATACGAATCACCTGTACCCGGGTCAAAAACAAATCCCGAATCACTGATTGCGATATTTTTCTTGATTCTTGTCATAGCAGGGATGTGAAGGGTTCAATCTTTATTGATGGTTAAAAATTAGAAAGATTTAGGGAGGGAAATTATGACATTTGTCACCCAATAGAGAAAATCTATCGTGTTTTGAGTCAACCAGACAAATCCATTCATGTGTGGATTTTGATGCTTCGAAAGTTTATTGAAGATAGCTTATGTAGATACCGTTTCTTTCAATTGGGTTGAGTTTCGGCCAAGTTTCTCCCGTAATTTCTCGATCGCTTCATAAACCACCGGAACGAGGTACACCGTGAGTATCAGGGAAGAAAGAAGCCCTCCGATAATGACCCAAGCCAAACCGTTTTTCCACTCTGAAGCTGTCCCTGTCGCTAGCGCGATGGGAAGCATCCCAAAAACCATGGATAGGGTAGTCATGAGGATGGGACGCATCCTGCCTTTCCCGGCTTCAATCAGCGCATCGCGGACTGTGAGCCCCTTTTCCCGCAGTTGGTTGGTGAAATCCACGATCAATATCGCGTTTTTGGTTACCAGTCCCATCAGCATAATCAGGCCAAGAAGGGCAAATAGGCTAAGGTTATTCATTGAGAGGTTAAGTGCCAAAAACGCCCCGATCACGGCGACAGGGATCGAAAACAGCACCACAAACGGATACACAAAGCTGTCATACAATGCCACCATAATCAGGTAAATCAGCAAGAAGGAAATCAACAGTACCGAACCGAGCGCGCCGAAACTATCATTTTGTCTTTTGATGTCCGAACCCCATACATAGCTGATATTTTCTGGAAGGGGATTTTGTTTCAAAAAGGCAACCACTTCGTCAGCAACGGTGCCGGATGGCCTTCCCAACGCATCTGCGGTAAGTGTCACAGCGGGTTGTCGGTCTTTTCTTTCGAGTAGTGACGCTGACTTTGTCTGAACAATAGCTGCCACTTGGGAAAGGTTAATTGGCATCCCCATGGGATTTACCAGCAACACACGGTTGATGTCATCATAATTTTGTCTGTTAAAATTGTCCAAAAGGATTCTGACGGGATATACCGTCCCCCCTTCGGTCAATGTCGCGTCATCATTCCCGCTCAATGCATTTCGTAGGGTAATGCCCACATAGGCATTGTTCAGTCCTAGGCGTTGCAGGCGGTCAGGATCGGGAATGACTTGGAATTCAGGACTTCCTTCCTCTACCGATAGTCTGACATGGTCTGCACCGGGGATATTTTCAATTACTTTTTTCAATTTGTTGGCTTCTGCCATGACCTCTTCATTGTCAGGACCGCTGAGTGTAAGCTCGATGGGAGCGGATCGGGGAACCAAACCCAAGGCTGCCATGGAATAGCTGATTCCGGGGTAGTCCTTTTTCAGCACTTCACGGATTTGCTTCATATTGCTCTCCGTCGGAATGTTGTTGCGCTCCTGAGCACCTTTGAGCTGTATGGTAAGTTCTGATTTGTAGGCCGAGCCAACTCCGAGGCTTCCAATGCCCGTGGAGGGACCGCCTACGTTGCTGAACACGGTCGAGATCTCGGGCTGTTGGAGTAAGAACTGCTCGATTTCCAGTGTTCGGACGTTGTTTTCCTTGATGCTGGTGGATTTGTCAAACTCCAAGTAAAGCCTAAATTTCCCCTGATCTCCGGTAGCGATCAACTCCTTTCCGATGATCCCCTGCTTCAGGGTGATTGCCGTGAAGGCAAAAAGGGCAAGGACGATTCCCACAAGAACGAGTTTGTGGTCCAATACCCAAACCAATTGACGTCCATACCAAGCGATGAAGCGATCCAACTGTTCTTCAAACCAGATCAAAAACCGATTGAATAGGTTTTTCGGTTGCAGGTCCTCGGATTTCCCGATCCGTGAAGCCATCCAAGGTGTCAGGGTGAAGCCGACCAATAAACTCGTCAAAGTTGAAGTGATGACCACTACTGAAAATTGCTTGAGCATATCCGCCACAAATACCTGTAAGAAAAGAATAGGAAGAAATACAACTACATCGACCAAAGTGATTGAGATTGCCGAAAATCCGATTTCCATCCTGCCGTCCAAGGCGGCGGCGCGCTTTTCTTTGCCCATATCCAAGTGTCTTTGGATATTTTCTAACACTACCGTGGCATCGTCCACCAAGATCCCGATGATAAGCGACATAGCCAATAAGGTCATCAGGTTGAGTGTATAGCCCAGTATCCACATCACGGCGAATGCCGTCACAAGAGACGTAGGTATCGCGACCAATACAATCATCGAGTTCCTGAAACTTCGCAAAAACAACAGCATCACCAATGAAACCAGGATAACTGCGAGGATGAGGTCAAACACAACCGAATCTACCGCCGCAATAGTGTTGTCCGTGCTGTCGTCGGCGATGATAAAATCGACCCCATCTGCGGCATTGAGTTTTTCAATCTGTTCCAACTCGGCCCTGACGGCACGTGACACGTCCACTGCATTGGCATCCCCCTGTTTTTTGAGCATCAGGCCGATTCCTTCTTTTCCGTTGTAGCGACTGATCGACGTGATTTCCTTGATCCCATCCTTCACCACGGCCAAATCCCTGACGTAAATCGGGCTTCCGGGTATTGGCATGGCTACCTGTACCATTTCGATATCTGACAAAGTCCTGAATTTCCCGCTTAATCTTACCGCGCTCTGCTCTTTTGCAGTCTGTACGATACCTGCTGGGATATCTAATCCAGAGCGGTTGATTGCTTCAACTACCTGCTGCAGCGACACGCGGTATTGGCGCAACTTTTCTTGGTCGATCTTTACCTGAACTTCCCGCTGTTCGCCTCCAAGAATGGTGATTTCTGCCACGCCTTTGATCTGTTGGATTTGAGGGAGATATTCGTCGATCATATTTTGGAAAAACTCCGTGCTGCTCAGCTTGCTGGTCGCAGTGATGGACATGATGGGTAAGTCATTTGGCGACACTTTGGACATCTCGGGGGCCATCACCTGCTCGGGCAAGTCCTTCCTGATATTGTCGATGTAGCGTTGCGCATCCAGCATGGCTTGATCCAGATTGACGCCATATTTCATGTTGGCTATGACGACGGAGGCATTGGGAAGGGATTTTGTCACGAGATAATCGACACCTTCCAGGTTAGAAAGCGCATCTTCAATTTTCTTGGAAACGGAAGTCTCGACTTCTTCAGGTTCTGCCCCTGGATAGACAGTCTTGATCACTACAACAGGTTGGTTGAAGTCAGGCATCAACTCGTATGACAGGTTGGTGAAGCCTATGTAACCCAGGAGAATGAAAATCGAGAAGAGTACAATGACCAGCGAGGGCCTATTGATCGATATGGATGTAATGTTCATGGCTTCTTGGATTAGAGTTTTTTGGTCACGGGGGCGCCTTCGAAGACATTGATCAGTCCGCCTGTGATCAGGATTTCGTTCTCCTGAAGTCCTGAGTGTAGCAGGACTTGGTCTCCGATTCGATTTTGGATGACAATGCTCTTCAGGATTGCCTTGCCTTCCTTGATTACAAAAACCTGTGGAGCAAGATCAGAACCGACGATGGCTGAGGATGGGATCACGATTCCTTTAATGGCAGAGACACTCTGCAGGCGCAGATGACCAAACATCCCTGCTTTGATCTTTTGGTCTATGTTGGCAATTGTAATTTCTACAGGGAAACTATTGGCCGGATTGCCTCTACTGCCGATCAGACTTGCTTCGCCTGTTGTTTCCAAATTGAGGGAAGGAATGGCGATGGGGTAATCATGGCCTATTTGAAACAAGATCAGATCCTTTTCTGGAACCTGAATGCTCAACTTCAACCAAGAAATATCGGTCAACTGAAGCAGTGGCTTTCCGGGTGCAGCAAAGTCCCCTTCTTCGGTAAGCTTGGCCGTCACGATACCGTCAAATGGAGCCCTGATTTGGCATTTATTGATTTGTTCATTCAACGTATTGATTTGGATCTTTGCAGTTTCCAAGGCCAACTCGGTTTTTTCAAGTTGTATTCCTTGGACTGCGTCATTTTCAACAAGGATTCGAAATCGGTTCAAGTCGCGCTCCAGCCCTTTCACTTGCACCTCAGCGGTTTTGCGTTGCCATTGCAGCAAGGCATCGTCCAATTGAATCAGCACCTGCCCCCTTCGTACGGTTGCTCCATTTTCAACCAAAACCTTGTTGACCTTACCTTGCACTTCAGCGCTGAGTTTACTTTCGCGATTAGGCTCCAAGGTTCCCGTGTAGTCGTATGATGGCTGCACTTTTGAGACGCTGATTTCCATCGTAGCCACCTCGACGGCCTTTGAAGGATCAAATTTGTAAACCCTTTCTTCGGCGGTTTTTTTGTTGGTGGCCAATTTTCCGATGACCAAGCCGACTAGAGCTATTGGGATTAGGATATAGAGTATCTTTTTCATGGGGATTTCATTTTAGGAGGTTTCCTGATGTTTTTTTGATTTCAAGATCGGCTTTCAGGTAGTCGACCATGCTGCTGAGGTAATGCTGCTGCGCTTCTCTCAGGGTATTTTCTGCCAATAATACCTCTGTAAGGTTGACCAAACCCTCCCTTTGTTGTAGCAGGGTTCTTTGGTAAACCGACTCGGCAAGCCGAATTTGGCCTTGGGCAGTTTCAAGCTGCGTTTTGGAAGCCTTTAGCTGAAGCTGTGCGTTTTCGTACAGCATGGAGGTTTGCGCACTTATCCATTCCTTTTGGAGCTGTTGGTTTTCGAGTTCAATTCGCTTTTGCCTTATTTTCTTGTTGGTGATTGTACCATTGAAAACTGGGAAATTGAGTTGAATGCCTGTGAAGCTCACGGGGTAGAAATTCAAGAAGGATTGTGGGTCGCCTGTGAAGCCAAAGCCGGTTCGACCGTAGCTGCCATAAAGGGCAAGGGTAGGGATTCGGGTATTTTGCAGCGTCTTGAGTTCCTGTAGGGTAAGTGCTGCCTTTTTTTCTTGGATTTTATGGTCGAGGCTTTTCTGGAATTCGCCATGGTCGGAAATAGCACCTTCAATATCCATAGGGACATCAATTTCTCTTTCCGAGTCTAGGCCAATTACAAATTTCAAAGCATTGAGCACCGACTGGAATTGGCTTTGTGCCTGCGTGATCGCGCTTCTTAACTGTGTCTCCTGTAGGACTACTTTGTCCCAATCCGTGCGCTGTGCGAGTGTCTGTTCGTAAAGAAGCCGGGTGTTTTTTTCCAGTCGCTGACTATTCGCCAAGTTTTTTTGAAGGAAGTCCAGCGTATTTTTCAAGATCTGCGCATTGTAGTACAGATTGGCTACTTCCAGATAAACTTGTTCTTTGGTTTTCTGTGCCTGCAACGAGGATAGCTCCTGGAGTGTTTCTGATGTTTTGATCGCTCCGGTAACCTGCGGGTCGTAAAGGGGCATTTTGAATCCGAGGTTCGCACTGATATTGTGTGGAACTCCAAATTGGATTTCCTTAAATACTCCTTCCGGTCCGCCAAATGCAGATTGGGGCATCAATTGGATCGGAAGCTCTGTGAAGTATCTGTAATCGCCCTGTAAAAACACCTTGGGTAAAAGCGAGGCTTTCGCTTCTTGGTTTTTAAGCACCGCAATGTCCTGGTTATTCTGGGCGATTTGCAACGTTTTATTGTAGGCCCAAGCGGAATCGACACATTCATCGAGGGTCCACATTTTTACCTGTGCACTTACGGGCGCACTGGCTAACAGAAGTCCAATTAGAACGCTCTTCTGTATGTAAATATTTACTAACATATAATTGAAAATTTTTTTAGGACGCCATCAAGGTCAACAACGCCGCGATCATGTTTTTTCCCTGACGGATGATATCAAACTGAAAATTGGCTATTCGCCACTTGAACATTTGCAGGCGGAATGAGCCCATGATGATATGAACGAGTTCTTCCGTAGTGATCGCCTGTGTAAACGTACCGGACTGCTGCCCTTGCATGACCAAGGGTGTAAGGTATTTCATTTTGACCTGCATGAGGTCCAATATCGCTTGGTTGATTTTATAGCTTTCCTCCAATAGCCCGTCCGAAAACACAGCGACAACGAAATGGGGATTGTCTCTGAAAAACTCGAATTGACTTTGGAATATCGCCTGAAACTTCTGTTGAGCCGAAGTATCTACCATGTAAATGCGTCCAAGTCTTTCGTCCATGTTGGATTTCAAAAAACCGAGCAATGCAAGGATTATTTCCTCTTTGCTATCGAAATGCCTGTAAATGGCTGCTTCGGAAAATTCCATTTCCTTTGCAAGGTTTTTGGTCGTAAGTCCACTTAGGCCTGCTTGGGTGAGGATTTTTCCTGCCGCGTTGATAATTTCCTTTTGTCTTTCCGAGACTTCCATTGGCATATGTGAATATTCACTAACAAAGGTACCGTATTTTTTTCAAGCCAAAAATTTTGATGAATTATTTTTTTATCGCTTGTTGATTTTCTCAAAGGCAGGATAGACGCCGAGGTTTATCCTAGTTCGATTGAATCGTTAGTCACCGCGGTTTCGAATAACCTGCAAATAGGTTGAGTCGTTCCTAGGTAAAGATTTCATATTTAGAGCGATTTCCAATTATTCAAAAAGCATCCCTTTGCAAAAACAAGTTCAGAACAATCTGATTCCGAAATCAAAAAATGGCCGCACATTTTGTTCTTCTAAAAAATTGTTTTTTATTTCGGATAAAATTGTCTGAATAATGAAAGTCCTTTCCCAAACCAGTAAATACGGTATTCGCGCACTCCTTTATATGGTGTCCCATCCAAGTGGGTCGGAATACATGAGTATAGGCGAAATCGCTCGGGAAATAGACCTTTCCTTTCACTTTCTGACCAAAATTTTCCGGGAACTCACCGCTAAAGGCATCCTTTATTCATACCGTGGCCCCTCTGGCGGCATAGCCTTGGCAAAACCCGCCTCAGAGATCATGCTCGTTGATATCGTGTTTGCCCTCGAAGGGAAAGACTATTTCGACCAATGCCTGCTTGGTTTGCCGGGATGCGGACACGCCAAGCCTTGTCCGGTCCACGATTTCTGGAAGGACGTCAAGCATGACATCCGTGTACATCTCAGTGGTACCAGCCTGCAACACCTATCTGAAAAAATAGTCTCAGAGGAGGTCCGCCTCTTGCTGTGATTTTTTTTCTTTATAAATAAGAATAAATACTCCGAAATATGAAATAAACTTTACTGCACAAAACCATGAAATCCGAAACTACCTTTCTGCATTACCTGATGAAGCCCAAAAACTGGTGGGTTCCCATTGGTATCATTTTCCTGGTCAGCATCATTGGGCTGGGATTCATTGCCTATCAGACCTATGAAGAGGCACCACCAATCCCTGATTTTGTGGATGAAAATGGTAATAAAGTCATGAGCGAAGCCGAAATCTTGAAGGGGCAGGAGGTTTTTCACCGGTACGCACTCATGGAATACGGCAGCATGTTTGGGGACGGGGCACTTCGTGGGCCTGATTTCACCGCCCAAGCGCTGAATGTCCACGCCAAGGCAATGAAGGAATACTATATAAAAAATCTCCCCAATTATCAGGGGCTTCAGGAACTCGGTGAAGCAGCCGTCACTGGAAAAGTACAGCAGGAAATAAAGGCAAATACCTATCAGCCAAGCGATAATTCTGCGGTTTTGAACTCGGCGCAAATTGCCGGCGTTCGGGCGGTGGAAGATTTCTATGTGCGTGTTTTTACAGATGCAGGTTTTGGCGAGGCGTTCAATCCCACCGGATATATCCAAAACGAGGAAGAAATCCGGAATTTGGCTAGATTCTTTTATTGGGGCGCTTGGGTATGCAGTGTGCAGCGTCCGGGCGAAAAATACAGCTATACCCACAACTGGCCCTATGATCCTGAGGCGGGTAACGTCCCAACCCCCTCCACTATGATTTGGAGTATTGTAGGGCTTTTGGGTTTAGTGTTGGGTCTTGGGATTGTGATGTACTATTACGGCCAGTTTGAGCAGCTGAACCAGGAGTATTATTCCAAGGGCGCGTCCGAAATGGTCACGGAAGAAAAGCTCCATGCCTTTACGCCAAGTCCCACTCAGCGGGCAACTTTCAAATTCTTCTATGTCGCGATTCTATTGTTTTTGGTTCAAGTCCTAGCTGGGGTACTCACTGTGCACGACTTTGTGGGCTTCACCAATTTCTTTGGGGTCGACCTTCAGGAGGCGATTCCGGTGACGATTTCGCGTAGCTGGCACGTCCAATTGTCGCTTTACTGGATTTCCGCCTGCTGGGTTGGGATTTCGTTTTTTGTGTTGCCTTTGCTCGCTAAAAAGGAGCCCAAAGGACAATTGTTGTTGATCAATTTGCTGTTTGGGATATTCTTCGTGATGGTGGCCGGTTCATTTGTGGGGATTTTCCTCGGCCCAAAAGGCATGTTGGGATCCTATTCCCGCTGGTTGGGCCACCAAGGTTGGGAATTCGTCGAGTTGGGCAGGCTTTACCAATATTTCCTCTTGGCCATATTTGCACTTTGGGCCCTGATCGTCTATCGGGGAGTAAAAAATACATTTCGCCCTGGCATGCCCTGGGCCTTGCCAAATTGGCTGGTGTATTCGATAGTCTGTATCCTGATCCTGTTGATGTCAGGATTTGTGGCAAGACCGGAGACTAACTTTGTGATTGCTGACTTCTGGCGCTGGATGGTGGTACATATGTGGGTGGAGGCGTTTTTTGAAGTGTTTACGACGATCATCGTCGGATACATGATGGTAATGATGGGCTTGGTCAACCGACAGGCTGTTGTGAAGGTGGTCTATCTGGCGGCTTTGTTGTTTTTAGGTTCAGGTCTTTTGGGTATTTCCCACAATTTCTATTGGAATGCAAAGCCTGTCGGAACCTTGGCCTTGGGGAGTGTTTTCTCCACCCTTCAGGTAGTGCCATTGATCCTATTGACTTTGGAGGCATGGAAGATGCAGAAAATGCCGCATCTCTTGGAGGATAAGTCCAACGGACGCGGGCGGTCTTCGTTGTTTGCCATGCCAGGAGTGTTTCTCTATATACTCGGTGTGACATTTTGGAATTTCTTTGGGGCGGGCGTATTTGGTTTGATCATCAACCTTCCTATCGCCAATTACTACGAGCACGGCACCTACCTCACAGTCAACCACGGGCATGCTGCTTTGATGGGCGTGTATGGCAATCTGTCCATTGCAGCTTTGCTGTTTTGCCTGCGGTATTTGATACAGCCCGAAGCCTGGAATCATCAATTGATCAAAGCGTCGTTCTGGTCCATCAATCTCGGCCTTCTGCTGATGGTCGTCTTGGATTTGTTTCCCGCCGGGATCCACCAATTGGTCACCGTGATGGAAGAGGGGTATTGGTATGCGAGGTCGCAGGAGTTTATCCAAGGCACTGAATTTCAAAGCATGACTTGGCTTCGCATAGTGGGTGGCTCGATATTCTGTGTGGGAGGTTTGTTCCCGCTCACTTGGTTTGTGCTTCGCAGTGCGCGGTATGTCAAAAAGCAAGGGCCTTTGAACCTAAGTGAAATCGAAAAAAATGAAGAAGAAGTAGTGGAGGTAGTTTGATCGCCCAATATCAATGCCAACGGGAGATGTCCGTTACGGATGTCTCCCAAATTCCGAAGAGCAAGTTCACAAAAATCAAAAAACAAATAATTGAAATTCTATGTTCGATTCGCATGATTACGAAGTAAGTGTCCATTGGAAACATGGACGGGTGGGAGAATTGTCTTCACCCCATTTGGATAACACGGTGACTTGTGCCACGCCGCCTGAATTTGAGGGAGGGGTACCCGGAATTTGGTCCCCCGAACATCTCTTTGTCGCAGCGGTAAATTCCTGCCTGATGACGACATTCCTTGCGGTTGCCCAACATTCGCGGCTGGAATTTGAGGGCTTTACCTCCCATGCCAAAGGGAGGCTTTCCCGTGAAGATGGCAAATTCCAAATGACGGAAATCATCCTCAGTCCTGAACTTTCCCTGCCGCCCCACGAAAATCCCGAGAAGGCGCTCAAGGTTTTGGAAAAAGCCAAAAAGGCCTGTTTGATTTCCAATTCCATCCTTACGAGGGTTTTTATGGAGCCGAAGATTTTCGTGAAGGAATTCCAACCCTGAGAAATATTGACTGACATACCTTTTTCATCCCAAAAGGCCGGGCCATTGGCTCGGTTTTTTTTCCTTTTTCTGATAGCTTAATTCCTCCAAACCACCTCAATTTCTTGGCTGGAATAGTCATCGAGGACTTCATTCTTTAAACTTTTGGGAAGTGGCTCCAATGTTTCGGATTCAGCGACGAAATGCTGTAGGAAATATTTGCCGCGATACCCGAAAGCCGCTAGTTTGCCTACCATCTCGTGCAGGTCTGTTTTTGAAAGTAGCCCCGCGTGCACTGTCGTGCGGACTTCAAAGGGAATGTTGGACGAAAGGAGCAGCAGGAGGCTTCTTTCGAACTCTGGAAAAAGTGGGCTATTGGTAATCGATCGGTATTTGGCAGGCATGGCTTTGAAGTCCAAAGCCACGTAGTCCACCAAACTGTCCTCAATCAGGCGGCGCACCACATCGGGTTTGGATCCATTGGTATCGACCTTGATGCGCATGCCGATTTTTTTGACTTCGGCCGCAAGCCATGGTAGGTCGGGGTGAAGCGTACATTCTCCGCCGCTGAACACGACCCCGTCGAGTAGGGTTTTTCTTTTATTGAGAAAAGTCAATACTTCCTTAAACCCGATCTTGCCTTTGCCTTTGACAATCTCGGGATTGTAACAATATCCGCAGCGCATATTACAGCCTGCAAACCATAGGATGCAGGCTGTCTTGTCTGGATAATCCAATAGCGTAAATGGACTGATGCTGAATATGGGCCTAGGATCGGTCACCTTTTTCTTCGAAATGCGTACGCTGTTTGTGTTCGCCTTTTTTGCCGATGTTGAAGCTCTCGACGGGTCTGTGATAGCCCATGACCCTGGTATAGACAAGGCATTTTGTTCTGGATTCTGTGTGCTTTTCAAGGATGGATTGTGTTTCAGGATAGGTTTGCATAATCGTTTTGGTTTTGGATTTTTTGGACTAGGATTTCATCGCATTTTGGGCAGAACTCGTGCTCGCCATTGAGGTAGCCATGTACCGGGCAAATACTGAATACCGGCGTGACCGTGATATAGGGCAACTTGAAGTTGGTCAGTACCTTCTTTACCAGATTTCGGCAGGCTTCGGCTGTGGATATTTTTTCCCGCATGTAGAGGTGGAGGACTGTGCCTCCTGTGTATTTGCATTGGAGCTCATCTTGGTGGAAAAGGGCCTCAAAGGGGTCGTCGGTAAAGTTGACGGGCAGTTGGGAACTGTTGGTATAGTAAATGTTTTCCTCCATGCCGGCCTGAATGATTTCGGGATACCTTTTCCGGTCTTCTTTGGCAAAGCGGTAAGTAGTTCCTTCCGCAGGTGTTGCTTCGAGATTATATAGGTTGCCCGTTGTTTCTTGGAATTCCCGCATTCTCCCGCGAATATGGTCCAAGAGATCCGCAGCCAACTGCTGTCCTTCGATGGAGGTGATGTCAGACTGTCCTTCTGTGAAGTTCAAAATCATCTCATTCATCCCATTGACCCCAATCGTGGAGAAGTGGTTGCGGAAGTGGGGCAGGTATCTTTTAGTGTAGGGGTAAAGACCCCGATCGTGCATTTCTTGAATAAACTTTCGTTTTTTCTCCAAAGTGGATTTGGCCAAGAGCAGCAGGTGGTCCAAGCGTATCATCAGGGCTTTTTTGTTTCCTCTGTACAGATAGCCCAACCTCGCCATATTGATTGTCACCACGCCGATGCTGCCGGTCATTTCCGCCGATCCAAAGAGGCCGTTGCCACGCTTGAGCAATTCTCTCAGGTCAAGCTGTAGTCTGCAGCACATGCTTCGGACAGCATTTGGCTTATAAGCATTCGGGTTTTCGACTTTGTAGCCGTTTTCGTCAAAGGTGTACTGGCTGCCGATGAAGTTTTGGAAATAGGAGGAACCGATTTTGGCCGTGTTTTCAAAAAGCAAATCCGTATTCTCCCCATGCCAATCAAAGTCTTCCGTGATGTTGACCGTCGGGATTGGGAAAGTGAAGGGTTGTCCATTGGCGTCTCCCTCGGTCATGATCGTGTAGTAGGCCTTGTTGATCATGTTCATTTCCCGCTGAAAATGTCGGTAAGTCATATCCTCCAAACTACGCACACCGCGGTTTTGGGCACTTTTTTCCAATTCACCATTACTGAACCCCCTGAAAAGGTGCAGGTTGTTTTTGGTGGGGATTTGGTCGGCCAAGTCGTTGGGTACCACCCAGTCCAAAGTAATATTTGTGAAGGGAGATTGACCCCAGCGGGCAGGGACGTTGAGGTTGTAGACAAATGAACGGATCGCCTTTTCCACGTCTTTTTGGGAAAGTTGATCCTTGAAAACATATGGTGCCAAGTAGGTGTCAAAAGAACTGAATGCTTGGGCGCCCGCCCATTCGCTTTGCAAAATGCCGAGGAAATTGGCCATTTGGCCCAATGCTTCCCGGAAGTGGGAGGGAGGACGACTTTCTACCCGACCGCGTACGCCATTGAAGCCGTCATTTAAAAGCACCCGCAGACTCCAGCCGGCGCAGTACCCCGTTAGGCAATCCAAATCATGGATATGGTAATCCCCGTTGCGGTGGGCATAGCCTTCCTCTTTCGAATACACCTTGTCCAGCCAGTAGTTGGCGATGATTTTTCCGGCCACGTTGTTGACCAGGCCGGCATTGGAGTAGGAGGTGTTGGCGTTGGCGTTGATCCGCCAGTCGGTGGCGTGGATATATTCCTCTATGGTTTGGGTGCTATCGACGTAGGTCGTATCCTCGTTGAGGCCGGCGACATGTTCTCGTTGTAGCTTTCTGGTATGCCTGTAGAGCATAAATGAACGCATGACTTCAAAAAAGCCGGCATCGAAGAGTTCTTTTTCGATCAGGTCTTGGATCTCTTCGACGGCCCAAGTGGTCTTTTTACTAAGCCCTTCGAGGATTTTTCCGAATATATAAGGGTCATAAGCTTGGTGGACGGAGTTGAAGCCTTTGACCAAGGCATCTTTGATTTTGTAGGATTCGAAAGGCACAAAAGCGCCGTTTCTTTTGATGACAAATTGATCCATAAAGGAGTCGGGTTGATGGTTCTACTTTAAAATTTGTCCAAAGTAGAAATAGACCATTTTTTCGAGTATGGAATTGATCATGATTCACGGTGATATAAATCATACTTTTTTGTCCTAAATAAAATTGCGTTTAAAACTTGAGTTTCCGAGCTTGCTATTCTTTTCTAGTGAATTTTTGGACTAAGTAATTCAACAGGTCAAGGAAGGTTAAGTTAAAATGCGATTTGGAATCGCATGCCTTATCTTCAAATTAATGGCCGTTTTCCATGACCAAAATCACCTTTAATTACCCTCTAAAAATTCTTCTTTCCCAAAAATGGCGGATAGCTTTGTCCTTTTATTGGCATGGCCTGTTCGGGTCAATTGCATCAAGTTCAATCTGCGTACCATGAATACATTGCATTCCTTCCACATCCCGGTCATGGGACTGGGCTACACGGTAGATTCACCCCTCAAAGTCGCCCGATTTGGTATTTCATCCGTCGTTTCCATCATGGACGACCACCTTCTAGAGGAAATGCGGAGAATTTACAGCCGCAAGGGCGGGATTCCTTATCAATATATCGACGAAAAGGAAGAGGATTATCGGGCAAAAAGAATTACCGCCTACCTCGATTTTCTCCACGAGAGGGTCGAAGCCCATATGACGGAAATGAAGTCCCAATCGTTTGGGGAAGGGGCCGATATTGACAAATATTTTGAACTGCTGCCGAGTGAAAACCCGCTTTTCAACCTGTATCACGAGATGCTGGGCGCCAAAGGTCCGGAGCGTCTTGCTTTGGAGGAATTGTTGAGAAATGCCATTCAGCCCGGTGCGATCGATGTCAACATCATGACTAAGGTGGACAAAATCAACAGCGATAAGGAGGGGAACGAACTTCCGAGGGAATTTTCTGATGCGCTGTCAGCCTTGCGCGGATTTGCCATGAGTAGAGTAGACGGTGCGGTCGTTTTTTCTGCTGGTCTGAATCCGGCTTTGTACAGTTATGCGGCACAGTTTCCGGGGTTTTTCCCGGATCAGTTTGGAAGGATTACCAAAAGAATCATCCTTAAGGTATCCGACTATCGCTCTGCACTGATCCAAGGAAAATTCCTTGCGAAAAAGGGCCTTTGGATTTCCGAATTTAGGATCGAGTCGGGATTGAATTGTGGCGGGCATGCCTTTGCAACCGATGGTTTTCTGGCTGGGCCGATTTTGGAGGAATTCAAAACCAAAAGGGAAGAACTCAGCCAAGCACTGCATGCAGCCTGTCAACAATACCTTTCCGATACGGGAGGATTTATTCTTCCTGCCGACATCCAACCAAAAATCACTTACCAAGGCGGGCTTGGAACCGCAACCGAAAACCGTTTCCTGACTGAATACTATGCACTCGATGGTACTGGATGGGGAAGCCCGTTCCTACTTGTTCCCGAAGCCACTTCCGTGGATAAGGACACGCTGGATCGCTTGATTCAGGCTAAGAAGTCGGATTTTTACCTCAGCCATGCTTCACCGCTGGGTGTTCCTTTCAACAATCTGCGTACCAGTAGTGGCGAGCAGCAGCGGGTCGAAAGGATCGAAAAGAACCGTCCGGGCAGCCCTTGCTACAAGAAGTTCTTGGCCTTTTCGAAGGAATTTTCGGAAAAATCCATCTGCACCGCATCCCGGGAATACCAAAATCTCAAAACCAAACTTTTTGAAAGAAACGAGATTTCAAGGGAACAGCTAGATGAGACTTTGGAAAAAGATTGCCTCTGCGAGGGACTCAGCGCGCCTGCAATCCTGGCACTTGGAGAAACGCCCAAGAGAAACCTCAAGGCCGTCACTATTTGCCCTGGACCCAATTTGGCATATTTCAAGGGCGTCTTCAGCCTTCGGGAAATGGTGGATCATATATATGGAAAGATCCAGATTACCATCGATGCCTCCCGTCCCCATGTATTTATCAAGGAGTTGGAACTTTATGTCGCGCATCTGCAAAAAGAAGTGACAAAGGCGCTACCCGAACCTACAGCCAAATACGAGGCTTATTTGTCTAAATTCAGGGAAAACCTGACGGCGGGCATCCAGTATTACAACAAACTTATCGACGAAGTCAGCTTAGACGCGGAGGAAGTCATGCTGCAAATGAAGGAGCAGTTACGATTCCTCCAAGAACAAATCGAAGGCTTGGTCCCCAGCGTATCCTGAGTACTGATCGAAGTTTTGATTTTAAGCATTGATGGAGAAAATAATAACGGATAAATTTGTCCCTTTATATTTTCTTTCTAAATTCGAAGCATCAAACAAAGGGAGAACCTATCTCCCTTTTCTTTGGAAAAAATAAAGGATAAAAATATCCCCTATTTGTTATGAAAGTTCTCAAACCCATATTGGTATTTCCACTGGCAGTCGCTGCCTTGCTAATGGGGGTTTTGGGAGGATTCAATCGCCTTGGATATGTAGGTTGGATTGTCCCTGAAGCTGCTGCCGGGCATGGGTTGTTGATGGTTGCAGGATTTTTAGGCACTTTGATCAGTCTGGAAAGGGCCATGGTGATGCAGGCAAAGACTTGGATGCTGGTTCCGGTCTTCAATGGTCTGAGCATTGCGGTTGTGCTGCTGGGATTTTCGCAGACAGGATCTGTTTTGTTGATTTTGGCAGGCCTTGGTTTGATGGCAATGATGTACCTGCAGACGGTCAGGCATCCACTGATGCACCAATACGTGATGGCTGCCGGCGCGGCATTTTACCTTATAGGTATTGTAGCTTGGGTCCAAAAAGGCCTGATTGCCGCGGCAGTTCCTTGGTGGATAGGTTTTGTATTCTTTACCATCATTGGGGAGCGATTGGAACTCAGCAAGTTCCTGCCAACTCCGACTTGGGCAAAAAAGGCGCTTCTCGCCATACTCGGTCTTTTCTTTTTGGGTATGTTGTTGCCTTTCCATGGTCATGGCAGGTGGTTGATGGGATTTGCGGCGGTGGCGGTTTCCTATTGGTTGCTGCACTTTGACATGGCAAAAATTGCCGCCAAAAAAGAAAAGCAGTTTCGCTATATCGGTGTAGGCCTTCGGGTGGGTTATGTTTGGCTGACGCTGCATGGGCTCGCATTGTGTTTTCTGGACAACCACGGGTTTTTCTACGACCTATACCTGCATACCTTCTTTTTGGGATTTGCATTTTCGATGATATGGGCACATGCGCCGATTATCCTGCCGATGGTGCTGAACCTTAAGCTTTCCCTATACCATCCTTTGCTGTGGATAGGGTGGATAGTATTTCAACTATCGCTTTTGGGAAGGACCTTGGTCTCGCTCATGGGTTGGGCGGAATTGCGGCTCTTTTTCGGTATCGTCAACGGCCTAAGCATTCTATCAATGTTTGTATTGATGGCATTGATTGTCCTGTTTCGAACCATTGGCGCAAGAAAGGATTTTGTCCGATTGTCCCACCCACGGCTAAGAAACCATTCTGGTTTTCCGGAAAAGAATCTCAAGATTTCCCCTCAGGATTCATTCAAAAAGAGTTCAAATCCATTTGAGGTTGATAATCTTAACAGTTTAGAAAGGATCGGTTCTGACCCGTTTTCCCAATGATGCCATGCTGAGAAGCATCCTCCATATCGCCCTTGCTGCCCTCATTCTCCTGAATGGTCTCGGGTATTCGCTGATTCAGGCGGATTTTCTCCTCAATCAGGAAGAAATAGCGGCGCTTTTTTGCATCAACAAGGAAAAACCCGAGCTCACTTGTGAAGGTAAATGCGAACTCGAGAGGAGATTGGGCGAGGCACAAGACCACGAGGAAAAGAAACAACAACTGACCCAAGAGGAGGCACAGATATATGTTCTACCCAGCCATTGTACGGCACCTCAGGTCATCTGGAAAGAAATTCATCCTGTATATGGGGTTTGGGATGATGATGAAAACGAATTGTTGGAAGCATTCGACTTTTTCCATCCCCCCAGCTTTTCCTGATTTTTGGTTTGGCTAACTCAGGCCTTGCCCTGATGAAAACCCTCATTTTACCCAATTAACACATTGGCTGGACCACCGTGTCCTTTCCGATCATCTCAAATTCCAAAATCATGAAACCGCAAATACATTTACCCCTCCGCCTACTTTTGGTGGTGCTGCTTCTGTGCATTTTCAGCTTGCCATCCTTTTCCCAAACAACCCGACAGCTTCGTCTGCTAGACCAAAAATCCGGTCAGCCGATCATTGCCGCTACCTTTCATCACGACAGCCAACAAGGCGTTTCCGATGAAAACGGCCTGATTTCATTTGTTTTGGTTGAAAATGCCAGGCTACAACTCAGCCATGTTCTCTATGGGAAATGGTTCCTGACGCCAGAGGAACTCATACTTGCCTTGGAGCGAGGAAGTGTTTCCCGCACAGAACAAGTCATCAATCTGCAACCTGTTTCGGTTATTTCCCTGAAAATGACCAGCGAAAAAGACGACAAAATCCAAATCTCCGACCAGGAGCGACTCCACCACGATGCGGGGGCGATTTTGAATCTCAATCCAGCTGTTGCTTCTATCCGAAAAAGCGGCGCATTTGGCTTCGATCCGGTGATGAGGGGCTTTAAGTACGAGCAACTCAATGTCGTCGTCGATGGTCTTCAATCCGCCAACGCCGCTTGCCCCAACAGGATGGATCCGCCGACTTCGCAAATTGCACTCAATCGGATCAAGCAAATTGAAATTCTGAAGGGTCCACATGCTTTACGTTATGGAATTGGATTGGGAGGTACCATCAATTTCATCCAGGAATCGCCCAATTTCAATCCCTCACCCGGGGCCTACGGAAGACTCTCTTCGATGTACGAGTCCAATGGACAGGTTTTCAGAAACGAGGGCAGGGTTGGTTTTTCGGGACAAAACCATGACATCGGAATCCTCGGATCTTGGTCCCAAGGATCGGATTATTTGGATGGCAACGGGGCAGTCGTACCTGCCGAATTCCGAAGAGGAACGATTGGAATGTACAGTGACTTCAAATTGAACGCCAGCAACCTGCTCCAAGTAAACGTGAACCGCAACTTTGCACGCGATGTGGATTTTCCGTCCTTGGCCATGGATTTGAGGTCTGACGATACTTGGATGGGCAATGTCCGCCATACCCGATTTTTTAGCGGAAGGCCGCTCCAAACATGGACCACCTCGGGCTATTTCACTTTGGTGGACCATTTTATGGACAATTTCAGCCGCGAGCTCAATCCCCGCATGATGAATGCGAGCACAGCAGCCAATACCCAGAATATCGGTGCCCGGACTGAAGGTTTCTGGTTGCTTGGTAAGGGGAAACTCTATGGCGGAGGCGATTTCCGGCACGAAGCCGCTCAAGGACAGAGAGCCCGGGAGTTTTTGATGGGGCCCAATATGGGCAAAACCATGTACGACAATGCATGGCAGGATTCAAGGATCGACAAATTGGGAATTTTTGCCAGCTACCAACTTCCAATCGGGATATCTACCTTGAGCTTGGCGGGCCGACTCGATGCCAACAAAGCGCAAGCCCATGACGTTGCGGGGGAATTCACCCAAGTCAATCAAGACGCCGAGATCATGCAATTGAATCCCGGACTATCAGTCGGCCTGCAGCGTGACTTGGGCAGTCATTTTCATGGCGGTATTTGGTTGGCAAGGGTCAAGAGAAGCGGTAGCTTGACTGAGCGTTTCATCAATTATTTCCCCGTTGGTGTGGATCCCTATGAAATGGTAGGGAACCCTACTCTCCAGCCAGAGGCCAACAATCAAGCGGATTTGATTTTGGGCTTCCACAGCAAAAGCATTGAGGCCGAAGTCAATTTCTTTGCTGCCTACCTCACCGATTACATCACTGCGGTAAAGACCGACCTGAAACCCAGGATTGCCACAAGTCCCGGCGTCCGGCAATTTGTCAATGTGGATCAGTCGCTGAAAACAGGTTTCGAACTGTCCTTCAGACAAAACCTCGCTTGGGGTTTGAGTCAGCAGATGATGGTGGCATATACTTATGGTCAAAATTTGGTTCTCTCAGAAGCCCTACCGGAAATCGCACCCTTGGACTTGCGGTATGCACTCTTGGGTAATTACTTTGACGGAAAACTGCAAGCTGCCGTGCGACTAAGGCATGTGATGGGGCAGGATCGCGTTTCCGAGAGTTTTGGCGAAAAGTCAACCCCCAAATTCACGCTCTTTGATGTGGATGCCAGCTACAACTTTACAGCAAATATCGGAATGAAGCTCGGGGTACAGAATCTATTTGACCAGGCTTACTACGAGCACCTCAATCGCCCCATCGGAACCAATCGGGTTCCCCTATACGCGCCAGGGCGCAACTTCTACGTGATGTTGCGATTGACTTTGCCCTGACCATAGGCGAAAAAGAAAATCCGGCCAGATCATGACCGGATTTTCTTTTTGTTCGATTATCATCTCGGGACCTATCCCAAAGCCACATCCAAGATCATCATGATCGTAAAGCCCAGCATAAACCCGAGTACGGCCAAGTCGGTGTATTTGTCCCTTTGGGTTTCGGGTATTACTTCTTCCACCACGACGAATATCATCGCCCCCGCTGCAAACGAGAGCGCAAAGGGGAGGATGTTTTGCATGTAAATCACCGCCACCGCACCAAGTACACCGGCCATGGGCTCGACGATCGCGGAAAGCTGCCCGTACCAAAAGCTCTTTACCCGGCTTACGCCCAGGCGCCGAAGCGGCATCGATACGGCCATTCCTTCGGGGATGTTTTGGATGCCAATCCCCACGGCCAAAGCAATGGCCGCCGACACTGTGGACCCGTCCAAATGCTCCGCGGCGGCACCAAAAAGAATTCCTATAGCCAAACCCTCGGGAATGTTGTGCAGAGTAATGGCCAGCAATAGCAACGTTGATTTATGCCAATTGGTCGGCAAGCCCTCGGTCTCGTTTTTGCCGAAATTGATGTGGAGGTGCGGGAGAAACTTGTCCAGCGAGAATATGAGCAGTCCGCCCAGCAGAAAGCCAAATGCCACAGGCAACCAAGGCATGCCACCGTATATCTGCTCGGCGTATTGGAGGCTGGGATTCAGCAGGGACCAAAAGCTCGCGGCGATCATTACCCCTCCCGTGAAACCCAGCATCGTGTCAAAAACCGCACGGTTGATCGTTTTGAAAAAGAGCACCACTGATGCGCCCACTGCGGTCATCAGCCATGTGAAAATGGTAGCAAATAGAGCCGCTTTGACGGGACCCAGTTCGACAGCCAAATTTTCCAATGTCTCTATCATCGCACTTGAAGGAATGGATTTGAAAAAGCCTTTTGCCCGAAGGTAGAAAAATCGGCTATATCTAAAAAATCAGTCCCCAGCCTTGATGTAAATCCAGCCTTGTTCCTGCTTGATGACCAACTCCAAGATCGCGGATGGCACGAATCCGGCCAGCGGAAGAAAAATGTCCTTTGCCAAGTTGCGCTGCTTGAGGGTATTTTCACAAACGACAAACACCACGCCCCTTTTGCTCAAATCTTCCAGGGCCGATTGGAAGGCATTGTTGTCCTTCAGCAGCAAATCCACACCCATGCCATGTGTCACGACCTCGATTTGGGCATTTGGCGCGGCCTCGAGGATATTGTTGAGTTGGCGGAGAAACTTCTCGTGCGTGGCAACCTGTCCGTTGCTCAGTTGGAAGATGATTTGATGGTTGCCGGAGGAGACAATCTGTGCCATCGCAGACCAACCGGCAAATAGCAACAGCAGGAGAATAAAGGATCTTTTCATATCGGATATTTGAATGATGGACAGTGAACCAATTTGCATCGAAATTAAAACATAATACACCAGATTCAGCTCGCATTTTGAAACCATTATCTTTTGGTGCATACCAAAATTGAATTGATTGCCGGCTTGTAATGTCATTTTTGATCTGGTCGCCAAACTGGTGTTTCATTGCGTTTGGGTTCGGTCGTCAGGCGGAATTTCTTTAGCGATTTTAAATGGATTACCCAAACGTCATATTGTTTCGAGGTACCGCTGGTATATGCAATCCATTTTCCATCGGGAGACCAGTCGGGTGAGTAGTCTTCCAAAATGTCGTTTGTCAAATTTACAACGTCTGTTCCATCAGCATTCATCGTAAAGATCTCAAAATTCTTAGAGGAGTCTTGTCCATAGAATGCAATCTTCTTGCCATTTGGTGAAAACTTCCCGCCAGAATCATATCCTTCCCTAAAAGTCAAACGCTTTTCATTTTTTCCGTCAATATCCATGACGAATAGCTCACCATTGGTGGTTTTTACCGTATCGACCATTTCTTCGAGCTGTCGGGTGAAAACTATTTGTTTGCCATTTGGCGACCAGGTCGGGACCTCCTCAAATAGGTCGTTGTGGGTTAACCGACGAACGTTGGACCCGTCAATTGCCATGATGTAGATTTCCCGATTATCGGAATCTCGGTTGGAAGTGAAAGCGATTGTTTTTCCATCAGGCGACCAAGCTGGGAGATAGTCATTTGCAGGATGGTTCGATAGGTTGGTAGGATTGCTGCCGTCTGCATCCATACGATAGATTTCATTGTTTCCGTCCCGATTGGAATAAAACAATATATACTTTCCATCGGGCGACCAGGAAGACCAGAAATCCAAGGCTTTATTTTGGGTGAGGTTATTTACTTCCCGTCCATCGGCATTCATCGTGTATACTTCGAAGTTCCCATCCCGCGTGGTTAGGAAAGCGAGCACACCCCTTGGAACCCCGTTTGCCTCATTATTTGCTGAGAGCTCAGTACTTGGTTTGCAGGATTGTATAAGCAAAAGAATACCAACTATCGGTCTCAAGAAGTGCTGAATGGATGGCATAGGATCTTTGGTTTTGCTTGGGTTATTGAATTTGAAGGTAAGAAAAATGATCAATTGAAGTGTTGTGTCAAGGGATGGATTTTGATTCTTCGTAAATGGTCCATAGTGAAAGTTGATGCTTGGTGTATCCCGATAGCCATCATTACTTTGAATGTTACATTCGGAAATGATTTTTTCCTACTAATTTGATAATAAAAAAACCGGAGGAAGATCACTTCCCCCGGCTATTCCCTTTACTTCGATTTCACGGTGGCCTGACTGACCGCCGACAGGACCGCCCCGCCCGTGACCAGGTAGCCCGCGGCGGTGACGAGCACCGCAGGAAGGCTTACCGGCGCCGCAAGGATGGCACCACCCACCCCCGCCAACACCAATCCGATCGTCCTCAGTTGCCTGAAAAAGGGCGGCGTCGGCTTGGAAACCCTTTCCCTTACTTCTTCCAGTTTCATAGTGGATCTGTTTTTAGGTTTGATCTAATCCCCGGATCTTGGGAGGCCCTGCGCCTCCCGCCTTCCAGGTACATCTTCAGTTGACCCTGCTCGGCCTTGAGCCAGATGCAGAGCTCCCGCAGGTCCATATGCTCCCGCTTCAGGTCGCGTATGTCCTGCACCAGCAGCCTCAGGAAGTAGGCTATCACCGACAGGAGGAAGGTCACCAGTCCCCCCAGCAAGAGCGTCAGTTCGCCAGTCTCCATCGCTCGGGGCGGTTTCGGGGTGGGAGTTCCAATACTTCCAGTTGCCAGTCCTCGTCCACGAACCTCCCGAGGCGGTCAAGCAGCTTCCGCAGCTCAAGCTTCGAGAACTTCGCACCACTGCCATACCGCGCCACGGGTGCCAAGGCCCCGAGGGGGACTCCTTCTCCGGAATCTTTTGACACGATCCGACAGACCGTGTTGCCTTCGTGGGAGACTACTTCCACCTGCCAGCCCTTTTCCTCGGTAAATCCCAGCCGCAGGCCGTAACACCCTTTCGGAAGGGAGCCGACTGTCGCAGGGATACCCAGGAGCCTTGTCCAAGGCCGGGCCCCGTGGTACAGCAGGGCCCGCCTTTGGTCCAATCGCCACATCAAAAGCCTCACGGCCTAGCTCCTTTCGGTGAACACAATCGCCCCGGAGGCATTCGAGCCGTTGTTCAAGGGGTAGAACTCCCCGTTGACGACCTGAAGGAACTCCACCCCGACAAGGACGATCTTGTGGCTTTGTGGAAGGCCGCCCTTTTGGACTGCAAGGCTGAGGCCTGCGCTCGGCGTGGCGACCGGTACCTCGGCGGATTGCGCAATCTGGAAGGACTTCTCGCCGGTGGCGAAATCCACCGCAGCGCCCGCAAGGATGACCCGCATGTGCGAGGCACCCTCCGGGATCAGAACATCATCCTTCGGAATGAAGGCAGGGACATCGATGCCCCATTCGGTGGCCCCGTCACTGATCGTATAGGCCATTTTTAGGGTGCCTGACAAGGGGGTAAGTCCATTCATCTCCAATCCCCTGAGCAGGCTCCAATCACCCTCGGCTACTTGGCGCTCGCCCCGGACGTTGACGGGATCGGATTTCAACACCTGCATCATCCTGCTGGTAAGCCGCAAATGCAGCCGCGTGTCCTTGAACCGCTGGATCGCCGGACGGATGGCGTCTTTCAGCATCCGCGCCGCGGCAGCGTTGTTGCTGAACTCGGCGATGTTCTCACGGGTACGTGCAAACTTCGGGTCCGACATGATCCGCGACTTGGGGACTCCACCCTTTTCCCGGGCCTGGAACCCGGTCCTGTTTTTGAAGAAGTTGATCCTTCCGATGTTACCGCTGAGGGTAAGCACACTCATCTGTTTTGCCATAGCTGTATGGGTTTTAGGTTGAACATGCAGCCAATTTGAGGGAAGGAATTTTGAAAACTAAATGAATGTGCGTTCCCTGCGCATTCTGCGCGTTTTTGACCATCCTGCGCACCAAAACCCCAATAAACTGCCCTTTATTCAACCAAATCGAGGTTATTCATCCAACCAGACTTCTTAATGAGGAAATTTGCGGACCAGAAAAAACCAAGACGTGTTTGAAATAGGGATACCTATCCGCCATGAAGGGGCTCCCGACTGTACCCCAGTAAAAAAACAAAGTGGGTTGGTCCAGCCCCGAGGCAGTTGAAAAATAGAAAACCTGGACCTTATTGATTCGATCGTAATAAGAATATCCGCACGTAAATATACTCCGGACCCGGCCAATAGCCCTGATTCGGACACCGCGCAAAAAAGGCATCCATCAACCTTTACTGAAGGAGCCGTTCAATATCATCCTCGGGTATCCCCGAAAACCTCGAAAACTCGGTCAGGGTCACAAACTGGTCCGGGTCCTTCTTGCACAGCTTCCTGATCTTGCAGAGAAGTGCCTGACTGTACCGTTGGCTGCGTCCGGTCAAAACCATGACGTCCTTTGGATAAATTACGCATCTTTTCTTCAACATGGCTTCAAGTGGTTTATGGATGATCTTTGTGTATCTTATTACTTCGTTTGCGAAACGGCTCCGTTCAGGTGCTGCATGTACCGGTTGGTTTCAAGCAGGCTCCAAGCGTTTGAGCCCGCCACCATACGCATCAGCGACCTGAGATACACGGCCTCAGTTTCCGGGATTTGACGCTTTTGTCCATTTGCCAAACGCAGCAGGTTCCCGACATTTCTGTCGTGGAGCGCCTTCGTCTTTTCAAGCGCCTGCTCCTTGGTTTGCCCATATCTCCGCATCAGGATGATCGGATAGCTGTTTGCTTCCCCCGCCTCCAACTCTTTTTCAAGCGAACCCAAGTCGTTGGCAAGGCAGATCAAATTGGAAGCATACACCTCCGCAAAGTCAAGGCTGCAATCCCAGACAAATCCGGAATCATACCAGCCCCCGAGCCAACGAAGGAAAAACAATGCAACCCCACAACCAGAAGAAATCCTCCTCCACCGCAAATACTCATTGATATCTGCTACCCGCATTTCGAGGCGGTGGCCGGATTCCCAAAGCTGTCCCTCCCAGTAGTTTTCCAAGACCTCAGCCAAAACCCTTCGCCCCTCAGCTTCCAAGTCGCCTTCGATTTCCTGCCACAATCCGACGTAGGCGATCAGGAATGCGTCACGGAATTGACCTCCCACAGTACTCCTCCGACGTCGCGACGTAGTGGCCAACATACGTTTTACCTGCGAATGTGCCCTCCTTGGGGGCTCGGCAGCCATTTTGTCGTCCAACAGGAAGAGTAACAGGAAAAACCTTGAGATTTTTTCGAGCTGCTTGGGACCGGCATCGGGATACAGGTACCCCGCGAAGTAATTGAGCCTGCCGGAAACGACGGCGAGCCTGGCCTGTTCGCCCTTCAGGAGCCCACAGCCCTCTGCCCAAGCAGTAACCAAAACATCGATTTCGGGGACAAAAGGATTGACGGAATAGGGAAAGGGGTATCTTATTTCCATGGCGACAACATCTTTGGAATGATTATTTTGAACCCCGCAGCCGGAACATCGTCCGTTCGGGTATATTGAGCAGACTGGCGATATCCTTCACCGCCAGCATCCCATATCGGGGAAACTGCTTCTGAAACATTTCGTAGCGTAGTGCATCCGGTTGCAAAAGCAAGTCCTTCCACTGGCTATCCCGGACCGTGATGCGCTGGTTGATCCGGATCGCAAGGCTCCCAAAGGAAGGGATCGCGTCAACTACCCGCAGCTCCTGGTCCTTGGTCAGATCACAGACAACACAGTCGGTCAATGCAACAAGCGAGAACCTTGACGGATTGCCCGTCGCATAGGACTCAAAATCACAGACGGTGTCGGTCTCGGAAAAAATCCGACGGCATTGGGGGACTCCGGACCAGTGGTCGTACATCGCCAACACCCCCTCAAAGACATAACGGCTGCGGTCCTCAGCCATTCCTTCCTTCCTGATGACCTCCTTCTTTTGGAAACGCCTAAATTCAAGGAATCCCAAAAGCTTCTCATAATCCTGCCAGCCAACCGGGTGAAGGGAATCGTAATCCTCCTTCATCTTTTTGATCAAATCATCCATAGCATCCTCAATTAAGTTGTACAGCTCCCCAAGGGTCGTATTACTCCCCGAGGGGCAAGGGCTTTGAACAGCAGCGAATGGCCCACACCATCACCTGATCAATAGTATGTCGATTAATTAATGTACTGTTTTTATCATTTGCAAATTAGTTATGTGCTTTTTTCGTTTTGTTGACGATTTCCTGCCACTTGGCAGTTTTTTTAGGTGATTCATGATTTCCTGCCAAAATTTTTAGGCTTAGGGATACCTCTGGGGTAATTTTCATTCATGGAAAAAGACCAAGCCATTCCGACCCGCAAAAACCTTCCGACAGAGGCTGCCGCAATCATCCTTGCGCTGGTATTCGTCTATACCGCGGGCTCCAAATGGCTCGACATGGAAGCTACCCGGAATGGGTTCATGAACCAACCCTTTCCGAAATGGATGGCGATGGCATTGGTTTACATAATCCCATCGGTGGAGTTTGTTTGCGGTATACTATTGTTGGTACCAGTTAGAAGGAAAATCGGATTCGGGATCGCAGTCATGTTGATGGGGCTGTTTACCGGTTACGTGGTCCTTGTGCTTACCAGCGTCTTCGGCCGTATCCCCTGCAGTTGCGGCGGCATCGTCTCCACCCTCGGCTGGTCGGAGCACCTGGTTTTGAACATCGTTTTGCTGGCAACCGCAATACTCGGTTACCGCCTCGAAAGGATTGGCCAATGAAAAATCAAAATTGAAAAATGAGGCATCCGAACCACAAACCCACACCAACCTATCCACGCTCCATGGACTATCAACTATGGACTATAACCTAATAACTATTTACCAATAACCAATACCCGTACCTATGGACTATCGTCTATCGACTATCGACTATCAACTACTAACCACTAACCAACAACAAGCAACCAATTCTCCGCCACCCCGGGTACCAGGTACCCGACTGGCTCCAGTGGGGGGAAATCACCGGCCGCCCCTCCCCGAAAGCACGAAGCCGAAGCGACCGGATCATTCATTCTAACTTAAACAAAACTATGAAAAACCAAATGATGAACCTCCTACGCGGAGGTGTTTTCCTCCTGGCAATGGCCGCCGCCTTTGCCTTTACAGCGCCCGTTGACCGGACAAGCGAAAAGTATGGTTTCCACAACGGGCAGTGGTACGACGCCACGGATGCCGAAATCGGCACGGACTACAGGTGCGACAACCCGACCACCCAAGTCTGCCTCCGTGCGCTTCCCCAACCTGGCGCTACCCCGGTAAGCAACGGCGTCTTCGTTCCGATCACGCTCTCACCGATGTAAACGGAAAGGCGGGCCCCAATCGGCCCGCCTTGACTTTTTCAGTCCCTCGGGTTTTGCTCCAACCCGTTCAGGCTGATCTCGCTGTCCGGGATCGGGAAGGTGTACCGCAGGCTTCCCGGCTGCAGTTCAAACACCTCTTCCCCAACAGTCCTCCTCAGTGTCTGCGCCCGCACCGGATCGGTGTTGAGGCGACGCAGGTCCATCCAGCGTATGCCCCGGTAAAGCAGGGACTTCCGCCGCTCGGACAACACCGTGTCCAATGCCGACACCGCATCGGAAAACGAAACCGGCCCAAAGGCCCCCGCGGCATACCTGCTCCCCACAAACTCGTTGTAGGCGGAAGCCGCCTCTTGCAGCCTCCCCAGGCGCACGAGGCACTCCATCCTCGTGATACGCACCTCGTCGGTGGCGAGTCCCGAAAACAGGAACACCTGCCCGGTATAGTTTCCCCGGAAAACCGCACCCCCGTGACCCTGAGAGAAGAACAGCTCCCTCCTGAGGTCGCCCTCGGCGTAGGACGACAAAAGCCCCCCGTCCACAAACACCTCGTTTGAAAAGAGGAAGCCATAGGCGGTCACTATGGACTGGAACAGTACCTCCTGTTGGTTCCCGGAGAAAGGGAATGCGGGAGAACCATCCACCGTTTTGTAGTCAAGCAGCGCAGGGTTGTCGGCCAGGGATTTTTCGGCATGGGCCAAGGAAGATGCATAGTCGCCCATCAGCAGGTAAACCCGTGCCAGTAGGGCATGTGCCGCCGCACGCGAGGGACGGGAGCGGAAGTCCGCCACCGGAGGCAGGAGCTCCGCCGCTCCCCTGAGGTCGGAGATGATCGCCGCATAGGTGTCACGCAGGCTCGACCGCGGTACGAGGTCGTTCACGTTGGCGTTCAATCTCAGCGGGATACCGGGGGTCGAGGCGGGATCGGAAGCGCCATAGGGCGCCGCAAAGCTTTCGGCCAAGCAGTGGAAGGCAAATGCCCTGTAGAATAGCGCCCTGCCCTTGACCGTGTTCTTTTTGGCCTCCTCGGCAGCAGTCCGCGCTACGACCTTCCCGATACGCTCCAGCACCAAATTGGCATTGAACACCTGTTGATAGGGGACATTCCATTCGGTGACGCCGGGCTGACCGGCGAAGACATCGCGCTGCCAGGTGTACACGTTGCGCTCAAGGTTGCTGAAGGAAGGCAGGGCCCCCTCGCCCGCAAACAGGTCGTCGGAGCTCAGTACCGGGATCCCCGGGCCCATGTTCATGCTCCTTAAGACGTCGTCGTCCAAAAGGGCCTCGAGCTCGTCCACGGTGCCCGGCACCACCATCGAGATGTCGGGCTTGACGTCTAGAAACTCCGCACAGCCGGGCAGGATGGCAAATGCCAACAGCAGGAGCGGATACAGGATATTGCTTATGGTGTTTTTCATGGTATCTGAATTTTTTGGTTTATCTGGTTCATTTTTGCAATCACCCGCAACAAGGTGGGCCCCGCATGGTGTGGGAAATGCGGGACGCCACCAAGTCCACGGGCTTTGTTGTCCGTCCCCGGCAGGTTCCCCGACCCGTAACCCCGTCACCTTTTGTGAATCCGAAAGCTACATTTGGGTACTTATCAACGTTAAACCTTATGGAAGAAATGGGCCGGGAACCCCGCTGCCCGGGTATTCCCTACAGGTCCAGGTGGATCCCGAGGGATAGGCCCAAGGGGGGACGGACGGTCCTGAAATCAGGGTCAAGATCGAGATCGGTAGCCTTCCAGAGGATACCGATGTTGTTGGCGTAGAGGAAGAACTCGGCGTTCCGGAAAACCTTCCCCTGACCGCTTCCCAGAGAGTAGGAAAGGCGGATATCCTGCAGCCTGATGTGGTCGCCGGGCTCCACAAGCACGGGTGAGGACCGGTACAGGGTCTCCCTGTTGGCATTGTTGGCCAAAGGCAGCGAAGGCACATCCGTCAGCAACTCATCGCCGGGGTTCCGCCATCGGCGCTCATAGTCCCGGTGGGTCGTGAACCCGTTCAGCAGGTTGGTATAGTTGACCGTCGGCCTGCGGAACACATAGCCCAAACGGTAGCTGATGTTGGCCGAAAGGCTGAACCGCCCCATCCTGAAATCGTTGCGCAAGGCCCCGAAAACGGTCGGCCTGCCGGAGCCCTCGAAGATGAGGTCGGAGGGCTTCGCGTTGGCGATGATGGCATTGTAGTCGGTGCTCGGTTCGCCGTCGAGGAACCCGACCGGGTTGCCCGTGGCGGGGTCAAGCCCGGCATAGGGCAGGCTGAAGACCGAAAACAGGGGATATCCCTCCAGGGGGCTCGGCGCGATTCCGGGACCGGATGCCCCGTAGTCCAGAAACTGCGTGATGAAGAAGCTGCCCTTGTAGTCGGTGACCTTTTCGTCGTTGTAGGTAAACATCAACGCGGTGTTCCAGCCAAGCTTCCTGTCGAGTACCTTGGCGTTGAGCGCCAGGTCCAGGCCAAGGGTACGCGTGTCGGCAAAGTTGCCCGTGAAGTCAAACACCCCCGAGGACGGCGCAAAGGGCACGGTCCCGATCAAATCACTGCCGTTCTTGGCGAAAAACTCGACATTGCCCCCAATCACGGAGTTCTTGGACTCGAAGTCGAACCCGAGGTTCAGGATACCGATGCGCTCCCAGCGGAGATCCGGGTTGCCCGGGTTGGCCAGGGCAAGGTACCGAAGGTTGGAGATCATCGAGCCCTGCCGGAAAAAGGCGGTCGGAAAGGCACTCAGCGAACTGTTCACGTTGCCGTTGTAACCAAAGGTCGCCTTGAACCGCAGGAAGGGCATTCCATTCCATCCATAGAAACCCTCCTCGCTCGGCGTCCACGAAAATCCCGTCGACCAGAGCGGCACGAGGCGCTGGTTGGAATTGACACCAAAAATGTTGGAACCGTCCTGCCGCACGCTCGCGCTGAGCGTGTACTTCCTGTCAAGGGTATAGGCCGCATTGGCGTACCAGGACACAAACCTGCTGACCGTCCCCGTCACCCTGTCGGGCCTCGGGATATTGGCCAGGCTGTTGTTGTGGAGGCGGCGGAAACGGGTCACCTGGTCCACGGGCAGGCTCGTGCCAAAGGCAGGATCGTACCCATACAGACGGCTGAGGCTTCCATCGGTCCGCAGGTCCTTGGCCTCGAGGCCAAACAGACCCACCAACTGGGACCTTGGCCCCAGCTCGCCGTTGTAATGCACCTGACCCCGCAGGTAGTTGGCCGATGAAAATCCCGAGCTGAAATCACGAACCGCACCGACGGGGATGTTCCTGGTCACGCTCGCATCGGGGTTGATGACGGAAAAGAGGTTCACGAGGTCCCGCGCAAAGTAACTTTCCCGCGCGGAAATGTTCTCTGTCTGCCTGCCGTTTGCCCAATACTGGTGGAGGATCTCCGCCCGCAGGGAGGGAGCGATTTTGTAGGCGACGGAGGTGTTTACCCTGATGTCGTTCTCGGAAGCGGTGAAGCTGTTGAGCCCCAATTCGTCGAGCGGCACGAAATTCCAGTTGAGCAGGCCCCTAGGCTCTGCGGTGGCCACAAACCGCGAGTTGTACCCGAACACGAGGGGCAAATGGGTCCCGTCCTCGGCGGCCAGCATCTCGTAGGGATAAAAGGAACTGGGCGCGGTGGCACCCGAACTGCGCCCGGAGCGCACAAAGTAGATCCCGGAGTTCAGCTCCAGCCGATCCTTGGCAAGCCTGAAACCGTTCTGCACACCCAGCGTCAGGCGGGAGTTGTCGTTTTCCACGACCCCTTCCCGGTTGGCATCGAGACCCGCCGAAACGGAGTAGGTATGTACCTCACCGCCGCCCCGGATCCCGAGGCTGTACTGCTGTTTGAACTCCGGACGGAAGTAGTACTCCGCAAGGTCGCGGCGCAGGTCGCCCCTGCCGTAGGCCTCGATACGCCGCTGTGCTTCCTCGGCGCTGATGGTGCCGTTGCGTTGTTGGATCAGGGTTTCCACCACGGGCGAAAGTATCGGCCGCGCATTGTTCGTTTCACGGCTCCTGAACTGTCCCCTGTTGAACAGGAAGGTCTCTGCCTCGATAAAAGCCGGGATCGACATGTTCTGGTCATAGAAAAGATCGCGCTCCTCCACGAGCGTGGTGTTGGAAACAAAGTTGATCCTCGGGGCCTTCGACGAAATCCCCCGCTTGGTCGTGATCACGATGACCCCGTTGCCTGCCCTTGCCCCCCAGATCGAGGCCGCGGCGGCGTCCCGCAGGACGGTCACGCTCTCCACGTCGTTGGGGTTGATGTTCTCCAAGGGGCCATCGTACGGAAAGTTGTCGATGACCACCAGCGGACGGGTATCTGAAAAGATCGTGGCGGTACCCCTGATGCTGATGTTGTTGGCCTGGTCCGGCCTGTCCCGGTTGAAGATAAGGCTGGGCGTCACGTCCTCCAGCCGCTCAAGCAGGTTGCTGCTTACCCGGCGGTTGACCATTTTCCGGTCAACCTGCACAAAGGAGCCCGTTGCCCGCTCCCGCGGGATTTCCTGGAAGCCCGTGGACAGCACCTCGACTGCACCCAGCTGCACCTCGTCCGGAGCCAGCCGCACCACCAAGGGGGAGGATCCCTCGAAGGGGACATTGACGGGCACTTCCTGGGCGACGTAGCCGATCGAACTAAAGACAAGTACATGCCCGCCCGGGGGAAGGGCAAGCACAAACTTTCCTTCCATATCCGCCACGGTACCCTTGGCGCTCCCCTTCAGCACGACCGTCGCGCCGACGGCGGCTTCGTTCCCGGGAAGCAGCAGAACCCTGCCCTCCAAGGTCTGGGCGTTTGCCCCTGCCATGGCCCCGATCGCCAACAGGAAGAGGCATAAGATGGTTGTTAGGTATCCCTTTCTCATAGGTTTTATGGTTTTTTGTTGATGGTTTGTTCCAATATCCCGATCAGCTCGCCGGGCCCGACCTGCATCCCCGACACACGGGCGACCCTGCCCTCGCCGTCGATCAGCAGTTGGGAGGGGAAGGCATGCAGGTTGTAGTGTTTGGTCAGGGGATGGTCGATCCCCAAGCCGCCCGTATAGGCATTGACCGCCTCGGGGGAGCTGTAGCGCCCGCTTTTCACGCTGTTCTGCCAGCGCCTGATGTCCTTGTCGGTGGACACCGACAGGAACACGATGTCCTCCCTGCCACGAAAATGCGATTCCACGGGCTTGAGGGTATTGGCATGGTAGGCGATGCAGGCCTGGCAGCCGGTAAACCAGAAATCGACGAACACCGTCTTGCCACGCAGGGAGGCAAGGCTCACCTCCCCGCCGTCGATCCCCGTCAACACGAAGGGGAAGGCCTCCCTCCCGACCGATAGGTTGTCCCTATACTGTACCAGGGAGGCACGGCTTTGCGGATCGGCCACATACCCCAAGGCATCCAACAGGTATTCCTCCCGCTTGGCGATCCGCTCGAAATATTTCACCAAATACTTCGTGACGAGCCTGTCCCTGAGCAGCGGATCCGCTTCGGCCTTCAGGGCCGCATAGGGGTGCGGGCCACCGGCGATAAAGCCCGCAATGGCTTTTTCCAACAGAAAATCCGTGAAATGGTGGGCCCGGTAAGCGGTATGGGGAGGGAAAAGTCCCGTAGGCAGCCCTGCGATGCCGCTATGGTACAGTCCGGTCCAAAGTCCCATATCGGACTTCTTGGCGACATTAAAGCCAAACACCGCCGACTTCATGACCGTGCCGTAAAGATTCGCCTCCATCACAGCCAGGAAATCCGGATCCACTTTTCCCCGGTACCGCTCGATCACCTCGTAACCCGGGTGCCTACGGTAGTCCGCTGCCAACAGCCGCCCGATATGGTTCAGCTGCGCACTGTCCCCCGTGATTGGGTGGAAAGCCTTGATCCCATAGGGGAGCCCTTCCTCCAAGGGGGCACGGGAAAGGAAACGCTCCATATTCGAGACAGCCAGCACCGCCGGCTGGTCCAACAGGTAGCTGCCCTGGGCGGATTCGAGTTCCCTTTGGAGCCGGTAACGGTCCGCATGGGGACCGGAGAAGGAAACCGTGTTCGCATGCCGGTCGAGCCGGATACCCACGGTATCCCCGGGAAGGGCCATGTAATGCTCGACAAGCACCCCACTCTTCGCACCCGACACATGGATATAGGCAAAGTCGGCAAAGGGCTTGGAGCTGAAACTGAAGGCCAGCGTACCCGGCAGTCCCCGCCTGCCGTCGCCCGCATAGGGGATAAGCGTATAGCTTTCGGGCCGGGGCATAAAGACCGACTGCCCAAGGTAGCCTTCATGGACACGGATGCTGAGGGTGTCCTCATAATGGTCGCCGATGATCTCCCCGTAAAGGACCAAAGGGGCGGACGGGCCGCCCCCCATGGTCTGGGCTTCGGCAACTTTTCCATTCAGGAACAACAGGCAGAGAAATGTCGGCGCAAGCCAGGATAGGCGGCTGCGGTTGTGGAGAAAGGCGAGGCGCGGCGATGTACGCGTAATCGCACTTCGCCCTTTGTTTATTTGTAAGGGAACGGTCTTACCGGGATCACCGCACCCATGTTTTTTCTTCGCTTTACTTTTTTGCTTGACCAAAAAAGTAACAAAAAAGTCAAGGATTTCGAATCCTTCCACGCGCTTGGCCGGCGCCGGCCCGGACGAAATCCATTCCCCCGCGCTGATCAAATCAGGTTGGGAACCTGCAGTTTGGGGAACGGGCAATCCCGGGATACGGGTAAGCCAACCACTCAGCCAGCGGAGGGCCAAAAGCGTTCGGGGATGGCGTGCGCCAAACCTGGCAAGGACAAGGAGGTCCCGCATATCGAGTGCCGCATTGGGGTACTTTTTTCGGTACCGGGGATGGCTTCGGCATAGGCATAGCAATACCGGGAAGCCGTTTTTTGGAAATAGCTTCATTGGGTAAATGGGTTTTTTGGTGAATAAATCGCGAGCGGAAGACGATGGCAGCAGTACGAAATCAGGAGTACGAAGTACGAGTCAGCAGTCTAGCATCTCAGCTCTCGCTTCTCGTGTCTCGGCTCTTGCCTCTCGCCTCTTGATTCTTGCTTCTTGCTTCTCGGCTCTCGCTTCTTGCTTCTTGCCTCTTGCCTCTCGCTTCTCAAAATAGACCGCCCTACCAGACACCCCCTGCAGCGGGTGAATGCGGTCTGCGAAAAAAGGAACGCCAACGATTGGCATTCAAACAGGTGCCTTGATAATGTTTTGTTGTAACTGCATTACACTAAGCAGCAAACCAACCTTGGTACAAACAGCACCACAACCCCCCTGATGGAGGGAGTAATTTTTGCCGGAATCGGCAACTGAAAGAATTAGATGAACTAATTGCATGCACAATTTTATCCAATATCCTTTGAAAAATTAACTCCTTTGGGTAGTTTAGCCCTCGCTAAAAGTAGTTTCAAACTACTTTACCTGATGTTTTTAAAAATATTAGAATAAGTTTTGGAGCTTTTGTTTAAAATTGGGTAAACGTTAACCTGCTTCCGGTATGAAAGAGAAAAATGAAAACGGTTTCACCATTTTGGAAAACCGAAATATTGGAAGGAACCTGTCCACCTTTCGGAAACTCAGGGACAAAAAAGCCATGGAGGTCGCAGACTATCTGGGGATAAAGGAGGCTGCCTATACCAAATACGAACGGGGTGAAAGCAAAATCACCATCGACCTGATCCAAAAAGTAGCTGAATTTCTTGAGGTAGATCCGCTTCAAATAGTCTCCGCAAATCCTGGACATGTAATCGAACATCTCACGAATTCTCCAATTTCCATTAATTCGTCAAACAACAATAATGTAATTAATGACAAGCAAACGGAAGTGATGATGAAGATGATGGAGACGATGATGCAGATGAACGAAGCGATCAGGAAGATTTTGGAGGGGAGGTAGAAAACTTATACCTCCTTCAATTGAGACATAGGGATTCACTTTGGTCAATTTGAAGATATCCATAGGTTGAGGATAGTGGGGGAAGTTAATCCAGCCGGGAATCGCGGTGATATTGAAAATCCTCGAACTAAGCAAGGAACCGATTTTTCAGTTTCAAAAGTCTTAAGTAACCCGATCCAATGACTATTAAAACCCTTTTGATCTTCAATGTTTGAGACATTTCAGGCTAGGAAACTGATGCGTGTGATCGAAGAGAGACACGGCCATACACAGCCTTGGGTAGTTCTTTGTGAAGGTAAGTCTGGGTTGAAGGAATTTGTGGTGAAAGTGTTTACAAACGATCACCTTCTAGATAAGCCTAGGGTTCACGGTGAATTTGTCGGCAGCTGGCTTTGCGGAGAATTTGAGCTTCTTACCCCAGACGTGGCTTGGATTGAAATGGATTCCTCATTCCTTTCCTCGCTCCCGCCTAATCTAGATTTGAAAATGGATCCAACAGACGATCGACCTAAATTTGGTTCAGTGGTTTTACCTTCATTTCAACACTTTTCACCGGGGTTGAATGATGGTTATTTCAGGTCCCTTCTTCCCGTTGATAGATTATACGCGTTCGATGTCTTTATTCGAAACGCAGATAGAGGTTCCTATAAACCCAATCTACTGATAAGCGAATCGAGCGCTTACTTGATAGACCATGAATTCGCTTTGGAAATAGACGAAACCACAATTGAAGGGATCAAGAACTCGATCTTGCCAGGCAAGTTCTCCTTGGACCATATTGCCTACGCTGTCCTTGCAAGAGCATCAACAAGGTCCAAGCGTGACTTCTTCGCTGACTTTAATGTTTACTTAAGGGCGCTTAACCTTAGTGACCTTAGAGCCGTTTTCAATGAAGTTCAAAACAAAGGCTACGATGCAAAGGTGGAAACAATCATGGATTACTTCATGTTTGTTAAAGCAAATCCTTCTATTTTTACCAATCTACTCCTGCGGGAAATACAATGAAAAAAGAGGTCTTTTATGCCATACTAAGATACCGTCATGGTTTATTGTTGGGAGAGTCTCTCAATGCAGGAATTCTTTTTTACGATGCTTCCAATAATCTATTTGCATTCGAAGTCGGGGATCTTTCAAGGATCAAGGCTGTTTATCCCGGATTGAATACGAGTTTTTTAAAGCGGTTTATCGCAACCTTGAATCAAAATATAAATAGGATTAACGAACCCAATTTGATTCAAGGATACCGTGAAAGTCTTGACGAAATCATAAGAAAGGAAATACTGTATTCCGACGCAGCAGGTCTATCTTTTGACCCGATTGAAAAAATCACATTATCCGGTGAGTCATCTTACACGCAAACGTTGAATTACCTTCGGCAATTATTTTTGGTTGGCACCGGTGGTGAGATAAAAACCAAAAAGAAGAAGAACGAAGAGTACATTTTAGCTGAAGTATACAAGATCTTGGATAGGAGAAAACCGAATGCAGTCAAACGAATTGAAAAAAACAAGGTAATTGAAACGCCCTTAGTCCAATTCACATTTGATTTTTTCTGGAAAAGTGCATCCAGTCATTTAGGAAAGGCCTTGGCATTTGACCTTGAGAATAGTTCTTTGATTCAAAACAAAGCCTTGCAGATTTATGGAACGCTAGAACAGTTGAAGCCGAATATCTCAAACGAACTGGGAAAATTCGAATTGGATTTCTTGGTTTCAAAACCGACCAACAAAGAGCTTTTCAATGAATTTGACAAAGCTTTAAAGATTGTTGTAAGTTCTACTGTCCAGTCCCGAATACTTTTTGAGGACGAATGGACCACCTATGCCGATGGGATAATTGAAGAAGCTGTTGACCTCGTAGTTTAAAAGATATCGATTAAGGTTTTTTTATCTTCCTTGCTGTATCTCCCAAGAACACAAGACGTCCCCTAAATTCTGTAAGATTCCTCCACATGAATCTCTCTTTGCAATTTTGGGTATCCAAATGATTGATGCTAATTCCGAAGAAGGTAACCTGAAGATCGACAAGGAAAACTCCCACACACTGCCCCAAAAATAGGATGGCGACTTTGGAATGTCACACCTAAGCACTTACAAAGTATGACACTTTATGTCAGGATTGTCCATAAATCGGTCATATTATGTTGGTTTTAAGTACTTTGCATGAAATTATTTAGCCACCGAAATTTAAAAAACCATGCCAAATTACGTAGTAAACAATCAAGCACAGGCCAATGGGGACCACGAGGTCCATCAGGTAGGATGTAACTATTTCCCAAGAGACTATGTAAGTCTGGGCTGGCACCTGACCTGCAACACTGCAGTCGCCGCCGCAAAAAGGTACCATCCTCGGAGTAATGGCTGCAAGTATTGCAGTCCAAGCTGCCATACAAGCTAAATGCTAGGGCCGGAGAGAATCCGGTTTTTTTTTCGTGATTTTTGACATTTTATGTGTAAAACCACCATTTTTTATTGAACAATTGCCCTACATCGGGATCTATTCGGACTTCAATCTAAACACAAGGTTCAAAAAATCGAGGAAGGAGTTCTTGAACTTCTGTTTCTACTCGATTCAATCGATTGATTTTTAATAGTTTAAATTCCATTCACCTCGATTGTAAAGGTGCAAAATGCATGCAATCACCATGTCCGAGGACATGATTTTTGCAGCAATTTCCCATGTCCTTTCCTGATTCTGGAATAAGCGTTTCTTTGTGAGGACATGGAAAAAACCTTGCTGAGTCAAATCAAGGCTGATTTTCTATGTCCCCTGACTAAAAACAAAGTGTCCAAACCTTTGTGCCTCGGTACAATTACATTCACGGAAAATTGAAGACTTATGAAAGACTTCTCGATACTTCTCTTGATTGGTGTTTTGAATGATCCTTTTTTTTCGGGTATAGTCTTGTTCATCGCTATAGCAAGGACTTTATTTCCGTTCTTCCAATCAATGATGGACAAATCGGTCCGGAGAATGGAACTTGATCAACAAATCGAGATTGAAAAGCTGAGGACATCAGCAAATGGCACATCCAAAAGTCCCGCAGGAAAAACCAAAAAACCACCACCGAAACGTTCCTAGCATTTAATCACATATGCCTGAATTTTTGACCAGGCCAATCCGCGTCCAGATGAATCAACAATTTTTGACTTTGGCCTATTGAAATTTTTGGATGGTTTATTTTTCTAAGTCCTTATAGACTTTTTACCTGGAATAAGGCAATTCACAACAAAATCCGTTGAATTTTCCGAGAAAACTCCTAAAAATACCCCAAACACGGTATATCACTGTTTCGACTAATGGACTAAATTAGCAAAAAAGAAAAGAAGGAGTCTTTAGCAATCATGGCCAAACAAAAGAAAGAGACCAAAGACAAAGCACTTGAAGTAACGCTGTGGGACGCAGCCAACAAACTCCGAGGCAGCGTGGAACCCGCCGAATACAAACACGTGGTACTGAGCTTGATTTTCCTCAAGTTTGCCAGTGACAAGTTTGAGGTGCAGCGGGCAAAACTCATCGCCGAGGGCAAAGGGAAGTATGTCGAAATGCCCGAGTTCTATAATATGAACAATGTCTTTTTCCTGGAAGAAACGAGCCGCTGGAACTTTCTGATCAAAAAATCAAAGCAAAACGACATTGCCCTGCTGATCGATACGGCCCTCCACACCATAGAGAAAAACAACAAATCCCTGCGGGGTGCCTTGCCTGACAACTACTTCTCACGCCTTGGGCTGGACGTCACCAAACTGTCCTCGCTTCTCGACACCATCAACGACATCGACACCACCAAAGACCCGAAACAGGACTTGGTAGGCAAAGTGTACGAATATTTCCTCTCCAAATTTGCCTTGGCGGAGGGAAAAGGAAAAGGCGAATTCTACACCCCAAAGAGTATTGTCAACCTGATCGCCGAGATGATCGAACCCTACAAAGGAATCATATATGACCCAGCTTGTGGTTCGGGCGGCATGTTTGTCCAAAGTATCAAGTTTATCGAAGCCCACCACGGCAACAAGAAAGAAATCTCCATCTACGGACAGGAATATACCAATACGACCTATAAGCTCGCCAAGATGAACCTCGCCATCCGGGGCATTTCGGGTAACCTGGGCGAAAAGGCGGCCAACACCTTCCTCGATGACCAACACAAGGACCTCAAGGCTGATTTCATCATGGCCAATCCCCCTTTCAACCAAAAGGACTGGCGTGCTGATACCGAACTCACCGACGACCCACGCTGGCAGGGCTACGAAGTCCCACCCAAAAGCAACGCCAACTATGCCTGGATTCTCACCATGGTAAGCAAGCTTTCAGAGAACGGCATCGCTGGCTTTATCCTTGCCAACGGTGCACTCAGCGGCGGCGGAGAGGAATACAAGATTCGACGAAAACTGATCGAAAACGATCTGGTCGAAGCGATTTTGGTACTGCCTCGAAATTTATTCTATACCACCGACATCAGCGTCACCCTGTGGATTGTCAACAAAAACAAGAAAGCCCAAATCAAACAGGTAGGCGACGCAGCCCGCAGCTACCGCGACAGGCAAAAGGAAATCCTATTCATGGATCTGCGGCAAATGGGCGAGCCTTTCGAAAAGAAATACACCCAATTTTCCGACAATGATATCAAGCGGGTGGTCGATACCTATCACACTTGGCAGACATCGACAAGCTCAGCCACCGCCGTCGGTACAGACTATCAGGATATCCCCGAATTCTGCTATTCGGCTTCGTTTGATGAGATAGCCAAAAAAGACTTTTCCTTGGTACCAAGCAAGTACATCGAGTTTGTCAACCGGGATGAAAACATCGACTTCGATGAGAAAATGAAAGGCCTGCAAACCGATTTCGCCGAACTGCTCAAGGCGGAGGAACAAAGCAGGCAGGAGTTAATGGCGGTATTCAAAGAGTTGGGGTATGAGATCAAGTTATAAACCTCTGGGGAACTACATTCAGCTGGTAGACGAGCGCAACATTAATTTGAAAGAATTGCCGTTGGTGGGCCTAAGTATTTCCAAGCAGTTTATCAATTCAGTGGCCAATATCATCGGAACCGATCTTTCCAATTACAAGGTAATTCGGCAAAACCAGTTCGCATGCAGCTTGATGCAGGTAAGTAGGGATGAAAAAATTCCGATAGCCATGTATCGCGATGAAAAGGCCATCATGTCCCCAGCATACCCAATTTTCAAAGTAATCGATCCTTTGGAATTACTTCCGGAGTACTTGATGATGTGGTTTTCGAGAACCGAATTTGATCGGCAAGCCTCCTATTTTGCAGTAGGCGGTGTTAGGGGAAATCTTCCTTGGGAGGATTTTTTGGATCTGGAAGTCCCCATTCCCCAAATCGAAAAACAGCGGGAAATCGTCAAAGAATACCAAGCAATCGAAAACCGCATCGCCCTTAACCAACAACTCATCCAAAAACTGGAGGAAACCGCACATGCGATTTATAGGGAGTGGTTTGTGGAGGGGATAGATAGGGAGAATTTGCCTGAGGGGTGGAGGGTCGGTCCTTTAAGTGAGCTATGTGAATATTCAACTAGAAGAGTTTCAATAAACGAAATTTCTTTGGAAACCTACATTTCAACTGAAAATATGTTACAAGACAGAGCAGGTATTTCTATAGCTAATGGGCTGCCAACAACTAATAGCGTAACTGGTTTTGAAAACGGAAACATCCTAATTTCCAACATACGGCCATATTTTAAGAAAATTTGGTTAGCCAACTTTAGTGGAGGTTGTTCAAATGATGTTTTGTGTTTTGTTCCAACACCCGCAATTCCTTCTTTGTACTTGTATCAAATAATTGAAAAAGACAATTTCTTTGAATATGTTATGGCTGGAAGTAAGGGGACAAAAATGCCTAGAGGGGATAAAAAATGGATTATGAATTTTGAAACTATAATTCCTAGTGACGAACTTCTAGAAAGGTTTAGCATAACTTCTAAGAAACTACAAAATGAAATTCAGCTTAGAAAAAAAGAAAACCAAAACCTAAATGAACTAAAAGATTTGTTGCTTTCGAGGTTGGCGACAATAGAAAATTAAATATGGAAAAGGATAACAAAAAGGTATTTAAATTTCTATCCAATGAACCGATTGGGTCTGATTTATTTGCCGGTAAATCTCAAGAAAAAACAGCTGAAGTTATTTCGCAGATTTTGAAGGACGAAAAATTCCAAATAATTGGAATTGATGGAAGCTGGGGAACAGGGAAAAGTAATTTAGTAAAAATTGTAGAAAGCAAACTAAAGACTTATAAATTCTTCATCTATGATGTTTGGGGGCATCAGGAAGATGATCAAAGAAGGTCAATTCTAATTGAGTTGACGGACTTTATTCGAGATAAAAAAAACAAGCTAATTGATAACGATAAAAAGTGGGAAGATAACCTTAAAAAGTTATTGGGTAAGGAAAGAGAAATCACAACCGTAAATAGACCTTATTTAAGCATAGGTTTTATTTTTTCCCTATTTTCGATCATTTACATTCCCTCGGTTAATACTTTTAAAGATTCAATTAAAGATTTTTTGGAAATACATAGTTTGGTTTGGAAACTCGTACTAGTTCTTTTCCCAATTTTTATAGTATTAGGGATTTATTTATTCAATTTTATAAGTAACTGGTGCAAAAGTGGAAGGTTTTGGTACTCATTCAAATTCGCTGCTCAACAAACATTTCAAGTTTATACAAACAAACAAGAACAAGAAACCAAGGTTGAGACTATTTCTGAAAATGACCCTCCAGTTAGAGACTTCACTGAATGGATGAAATCTATAGATAATGATCTCAAAAGCAATAAGCTCGTTATAGTCTTTGACAATTTTGATAGACTTCCCAAAAAACAGATTCAAAGCATTTGGTCATCTCTCCATGTTTTGTTTTCAGATAAAAAATATAATAATGTTAAAGTAATTGTTCCATTTGACCGAGAGCATATTAAAAACGCTTTTTCTGAAATGAATGGTAAAAGTGAAAAAGATTTTGCTGATGACTATATTAATAAAACATTTGATTTGGTCTACCGAGTCTCACCCCCCATCCTCTCTGATTGGAAGAATTTTTTAAGAGACAAATGGACCGAAGCCATAAAAAATTTTGATGAAAAGGAATATCTACGAGTAGTTCAAGCGTATGAGGTATATCGTCCTCAAATCACTCCAAGGGAGATAATAGCCTTTATAAATGAAATAGTCTCAATCAAACTTTTGAATGACGAAATCCCTGACCAATACACTGCTTTGTTCGTATTGCATAAGGCTCATATTCTAAAGGATCCACTGAAATCAATCACACATCCTGAAGAATACCTCGAAGGCTTATCCTACTTATATGAAGATGATGAGGATTTTCAAAAATACATCACGGCACTCGCCTATCAAATAAGCCCTGAAAACTCATTAGAAGTCATTTACAAAAAACAACTCAAAAACGCATTGATAAACGGTGATGAAACAAAATTCTCGGAAATCGCCAAAACGAATATTTTTCCTGTCATCATTCGTACAACCCTCAGAGATGGGATTGAGGATTTTTCGAAGCCGATTGAGGTATTGTACACATTGGAACCCTCAGAGAAAATTTCCAAATATTTGATTCAAGAAATATGGGATGACATTTTCAATAAAGTCAAGACTGTAGAAATTAGGTATTTGGAATTGACACGAGCACAGGGACTTCTTTTTGAAAAAATTTCAAATACTCAAAAAATAAAATTGGCTAAAAAACTGCTCGCTGATTACTCTAACGTAGAGGATTTTGACTCTGTTAAATATGCCTCCATAATTGAGGATTTAAAAAGCCTCATGAAGATCAATCAAGACGAGTGGGATTTATTCCAAAATTTACCTGCTAAAAAGGTAAAAGTTTACCAAATAATCAACCTCGTGCAAGCCTACCCAAATAGATTCCAATCATTCAGAATATCCTGTAATCAAAAAGAACTAAATGATTTTTTCATCAATAAAAAAGATACCGAGCTTAAGGAAATCGACCGATTGGAATACCTAAAGCTTGAATATGATCTCTCCGACTTTCGGGACTCCCTAATTGGGAGAGTAGGTAAAAACACAACTAATATAACACCACTGAGCGAGATGTTTCGACTTTTAAAGACGCTTTCAGACTCCAAATTGCCAGTAATAATACCTGACGACCAAATTTTTAGTATGTTTTCATCAGTAAATAAAGAAAGTGACTTCCATTATGATTTGCTTGCGATGAGGCTTGCGAGAGGAAATGAATTTCCATACAACTACAACACCCCTTTCGCGGATGTTATCAAACGTAGTGATCCAGAGGTGGTAGAGAGAACAAAGAATTCCATCTTGTATTTTATTGAGTATGATGATCTATTGATTAGTTCAATTTCCTTTAACTCAAGCGAATTATTAAAATCTGTTATACAGGATCTTGTCGTCGATGATTCCAAGCAAAAAACAGCAGTTGTCAACAATGTGTTAAAAAAATTCGATGAAATATGCGAAGCAAATGAAATTGAACCCCGCTTACTGTTGTCAGATTTAGATAGGTTTGAATATAACACCGAAGATTTAGAATTTGATAGCTACGGTGCGCACTTTTATGAAGTCATAAAAAACTATGACTTAGAACTAAGTAGAATATGTGTCTCTGGGTTAGAAAACTTTTTCGAGAACTACAGTAAAGAAAAATGGAAGAATGTGTTTAATGATTTCTCAACAAACAGCTTCAAGCTAGTGCGAGCGATTGATTATATCAAATGGAACAGTTTCGCAACGGAAGCGCTAGAGGAAATTTTGGGGGAAATCGCATCTTCTGGAAAGATATTGAACAAAGACTCAATCACCTATTTGATCGAGAGTTTTGAAAGGGGGAACAAGCCTTTGAAAAAAATATTCAAGACACTTCGAGATCAGTTTATAAACTCTTCGAAAAATAATCCACAGGTCTTTTCGATTATTGGAAACTGGTTGTTCGAATTCGGAAGTCTTGAGGAAAAGTCTTCTGATGCATTAAGAACGATTTTCAAGCCTTCTCTTTTCGACAATTCTGACTGCTTAAATATCCTGGAAGCAAATTCAGATCATTTGAAACAGATCATAGAAGTATCTGAGCAAAGTGAAACGCAGGCTATTAGTGAAGCTATTTTGTCAAGAGTTCAAAATGGGAGCACAAAGATTCTCGCCAAAAAACTCGGGTATATAAATGGAGACTAGCCAATTAGAATGATTGGAAATCGTAAAGATCTTTATTTCTGGAGTTATCTGATCTTAAAAGGATTTCTCGAGTAAACTACTGTTCAAAATTAATTCTCTAAAAGGCGCGGTCGAAGGTAATCAATTGACGAAAAACTACTCAATCCGATTTTGAAAATGAAATTCACCGAATCGCAATTGGAAAAGGCATTTACAGAGTTGTTGGGGCAGCAGGGCTTTCCCCACTCCTTGGGTATTGCCCTTGTCCGAAAGCCTGAGGAGGTCATCATTGAGGAGGATTTGCGGGGATTTTTGGCGGAGCATTACAGCCATCAGGGAATCACGACCTACGAAATCCAGTCGATCATCTTGCGGTTAAAGGCACTTCCCGCCTCGGACCTCTACGAGACCAACAAGCGGTTTTTGCGGATGCTCTCGGATGGGTTCATCTTGAAGCGGGAGGACCGCAGCCAAAAGGACATATATATCCAATTGCTGGACTACGCAGGCTTGAACTCACAGCGCAGGCCTTTGGAAGAGCATGCGGTGGCGATTGCGGCGGATGAAGAGGAAAGGGACTTCACCAGCCCCTTATCCGAGTCCTACGGCAAGGATACCAACCGCTACAGATTTGTGACACAAATGGAGATCCTGGGCGGGGAAAAGCGCATCCCCGATGGGATTTTGTACATCAATGGACTTCCGCTCGTGGTGTTTGAGTTCAAAAGCGCCATCAGGGAAGAAGCGACCATCCACGATGCCTATCGGCAGCTGACAGTACGCTACCGCAGGGACATTCCGGAACTTTTCAAGTACAATGCCTTCTGTGTCATCAGTGACGGCGTCAACAACAAGGCAGGCTCCTTCTTTGCCCCATACGAGTTTTTCTATGCGTGGAGGAGGGTAGCAGGACCGTCCAGATCGGCAGGAAAGGCAGATAGCGAAGTGGATGGAATTGATAGCATGTACACCTTGGTACAGGGGATGTTCCATAAAGATCGCCTTCGGGACATCCTCCGCAACTTTATTTACCTGCCCGATAACAGCAAGAAGGAAGAAAAGATCGTCTGCCGCTATCCTCAGTACTATGCTGCCCGTGCCCTGTACGAAAGCATCAAGAAGGCACAGAAGCCGGATGGAGACGGCAAGGGCGGTACCTATTTTGGCGCTACGGGCTGTGGCAAAAGCTTCACGATGCTGTACCTTACCCGCCTGCTGATGAAAAGCGAATACTTCGAAAGTCCGACGATCGTGTTGATTACCGACCGGACGGACTTGGACGATCAGCTTTCGGCCCAGTTTGTGAATGCCAAGCAGTTTATCGGGGACAATACCGTCGAGAGCGTGGAGAGTCGCGCCTACCTCCGCCTCAAGCTGCAAGGCAGGCAAAGCGGTGGGGTATTCCTGACGACGATACACAAGTTTACCGAAGACACGGAACTCCTCAGCGGCCGCAGCAATATCATCTGCATTTCTGACGAAGCCCACCGCAGCCAGGTGAACCTTGACCAAAAACTCAAGGTAAATGAGGATGGCGTCAAGAAGACTTTTGGATTCGCCAAATACCTGCACGATTCCTTCCCCAATGCCACGTATGTAGGTTTCACCGGCACCCCCATTGACGCCACACTGGATGTCTTTGGAAAAGTCGTGGATGCCTATACAATGACCGAATCGGTGCGCGACGAAATCACCGTCAGGATTGTGTATGAGGGTCGTGCCGCCAAAGTTGCCCTGAAAAACGGGGAATTGGAAAAGATCGAGCGCTATTACAAAGAGGCCGCCGAAATGGGCAGCAACGAATACCAAATCGATAAAAGCAAAGAGCAAACGGCCAAAATGTACGTCATCCTGGGCGATCCCGAAAGGTTGAAGGCAGTGGCCGAGGACTTTATCCTGCACTACGAGCGGCGCGTTTCCGAGGGGGCTACCGTCAAGGGGAAAGCGATGTTTGTCAGCAGTTCGAGGGAGATCGCCTATGCCCTGTACAAGAACATCATTGCGCTGAGGCCGGAATGGAATGAGATCAGGGAAGCAGCAGAAGGAGCTGACCTGACCGAGAAGGACCGACGGGAACTAAAACCCATCGAGCGCATCAAGTTGGTCATGACCCGCAGCCAAGACGACCCGGAGGAGCTTTGGAAACTGTTGGGTACCAAGGATGACAGGAAGGAACTTGACCGGCAGTTTAAAAACCCCAAGTCAAATTTCAAGATCGCCATCGTGGTGGATATGTGGCTTACCGGCTTTGATGTGCCTTTCTTGGACAGCATTTACATCGACAAGCCTATCCAGCAGCACAATTTGATCCAGACCATTTCACGGGTAAACAGGAAGTTTGAAGGCAAGCACAAGGGTTTGGTGATCGACTATATCGGCATCAAAAAGCAAATGAACCTTGCCCTAGCCCAATACAACAAGGGTGACAGGGATAATTTTGAAGATATCGACAAATCCTTGGTTGTGGTAAAGGACCATTTGGATCTGTTGGGAAGGCTGATGCACAAGTTTGACACGACGAAGTACTTCAAAGGCAATACCCTGGAGCAACTTCATTGCCTCAATCTAGCGGCTGAGTTTGTACAGCAGACCAAGGAATTGGAAACAAGGTTTATGGGTTTGGTCAAGCGCTTGAAGGCAGCCTATGACATCTGCGCAGGCAGCGAAAAACTGACCCAAACAGAGCGGGATTACACCCATTTCTACTTGGCTGTCCGATCCATTGTATTCAAACTTACCAAAGGCAATGCCCCCGACACAGCACAAATGAACGAGAAGGTCAGAGAAATGATCAAGGATGCCTTGGAGAGCGACGGCGTAGAGGAAATCTTCAAGTTGGGAGAGGAAGGCACGAGTGAGCAGGATATTTTTGACGAAGATTACTTGGCGAAAATTGACAAAATCAAGCTGCCCAATACCAAGATCAAATTGTTGCAGCAGCTTTTGGCGAAGGCAATCCAAGAGATCAAGAAGGTGAACAGGATCAAAGGAATCGACTTCAGCAAAAAAATGCAATCGATCGTGGAGCGATACAATGACCGAAGCGTCAACGACATCATGCGGAGCGAAGTCTACGAGGAAATGGCCGAGGCTCTGACCAATATGATTTGGGAGGTACACCGGGAATTCAAGGCAGGCGATGCCCTCGGAATTGATTTTGAGGAGAAGGCATTTTATGACATTTTGAAGGAACTTTGTAAGAAGTACGACTTCAGCTATCCGGAGGAAAAGTTGATAGAACTGGCAAAGGCCGTAAAGGACTTGGTAGACGGCCAGTCAAAATTCCCCGATTGGAACAAGCGGGATGATATCAAGGCGGCCTTGAAAGTAGGTTTGATCCTGTTATTGGATGAATTTGGCTATCCGCCAGTAGAGCGAGACGAGGTCTATGTAGAGATTTTTGAGCAGGCTGAGAATTTTAAGAAGTACCAATCAAAATAAGCTGGAATAGGTTTACCCTCCCCCTGTTCGGTATTTGCAATTCCGAACCGAGATTCAAAAAATCCCCACAAAAAAAGAGCGACCTGAACCGCTCCTTCATTTTAGTTGGCTTATAGTTTCCCTTCTGTGCTTCAGTTTGTATAATTCATTTGATTATATACCCTCACTTGACATGGCTTCTAGACCCAAAACTCCAAGGTCAGGGCGTTTTTGCAGCCAGATAAAGGTAAGATGATTACAGGAATTTTTTGCACATTTCCACGTGAATTTTCTTTTGGCAAATGGTGGTTTTCAGGGCTTGAAATCCCGAATTCCCGGTATATAATCACGCATTTACTCATTGAAAAGACGAGAACGTACCTTATCTCCGCACCCGGAGAAATCGCCAAAACTCACTGATCCAATGCTGTATACCGCCTCGCAAAGTCAAATCTAGAAATCAAAGGATAGTTGGGTAAGTGAACAGGTTCTCGGCAGGTATCGGGTGGCGGTTTTTCGCCAAATATCCTTTTAGGGATGAAAATTGGCTTTCCTGCTTTAGAAAAGAGAGATCGAATCAATTGAAATGCTTATTTTTGATTTACCCGCTTGCCGATTTATATATTTAGGAAGTTTCGTTCACCACCACTATGTCCCTATCAAAAATCCCATTTGTAAACATACTTCCTTTTTTGCTTTTACTGTTTTTCGCATGTGCAAAGGATGATTCAGAAGCCCCAAACCTGGAGAAACCAAAGCCTCTTGGATCCAAAGAGATAAAGGTTGTAATTGACAAGTCTTTGGATTTCGGCGATTACCGCGCAAATACGATCATGGATTCGATGGCAGTCGGAAATCCTGGCGAAAAATTGTATGCCCCGGAGGGAATTCAATCCGTTGTGTTTTTTACGGACCAAGAATCCGGAGAGATCACAGCCTTGACTCCATATGACGGCACCAAATCCGAGGTGACAGTCAATGTCGAGACGGTGACGGAGGGCGTTTTGACGCTTGCCCCGATGTATAGCTCTTTGACTGCGCCGCAGAAGAAAGAATTGCTTCTGAAAATCAAAGAAGACCAATCCTACATGTCAATGAGACTGACTGTCGGGGAAATCCTCAGCAAAAGGGAACCGATTTTTTCCGAACGGCCTGAATTCATATCGAAACTTTTGGAATTCAATTCATTTATCCTGTCGGAATTTTACCCAGATTTCAGACCGGAGGGGGGAAGGTTAAATCTCGGGCAGGAAGATTTTGCAAGCTTTGTCAAAGGCGAAAACGGTTTGACGGTGTTCAACCAAGTGAGCAGCTATGTCCATCTAGAATTTAGACCGCGAGCAGGCGGGAATTCGCAAAGTCAGCTGCTTGATCCAAAACCAATTTACCAGTTGGCCGATTCAAAAATCTCGCCGGTGCTGATGGATGATTGCTACGACGTCGAAATCAACCAATCCGATCCATTGGTCTTCCAAAAAAATAGGGATGCACTGGCGGAAAAACTTGCCCAAGCATTTATTGGAATCATTTTGAGCGACTTTTCGGGCACAGGCATCAGCGGGTGTATCAATGAGCTATCAGGGGTACTTTCGCTTGAGTTGGGCATGGCGTTATCGAATCTGGGATCAATGACACCATTGGAAATTCTTTCCAGCACCACCAAAACGGCTGCTGATTTATTGATTTTGGCAGTAAAGGAGGAAAAATGTGCCACCTTGTTTTTCAACAAGACTGCGATTGCCAAAATGCTTGCATCTACTTCCAATCTATATGTTAATCTGTACAAAGCGGCAAAGTTCACATATGAAGTAAGCGAAGCATCAGCGTTTGCTTTTGCGATCGTACCATCCACAAGGATAGATTTGAAAGAGTCACTACAGCTTTATAAAGGCAAACTTGTCGAAGCTTGCGTAAGGGTTGTGAAAGATGTTGAATTAAACGCTGAATATGCTGCGGGTGAGAATCTGCTCGTTAAGGTCAAGCTTGATGCACTTTCCCAATATGGAGATTGGAAAAAATCCGGTTTTGAGATTTCATGGTCGCTGCCCCCGTCAAATGGTGAACTGGGTGAATTGTTCACTTCCACAAACAGTGATGGCTTGGCAAGTGTAAATTGGACCTTGCCCAATGAGAGCAATGCATTGGTGACCCTGTCAGCGGAACTTAAGGATAAAGAGGGAAATCATATCAGTGGAAGTCCATTGACTTTTCAGGTGAAAGTAAAGAGCGAACCTGAATTCGGTGTCTTTACCGACCCAAGGGACGGAAATGTCTACAAGACCGTCAAAATAGGTTCACAGACATGGTTCATGGAAAACCTGCGCTACGAGGGAGGCATCCCTGAGGTGATTTCACAGCAGGCATGGAATGCTATTTGGAATAGCGGCAATCCAACAGGTCAGCCTGCTTGGTCCTATTATTACAATGATTCCAACAATGACAAAGTGTATGGGAAGCTATACAATTGGTATGCGGTGGACACTGGGGGCTTGTGTCCTACTGGCTGGCATATTCCCACGGAATCAGACTGGAAGGTTCTGCAAGATTTCTTAGGTGGAGTAATGGTAGCGGGAGGCAAGATGAAATCCGTATCCGGGTGGGATGCTCCAAATGTCAATGCAACCAACGAGTCAGGTTTTACGGGTCTTCCGGGTGGGCGTCGGTCTATTGGTGGTGATGGATTTGCCTATTTCGGAACTATTGGGTCTTGGTGGACTTCTACTTCCCATCCAGGCTATAATGATTGGGAGGCTTGGAGTATATCCCTGAGGACTGCCAACGCTACTGCGGGGACCTCTAGAACCCCAAAAGTGGTGGGCAACTCCTGCCGCTGCTTGAAAGATTAGAAGCCAACCTTTTCTTTTTCCATCACCGTGGTCTGCGTCTCACAGACCACTTGACCAAATGTACCCTATATTCGGAATTTGCGATCCCAAACCGAGATGAAAAGGATTTTCAACCGTTCAGCCGTATTCAAGGGTTTTGTAACTCCTCGAAAACCAAATGCTTGACAACTCAACCTGGAATTTTTCCCATATCCATATAGAAAATTTCCCAGGTGTGACCGTCGCTATCTTCGATGGTTCTTTGCTGCATGAATCCGTAATCCTTTCGTTCACTCGGTTCTATGCCGCCCGCGGCCAGTCCCCTTTCCATTAACAAATCGATATCTTCAGGCTTCTCCATGGCAAGCGACAACAAGGCGGCGACGAACTTCTTGGTGTCCGCTATAGGTTTGGTAGCGAAGCAGGAAAACTTTTCGTGGCTGAGTAGCATGAGATAGATATGCTCACTCCAAACCATGCATTTTCCCGAGTCATCCGAAAACTGCGGATTGTTGACAAAACCAAGTGCGGTGTAGAATTCCAGTGATTTTTGAGGGTCATGGACCGCCAAGTTGATGAATATTTGTTTGGGCATGATGTATAGATGTTTAAGGTTCAATAATCTATCAGATGATTCACGGCACGATCCGCTCAATTACATGAAGAATAAGAAATCGAGAAATGCCGATTAAGTATCTGAATTCCAATGTAATGAATACTTTTCGACTATCAGCCCAAAATCCCAAGAAACTGTGTTTTCAAAGATCAGAACGGAAACCCGGTCTTTGTCCTGTTGAGACATCAAAATCGACTTTGGCTTAGCAATCGCACACCGGTTGCGTCGGGAACAAAAACTGAATCTGTTTTCTTGGCGGAGCCACTTCGCTGCACCCAGCAAGTATACAAGGATAGGGCTTGGAATTCCATTTTCTAAGCTAAATCAAACACTACCTGAGGTCGTTTTGGTACATATTCAGCTTGCTTGCTTTGGAATATCCCTAAAATGTGGGCAAACGAAACTAGATTTGAACAAATGTTTAGCCGTTCGGGAAAAATGAAAGTTTTTGAATTCAATATTGGAAAGGGTATCTACAGTTTCGAACTTGAAGGCATCGAGACGGAGTTCCATAGCCATCCGGCAATCGAAGTAATTTTGGCCGAAAATGGGGAATTTTCTATAGCAACCGAGAAAGGAGTTCACCCCAACCTGAATTTTGCTATTATAGGTGCCAACCTGAAACATAAACTGTCCGCTTTGAACTGCGCCATAAAAATCATAATGGTAGAGCACCACAACAGCTTCGTAGTTTCCTGTTTGTCCCAGGCTAGCATTGATCTTCACAAAGGATATTTCTTTGACCCGACCGATTACAAAAGGAGTAGCAATGTCATCAACAGCTTGGTTCATTCAATTCAAAATGGGCATGCGGCACCTGAATATGATGAACGTGTTCGGAATACGATCGATTTCCTAAACACCCATGACCTGGAATATGGCCAGATGTTGCAAACCTTGTGCGCTATCAGCAACCTATCCGAGAGTAGGCTTTCCCACCTGTTCAAGTCAAACACTGGAATATCCTTGAAAAGATACCTTATCTGGGCAAAATTAAAGGCAACGATAAGGCGGTTTCTAAATGACCATGATGACCTTTTCACAGCGTTGTTGACCAGTGGTTTTTATGACCAGCCGCATTTCAGTAGAAGCTTCAGAAGCATGTTGGGTGTCAAACCGTCTAAGGCTTACAACAGCAGATTCGTACAAGTATCCGGCACCCGCAATCAATAGTTTTGGGGGGATTTTCGCAAACAGATAGAAAAAATGTCGGACTTCATTCGAACAATAAATAAAGCAGATCTTCCAGACTTGAAGATAGTAATAGATACAACTGGGCTTTTTCCCGCGGACCTCCTTGATGGCATGGTAGAAGATTACTTTTCAAATCCGGATACCCAGGATATTTGGCTTACCAAACTTGAACACGGTACCCCGATTGCCGTTGCCTATTGCGCTCCCGAGCGCCTGACTGAAGGCACATACAACCTTTATCTCATTGCAGTGCATAAAGATTTCCAAGGCAAAGGCCTCGGAAAAAAGATGATGGGGCATATTGAAAATTTACTTAGATCCCAAGGGAATCGCATTCTGCTTGTCGAGACTTCCGGTTTACCGGAGTTCGAAATGACCAGAGAGTTTTACGATCAATATGGTTATACCCGTGAAGCAGTGATACGTGACTTTTACCGCGAAGGTGACGACAAGATCGTGTTTTGGAAAAGACTTCAATGAAGGGTGCCCCGATGTTCCTGATGTGCCATTCCAAACGGAGTTAAAGCGGGGTATTCAATCAACCCGCCACATTCGGATCAATCATTCATTAATTCGCAATCCTTTTTCGGAAATGAAAACGCGTGGTTTCCGACCTCTCGAAACCAGTCACCAAAACTCAGCGATCCAATTCGGTATACCCTCTCGCAAACTCGACCATTTTTTCGATCAAGGGGAGTGCCGTGAGGCCTTTTTCAGTCAGCAGGTAGCTAGACTGTGCATGATTCTCGACGCCCTGTTGCCTTGCGATCAGCCCATCCACCGCCAATTCACGGAGTACCTGGGCGAGCATTTTTTCGGAAATCTCCGGCACCGCCTGCCGCAACTCGGAATAACGGAGCGGACGGCCCGCCAGCTTGGAGATGACCAAAAGCTTCCATTTGCCCCCAAGGAGTTCCATTGTGGTGCGGATAGGGCATTTCGGGAAAAGGTTTTGGGCTTGGCTCGACATACTTACCAAAAGGTAGGTATTCATTCGGAGATTCTTTTCCCCGGATCCCCGTAAACTTGAAAAAAAAACAGATATCCATGAAAATTGCACTTTTCGGCGCTACCGGCAGGACGGGAAGCGAGTTTCTAAAAATGGCACTGCAAAACGGCCACGAAGTCAGGGCACTCGTGAGGAGCCCTGAAAAAAACACCATCCAACACCCCATGTTGACCTTGGTCAAGGGGGACGTCCTCGACCCAAAGGCTGTAGAAAAGGCCATTACGGGGACAGAAATCGTCGTGAGTCTTTTTGGTCGCGTGAAGGATTCCCCGCCCTTGCTACAGACCAATGGTACCAAAAACATCGTCTCGGCCATGCAAAGGCAGGACGTTCCACGTATCATTTCACTATCGGGAGGCGGGCTTCCCTATCCCGAACAGGACAAGCCTGGCCTGATGGACCGATTTATCCGTTTGGCGATGCGTACCTTTGCGCCAGGGCTGTTGGAGGATGCCATTGCCCATGCCGATGTCCTTCGCCAAAGCGGGCTTTCTTGGGTGATTGTCCGGGGGCCAAGACTGACTTCCGAACCTGCGCGGAACCGCTACCGTATCGGTTGGGTCGGCGTCAATGGTGGCATGAACCTCGGGCGGGCAGATCTTGCGGATTTCATCCTCAAACTCTGCAAGGACAAGTCCTATGATGGACAAATGCCCTTCATAAGCTATTAACACAATGGTATTGGAATGAATATATTGATCACAGGTGCCTCGGGCAATGTAGGCAGGGAAACGGTCAAGGCTTTGGTCGGGAAAAACGATCCCGATCTACAGGTCTTTGTGGGACTTCGTCACCCACAGGCGGATGCAGGTCTTTTTTCGGGTATGCCGGTCAAAAAGGTAGCCTTTGACTTTCTGGAACCGGACACCTTCGAGCCCGCACTCGCGGGAATCGAAGTCGTTTTTCTGCTGCGCCCACCCCGGTTATCCGACGCCAAGGGTATTTTCGGACCCTTTATCGAACAGGCACGGCACCTTGGGGTCAGACATATCGCTTTCCTGTCTGTGCAGGGTGCGGATACCAGTACGATGATCCCCCACCACAAGATCGAAAAGCTACTCGAAGCCTCGGGAATCGCCTACACCTTCCTTCGTCCGGCATACTTCATGCAAAACTTCACCACCACGCTGCTCGCGGATATCAGAACCCGACGCCGGATTTACCTTCCCGCCGGTGATGCGAAGTTTTCACTGATAGACCTTTGCGATGTCGGTAGGGTAGCTGCAGAGGTTTTGGCAAAGCCCAAAAACCATATCAACAAATCCTATGACCTCACAAACGGGGAACTCATGACCTTCGGGGAAATGGCAGGACAGCTATCGGAAACCATAGGCAAGACGATCAAATTCGAATCTCCCAACCCTGTTCGGTTTCTTTGGCATAAAATCCGAGAGGGGACACCCACAATGCTGGCATTGGTTATGATCATGCTGCATTACCTGCCGAGATTTTCCAAGCCACCAATGTTGTCGGATTGGGTAGCCCAAATCACCGGCCAGGTGCCCATCACTTTTTCCGAGTTCGCGGAGCGAGAGAAAGAAACGTTCATGTAATGTAGGCAAGGCAAAGTGCTGCACTCGATTTGCGCAATCAAGAATGCAAATGATCTTAGCGCCGCCAAAACCCAAATCCCCGTGGATTGAGGAGTGTATCCCAATCTACGGGGACTTTTATGTGCTACAGGATCCTCCCAAGAAGACAAACCCCACCTACCTCTTTGTATGGAATTGTGATCTCAGCAGCAGAATAAAGGAAGCGTAGGCTTACAGCTGCGATCCGGACAGTGTTCTCGGGTACAGCACTGCCGAAATCCAGGGTTTGGATGCCAAATACGGCCGGGGCAGTACCAAGGTCCATAGTGGGCAGTGCAAGGCTTTCCGTCCTTGAACCACCATTACCGTTGTCCAGAATCTCTATGCCATGCACCTGTACCCCGTACAAGTTTGCACCAATGGGCCTAGGGATTCGCAGTTCCCTGTGCAGGTGCCCAAACTCAAAATGGACGAACCTGCCTTCCCCTTCGGAGGAAAACAGCGGCAGGCCGCCCATTTGGTGCATCAGTGCTTGTTTCCCGAGTTCACGACCTCGATAAAGGCCATGATCCCCTTTGGAAAAATCCCGCTGACCATGTTCATTCACTCCATCGGATAAAATGACCTCCCGAAACAGCGCCGTAAGCTTGGAATGCCCAAAACCCTCTACGCCGTCCAGTACAGGCTGCAGGGCCTTTCTGACAATCCCGCTGATGCGCGACGCCTGACCGAACTCGGCAGAGGCCTTTCGCGATGCCTCAAATTCCGGTGCATGCAGAAATCTTTCCTTTTGAACACGGGGTTTTTCACGTGCATAGAAGTTACCGTTCTTGTGTTGGTAGAAGGTGATATTCCCGATACTACCTGTCAGTTTCATCATCGTTGCTTGCTTTGCCATAGGTGTCTAGTTGATGTTTCCACAGAAAGTTAACACCGATCGTATGTCCAACCCAACCACATCCCAGACCGCTGTGCGTTTTGTGCGTATCCTGCGCATTCTGCGTTTTTTGCGCCGTTCTTCAGCTAGAAACTATGAAAAACGAGAAAATCAAGCATCCCAGTAGGCATCCATCTGACCGAAAAGAGCACCACCTTGAAAGAAAAAATCCGCCTCCGACTCGATTGCTATTGCTTGTCCAGCCCACGATGTTCCCATGATGTAGGCACAGTGGTCCGACAGTGGTTTGACAGTGTTCCTACCATGTCCCAATCGCTATCCCTACTACTTCCGCCCTACCTCCGCCTTTCGGTTCGTTTGATGCGCTTTGTGCGTTTTATGCGCTTTGTGCGCATGGAAACCTGATATTCTCCCTAAAATGAAACCGAGTAAGGTATGGGTATGAGATCGATTCGCTTGGTAATTGATACCCCATACACTGAAAAACATTCTTTATCGTTTGCTTGAACCACAAAGTTGTATCGAGTTAGCAGGCAAATTTTTTTTTCCATCTTTCCTATCCCTACGGTGGGTTTTCGTCTAGCCGCTGAAATGGGGTTTATACTGCTTTTTCCACCTCTCGTTTTTTTGTAGATTTAGCAAATCATAGCCAGCTTAGCCTTGCAGCGGCATTAACAATTTTCAGACTGATTTTTCACTTTCATAACCTACAACTCGCCATGAAAAGACCACAAAATCCCATCAATTTGCCGAAATGGACATTCATCGTCCTGGTTTTGCTTTTTTCCGTAAGCCAAGGATTTGCACAGAGAAGATCTTGGACCGAGCAGGAATTCCAAAAGGCCCTGAACAACGCCTACAACAAGTTCAAAGACCTCAAGGAAGGCGCCAACGCCGACTATATCCCGGTCTTGGCAGAAGTCGATCCGGAGTTGTTTGGACTTGCTATCGTGACCGTAGATGGTAAAATCCTCACGGCGGGCGATGTCAATACCGAGGTTTCCATCCAGTCGATTTCCAAGGTATTTACCATGGCAAGGGTGATCGAGGATTTTGGGCCGCAAATCATTCAGGACAAGGTTGGTGTGGATGCCACCGGTATGGTGTTCAACTCGATCATCGCCATCGAAATGCACAAGGGCCAGAAGATCAACTCCTTCGTCAATCCAGGTGCTATCGCGACCACGAGCTTGGTCAGGGGCAATACCTATGATGAAAAATGGAGCCTTATCAAGAGAACTTATGACGATTTTGCCGCCCGGACATTGGATATCAACCAGGTGGTCTACGAGAGCGAAGCGGCAACAAATCAGCGCAACCAGGCGATTGCCATGCTTCTCAACGCTTACGGCAGGATGTATTGGGATCCGATCCAGACCACAGACCTGTACACCAAGCAATGCGCCGTCTCGGTCAACGTGAAGGATCTTGCCGTAATGGCGGCGACTTTGGCCAACGGCGGCACCAATCCCATCACGAGCAGGAAGGTTGTTTCTTACCAAACGGTCGCCCATATCACTCCCGTCATGGCCACTGCCGGTTTGTATGATGATTCGGGGCAATGGATCTACAATATTGGCCTGCCAGGCAAAAGCGGCGTGGGCGGAGGTATCATTGCCTTTTTCCCGGGACAATTTGGCATTGCAGTGATTTCCCCGCGCTTGGACGTCGCCGGCAACTCGGTACGCGCACAACAGGCCATCAAGTACATCGTGGCCGAACTCGGGGCCAATCCATTCTACACCGTTCCCAAAACAGGTAAAAAGTAGGTTTTCCGATTCGAATTCTCCGTGAATCTAGAAACCAAATTGGGCCTGAAAGCGAATCGACGATTGCGCGCCATAATTGCTCGGAACAAATCCCAATTGTCCATCCGGTGATACCGTCGTTTGATCGATCGGATTGGTCAGGTGGTTGAACTCGAGCGTGAAGCGCACCTTGTTGTTGAAGAAGAAAGGATAGTAGCTGATGCCAGCCCCGGGCGCGGCATAGTTCTTTAGCGGTGTCGCTGAGGGCTGGTTTCCCTTACCCACAAAATCAAACCGCGCATAGGTAAACAGTTGGTTGTCCAGCCAATATCCCAAGGTCGAGTAGAAGCCTTCCCGATAATACTCCTCCCCAACTCCCGGTTCGAAGCGTGTCCAAGTCCTATTGTAGGCACTGAAAAAGTGTATTCTTTGCCCTTGTGTGCTGAAGTCAATGTTTACCTGGGTTCCTCCGTTTGGTTCGGTTTGGATGACTTCCTTGTCAAACCGGGTTTGGTTTCCGACCGAGAATCCCAAGAGCATGCCGTAATCGAATTTGTTTTTGCGACCGACCATATCATCCCATCTACCCCAAGACCCACCCAGGATATTCCATTCTCCCCTTGCAATCAGGGCCACGTCAGAAGCCGCCGGTGCCGGAAATTCCTGTCTGCCACCATACGAACCATTGCCGACTGACATGTAACTTCTGAATTTTTCGCTGAAGATATGCCGCCATTGTAGGCCAAATGAACTCCAGATGGCAAACTCAAAATCCATTGCGCTGAATTCTATCGCCGCCAAATCCAGGGGATACATCCAATCCTCCAAGCTGAGTGCCATAAACTGCCGCCCAAAGCGGAACCAGTTTTTGTCGTTCAGATTGTATTGGATATAGGCCGCAATCAACTCAAATTTTCCCGATGGGTTGACATTGGTACGCAGGTGGTAGTAAAACCTATCGGTCAAGTTTCCTTCCAAAAATGTCCTGAAGCGTCCAAGATTATAGCCTGTAGCAGTACTGTTGACGTTGTCCGGCGCATTGTGAAGCAAGGCCAAATTGTACCGCAGTTGGGCGTAGGCCGAGATGTGGAGGGTATATTGTCCGTCTTTGCTTTTGATAAAAAAGGGATGGTAGAGCGATGGGTCAAAGCCCGCCGTTTTGGTTGTATCCTGAAATGCCCCCGGCGGCGTGTATCGGTACCTAAAGCGCTGCGGATAACGGTCCGCTTCGGATTGGGAGCTTACTTTTTGGATAAGAAACAGTTGAAAGATGACTGTCAAAACCAGGAGAATTTGAGGTGTCTTCATGGTCGCAAAGTTTGGTTAGTGTGGCATATGGAAAAAATGTTCGAACTCGTCTGTATACCTAAATTTAGGAGGAACGGAGGCGAAATCAAAACCGACTCGACACCTTCGGCTTCATGACCTTGGTTTTTTCTTTTCGGATGCTTTTCTCCTTAACGAGGTTACCGTCCGCGCCCTAAATGGTGAGAATTGACTTGCTGCTGCTGTTTTGTGGAGTCGGACCCTTGTTGTTGATCCGTTTCAGCAATAAATAAAAGTGAATAAATGTATAATCTTTTTTAATTAAAGATTTCTTTATAAAACCCGAACCTGTACGATTCCTTTCCGTGATTGTGCCATAAAGTGTATCAAACTTTGAACAAAGGCCTTTACCAAACTAAAGCTGGATGAAACTACGGATATTGATTTTGATCGTGCTGCTATCGACAGGCATTCTCTCCGCTCAGGAGTCACAACCACGTGAGACCCTACTCGGTCAAAATTCCTTCAAAAATGTCGGATTTGCCGTCACAGCAGGAGTTGCCGGCGCTTCCTTTGATGGTTCCAGTGTATTGGTCGGGATGAGTCGTGCCGGTGCGGTGTTCAGCGACAAGATCGGTATCGGTGGATTTTATAACTTGTCCTTGAATGATTTTGTGCCTGAATCTGAAACCGAGCCTAACACTTACATGGATTTTAGATGGGTTGGGGGGTATGTAGAGTACACTTTGCGGGCGCACAAAAAGGTCCACTTCACTTTCCCGCTCTTGATAGGAGGCGCAGAGTTGGAGTTGGACAGGGAGGGCGCATCCTCCACCCAATTTGGAGAGGCCAATTTCCTGCTGGTGGAACCATCCGCGCTGTTGGAGCTGAATCTCACGAAAAATATCCGCTTGCTCGCCGGGGCGGGTTACAGGTTTGCGGGCGATTTTGCCTATCGAAGTATTGAAAGCGCAGACATTTCGGGATTTTCCGGGCAGATTGCCCTTAAGTTGGGAATTTTCCCCTGAAAATAACCAATCACAGCACACCTATTTTGGAGAAGCTTTTTGGGAAACAGAAAAGTTTTCCCTTGCCAATTGGAGTTTATTTTGCTTGAGGGAGATACTTAAAAAAACGAAAAAACCTTTGCTCTCCTCCCTCGGCTAAGTATAGACTTTAGGTAGTGGATTGGATAATATTTGAGATTCAGCCCTTCTTTCAAAACCAACCACGTTAGCCATTGGGATACAGCTTGCGCCTACGCCAAATTTCACACAGATGGGGAGGAGGATAGGCGAAATCAATACTTAACTATCCGATTTTACTTGATACGACCGAGGTGATTTTGTTGATATTTTGGTTTTCGGTTGCGAATTTGTAATTAATTTGCCCATTAATCCGCTGTATCACTATAAATGGAAAAAAAACTCACCAAAGGCATCAAAACCCGTGAATTGATCTTGGATAAGGCGAGGGAGGTGTTCAATGAGGAAGGGATTTTTTTGACGATCAATGAGTTTTCGCGGAAAATAGGGATGACGTCCGGACGCATCACCAACCATTTCCCTACCAAAGAGCATTTGTTTGTGGGTCTCTCCGAACAATATGAGGCCGAGATGGCTGAGGTGACTGCCGCACATCAGTATGGGCCTGACCTTACCTTTGGGAAATTGGCGGCGCTGTTTTCAAAGGTAATGGACGTGCAGTATAAGCATCGCTCGGTGATCCTTTTTTTCTCCGTGATGCATCAATCCCAATCCGTGATGTTGGAGCAATTGCTCAAAACCTGGCTCAACCGTCAGGCGCGCTTGGAACGGTTAGCCAACACCTTGGTGAGTTTAGGCCTGTTAAATGAAAGTATCCTAAAACCGGAGGAGTTTGCTGTTTTTAGGTTTCAGTATGTAAATCTGTTCACTACTTGGATGATCTCCTATTCTTTGTATGACGCAAAGAAGAGCTTCAAATCGATAAAACCCATCTACCTGAAGGGCATTTTCAGAGCGTTTGAAGATTACCTGACAGAAAAGGGTAGGATGCAATTCGATTCGATCGAATACAAGTAAGCTTGCTGATCACCGTTCTATTTTTCTCAGGATCCCTTCCCCATAGTTGCGAATCATCCCCGTCACCTCAAAATTGGACATGTGCAGCATCGTGATTTTTTGAAGTGGCACGATGACGATCTCGCCTGTCGTAAAGGATGGGGCTTCCGGAATCATCAAAGTAGCCCATTCTTCGTTGCTTTCCACCAAGAAACAAACCTTTCTGATTCCTTCGTCCTTTAGCAAACAGGGCTTGAGGACCTTATCCTCGGAGTCTTCTCCCAGATTCACCAATGCCTTGTAAAACTTGAATCCAGGCACATAGAACAACAGCTTGGATTCAAAATTGACGAGGTACCTGCGGAAGGCCCGTCGCCTCAACAAAAAACCAATCAGGAAAACAAAGAGGATGATGACGGACAGTCCAGACCCTTTTGGGTATTCCTCGACGCCGATGTTTTTGCCCATTTCCTCCAGTGCGGGCAGCATGCTGGACAGTATGAATTCGATGATTTTCCAAAATATGTATCCGATGGCTGCAAATGGCAACAGGAAAGATAGGCCGGTCCAGAATGTGACAATGAAGTCTTTGATGGGTTTTTTGAAAATCATGGAAATCCAGAAGGAACGCTTTTTTTACTGCTAATCAGGTACAAACCATGGAATCATCCTCAATAATTCAAACGCAGGTTGTTGACAATCAGGGTGCTGTTGACACCACCTTCAAAGTTTGCCCCCTCTGCGCTGGATGCTAAAACAAAACTGAGGTGAGTTACCTCAACATTGGCATCTGCGAATAGCCCATTGGCCGGGAGCCAGTGGGCAGGGGAACCGGAAGGCAGTGTGCCATAAGTCAAAGGGATCGTGATTTCCTTGGGTTCGCTGACGGTATCTCCGCTTCTAAACCATGCGGTAGCGACGCGGCGGACGATGTTTCCTTCCCTGTTTTCAAGCAAAAGGTAGATGTCTGCTTGGTCTTTTTTGGGCAAAACCTGCCCCGATCCGTTTTTGTAAACCGCTCCCGGGGAATACGTATAGCTGATCGTAAAGCTTTTTGGGCGGGCGGTGAATGGGGTTCCAAACTTGGCGGAGTTCAAAGGATTGGCAATGTCCAAGACAAAATCGCCGGTAAACATCGATCCTGCTGCCATGCCTTGTTTGAGTAATTGAGCCAAAGGACCCAAATCACGGGTGGTAAGCTTTGCCCCAAAATCGCCTGTATTAATTTCCGTTTTTTCGACATTCGCGGCACCAAGGGTCACAACCCCGGCATTGCCCGATGCCCAAATGGTATTTACGTCCTTTCCGGGCTCGAGGTAGTTTTTACCTGTTGGGGTATGCCAATCGTCAAACCCTGAGTTTTCGAGTTGGGGTGTTTCCGTTTCTTTTTGGATGATGACGCGGTAGTTGGCCATCGAACCGTCTTCGGCGGTGACTTGGTAAAACACCGGTTGTCTGAAATCCACCAAATCCCCTTTGCCAGGGGCGATGCTGGCATAGGAACTGAGGCTGATCGAGTCCGCAAACAACCTCGAAACATCCACCTTAGCGCCCACAGTAATTCTGATTTGTAGGCTGTCGTTTTGGATTTGGGTATTGCCAACTTGTCCAGGTACCGTAAAGTACAGGATTTGATTCAAAGAGGACTTGCCAAAATGATGTTCGTCCAAGCAGGAAAACGTCAGCAGCATCATGCCAAGGACAAGTCCAAAGGAAAAGAGTTGTTTGGTCGTTTTCATAGATATACTGAGAATCCGAGGGACAATTCAAACAGGTTGATCTTCAAGCTGAGGTCATTGGAGACCACTTTGGAGTCGGGCAGGTTGGTGGCGGTTCCCCGTGTGGCGGAGTTGCTGAGTCCAAAGGCACCGACATTGACCTCAAAGCCGAAGTTGCGCTGCACAAATACCAGCATCCCTGGGCGCATTTCCAGTCCATAATAGACCGAACTGGAAAATGTGCGCGTGAGGATTTGGTTTGTGGTGACTTCTTTTACCTGACTGCCATATCCGATTTGGATTTCGGTAGGGACGATGATGTAGAACCTATTGCTTGTCCCCAAAGGAATAAAATTCTTAATGTAGGGACGGAAGGCCATTTGTCGCTCGGCAAGCCTGACGTCAGAGATGGTGCCATCGCTTGCTTGTTGGGTGCTGATGTCTTTGGTGCTTCCATACAGCAGGCCAAGCCCGATACCCAAGTTGTCCTTGATGGCATAGCCGGGATCTAGCCTAATTGAGAATGAGCGACGGCCATCATTGAGATAGGTAGCGAATAGCTGTCGGTCGTTTTCAGCCCGTTTTTGGGAGGCAGAGAGACTCAAGCTACTGAACCAGGTACCTTTGGTGATAGGCACCCCGGCAGACTCGGATTTTGATTGTTGGGAAAATAGGGGATGTGCTGCGCATACCAGCAGGCAGAGCCACAATGTCCTCATCAGCATGTTCATATTTTTCGGAAAGATTGAGAAGACTCCCTTTTCTGTGATGCCAATACTTGGGAGAGACTGGATTATTTCTTGTTTTCGAAAAGCGATTTCTTGGTCTCGAAGTCAACGATCGCAGCGACAATTCCGGCAATTATCCCCGCGATGATCGCAGCGAGGGGCAGACTGACTTCCACCTCACCCGCAATTCGCTGGAGCAAAATCGCAAAAATGACGACCAGTCCGAATGCATACACACTGTGCTTCAGTGCCTTTACAAAGAATGTAGGGAAGTAGGACGGCTTGTTTTCGACTTTCGTTTGGAAAAACGCGATGGATGTCAGGATGAATGCCAAGGAAATGGCCAAGGGCACAGCGCCTGAAAAAACGGTATGGGCAGTGGAAGAAATTTGATCTTGGGTCAAGAGTATCGAAGGATGGCGTTTGTCCAAGGTAAACCAGTTGATGATGCCGTTGATGACTGCATTGACGACGCCGTTGATGGCGGCTCCTTTTTTGATTTCGTTGAGTGTCATGGGATCTATTTTAGTTGAGATTAGTAAAACATGAAGAAGGATGCCTGGAAGCTCAGCCAATCGTAGACCTCGGATTCAAAACTGCTCTTGATGGCAGGGCCGGGGTTTGCCCAGGAAAACAGGCCTAGGAATAGGAAGTTTCCCTTCAGGAAGTAGCGGTAGGTCGTGGTGAATTCATGGCCGTAATTTTTTTCGGTCAGGTTCGCGATCGGAGCGAGTGAGCCAAGATTGCTGAACGAATCCGCCTTGAGAAAAAAGTAGTCGAAACTCAGGTCCATGTTCTTTTTCAGGTATCCTTTGACCTCGACCCGGTGGGTTATCAGGTTGCCGTCGCCTATGATCTTCCGGAAATTGATCCCCTGTACCCAGTTGCCGAGGCCACCGGTTTGAAGTGCGTCGAATCTTTCAAACCTTGAGGTACTTGGGTCATCTCCCTTCATGAACGCATATCTGTAATAGAAAGAAGGGCTGAACTTCCAGGCTTTTTTGAGCAAACCGCCCCCGAGATACCAGGCATTGGAGACCATTTCAGCGTTGGAATGCCATTGGTAAGCGAATTCTGATTTAATGAATATCCCTTTGCCCGCGATATTGTTGATCCACACCTTTGGATTGAGGGTTTGTAGGCCCTCCAAGGGGATTCTTCCGTTTGGTGTCGCATACGAGGACTTGGAGGACTGAATGGAAATGTGGTGCAGTCCGAGGTCGAGGTGTTTATTGTCGTTGAATAGAACACCTCCTCCGAGAAAGCGCGTGTTGGTTTGCCTATCTTTAAACAATTCCTGCGGTTCCAGAAAAAAGGCAGAGAAGTTGAACTTTTTCCAATGGACCTTTCCCCAAGCGGTCATTTGGTAGGCCGTCCGGGAATTCAAGTACAGGCTTCCCCTTTCACCCGCATTGGCAGAGCCCGAAAAGCGCGAGAAAAGAAAGCCGTCATTGAGTTGGAAAAATTGCCGACCCGCGGAGAGGTCAATTGAAAGATTCCTGTTTTTTCCGAGCTGTGGGATTAAAACGCCTGCATAAAGACGTTCAAACGCGCCGTAGATTGCCGTACCTTCAGAATAAATATCGGTGGTGTTTCTCGCCGAAATCAGGAAAGAGGCAGCTCCGTATGGATATATTTTGGATTTTCCTATTTGGGTGATGCCTCCGATACCCGGCTCCAAAAACGTTTCTCCCCAAAACCTTGGGCCCCGTACGGCGGCATTGTCAGCGACTGGATTTCCTTGGGTAAATTCAGGGCCTTTGGAAAAGAAGGCATTTTGGTCATGATAAAAACCAAAAGCGCCGTTGAGGATCAATGCAAGCTTGCTTCGGTCTGTTTCCAAAAGGACCGGAAACCGCGTTTCTTTTTTGGACGGGAGGGTTTCCTTTATCTCGCCGGGACCGAGAAACACAGCAGAAATGACAAGTACGACGGGTCCGGAGATTTCGGGTGTGTAGACTTTGTAACTGGCTGACTTGATTTGGGGCTGGCGGAGAAAGGCGCTGACCGCTAAATCGGCCGTCATTTCCCTAAAGACGCCTCCCGGTTGCAGTTTGAAATTGTCATAGAGGGCCTGCAATTCCGCCGAGTCAGCAAGGTATTGCTTGCCCTCCTTTTCCAACAAAATCACCACAGATCGTATTGGAGAGCCCTCGACCGTATTGGGGACCACTTCTACGCCAAAAATCTGACTGACTTGAGCTACGCCTTCATGGCGTTTTGAGAACAGCAGTACCAATAGGAGAAAAATCCAGTAAATGTTTCTCATAAGCGAATAGCAAAAAACTGTGGGAATGCACAAGCATTCCCACCGGTTTCGATTGTTTAGTCTTTTTTGGTTGGCATCTTACTCTTATAAGTTCCACCGCCGTCAATCCGCAGATCGATTCCCGTGATCCATTGTGCGGCATCACTCATCAAAAACATCATCCCATAGGCGATTTCAATAGGCGCTCCCCTGCGCTTCATCACAAACATATCTGAAAGTGCTTTGAGCATTTCGGGGGTATAGCCAGCGGCGAGCGTACTGTCTCCGTTATCTACAGAACCAATGAGTACCGTGTTGAAACGGACTTTTGGACCTGAGACGACGGCCATGCTCCTGACCATATTCATCAAACCAGCCTTGGCTGTGCTGTATTCAATAAACTCTGGCGAGGGAGTCACCCCAACCATAGAACCTGAGAAAACCACGGAGGCATTTGGTTCTTTTTCCAAGTGTGGCATGCAAAGCTTGGTGAGGTTATAGGCACCTACCGTGTTGAGCAGGTAGGATTTGACCATTTTGTCGGTATCGGAGCCCCAAATCGGTGTATTGGCTCCCCAGCCGACGTTGTTGATCAATCCTGAGATTTTGCCGAAGGTGTCCAAGGTTGCCTTCACGAGTTTTTCAAGGTCTGCCTCGTTTGTGGCGTCGGTTTTGATTCCAAGCGTTTTTTTGCCGGATTCCTTTTCAATGGCTGCGGCGACTTGTTTTGCTCCCTCTTCATTGAGATCGGAAATGACGACGTTTGCTCCCAAGGATGCGAAGAGATGTCCTGCGGCACTACCTATCGCTCCAGCCGCGCCTGTGATGATGATTACCTTTCCCTCAAAGGAGAACAATTTTTCGATAGCTGACATGATGGTAAGTTTTATAGATTGAGTTTAGTCCAAGGTTTGAATACCGCCGCCATTGACGAAAATGACCTGCCCGCTGACCCATTCTGAAACTGGTGCGGCGAAATACAGGACGGCACCCGCGATGTCTTCCACTTCTCCAAGTCGCTTGATGGGGGTATGGGTGAGCATTTTTGCCTCGATTTCGGGAGTCAAAACGGAGGCAAGCGCAGCTGTTTTGGTAGCGCCCGGGCCAACTGCATTGACTCTGATGCCGTCGATACCGTAATCCATGGCAAGGTTGGCGGTCATGTGGTTCATCGCAGCTTTTGAGGATGCGTACGCGCTCATATTGGGGCTTTTATTGATGCTGGCCATAGATGTGATATTGATGATGGATCCATATTTCCCATCCTTCATGTGCGGCGCACAGATTTGGGAAAGGCGCCATGCCGAATAGACGTTGAGCTTGAAGCGCCAAGCGAAGTCATCCACTGTAATGTTGCGGGGATTTTCACGGCCACCGCCGCCGCCACCGGCATTGTTGACTAGGATATGGACTCCCCCGAGCTCCTTGACTGTCCTGTCGACCAAATTCACCAAATGGCTATCTTCCGTGACGTTACATTCGACCGCAATGGCCTTAATTCCCGAAGCGGCGATTTCATCCGCTACTGCCTGTGCATCTGCGAGTTTGAGATCGCTGACAGCCACCGATGCGCCAGCTTGCGCAAGGATCAATGCACATGCTTTTCCAATGCCATTGCCGCCACCGGTGACGATGGCAACCTTGCCTTTTAATGAGAAAAATTGATTGAATTCCATGGGAACGCTTGTTGATTTTTTTTGGTAAACTTAGCAAAGGTTTTAAAAGAAAAAAAAATTTTTTTATTTTAAGAATCAAAATTTTTGCATTTATCAGCGAATCGAATGATTATGATTTTCGAATCCAGATTCCGTAGCCCTTTTTGTCAATTAGGACTTCAAAAGGAAAAGGTGACGTTTGAAATCATCCAAAGCTTGGAATCCGTGGGGTTCTGTTGGGCATCAAAAAAGACTGCGTCTTGGGATAGAAAATACCTGCCCTCAAACCTGAACATCAAATTGGTAGCCGGGCTGACATTCAGGGCGAGGCCGCTGCTGAATGTCCGGAATTTTTCGGCAGGGGTTACGGGTACAATTTGGATCCGACTGGGGTCCCAAAAGTACTCTACCCGACCCGAGACCGACAGCAATTCGGTGAAAGTATACCGGGCGATGAAGTTTCCTTGCCACCAAATGCCCTCCGATGTTGGTCTGTTTTGGACCGTTTCCTGTAGACCGATATAGGCGCTGCTCGTGAAGCTCCATTTTTTGCCGTCATTATAGATCCAATAAATATCCGTGAAATACCTTATCCTGTTGTCAGGGTTCAGCTCAGAGCGCTCGTCCCCGATGTAGGTATTCCAGTTGAAAAGGTTTTTGCCATTGGGGCGGAATTCCAGTTGGGTTCCCAGCGATTTCCCCTCATTCTGGTCTTGGATCTGCTGCCAACCGTTAAGAAGATAGAGGTAGGCTGTCAGCTTGCCGCTGAGGGGAAGGGTCACCTTTCCCCCTGCCAAATAGTAGGGGACATATTCGGGCGCAAAACTCCGGGTGTACATCAAATGGTCGCGGCTCACCGCGCTTTCGTTGGTGTAGGGCGATCCCAACACCCCGAAATCAATCCAAATGTCTTTTTTTGCAAATGGCCTAAATCCCACAGATCCCTCAAGGATATTTTTGAGGGAGCCGGGTTCTGATTGGTTGTTGGCGTTGATGAACGTTCCGAAACCCGGTACAAAACGTCCTCGGATCCGTTCGGACTGGTACCTCACATCCACGAATGCCAAGTTGATCGTAGCTTCGTTGTGCCTGTTCATCGATGCAAAATAGGGGATATTACCATCTTCCGGGCTTCCAAAATCATAGCCGTAATAGGCATCGATGTACGCCCCGATTCTCAGGTTTCCAATTTTCTCTCCTGGGGTCATATCCATCAGGCCCGTATTGGTGACTTGGGCTATGAGATGGCCGTATCCAAGAATAAGTCCAAGAAAAGCCAGGCATTTGTGCGTTATCTTTTTCATTTGAATTGACGAAGGCGCTTTTTGCCCGGCTAAAGCACCATGATTTTAAAACAAAAAGGATTTGGTTTAAAAAACCTGCTTTTGGGCGGGTATTGTGCATTGAATTTGGGAAAAAAATCATTGGGAAGATATTCATTGATCAGAAATCTTGACGAAATGTAAGGCTGGCTTAGAAAAGGGCGACGATTCAGCTGATCTCACTAAAATGCCGATCCGAGGAGATTGGATAGGAAAAATTGCCTTCCCACCTTACACTGATTTCCTTTTTGCGTAGAATTGCAAAAAAATTCAAGAATGCGTCAACGAATTTTGGCGGAGCTTTCGGCTTTCCTATTTGCGGTACTCTTCGGATTTTCCCAGTCTTGGGGGAATCAGGCGGTGATTGCTGATGCCGGCGTAGGCGATTCTGTTCAATTTGAAGCCAAGTTATCGCACCAGAGCGACTTGATGGCCCCGGCGACATTCGCGGGCTTGCAATCGGGTGAGCGGAGTAGGGTGAAGGTCCTCTCTGATTATGTCGCATGGGAGTTTGTTTCTCTACCGAGTTTTTACTTTTTATTTTCTTCGCTCGAAGCTCTCTACCGGAACCTTTGGCTCAAATACAATTCTTTTTACCCTGAGCGTATTTATCTCAAAAATCGTGTATTGATTCTATAGGATGATTTTTTGCTGTTTCAATGTCTATTTCGCTTACCTGTCGAAGTAGCATTTGTTGCTTTCCTTAGTTTCAATACAATCCCTTCCAAATGAAAAATCTGTTTTTGGCGGCGGTTGCAGGCATGCTTTCATGTCTGCCCTCGGCCTATGCGTACACATTGAATTCCAAAGACTCTACAACAAACAATCCCAAATCGCTCGATAATTTTCTTGACTTTCAGGCAGGCAAAGGTGTGCTATCCTTTGACCTGTATGGGGATTTTGGATATGTCGTCGGCCCACAACGTACACATACCTATTTCGATCCGATTTTTGGTGACACGGTAACGACATTCGGCAGGCGTGATTTCACCAGTTTTCCGCTTTATGCCAATCAATTTTCAGTCTCATACGCATTTGTCCAGGCGCAGTACGAGATTGAGAATAAGTTGAGGTTTAGACTCGCGTTTCACACGGGACACATTGTCGATGCGCTTTACTTGGAGGAAACTCCCTCCACCCGGATCATTCGGGAACTTGCACTGTACTATCACTTGAATCCAAAGTGGGCCTTGGAGATCGGTGTTTTTCCCTCATACTTTGGGGCAGAGATCGTCCTCAACAAGGAAAACCTACACGCCACAAGGGCCTACATTGCGGATTTTACGCCAGACTATGAGGCAGGTGTCAGGCTACATTACAAGCCAAACGAATTCAATACATTCACAGCCATGGTTCTGAACGGTTGGCAGGTTATCAGGGAAACAAATACAACCAAAGCCTTTGCCCTGAGTTGGAGCCTCAACAAGCCCGGGAAGATCGTCGGCAACTGGAACATGTACTTCGGCGATGAGCAGCCGCTCTCCGCACCCAAGTCGCTTTTTAGGCATTACCAGAACATTTATTATCGGGTGTGGCTTTCGGAGCGTTGGTTGATACTTCCTGTGCTTGATGTGATGGTCGAGCGCCGGCCGGATGCCGACATCAAAGGAGGTTGGCATAAGGTTGTCGCTCCGGCTTTCTCGCTCCGATATGGGATCAACGACCATTTTGGCGTTGCGGGACGGTATGAATATATCTATGATCCCAAAAGCCTAATCCCTGAGCTGCGCACCGGTACACCGAATGGCTGGCAATCGAACGCGGTTACACTTACTTGGGAATTCCTGCCGTCAGAGTTGGTTACATTCAGATTGGAAGGAAAATATGGGGTCAATAAAGATGCGGTATTCAGAAACGGCAGCAATGAATTGGTCCGTGAAGACTGGTACGGAATCGTGAGTACCTCATTTTACTTTTAGCGTTTGTCGGGAGGCAGGATGTAAACCTGTCTCCCATTTTTTTCCATTGGCCTGCCATTCCATAGGGATCTTTAAAAGCAGTATACTGAGTGGGTTTCTGTGGGAGATATAAGAATGTCGCTGGGATTGTTCCCTTAAAGGGTGCCGATGTTCCGGGATTTCTTCTGAAGGAAATCAGTCTAGGGGAGGGCTAAAAATTAGCCATCAGACTGAGTATAAAATTCCTTCCCGGAGCGGCTATACCTGAGCTGTAGGTTCGATATCGGACGTCTGTGAGATTTTCAAAACCGAGGCTGGTCGATAGCAGTTTGTTGATTTTCCAGTTCCCTTTCAAGTTAATCGTAGCCCAAGAAGGGCTGTACGGGTTGCCATTGGCATCGACGGCATAGAGTTCGGGTTTCCCGCGTTCTTCGAGGGGGAGTTGTTCAAAGCTGAATCCTCCCGAATAATCCGAGTACAGCATCAACCACCAGTTTTCTTTCTTGAATTCAAGCCTCGTTTGCCCGAAGGTGGGCGGTGCATGCCTGGATGGGCTTTTTTTCCCGTTTTCCATTTCCTCAGTGCCTTTCTGGATATTGAGGCGGCTGGTTAAGCTGAGTTCTCGGGTGAATTTAACTTCCACCGCGGCTTGCAAGCCAACGATCTGTACAAACGCCGCATTTTGCAAAGCCAATACTTTGCTCAGCTCCCCGTCATACAGGATACTATCCTGCCCGCCTAACTGAAAGTAGCGGCGTACCAAAGCATCATCCAAATAAGTATAGTATCCGGTCAAGTCGAGCATGATTCGGTCGCCTATGACCTTTCCGACATTGGCTTCCAAGTTGTAGGCATACTCTGGCAAAAGGTCAGGATTCGGGACCATGACCGTGCCCGGTTCGGAGTCGAAAAACTTTCCGATATCGTCCACATTGGGCGAGCGAAATCCCGTGGAGGCGTTGAGGTGCATCGTCCAGGAATTCCCGGGCGTCCAAACCCAACCCGCGCTGAAGGTTGTGGCTGCATTCCTGTTTTCGCTCGTCACAAAGGGCAGCGGATAGAAGCCAGCATTGTTGGAAAAGTCAGCATACAGCCTGAAGTAATTGTACCGCAAGCCTGCCTGCAGCAGCGATTGTGGCGAAATGCGATGCTGGTATGTTCCATAAGCCGCGTAGGAACTCCATTCGGAATTTGGATACCTGGCAGGTCCCTGGTCAGTGATACCTGAGTCGATATTTTCATCGCTCCCCGTGGAATGCACATCATTGCGAACCCATTCCAGACCATAGAAGAGTTTTCCCCTGCTGCCAAAACCTTTGGTTAGGTCCATATTGACCGAGTAGGCATCGACCTTTTCCGTCCGGGTTCTTCGGATCGGATCGTTGAAATTGCGGTCGATCCTGCTTTCCTCAAACTTCTGGTATGCCAGGTTGACCGAGAGCTCGTCGTACCATTTTCCGTTTCCAACGTGTCGGGCACGCAGGTGGTTCATCATCCAGATTTGGGGGCCGTATTTCCATTCTGCACTTCGGGGTTGACCATTTGGACGGAATCGAATCAGGCGGTCATACCGGCTGTAGGGGCTGGTTTCTGAGAAGTGGAAGGCATATTGCAGATCCCAGCGTTCAGACGGCTTGAACCGGAGTTTCTGCATCAGATTGATTTGGTCATAGCCTGAAGGGACCTGTAGGAGTGGATTTGTGTTTTCTACCAATACATCTTTGTTGCCGATTCTCTCGACATAGTTTGGCCTCAAAAACTCTTCCGGCCCCCGGGTTCCCATCCTTAAATCCCCAAAATCATGGCGACTAAAACTGCTTACTCCCGACCAGTTTTTTCCCCCGTAGCTCAGATGGGCATGCCCGGTTTTCTCTTTATTGGCTGTGCTGCCGCGAAGGGTAACATTTCCTGTGACAGACGCTTGCTTGCTCCGGTCAACGAACTCTGCCGCGAGCGTTTGGAAGCTCATCACCGCCCCGATCGCATCGCTACCATAAATGATGGATCCGGGACCAAAAAAGACTTCCGTGCTTTGTGTGGCGAATGGATCAAGTGAAATCACGTTTTGGAGGTTGCCGCTGCGGAATATCGCGGTATTCATCCTGACACCATCGACGGTGTACAAGAGCCGATTGGTTGAGAATCCACGGATCATGGGGCTTCCGCCACCCTGTTGGCTTTTTTGGATAAAAACTTCCCCAGAAGTCCCCAACAGGTCAGCGGCTGTTTGGGGATTGAATATCTCTCTTTCTTCTGCAGAAATCACCGTGATCTTGGAGGGGATTTCGCTTCGATTCTGGTTCCAGCGGGTCGCGGAGACAACGGATTCTTGAAGGGAAAACAATAGCGGATTCAACCTTACTTCGAATCCCATCGCCGCTAGCTCTTCATAACTTTTCACCAATTCTGTATATCCAAAGGCATGGATGTGGATTTTGTCAAATCCTTTCCATCCGCTTATGTCGGCTTTGCCGGAAGCGTTGGTTATCAATTGGGATTTGGATTTTGGGTGAAAGATAAGCGCGGATTCGACGGGAAGCTTGGTGTCCGAAGCCAGTACATTGAGTTGTTGGGCAGACGAATACTGCCATAGTCCTGCAACGAAAAGGAAAAAGAGTAAAGATAAACGCAACACCGCCCGGATTTGTAGTAGCTAATTGGGGCCGAAAAATAGCGAAGTTTGCCTGATTCCAATGATCGGATTTTTTGGAAAGGCACAATGTCCTGTTGAAAGCAGAAAAAGTCTGAAAACCAAAATACCTGCAGCATAGACCGCAGGTATTTTTAGGGATGATTGATTGCTTTCCACTTAGTTGATGGAATCCAATTCGACGTTGAGGTCGACCATCTCAGGGGCGATTTCCAGCAGGTCAGGCGCCTGTTCGGACGAAACGACGCCGCGGGCGATGAGTTCTGCGATCATATCCATTTGCCTGGCCATGTCCAATCCATTTTTGTGGCCTTCCTGAAACTGCTTCAACAAGTCCTCATCGCCTATGGCGGCATATCGCGCCTTGCGTGCTTCTTGGAGTCTGGCGTTTTTCTGCTCGATCAGGTCATCGATGCGCTTTTGGAACGCGTCCTCCATTTTCTGCAAATATTCCTCGGCCACCGTAGTCCCATAAAAAGGTGCTTTGTCGAGATCTAATACTTCTTGGCTTCCATCTTGGTGAATGACGGTCACGTGGGTACTGTCTTGGTCCATGATGAATTTGTCACCGGTATCTACGTCAGTGACCGCGTCACCTTCGAATACAAATCTTTCCTCTGGAGCTTTTTCTGTCTTGCAGGCCCAAAGCAGTCCTGCTGTAAGCATAATTGCGATCGTTTTTTTCATGTTGCTGATTGTTTAATAAAGTGTTTTGTTGTTCATATTTTTCCATTCCATGAATACATCCATTGCTGCCGGTTCGGAGATATGCTCAAATGCAATCTTCCTTTTATCGGGTGGAAGTTCGATTTCACCATAAATAAACTGGTCGTCGAAACCAATCGAAGCAGCGTCTGATTTGGAATTGGCAAAATAGACCTTTTCGGGTCTTGCCCAGTATATCGCTCCCAGACACATGGGACAAGGTTCGCAGGAAGCGTAGATTTCGCAGCCATCCAACTGGAAGGTGCCCAAATTCCTGCAGGCCTCCCGAATCGCCACCACCTCGGAATGGGCGGTGGGATCGTTGGTCAGCAACACTTCGTTGGAGCCTTTGCCCACGACCTTTCCGTCTTTGACAACCACACAACCAAATGGACCACCTTTTCCAGTTTCCATGCCATTTCTGGATATGGCAATGGCCATTTGCATAAAATATTTCGGGTCTTTTTTCATAAGAAAACAGTGTGTTTTGGACAAAACTGCTTTGTAAAGGCAACGCCACAGGTTTTGAAAAGTTCAGAACTTTAGTTTTTAAATCAAAAACATATACCGTCAGATTGGTAAATAATCTAGAAAAATTTGCAGAAAAAGATCAGCCCAGACCTGGTCGCGGCTCTCATTCTAGCTCATCCATCTCGACAAAAAATGCATGAAAGGCTCTTTGTAATTGTCGCTGACGGTGATGTGGGCGTCACCGATATTCACCACGTTGCGGGAGACCGAATCGATATGGTTGAGATTGATGATGAAAGACCGATGTACACGCATGAAATCCTGCGGGGGAAGCATGTCTTCCATGGCTTTCATACTGGTGAGGGAAAGAAGCGGATTTGGCTTGTTGGTGAGGTGGACCTTCACGTAGTCCTTGTACGCTTCCACGTAGGCAATGTCTTTCACCATCACTTTGACCAACTGGTATTCCACCTTCAGAAAAATATAATCGTGATTTTTCTCGAGATCCGGGCTCGATTCAGCAGGTTTTTGAAGTTTTTCGAAGTATTGGTATGCCTTGGTGGAGGCTTTCAAAAACTCTTCATAGCTAAACGGCTTGAGTAAATAGTCCAAGGCGTCCACTTTGTAGCCTTCGATGGCGAACTGATTGTAGGCCGTGGTGAAGATGATGCGTGGTTTTTGACCCGAGTTCTTGCCGTCAAGTATCCTGGCGAGTTCCATCCCTGAGAGGTCCGGCATTTGGATATCAAGGAAAACGAGGTCCGTCTGGTTTTGGTTGAGATAGCCCAACGCTTGGATCGCATTATCGAACTTGGCTTCCAATTGCAGAAAGGACGTTTGGGAGATGAATTTCGCCACCAAGTCGAGCGCAAGAGGCTCATCATCTACCGCAACACACCGGAGTTTCATTTCAGTCGGATGCTTAGGTTTACCTTGTATTGGTTTTGGGTATTTTCGCTATCGATACCCAAGGAATATTTGCTGGGATAGAGCAAGTCCAGCCGCCGCTTGGTATTGGTTAGCCCGATGCCGCTGGCATTTCCTTCCGGCGTATTCTCGGAAGCCTTGAATTTATGGTTTTCGGTAAATAGTTTGAGCTCGTTTCCTTTTTTGTCGATAAAGACCTTGATGAAGCTGTCTTGCTGTGAACTGATGCCATGTTTGAAGCAGTTTTCGATAAAAGGGAGCAAAAGCATAGGTGCGATTTCGACTTCATCTACCTTTTCGGGAATATTGATATCCAGGTGCACCCGACTGGAAAGACGAAGCTTCATCAATTCGACATAGTCCCGGATAAAATCCAGCTCCTTACTTAGTAACGTATGGTTTTTCTCAGTTTCGTAAAGTACGTATCGCATCATCCGGCTGAGCTTCAGAAGGGCAGTTTTGGCTTTTTCAACATCAATATTGGTCAGCGAATAGATATTGTTGAGTGTATTAAAAAAGAAATGTGGATTGATCTGCGCCTTAAGGTAGGAGAGCTCAGCATTGATCTTCTGCTGCTCAAACTCGAGGCGTACTTTTTCGTCAGCCTGCCATTTCTGAACGGTAGCAATAGAGGTGCTGATACCTACTGACATGCTGAACACGAAGAAGTTTGTCACATCCCAATACCAGTTTCTAGGCTTGTCGACGTGCGGTGTATTTGGTCTAAAAACCTCATGCATGACTGCTGACATGTTGAAATACTCGTCGAATCCCACCAAAAGAAGCACAAAGGAAATTCCCGCCAGCGTATTGACGATAAAGAACATGGGGATGCGATTTGTGAAAAGAAACCTTGGAACGAGTACAAAAAAATTGAAATAGAAGGCAATCAGAAGTAAAAAAAACGTGAGGGCCTGCTTGCTCCACCAAATTCCCGGCATCTCCATTTCCATGGAAAGCGGCCTCAGCAGGAATACGAATGACCCGAACAAAGCCCAACCCAAAATATGGATAAAGACGGGAAAATTTTTCTTAATGGGTGAACCTGACATGGTTATGCGGTTGATTCGATTTCAAAAGAATACAAAAAATTGGCCATTTGCCAAAACATTCTACCAATCTGCTCATTTTGTCGGCAGAATTACGATTTCTTCGGATAAGGGGGCTTGACACGTGCCCAAGGTTCATTCAACCTGTTTTTAGGGCATTTCGTCGAGACATTAACCCCGCTTGTCTATTTGATTTTTTTATGAAATGTGCCTGATGTTCCTTTGTTGTCGAAATCTATTCCAACGATACCACAAAGGATTATGAAAACTTTAAACCAACTATTATTTACTTTCCTGCTGCTCCTGACTACAGGATTTTGGGGAGCCCAATCCCAGACGCCTGCCCAAACAAAGGCAGTATATAAGGTGTCAGGCAGGATTTTGGACAAGTCCAACAATCAGCCCATACCCTATGCAGCAGCGGCCTTGGTAAATCCCGAGACCAACCAAAACGTAGCGGGCGCTGTCGCGGACTTCAATGGCAACTTCGTCATCACGGGTTTTGCCAATGGGAAATATGCGGTGCAGGTTTCCTTCATGGGTTTTCAGAACTTCACCACAGAACCATTTGAACTTTCCGAGCAGAACCCAAGCATTGAGTTAGGGAATGTCGCTTTGGACCAAGAAGCGGTCGCCTTGCAAGAGGTGACGGTCATGGGCCAGCGGGATTTGATTGAGGAAAAGGTCGACCGTACGATTTACAATGCCGAAAACGACAAAACCCTCATGGGTGGCGACGCGACGGACGTCATGAGAAGGGTGCCGATGCTTTCTGTAGACTTGGATGGAAACGTTTCCATGCGCGGTAGCTCGAATATCCTTGTCCTTATCAATGGCAAACAATCTGCTATTGTAGCCACAAACGTATCGGAAGCTTTGAAGCAAATTCCTGCTGAGGAAATCAAATCCATCGAGGTAATCACTTCTCCTTCAGCCAAATACGATGCCGAAGGTACGGGCGGTGTCATCAATATTGTAACGAAGAAAAACAACCTCCAAGGCGCTTCTCTGAATATCAACTCAAGCGTCGGTTACAGGGGCTCCAACCTCGGCTTGAATGCCAGCTTGAAGAAAGGCAAAATGGGCTTTACTTTGGGTGGTTTCGGCAGGGCAGGATACAATATCCTTGGTTTCTTCGACAACGCGCAGTACATCACAAATAGCGACGGAAACACGGTGAAAGTTCTCCAATCTGCCGATACGCGTAACAACATGCTTTTTGGAAGGTACAATTTTGGTTGGGATTATGAGATCAACAAGTACAACTTCCTCACAGCATCAGTTGGCTTTGGTATCAGAAACATGACCAACAGACAGGATGGTCTTTCGACCGACACCTACAATGAAGAAGCGCTTATCAGTTCAACACTGAGCGACGTAGTTGTGGACAACCTTTCAAACAACGTGGATGTCAACCTCAACTACACGAAGACCTTCGAAAAACCAATGAAGGAGTTCAGTATCTCTTCTTTGTATTCCAACAACAACTTGACGAATGATTTCATCAATAGCCTCTACAATGGCACTTTTGATGACATTGCGAGCAGGATCAAAAACAACAACTTGGGAAGAAACCAGGAATTTACCATCCAATTGGACAACGTGCAGCCGATAGGCTCGCAGAAAGGTCAAATCCTGGAGTACGGAGCGAAGAATATCCTCAGAAAAGCCAATTCTGATTTTACCTACTTCACCGCACAGGGACCTGATGGTGAGTTTATTCCAGTGGACGATGTCCAGTTTTCCAATGAATTCAGCTATGATCAAAACGTGACCGCTGCTTATTCTTCATTTACGACCACGGTTTTCAAAAACTACGGGTTGAAAGCGGGATTGCGCTACGAGTACACGACGATCAACGCTGATTTCGCAAATTCCGACCTGCCTGCCGAGATTCCAAACTATGGGCTTTGGGTACCTAGCGCCAACTTGAGTCGTAAGTTGAAAAATGGCAATATGATCAAAGCTGCCTACAACAGAAGGGTACAACGTCCATTTTTGAACTTCCTGAACCCCAATATCAACGCCGCAAACCCAAGACAGATTACGCAAGGTAACCCACTCTTGGATCCGGAATTGACAGACAACTATGAGCTTTCCTACAGCACAATGGTGAAAGGTTCTTCGATCAACTTCACAGGTTTCTTCAGGAACACTACCGGTTCTATCCAACCGGTAAGGACTGTGAGGGAAGACGACATCATATTCACTACGTATGAAAACGTGGGAACCGAAAAGGCATACGGATTGAGTTTATTTTCAAACATCAATATCTCGGGCAAATTCTCCCTCAATGGTAGCATCGATACATACTATGCTTATCTGAACAATGGCCTAGCAGACCCCATGTATGCAGCGCAAAACGAAGGCTTTGTTGTTAGCGGCAGGGTCTTCGCAAATTACTCCCTTCCCAAAGATTGGCAGATCCAGGCATTTGCCTTTGCGCGGGGAAGACAGGTACAGCTACAGGGTTTTGCAGGTGGCTTCGGGATGTACAGCTTGAACTTCAACAAGCAGTTTGCTGAGAAAAAGGGCAGCATCGGATTTGGTGCAGAGAACTTCTTCACGCCGGTATTCCGCATCAACAGCGAGCTTACCACGCCCACCATTATGCAGCAGTCAACAATGGGTATGAAAAACATGAACTTCAAAATCAACTTCAACTACCGCATTGGTAAACTGAGTACCCAAGGCCCTCCAAGAAGGAAAAGAGGTGTCAACAACGACGACATCAAAGAAGGCGGCGAAGGTGGAAACAACGCTGCCCAAGGTGGAATGGGAGGTAATAACTAGGGTTTAAATATAGATTGAGTTTATTATGAAAAAACCCGCTCTGGAATTCCAGGCGGGCTTTTTTATTTTCTAAGGAAAAAACCAAGGTCAAACATTCACTTCCAAATTCATTCTTTTTTGTCTCGCTTCACGTTTCTCGGTTCTTATTTCTTGTCTCTTGTCTCTGAATCTTCTTCTAACTTCGTACCTCTAACTTCGCACTTCTTACTTTTTACTTCCTATACATCACCTGATTTACGGCATCCAAGGTTCTTTTCACATTTGGAATAGTAGCCTCGATGTAGGTAGGCGCATAGCTCAACGGCACATCCATGGAGTTGACCCTGATGACCGGGGCGTCCAGATAGTCAAATGCATTTCTTTGAAGATGGTATGCGATTTCGGAGGAGATGGCCGCCAAAGGATTGGCTTCTTCAACCACCACGCACCTGTTTGTTTTTTTCACGGAGTCAACCACAGCCTTGTAATCGATCGGTCTAACAGTACGCAAGTCGATCACTTCTGCTTCGATCCCTTCCTTTGCAAGTTCTTCGGCAGCTTCCAAAGCCACTTTCATCATCTTGCCAAAGGAAACAATGGTCACATCCTTTCCTTTTCTCTTGATATCCGCGACACCGATTGGAAGCAGATATTCACCTTCCGGAACTTCGCCTTTGTCGCTGTACATCAATTCGGACTCCATGAAGATCACGGGATCATTATCGCGGATGGAAGCTTTCATCAAGCCTTTCGCATCATAGGGATTCGAAGGGACGACTACTTTGAGGCCGGGCGTATTTGCAAACCAGTTTTCAAAATTGGAAGAGTGTGTGGCACCCAATTGGCCAGCATTACCTGTCGGACCTCTGAAAACGATCGGCACGCTGTAGGCACCTCCCGACATGGCGAGCATTTTGGCCGCGGAATTGATGATTTGGTCGATTGCTACCAAGGAGAAGTTGAAAGTCATGAATTCGATGATCGGTCTCAGGCCATTCATCGCGGCACCGACGCCAAGACCGGCAAATCCAAGCTCCGCAATCGGCGTATCGATGACACGATCCGGGCCGAACTCGTCAAGCATTCCTTGGGAAACTTTATAGGCACCGTTGTATTCCGCCACTTCTTCGCCCATCAAAAAGATGTTTGGATCACGTCGCATTTCTTCGGACATGGCTTCTCTCAGTGCTTCTCTAAATTGAATTACTCTCATCTCAAACAGTATTTAAGGCCGTAAAAATAGAAAGGAATCCCTCAAATACAAAACAGCCTTCGGCATGCGCTGCCGATATTTGATGAAGCTACATTTCACCCATTCTTATGGATAAATGGGCTATTTTTCAGGCTTTACGACAGGCATACCGGCTTCGATCCAATTATTGATGCCGCCATCAAGCATATAGACTTTTTTGAAACCCAGTTCCTTCATCTTCTCCGTAGCTGGTATTGTCCTTCTGGCGGATCGGCAGTATACATAGTATGTTTTCTTTTTGTTCAGTTTGGAAACTTCCTCTTCGAAATTTCCGCCTGTCCAATTCACAAAAATCGCATCTTCGATATATCCTTCGGCGATTTCTTCGGGAGTTCGGATATCCAGAATCACGCTTTTCTTGCCCTTATGGCCCATTTCGTTGAACTCCTTCGGCGAAAGTTTCGGTGCACCTTCCTGGGCGATGGCTTGGGCCGACCAAGTGATTAAAATTAAACTGAAAATCAAGCCGAGGTAAATTTTCATTGTTTTCATGATACAATTGGTTTTGGGTTAATATTGTGCTGGTATTTTTGGAACAATAAATATACCTCAATCGAACCGCACGATGGTAAAAATCGCCCTTATTTCCGATTCCCACGGTTACATTGATCACAAAGCGCTGCCCTATTTGCAGGATGCGGATGAGATTTGGCATGCCGGTGATATTGGTGAATTGGGCGTACTCAATATTTTACCGCAAGGCAAACTTAGACGGATCGTAACTGGAAATATCGATGATGCGGAGGCTAGGGCTTTGTTCCCAGAAACACTGTCTTTTGAAGTTGAAGGGCTCAAAGTACTGATGCTCCATATCGGTGGCAAGCCGGGGAGGTATGCCAAGGGAGTCAAAGAGATCATCTTCCAATCTGGGGCAAAACTTTTTGTTTGTGGGCATTCGCATATATGTCAGGTCCAATACGATGAAAAGCTCAAATGCTTGTTTATGAATCCAGGTGCGGTCGGCAACCAAGGATTCCACCATGTGAAGACAATGTTGGTATTTGAGATTGATTCCGGCAAGGTCAGGAATCTCCGTGCCATTGAATTGGGAAAAAGGGGAGCGCTATTAAAAAAATAAAGGCAAGCTTTTCGGCTTGCCCTCAAGTTTCTTGCAAAAGGCTGAAATTACTTTTCAAAGCTTTGTTTCAATGCCTCAACATCAACGTTTTTGATTACCGGTCTGGCAGTCAATTGTTTGATTTTCACGACTCTGGCTTTTTGAGCCTGTCTTTTTCTTTTCAATTTCCTTTTTAAAGCAGTAACAGCCATCGTATTGTCCGTTTATGTGATTCCAAATGAAGCGCAAAAGTAAAATAAAAATTTGATTTTACTTACCTTTGGCCAAAATTAAAATCAAAGATGTCAGTACAAAAACCCAGTTTGCCCAAGGGAACGCGTGATTTTGGTCCTTTGCAGATGGCCCGTAGAAATTTCATTTTGGACACCATCAAGGACACTTTCCGTTTGTTTGGATTTCAGCAACTGGAGACTCCGGCAATGGAAAACCTCAGCACGCTGACTGGGAAATATGGCGACGAAGGGGATCAGTTGCTTTTCAAGATTTTGAATAGTGGTGATTTCCTGAAAGATGTGGCCAAAGAGGATTTGGACATGGGTGCTGGGAAGGTCTTACCGAAAGTCTCGGAGAAAGGCCTCCGCTATGACCTCACCGTACCCTTTGCGCGATACGTGGTGATGAATAGGAATGACATCTCCTTTCCTTTCAAGCGTTTCCAGATTCAGCCGGTATGGCGTGCAGATCGCCCACAGAAAGGCAGGTACCGTGAATTTTACCAGTGCGATGCCGATGTGGTCGGGACTGATAGCCTGCTTTGTGAAGTGGAAATAATTGGGATGATCAAGCGTGTCTTTGGCCAACTGGGCATCAATGATTACAGCATCAAGGTAAACAATAGAAAAATACTTACCGGGATATCAGAGGTCATCGGGGAAGCAGGGCGTGAATCCGAACTCTGTGTCGCCATTGATAAACTCGACAAAATTGGCTGGGAAAAGGTACAGGAGGAATTGGCACAAAGGCATTTCAATTCCCAAGCGATAACCCAACTCGCTCCAATCATCAATCTCAAGCCAGGGAATAGAGAAAAAATTGAATTTTTGAAGACCTTCCTCACAAAGTCCGAAATCGGACTGAAGGGGATTGCTGAGTTGGAGGAAGTCTTTTCTTTGCTGCAAAATTATGGCGAAAATGAAGCCCATGTGGATTTTGATGTGGTTTTGGCGAGAGGGCTGACTTATTACACGGGCGCTATTTTCGAAGTGAAAGTTCACGGGGTCTCGATCGGGTCCGTGAGTGGAGGAGGAAGGTACGACAACTTGACCGGTGTGTTTGGTTTGCCCGGCGTACCGGGCGTTGGTTTTTCCTTTGGCGTAGACCGTATTTATGATGTCATGGAGGAGTTGGGTTTGTTCCCCTCGGATTCATTGGATGGGACACAGGTTTTGCTTTGCCATTTTGACCAAAAAGGATTTGAATATGGTTTGTCCTTGTTGGGAGAATTGAGAAAGGCAGGAATTTCCGCAGAATTATATCCCGACACGGGGAAGGTCAAAAAGCAATTGGATTACGCAAACAAAAAGCAGATAGCTTTTGCCATGATTCTGGGAGACGACGAAATCAACCAGAAGAAGGTAAGCCTGAAGGACTTGAAATCGGGCTCACAGGAGACTTTGGAACTCGCCGAAGCAATCGCAAAAATTAAGTAAATGAAGCAGCCCGGACAAGTCGATTCCGGGCTGTTTTTTTTTTAATCAACTTCCAAGATAGAATTCACGGGAATGTAGGTATTGCACTTGAGGGCGACAAACTCAGACCCTGTCGCCCAAACGGTGGTGGATACTTGGTAGATTTTCTCGGTAGCATCTTCAAACGTGATCGTCACTTTGCTGCGCAGTAGATTGCCCAAGGCCTGTGCCCGCATCAGGTCAAAAGCCCTTTTTCTCCGCGCCATCTCATCCTGCAGCACCTCTTTTTTGGAAAACTTCAAATTGCTGATGTTTTCCTTTTCAATTTTCTCGATAGTCTTCATACCATGACCAAATTTTTGTAGCTCTAATTTACGGACTATACTTGATTATATGTCCTTGTGTTTCAAAGTATTAATTTAACTTTTGAATATCTTGTATAAGCAAAATTTAATTTGGATAGGCTGTCCGTATTGCGTCATGACGTTCTCAACCCAAAACTTCTATATTTGCGGTTGATCAAATCCGAAGTATATGTTTGATTTTATGAGTATCATGAACAAGGTCAAGGAGGCCCAGGCTAAAATCAAAGATGCCCAGGCCAAGTTGGTGCATCTCCAGGCCGAAGGCGAATCCGGTGCGGGAATGGTCAAAGTAATTGTCAACGGCAACAGAAAGGTCCTCAAAATCGAAATGGACGATGCGCTGCTGCAGTCCCCAGACAAAGGTCTCATCAGCGATCTGATCGTGGCCGCGACCAATATCGCAATGGCAGCAATCGAAGAGAAAATCAAACAAGAAATGAAATCCGCTACAGATGGCATGATACCCAATATTCCCGGTATGGATTTCGGAAATATTTTTTGATGCAGCAGGCAGCCATCGTCATATTGAATTTCAATGGGGAAAAGATGTTGCGGCAGTTTCTTCCCGGAGTCTGCGCCTATTCAAAATTTCCCGTCGTTGTTATTGACAATGGCAGTACGGATGGTTCCGTTGACTATTTGCAAGCAATTCATCCCAATGTCCGTCTTGTTTTTTTTTCACAGAATTTTGGATTTACCGGCGGGTATAATAGGGGCTTGGCCGAGTTGGAAGGAGAGTTCAACTATTACATCCTGCTAAATTCCGATGTGGAAGTCGGTCCAAACTGGGATGAGCCCATGGTACAGGTATTGGAGTCCAACCCCAAAATCGCTTCTGTCCAACCCAAGATCCTTTCTTTTCAGGATCCTAGCCATTTTGATTATGCTGGGGCAGGTGGGGGATTTGTGGACAGCTTGGGATATCCTTATTGTAGGGGCAGGATATTTCAGGATATAGAAAAGGACTTGGGCCAATATGATGATTCGGTTTTGGTCGATTGGACATCAGGCGCCTGCATGGCGGTGCGCGCCGATTTGTATCATTCGCTTGGAGGATTCGATGAGCGGTTTTTTGCCCATATGGAAGAAATAGATATTTGTTGGAGGTTTAGACGTGCCGGGTATATTTGTGTGTATATCGGTGCGGTGTCCGTTGTGCATGTAGGAGGTGCGACATTGTCGAGGACTAGCCCAAGAAAGACATTCCTGAATTTCAGAAACAATCTTTGGATGTTGGGCAAAAACCTACCCTTAGGGAAATTTATTCCAATATATATATGTAGGGTTGCCTTGGATGCGTTGGCAGCTTTGGTTTTTCTGGTTAGGGGGAGTATTGCAGATGCGTTGGCTGTTGTAAAAGCACATTTCGCATTCCTGTTCTCCAGGCCTGCCCGACAAGGTATGGAACTGGCAAAGAACCAACCGATCAGCGTAGCCGGAAAGATTTCGATTTTATTCGATTATTATATAAGGGGTAAAAAAAAGTACGGCGATATTTAATCGAAAAGAATGGGATTGTTCATTCTTCTGAAATACTTCCTGATCTTCATCATCATGGCCAAGCTTACATAGATGATAACCGGAGAGCCCAAGGTGATAAAGGAGGAATAGATAAAGAAAAGGCGGATACTATCTATTGGGAATCGCAGTTTCTCCCCTAATTTGGAACAAACTCCGAACGCATGCTCTTGGAAGAAAAGTTTTAGCTCGTTCATAAATAGTTGGTTGAGGGTGCAAAAGTAAAAGTAAATAATTATTTTAATAATCTGATTGATTTCCAAATGTTTAAAAAATCCGCAAATATTTTAACAATAGCTTTGGCAGTACTGCTCGCGGCCGCTTGCAGTCCCAAGGTCTACCAATTTGAGAAATTGATGGATGGTATTTCTGCCAAGCCGGAGATTTTGGAATTGCATCGGGATTCAATAAGATTTTCTATTCAAGGCGCTATTCCGCTCGAATACCTCTCCAAGGATACCAAGATCAGTCTTTATCCGGAATATGTATATGGTGAGGGTGCACTCCGTTTTGAAGAGATTGTGCCGTTTGATGGGGCATATGAAAAGGTCGTCACTGCCGCTAAAGTGGACCGGACATACGTAGTTCCTTTTTTTCCGGGTATGGAAAATGGAGAACTGATTATCAAAGGAGTGGTCGAAAAGAAACAGGCTTTGGTACAGGCACCGTCCAAGCTGCTCGCAATTGGTTTGGAGACAACGCCAAGATTGGTGCGCTACGGACAGGTTTTCACCGATGAACCAATCCCATTTATCGGTAAATATATGGAAAGGGACTTTTTCGAAGGCTCGGGCTCCGAAGAGCGGGTTTTTTATATCCGATTTGATCAGGGTTCGGCGCAGAAAGCAGACAATCCAATTCCGCTGCAAATGCGCGATTATATCCTTCAGGTAGAGCCCGGTAAGAGAATCGCCAAAGTCTTCGTCACCGGCCTGCAATCCCCGGAGGCGAAGGATGATATCAATGGACTCGCGAAGAAGCGGGCGGATTTTATATCTGAAAGGTTGAAGAACAACCGATCGCTGCGGAATTTACCCTTCGAAACGAGCTACCGTTATCGGGATTGGTTTGACTTGAGGCAGCTTTTGGCAGATTACGAGGGATTTGACGAGAAGGAAAGGGAAGATATTTATGGCATTTTGGTCAATCAGGATTCCTATGCAAACCAATTGAAAGCATTGCAACGAACGCCCTATTATCAAAAAATTGCTCGGGAATTGTTCCCTAACCTGCGTACTGCAAAGGTGACTTTCATTTTGGAACCGTCCTTGGGGAAAGGCGAAAAGGTAGCCGCGGGCGCTTACGCAAAGCTCAACGACCGTGCCGTTTCATGGGAAGTGACCGAGGGTTCTTTGATCGAAGCGGGACAAAAGGCGCAGAAACTGGATGAAAAAGAAGCGATATTCAAAAAATTGACGGAACTGCATCCCTCTGATTACGCCTACAACAACCTCGGCGTGGTGTATCTCAACCTTGCGCAAAGGGAATTGGATACCAAAAAACGAAATGAATACATCACGTCCGCACTCAACAGCCTCCGTCAGGCCAATAGGATTCGACCAAACTCCATCACACTTCACAATATCGGTAGGGCGTACTTATTGCGACAAGACATCTTTGAGGCTTATATCGCCATATCCGAAGCGTCGGCTTTGGAAAAGGACGAGACCAATTCCTTCTTGATGTACAATGAGGGACTCCGGGGCGCACTTGACATCCTTAACGGGGACTATCGCTTGGCCACCATTCGACTCAATCGGGCTGTAGAAAGTGAGGAAACCTACTTCAACAAAGGCATTGCACATTTCATGACCCAGGAGTACAGATTGGCGGTGGAGAATTTCGAAAATGCGGTACAGGCCAATAGGGATTCCGGCTTGGGCTTCTATGGTTTGGCCTTGGTAGCAGCAGCAAATAATGACCGAAGTGCCCTATTTGAAAACTTGGAAAAAGCCGTGCAGCGAAGTGAATCCTTGAGACAACATGCATTGCTTGACGTCAACTTCAAAAAGTATCGCGAGGATGCGGAGTTTCTTCAAGCCTTTAAATCCGGGGAATAATACATTTTATGACCGGGATCATCTGCAAATTTCATTTTTCGAAAAAAGTTTTTGTATTTATGGATATTACTCTATATTAGTTGCTGAGAAGTGAAAATACCCAACGATCACGCACTTCCTAGGTAGTTTGCCAAATTTAATTTGACAGAAAGCCAAGAATGAATAACCAATTAACATTAACCCAAAATCTCTGCCTATGACAAAATCACCCTTTTTTTAGAATTCCAACAAAAACGTTTTAGCAAGCCAAATTGGCGTCTTAAGACAAGGTTTTGAGACCACGCGAAAACAGAATGCTGTAAGGTACAAGCTGCAATAGTCAGGGAAACAATCAATTAAAACCCTATCCGCTATTGCAATTATTTGGAGAATACCTGCAATCGTTTGCATTATTGGTTCAATTGATGAATTACTTTCAAACCTTATCAATTAATAATTATTACCCAATCAATCTATGTTTATGGAAAAATTTTACAAAAGTCTAAGCGTATTCGTATTACTCTTAGTGCTTTCCAGTGCTACTGCGCTGGCGCAAAAGACGGTTACCGGAACCATCTTGGATGAGTTCGGTGAAGGTTTGCCGGGCGTTACAGTTTTGGTGAAAGGAACCACAACTGGTACCGCTACGGATATTGACGGTAAATACTCCTTGAATGTACCAAGCAACGAGAGTGTGCTTGTGTATTCATTTATAGGATATAGGACTGTAGAACAAGTAGTAGGCACTCGCTCTGTGATCGATCTATCCATGGCACCTGACGAAAGACAACTTACTGAGTTGGTCGTAACAGGTTACACCATTGACAACCGTCGTGAGACTACTGGTGCGATCGCGACTGCCAATCCAAAAGACTTGGTCGTAATCCCAACCGGTAACGTCGAGCAGGTACTTCAAGGAAGGATTGCCGGTGTTACGGTCGTAACCAACGGTCAGCCAGGTACCACTTCCCAAATCAGGGTAAGGGGCTTTGGCGGTTTGGATGGTAACGCGCCACTTTACATCGTTGACGGTGTGCCCACATTGAATACCGATTTCCTTAACCCAGACGACATCGAGTCAGTAACCGTCTTGAAAGATGCTGCAGCTGCCTCTATCTATGGTGCTCGTGCTGCTGCTGGTGTGATCGTTTACACTACCAAGCAGGGAACCAAAAAAGCCCAGAAATTGCGCTTCTCCTATGATGGTATGTACGGTGTTACCGATCCAGGACGTGGTATCGACATGACTACGCCTCAGCAATATGCTGATTTGACATGGTTGGCCGAGAAAAACCAAGCTGCCTTGGACGGCAGGGCTCCTGCTTATGGTCACCCTCAGTTGGGAACAGGACCGACCCCAGTGTTGCCATATTACTTGAGCGTGATTTCTCAAAACCCAAATACAGGTGCATTATCCAATGCGTCAGGCCAGGCAGGTCCTTTGAATGCCCAGCAATTGGAACAACAGAGAGCATGGTACAACATCGATCCTCGGAAAGGTGCTGTATTACAATTAACAAGAGCTGCTACGGGTGAAGGTACCGATTGGTATGACGCCATTACTCGCTCTGCTCCTTTGCAAAGACACTCCATGGGCTTCTCAGGCGGTAGCGAAAAATCAAGATTCTTCTTTGGCTTGGGTTACCAAGACCAGCAAGGTATCATGATCAACAACAGCTTCAAGCGTATTTCCTTGAGAGCTAACTCTGAGCACGATTTGGGTTCTAGAGTACGCATCGGACAGAACTTCCAAGCTACCTACAGACAAGTGTTGGGTCAAACAGGTGGTAACGGTGGTCAGGGTGTAGCCCAGGATGAAAACGATATCTTGCAAGCTTTCAGGATGCCTTCCTTTATTCCAGTTTTCGATGAATTTGGTGGTTATGCCGGTACTGCGGCAAGGGGTTTCAACAACCCACGTAACCCTGTGGCCAACCGAGAAGGCCTTGGTAACAACAAAAACTTCAATGCGCAGGCATTTGGTAACGTGTTTGCCGAGGTGAGCATCACCGATGATATCGTTTTCAGAACTACCCTTGGTGGTCAGTATGACAACTTCTATGGTGTTGGTTTCTCTAGGTTGCAGTATGAAAACTCCGAAAACAACTCTGCTTTCGGTTACAACGAATTCTCAGGTTACAGCTTCGCTTGGGTTAACACCAACACAGTCTCTTACAGAAAGAAAATCGGCCTTCATGGCATTGACGTGATTGTAGGTCAAGAAGCCTTGAATACAGGTGCAGGTAGAAACTTGAGCGCATCTGGTCAGAATCCATTCTCAGAAGATCCGAACTTCGTGACGATTTCCCAGTTGCCAGTCAATACAAGACAAGTTAACTCTGGTCAGTTCAAAGGTTCAAACTTCCTTTCTTTCTTTGCCAGAGCCAACTACATCTACAATGATCGCTACATGTTCAGTGCCGTTGTACGTCGTGATGGTTCTTCCAGATTCGGTCCAGAGGCAAGATGGGGTACTTTCCCAGCATTCTCTGCCGGTTGGAGGATTTCTGCTGAAAACTTCATGTCAGGTGCTACTTGGTTGGATGACTTGAAAATCCGCGGTGGTTGGGGTACCATGGGTAACTCAAACCCAGTAAACCAAGAGAACCAGTTCAACTTGTATGCTGGTAACATCGGTGCATCTTCCTATGACATTGGCGGAACCAACAGTTCAGCGCTTATCGGCTTCAGAAGGTCAAGGATTGGTAACCCTGCAACGCAGTGGGAGACAGTTATTACGACGAACGTAGGTTTTGACGGTACTGCCTTTGGCGGTAAATTGGACTTCATTGTCGACTACTGGCAGAAAGATTCAAAAGATTTGCTATTCGCTGTGCCAATCCCATCAGTATATGGATTTAATGCTGCTGTTCCTGCACAGAACGTAGGTGAAATGATGAACCGCGGCTTGGACTTCACAGTAGCAACAAGAGGTAACTTCAACCAAGATTGGAGATATGAATTGCAAGTCAACGGTGGTTGGTTGAAGAACGAGATCAAAGACTTGGGAGGATTGCCTTTCTTGACTACGTTTAACCCAAGCTACAGGGGTATCGAACCAATCAGAAACGCTCCTGGACAGCCGCTTTCATCCTTCTTTGGATATGTGGTGGAAGGTATCTTCCAAAATCAGGAAGATGTCAACAGCCACGCTACCCAAGACGGTAAGGCTATTGGACGCTTCAAGTTTCAAGACGTGAACGGAGACGGGGCCATCACTCCAGACGACAGACAATTCTTGGGTTCTCCAATCCCAACTTTCTCTGGAGGTATGAACTTCACTGTAGGTTACAAAAACTTTGATTTGTCTGCTTACTTCTATGGTACAGCAGGTAACGAAATTTGGGCACAGTGGAGATGGTTTACAGACTTCTTCCAAACATTTGAAGGTGCTGCGATTTCTACCAGGCTTTTGGATGCATGGTCTCCAACCAATACCGGTTCGACAATCCCACAAGTTGAAAGAACTTCCAACTTCTCTACATCTAACGTAGCCAACAGCTACTATGTAGTGGATGGTTCTTACTTGAGGTTGCAAAACTTGACCATTGGTTATACCATGCCAAGCAGTTTGCTCCAAAGATGGAAATTGGAAAGGTTGAGGGTATTTGGTGCCGCCAACAACTTGTTCACTCTTACCGGTTATGATGGATTGGATCCAATGGTCGGTGGTAACGTGGATTTGGGATTTGGTGTCGACGTGGGTAACTACCCTGTTACACGGCAATATACATTTGGTTTGAATCTTACATTCTGATCAAACATTCTGTATAACAATTTGTTAACGAAGCAAAATTCATAAAGCAAGTTAAATTATGAAAAGTTTTAAATTAAAAATCGCTGCTGCTGCCTCAGCCATGATGATGTTGGTGGCCACGAGTTGTGAGGATTTCCTGGATATCCCAGCTATTGGTTCGCTTTCGGAAAATCAATTGACTTCTTTGGATGGGATCAACGCAGTTCTACTTTCCGCTTATTCTCAAGTAAATGGTAGAGCCCAAAGGATGGCATCTCCATCCAACTGGGTTTGGGGAAGTATCAGGGGCGGTGAGGCCAACAAAGGTACTGACCCGGGTGACTTTACGACAATCAACCCTATCCAACGCTACGAGGCCAACTCTACGATTAACATTCTCGAAGAAAACTGGAACGGACTCTACGAAGGCGTTTCCCGTTGCAACCAGGTGTTGAGGTTGTTGGATAAGAAGGGCCCTGATGTGTCTGATGCTGCTGCGTTGAACATCGAAGCACAAACCAGGTTCTTGAAGGCACATTATTATTTCCAGCTTTACAGGAACTTCAATAAGGTGCCAATTTTGTCTAAGTCTGATGATTACGGGGGTGACCTCAATGCCATCAAGAATGACAAAGAGATGCTTCCTTACATCGAGGCTGAGTTCAAGTTTGCTGCGGACAACCTTCCTAACACCCAGCCTCAAGTAGGTAGGGTAAACAAGTGGGCTGCATTGGCATATTTGGGCAAAGTCCAGTTGTATGCTAAGAAGTGGGCAGAGGCTAGAACTACGCTTAAAGATGTCATCGACAACGGTGTGACTAGCAACGGCTTGAAATATGGCTTGGTTCCATATTATGATGACATGTTCAGAGGTGCAAACGATAACCATCAGGAGTCTATCTGGGCTTACCAGTCTGCTGCCAATACAGGTTCTGTAAACAACGCGAACCCAGAGTTTGACTTGAACTTCCCTTACAATACCGGTCCAAATGGTCCTGGTAACTGCTGCGGATTCTTCCAGCCATCTTTCACATTCGTGAACTCATTCAGAACTGATGCCAATGGTCTGCCTTTGTTGGATGGTTCATTCAACGCTCCTGCCAACAGGGTGAAGAATGACCAAGGTATCGGAACCAACGATCCTTTCACACCTGATACTGGTAACCTAGACCCACGTTTGGACCATACAGTAGGCAGAAGAGGTATTCCTTATTTGGATTGGCAAGACCACCCAGGCTTTGCTTGGATCAGGAATCAGCCTAACGCCGGACCGTATTCTCCTAAGAAATACGTGTACACAAGGACTGAAAGAGGCTCATTCCAAGATAACTCTTCTTGGACTCCAGGGTATACAGGTATCAACTTCATGATCATTCGCTTTGCAGACGTATTGCTGATGGCAGCGGAGGCCGAGATCGAACTAGGTAACCTAGAGGTAGCAAGAGGTTATGTCAACCAAATCAGGACTAGGGCTGCAAACAGCTTCTTGAAGAGAGGTGACGGTTCCAATGCTGCGAACTATGTGATAGGATTATACAATTCCGCTTGGACTGATGCGAACACTGCCCGCGCAGCGGTAAGATTCGAGCGCTTGTTGGAGTTGGGAATGGAAGGCCACAGGTTCTATGACTTGGCTAGATGGGGAATTGCTAAAGCTGAGATCGATCGTTATTTGGCTTTGGATGCTTCTATCTTGGTAGCAGCGCTCGGCGGTTCGGTATTTGACGCTGGTAAAGACGAGTGGTTGCCTATACCTCAAAACCAAATCGACTTGATGGGTGAAGACATTCTTGTTCAGAACCCTGGATTCTAAAACCTATTTGTAGATATTGTATTGCAAAGAGATGGCCGATGGCCATCTCTTTGTATTTTATAGTAATCGGAATTTTTTTTTTCATAAATCCTTTTCCCAAGCAAGCAATCCCGATTAACTTTCAATCACAAACCCATCATCTCCTAAATCATGAAGCGCTCCACCCCTTTACTGGTATTGATCATATTTTCATTGCTTTCCTGCAAGAAAGACCCCGATACGCTTTTTCGCTTGCTTGATGCGAAGAAAACGGGAATAAGCTTCAACAACAACATCGTAGAGACCGATACTTTCAATATCCTCACAGATGAGTACATCTTCAACGGTGGGGGAGTGGCGGTCGGTGACTTCAACAATGACGGTTTGCCTGATTTGTTTTTTACAGGCAACCAAGTTGCCAATAAGCTTTACCTGAATGAGGGAAACCTGAAGTTTAAGGATGTTTCCCAAGAAGCGGGAATCGAAGCGGCAGATCGTTGGAGTACAGGCGTGACTGTCGTCGATATCAATGGGGATGGACTATTGGATGTGTACGTATGTGCGGCTATGTTCCCTTCACCTGAAAAAAGAGCCAATATGCTTTTTGTGAACCAAGGTTTGGATGGTTCTGGGATTCCGATGTTCAAAGAAATGGCAGAGTCCTTTGGAGTTGCCGAAAAGGGCAACAGCATGATGGCGACTTTTTTTGACTATAACAATGACGGGCATTTGGACCTATATGTCCTCAACAACGAACAAAACAAGGCCATACCCTCCAATTACCGCGAGAAGATCACAGACGGGTCCGCCATTAACAATGACCGTCTTTATAAAAACAACGGCAACGGGACTTTTACGGACGTGACCATAGAGGCAGGGATTACCATAGAGGGCTTTGGGTTAGGTTTGGCAGTGGCTGATATCAACGGTGACGGTTGGTCGGACCTCTATATCAGTAATGACTATACTACCAACGACATCCTGTACATCAACAACCAAGACGGCACTTTTTCGAACAGGACTGCCGAGTTTGTACGGCATCAGAGCATGTTTTCCATGGGTTCTGATATCGGCGACTACAACAATGACGGCTACCCGGACATCATCACCTTGGATATGTTGGGTGAAACCAATTATCGGAAGAAGACCACCATTTCCAAAAATTCTTACCAAATCTACATCAGCAACGAACAGTGGGGCTACGAATACCAACATGTCCGCAACATGCTGCATGCGGGCAATGGTCCCGGGATTCCCTACAGTGAGATTGGATTCATGGCGGGGATGTATCAAACGGATTGGTCTTGGTCACCGCTTTTTGTGGATATGGACAACGATGGTCTGCGGGATTTGTTGATTACCAATGGCTTTCCGAGGGACATCACCGACAAGGACTTCGCCAACTACCGGGCGGATGTGGGAAATGTGGCGTCCGTGCGCCAGCTGCTGGATTCCATTCCAATCGTGAAAATCCCAAATTATTCCTTCAAGAACAAAGGGGATTGGACATTTGAGGACGTGGGGGAAGCTTGGGGACTGAACAAGCCTTCATTTTCCAACGGGGCTGTATTTGCCGATTTGGACAAGGATGGGGATTTGGATTATGTGGTCAACAATATCAATGACCCGGCTTTCGTCTTTGAAAACACACTTGACAAGAAAAACCCAACCCATACCTACCTGCGCGTCAAGCTTAAGGGAAATGCACAAAACCCATTTGGTATTGGGGCAAAACTTACCCTTAGGTTCGAGGATGGAAGGTTTCTGTACCAAGAACAGCAGCTTTCGCGGGGCTACCTTTCCGCCGTGGAAGATGTGGTGCATTTTGGCTTGGGTGCAAAAAACATTGCCACGCTTGAGGTCCTTTGGTCGGATGGAACTTTTCAATCAATCCAAAATCCTAAACCCAACCAAGTCCTTGAAATCAATCAGAGCGAAGCCAGCAAAGTGGGCCCCGAATCCCTTGCCTTTCCTTTTGTTCCCAAGGCCTTGAACCCCTATCTAACTGAGGTTTCCGGCAGTTTGGGGATTGACTATGTACACCAAGAAACTGACAAAATCGACTACAATGTACAGCGCACCTTGCCGCATAAGTTGACTCAGTTTGGGCCAAGTCTGGCAACAGGGGACATCAATGGGGATGGCCTGGAGGATTTCATTGTCGGTTCGTCGGCAGGATTCAGCCCGGTAGTCTACACCCAATCCAAAGATGGCAGGTTTGCGGGAAGAGAACTGTTTTCGGCAGACCTTGACAAGAGGTTTGAGGAAATGGGAATGGTCCTTTTTGACCTGGACAATGACGGGGATTTGGATCTGTATTTGGTATCGGGAAGTGCCGAATTTCTCCCGGAATCGGAAGAATACCTCGACCGCTTGCTGGTCAACGATGGCAAAGGAAATTTCACGGAACAGAAAGGGGCTTTGCCCGCCGTCAAATCGAGTGGGTCGGTGGTCCGTGCCGCTGACTTTGACGGGGATGGATTTACGGACTTGTTTGTAGGCGGTAGAACCGGTATCGGAAAATACCCACTCCCCGAACAATCCCTGATCCTGAAAAACAACCAAGGGGTCTTGGAGGATGTCACGGACCTACAGGCACCGGGTCTTCGCAGTGTAGGCATGGTAACTGATGCTTTGTGGTCCGACGTGGACAGCGACGGATTGCTGGACTTGGTCGTGGTCGGGGAACTGATGCCCCTGACGGTGTTCCGGAATTTTGGAGACCGATTTGAAAAGTTGCTGGATACAGGAATTGATAGCAGCCTGGGCTGGTGGAACAGCATTGCTTCCGCTGACTTTGACGGGGATGGGGACATGGATTACGTCCTTGGCAACATGGGTTCCAACAACTACTACCATCCTAGCGTGGAGAATCCAGTAAAGGTTTACGCCAAGGATTTTGACAAGAACCAAAGCGTGGATCCTGTGATTTTCACCTATTTCAAAGACAATGAGGGTAAGCGTATTTCTGTTCCGGCGCACTATTGGGATGACTTGTATGGGCAAAGCACGCTGTTCCGAAGGAAATTTGAGCGCTACAAGCAATACGCAGGCGTGACCGAAGGGACACTTTTCACCAAAGAGGAACTCGAAGGGGTGACCATGCTGATAGGCAATTACGACCGTACGAGCTATCTGGAAAACCTGGGCAACGGAAAATTCATGCTGCATGAACTGCCCCTGCTTGCCCAAATCGCTCCGGTCAATGGCATGACCTTGACGGACGTCAACGGTGATGGGCACATGGACATTCTCTTGGTGGGCAATGATTACGGCAATGAGGTCTTTTCCGGAAGGTATGATGCCTTTACGGGCCTGGTGCTGCTAGGGGATGGTGCGGGCAAGTTTGAGCCTGTGCGAAGCCTTGAGTCCGGGTTTTTGGTGCCTGGCGATGCCAAGTCGATGGCGCTGCTGCATTTAGCCGACGGGAGGACCGTCTATTTGGCCAGTCAAAACCGGGGCCGTCTTTTGGCCTTTGTGCCGACGAGGGCGATGCCGGCCAGTGTAAAAAAGGTTCCTGCGGCGTTTTCGACCGTGGTCCTGAAACAGGCTGATGGCAAGGAACGCAAGGTCGAATTGGCCAACCGTTCCGGATTTTTGTCCAACAGCGGTGGGTTTATCACCCTTCCCGAAGGGGCGAGTGTATTTGGCCTGAATGGAAAAGGAGAGCGGGTCGCCTTGGATGAATAGGCCCGTTGCTTACATACCCGAATGGTTTTGATTGGTCTCCAATCTCACATTCTAGAAACCGATACCAAGCCAGTTACCTAGCGCCTTGATACAAGGAATATAGTCGGGCGGAGGTCGGGCACTGGCGGGACATGGTAGGAACACTGGCGGGAGAGGATCCACACTACACAGAGGGGGGATCTACACAGTCACCACGGAAGGTCCATACTACATTCAGCGGGGCAGCCTAGATCAAAAGTCTCAAGCACTATAATCTAAGCAGAATCACTCAAGCCATTACCGCATAAATCTAATGGATATAAGTCTTGGCGAATTTATTGGAAACTCGGACGATCATACCGATAGACGTTTCGAGTCGGATTGCCCCAAGCATTTGGAGGCACAGCATCGCCACCACCAATATAGGGTTTACCTTCCACAACGAATGCGAAAGTTCGGTATCGGTAGGCAAAGCCAACCGCATCAACTGAATCCCAGGAATCATTCTGCAGGTTGTATTTCCATACCTGCCGTCCCTGAGTCACAAATCCGTCGCCGTTGAAAGAAAATCCCTCCGAGAAATTCATGGCGTGCGGGAAATCGTTTTTTCTTTCCCACAAATTCTTATCACTGTGATACATCCATACGCCGAAATTACCGTCACTATAGGCCCCTCCGCTGATAATTGCTTTTTCTCCGATGACGGTACAGGACATTTTCAATTTCGGTGGATAGGAGCCAAAATCAAGGTCAGCCATTCGTTCCCATTTGTCCTGATCCGGGTCGTATCTGTAAAAATCTGCATAATTGGGTTCCCAAGGGGCGTTTTGGTCATTTCCCAAACCCAAAAAAATGTATTTACCGATTGCGAACATTACCGGGTAATCCCGATTAATGCCCGGGAAATTATTTTTGGCTTCCCAAGTGTCTGTTACCGGGTCATATTCAAAAAAATTATCATTTCCTGATGGGTTGTATATGTAGCCGTTTCTGCTGTTACCTATTACAGTACTGATTGGGTGGAGGGGAACTTCCATGGGTTTACTTGTCCAACTTCGGTTTTTTGTTTCGTAGACAAGGAGCTCGTTTTCAAGGGGATCATCTTTTCGGATTGGAAAATAGGCTTTCGACCCGATTACGAAGCTACCTTGGAAATTGACGAAAAAATCCGGTGCGTCGTTGGATACCATCAACCAGCTATCCTCGATGCAAACATCTTCCTTGCCCTGGATCCTATAGTCTGCCATATGCAGTTTTATTTGGGCCTTAGCGTCGGGATATGCAATCACTGGTGTGATGACTTGTAGGCTTGAGCGATTTCCCCCGATTACTTTGGCCGGTTCACCGTTGAATGTAACTTCCATCCATGACCAATTAGGATTGAAGTTTTTCCCCACTATCGTAAGCGTATCCTCAGTAAGTGTGCATCGGTCGTAGGAAAGGATTTCCGGTGGGGTAAGTACAAAGGGTTTAAGGGATGAATACCTGAAATTGTAACCAATTATTTGGATCGTCGACGTGCCGGTTTTCAACGGTTCCGGAACAATGATGGAGATTTCATTCGGTTTGATGTCAACAATTCTCGAATCCGTTTCTCCAAACAGGACTCTGTAGAAATCGACCTGCTCTGGGACTAGCTTTGTCACACGCATTCTGATTGTGTCCCCAATCGTTCCAGTTTCTGGATAGATACTGAAGGCCTCCGGAGACAATAAATCTGCTGGTTCCTCCGGGGTACATCCCCAAGCCATCCAGAGGGCGACAATGCAGATAATTGTTGATCGGCGATTAAATTGCATACTTAAGTTTTTTTCAAATAAAACTACTTTTTTCTACTTTGAAAAATACCCTGTTAGTTATTTTTCCTCTATTATCTAGATGCTCGGTCGAATAGATTTTCGAGTGACGGTTTTTTGGGATTTCCGGATTTACTAAGCGGTAAACTTGATCCAGCTTCAAAGTTTTCATTTCGAATTTTTAAAGGGTTAGACACTTAACTTATCGGTTAATTCTATACATTTGACCAAATCCGTAATTGTCATGAATCGTCTAGCTCTAATTTGTATTTTGGCACTGTCGTATTTGTTTCTTTCCTGTGAGGAGGAGGAATCTGTCGGTGGCCTAGTTCCACGCCTGAGTATTACAAACATCGATGCCAATTCGGATAAGTACGTCGAGTTTTCTGCCAAGGTGAATGACTATGGGGCGAAGCCAATTTTGGAATATGGTTTTTTGTATGCTGATTCGGACGATTTGAACTTTGAAAGGAGCGATTTGGTGAGCAGGAAGGGCAAGCCTGCAAGTGAATTTAAGATGAGGGCGACGCATTCGATGATTAACGGGAAACAGTACTATGTAGCAGCTTTTGCAATTACGGCTGATACGGTTGTGTTTTCCCCTTTTGAAGCTTTTATTTCCAGGGGCTCTGAGGGATTTATTCTTGATAGAATTGTTGGCCCATCTGAAATTTATTTTGGTGATACGCTGACGTTTTTTGGCCGAAATCTACCAAAGAATCCAGCGAATTATTACGTGTCAGTAAATGGATCGACTGAAAGCAGGATGGGAATTGTCGATATCAAAGATGACCATTTCCGTGCGGCATTGCCTGCGATGTTCTCGACCTTTTCCGTGAGAGACGGTGGGTTCATCAGATTTAGTTTTGAAGTTGGGGGCAAGTGGTTGCAGCTGGAGTGGCCAGCAAAGTTTAAGGAACCGATATTCAATTTGATTGAAGACCAGAAAGTAAGTCTCGACGGTGAAGTGACAATTCTGGGAGATTATTTGGATTCCGACATCAAGGCGGTTCGATTTCCCGACGAGCCATATTATGATCCAGAGATAGTCACTTGGGAAAGGACCAAGATTGTCTTTAAGGCAAAGCGGCCGAAACCAAATGCATTAGAATCAATTTCGGTCAATGTGCGGGGGAAATTTTATGAGCTTGAAAACGTGTATTCCTATCTAACTCCGGAGCTTGATGCCGGTCAGGAGATTTCGGGCTACCTCCAGCGTTACTTTGATGTGAGGGGTTCCGGGTTTTTTTTGACTGATCCTGGTCAAAACAGTATGGTGTCCGATCCTCCCGGTATATTGGCAGGTGCGATCGAGAGTTCACCGACTTCGATCAAGATGTGGGTAAATGGTATTTGGGGAACGCCGACTCCTCGGGTATCTTACCTCAGGATGTCGATGGGGGAGTCGGTTTCTCAAAATGCGGTAAAGTTCACCTGCACTAACCCCGATTTGTGGCATTCCTTTCATGAAGACGTGTTTGAAAACGTAAGTATTGATGATATTGGACGAGGAGTTACGCTAAATGGGCGAACATTTTTGATTTGGAGAAACAAGATTCTGGAATACGATGCGTCGAAAAGGACAATAAAAACGATCAGCACCCAATCGATCAGTAGCCGGAACTTGGCGGGCGCATTTGCAGTCAGTTCTCCAAATGGAAAAATCTATATGGGCTCTTACAACAAAAACTCCCGTTGGGAATACCTTCGGATCTTCGAGTTTGATCCGAATTCGGGAGAAGTGAAGGAACTTGACCGGCCTTCCCATAATATTACAACCACGAAGTATGTTTATACTTTTGGGGATTACCTGTGTTTTGATGGCGGATTTACTAGGCAGGTGTATTTCGATACGGAAGTGACCGACAGGTACAGGCTCAATCTGAAAACCGGAGTATGGGAAAAACTCTCGAAATCGGTGGAACTTTCCGGTACCGAAAACCCTATGCTTACATTTAGATATAATGGCAAGCTGATGGCGTTAGGGGCTCTTAAACACCTGGGTAATGCCGTTCTCCAAGAGTATGACTTCAATTTAGATGAGTGGCGCACAATAAGGACATTGGGGTCACAAGGCCCGATGAGAGGCAACGAGCCGATTATCATCGGAAATGAAGTGTATTTATTTGGCTTCTTGACTGGGTTCAAATTTAATCTAGACACTTTTGAGGAGACTGAAATCCAAACATTCAACGCTCCACAATGGCAATTGCTGGGATCCCTTATTTCTGGGGGGAAGATTTATGTTTTTAAGGAGATGATGTTTTTGGAAGTTGATCCCGCATACCTTAAGAAAGAATGAAACGGTTTTCTTCGGCGATCCGACTATAAGTGGAATTGCATCCGCGATAAATATCCGGATCCACCCAATCACCTCCCAAGGTCTAGACTACACTTAGACAGGGGTGTAAAACCTAAATACATCGTCGAATAAAATGTTTCCCCGCATTTTCTTCAAAGAAATCATAGAGGTTGACGGCTAAAAAGGTTGATCAAAATCAGCCATTTGATTGATATATATTCCCATTATTTGATTTTTTGAAAAGTAAATTTTCTTGTGTTTGAATAGAAGTGAGATAGTAATTCCCGAGGTAAAACTCCTAGGTATATCGTTCTAAAAATTAAAACATCAAGAAAATGAAAGAGCATCAAGTTAACCGGCTTTCCATGTTGATACTGGTATTGGTTTTGGTTTTTGTAGCCTCTTGCAATTATTACAGGCCCATAACAAAGTCAAGCACTATGTCTTCAAGCGCCAAGTCAAAGGAATTGGCGGAAATAAACCAAAAGACGTTTATCATTCGAAGCAATCAGGGTGATTTTTTGCTCAAGAATGTAAATATCAATTTGGACGAAGAAAAATTGGAGGGAGTATTAGAGGCAGTACCCGAAGACAACCAAGTCTACATCAAGGATACAAAAAGAAGATATTCCTATAGTTCACAGGAAAAAACTGTACTTCAGGAAATCCACATCTATACACCACTTGACCCAGAATCAAAAATCGGATCATTTGTTTCCATTCCGATTTCCAGTATTTCAAAAATGGAATTGATTGAAAAGGACAAAGCGAGGAGTACGACCAATACCCTATTATTAGCGGCGGGAGTTACGGTAGGGGTCGTGGCGGTTGTATCTGCTATCGTGGTTAGTTCGATTCATATCGATTTGACAACACCAACCACAAATCCTACAAATCCAAATCAACCACCTGGCATGTCTTGTCCTTTTGTCAGTGTATATGATGGTGAAGATTTTGTTTTCCAGGGGGAAACTTTTGGAGGATCGCTTTTTCATTCCGTAGCCAGGCAGGACTATTTGCCTTTGCCAGCACTGAAAATAGATCCCGAAATCAAGATTATGATTAGCAATGAAAGGTTGGAGGCGCAATTTACTGATATGGCAGATTTGATTTTGGTGGAGCATGCTCCCGGCGATAAGATTTTGGCAGATCCAAGAGGTCCTTTATTTTTGGTGAATGACGTGGGTAGGCCCAAGGAGGCGAAACTGAACGGGTCAAGAGAGATGCTGGATAGGATTTCCAAAGTGGACAACATCTATTGCTCCTTCAACGATCTGAATCACATTTCGCCCAATAATGAACTGATCGTCAAGTTTGATCATCCGGGAGAAGGAAAGGATTTGGCCCTGGTTTTAAGTCTGAGAGATTCACCTTGGCTCGAACATGTTTTTGAGCACTATTTGAGTATGTACGGGGAGGAATCCAAAACCTTCATTGAAACGATGGGCGCTAAGTCTGCAGAAGAACTATATCAATGGCAGGAGATGAATTTGGTGCCTCTGACGATCTCTGTGAAAACACCAGCTGGATGGAAAGAGGTAGCACAAACCCGATTTGTTGGTCCATTGATGAACAGAGAAATAGCGATTTCACTGGACGGAATGGATTTAATCGGTCCTACAGTCGAGGTTTCCTTCAAAACAGGGTTCTTGTATTGGGAGATTGATCAGATTGCCCTCGCAAGTGTCAGCAAGATTTCTCCCGATTCCATACGGGTTTTGAAACCCTCGATTGCCTTGGATGAGGAAGGAAATGATAAACTGCCAATGATTTACAACATGGACGATCAATTTCTTGCGCAGACTAATACAGGTGATAGAGTCTATCTAACCTACAATTTCAAAGAGTTTTCTGGATCAAGATCCTACTCAGCGGTTTTGCACACAAGCGGATATTATTATGGAAAACGGGAGATCACAGGACCGATTAACCGGGAGTTCTTGAAAAAATATGACAAACCGGGTGGATTGGCGGAATTCAGTAGGGATCGATACACCCAGGTCAACCAATTTGTAACCAATGCCGCGAAATAAGGATGGGGCGAAAAGAAAAAAAAAGGCATCCTTACCCAAATGGCTACCATAAGAGGTGTAGACACAATCTACACCTTTTTATTTAGTGGAATTTGTAATTCGTCCGATATCAAACTATATTTAACTGTGATATTTGGCAGGTGATTCCAATTACATCCCGACAATTGTCGTGGATGGTTTTGATAATTGGGTGGATTGCATCCGCGATGAATATCGGGATCCACCCAGCCACCACCGAAAGTCTATACTACACATAGACGGAGCCAAAAACTTTATAAGTCACCAACAGCATGGAATTCTGAACTTTTCCAGCTAATTTAGTGTACCATAATGTGTACACACAATTTAATGTCATGTTAGTAATCAGCACGAGAGAATTCCGACAAAATCTCAAAAAATACCTGGATCTGATCGACAATAATGAACGGGTGATCATTCAGAGAGGAAAAGACAAGGTCTATGAGATTTCAAACGAAGTAAGAAATGATCGATTCTTTGATAACCCTGTCGTTCAGGAGCGATTGGCCAAGAGTATTCAGTCGTATTCCGAGGGAAAAACGGTGAAGTTGTCCAATGAGCAATTGAAGGATCTTCTCGGTATATGACTTTTGAGATAGAATTCACAATTGAGGCTTTGGAGGATATTGAAAAGTTGAAGAAAACAGGAAATAAGGCCCTTTTAAAGAAGTTTTTCTCTTTGATTCAGGAACTCAAGGAACATCCGGAAACAGGTACAGGAAAACCGGAAAGGCTCAAACATTTTCAGCAAAATACTTGGTCAAGAAGGATAGATCAAAAGCACAGGCTTGTTTACCTGATTGATGGGGCTAAAATCGTAGTGACTGTTTTAGGGGCCTATGGCCATTATGGTGATAAATAAAATTCACTTCCCAGAGTGGATGGAATTGCCTACCCCATCACCATCGAAAGTCAATACCCCCGTCTGGGTGAAATATGGCGAAGGCGCTAGGCGTAATTTGCCAGCCCTGCTTTCCGGCTCAATGCTAAAATCATCCACAGGATGATTTCTAGACGCATTGCCCTGCCTTTCTATCAACACGAATTTGTAATTCGATTTTTTGATATTAGTTTTAGTTATGGGTGAAGCATATCAGCCCCGATTGCTATCGGGGGAGACCAAGAAATGCCTTATTTTCTTACTTT
>NZ_AMZY02000008.1 GCF_000330725.2 Mariniradius saccharolyticus AK6 | reverse complement strand
TTGTCAACCTATATCAGGCATGCACACTTCGTACTTTGTACCTCGTACCTCGTACTTAAACTCATTTCAACCGATCCATCAAGCCCTCCTGATAGCTGACGCTGATGGGCACGAGTTTGTCGCCGACGGTGAGTTGGTGGCGTTCGATTTTTTGGATGTGTTGGGTGTTGACGATAAAGGATCGGTGTGTTTTCACAAAACCGCTTGGCAGAATCTTTTCCACTTCCCCCAGAGTCATACGGCTGAGGATTTTCTCCTTGGGTAGCTGGAAGTTGACATAGTTGCCATTGGCTTCGCAGAAGAGCAGTTCCTCGAAATTGACCTTGACCTGTTCGTAGCCCGTCTTGATAAACATCGTGCCGGCCAAGTTGCCGTTTTTAAGTTCATGCCATTCTAGGGCCTTTTGGCAGGCCTTGAGGAAGCGCCCGAGGTTGAAAGGTTTGAGCAGATAATCCCGGGCATCGAGTTCGAAGCTTTTTACTGCATGTTCCGAATAGGCCGTGGTAAACACGATCATGGTTTCCTTGGGTACGAGTGTGGCGAGTTCCATGCCGGAGATGTCGGGCATTTTGATATCCAGGAAAATTAGGTCGACGGGCTCGTTTTTGATAAATTCCAGGGCCAGGATCGCATCCGTGTAGACCGCCTTCAGGTCGAGAAATGGGACTTTGGCAGCATGGGACTTGATCACCTCAAGGGACATCGGTTCGTCATCTATGGCTATCGCGCGGAGCATGTCAGGAGAGTTGGATGGTTAAATGTACAAAATATTCCACCTCGTTTTCCCGGATGACAAGCTCATGCTTGCCGGGATATTGAAGTTGGAGGCGCTGCTTCACGTTGTCGAGGCCGATGCCGGAAGCCTTGGATTCGGGGTCCTCTTCATCGCTGCGGTGGATACTGTTGTTGACATCGAGGTACACGACGCCGTCGGTACAGCGCAGGCTGATTTTGACCCAGGATTTTTTCTGGAAACTGATGCCGTGCTTGAAGGCATTTTCGACAAAGGGAATCAGCAGCATCGGCGCAATCTGCCCGCTGCAGTTTTCCTCGCTGTGGCGGAAATCGATGTCGATGTTGGGCTGCGACTTGATGCGCAGGACTTGCAGGTCGACGTAGTTGATCAGGTATTCCTTTTCCTTGGCGAGGGGGATTTTGTCCATGCTGTTTTCATGCAGCATAAAGCGCATCATGTCGCCGAGCTTTTGGATGCCTTCCGAGGTTCTTTCGGCGTTTTCCTGCAGGGCCGTACCATAGAGCGTGTTGAGGATATTGAAGAGGAAATGCGGATTGATCTGCATCCGCAGGAGGGAGAGTTTGGCCGAACCTTCATCGACCCGATAGCTGAGGGAGTGGATTTGGCCAAGGAGGTGGTCATACTTCTTGAAAAACAGGTTGGAAAAAGGAAGTATCAAGCCTGCAACGGTAATCAAAACCGCCAAGCCAAGTACCAAGAGGCCTTCATTGTTGTTTTCTGCTGCGACAACGACAAAGAAGAATACAATAGCAGCGATCAGAAAGAAGTAGCTGAAATTGGCCAGTTTTTTTCTGTTTCGGAGCCTGTTGCGGTAGATCAAGAAGTAATTGTACACCAAGATTCCGAACAAGGTTGGAATCGATACACTGTATACCGCCGGTATCCAATTGGGCACGACTTCCTGAAGGCCGAACAAAAATAACATGGAGAAGGCGAAGATCGTCCCCAACTTGATGAGATTGTAAGCCATAAAATCCTTGGTTTCGGACCTTGGAAATATCTGCTCGAGCACATCGCCGAGAAGCAGGTATCCAATATACAAACCCACGGAACTGAAGTAATAAGGCGTTGCAAAGTTGAGCGTGATCTCGCCCATCAGGGAAAATGCCCCGACCAACACGAAGCACACCAACAGTATCACGAAGGAAAGGAGGTAGTGCATGGGCTTTCTCTTTCTTGTTTCCTTTTTGGGAATCAACAATTGATGGTGTAGGAAAAAGGCCAAATACAAGACCGTTGGGATCAGAATCTTGGCGAAGTATTTTGCCAGTTCTGAATTGTTCGGATCAAAGTAATAGAAGTTGGTCTGGAAGATGTTGGCGAGGATGATCGTGACAAAGAGGACGGTCATCACCCACCATTCGATTTGTCTAAAGGGTAAGGGGCGTTCTTTCATGGCTGCTTGGCGGATAGGGTAGTAATAGTTGGTTTAGAATTCAAATTTTCTTGTCGTTTCTTGTGGGCTTGGTATTCCCAAAGTTGGTACAGCAAAGCCACAAATATCAGGATTAGGAATGTCTTTTTGCTTTTCATGGAAATCCGCTGGTTTCTATGCTACAAGAATAGTCCAGTCCACGCTGATCCGAAAAAAAATGGGATGAATTGGGGAGGAAATGGGGTGGGTAATGAATTTTGAATTAAAAATGATGGATTCTCAATTATGAATTCTCAATTATGAATTGTGAATTGTCAATTATGAATTCTCAATTAGTGGCTGGTTTCAAGGATTTCCCGGATCTTCTGGATGGCAGGGGCATAGGTCTCAATGCCGTGGGCGACATTTGGATAGACTTTTATTTCCTTGAGGTTTTTGATATGCAGCTTGGCATTGTCGATTGATTTTTGGAAGGGGAAAAGCAGGTCCTTATCACCCAAAAGTACGTACACAGGCGCCTCGGTCTTTCCCAATTCCGCGCCCATGTAATAGGGTTTTTGGGTATTGTCTTTGTACCGGGAGATCGCAAACACCTCATAGTCTACCAACATCCCTTCTGCGAAAGCCGACATTTGGTGGCTTGGTTTGCAGAAAATTGCCTTGTCCAAAAACAGGGAAACGTTTTTCCTGCTTGGTTTGACAATCGGGAGGATGTTGTAAAACAGGTTCTTGATTCCCAAGGAAAAGGGCTGCAGGCAACCGGGATTGAGCAAAATCGCGGATATAACCCTTTCCGGTGCCGCGATTGCGAGCTTCATGCAAATCAATCCCCCAAAGGAAGCACCTGCCACATAGGCTTTTTGGATACCCAATTGGACCAACACTTCCGCTGCCCAATGACCGTAGTCGAGGGACTTGATGTCGGGTGTCGCGCCCTCACTGAGGTTGGGGAGTCCATTGGTCTCGACCAGGAAGATGCGCACATTTGGGCCAAGCTGGTCCAGGCCCCTGTCAAAATCCCAAATCAGGGAAGTGGTCCTCGCACCGGGGAAGATCACTAAAGTTGGGTCGCTGCTTTGACCTGCATTCAAGCCCCAAACGACGGTGTTGCCGAGTGCGGTTTTAAGTTCAAACCGTTCGTATTTTCGCCCATTATGGGCTTCGAGCTTTGCTACCCAAGATTCAAACTCGGCTCTGTCCTGTACCTCGTTTTTGAAAAAAGACCTGCTGTGGATTTTCATGGGAATGTAAGGGAATGCGTTTCCCCAATGATCCAAATGTAGCATCAGGCCCGTTTAGAAGGATGGAAAAAGTGGTTTATTTTCTAATTTCTGGGGAATCCGTGACTGTTTGCGAGCGCGTCCAAAAAAAGTGCCAGCACCTCGCTTGATGCTGACACCTTTATGGGCAAATCCATTTGATCTTTTAAATTTTGCGGAGCGATTCTGCCATCCATCATGGCCCAACCGAAGCCGATTACTTCATGATGACAGCAGGAAGGTTTTGGGCCTTGAATTTTTGATTGTACTCAACGATGTCTTTTTCGATGAGCTGATTCATCGCCGTCTTGTAACCTGCCCATTCCATGTCCAGATCCTGCAATCGCTGTTTGGCACCGGCGGTGAGTCTTGGGTCGTGCACGTCCACTGCTGCCCTCAGGTCAAAGTACTGCGCATTGAGTTGGCTGGGGAAGTTGATGACGTCCTGGAAGCTCTTTTGGCGTGTTTCCACCAGTTTGGCCTCCCAGTCCACCAACTTTTGGATCAGGTCTTGGCCAGCTTGGTACAGGGCCTTGGCCTCTTCTTTGTCCTTCAGTAGGGCGTTATGGTGTTCGATTTGGCTTTTCACCTTGCGCATATCGATGACGGATTGGTGGATTTCGGTCAGTGACTTTGCTGCATTTTCCAACAAAGCCTGTTGGGCGGCCCAATCCTGTGCACTGATATTCTTGAGGTTGGGATCCTGGCGCAAGTCGATTTCCGCCTCAGCAACGGCGCCTTTGAAAGTCAGCCTTGCCTTGTACTTCCCGGGTGCCCTGCGGTGTCCGCTGTAGTCCCCGTACACAAAGGCATTGGGTATTGCCAAGAGCGTTTCGCCCCTAAAGTCCCAAGCAATACGGTTGATGCCTTTCTTGGCGGGAATCACCTGTGCCGGTGCGGGGCCGCCAGGGAATGGCTTGAATTCCTCGTCCTTGATCGATGAATAGGTTCGGATGACCTTCCCGGAAGCATCGAGAATTTCCAATTTCACCTCCAAGCTGTCTGCTGCCTCAGGCAGGTAATAGTCCAAAATCACTCCTGGCATGGGGTTTTTTCCGATACCATGAGGAACGTCCATCCAAGAAGGCGTATATCCCTCATACTTGTAGGTAGGTTTAGGGGTAAAGACTTTGAGGCCCGCAAAATTCCCCTTCGATTGCTGTAGGGCGCTGATATCATCCAATATCCAGAATGCCCGACCGGCGGTGGAAATAACGAGGTCATTTTCTGCAAAAGTGATGTCGGTGACCGGTACAATCGGCAGGTTTAACTGGAGCTTTTGCCAGTTGGTACCGCCATTGAAGGAAACATAGAAACCGCGCTCCGCTCCGGCGTATAGCAGGTCCTTTACTTTTCGGTCTTCGCGAATGACCTTGATGAAGTCATCTTTCTCCACGCCGGCGTCGATTTTGGTCCAGGTTTTTCCGTAGTCGGTGGTCTTGAATGACATATTGGAATAGTCATTGAATTTGTAGCGGGTGGCAGCGATAAAGGCAGTGCCCTTGTCGTGTGGCGAAACCTCTATCGATTGGATCAGGCTTTCGGGAAGTCCGGCAGGTGTGATGTTTTGCCAGGTCTTTCCTCCGTCCTTGGTAATGTGTACCAGTCCGCAATCGCTTCCAGTGTAGATCACGCCTTTTTCATGCACGGATTCGATGACATAGCTCAAGGTGTTGTAATTCTCACCCCCTGCGCCTTCATTGGTGATGGGTGCTCCTCCGGGTCCCTGTTTTGATGAGTCATCGCGGGTTAGATCGGGGCTGATTTCCTCCCAGGAGAGTCCGCCGTTGGTGGTTTTGAACAGGATATTGCCGCCATGGTAGATGGTGCTATAATCATGTGGGGAAGCTATTAAGGGCGCATTCCAGTTGAAGCGGTACTTCATGTCCTTGGCATCGTAGGCCAGGATATTGGCCGGGTACTGCCGGATGTCCTTGACGTGGCCATCCGCGGTATTGAGGACATCGATGATCCCTTGATAGCAACCGCCGTAGAGCAGCACGGGGTTGTTCGGGTCAAAAGCGACAAATGCGGATTCGCAGCCGGGGCCTATGGACCAGTCTTTGTCCGTAAGGCCAATGAAATTGTTGCGGCTGGCGATGATCACAGAGGTATTGTCTTGTTGCCCTCCATATACCTTGTAAGGAAATACGGCGTCGGTGATGACCCGGTAGAACTGGGAGGTGGGCTGATTGTCTTGGGTAGACCAACTCTTGGCTCCGTCATAGGTGATTTCCGCGCCGCCATCATCTCCCAAAATCATATTGTTGGGATATTTGGGATTGATCCAAAGATCATGGGTATCGATATGCCTTACGGGCACTACGCTGAAGTTTTTCCCTCCATCAATCGACTTGGTCAGGGGTGAATTGAGGACATAGACCACATCGGCGTTGACAGGATCGGCCTCGACTTCGGTATAATACCAAGAGCGCGAGGTCAGCAGTGCGTTGTTGGTCATATGGGCCCAGGTATCGCCGCCGTTGTCAGATCGGTACAGGCCGGCCACTGATTTTTCAGCTTCTATGATTGCATAGACCCTTTGCGGGTTTGCGCGGGACACGCTCACGCCGATTTTTCCCATTTCGGCGGGAAGGCCTGTATTGATCTTGGACCAAGTATCTCCACCGTCTACTGATTTCCAGATGCTACAGCCTGGTCCGCCACTTTGCACCTGCCAAGGCAACCTGCGGTGTTCCCAAGTTGCGGCATACAGGATTCTGGGATTGGTGATGTCCATACTCAGGGAAGCAGCCCCCGTATTGGCATCGACGAACAGGACCTTTTTCCAGGTATTCCCGCCATCGCTGCTTTTGAAAATTCCCCGGTCCTCGTTGGGGCCGTGGGCGGTTCCTTGGGCTGCCACGAATACGATCTCAGGATTGGAGGGATGGATGACCACGTCGGAAATATGGCGGGTCTTTTCCAAGCCGACATTTTTCCAGGTTTTACCCCCGTCTGTGGACTTATAGACACCATCCCCATAGGATGTCATGACGCCGCGGATGGCATGTTCGCCCATGCCGACATAGATGACGTTGGGGTCGGCTTCACTGACGGCGATGGCGCCGACGGATCCCGTCTTGAAGAAACCGTCTGAAATGTTGTGCCAGGAGATACCCGCATCCACGGTTTTCCAAAGCCCTCCGCCGGTGTATCCGGCAAAAAAGACTTGGTCATTACCAGGTAAACCTGAAACGGCGTTGGCTCTGCCGCCCCGAAAGGGGCCGATATTGCGCCACTTCAGACCTTCGAAAATCGTGGCGTCAAATGTGGGTGGCGGTGGCGCGGCGGTTTTCCCTCTCTGCGCAAAAACATAGAGGGACATGAACAGCATCATGCCGAGAAAAAAGCATTTTTTCATGGGTTGGAGGTTTGGTTGACTTTATCTCTGAATTTGGGGAAAAAAACCAAGATTCGCTATGCTGCATACCCCTTGCCGGAAAATTATTCGAAAGCCAATCCATGCAGGGTGCGCAATACCCTGACAGCGAAACACGGGACGCTAGTTTTTAAAAATCAACCAGAATGAAAAACCCCTATTCCGCTTCTTGCAGTAATAGGGGTTTTGGATCATCAGATTTGTTTTCTAGGATCACTTCCCGGCCTTGGCGCTGAGAAATCCATTCACATCCAGCCAATGGACAAAGGCGTCAAACCACTTATTGCTCGTGCGGTTGGGATTGCCCAGTCCGAAACCGTGACCGCCGTTTTGGTAGAGGTGAAATTCCACGGGCCTGCCCGCCTTGAACCAAGATTCGATGACCCCAAACTGTCCGCGGAACAGAAAGTCATCCGTGGCAATGACATTGAACATGGGGGGAGCATCCTGTGGAACTTCCACCGGACCCATACCGCCGTAGATCGGGCCGATAAAGGCCAGCTTCATGGTTTTTGAATGCAAGGTGGAATGCATCGTCAGTCCGGCACCGGCCGAAAAACCGATCATACCGATTCTGTTGGTATCTACGCCCCATTCCTTGGCACGATTGACGATCATGGCATAAGCAGCTTCGGCATCCGCGAGTTGGTTGGAAAGGTCCCGCTGTGGCGGTGGGGGCGGAGCAGGGGTTCCTTTGGATGGATCAGCAGCAGGGGGAGGAGTTGGTCGCGGACGGTTCATCCAAGCTGAAAAATCCTCCAAAGAGGCGGGCGTTGGATTGAGGCGATACTTCAGCACAAAAGCCGCAATCCCCTGTTTGGCAAGTGCTTCGGCGACTTCCCAACCTTCATTACCCATAGACAACCAACTAAAACCGCCTCCAGGCGCGACGATGACGGCAGTGCCATTGGCTTTGCCCGGCTCGGGGAGGAATGGAGTCAGGGTTGCGGTCGAAATGTTGCGTGCCATGGGGTCACCCCATTGGCGGAACCATGTTTCCGGGGATGTTTGTCCCTCGACACCGCCTGTACCGAGCAAAATGGCGTTGGGTTCTTTGGGGGCTTCGAGTGGATAGATGGTCCCGTCCTGTGCGATTGCGGAAGCGGTGACGGTACAAAGCACTGCCAAAAAGGCTGTCTTTTTGAGGTTCATAGGCTAGAGGGTTTAATTGTTGGTTGAGGATTGAAAATAAAGATATCCAATCACTTTTCGATTCTCATTAAGCGGGATTTACGTGTACGGTAGACATACCCACTTCAAATAGCAAAAAGCCTCTTTCCTTGGCTTCAATCAAAGCGTCTTATCGCACCTTTTGACTCCTGATGTGCTCTTTAATCAGCTCACATTCAAACGATAAGTATCCAATGAACTGGCCTTCATTTCGAATCCGTTACGATCTTGGCAATGATCTTTTCCGCATGCTTGGCGTCCTTGAGGTTGATGGTTGCACCAGGATTTTTCATCATGTCCTGATAGGTGAGTTTGTCGATTTCGGAAAACAATTCCTCATCAATCTTGAAATCCCCGTTTTTGAATCCAGGTTTTGCCATCACGTATCCCAAACCATAATCGGTATCCAGTACGCCCACTTCGAGGACGTCGGAGTGTTTTTTCATCAGGTAGACGATTGCTTTCCAAACGTCACCGCACCACTCGTGCTTCCAACCTTTGATGTTCTTTTGCTCTTCCTTGCTCGGGAAAAACTCAGAGGGATAAGCGGCTGCTTCGTCGGGCGGATAGCAGTCGTGCATGAGGATCAGTCCTTTGGGGTTGAAATATTTGAGGGTGTTCAGCACGTCGCTGAGGGAAGTCCGGTAATTGTGCAGCCCATCGACAAGGATTACATCCAATGGCCCGAATTGCTTTAGAAATTCTCCTCTTTTGTTGAAAAACGCATCACTTGTCTCCTCAAAATACGTGTTTTTGCGGTTTGAAGGCCATTTGGCGAGCCAATGAAGCTTTCTGGTAATGGGTATGATGAAGTTTGGATCTACGGCGATTTTGCGCTCGGCACGGATGGGTAGAAAGGATTTCCCTTTGTGGCAGCCTATTTCGAGATAGTTGGTGTAAGGCGTCTTGCTGAAGATTTCTTGGATAATCTGAATGCGGTCCATGGTGTTCGTGGTTGGGATTTGTCAAAAAGGTACAATCTTCAAACTTACGGAATTCTTCACGATTCACCGTTTGGATAGGTCATTATACTTTAGGAAAATAAATCCTTGATTATTCGAGGACCAATTTTTTCGCGCCCCTAGTCGATGATACAGGAACTGGAAACCCTCAATTTTCCCACGAATGCCTTCTTGGTTTTTTTTTCGTAGATGCAACCCTAGATATGAAAATCCAATCTCATGGGGGAAGAATAGGGAATCATATCCCTAAAACTAAACCAACAAAACCATGAGAAACTTAAAATTTTTGGGCCTAGCATTGAGCCTTTTTGCCATGTTGGCCACAGGCTGTGAAGACCCAGTCGAGAATCCTAAAAATCCCCTGAAAGCAGAAGCGGGTGAGGAACAGCAATTGGTGCCCAATGCTGTCACGCTTTTGGACGGCAGTCAATCCTCAAATTCCACCGGAGCGCCCATTAGTTTCCGATGGGAATTGATCCAAAAACCTGAAGGAGCAGAGGTCTTGACCTCATCCTTGAATCAGGTTGCGGTTCAGTTTTCAACAAATAAGCCGGGCGAGTATATCTTCAGATTGACGGTGAGCTATCAAAACTGGTCGGACACCGATACAGTTAAAATCATCGTGGTCGAGGGACCTGCTTCCAAGCTGGAAGCCAAGGCAGGTGAAGACCAGGTAATTGAATTGGGCAACACGGCTCAATTCGATGGATCCGGCTCAGTTAACGAACTGGGAGGAGCCATGGAATTTAGCTGGGAGATTATCCAAAAGCCCGAGGGGAGCGTCGCCGAAATCCGGTTTCCGGATGATGCTGTTGCCAATTTCAAACCCGACAAAGTCGGCAAGTACTTGGTTAAACTGACGGTCAAGGTGCAGTCGAATTCCTCCGCGGACTTGATAGAGCTTACCGTAACGCCCGCGGGCGGTAATGGAGGCCCCATCCTGATCTCCGAAGATATCCTTCAGCATCGGGTACTTGAGAATGTATTCGTCGATCAGGACCTGCTATTTGACTACATTGTGACGAAGGATGTCAAAGTAGGAGCTATCCTTACCGTGAAGCCGGGTGTACGGATCGGGTTTGAACAGGATGCGCGGATGACGATTTCGCCCTCCGGAACGCTCATTGCCGATGCACCCATGGACAACACAGGTATCGTATTTCAGGGAAAGGAAAATACCCTGGGATTCTGGGAAGGTCTCCTGATTGAATCAGCAAGTCCCGCAAACCTGCTGCGTGGTGTGGAAATCAAAAATGCTGGTCAGGGTCCTTTGGGTGCCGCAGTGATGATTGAAGCGGAAGGGCATATTAAATTGATAAAGAATCATATACATTCCAATCGCGGTGTTGGTTTGGATGTGGCAATTGGTGGTTATTTCTCGGAGTTTATTTCCAACAAGATAGAAAACAACACCACCGCCCATGTCCGGATTTCCGCCAACTTGGTGCGGGATATTTCTACCATCAATCAAATCGGACCCGGAATAATCCAGGTGATCGAAACCCGCCTCAACGATGGCACGGAGCACATTTGGCCGACTTTTGATGCTCATTACGACATCCTTTCGGATATGGTGGTATATAACAAGACGTCTTGGGTTATTTCCGACGGAGCCCATATCAACATGGCTGAAAATGCAGGCATTCGTGCCATTCAGGAATCCCGCTTGCTTTTTTTGGGTGAAATGGGCAAACCTGTGGTCATCGAGGGCATCACCAAGTCCAAAGGATCTTGGAAAGGAATCCATGTGGAAAACTCCGGAAGTAACCAAAGCAATATCCTCTATGCGGAAATTCGCCACGCGGGTAGCGGTCCAGTTGTCACAGGCAATGAATCCGCCACCGTGAATCTAGGAAAACAAGGTTGGTTAACCCTGGAGCGATCCGTTTTGGATATGGGGAAAGCAAATGGCTTGGTCGCCAAAGCGGAGGCCAGTATCCTTGAATTTGATCAAAACTTAGTCAGCAATCATGAGGGACATCCCATCATCGTATCGACCGCTCAAGTGGAAAAACTGGCCTATGTAACCCGATTTGAAGATAATTCAAAACCTGAAGTAGTGATTGATACCCAATTTTCTGTTGATTTCGGAATGAGGGCGGTTACTTGGAAGGGGTTTGTGCAGCGGGTTCCTTATTTGGTAAAAGGTCATGGCAACCATAACCTGATCATCAAATCTGGCCTGAAACTGGAAGCGGGAGTTATCCTGAAAATGATGCCGGGAGCCGGAATCTCAGTTCTTCCCGGAAATACGGGTGAGTCTTACTTGAAATTGGCTGGAATCCAGGGTGGACCTGTCAGGATTCAGGGAATGGACGAAACTCCTGGATCTTGGCACGGAATCCGAATTTCCACGACGAGTGATCACAACCAATTTGACTACGCGGAAATCCTGCACGCAGGTATGGTCGTACAGGATCGTTTCTCCGCTGCAATTCATGTTACCAACGCACCTGTGGGGGCATTGACCGTCAAGAATTCCACAATTGCGCAATCAGGGCAACATGGCATTGCAGTAAACAAGGTATTCGAGGAAAGGTTGAAAGCCATCAATGTCAACTTTGAGGACATTGCAGGATCAAATATTCACGTTTGGTAAAAGTATCTGGAAATTATGAGTCGAAACCTCTGCCTGAATAGGGCAGAGGTTTTTATCTTTTCTTAAAGGTTTGACTTGGAAAGAAGTCTAGAAAATCAAAATATGAGCTGTCCACTCGGGGTTTCCGGGTTTGGATTTTTCGCCTTGAGCTTGTTTAAAAAAAGCCGAGTAAGTGATGTTGACTACAAACCCCCAAATGAAAATATTTTTCATCCAGCGCCCGCTACAATTTCGTAATGAGCGCATCGGGAAGATTTTGTTTGCGATTGGTACCAAAAGCCGATATCCCTTCAATGCGGATTAAGGGACTTTAGTCGGCTGAAAGCACTTGTAGCAAGCCCAAAAGTCATTAGCAGGATGGGCAATCATGAAAAATTTGACCTTAAGCCCTATTCAATTTTCCCAGCCAAGTACAGATTCCACTCAAAAACTCGTCGGCTTGTTCGACCATTGGGTAGTGGCCACTTTTTTCAAAAATCACTGTAGTTACCTTAGGCATCTTGGCAGCAATACCCGCCCATCTTGCATGCGGACCAGCGACAAAATCATATTTCCCCTGAAGAAACAATACCGGGAAACTGACTTCTTCCAGGTCTCGGTCTGCTTGATAATCCCTAAAAAGTCTTCCCCAGACAAAATCCAAGGTGGGTAAGTGGGTGGGAACATCCTGCCACAGCCAAGCAGCATCGTAAGTCGGGTCAAACCAGTTTTTGGCCTTTTGGGACAGGACAAAATGTACGAACCTCCTGTAGGGATCGGCGTGTATCTTATCCCTGAGGCCTGCCATATCCTGCCCAAATAGCTCTTGCCTGTACCCATCTGCCATTTCAAGGAAATAGGACTCGGCGGCTTGATGGGATTCCTGGCTCAGGTTCGGGCTGCAGGCGCAAAGAATCAGGCCCATGATCCGTTCAGGAAAGGCTTTCGCATATTCCAAGGCCATGTAAGCGTGCCCACTGTGTCCAAACAAAAGAAATCTGTCGAGGCCAAGTTTTAGCCTGAAGGCTTCGATGTCAGCCACGATGGCCTCCAAACCTTGGTACGCACTATCCCTGAGCTGTTCATTTTGGACAAATCCCTTGTGGTCAAAGAAATGGGGCTCAAAATGGTCTTTTATTTTTTCCGGGAAAGCCCGTTGGTAAAAAAGATGAGAACCCACGATCAGCATCGGGGTTCTCTGGATAGATTGGTGTGGATTTTTGAATTCTTCTGTCATCATGATTCAGTTTTAGTGGCAGGATGCCATGAGTTCGATTCGGTTTCCTTCCGGATCCTCGGTGACGAATTCGTAATAGCCATCCCCTGTCCATCGGGGTCCATCCAAAATCGGCAGACCTCCCTGCTTCAGCCTTTGGGCAAAAAGATTGACTTCGGCGACATTCCCAACTTCAAGACTCAGATGGGCATATCCAGCGTAAATAGATTCCCTTGGCCGAAGATCGGTTTTCAAATGCATACTGTGCATCAGTTCCAACCTCGCGCCGGAATTAAACCTCAGAAAATAACTGCTGAACCCCTTTTTTGGATTGAGGTAAATTGGACCTGCCTGTGCATTTAACCAAAGGCAATAGAAATCCTTAAGCAGTTCCAGATTCGCTGTCCAAATGGCGACATGATTGATTTTCATCAGAATCAGTTGTTGTGGTTTCGAAAGTCAAGCAGGCGCTGAAGCTGAATCCTGGCGCGGCTAAGCTGGGACTTCGAGGTGCTTTCGGAGATCTCCAGCTTTTGTCCGATCTCCTCATGGCTCAATCCCTCCAAGGCAAACAGTTCAAAAACCTGCCTATACCCTTTGGGTAAGTGTTGAAGCATTTTCCGCAAATCCTCCCAGTCGAGGTGATCACTCGGCCCTGCTTGGTTGGCTTCGGGATAGATGCTTTCCAGGCCGATTTCACGGTAGAGGTTTCGTTGTTTCTCCAGGTGCATCAAGCATTCATTGACGACGATCCTTCTGATCCATCCCTCAAAACTTCCCGTTTGCTTGAATTGGTCGATGCGCGAAAACACTTTTCTGAACGATTCAAGCGCGACATCTTCAGCAGCCGCGTTGTTTTTGATGTAACGGAGGCAAAGTCCAAGCATCTTTGGATATAGCCTGTCAAAAAGCTCACGCTGGGTGCGGGGATTTTGGGCCAAGCAACCCAAAAAGAGTTGGTCGATCGGGAGTCGGCAAAGGTGGCTTCCCGAAGGTTGTTTTATTCTTGTGGTTTTCATAAAAGTTGGTTGGTGTGTTTATAATAGTTGGTTTCATTTTCCGAAAAGGACAGTGTTTGATTGTGTTTCACGTCATACCCTTGCCAGAAGATGTGATTTGGGCATCACATGAATGTGTGGTTTTTTGTGCCAGGTCCAAGCGGCCATTTGCGTCCAGAGGAGGTTGTATTGTTTTTTCTCCCTCCACGCAAACAGTCAAGGCCCAGATAAGAAGTGTGATTTTCCAAAAAGTTTTCATTGTCTTGATTATCAATAAGTACAGGACAAAATTGCATCAAAAAACGAGGCATGTAAATCACATAAATGGGTGGAAAATAGTGGCTTATGGCTCCAAAAGGTGAAAATGATGTGAGCCGGATCTTTGTAAAAAAAAAAGACCTGACAGGTTTCGGGTATCCTGTCAGGTCTAGTCCATGCTGTTTTTTCCGCTTAAACAATCTTATCTCTAAATGCCTTGGCTACCGCTTCACTTTTTGAGTTGACGTGGAGTTTTTCGTAGATCTTCTTGATGTGGGAGCGGACAGTATCCATGGCGATGAACATCTCGGCGGCAATCATTTTGTAGGAATAACCATTGACGAGCCATTGCAGCACTTCTTTTTCCCGGTCGGTAAGGTTATAATCGTTTTCGACCGTAGGCTGAAGTTGCGAAAACATTTTCAGCACTTGAGCCGCAACGGAGGAAGTCATCGGTGCCCCACCGGTGGAAGCTTCTTGGATATATTCCAAAAGTTTGGCGGGAGGTGTTTTTTTCAGGATATAGCCATTTGCACCGCTTTTTAATGCTTCGAAGATGTTTTGATGGTCATCAAAGACTGTCAGCATCAGCACTTTGACCTGATCGTCTGTTTGGCGAATGATTTTCAATCCTTCCAATCCATTGACTCCCGGCATGTCGATGTCCATCAGGACGACATCCGGGCGGAAAGTCCTGATTTCTTGGGCTACGTTTGTACAGTTCTTGAATGCCGCCAACACGCTGAATCCCTCACTGCCGTCGATCAGCATGGTGAGCCCCTCTCGGAGTTGGGGATTGTCTTCGTATATCAGGAGCTTGATCATGGTTTTCACAGTTTAGCAATACAAAGGTAAGGTCATGCTGATACGCTATCAATCACATATTGAGGTGGTTTTGTCAGAGATGTACCCGGAGCGTCAGTTCGGTGCCCTTTTCGGCTTCAGTTTTGATTTCCAAGTTACCCCCGAGATTGGAAGCTCTTTTTTTCATGTTTTCCAATCCGTTGCCTTCGTCTATTTCCGCCATATCAAAGCCTTTTCCATAATCCCTGATCCGCATGGTAAAGAGGTGTCCCTCCAAGCCAAAGGAGATGAACACCCGGGCTGCCCCAGAGTATTTGGCCGCGTTGTTGATTCCTTCCTTGAAGATCAAAAACAAATCCCTTCTCGCGTCCATGCTCAGTTTCATACCCAAGATCCGGTCGTCCACCTCCATGGAAAACACGATGTCTTTGCTTTCGAGCACCTGATTGGCAAATTCCCGCATGCGAGCGATGAGCTTTTCCATGGAATCATTCTGTGGCTTGATGCTCCACACGATGTCGTCCATGGATTCCATCATCCGTTGGCTGTTTTCCGAGATTTTGGAAATATACTCGCTGGTTTTGGCAGGATCCGTCCCGAGTTTGGTTTTGGCCATGGAGCTCAGGATATTGATCGTGCTGAGGGTGGACCCCATGTCATCATGCAGGTCACGTGCCAATCGACTTCGAAGTTTGACTACTGCCAAAATGCGGTTGACATTCATACGGTAGATCAGCGCCACGATCCCCAAAAACAGCAATCCCAAAAATGCCTTGAACCACCAAGTCTGCACCAGGCTGGGTTTGATCTCAAAGGCATAGACGGCAGGTTCTGAATAAACTCCCGATTCATTGATGCTTCTCACTTCAAATTGGTATTCTCCGGGGGGAAGTAGGGAATAGACCGCTTGGAAATTGCTTTTTGCATTAATCCAATCGGGGTCGGCGCCCACCAATCGATATTGGTAGGAGAATCTGTCTTGTTTTGAAAAATTGAGGATATTAAAATCAAAAGTGAGGCTGTTTTCCTGGGAAGTGAATTCCCGTCTCATTTCAGGTAAAGATCCATCTCCTATATATAGTCCGAAAAGTTCGATGCCGGTAATCGTCGGGACGGGAGGGGGGAGGTTTCGGGAAAATTGCATAGGGTCAAAAATGATGATCCCGTTGTTGCTCACAAAGGCCAATTCCCCATTTGCGAATCGGGTCCCACTTCGGCCGTCATTTGGGATGTTTGAAAAAAAATGATTCTTGCCGAAAGAATAGAATGTATTGGTTTTGACATCAAATCGGGTCAATCCATTGGGTGTATAAATCCAAACCAATCCATCCGCATCCATTTCCAAACCGAAAATCGTGTTGCTGAGCATTCCGTCGGAGTAGGAGAAGACTTCGTTTTTGCCCGTGCGGGTGTTGAATTTGTTCAGCAGTTCGTAGCCGATCAGGAAAATGCTGTCATTCACCTGTAGGAGCTGTTCGTTGTTGTTGGAATTCAGGATGGAATTATCCAAGTGTCTCAGGATTTTTCCTTCTTCAAGATCAAGTTCGTAAACGCCTTCGTTGGTGGTAGTCACCCAGAGATGTTGGTCTTTGCTGATGAGTATTTTTGGAATTCTTCCCTGAAATCTGCGGTACCTGCGAAATCCCCCCTGGTCGATTCCTTCACCTTCGTATTTGATGATGCTCCCATTTTGGGTTCCAAACCACAAGTTTCCTTCGGCATCCTCGGCAATTGTCCGGATGGTAGATCCCTCAAAGGCCTCTGGATAAAAGTATTGAACCTTTTTTGAATCAAGCTCAATGACTTGGATTAGGCCTTTTTGAAGTGCAACCCATACCACTTCGCGTTTTTTGTCATGGTGCAGGTCCCAAACCTGATAGGTCTCGATGGCATCTGGTAACCCCTTGTATATCCACTTTGAGTCCAACTCCCCAGTCAAGGGCTTAAGGATTCCGATGCCTTTGCCCCAACTTCCCAGCCATACGCTAGTATCTCCGCGGTGGATGACTTCCTCCACGGCCTGGAATTCAAAGTTGCCGTCTTGCGAGCTGCGCTCTTGAAAATATATGCTCGGCGTGTCAAAATGCAGAAAGTAAAGCCCCGCGTCCGTAGCCATCCAAATGCCGCCTGCATCATCCCATATCAGTTTGGTGATCTTGTCGAACCGGATATCACTCTGAATGAGTGGGGTAAAGGTTTTTGATCTTCGGTCATAGCTGGCCAGGGTCTGAATCCCATACCTCCAGATTTCCGCATGGGGCAATTCCAGGCTGCCATAGGCTTCCTGATAGTTGGTGTTTGGGGGAGAAATCTCGCTTTTGTGGTTTCGCCATATTTTGGTCAGGGGATCGTATGAAAGTAACCTCTCATCAGGTGACCAATAATTGACCCAAAAGATGCTCTCGGAGTCTTCATATACATTGAACACATAGGTCAAATCCGGCTTTTTGAGTACTTCCAGCCCTAAAGGATTCGAGGCGTGGGTGTAGATTTCTCTGGTCTTGGGATTGTAAACGCTGATGCCTTCGATGTTGCTAACCCAATACAACCCCCTTTTGTCCTCGAAAATGGACCTAGCTCTCCAGCCGTCCGGCACTTTTACCGGTAGGTTTTGATCGGTGATTTTGCCCTTTTTTTGATCGATCCAGAGCAACTTGTTGTTGTTCAAGATCACAAAAAGATTTCCTTTTCTGTCCATCCATAGGGATTCGCCCTGAAAGCGGTTTTCATTCTTTTCGAATGGAACGGGGGTAAACTCCTGCTTTTCGGGGATGTAACTGCCGTATTGATCGCCTACCCTCAGCCACATCTTTTCATTACGGTCGACCAAAATCTCAGATACAGATTGGGTGGGTTGGCGTCCTTCCGGCGTATCGATCTGATAGGTCATAAATTTCCGCCCGTCAAACCGCTGCAATCCATTGGAACTCCCGATCCAAAGGTAATTGTGCTTGTCTTTGAATACCGTCAAGACCTGGTTGGAAGCCAAACCATCCGATGTCCTCAAATTGGTCACATAAAACCGTTTGGTCTCCGCATGGAGGTGCCAGCAGCTGATCGTGAAGAGAAGAAGTAAGAGTCCTTTTTTCATTTTGTTAAGCTAAAAATAGGCATTTGGGGACGAAAATCGCGCTTCATTTTCCCTCAAATCACATCATTATGTGGGTGAAGACAAAGCAACCTCAGAGCCGATAGCCCCATCTGGGAAGTAGAAAAACAAGAAATAAATTTCCATTTAACTCAGACGACTATGAAAAGACTACTCACACTTATTCTTGGGCTACAGGCATTTTCGCCACAATCCCCGGCCCAAACGCTCAAGCCCGATCAGCTCAAGGAAGATTTGGGAATCTTTAGGGATGCCCTTGAGCGCTTCCATCCTGAAATGTACCGATATACGGATGAGTCTGGTTTTCAGGTCGTTTTCTCTGATATCGAACGCCAACTTGACCGGCCTATGGATCAGTTGGAATTTTATCAGACCATGCGTCCCGCCCTCGCGGCCTTGAAAGACGGCCATATCAAATGGATAATCCAGGGCGAAGACCAGCACTATGGGGCTTTTGCATCTGGCCTTTTTCCCTTGCAACTCCATTTTGAGGCGGAAAAGGTGAAAGTTCTTGCTCATTTCGGTGACGAAAACGTCCCGGTCCTCGCCGAAGTAGTCAGTATCAACGGCAGGCCGATTGCCTCCATCAAAGATGCGATATGGAAAAGATTGAGCTTTGGGGATGGAGACAGCGATGGGGGAAAGAGATTCCAGCTCAACCGCTACTTTTCGGCCCTTCATGCCTTTGAATATGGCCTGAATGACAGCTATGAAGTTGAATTGCTCCACGATGGGAAGCTCCAAACCTGGAAGGGAAATGGCGTTGAAAAGGACCAAATAGAGGCAAACTTCAAGACCGAAGACACCCCTTTTTCCTTTCGCATGACCAATGGCTGGACGGGAATCATGAAGATCAACCGCTTTTTCTCCTACAAGCATGAGCCTGATTTCAAGCGGTTTTTGAGAAACTCATTCAAATCACTCGAAGAAGAAAACATCTGCAACCTGATTCTTGACCTCAGGGGAAATGAAGGAGGATTTGAGAAGCTGGGGATAGAACTGTACCGTTACCTCGCCCAAGATCAGTTTGAATATTACGACTATGTAACGACAAGGAGAAATCAGAAAACAGACTATCCAAGCCATACTTCCAAGATTTTCCGTATGCTGAATTCATTTTCAAAGGAGAAAGATGGAGTCTTCCGATTCACCAAAGCTCCCGGGCTGAAAACCTACAAATCCCACAAGAACCGATTTGATGGCAATCTGATCGTGTTGCTGGATGGGCAGAGTTTCTCGGTGACGACGGAGTTATCCGCCCGAGTCCAGGCAGATGGACGGGCGCATTTTGTGGGGGAAGAAACTGCCGGAGGAGCGGAAGTCAACAGCAGCGGATTTTTCACCATCGTCACCCTGCCGCATTCCAAGATTGATCTTGGAATTCCCCGGCTGGGATTCCATATGGCAAACCTGAATCCGGCAATGCCTAGGGATCGCGGGATTTTACCCAATCATCCCATCGTTCCGACTGCGGCAGATATCGTCAATGGAAAGGACCCTGTGATGGAAAAAGCACTTGAACTGGTCGTCAGACCCAACCACTAAACCAAAAATTATGAACAGACTATTGAAAAACTTACTGGCAGCGGGATGCTTGCTGGGAGGAACGACTTTGGGATTTTCACAAACAAAAAGTGAAAATCCCGGTGCCGAACTGACAGTTTCTTACCTTCGGGGAACGCAGAAACTGCATGATTTGCAGGCATCGCCGATGATGTACTTCACCGATTATAACGGCATCAATCTGGACTACAAGCGGATGAAGGGCCGCAATCGCTGGGAGTTTGGCTCGGAAGCCAAAACAGGATCTATGATCGCTCCGGCATTGGGAACTCGGGAATTTCAGTTTGAGGAAGGAGGAGAGGGATTTCTCCTTATTCCCACGCAGTATTTCGGGGAGATCAGGGCCGGCTATCAGCGGGGGTTGATTCAAAATGAAAAACAGGAAACCTATCTCGGTGTCAATCTCCGCAATCAGATTCACTATGCCGATGGATTGGCCATGAATACCTGGGCGATGAATTTGTTGGGATTGGGGGTCAGGTATACCCACCTGCTCAAATTGGGAACAAAGCATCAGATTCTGGGCGATTTCCAACTCCCCATTTTCGCCTTTGTTGCGAGGATGCCCTTCAGCAACGTGGTTTCGCAACCCGAAACGTCCCAATTCAAGTCCTTTATGTCCGGAAGTACATTCACCTCCGTCAACCAATTTCAGCAACCTGAAATCCGCATTGCGTATCGATACCGCCTAGCCCGTCGCAGCAGTCTTGAGCTGGGTTATTCCTATGACTGGCTGCATTATTCCAAGCCCCAAACCATCAAGAAATCCAACCATGAGTTGGGTCTTTCCTGGGTTTACCATTTTCAATTTTCTCCAGCAAAATAACACGCCATGAAACAATTAATCAAAACTTCTCTATTCGCCAGCCTTTTCGTCTGTGGACTTGGTCTGGTTTCCTGCAACGAACTCATGTTGGGCGAAGAACCCAGCCAGGGCCCTGTCTCTACATTCGAGTATCTTTGGTCGACTTTTGATGACCATTATGGGCTTTTTGAAGTGAAGCAATTGGATTGGGATGAAGTCCATGCCGAATTTTCAACGAAAGTGAATGACCAAATGAGCGCTGATGAGCTCTTTGACCTCTTCTCCGAAATGCTTTCCCGCCTCAACGACGGCCATGTATGGATGGTCAAACCCAATCCGGGTTTCCGCCGATTTGACAGTGGGCCGAGTTTTCCCGATGGGACTTTTGATTTGGACCTGATTCGGGAAAGCCTCTCCGAAGAGACGTCTTTTGGTCCCGCTGACAATCCTCTGGTGCTGTTTGGCAAATTCAAAAACACCAATATTGGGTATCTATATTTGGACCATTTGGGTCAAGCTCCGGGTTTCTATGAAGACCATATACGTACCGCCTTGGCAGCTTTGGCGGGTACGGATGAATTGGTCTTTGATGCGCGGGGGATCGAGGGAGGCGATGACCGTTCTGCCCAAATAGTGGCCAGTTATTTTGCCGAGGAGAGGAAGCTGTACATGAAGACCCGCTTCAAACAAAGCGCAAATCCGGGTGATTTTTCGGATTGGATACTTTGGCAATTGGCTCCGAGATCAGGGGCCTATACCAAGCCAGTAGTCCTGCTTACCGACCGGGGAACAGGCAGCGCGGGTGAGACCTTCACCTTGGCCATGCGCCAAAACGAAAACGTAGAGATCGTCGGCGACTTCACCTTTGGTGCCTTTTCAGACAATCCCAAGTGGGAATTGCCAAACGGATGGATTGTGGCGATGAGTACTGGCGACTTCCGGGACCAAAGCGGTATTAGTTACGAAGGGATCGGATTGGAGCCGGATGAGGTCGTGATCAATACACCTGAGGAAGTGTCGAATGGTACAGACCGTGCTTTGATTCGTGCTTTGAGTATCTTGTTGGAAAATTAGTGGATCTTTTATGGGAAGACTGGAAAACAAAATCGCTTTGATTACCGGGGCAGCCCGAGGCATCGGAGAAAGCATTGCCCGCGTTTTTCATCGGGAAGGTGCGATGGTCATTCTTTCAGACATTCTGGATGAAAAGGGAAAAGCTCTTGCCCAAGAACTGGGAGAAATGGCATGCTATACCCATCTGGATGTAGCGAATGAAAACGATTGGAGGCTCGTGTACCAAAAGCTGTTGCTGGAGTTCGGAGGGCTTGACATTTTGGTGAATAATGCCGGCATCACAGGATTCCTGGAGAGTAAAGGGCCTTTTGACGCGGAAAATCCAGATATGGATTCCTTTGAGCAAGTCATGCGGGTCAATCTCAACGGGACGGTTTTGGGATGTAAATATGCCATTCCTCTGATGAAGCGGAAGGGAAATGGAAGCATCATCAATATTTCTTCACGCAGCGGCCTTGTGGGAATTCCCGGGGCCGCCGCTTATGCTGCAAGCAAAGCTGCGGTAAGAAACCATACCAAGTCCGTTGCCCTGCTCTGCGCCGAAAAGCGCTACAACATCCGCTGCAATTCCATCCATCCTGCTGCTATCATGACCCCGATGTGGGATGCCATGCTCGGCGAAGGAGAGATGCGGGAAAAAATCATTAAAAGCGTGGAGGCTGGAATTCCTCTCGGCCATTTTGGTGAACCGGAGGACGTTGCTTACGCTGCATTGTATCTCGCGTCCGAAGAATCCAAGTATGTCACGGGAATCGAGCTCAATGTGGATGGTGGGATATTGGCGGGTTCCGAAGCCAGGCCAGAGTGACAATTACTTGGTGTTGATTTTACCGAGTTGCGGATTTAGGCCTTCTTTTATCAATAAGCATTTCAAAGGAATGGGACTTTTTCCCGTTCCTTTTTTTAATGTTCGACTAGAGGTTGGATTGGGCTTTGTTAAATTAACCCTGAAAAAGCATTCAATCTAACCCAACTTTCCGAGTCCGAATAGGTAAGGATGTTGGGCTTTTTTTATATCAAAAAAAATAGGCCGGCCCGTCTTTGAACCGGCCCGAAATTACTTCACTACCCGATAGTGAACCTGCACCAAACCAGATGGATAACTTCTTGACCTGATCAACTCCAACTTTTGCTCTGGAAAACCTGCCTGAAATAGGCGGATTCCATCCCCGAGAAGGACAGGAACAAAGGAAACAATCAGCTCATCGAGCAAACCGGCTTCCAAAAACCGATGAACGGTCTTTGCGCCGCCATCCACGAAGATGTCTTTTCCCGGTTTGGATTTCAGGTTGGAAACAAGTTCGGAAAGGTTACCCGAAAAGAATTGGACCGTGGCGATGACATGTAGACGTTCCCGTGTCAGCACAAAGGTTTCTTTTCCCTGATGGGGAAATTCACCAATTTGACCCATTACCCAATCGTAAGTTCGTTTGCCCAAGATCACGGTATCTATCTGCCCGTAAAATTGCCCATAGCCGTAGTCCTCTCCCTCTTGGGCGACAGCTTCGAGAAAGTCAAGATTATCGCCCGGCTTGGCGATGTAGCCGTCCAGACTGGCGGCGATGTAAAGGATGGTTTTCCGTTCCATGGTTTTGTGAAAACGTGAAAAAAACCGCCTCGGAAATATTTACCGAAGCGGTTTTTGTGAGCGAATATGATTGTTTATAAGCTAGGATTCAAGATGAATTTCTGCTTTCTCCTGCCCGAACTCAGGGTAAGCCAAAGCCCCAATCCAATCAGTGCCATGATGGATTCGATGATCAGCCATTGGCTTCCAAAATCGCCCAATGGACCGTCCGAGATCAAGGTAATGAGTCGGGAGAAAGCATAGGCTCCCCAAAATATGCTCAGGAAACCTGCGCCCTTCTCGGGATGCTTGATCAGCAGGTAGAGAATGCTCAGGCAAATCGTGATGCCGACTCCACCATACACACCGCGAATGGAACTCAAGGCATCGGTGTTGCTGAGTTGGACGTCGACGAGATCCATCACGGATTGCGGATCGAAAAGCGCCATCATGCTCACCGATAGCAGGGAAAGGAGCGAAAAACCAAGGTAAATGCGGGTGAAAAGTACCCATTTATTAAGCTTATTCATGGCTTAGGTCAGTTTAAGGTGCAATAGTTTTGGTACAAAAGGATATGCTTGCCGAGGTCTTCGAGTTTGGGTTTTCTGACGTCCGAAAGCACCTGTGGACAATCCCCAAAAAGCACTTCAAAGGCTTTCTTATAGTTGCCTTTTTTCACTTTCATCAATGGTCCACCATTTTTTGAGATAAAGAAAGCCCTGTGTTTGTCGCCTGTCCATCTGATATATTCTCCTTCGAGGGAAGTGGTTTTTCTGGCAAAAGGATCGTAAAACACTTCGAATACCTCATCAAAATCTGGATTGAGCAGTTGCAGTAGCAGTTCTTTCTGTCCGTTTACGCTTGTGTTGCGGAAAATGATGAAGTCCTTGGGCTTTGCTGTCGGATGGTCTTTTGACAGGAGTTTTTTCACCGATGAACCTCTTTCCATAATGTATTGGAGCCTCACAGCGTCGTTCATCGCAATGGCGAATTCAAAGATTTCCTCCGCGTTGATTTTGTGTTTTGTTCCGGACATGTCCTCCAAACTCATTTTGGTGATGCCACGTGTACTGTTCGAATTGATGATTCTCCCCTCGATGACTTCACCTGATTTGAGCAATGCATAGCCCCTGTTGGACATGGGGAAATCTTCCAAGGGTTGCTGGAGTTGCTGGGCATCGAGCTTGCAGATCATTGCCAGCAGAAGGACGATTAATGTGATTGTTGTTTTCATAGTTGGTTTAATTATAGAAGTGGATTAAATGGGAGCGCTCATTGGCGGAAGTGGCTGTGGGACGATGTTGTCAATCGGATTGGTGCTTTTGAGGTAGGCGAAAATGGCGCTGATTTCCTCATCGGTCATGTGCGCAAACATCTCATAAGGCATCGGCGGGAGCAGCTGCCTGTTGGTGGAAATGCCTTTGGATTTGCCTTCACGCAAGGCACGGAAAAACTGTTCCTCAGACCAATTGCCGATACCCGTGGCATCAGAAGTGATGTTGGAGGCAAAAGAAACGCCCCATGGTCCGATCCAAGCTGTAAGTCCTTGGGTAGCTGCGACTCCTTTGGATTCAAGTTCTTTGCGATCCAGATCTGGAAGCGGTTGTTGGGCGGGATGTCCGGACAGCGCGCGATCCATATCCAGTTCAGGTCCCTTTGGTCCCATTTTCTTTGGCGTATGGCAGTCATGGCAGCCTGTGATCATAACCAAGTGCTTGCCCAAGGCCACTTTGGTATCCAATTCGGTTTTGGTGTTTGATTCAGGCTGCGATGTCGTGGTTTCTTTTTCCACATTGGATTTACAGGATGCAAGGGCAAATGCAATCGCAGCGGTTCCGACAAAAAGATGGATTCGATTTTTCATAAAACTTGGGATTTGATTTTCCCAAGAGATGGAAAAAAGTGGGAACGGGTTGCACGCAGTACAATTTTCCGATTTTGGTTTTGTAATCAATGACCAATTGATGCCTTATCTGCATAAATGGTCTCCAAGGTGAACCTTCTCATTTTCTTTAAGAATCCGCACGTGGTGGGGAAAACAGCTCAGTTGTTTCTAGGAATGCACATGGGAGTGGTAAACAAAGCCCTGATTCCTTACAAAAGCCCCTCTAGGATCGCCAAAAACTCTGCGCCGTCGGAGATTTCGAGCTCTCCGTTCTCATTTTTCTTGTAGGGAATATTCCCTTCGATCACACGAAGTCTGCCTTCTTTATCCAAAAAGAGGTTTACCGGGAAACTCTGGAATCCAAGGTCCGAAGTCAGTTCATCGGAGTCCACGATATGTTCAAACTCGAAGTCAAACCGCTTCAAAAACTTTCGGACTGCAGATTCGGATTCGAAGGTGATCGACAAAAAGTTAAATCGATCACTGTTTTCGGCCTGCATCTGATTCAATACGGGCATTTCCTCGATACATGGTTTACAGGTGGTAAACCACATGTTGACGAGTGTGGGCTTGCCTTTGAAATCATCGATGCTGACAACCCTGCCATCCAAGGTCTTTACGGCATTTATCGGAAACACTTTCCCTATCAGTGCTTTCTTCCTTTCGATTTCTGCCTTGGTCCGGTCGACATTATCTGTAAAATGCCATTTGTATGAATAGACTAAAGAGTCGTTTCGGTTGAATTCCTGATCCAGTTCTTCATAGATATTCATGGACTTTGAGAATTCCCGCATCGACGCCAAGGCCTTATCCTTTTGTTCGTTGTAGGTTTTTTGATCTTTGATGATTCCGTTGGCGTCGCGATAATAGACATTTGACTGCGAAAAGCCAGTAATGGCAGAAAGCATTCCCAACAGAAATACGACAAACTGAATCTTCGTCTTCATGATTGTTTTTTGCTTTTTGGAAGAATAACGAGCTGTAGCCTTACTTGTTTTCTTTTTCGATGGTTGTCGCCAGGATACCTGACCTCATTGATGTGTCCTTCAATCCCTTGTCCGCTGCACATAGTCCTTCAAAATCCTGAAGAACTCAAGTGGTTTTTCTTCGAGGATTTCGTGTCCACATTGTTCTATGACATGTACCTCGGCCAACTTCAGGCTTTCTATTTGTTCGAAAAACGTCGATTCCCCTTGGTCATCTTGACGCCCGTAGACGATCAGAGCGGGGATTTCCAGGTTCTTGAGCTTTTCCCGGATATCAAATCGTGATTCAACGATTTGTTTGTCGATGATTGGGATCACCTGAAAGTTGAAATCATAGAATTCCTTCTCGTACAAGGCACGGGATACTTTGCTCCGGTCGTAATACATTGCCCGAACATGGAAGAGTATGAACTCCTTGTACGCCGAGACCTCAGGGCAGTCCGGACAGGCTATCTTGAGAGAGTCGAGTTCTTTTTCGGATTTGATTGAGAATACTTTTTGGAGTTGGTTCATGGAATCCAGTTCAGCGACCGAGCGTCGGGAGAATTGATTGTCATACAGCACGTTCCAAAGGTGGTAGGAGGGCGGTCCTGAACAGACCAAAATCAGGTTTGAAGCGAATTCCGGATAGGTAGCCGCATAATTCATCGCAAGCATACCGCCCCAGGAAATTCCCAACAATGAGATTTTCTTGTCCCCACGGGCTTTGCGCAAGAGTTCGAGGTCTTGTGTATAGTGCTCAATGCCAATGGTGCTTTCATTGATTGGGATATCCCGCGACAGGCCTGTTCCCCTTTGGTGCACAAGGATACAGGTATAGCTCGACTTGAGGCTGTCGACGATTTGCCGGTAGGGATGGTCGGGTGACTCGCCTGGTCCACCCGATAGTATATACATGGGAGGGCCCTCGCCAAATTCCTCATAAAAGAGTTTGTAGGGACCGCTGTCGAAGCTCTTGACCTGCTGTCCGAGGCATACAGAAAAGGTTGCGAGCAAAAGGCCTAAAATCGAAAGGTTGGTTTTTCTGGACATACAATTGATCATTTTCAATCTAATCAAGAAAATTCATGAAAGCTGTCGAAGACATCACTGAAATAATGTTTTGACCTGATGCAGAAAGATAATCATAAAAAAGCAGGGGGTGAAAATATATTACCCTGATTTATAGTGGATTACAATAGTTCACTTCAGATTTTCACTTGAGGAATGAGGAAGGTTGGTTTTTTTGTCCGGACAAAGTCTGCTATTTCAACAAGTACCGGCTCCAAACTTTTTCTTTCCAAAAAATGAAAAAAGAGCCCAATACAAATATGCTTCCCGTGGCTATCCCCACCATCGTGTAGAAGGGCTTTTCGGGAACGCGCACGCTCAATTCTGATGCGAAAGCCGCATAGAGTCCCAATACGGAATAATACATAAACCAAAGGTGAAGGACGCGAAAGTCTTTCCGGATACCCTTGATCAACAATGGCAACATTCCCGCGACCAGCGTCGCAAAACCCACAAAAGCCAGAATATGGAACATGCCGAAACGGCCTGTAAGGTTGTAAATTCCCAAAGCTGAGCCACATACCAAGACCATGGATAAAACATAGCCATAGCCGATATTTTTGTGCGTCTTGGTACCTTTTGCAGTAAACAGGACATATGCACCGGTTATCATTGCAACGACCGAGGACGCGAGGTGAAACCAACCGAGGGAAGAATTCACAAAGTTATACATACTCGAATTCCTTGGATTTCATTAAAAAGTCCTTGTGCCACCATAGCATCAAGGGCGTGTACAGAAAGTAGGTGACTCCACCAAAAACGGAGGCCCAGACGAATGAAAACTGATTGATAAGAAGCGTCACGACGATCGACAAAAGCGGCACAGAAAATAGTATGAGCAGCCTTTTCTTTTGGGATGAAGTGTAAAACTCCTCAAAGGGGTTCAATTCCAGTTCGTTTTTCAGCCTAAGGGCCCGGTGATAAAAGAGGTAGAGGACAAAATAGAGCGCAAACGCCACAAAGCCGTAGTATACCATCAGGTAGGGGACTTGGTCACCGCGTATACTCACCGCGATATCGGTGCTGAAAAAGAAGTTGGTGAGGAAAAGCGTCAAAAACCGCAGCGGATACACGTAGAAAATCACCAAGGCGATGAATATCGTGTTGAGTACTGTCAGTTTCGAATCGTTCAACGTGTAGATCTCGGAAAATTCCAGATGTTCGCTCCAGATCAATACGATGAAGGATATGCTGATCAGAAAAGCAGGTAGTGTTTTGGTAAAGGTCAGCAAATCCGCAAAGGAATTGGGGTTTGATAGGTTGAAGATGAGCAGCGTAATGGCGATGCCAAACACCGCATCGGTCAGGTTGTCAAGCCGGGACGCGCTGTTGCCACGGTAAGTGATCCGTGGGTCGTGTTGTCTGTTTTTAAATACCTCGTTTCTCATATTTACAAATTCACGCAGGCCAGCCAAACAGGATCGATAAAGTGAAGATCAAACCGAACGGGAAAGTTTGGTGATTCGACCCAAAGCCCTTCACTTAAAAGTATCAAAATTTGATTTTTCTCCAAAAACACGGACTGGGATTTTTGCCAACGATATCGAATCTGAGCCTGACTTAGGTTCAAAGGAAACTGTATCGGTCCAAGCCCATGAAGAAATGAGGCTAAGTATTTCCGGAGAGCCGGAAACCAGAAAGTCGCAATCAGGGAGAAAGGAGAGAGGCAGCAACCTGCATTCTTACATCTGTTTTTTTGGGTGGGTAAGTAGGACGTATCCAAAAAGGATCGCAAAAACCAGGTAGATGATGGCCAACAATAGAATAATCAAGGGGAGCTTGCTTCCATTCATATAGGCTTTGGCAAGTGCGAGTCCCCCGACAAAAAAGTGCGTGAAGTTTCCAATACTGATCGGCCTGCCATAAATACCGCCAATAATTGTCCCTTTTGCTATCCAGTTTGTGATGGCAAAACCAAAATAAAGTGCACCCATTAGTTGAAGCGCAATGACGGATAACTGGTTGGAATCTTGGCCAAGTCCTACCAAAACCTCTTGTGGACCAAAGCTCAACACGATGCCGGCGATGCCCATGAGTATGGCGCTTGCCATCATCAATAGTTTTGTATTCATGGTTTTTACTTTTTACTTGCAATCAAAGATAGTGGTTCGGATGTTTTTTCCTCATTTTCCCTTCACAGTCCGAGACTGGGGAAGGAATATCCCATATTGACCCTTACCCATTACCATTTGCCCTCAATTTGATTATTCCCGAACTTGACTGCCATCTGCGTCATCGCGCAAAACCTTTGATATTCCCAAGCAACTTACAGCACTATTTCCATGTTTTTCATTCGAATTCTAGGTACCCTCATCTTGCTTATTTCTGGCATTCCTGCCAAAGGACAAGCTGAACTGGAAACTGCAACGGCAGGCGCTGCGGCGGAGATGGGCCTACGAAACATGTACCACACGATATCCTGGGGTATGTCGCCATTGAATCCATACCTTTTTGACCAGGACATGGGTACCGTGACCTATACCGTGGAGGAAAAGGGCTTGGAGGTCATCGCGCAGCCGAAAGTATTGGGGACATTCAATCTAAAGGACAAGACATTCCTGTGGGCAGACCAAAATGCATCCATTGACAAAAGGCTCAGCGATAGGGTAGCGGCATTTCGGCAATCCGTTCCCATGGAATACCGGAAGTCCAAATTCCGCGCTTCTACGGAAACAGGCCTTTCTTTGCTGGGACTCTTCGGCGTGCATGTGGATGCGAATGCTACGGATTATCAGCGACAGGATGATACGGTCATTTATTTTGCACTGATGCAAATCGAAGTGCGGGGAGAGGGAAAAATCCTTCGGACCCTTCCTCCCAAAAACCATGTATCCTTAGTGCAGGATGACGCCACTTTGAATTTGGTCAAGGAGTTTCTAGGTAAAAAATGTGCGATCAGCAAGCTACATTTTGAGGACAATCTCGATCTTGAAAAAGCGGATGAACAGATGGTAGAGCTCCATCTCCAGTTTTGGGCAAATGAGGATCCATACTTTTTCCCCGCACTTTCCTGGCCCTGTGCCAATGATCCCAAATCTATCCTTGATTGGCAGGTGTTTACCGTTGAGGGAGGGAGGAAGTTTGTAATGTTCATGAATGATTTGGGATATTCCAGGGAAAATCGTGCCTACGAAATAGATCCGAAAGCCACTGGAAAAAAGCTGATTATCAATGAGTATTGATGCCAGTTGGAGTTATTTGTTGACTGAGAGCAAATAGGTTTCGAATGCTTTCATCTTTGCTCCATCCCCTCCAATGTCAAAGGTCCTAGAACCTTTGAATAGCCCAGTAAGGCCTCCGACCGCCGCTCCAATTGGCGCTCCCAAAATTGCTCCTCCCAAGGCACCTTCTATCTCGTTATAACCCAAAAATGCATCTTCATCGGCACTCGCTATTCCCAGGAATGCCCCTGTCAATGCGCCGAAGCCTGCACCGATGGCGATGTTGTGATATTCAGACCGCTTTGTTTTGATCGTGCCTATATCCGAAACCGGTACATCGATCATCTGATTATTTTTAGCTAGTTGGAGGACGCTCTCTGTCACGGAAATGACCCTGCCTTTTGCGATCTTTGTCCCATTTGCATCAAATACCCTCGCGAAGCCGAAATTCTGCCCGATTGAACTTGAGCTGATGGCGCAAAACGCCATAATGACGATTAAACGAGTTTTCATGGTTGATAAAGGGTTTAATGAATTTCGATTTTAGAATCCGATACTCAAACTGTAAGACGATTTCCTCAAATAAGAATTCTCGGTTCGGAGTTTAAGGGGAATGATTGTTGGGCAATTTGGCGATGGAACAAACTTTTTGAATCGGGGATTGAACAGCGTGGTTGGGAAGAGCCTGATTTTTGGTAGTTCCTCCGTAAAACGAACAACCGGGGAAAACTGGATATTATCCGCTTTCCCCGGTCTCAAATGTCTTCTCTCAATTCCCCTATTTCCCCGGAAGCCTGAACACCAAGCCTCCATCAAAGCCAAACTGGTACATGGTGGAGAAGGTCGTCACACCGGCACCTGCACCACCTGTGCCAAAATACAATCCGCCCCCCATTGATTGAACCGCGGAAAACAGCGAAGCCTGAATCCTAAGGGCGACATTCTCGGCCACCCAGATATTTGTTCCACCACGGATATTCCAAGCGAATTTTGTGGCATTGTTACGGTTTCCATTGTTTGGGTTTTCCACATCAAAAATCCCCATACCCAAACCACCTCCCAGAAATGGTTCTACCTTTTCATTGACAGGGATATAATTGGTGAAATTCAGCATGATCCAATTTATACCCAAATTAAAATTCGCGGTATTAAGACCACCGCCACCGATTCCTGGATCCCGATAGGTGGCTGGGACGTTGGTGTCCTGCCTTTTGTACTGGAGTTCTATGGCACGGTTGCCGGGAATGGCGTATTCCAGACCCACGCCCCATCGGAAACCGTCCTGGATTTGTCCCGAGGCGTAGGAATTGGCGGAATAATAATTGTCAAAACTGTCGGGGAATACATAACCCGCATACGTGTTGATACGGAGACCCTGGGCAAATCCAAATCCGCCCATCAACATCAATAAGATCAAAATAATTGGCTTTTTCATTGTCTTCAATGGTTTATGTTGTTGTGTTTTTGTTCAAATAATCAGTTTATCGTGATTTCCACTTTTTCTGAAAGAATCATCCATTGTCCAAATGTAGGTTTTCGAATACGGGAAGATTATGATTAAACCTTTGGAGAAATATGATAACTGTCATGCTTTTAATGGATAAAGTCGACAGACGGACAATATGAAAGTTACTAAAAATACAAAGTAAAACAGCCTACATCTGATAAATATAAAGACATGCGGGCCGATTTATTGACCTTTTTTAAAAAATGTGGAAAGCCTGAAATTCTTGACACTTTCTATCCTGAACAAAAGCATGGGAAGTGTCACGCCCAAGGCCAGTACCAGGATAATGAATAGCGTCATCAGTCCGTTGTGAACCATCCTGGTCAACACCTCCACCTCTGTGTTGTAAATAAAATTGATCAAACCCAAGATCGTTCTGTAGGCAAAGGAACCTGGGATCAAAGGAATTACTGCGGGTATCCCGATCACCACGGGAGGCACATGACGCCAATGGGAAACGGGAATGCTCGCAAAACCTACCGCAGTCGCCGCCAAAGCCGAGGCCAGGATAATGCCACCGCCTACAATAGGATTGAATATTGAGAACTTGATTAGCCCAGCTACAAATGCACACAGGAAAATGGACAGCAAGGCGCGAGTCGGTGCATTGAAAAGTACAGCAAATCCCATGGCTGCCACACCACACCAAAAACCCTTCAAGACTATGTCCAGCCAATCCACCATCACCTTGCACCAAAAATATAGAGTACCGTCGCCAAGCCGGAGGCGATCGCAAATGCATGCATCAGGGCATTGATCCCGCGGTCGAGACCATTGATGATATATCCGTCCAGTAGGTCGATGAATGCATTGATCATGAGCACCCCGGGAATCAAAAACAGGATGCAGGTGGCAAAGGCATGGTCCAATTTAGAATCCACGCCTATCTTCCAAAAGATACCGATGACCGTGGCAGCAACTACCGCACTGGCGTAAGTGACCAAAAAGGGGTTAAACTTCTTGCGGACCAATTCCTGCTTCAGATATAATCCGATAAAAGTGGCAGCAAACGTGATCGCCATTTCCGTGGCGTTGCCGCCAAACGTGAAACAAAACGCAGCACCTGCCAATCCTACCAACAGCAAGATCAAATACCGGTTGTACATGGGCATTTCCTTGGCTTTCTTGAGTCTTTCTTCTACCATATCCATATTGATGTCTTCCTCGATCACATCCCAACTGAGTTTGCTGATCGCAGAGACAACCCTGAAATTGGCTCCGGGAAGTGTGGCTATGCTCCGCGAGCCGGAGAAGATGTTTTCCTGATTTTCCAGGTGGAGGGAAATCGAGATATTGCGGGTGCCCATATCGATATTGGCTTCATACCCATAGGCCATGGCAAATCGCGACAAGTTGCTCACCACCCTGCTGCTGCCAGCACCCGATTTGATGAGTGCAACTCCCGCCTGCAGTAGGAGGTTTCCGAGTCTTGAAGGCTCTGCAGGCTGTCGTGTGGTCATGGATTACGATTCAAAAAGCTTCCAAATATACATGTTTTCGGATTTGGTGCATTCGTGCCGTTAGTGTTGCCGGGCGGAAAAAACATCCCCTCCGGGCCTGTACCTTCTTTTCGCGGATTTCAGGACGGTAGTTTTGTCCAAACTCATGGGTTTGAGTTCGCGATTCAAAAAATGCGCCATCTGGTCTGAATAATGGGGACTTTCGGGACGATTGCTTGCCCCAAAGACATTGATTGTTTCGATTTCCGGTAATCCGTCGCCAAACCGCACCATCATGATGTAAGATTCCCCCTGTATACCTTTCCGCATGCCATTTTCCCAAGGGGATGAGCGCATGGCCGCCAACACATCGTCAATTCCCCACAGAGGCAAGGACTTGTCTCCACGCACCAATTTTTGGTATGCTCCCAAAGGGACCAAGGATTTTCCAAAATGTGTTTCAAAATGCGATTTCGCGGCCTTGATACCTTGAATGGCTTCTTCTTCGGTCAGGATGGTGTCGAAACTTCTGCCTGCTTTGGCAAATTCATCCCACCAGTAATAGTAGATAAAGGCAAAAAGGCTCGCTCCTTCGCTCTCTATTCCAGCCGATTTGTCCCAGGTCGCGAGCGTCAGGATTTGTTCCTTCAAATCCGGATATGCTGCCGTGTCCAATTGGAACAAGATTTCCATATCCGTCCGAAAGGCCTGTTTGTGAGGCAAGGTCTGATCAAATTTGATCCGTTCGAAAACCTCATAGCTGATGCTTCCCTCCTCGGGCATCAGTTCCCGAAATCTCAGGGAGCGGTTATTGTCCCGATCAACAAAGCCCATTTCTTTTGGGAAGTTTTCTGGATCAAGGTTATCCGACCAAGCGCTGGCTCGGAATGGCGAATGGTTTGTATTGAAAAGGTACCCGGACGGAGGATTTACCTGCTGGGGAAGCTCGGAAAATGCATGAAATTCGGTCCAAAGCGTCTCTTTGGTATTTCCAGGGACAGTCCCTGAATAGTCATGGCCAGGCTTTCGCTTCGGTAGCAGACCATTGCTGACATAAAAAATCGTGTCGTACTTGTCGGCGTAGACGGTATTGAAATTGGTGAGCTGCATGGTATTCATGGCAGCTTCCCATTCGGCAAAATTCTTCGCCTTGTTCATTCTCCACCACTGTTCGGGTGCACCGACTTGCTGCAACGCTCCAAAACGTATGGAGAATGCACCCTGCTCCGTGACCAAAGTTGGTCCATAGATGCTTTTCCAGACTTTCTTCGGAATTGGTAGCGTGATCCAATCCCAAAGCCGCACTTTCAGCCAGACGTATTTGGATTCCATTTTAAGCCATTCCCCGTCGACCATGTATTCATCGTTATCTTCTGGATTGATCTCAAGTTGGTACAGGTCGAGAAAGTCAGGTGTATTTACGGTATGCGCCCAGCCCAGATGTTCGTTTACGCCATGGAATACCATCGAGCCACCTGGGAAAAGTCCCCCTACGATGTTCCATCCCTCTTCTGATTGCAGATGTGCTTCGTACCATGCCACGGGTCCTTCCAATGGCTGATGGGAGTTGATCGCAAGGAAAGTCTCCCCGGAAACGGTCCTGGACGAATGGACGGCGATGGCATTCGAGCCTTTGGGATTCTGGTCTTCGGGAATCAAGTCAACAGTCCCGCCGACAATCTGCTGGACGGCGCGGTCAGCACCAGACATTTGGGCCAGCGAAAGGATATAGGCGGATAGCATCTCCCGGGGATTGATCGGAAAAGCTGGACTATAGAGTACTTCATCTGGATGGGACAAGGCGTAATCATTGAGGCCCGCGGCATAGCCTTCCAGCACCTTTTTGAATGCGGGCGAAAAGCTTGACTCATATTTTTCCTCGGCAATTTGCTTGGTTTCGAGTAAGTGGACAAAGAAATCAACACCCGCACCTTGCTCCCCGTAGACCCGTCCCAACAATGCTTTTCCGGCCAAGACGGTCTTTTGGATGGTTTCAAAATCATCTTCCGCATGTGCCCAGGCCAAGCCATAAGCCACATCGGCGTCCGTCTTTCCAAAAATATGTGGTACCCCAAATTCATCCCGCACGATTTCGATTTGGCTGGTGTCCCAGCCCGAAGGTTTCAGGACCCTTTGGCAAGACAACGCGACAAAAACAAGAAGGGTAAAGAGAAGTGATTTTTGCATAGGATTCAGCCTTTTGGCGAAAATGGTTTTCTGGGGATTTGTAAATATAAATGGGAAAAAGGATTCTACACCCTCAGCGAGATGGTATGCCAAGACCAAAGCAAAAGCCCTGTCGATGAAATCATGTCAAATGAAAAACGGTTGAGGCATATTCATCTTCAAAGCCATTAGGGGGGACGCATTTTCCATTAACCCGTTGTGAATGGTATTGGAGAAGTTCCTCGTATTTGTTTTGGTAAATTCCATACACATGGACGGGCCTACTTCTATTTCCACAGTAAAGGCTCCTAATTGACGAATGAAGTAGTATTGGCAGATTGGATACGGACTCGAGACAGACTCAATCCAGAACTACTTTTTGACCTTAACCGCAGGCTCGGTTATTTATTTTTTCCAACTGATAAATATCGTTGCGGTTTTATTTACCTTGCTAGTCAAGTTAATCATCCGAATGAAGAATACACCTAAGTTTGCCCGAGGGCAGTCCGAGTTTTATGCCACGCTTACGCAACGCGTGAATGCGTATTTCAAGAATAACAACATCCAACGTACTGCCAATACCGAAATGGTGGTAAAAACTGTGTTTATGTTTGCGTTGTTTTTTGTTCCATACATTTTCCTGATCACAGGAACATTCCCAAACCTGCCCGTATTCTATGGGCTCTATTTTATCATGGGCCTAGGCACAGCCGGTATTGGTTTGTCGGTGATGCACGATGCCAACCACGGAGCCTATTCCAACAAGGCTTGGGTGAATAACCTGCTCGGTTTTTCCCTGAACGTTGTCGGCGGTCATGCTTTCAACTGGAAAATCCAACACAACGTATTGCATCATACCTATACCAATGTGCACGACGTGGATGAAGATATCAGTCCAAGGGGTGTCCTGCGGATGGCGCCAGGCTCTGATTGGAAGCCGATGCACCGTTGGCAACACATTTATGCCTGGTTTTTCTACGGCTTGCTTACCTTGGTTTGGATCACGTTTAAGGATTTTCAACGGCTCACTCGATACAACCAAGAAGGTTTCGTGAAACGCCAAAATTCATCCATCCGGCAGGAATGGGCGGTAATGCTCATCAGCAAATTGATTTACGCGGGTTACGTGGTCATACTTCCCATGGTGCTGCTTCCGGTAGGTTGGGGCCATGTCTTGTTGGGCTTCTTGCTGATGCAATTTGTGGCAGGATTTATTCTCGCCATCATCTTCCAGCCTGCACATGTGGTTGAGGGAACAGAATATCCTGTGGCCGATATGGAGGGCAATCTTGAAAACAATTGGGCGATCCACCAACTCCATACGACGACCAATTTTGGCCAAAGACATAAGATATTCTCATGGTATGTCGGCGGGCTCAATTACCAGGTTGAACATCACCTGTTTCCCAATATCTGCCATGTGCATTACCGGAAAATTGCCAAGATCGTGGAACGCACCGCGCGGGAATTTGGATTGCCTTACAAATCGAAAGGTACTTTTGCCCAAGCCATTGTCGCGCATACGAGAATGCTCAAAGAGCTAGGGAAAAAACCAATAACAGAGCCTGCCGTGGTTTCCGCATAGGAGGGATTCGTTCGGAAAATTTGCCCAAACCAGGTTTCTTGGGTGCTTGAAAACAAGCAAAACAACATCATCCCCACAGGATGATTTGCTCGTGCAATACAAGTGCGGGGTATAGACTTTCATGGTCTTTGGGAGACAGACCATGATGGGGATTTTGTTGCCATTATTAGCCTTCGATCTCACTTTTTCATCTTGTGCCTTTCGTATGCATCGAGATCAAAAAGGAAGATACCCCGTCCATCTCCCGCGCCTTTCTGATAGCCGAACTGGTGGGCGATAAGGTTTCCATGTTTGTTGACCACAGGATTATCCGATTTGATCTTGTTGAAATATCGGGTGGAAAAATCGGCCAAGCGCTCAACTTCCCCGCTGCCATCCAGTTTTAGTTTGTATATATCGAGTTTATACTTGTTCCTTTCCTCCATGGGCTGGTGCCGATCACTTTCGATTACCATGTATTCTCCGTCTGGGAATATCCCTTCTGCTTCATTGTAGCTTTTCGGAAGGTCCGTATACTTGGTTGTCTTCTTTGTAACCAAATTGAATCCAAACACCTGGGAATTAAAGTACTGATCTCTTTCATCTCCCCAATAGTGGGTATAGATCAATTCTTCGTCATTGGTTGGCCTAAAATCCTGAGTTTCCAGCCTAACATAGGCTGAGGAGTCATTGTAGGAGATGATCGTTTCTACGTCCTTCAGCTGTGGGACACCGTCCACATAGTGTATTTCCCCCATTTTTATTTCCCTTTGTCCCTGAAGTGTCCAAGCTATCTTCAGGCTATTTTTTGATACCGCGGGACCCTCGTCGCAAAAGGCATTCAGCGGATAGGGATTGCTTGGGTTTTCCTTGGTGAGAATGTACAGTCCGAGTCCCGCATGCCTGTCCTTCTCGGGATTGGTCGCGTCAAAAATGTTGGAGCCCATCGCCAAAAGCAAATCCCCATTAGAAAGACACAATACGCGGTGGATGCCGCCGTGATAGAACCCGGAGGTGACTTGGGAAACCTCTTTGGTGGCTATGTTGATTTTAAACACGTCACCGACGAGCTTATTCAAAAAATAGATATTTTCCGATTTCTCATCCCATTCGGGTCTCACCCCCCAAGTAGTCAGGATGGAGAAGTAGGGCGGGAGTTCCTTCGCCAAGGATTCGATCGTTTGGGCATAGGCTGAGTTAATCAGCTGGAGAACAAGGAAGGCAATGACTGTTAGACTTTTTTTCATACAGTTTTTTCTAAAGTTTATGAGCATAATCAATCGGGAATTCCATCGCCTAATCAACCGACATTTGGAGGATTTCGGCTCGAAAACACATCCGTCATTTACCAATTAACTTTTTACAAAGCGAAATCGAATCATAGCCTTGGACGGACCCAGGATTCTGAATTTAGTCTGAAAACCTTGAATTCTTCCAAGCATCGAGCATTTGTTGTCCTTTTTTCGGGTCGACAAACATGATGTTGACCGAAAACTCACGCTTTCCAAAAAGGCGGCTGTACATGATCTGGTGCATCACCATCTTGTTGGGAAGGACGATTTTCATGCTATGGGTCTGGAATTCGAGTTTGCCGATCTTTTCCACCGAAGATGCGGTATCGATTTTGGCATCCGGTATTTGGGTTGCAAATGTCTCATAAATCAGTGCATTGACATTTTTGCAGGACTCGATATAATCACCGTCTACTTCGGGATCAAATGGCTGATAATTTGCCTCGAAGTAGTTGAATTGGTTGCTTCGGAACACAAAAATCGTCTTGGCTTGATTGATGATTTCCTCTCCAAAGGTATCCTCAATGGCTTCCGCTCCCCGGTTCTGCATTTTGGTCCATTCCTCAGTGCTGACGGTTTGGAAGTTTTCGGGAATCAAAATGGTCCAATTGAAGTCCTCGTCATGGAACTCCTTGGCGGGGGTCGTTTGTCCGTTACAGATTTGGATAGCTGCAATGAAGGCTAAAAACAGATTAAAGCGAATTTTCATCGGAATGGAGCGGAATATTTTAAAGAATTTCCTGTAACACCTGCCTGATTTTTTGGGCGCCGGCTGGGATGCCCGCTACATCATGGGAAGTCTCCTCGGGAAGAAAATGCCATTCTTTTTTGCTTTTGACGGCATCAAAGAACAGACGTCCCTGTCCGTCGGCGTTAGTCACATCATTGGTGTTGATGAAGATGAGGTTGGTGCTGTAGTCCAATTCGGGCGGAATGCGGGTAGAAAGAAGCGAGGATTCGTCGAGGGCATCCAACACAAATTGGGGAGGTGTTTGGTTGCGGTTTTGGCAATAGTTGCCGTTACCGTCCCAGCCGTGGATATAGTCGGTGATTCGGAATCCTCCCAATCCATCCGGCCAAAATGCATCCCCATTTTTGTCTCCAAAAATCCCCTTTGGCAGATCCGCCGTTGGTGGACCTGCGACGAGGATGGCATGCTGTATATCATTTTCCAAGGCAAAACGGCTCAATCCATAAGCGATCTGGAAGGAACCGCCACTTCCTCCATGGGCAATGATATTGTCGGGCTTTGTCATTTCACTTGTCTTCAAATAGCGGAGGATGACGCCATAAGCCCTTACCGCCTTCGGATAGCCTGCGCCTGCGATTCCCGTTCCCCAACCTTCGGACCCCAGCCACCTAATCTCAAAAGTCTCCAGACCAAGGTTAAGCGCAAAGTCCAAGGTGGTATTGGTTTCCAAGCCGATGCCATAGAAGTTTGTACCAAACCCGCCGGAACTCAGCACCAGAGCACCTTTGGAGGGAGTGGAAGGCTTCATGATGCGAACTTCAACCCGGCGAAGGCTGCTGAGGTCTTCGGAACGCAGTTCGAGTTGGAGGAGGGTGGCTTCCCTGTTGAGAAAGGAAACTTGGGTCCGTCCGATAAACCGGACCTCCTCCATCGGGTCTGGGGGAGGAGTAGGGGTACTGATACATGAGAAAAGCCCCAAGCCCAAAAAGACAATCAAAAGGCGCGTAATCATATGCGAAGGAATTATCAAGCGAAAAAGATATCTACAATGATTTCGTTTTCCAAACTTCTCGACGGACATATTCTTTTGCCTGCAAAATCCCGCATCCAGCTTCTACTTGAGCCAAGAATTCTAAGCGATGGCATCATCTTTTTCAGAAAACGGTTAATTCTTTCAACTGGAAACTGGACCATTCAAGCGACTAAGCAGGAATGGTTACTCAGGTTGCGTTGAACATAAATGATCCGAAATAGCTGCTATTTTACTTTTTGACGTCCAAGGACTTGGTCGATTCTCCTTTTGTTTTCTTGCTGAAGTAGGGAGGGGTAGGCGTTGAAAATGGCATTTGGGATCATCATGCTGAGTCCGAAAACAAGGCTTATGTTGAATGTCTGGAAGAGTGCAAAGGCAGCCACGAAAAGAAACCCGATCAGGTGGCTGACCTCGGCAAGGGTCATCTGATGGCGAATGGCGGTCAAATCGGTGTTTTTGCCTTCTACCTTGATTCCCTGATTGAGGAATCTGAAAAAGGTGTTTTTCACAATCCATTTGAACTGTCCGATACCGAGTGTTTTGTTCAGGGCTTTGCTTGGGATGAAATTGAGGTGGGACAGCTTTTCATAATAGCTTGTTTTTAGCAGCAGGGCGTTGCCGATGATTCCGACCATCCAAGAGACGATGGAGAGGGATAATCCAAAGCTGAGGCCGGTCAGGAGGTGATTCTTAAGCATGGGTCAGGTGTGACTATTCATGTAAAAAGGGAAAGCGGGGGAGGATTCCTAAAATACGCAAAATCGCTCAGTCCTTGGTCGAAAAAAAACATGAATGCACGATTGGTTCGCGACTGCCCTCTGAGCTTTGCGCTTTTGGCGTCTTTGCCTGAACGATTCATACATTCCGGGGAGTCTTAATCCACAATCCACAGGCTGTCTTTCATGACAAATGCCACCAAACCCAGACGGCTAGCCAGATAGATTTCCTGGGGCTGGGTATTTGGGTTGGATTGGCTGATTTTGAATACTTTGTCGTACTTCTTTCCGTTCAAAACCAAACTGGGGTAATTTTTAAAAAGGTAATCCTCGGGATCATCCACGGTGTAGTTGATTCTCTTTCCGACAAGGGTATCGTTGACGATTTCCAAACTGAACATCATCTGTTGGAAACCCACATTCATGTGCCCCAAGCCTGAGGATTTCCCGTAGCCGACTTCATTGAAGATATAGACTGTGTTATCCTCCGTCCTGTGATTTGAACTATAAAGGCCATGGCATCTGCTTTCTCCCGCTTTTATCCTGTCGGGGTCAGTGCTGACCAAGAAGGGTTCGGAGATCCTGTATTCCGAGATTACCTTGCGTGTTTTTTCACCGCTTCGGAATACATAATCCGGCCCGGGAAGCAGTAGCATCCAATCCCGCGCGGGAATGGTAAAATCAAAGCCCTCACAGGATTCCACGACCATTTCCTCTTCCTCCGGGACACAGCCAAACACGCTCAGGAAAAAAACAGGCACAAGTACAAAATTCCGGATTTTCATGGGGTAGAAATTTGTGTCGGTTTTTGTTCTGGAACCAAGATAAGATTTTTTAGGTGGCTTGGGGAAAAATCACTGGGATATTTAGGGATGCTCTTTGTTTTCTACTTCCCCCGCTCCGAGAGGACAGGGTCGGGGAGAGGTGGAGCAGGATAAAATGGTCTGTGAGGACTCAGACCAAAGTCTGCGATGATTTCCTTTTTGAAAAAATCCTAATACTCAATAAAAACCGGCGACAATTGGGATTTGTAGGTTGTGTCGGTAAGTTGCTTCTTTTCCTTGGTTTGCCAATTTATCAGGGTGATGTGGTATTGCGTTTCGGCTTTGTCACTACTGTTGAATACCAGCCATTTTCCGTCCTCACTCCAATCGTGCCAGCCTTCCGAATCAGGATTGTCGAGGAGCTTCCATTGCTTTTTTCCATCAGGACTCACTGCAAAAATGCTGTGCCGGCCATCCTGTAGGGAAATGTAGGAAATGAAATTTTCCGTCGGGTGCCAGCGTGCCGACCCCGCACGGTAGCCGTAGTCCTTTGCGGAAGGATTGTCTTCTGGATAGTGGGTAAGCTGTATCATGCCGTTGCCGTCTGCGTCCATCAGGAACAGTTCCTCATGGGTGGACTTGTCCCGCTTGTTTTTTTGATAGCTGAAGACGATCTTTTTCCCATCCGGAGAGAAAGCCGGGTCACGGTACATTGCCGCCGTATCATTTGTGATTTGCCGGTAGGCACCTGTCTTGGTATCGACCAGGAAAAGCTGGAATCGGACTTCCTTGCTTATCCTTCCTGCCACAATCATTTCTTTCCCCTCGTTGCGGGTATCCATCCAACTGTCTTCCAAGCGGAGATCGCTGATCTTTCTGATATTGTTCCCGTCTGCGTCGGTTTCGTAAAGGAAAAAATGACGGTAACTCGTATCCCTGTCGCTGATGAAAAACAGGCGGTCTCTATAAGCCGTGTAGGTCCAAGCGACGTCGTCGTTGTTGAGGATGTTCTTCTTGCCAGAACCATCAAAGTTCATGCGGATGATTTCCCAATCATCTTTCGTGGTATCCGGAATGTGGATGTTGTAGGCAATGCCTAATTTCTTTCCGCTTTCTGTCGGATGGGTTTGGGAAAAAGCTGAAGTGAACAAGATAAGACCCAAGAGGAGGGAGGGGAATAGCGATTTCATGGGTACTGGTATATTGGGTTTTGGTTGGTCGGAAAACGATTCATCTTTTGCCAATGGGAGGAGGTTATCAGGTTTGGCCAAGATTTGAAAACCTATGCATCGGGAATATCGGGTTCCACCAAGCGCTTCAATTTTTCCAGACTTTCCTGCCACCCCAGATAGCACATTTCCGGGGGAATGACCGCAGGTATTCCCTCCTGTACAATCTTTATCTCGGTCCCACAGGACACCTTTGTCAACCAGATACTCGTAGTCATGACATCGGGAAGATTTGGATCGTCGAATTTGTCCGAGTTTTTGATAAAACTATTGGGGATGATTTGCAGGTACTGCCCGCCAAACGAATGGCTGTTTCCCGTTGAGAAATTTGTGAAGGTCATTTGGAAACGACCTCCTTCATGGAAATCCATCTGCTGGACCGTACAGATGAATCCATAGGGAGGAATCCACGTGGCATAGGCATTGGGGTCGGAGAACGCGCGGAAGACTTTTTCAGGTGCCGCAGTGAGCACCCGGTGCAGAGTGACGGTGTTGGTGGCCATGGTAGCGATGCTGTGTGTTGAATGGATGGAAGGGATAGATTTCTGCCAATGAATATAAGAAAAAAGCCGGGTACTGTGGGAACATGGATCATGGAAGCAACGAAATAACCGGCTTCAGACCGACTAGCATCGTGTCTGGGGCCAACAATTTGTCTCTCGCGTTCCAGGGATGGATAAATGCGGCTTAGGAGCAATGATATCATGAAATCGCCTCTCCGAGGCTCGTGATCACGATAAAATACCTTCAGCTACAATCAAAGCACCCCTGTGGAGCTGATCAATTCTTGATCTGCGCTGGTTGCTCTTTGTTCCCTACTTCTACCATTTCAAGACGAGAGGGTCGGGGAGAGGTGAAAAAGGAAAAAATGGTCTGTGGGGACACAGACCATGGTGAAGGATTAACATAAATGGGTTTTTGCTCAGATAATGCAGTATCGGATCTATTGGTAGACTGTTTTTTGAGTGGGGTAAAAAACGTATATTTAGACAGGCGAAAAACAAAAACCTGGTCCGGTTTATCCATTTTTAGTGGATCGATAGCATAATTATGCAGCAACAAAACGGTTGGTGTTCACCAAAATTAGAAAATCATGAAAGAAAATTCTTCAAACCACGGAAAATTGGTTAGCAGGGTAAGCGCCAATCAACCTTTTTTTCAAAAGAAATCAGAAAATGAACCAGCTATGGAACCCGGAGTGAGGGATCAAACTTTTTTTGGTGAAACCATGGGCTTTTTCACATCGCCTAATACGGATATTAAATCCAGCGACCAAAGACAAAACGGGGTGGGTGGTTTTTTCTCGAAAAAAAGGAAGGATTCATTTTTCAGGCCGACAGCCATACAGCCCAAGTTAACCATTGGTCAACCCAATGACCAATATGAGACAGAAGCCGACGATATTGCTGAGCAGGTGGTAAAAATGCCCGAGAGTAAAAAAGAGCAAACAAGATTTTCGGATAGTAAAAATGAACAAGAAGGTTTCGCGACAAATAGGAGCTTCACTTCCCAAATAACGCCAACACAAAATAATTTCTCCCCGATTTCTGATGTAACGCACCCGATTCAAGGGAAATTTTTCCAAGAGCAAGACAAGGCCATTTTTCAACTTGAAAACCAAATCAACAATAGTAAAGGTGGCGGCATGCCAATGGACCGAGATATCCAATCAACGATGAGCCGGAAGTTTGGCGCGGATTTCAGCGGAGTTCGGATCCATACGGGAGTTCAGTCTGCTCATATGAGCGAAAAACTAGGGGCTAAAGCATTTACTGTCGGCAATGATATTCATTTTAACCAAGGACAATATGATCCTTCTTCTCTACATGGCAAAAAGTTACTGGCACATGAACTAACACATACCCTGCAGCAGGGTGCAGCGCATGCCGACACGATCCAAAGTACATCAAAGAATATAGTCCAGCTACGGACTGATTTGGGGTATCATTCTTGGACCTCAACATTTATGGGACGACGTACCATCCATAGAAGTGTAATTGCACTCACCCAACCAGAATGGGAAGCTCGGCTTAGAAACCTTGATGAAGAAAGTGAATATCGGGAAGTTCAAGGATTCTTGGAATGCGCGATTAATCCAGGTATAGCCAATCAGACTAGCCATCCAAATGGGTGGCCAGATTATGTAAATCATATTGACCGTGCCCCAAATCGTGAAGAAATACTGGATTTCATGAGAGCTTTGTATAGTGTAGGCTCAGACTTAGATCTTCCCGATGGAGGTTGGGGAGATGAAGGAGGGCCCTTTAGGCTTTCTTTAAGAGAACAGATTGCCACATTGATTTCCCGCTATCAAGGTTTCATTATCCAGGAATTTTCCGAACAAGGCAATGTGATACCCGAGTCCAATGTTGCGGCTATTGTCGATGAAACCAATGCTGATTATGTTCTTTCACGGGGTGTGATGATGAGTATTATCAATAATGCTGGAGCAACAGCGATGAAAGCGCTTGATATGGCTGTTACTGCAAACAATTTGACCGATCAATTACGACGTGAAACTTCATTGGCCACCGCCTACGAAATGGTCAGAAATGCGGGCAGAACAATCAGATATGCGATTACCCAAGAAACCATTCAGATCCAGTTTAACCAGGCAGTGGTTTCAAATATATTCGATACCGTGTGGGGAACCTTGCCAGGTGGCGGGGCATTGACGGGAGTGGCAAAAGACTTGCTGAAATTAGGTTTGAAAACGATGGTAGAAGAGGCTTCCAAGCAAGAAGGTTCTACGGCTCAAGCGGAGGCATTAAACAATAGTTTTGTGCGCTATGCGAATCAGCTTGTAAGGGATGGTCATACCACAAGTGCCATAATCCAACCTGCAATCAATGGTTTTGAAGCAGTTCGACGTTAAAAAGACTGGGAGTCCACGGTGAACTATGCGGTAAAAGAAGTTTCCTTCATAGCAACCCAATCATGAAATCGCCTCTCTGAGGCTCGTGTTCCCGAAAAAATCCCTTCTGCTACAATCAAAGTGCCCCTTAGGGGCTGATCAATTCTTGATCTGCACGGAATTTTCTTTGTTTAATATTTCTCCCATTCCAAGAGGAGTGTGTCGGAGAGAGGTGGAGAAAGTTAAAATGGTCTGTGGACACAGACCATAGTGGGAGAAAAAAACTCTCGATAGTGTGTTGGATATGGTATTGCGAGTATCTAACAAGCTTTATCAGGAAGTAAGTCTCCCCAAAAAGGAAAAAAACATTTTCATTTCAACACGAACCATTCCCATCAAGGACGAAATTTTCGATCAAAAGATGGAAATTTCATTTTTTTCAAAATTATGTTGGGAGTTTTGTGGCTTGAAGTGTTGTTTCTGTTCCCAGTGAGTAATCAATAACACCGCAATCAATTTTTATGAACATCGGATAAAGCGAAAACCTTAATCCTGATGTTTGTTGTTTTTCTTAGAATTTGTTAGATTTATTCCTTAGATTAAGGGTGAATTTAGTTATCTATTCAAAACCGGTAAATAGAAAGCTACTTTTTAATTAACAAAAGAGTTGGAATTGGTTTGATAATGAACTCTTTAGATAGCTAAAAAAATAGCTGACGAAAACTGACAGGTTTTTCAGAAAAGCAGATATGTGTCATATGAGTGATAAGGTAAAGACAAAGTGAAAGATTTTATGCCAACCAAATGTGTCAAGTTTGAGGAAGTCCCCCGATTATAGTAGCTTATTCTACCACAACAAACATCCATCCTGGATATATGACCTGAAAAGTTTTCAGATTCTTGAGGTCAATCAGTCTGCTTTGGATCTTTATGGTTTTTCAAAAGATGAATTTCTTTTGCTTAGCCAAAAAGACCTTATGCCCGAAAATGAAATTCCTGCATTTCTGGAAGCCCATGGAATTGCGGTCAATACTGACGGGAGTAATTACTTTGGGGAATTTACATTTCAAAAGAAGAGTGGCGAGCAGCTTCGCCTTGCAGTTGACGGTTATAAATTAAGATTTGACGACCTTGACTGTGTACTGGTGACCTGTCAGGATGTAACCCAGCATGAAAAGCAATTGGGTTTGCTACAAGAAAAAAGCAAGCAGCTTGAAGCAATTTCCTCTCTTGGGAAAATCGGTTATTGGAGGTTGAAATTAGATAGTAACGTCCTTTTTTGTACTGAAGAGGTGTTCAAAATCTTGGGCAGAAATAAGCAAGATTTTGAATTGAACTTCAACGACTTTGAGCAATCTATACATCCTGAAGATCTGGAAGCCTTTCAAAAAGCAAAAAGTGCTGCATTTGCAGGAAAGGAAACACTTGATTTTGCACATAGGATCATTTTACCGGACGGTAGAATTAAATGGGTAAGGCAAAAGGGGAGTTTGCTTAAAGATAAAACGGGCAGTCCCTATGCTTTCGAGTGTGCTATTCAGGACATTACCAGAAAAAAGGAAACGGAATTCCGTTTACTGGAGATCACTGCGGAGCTCCAAAAAAGCGAAAAGCGATTTAGACTCGTTCAGGAAATGTCTCCGGATGGCTTCACCATTCTGAAGCCTGTGCGGGACAAGGAAGGGATTATTGTTGATTTTGAGTGGATTTATGAAAACGAGGCAATCGCAAAGATCAATAATACGGACCGTGATCAAATCATCGGCATGAGGCTTCTTGAAGTGTTTCCCTCCCATCGTGATTCCGAAGTTTTCGAAGCCTATGTGGATGTAGCGAATACAGGTAATACTACAGTTCTGGAAGATGTATATGTAGGTGAAATTGTTTCCATGCAGACCTGGCTACGTCTCGTGATTGTTTCGATAGGTAATGATGAAATCGCCATACTTTCTGAAGACATCACCGACCGGAAGATGGCCGAAGATTCCTTACAGAAAAGTGAAGCCAATTTCAGATCAATATTCGAAATCGCTTCACTCGGAATTGCCCAAGTGGATCCCACCAATGGCCGAATCATCCTGATCAACTCTTTTTATGAAACGATTACCGGGTATACTGCCGAAGAACTTGGGAATATGATATTTCTCGAGCTGACTCACCCTGAAGATAGGGGTAAGGATTGGGAAATATTCAGTAAAGCAGCCCGGGGCGAAGCGGAATATAGAAACGAAAAGCGCTACATCAAAAAAGACGGCACCATCATCTGGGTGCGACTCCATATTGCATTCATTAGGGACAAGAATGGGAAGCCTAACAAAACAGTGGCCATTTGCGAAGATATTACTGAGCGCAAAATGGCGGAGTTTCGCCTAAAGGACCTGGCGGATAATTTACCGGGAGTAGTTTTCCAATACCTTCTGTTTCCTGATGGTACAGATGCTTTACGTTCTGTAAGTAAAGGTGCCTATCGGCTTTGGGGTTATAGCCCGGAGGAAGTAGAGCGGGATATCAATCTGGTCTGGAATCAAACCAAAGCAGGCGGAGATGATGAGCGGGTCAAAAAAGATATCGTGAAAGCAATAAGTGCCAAGTCACAATGGATGTCAAGGTACCGGAGTATTATGCCAAACGGTGATTTGCGCCGATTTCTGGGCATAGGCTCGCCCAATTTTCTGGCAGATGGCACAATACTCTTCAACTCATTTGTGTTGGATATTACCAATGAAACAAAAAATGAAGAACTGCTCTCAGAGGCAACACAATTGGCGCGGATAGGTAGTTGGGAGGTGAATTTTGTGAATAATAAAATTCTGTGGTCAGATATGACACATAAGCTTCACGAAACAGATCCGAGCACCTTTGTTCCTGATTTGGGGACAAGTATAGAATTCTACCGGGAGGATTTTCGGGATATGGTACGCCAATCTGTTCAGGAATGCCTAGAGAAAGGGAAAAATTTTGATTTTGAGGCTGTGATTGTTACTGCCAAGAATAACGAGAGATGGGTGCGGGCCATTGGACGGGCAGATATGATAAGCGGACAGTGTAAGCGAATCCTTGGCAGCTTTCAGGATATTCATGCCTACAAGACCATTGAAATCGAACTGGCACAAAGTCTAAAAATGCTTCAGGATTATCAATATGCTGTGGACCAATCTGCAATTTTTACCATTACTGACACTCATGGTGTCATTATCGACGTGAACGATAAATTCTCGGAGCTTTCCCAGTATTCCCGTGAAGAGTTGATAGGTTCCACGCACAGGATGATAAATTCCCAATATCATTCAAAAGAATTTTTTAAGGATTTTTGGCAGACCATCAAATCCGGCAAAATATGGCGGGGTGAAGTGCGCAACAAGAAAAAAGACGGGACTTTTTATTGGGTAGATACGACCATCGTTCCTTTTTTGGATGAAAATGGCTCTCCCATTAAATTTTTAGCCTTACGCATAGACATCACTGCAAAAAAACTGGCAGAGGAAAAAATCAAAGAGGCCTATGAAAAGCTCAAATCCATTGCCTGGACCCAATCGCATCTTGTCCGTGCACCTTTGGCAAGGATTTCGGGTATTATCAATCTCATTGAAACCCAGAAAGACAGTCTTGACGACTTGATGTATTGGCTCGATCAATTGAAAATTTCATCTGAGGAAATGGATGAAATCATCAAAACTATCATCAAAGATGCCCAATATATCAAAGATAACTAAACCAATGAGCAAAAATGTATTTTTGATTGATGATGATGGTGTCCTTCGCTTAATGGTAGAGAGGATGATGCGCCGCATTGATAATTCCCTTGTGTTTTTTCCATGCGAAAATGGGAGAATAGGCCTGGAAAAGTTGAATGACCACCTTGAAGACGATGCCGAAAGCATTATTCTGTTGGATCTGAATATGCCCGTATTGGATGGATGGGGCTTTTTGGAAGCAATGCAGGCAAGCCAATGGAGTACTTCCGCCAATATTACCTTATACATTTTGTCCTCGTCCACAGACAAGAGTGACATAGAAAGAGCAGGACAATATGCCTGCGTCAAAAAGTTCTATCACAAGCCTTTGAGCAACCAGGATTTCAATAAAATTTTAGAGGCTTCATAATTTGGAAATTAACTTTGGTCAAACCTTCGCTGTTTTTAGCGGAAAGCCCAATGCACATTTGACATTATTTCGGCCACAAGCTCGGGATGTTTTGTGGATTGTTCTCCCCGGGTTGCGTTCCTTAGAAGGACCTGCCCATATATGATTCCTGTGGGATCATTTTTTGATCCAAATCGACTTTGTCAGCGCTTGAAACGGCTGCCTCGAGAAAGGGGGGAAGCGTTAATTGAAAGGCGATCCTCTCAGCCTTCCAGTGAATATTCTGGCTTTTTTACTCGGCCTTTAAAACCTTTACCGGTTCAATTTTTCCTGCTCGAATGGTTTGGGATAAAACAGTCAATAAACCAAGTACCGCCACCACACCAAAACCGATGCCTACATTGATTGGACCCAAATCCAACTGACTTCCCATATCCTCTCTTAATAAATCAGCGCCAAAAATACCTGCCGGTACCCCCATTAATCCAGCAATGAGGATGAGCACGGCGAACTTTCCGGTAGCTGTCCACACCAATTTTATGTTGCTTGCTCCCAATACTTTCCTTACACCCAGTTCTTTGGTGCGTATTTCTGTGGTGTAACTGGCGATGCCTAGAATGCCCAAACCTGCGATTATCATAATTATTAGCGCAAAGCCACCAAAGAAACCCATTCTCTCTCTATTGCCTTCTCCTGAATAACGTTCTTCCAAGTTTTGAATATTTGCCGTCTTATCAGGAACATGGTTTTTCCATAAGTTCTGAATCGCTTGGGTTACCATCAATTCTGTTCCTGGCTTTATTTTTATCGTCAATGCGCTGATTTCACTGGGCAAATACCGATAGACCAAAGGAATTGATTTGCCAATGGTTTCGTTGGGCATGACGCCAATGACTTGTACATAGACAGAGTCCAGCAGTAGATTTTGGCCTACAATATTTTCAAGTTTGGGATCCAGTAATTTTGCGGCAGATTCGTTGACCAACACGTATTGCTCAATACTATGGGGCATATTTTCGGGAAAATTTTGCCCGGATGTTAATCTGATACCTTCTGTTTCAATTGTTTTTGGGTCGATACTTACATGATTTATTATCAGGGATTTATCATTAAATGTAACAGAAGATTTGCCCATCTTTATTGGTTCAAAATACCAGTTTGTCGCAAAAGTCGTTTCAACCTGACTCAACTGACTTATCTCGTACTGCAGTTTTTCATACCTCTCGCCCTTCAAATCAAGTGTCAGGACATGGGGTGGCACGGTGGAGCTAATCTTAGCATTTTCCTTTATGACGTAGTCGGTTAATGTCACAAAGATTACCATCAGCATGATACTTGCTGAAAATTGCAGGACAATCAAAACTTTGTAGATCGCGACACCCTGGAACAGCTTTATATTCTTCATTTTTCGCAAAATCTGAATAGGCTGAAATGCGGACAAAAGCCATGAGGGAAATGCTCCCGCTACCAAGCCGGTAATTACCGCATAGGTTACCAAGCCCAGGATAAAGATGGGATCCCAAGAGAAATCCATATCCATATCGGGGATATTTTGCATTAGAATGTTCACACACGGCACTGTAAAAAACAAGGCCAATAGGGCAACGAGGGTAGACTCGGTTAAAAATTGCCCCATGATTTCAGCTCTTTTTGCGCCCACCGTCTTGCGGATACCAACTTCATGCGCCCGGGAGAAGGCACGCGCCAAGGACAAACTGATATAGTTGAACGCAGACAAAAGGGTAAGGGTAAAAATTAAGATCAGCTGTACTTTTATTCCCTCTTCATCGACGCCCGCATTGGTGTCATTGATTATATCCTTGTTTCTGGGCGTAATATTTTCTATCGGTTGTGCCAGGAACTGTATGCTGCTCTTGTCGAACTTCCTATTGTAGGTCTGCAGCGTTGCATTGAGCTGCTCCAAATCATCCACTGATTTTAACCTTCCGTAAATGGCGGAGCTCTTAAAGTTTTCCCAATTTTCACTAACATTCCCGATTACACCCTCTTTTTCAAGAATTTCAGCGGCTTTGATAGAACCAATTGCCTCAATGGGTAGATGTGTCTCAAACGGAGGGTCTTGGATAATTCCCTCAACGGTATAGGAACCCAAGTTTTCAATTTGAACAGTATTTCCTACGGCATTGGTATTTCCAAATATTTTTTTCGCCGTTTTTTCGGAGAGAAAAATGGCCGTGGGATTATCCGCAAGGCTCTGTACATTGCCTGACAATATTTTAAAGCCAAATACATCAAAAAAAGAAGGCTCTGTAAATTTGATATCGATCGGTACATCTCCTTTGTCGGTTTGCAGGTTATGCGCTCCTGACATACGTAGCCGTGCCGTTTTTTCAACAAAGGAGATGCTTTCTATTTGATTCGCCAATGGAAATGGGGCCGTTGCCCATTTGGTTTGTACCCCTTCGATAGATTCTAAGGTCAGTATCCGTACAAGTTGATTTAATTTCGGATGGAAGTGGTCTGTATCATAGGTGGCTTTCAGACCTGTGAAAAGTATGACACCTACCGCCATACTCAATGACAAACCCAGAATATTCACCAATGAAAACAGTTTGTTTTTCCAGAGTATCCGTATTGCGATTTTTAGGTTGGTCCTAATCATACCTTCAATTTTTGATCTTAAATGAAAAATCCGCCAAATACTGGGTCGGCCCCTCAATCCCAACTAACATGACAATGCTTGGGCCAAAAAATCAACTGACTTATTTTCAACATTTTATCAAAAATAGTCATGAAAACATCTTGGGTTTTTGTACGCCTGTTGTCTCAATTTGACACAATCCGGTAAAAAGACATGGCCTACAGCCATGTCTATGGGATTATGCCCTTTCAGACATGGCCTACAACCATGTCTGTGAGATTGCGCCCTTTCAGACATGGCCTACAGCCATGTCTATGGGATTACGCCCTTTCAGGGCTAGAAAGAGATGTGTTTCCGGAAAAAAAAGCCCAAGGGGGCGTAATCCTCCAGCAAGGGGTATCGCCCCTTGCGAATAATGGCGACATGGTTCCCAAGGCCCAAGGGGGCGTCATCCATTTTTCAGCCATGGCCTACAACCATGTCTATGAGATGGTGCCCTTTCAGACATGGCCTACAGCCATGTCTATGAGATTGCGCCCTTTCAGCCATGGCCTACAGCCATGTCTATGGTATTACGCCCTTTCAGGGCTAGGATAGATGTGTTCCCCGAAAAAGAAAAGCCCCAACGGGGCGACATCTCCTAGCAAGGGGTACCGCCCCTTGCTGAAGGGGCGGCATCCATCGTATCGTTTTTTGTTTTTGTCGGTCGGGGAGTGGTGGAGAAAGTTAAAATGGTCTTTGGGGCATAGACCATGGAGGGGGAGACACAGACCTTGGAAAAGGAAAACCGGTACAGTTTGAACCGAAACGGCTTGCACTATCAGACCGAAACAGGTGGCATAAATCGAACCCTACTATCCACACCCATGGCTATTGAAAGTTTGCCCCATTCGCGGTCTTTACTTTCCTTGATTTTTTCTTCTGCTTACTCCACTTCCACATCAAAAGCTCCGTTCACAATTTTTCCATCGATCTTTACCTGCACCCAGATTCGGTAGTTTCCCGGTTGGGGAAAGGCATAGGGGAAGCTGACCATGCTGTGTTCGATGTGATCAGGATCGGCTGGGTCGAGGTGGACCATATTTCCCATCAGAAGGCTGTCACGCTCCGATTCGGGCATCTGATCCAAAACCTTGATCACCCTATCGATGCTGTCTTGAAAGCTGAGCACTGAGGGCAGATTTTGCATGCCGATTTTGCCTGATTCAAACCGCTCGAGCAGCATCTGCTGTGATCCCATGGAATAATTGCCTGTAGGGTGGAGGTGGATGTACACTGACCCGTCGTATTTCAGGACCACGGCATGACCCATCATCCCTAGATAGGGTTCGAGTTTGGCAGGATTTCCCTCCGGATCAAAAAGCGCAAAATCAAGGTTGTAAAGGCTTCCGGTTTCAAACTTTTCCCCCTCAGTTTCCCACACTGCCGAGTATCCTCCCGGCAAATCCGTTTTTATACCGGGTTTGCCGCAGATCATGATATCCCCATCCAAGGAGGTCTTTTTACCCGAAACAGGATTGGAAAAGGTATAGGTATCGTCCCGACCCAATGCAACTTCTGTATTGGAAATGAGCTGAAATCCTGACGTTTCTGGAATAGTAAAATCCGAAATGATCGTTTCTGAAAACCCAGTAAACCGGGTGATATCTGCATACACATGGTAATCCCCTGCCGGGATGGGAGGTAGCTTTACCTTGAAGTTCAAGGAATCCAACCGCTCCGGGTGCAGGTGTGCAAACACATCCAGATCGCCCTTTCTGATCAAAAACAAATGCATCAATTTGCCGTGGTCCGGTACGATGAGGCTGAGTTTTCGGGAAAGCTTTCCCTGACGGAGCGTGGCGGTGTCGACTTCCATATGCAGGTAATTTTCACCGTTTGCTGATTCTATCCTCGAATTGGCCTCTATGGGCTTGAAAAGGTATTCGTCATAATTCTTCGATTCGGCATCCCACCAGGTTTTTCCTCCCCAAAGGATCAAGAGCATGATGACTGACCCGATGGCAATTCCATATTTTCTTCTTTTTTCCACAGCAGGATTCCTTTCTTTTCCGGGTTCCCGGATGCTGTCACTCATCGCCGAGGAGATGATGGTCACCATCAGGACGACCAAGAAAATCCCCAGAATCGTCAGCGGAATGCCCAACTCTGAGGTCATGGAATTTTTGGCTGTGGGCCAGGCCATGACAGGAACGACCGCTTCAAAAGTCTCTCCCTTGGATTGCATGATCACCTGCACGCTGGAAGTTCCCGAATTCATAAACCACAATTCCCCTTCATATTTTCCTGGTTCCCCCGGCACTGCTACCATCGGGTCGGCTTTGGGAGTTCCTTTCAGACCCGCTGACCAATAAACCGGACGAACCTCCAGGGTAATATTTTGAGGATTTTCGGGAAGGATGATCGTCACCCGAGCAATTCCCGGGACGACTTCGGCAGGGATGATATTGGCGAGGATACGGTAAGGTCCCAATAGACCTTCAAAGATGACGCCCGGACTTCCCACATGGCTGCTTGCGGTACACCAAAGCAAGATAAGAAAGGGCAATACAAGTTTTTTTCTCATGGCTTATCGCTTCACCTGCTTCATCCAATTGCCCCATGAAAGACCGACCCTTGAAGTCAGCGTCCCGATGCCTACCGCTATCAACAAGCCTTTGATCAAATCCCATCCATGAGAGGTGGAATCGGGATGGAACTGGAACCGGAATTCATAATCCGGATTGGCAAAATAGGGCCATGAAAACCTCCCAAAAAACCATCCTCTGCCGGTCTCAGAAATCAGTATTTCTGAAAAATACCATTGTGCAGGGGTAAAGAAGATCACAAAAATCAGGGAAAGCATGCCTGCCAAAAGCCATTTGTTGGTATGCCTCCATCTTTCTATTGCATAGTCTATGGCTACCGCGGGGACGATCAAAAGGATCGGGAAATGAAAGGGCTGAAACCGCGTGATGTAATTGAATACCGGACTGAGCTTGGGTTCGGCAGGAAACAAAGGCATGATCCACACCATGGCTGCCATGGCAAAGGTATAGATCAAGGCCATTTTGGTAGCCCCGAATTTATAGGGAGAAGCAAATGAAATCGAAATCAAAAACAAAGGAAACATCAAAGCGGCCACCTGATAAGTCAAAACCCCATGCAGCATATTCAAAAAGAAATACTCAGACACGAGGGTATAGACCATCACCAACAGAAACCCTGCGGACAAGGCATACATCCATTGGAGGTGGGATTTGGTCCGGGCATCCATCTTTTCTCCCAGTTTATTTTGTGCTGCAATCACCGAAATCATGGCCCCAAATTGGATCATCATCATCCCGAGCCCCAACAAAGCATGGGGAGGAGAGAGGATTTTGACATCAAGTCCATAGGTATTGTGCCACCAATCGTCAAAAGGAGCAGAGGTCAGCATCGCAAAAGCTCCCCATACGCAAAACATCGCACCAAGGGATCCGTGGAAAATCCCCCAAAACTTGATGCTTTGGGACTTTTCTTCCTTGGAACCCCAAAAGCTGGTCCTCAAAACCTTGATTCCTGAAAACAAACCTGCAATCACCGCCCCCAGATAGATCAGAATATGGGGCGGAGAAAACAAACCGTCCCGTCCCACACTCATGTGCCAAGAAATATCCCACTGCAATCCCACCGCGATGCACAAGGAAGCAAAAACCGTCGCATAGACATAAGTCGGAATCACGCGGCTGACCGTGGTGGCTTCAGCTTGGCGGGAATCGGTCAGGGTAGTGGAAGTGAAATTTTGGTTCATAAAAATCAGATTAGGTTATCAATTTAAGCACAATCGGTTGTAGATGGAAATAATTTTTCGGTTAAGAAAATACAAATCCGCAATGGCGACACGGTTCCCAAGCCCCAATGGGGCGTAATCCCCCAGCAAGGGGTATCGCCCCTTGCGAATAATGGAGACATGGTTCCCAAGCCCCAAGGGGGCGTCATCCATATTTCAGACATGGCCTACAACCATGTTTGTGAGATATTCAGGGCTAGAGAGATGTGTTCCCCGAAACAGAAAAGCCCCAAGGGGGCGTAATCCCGCAGCAAGGGGTATCGCCCCTTGCTGAAGGGACGGCATCCATCGTGTCGTTTTTTGTCTCCGTAGGTCGGGGAGCAGTAGAGAAAGTTAGAATGGTCTATGGACACAGACCGTGTACACCTAGTCACTACAATACAACCATTACACGCTCATACAGGTAAACTGCAAGACGCACAACTGATCACAAAAAAGCGTGCTCCCAAGAGACAAAATTGATGGCGGGGGCCAAAGGAAACCATTTGGGTATATGCCGACTGGGAGGGAATTTCAACCTGACGAATGTCGTGGGTCCTTGGCGAAACAGCATTCTAAACTAATAGTAGGGGAATGGCAACAACCGAAGATGCGTTGAAACTATCCCTAAAAGTGTGTAAATAGCTTAAAAGAATGGCGTCATGACTAAGGATCTACAGCATATCGAAAATCGAATTTTCAGCTTTCGAGATCAGCAGGTGATGATAGACAGTGATTTGGCTGGATTGTACCAAATCGAAACGAAGGTCCTTAATCAAGCTGAAAAGCGGAATATTTCCCGTTTTCCTGAATCTTTTCGATTTCAGCTGAATAAAAATGAGTTATCTGAACTGCTTGCAAATTGCGACAGGTTTGGACATTTGGGATCACAACATAGAATCCAAAATTCAAGGTCACAAATTGTGACCTCAATCTGTGGGGAAAATAGCTTAACGAAATTGTGTCATGACTAAGGATCTACAGCATATCGAAAACCGGATTTTCACTTTTCGAGATCAGCAGGTGATGATAGACAGTGATTTGGCTGAATTGTACCAAATCGAAACGAAGGTCCTTAATCAAGCTGTAAAGCGGAATATTTCCCGATTTCCTGAAAACTTTAGATTTCAGCTGAATGACAATGAATTCAATGAACTGGTCACTACCTGTGACCGGTTTGATTCTTTGAGGTCACAATCTGTGACCTCAAACAAACGGGGGTAGGGTGTAAATCCAGTTTTGATTGGGAAAATAATCAACCACTCTTACGCTAGTCGGTTTTTGGAGAGAAGCTGCATTGATTCTTGAACTTTCCGCAACCAAAAATCCAATACGTCGCTGCTTCCTTTTTCCCCGGGTTGCGGTGCATCAGGCATTTCCGAGAGATAAGGAGAGGGGAAGCACCTTACCCGGGGCTATTGAGCGTTCCACCCACTTCGGGGTGGATTTCACCGTTCTCCTACATTTCCGGACGCAGGATCATTACGTCTGATAGGGCCAATTACAAATTGGCATTGATAGTAGGGTGGGATTACATCCCGAAGGATGCCGCGGACCCATTGGGGGACTCAGACCATCGGTGGACCGATTGACACAGGTTTCGAAGTGTGTTCGGGCATTGTATGCGCAGTCTCCGACAGGAGTTGGACTGGACTTGGACTGGAGTTAGACTGGGCATGGACTGGAGAAGGGTCTCCTCAGCACCGGGTGATGATAGGGTCATTCCCAGGACATCATCAGGACATCATCTACTTTGATACGAGGATGCAGGGGATTTGGTATAGGGAGCATTGGACTAACAAGCCCTGAAAAAATAAAGATGCCAAGATCGCGAATAGGAATCGACTCGCCAAGACCTTAAGAGAGGTATTTGAAAAGGCCAATTACAAATCGGCATCGATAGAAGGGTGGGATTACATCCTGACGACAGCCGCGGACCCACACCCGGGCTGGGACTGCCCCGTCTATACTAACCTGTCCAAAGTGGATAGTCATATCGTGTAAAGATCAGTGGTACAGTTGATGCGCCTAGCGAAATCGCACAATTCAATCTATGGATTCCGTCTTCAATGAACCAATCGCGATACTCCAGAGCAAACGAGGAGGGTCTACTGGAAGATTATTTGACCATCTTTCCAAAATTCCCCTGATTTTTTCTTGTTCTAAGTAGGGGTTTCTGAGGCCTTCAGAGGTGAAACGTGTTTTCAGATATCGATCATTCAGTTTACTTAAAATCAAATCAATCGGATTTTCTTCAGTGATTTCAAATCTCATATTTGATTCAAAATCCCATAGTGCGAGAACTTGAGGCTTTTTGATTTCCCAAACTGGCTCAATTTTGTTCATTTTCAACCAATTGTGATAACTAGAAAAGGAAGATACAAACTTCAATTACGGCAAAAACGGCAATCCAACTCCGACTAAGATTTGAAATAATTTGCTTTAAACCGATTAATTCTTTCAGCCATTTCTTTTTCAGCGTCAATTTTTGTCTGGTTCGTATAATCTGGCAACTTTTTTACAGTCAACATAAGGTTCCGCAAAATCTTTGGTTCAACATCGATATAAATGAAAGCCGCATCAAAATCGGAATATGCACCTCCCATAATCCTAATGTCTCCCTTAGTCGATGGCTTTATATATTTATGGTCAGGATCCCATTCCCCCAGTTTTGTATAAATGTCATATTCCAATTCTGTGAAGGCATCAATCAAATCCATATCGTCGATATTGTATCCAAAGTTTTGTACGAAGACAAGGTTAAGGGTACTTTCTATATATCCTAGTTCGTTTCCAGTATACTTCTTCTTGTTTCCTCGCTTGGGCAGAAATTCCTTAATAAAGTCTCTTAATAGCTTTTTTTGATCAGTTGAAAGGTCGGTTGACCGCATTCTTGTCTTCATATTTTGTTATTTGATATAGGTTTGATTTCGTCTTTTCGGATTACCACCGGGTTCGCCTTTTCCATTTTCCACTCTTTGGATCAAAGAAATGGCTGCCATCTTTTGGCTTCGTAGGATTAGTTTGGTTTTGGTGGGAATCAGGTGCTTTTTTTGGCGAAATTGCATTAATGAAGTTTTGGATATGAATCGACCATGTTCCGTTTATCGTTGATTTTATAAACGCTTCCCTACTAAATTCGGCTATTATTGAGTATCTCCCTAGTTTTATTTGAAGCAGGCAATACAAACTGTTTCGAATATCGTGATCTCCATCAGTTGGATTTATTCCTTTAAAATCAAAAATCACCGGTACCGAACTAGTTAGCCAGCTCTTGTTGAAAATGCCTTCATCATGATCAATTAAGAAAATCCCAGGTTTATTTGTCTTTATTAACTCATTGTATTGATTTGAAAATCTTTTGAAATCCCTCTTTAGGCGTGTTCCGTCAACAACCCAAATCAAATTTTTATAATGTCGTTCCCTTTGTAATCGCTCTTGCGGATCTATTGCAGAATGCTGGAATTCGATAATCAGATCAGCTTCTGTCTTTACGTCAGCAATGTGTCTTTCACCAGTTTCTTCATCAAGGGTCAAAAATTCCTGCCATTTAGGAGGATATCTGTTTTTCCATAGTCGATGCCATTCCGTCTCGGTTTCCCACCATGGATCGCAGCTACTTTTATGCGCCCAATGGTGAATCTTTATGTCTCCACATCTTGCGATCAACTCTGAACCACAACATGGACAGGTGCCCCTAGTGCCTTTAGACGCCTCAATTCTTGCGCCGTTGTTTAGAGCATATTTCATTTCCTTTTGTTGATTAGTGCGAATAGTGATCAGGAAATTTTTAGTTTCTAAATGTCCTTCTCTGGTATTCGGATAAAATTACTAGGTCACAATCACCCCTCAAAAGGTCGTGACATAGGTTGACGGAATTTGAATTTCATTTTTTATGAACTCTCTTGTGGAAAATTGAGCCTGGAAAAGGGTGAATTGCAAATTCAAAGAAATATAAAAGCGGAATTACAAATTCCGCTTAGCGTCGTCGCTTTCTACACTCAGAGGGGGTATCCAGATTTTTTCGTTTGAGGGTATTGCCTTTTACAGAATTTTTAGTCTAATTTATGAGGCTGAGTTTTTTCTGTCGGCATGTGGACTTTTCAGATTCGTACTACAAAGACCAAGGTCATTTTTGAGATGATCTCAACAACCCATCGGCTTGGCGGCGATAGATGAAGGTTCCATTTGTTTTAGATGTGCGAAATAAAAAACAGGGCATAGCTGCTTCAAAACAACAAACTTAATCTGAAAGTCTTTAGTTCAATATGAAACATAGCTCCTAGGTTAAAAAAAAGACATTAAATGACACTATGAGTGATTTTGCAAATAGAATTAGAACAAAAAATGAAGCAACTGGAATGAGGGTTGTTGCTCAATACGTACAAGAATTTTGGGAATGTGGATGGCAACCTTTTGATGCGAGAAACGACAAAGGAATTGATGGCCTAATATTAATGAAGAAAAGAAATATTGATCTAGGGGTCAAAATCAATGTTCAAATTAAATGTGGTCCAAAGTATATTTCAAGCGAAACAAAAAACGAAATTCGGATTTCCATCGACGATCAAAAAGGTTTAAACGAACATTTAGAATATTGGAGAAAACAAGCTGAACCAGCAATACTTGTGTTCGTGAACCCATCAAAGCCATCTTTTGACAAAAAAGGAAATTTAATTAAGGACGATAAAGGACGAATAGTTTGGAAGGAAAGTAGGTTAAACGCAAAAGCTTGGTGGGTTGACCTTAAAAGTGAAAAGTTGAGAGTTGAGGGGACAAAAACGTTGTTATCTATTCCAAAGAATAACGTGTTTGGTGAGCATAGTAAGGGGAGCTTTATAAAACTTGTCAAACCGCTTCTTTCAAATAGTGATTTACCATTAATTGAACTTAATTCAGAAAGTAAAGGATTAATAAATTCTATTCAACTAAAAGACGATGCCCGAAATTTTTACAAAAATTGGAAAAATGGAAACATAATAATATGCTCTGCATTAAAAAAACAAATTCGTGTTTCAAAAACTGGTTGGAACCATATTCTCTCTTCAAGTCGTGGTAAAGAAAGAAGAGTAAATTCTTTAAGACTTCTTGGAGTAGCTAAACAGATAATTCATGAGGTAGAGGAAGGAAAGTATTTTCTGCTCAATCAAAACGAAACTTTTAAAGAATTTGAACAGAAAATTGGTATTAGAGCCCGCTATCAGGACAAGATTACTGGAGAACAAGTTGTTCAAGTAATTATTCAGCGGAAAATGAACAAATTAAATAGAAGAGAAAAATTATGGTTTTATAGTGTTCATTTCAGAAGATAGATGCATTACCCTTGTTTAATTCACCTTTATGATTGGTTGACTTGCGTCCTAAAACGCTAAAATAGCCGGCCACACATCTATCTCGCTGAAATGAGTTACAAATGTATAGTGAAAAAATGAAAAATCCAGCAACTAACAAACAAACCCTTGACTCCCGCTCCTTTAAATCAAGTGTTATAGCCTAGTCTTGGATTTGAATAAGAGCTCACACCTCTTGTAAGACCCAAACCCACCGTTTCCCCAAACCCCAAATTCCCCGACTTTTTGTGGCAAAACCTAAAAAATACCCCGATCAAGGGATAGCGGCATACCGGATAACTTAAGATATTGGCCTGGTAAAAATCCTTTGTCTACGACACCAAGGCCAAAGGGATCATGTAGACAAGTTTTACCCATGTTTGAACAAACCTTTAAAATTATCGACGATATCCTCCACAAGGAAGCCGGCTGCGGAAATGAATTGGATTATGTGGAGCAGACTTCCTGGAATGAAATTACAAATCCCACCCAGACGGGCGTAGCACAAAAAGAGTAGACAAAGAGCCTAAGGAAGAAAAGTAAGTCCAGAAAAAAGAATTATAAAAAAAGAAGAAGAATAAAACGTTCAAAAAAAGATTGAAAATAATCTACTAAAAGTCGATTTTTGAGAAAGTGGATACATATTTCTATACACACACTAAAAACAATGGAAAATATGAAAACTACCTTAATCACAATATTCATACTATTTTCATTTCAATCATTTGGGCAAATAAAAGATTCGGATTTGAAACCACTTCCCTTACCAGATTTTGTAATAGAATCAAATGAAATAATATACAGAGAGATAATTGAAATAGAAGGTACGAAGGAAAATCTTCATTCTACTGGCTTGAAAAGTATAAGTGATCTGTATAGAAGTTCAAAATCCGTAATTGATTTAAATGATGTCGAAAGTGGTACAATAGTAGTGAAGGGTAATTTACCAATGACTTTAGAAAGTTATTATGTATTTATGGGATACAAGCCAACCACTACAACTTATATAGTTTCTCATACATTAACGATAGAATCAAAAGAAAACAGAATCAGAGTGACAATAACAAATTTTAAGTTTGAATCTGCAATTGATATGAATGGAACGCTTGAATTGAATAGTAAAATTGATAAACAATATATTGATAAGTTTAAGACTTTAAAAAACTCAAATAATTTAAAGAAACCAGAAATTGCTACTTTACATGCCATGAGTTTAATATTAAATTCATTAGATATTACAGTAGATGAATTAATGAAAGATATATTAAAAAACTACAAAAATAGTAAAAATGATGATTGGCAATAAAATAGAAAATAGTCACAAAGGTTCACGGATTTTCAATTCTATTTTTTTGGAACATTCCCTCAGAAGCTTTAACCGAGAATTGAATGAGTTATAAACTCAAAAAAAAGGAAAGCAGAAAAAAAACCGACAGCATTCGCGGATATGCTTTGCGTCGTGGCGCTCTTCAATCGGAGCGGGACTCACTCGGTGGAGACAAATGATTTTCGGGTTTAAAACTATCTAAACAAGATATATTCAGTCTGTGGTTTTGTCGATTAATACCGATTATTCTGAATGAAATTAATGCACCTTTTTTAAAAAATTCGTTTGGATGATTTACTTCTGTTTTTTCTGTAATTTGATTTTTATGAAGAAATAGCAGCTTTTCTGTTCTAAATGAACTAGGTTTAACATAGCAGCCATAGTCTAGAATATGTTTCACAGTTCCTTGCAATTCAAATCTTCTCAATTTGTGAGAGAGTTCAATTAGATTGGTGTCGAAATTATTCAATATTTCGTATATCTGCCTTTCAATCGGAATACGCTTGTTTTTTTCGAACAAAAAATCCAAATACACATCAAGGTTTTTTAAACTATATATTAGTCTCTCCTCGTCCTTTCTTTCATATTCCTTCGTTCTTTGAAGAGCTTGTGCATCAGTCCCGTCACTCCAAAAGGAATCATAATAACTCAAAACTTTATTTGAGAGCTGTGGGTTCTCACTTGAGTACTCAAGCAAAGCATGTTTGCCTATAGCCTTAATTTTATTTTTACCACTCTTCCCATGACTTTCCAGCGCTCGTTCTATCGCGAAATCTATTTGTTTTAGTTTTTTGACATTATATTTATTCGCGGTAGTAATTGCAAATAAAAATGACTTTTTTGAGGATCTTTCGGCAGCTTTCTTAATAAAGAAATCGACCGTAAAGACTGACAGCAGTTCATTTGACTTAGCTAATTTAAAGCCTAACTTTAAACCGTTAAATCCTTCGTTTGAAATTTGTCTGATAATATTTTCGGTATTATCTCCAAGAATATAAGAGAAGTCACTGTGTAATTTGAATTTTTCGATAAAAGTATCCAAAAGTCCAAACAGCTTTTTATCTAAGAGATGTTTGAAAATCAGATTCAATTGATCTTTAATTTGATTGTTTATTGGCAATTCTCCATTGTAAGTGTTTATGGCAAACTGGATTAGAATCGTCTTATCAGTTTTTGTGAATATTGATAAAAAGGAGCAAAAAATATCAGGCTGTCTATTTTCAAAGATTTTTGAAATTACTTGTAGATGTGCGTTATTCGGATGTTTGATGTTGGAGAAGAGATTAACTATTGTTTTTAAGCTCTCAAACTCGGCAAGAGCAAGAAATCCTTTCGCCGAATTTTCAGGTTGTAAGAAATTTTGAGCGAAGTATTCAGCTTTTCCAATTAGCCTTTTTTCAAGGTCTTCGTCTTTTTCTGCAGACATTATGCATTGCGCTGCAAGGTATATATTGTATTCAGCCACCAGTTCAATGAACTCGCGTCTTTTGTCTCCTTTTAGGCTATGAGAAAAGTACCGGATGCTTTTAAAGTATTTTTCATCATTTGCCTTGTGTTCTAAATTCCGTATCATACTCCCAAAATGGCTTTTTCTTCTTGCGCGTGAAAGTAATCTTGGTATGCCTGGTGCGCAAAAGTGTACATTTCGTCCCGTTTTTCTAAAATTCCTAATTGTGAGGCAATTTCAATCACGTAAGACGTGTCAATTATAAAACTGTACTTCTCCTTGCATTTTACAAAGTAGTTTAAAATTTCATCCTCTGTCATTCCCGAATTAGTATCTTTTTTTTCGAGACTTTCATAACCGAGATAGCGTAAAAGCCGATGAATCTGTTTGATATTGAAATTCGCATCTTTTTTTTCCTGTTTCTCCCTTTGATAAAGACTAAAAATAAATTTCTCAATAATTTCACCCTCGCTTTTTGGTATTTCTCCCTTTGCTTTTACAATCTCAATGAGTCTTGAAAGCATCAATGGTGTTTTAACAATTTTTTCAAGCCTCAAATCTTTTTCTATCTCATTAAGTATGAGCTTTGCAATAACCTCATTTCCTTCCGTGTACTTCTTCAAAAACAGTGTAATCTGTTCCTTATCCATTTTTTGGAGCTGAAAGACAGGAACACCTAAAAAAATATTTTCGTCCTGCGGACGATTAGAAACGATAATGAACGTGTTTTTGTACTCATTCAGTAGGTTCTGGATTTCTCGATAGCGTAGTGTTTTTAATTGATTATTGTCGTCTCTTGGAATTTCGTTCACTGCGTCAAGAAAGAGATTTATTCTCCCTTCTCTTAACATTTTTTCACCGAAGTTATTATCAACATTTATTTTACTAAAGATTGTTTGTTTAAGTGAAATATTCTTGTCTGTAAGCAAACCCAATGGGATATACACGGGAAGTTTAGCCTTATTGTCCCGTAGTTTTTCCTCTGCGTCCACATATGCTAAGTACTCTAGTGTTGTACTTTTGCCCATTCCTGCATCACCCCAGAGTATCATTCTTTTTTCACTCACGTGGTTTTTTCGTAGATCATTAACAGTCCCTTTACGTTCAATTATTTCAGATTCATGGTTTGAAATTTTCTCAACTACGTATCCTTGCGAAAGCATAATGTTTTCTTTTCCTCTGATATGGATGAACCTGCCAATTCGTGATCTGAAATTTTCCTTAACATTTTCTAAGTAGGTCTTGAAATCGGGTTCTTTTTCTTTGAATGGAACCTCTACAATTGGTCTCAGGGAATTAGCATACTGCTTTGTTGCGTAAAGGTATATGGTCAAAACACTTTCAATATTTTCATAAAGTTCTCTGTTTGTCCAATTTTCACATTGATGACTTTCGATATTTCGAAGATTATATGTTCTAAAAATATGCTCACCAAAATTTGGAGAACCATAAAGATTTTCAATTTTTTCATTCTCGAAGTCTATTCTACTGGGATTCAACCTGAGAACATTTATGAATGCTCCTAATCCTGCCTTTTTGTTTTCAAGATCTGCAAGCTTAGCTGGATCCGAGATATATAGAATTTTCCTTAAAAACGGCTCTACCTTAGCGAAATCAGGGAAGTAAGAAAGATTATCAGCCTTCTTTAATCCATCAACTAATATCTTTTCTAACGCGTTTGGCACTCTTGTTTCTAAACCGTCAAGTTTTAGTTCAGGCCGATTTAATGGATACAGTATTACTTTTTCAAACAAATCTATTGTTTCGACTATATTGAAATTTGATATATTTTGGAAAACTCTTTGCGTTTCCTTCTTTATTTCAAGCTTTATTTGCGCCCAATTTGTCATATGATGCTTTAGTTACCGATTTATTTTTTCGACTTATGTTTTTCGAGAAAGATGAGACCTTTATTTAAAGCGTTACCGAATCTTTTAATGAAATATTTTATTAGTTTACTAACATTTAACGATAGCTTCACTAACGCAAATTGTCTTCGCCCATAAAACCCTTCCCATTCCTCAAATCCCTCTGACAGGAATTGACGATAAATTTAATTTTTGGACACTATTAAGACTTCCCCTCCGCATTTTTGAGTCCTTCCTTGATTTGGTCGGAGTCCCAGGCGTGGTCGTTGAGGGAAAACTTCCGGTTGAGTTCCGAGGCGAGGAGGTCTTCCTGCATTTCGATATTGCGCCGGACCATGGAGATATATTCCTGTTGGTTGTCCTTGTACTTGACGAGTTCCTGCAGGCCAGCTTCGTCGTATTTGATAAAGTTCTGCGCGAGACGGTGGACGGTATGTGCCCGAAAGCCGAGCTTGGTAAGCACGTCCTTGCCCATGCGCACGCTGCTGTCGAGGTGCTCGCGGTAGATATGCGGCACATCCATTTCCATCAGTTCGTAGGCATCCCCGCGGTGCTTGGCCCGCACCATCAGCTCGAGGTGGGGGAAGTGCTTGTGCACCGTCTCCACGAGGAGGAGGTTGGTTTCGGGATTGTCGATGGCGGAAATCAGGATCTTGGCCTCGTGTGCGCCCGCGGACTCGAGCAGGTCGGCACGGGTGGCATCGCCGTAGTAGACCTTGAAGCCCATCCGACGCAGCAGGTCCACCCGGTCGGAATCATGGTCGAGGATGGTGGCATGGATGCCGTTGGCCCGGAGAAAGCGCCCGACGGTGCTCCCGTAGTGGGAGAATCCCGCGATGATGACGGGGTTTTTTTCCTCTAGGGCATCGGCCTCGCGCTCGGTCTTTTCCAAGGTGCCGAAGCGGGGCAGGAGGAGTTTGTCGTTGGCCAGGATCAGCAGGGGCGTCAGGGTCATGCTCAGGGCCGTCACCGCCATCATCATTTCCGTGGTGTTTTGGTCGAGGATTTGGAGTTGGCTGGCAAAGGAATACGTGACGAAGGAAAACTCGCCGACTTGGTTGAGGCTGATGGAAAAGATGAGGTTTTGGTCCAGGCCCATTTTGTTGGTCTTGCCGATGCCGAAGAGCACGAGGGTCTTGACAAGCATGATGCCGAGCATGATGGAGATCACGAGCAGGGCTTGGTCGAAGATCAGCCCGAAGTTGATGGAAGCGCCCACGGCGATAAAGAAAAGCCCGAGCAGCAATCCCTTGAAGGGCTCGAGGTCACTTTCCAGCTCGTGCTTGAACTCCGAGTTGGCCAAGATCACACCTGCGAGGAAAGTCCCCAAGGCAGGGGAGAGGCCGACCGCTTCCATCAGGAAAGCGATGCCGACCACGATCAGCAGGGCACAGGCGACGAAGAGTTCCCGCAGGCGCGTCCGGGAAATCAGGCGCAGCAGCGGCACGATGGCGTACCTTCCCAAGAGGACGACAAGGCCCACCGCGCCGATGACGAGGAGGGTCTGCAGCCAGCCCGGGACTTGGGAGATAAAACTTTCATGGTGTCCATCCCCGCCTGTGGGACTGGCGACCGCCAAGAGCGGCAGCACGGCCAAGATCGGGATGACGGCGATATCCTGCATAAGGAGCACGGCAAAGGAATTCTTGCCTGCGGAGCTGTTGAGGAGGTTCTTTTCCTTGAGTGACTGCAGTACGATGGCCGTGGACGAGAGGGAAAGGGAGAGCGAGATCGCGAGGGATACTTTCCAGTCCAGGCCCAGCAGGACCATGGCGGCAAAGAGCAGGCCCGAAGTGATGAGCACTTGGGAAAGTCCCACGCGGGTAATCATGGCGCGCATTTGCCAGAGCTTGGCCGGCTCGAGCTCCAAGCCGATAAGGAACAGCATCATCACCACGCCGAATTCGGCAAAGTGCATGATGTCTTCCCCTTCTTCGCCCACAAACTCCAGGACATAGGGCCCGATCAGGATACCGGCGATAAGGTAGCCGAGGACGGAGCCCATCCCCAGCTTCTTGGCAATGGGGACACAGATGATGGCGGCACCGAGGTAGATGATCGCCTGGAACAAAAAGCTATCTTCCATAGGTTGTCAGGGTTTTCCAATCACCCAGTTCGGCAGGAATCTCGGGCGAATCACGAAGAAAAAGGATGGTGTTGCGGTACTGCGTTGCGGCTTCCCGGAGTTCTTCCGATTGGATGCGGTGTGTGCCCCCGACATGAAAGGGTGGCAGGTAGCGCATGTTGCAGAGCTTGGCCGTTTGCAGCAGGGGAAGGAGAAATTCGGCCAGCGTATGGCCATGCCTGCCTTCTTTGGAGTAAGCGGCGTCTGTGCCTCCGGAGGTAATGCTGCTGAGGACGAGTTTGTTTTTGAGGTAAATCCCGCCCGGTCCATACGCCCAACCAAACTCCAGCACCAGGTCGATCCACTGCTTCATCAGGGGCGGGCAGGAGTACCAATAGAGGGGATGTTGCCAGACGATGACATCCGAGAGGAGGAGCACTTCCTGCTCTGCCTGCACGTCGATGTCGAAGTCAGGATAGAGTTGGTAGAGATCCCGGATGTCGACGTTGTCAAGGCCGCTGATGGCCTTGGTCAGCTGTAGGTTGACATGGGAATGCTCGTACTTGGGATGGGCAAGGAGGACGAGGATTTTACGCATGAGAGTCAAGAATCAAGAGACAAGAATCAAGAGACAAGAAGCGAGAGCCGAGAAACAAGAGTCAAGACGCAAGACACAAGACACAAGACACAAGACACAAGAGTCTAGAATCTAGGGATCTTGGGTCTGGCTTAGGCTTTTCGGCCTCGTGGGTTTGCGGGAAAGGCTTATTCGGATTCCTTGTTGAGAAAATAGCCGAGTGCGCCGGAGGGGCATTTCTTGACTTGGTTGATGATGTCTTCGCTCGATGCGGCGTCGATTTTGATCCAGGGTTGTTCCTTGGGTTTGAAGACTTGGCCGAGTCCGCGGACACAATTGCCGCTGTGTGTGCATTTGGAAGGTTCCCAGGTGACGGTGACTTCGCCGTTGGAGTAGGATTTCTTTGTCATGGTTTGAAAGGAAATAGGTTGAACGGAATGAAAAATTTTCACTTTCAAATTAGGGAAGAAATGGAAAGAAACCTAATGCTTGGAGGATTGGCTTTTCTTTGTCACCCCGATCCCGATTGGTATTGTGGAGAGCGGTCTATTACACGAGTAAGAATAGATTCCTCGTACCTCGGAATGACAAAGTTCCTCGGAATGACAAAGGGGAGGCTTTTTTCTCTTTGAAGCTCTAGGTCATAGAACGAGTTTCCTTTGTCACCCCGACGGAGGAGGGGTCTTTTAACTGCTACCTCTTTGTTGTAGATTCCTCGTTCCTCGGAATGACAAAGCGAACTTTTCTTTGGTCCCTTGATCCCTGTCGTGGAGAGGGGTCTACAGCCTGGGGGGGATACAATAGATTCCTCGTTCCTCGGAATGACAAGGGGAGGTCTTGGGTGCAGGAAAGGCAAGCAATCGACTGATTGGATGTTGGGTTTGGAGGATTGGCTTTTCTTTGTCACCCCGACGGAGGAGGTGTCTATGTCACAAGCCAGATTCCTCGTTCCTCGGAATGACAAAGCGAACTTTTCTTTGGTCCCTTGATCCCTGTCGTGGCGAGGGCCTATGTCACAAGCCAGATTCCTCGTACCTCGGAATGACAAAGTTCCTCGGAATGACAAAGGGAAGGCAGATTCTATTCTAAAATCTGTCGCTGATCCAACACCCCTAACCGATTACTCTCTATTCCCTTCTTTCCCAAAATCCGGTTCGAAGATCGCGCGGAGCTCGACGGCGTCCTTGGGATCCATGCGCTTGCCAAGGATGAGACGGAGTTGGCGCCTGCGGAGGGCGCCTTCGTAGAGTTCTTTTTCCTGTTCCGTTTCGGGAACCAATTCGGGAACTTCGATCGGACGGCCGTTTTGGTCCACGGCCACAAAGGTGAAAAATGCCCGGTGGGTCTGCGTCTTTTTGTTGGCGGGTATATCCTCGGCCCAAACTTCGATAAATACTTCCATGGAGGAGTTGAACGAGCGGGTGACTTGGGCCTTGAGCGTCACCACGTTGCCGAGGGCGATGGGATGCTTGAAGGAAATGCTGTCGGCAGAGGCTGTCACCACGATCCGGTTGGAATGCTTTTGTGCCGCAATGGCCGCCACGATATCCATCCAATGCATGAGTTTGCCACCCATGAGGTTGTTGAGCGTGTTGGTATCATTGGGGAGAACCATTTCGGTCATCACCACTTCGGATTGCTTGGCAGTCTTTTGCTTGGTCATGAAAATGTAATTTTTGCCAAAAATACCGAATAATTGTGCAAAGATGAAAATGGGAGGAGTGGGGATTCGGAATAATATTTGGGTTTTGGTGGTAGATTTGAGGTGTGAGAAATGAGATTTGAGACACAAGACGCAAGACGCAAGACGCAAGACGAAAGACAAAAGAAGCGAGAAGCGAGAGACGAGAAGCGAGAGGGGGGAGGCGAGAGGCGAGAGGCAAGAAACAAGAGGCAAGAGGCAAGAGACAAGAAACAAGAAAGGGATTCGGGAGAAAAGGGCCTTCCTTTGTTATTTCGAGTTTTTAAAATTTGGCATTTACAGAAAGCGAATGTCAGCTGCTTACCGTCATGCTGAACCGTAGCTTGCGGATCCCGACAGCCGTACGGGAGAAGCATCGCCCAAATTGAGGAGACCCTTCTCCACGATAGCGATCGGGACCTCAGGGTGACGGTTCACCAACCTGTCATTGGTAGGGAGGAACGACCGAGAAATCTACCTTGTTTTTCATCAAATCGCCCCGATGGGGCTCGTGATCAAATACTTGCCGTTTTTTATACAGTTAGAGCGTCCCGATGGGACTTGAATCCCTCATTCCAAAAGAGATTCCTTCGGTTTGCATTAGCTCCTTTTCCTGAAGGAGAGGGCCGGGGAGAGGTGAATTGATCATTTATCATTGCGCATTTATCATTTATTCATCAATAGCAGCATATGCATTATTGAAACTTTTTTTCTTCAGCCACATACAACCGAAAGGATAAGTCTTTAAATTTAGTTTTGTATCCTTTTCGATAAATATGGTTCGATTGCTGTTCGTATTTGCTGTTTTTATGCTTGTCCAGACTGCTGGATTTGGGCAGGAGACGGTGAGGTATCTCAATGCGAGACACCTAGAATTTGATTCCTTGCGTGATACCGTTCCCGTATTTTTTGAGGTTGATAAGGAAGTTGGCCGCAAACTAAGGTCCAAGACCTACACGATGGATAGTGTCATCGTGTTTGATATTACCATTGTGAAAGATGCAAATGGGGAAAAGCTCTTTATGACGCACCTAGAATATGATGTCAATGAGAAATTAAAGAGAAAGTATGATTTTGATTACCGAACCAACATCTTTGACTGGAAGTACTATTATGAAAATGGGAAAATAAGGACCGAACAGAAGCTTCATCATTTTGATATAGTGGAAACAAAGTCCTATGATGAAGAAGGAAATGTGGTGCCAGCCGTGCTGGATTTTCAAGCCAGTGCAAAGGGAGGTTTGAACGGCTGGAACGAGTATTTGTCTAAAAACCTAGTATATCCAATTTCCTCCAGAAAGAAGGGAGAGGAAGGCACAGTCTACCTGATGTTTGTCGTTACAGATATCGGTGAAATATCAGAAGTCTACTGTTTAAATGAAGACACTTGTTATCCTGATCTAGTGAAAGAAGCTAAGAGAGTTGTCAGGGAATACCCCTATCATTTTACTCCCCAAACATTCAATGGGAAAACAGAGGAATCCATTTTTCGTATTCCCATTAGGTTTAAGCTCTCTGATTGATTGTCATAAATCATTCATTGTCGAACGAATCAAAAAAATAAGAAACTAGTTTGGAAATGGAAACAACGGCGAGAAGGATTTCCTTCAGAAAGGAATCTCAGGTTAGTAGAACGGGCTTGATGCTAGGATCCCGCGTATTGGCGGCAATCGTGGATTTTTTCATTTTGGACTTGACCCTTGTCCCGCTTATCGGAATTGTTTTCGTGTTGGTTTTTGGCTGGGATTCCGTGTATGAGCCCCTGTTTGTTTTACCGATTCTCATTGCCGTTTGGCTTTATTTCTCAGTGATGGAATGGAAAGCCGGTGGCAGCCTCGGTAAGCGATTGTTTAGGCTCCATGTCACGAACAAGGAGGGATCAAAGATTATCTTCCTCCAGTCTTTTTTGAGATTTCCGCTGAAGATTGTTTCGGCAGCTACGGTAGTTGGCATTTTGATGATCGATATCAACCCTCATCGTCAAGCCCTGCATGACTTGATTTGTGGAACCTTGGTGAGGAGGAAATAGGTGGGGTTTGAGAGGCGAGAGTCAAGACGCAAGACAAAAGACTTAAGACACAAGACAAAAGAAGCGAGAGGCGAGAGGCGAGAGGCAAGAAGCGAGAGACAATAGACGAGAAGCGAGAGGCGAGAGGCAAGAAAGGGATTTGGGAGAAAAAGGGCTTGCTTTTGTGATTTCCCTGCCCGACGCAGGTGGGGAGGGAGGAACGACCGAGAAATCTACCTTGTTTTTCATCAAATCGCCCCTCTGGGGCTCGTGGTCAAATACTTGCCGTTTTTTCTACAATTAGAGCGTCCCGATGGGACTTGAATCCCTCATTCCAAAAGAGATACCTTCGGTTTGCATCAGCTCCCTCTCCTGAAGGGGAGGGTCGGGGAGAGGTGAATTGATCATTGATCATTTTGAATTTTTCCATTCGCTTTCCAAACTTCGTACTTCTTCCTTATCCCTTCCAACCTTCCGTCCCAAGCAATGGCACAAAAGCAAAATTGTCGAAGGATTCCTGTTCGATGGTCGTGGCGGTCTTTTTGGTGAGTTTGAGCATCTTTTGGGTCTTGCGGTCACCGACCGGGATGACGAGGATGCCGCCGACCTTGAGTTGCTTGAGTAGGGAATTGGGCACAATGGGTGCGCCGGCAGTGACGATGATTTTGTCAAAGGGGGATTTTTCGGGGATTCCCTGTGAACCGTCACCCAGATAGAAATGCATGTGGATTCCCAACTTCGCCATGAATTTCTTGGTCTTTTCATACAGCTTCTTTTGGTACTCGATCGTATGGACCTCTGCACCAAGAAGGTGAAGGATACTTGCCTGGTAGCCGGAGCCTGTGCCTATTTCGAGGACGCGGTCGCCGGGTTTAATCTCCAGCAGCTGTGTTTGGAATGCCACCGTAAAGGGCTGGGAAATCGTCTGCCCCTCGCCGATGGGAAAGGCCTTGTCCTCATAGGCATGGGAATCCAAGGCGGTATCGAAGAAAAAATGCCTGGGGACGGTGTTGATGGCTTCGAGGACCTTCTCGTCCCGGATGCCTTTGCTGCGGAGGAGTTTGACGAGTTCTTTTCTTTGGCCTTTGTGGCGGTAGGTATCCTCAAGCTTGAGCATGGGTGGTATGGGAAACTTTTGTTTTGGCTGCGAAGTTAAGCGAATAAATGGCTTAATTTGCCCCGAATTTAAGGGCTTTTGGCATTTCCGCTGAAAGTCTTCCACTTAGTTTTGCAGTATGTTTACAGGAATCATCGAGACGCTCGGCACCGTCGCCCAAGTAACACAAGAGGGCAGCAATTTCCACTTTGACATCGTGTCTCCCATCACGCATGAGTTGCGGGTGGACCAGTCAGTCTCGCACAATGGCGTCTGCCTGACCGTTGTCGCAATCCATGGCGACAGCTACCGCGTCACGGCCATCGATGAGACGCTCCAAAAGACCAATCTGAAGTCTTGGAAACCGGGAAAGAAAGTCAATTTGGAACGCTGCATGCCTGCCAATGGACGCTTTGATGGGCACATTGTACAAGGTCACGTGGACCAAACAGGCAGGGTAGAAGCGATTCAGGAACAGGACGGTTCTTGGCTTTTTGATTTTTCCTTTGATCCGGCCACGGGCAATGTCACAGTTGAAAAAGGCTCCATTTGCATCAACGGCACCAGCCTCACATGCTTCAACTCAAAAAACGGTTCCTTCCGCGTCGCCATCATTCCTTACACCTATGAGCATACCAATTTCCATGATTTGACGGTCAGCGATGAGGTCAATCTGGAGTTTGATATCGTGGGAAAATACATCCAGAGGATTATAAGGGGGTATCAGGGGAATTGAGACTCAAGACTCAAGACACAAGACGCAAGACTTCAGAACCAAGAAGCAAGAGACAAGAGGCAAGACACGGAACCGAAGGCATAAGGTTTCGTCCCGTCATGCTGAACCGTAGCTTGCGGAGGGAAGCATCTCTAATTTTTGGGACACTCCTTTCACCAACAAGAATCGGGACCCACCATCGACTTCGAAAATGTTCTCGCGGCGTTCGCTGCGAAATCGCTGCGTCCGCGGCGTGAACCCATTTGTCATTGCCTTTTTGTTGATGCCAAATTTTAAAAACTCGGAATGACGAAGTGAAGCCTTCGTAAAATCAGAGGATTGATCCTACAATCATCCTTCAATGGGTATCCCACCGTCAGAAACGCAGGGTAATTGGGAACTCCATCCCGAAGGGGGTGGAACCATGAATAGCCCCGGGTTTTTCCCGATAATCATCGTGGACCGGGGAAAAGGAAATCAGCGAAGCATTTGTTTTTGGGAGAGGAAAGTTTAAGAATCAATTTGGGTTTTCACCAAAAACCGGGAAGGATTGATCCTAAACGTGGATTGTGTCGCCATACCCTGGTCTTTCCATCAGCGTTTTATTCCGATGTTACTTTTTTTCTTGTCAAAAAAAGTAACCAATCCCGATAATTATCGGGAGACAAGAAAGTCCAATCCTAGGCCATCGCTCAAGGCCCCGGCCGGCCCGGCGGACTTTCATTCCCCGCGCCCGATCTAACCAAATACTTTGTGCAGTTTCAGATTCGGAAAATAACCTTCCCGAGCCGGCTGCGTTCGCTGCGTGAAAATTTGGTTGGTAATTGGTATGCAAACGGGGATTTTTGGAAAATAAGAAAGCGATAAATTGAACGTTTTCTTTGGGAATTAAGCCGCCTGTTTTTTTGCAACCAAGGAATACACCCACCTGAAAAGGTAAAAAGCAACGATCGCCGACAATACACCTACCATGGCACCGACGATTACGTCGCCCGGATAATGTACACCGAGGTAAATGCGCGTATAAGTAAAAATCCCCGCCCAAAGAAACAGCCACTTGATCTTGGGATACTGTTGACCCAAGGTCAAGGTCATCAAAGTCGCGACGGCAAAGCTATTGGCAGCATGGGAAGACACAAATCCAAACCTTCCCCAACAGCCCCCATAATTGTACATCATGCCTTCCAACATTGGTTCATGGCAGGGCCGAAGCCGGGCGAAGAAGGGCTTCATCAAGCCCGAAGCCGTTTGGTCCGCCAACAAAATCGTCAATCCGATCGCCAATACCACCCACCAAGAGGCTTTTCCATAGGTCTTGAAGACCAAGAAAAGCAGAAACGCATACATGGGAATCCATGGGTAGGTTTTTGTAAGGAACAACATCACGGGATCAAGGAAATCCACATGGAATCCATTGAGCCAGAGAAAGAGTTCCTCATCCCATTTGGCGATTTGATCGAGCATAGTGTTTTTGGCGAAAACTTCTTTTGACTGAAATTCAAAATTAGAGGATATTCATCCAATCGATCCCTTTTTTGAGATGCTTGAGCGTGAATTCTTCCTTTGATCCGGCTGCGACGCTGTGCATGTATTCCCATTGGGCCATGGGCGGCATACTCATGAGGATACTTTCCGTCCTGCCGTTGGTATCCAATCCAAATTTGGTCCCTGCATCCCATACCAAATTGAACTCCACGTAGCGGCCGCGTCGGATGGATTGCCATTTTTTCTCGGCTTCGCCAAACGGCAGGGCCTTGTTTTTTGCCATCAAGTGGCGATAGACTTTTGGGAAAAGGTAGCCCACGGATTTCACGAAAGCATGGAGTTTTTCTGCCTCGGCTTTGGTTTGGGCATTTAACCTATCGAAGAATATTCCCCCAACACCCCGGGTTTCGGTCCGGTGTTTGAGGAAGAAGTAATCATCCGCCCATTTTTTAAACTTCGGATAGTAGCTTGGATCGAATTGGTCGCAGCAATCCTTGACCTGTTGGTGGAAGTATTGTGCATCAGCCAAATCCACATAATGGGGCGTCAGGTCGATTCCCCCGCCAAACCACCACACGCCATTGCTCATTTCGAAGTAGCGGATATTCATGTGGATGATCGGCACCATGGGGCTTTTGGGATGGATGACGATCGATACGCCGGTCGCAAAAAAGTCAGCCTGCTCCAGTTCGAGTTTGGAGAGGATCTTTTCGGGCGTAGGTCCTGACACGGCTGAAAACGCCACGCCGCCTTTTTCCAAGACTGCCCCATCCTGAATGATTCGGGTACGCCCGCCTCCTCCTTCGGGTCTTTCCCAAAGGTCTTCCTTGAATTTGGCAAGGCCATCTTCGGCTTCCAATTCCCGGCAGATATGGTCCTGGATTTCCTTGAATTCCTTCGCAATCAAATCCTTGTCGAGGAGCACTTTGGTGTTTTCCTGCATCATTCTTCCTCCTCCAATATTTCTAAAATCTCGGACAGCTCGTCGAAATCCTTGAACCCCGGCTTGATTTCCTCGCCGCCTTCGAGGGATATTCCCTTGGGTTGGGCAGTTTCCAATAGGTCTAGGACGTTTGCTGCATTGATGTCAAAGCCAACAAGAACTTCGCAGTTTCTGCACAAATGACCGACTTTCTCAACCACCGAATCATCCAGCAGCAGGTGTTCCGAAACGAGGTGAAGCATGATATTGTGGGTGTTGAGGTAGCCGGTTTTTGGCATCAGTGCATCCAGATGCTCGGGATGCTCGACTTGGACTTTCCAAATCAATTGAAATCCGGCATGCATCAGCATGGGCAGAAACGCTTCTTCCCTGACTTCGACATACCCCAATCCGGGACATTCCTGCACGATTTCGAGGATTTGTTCCGGATGGCTGTGTTCAAATTCCCCGGCCAATTCGACGCCTGAAATCCAACCTGTCATCTCCCTGTATTTGTCGGCGGTGATGGATTTTGAATGGCCCGGTTCGAGGCAGAATCCCATCAACTGAACCCCCATTCCTGCGCAGTACCTTGCGTCGCTGAGGTTGTTGACGGCATTTATTTTGACAAAAGCACTGAGACTCATGGCTTTTTTTGTTGATTTTTCGGGCGAAGGTAAACTTTTTACATTGAAAATAGTATTTTTGACCAATGCTTTACCTCGTATGAATCGAGTCTATCACCCTATCTATCTCTTATCAGTCCTATTTTTTCTCTTCGCTTGCCAAGAAACAGAAAGACCAAAAACAGATTTTGGTTTTGAATTTCAGCCGCTCCAAGTGGGTTTGTTTTGGCAGTATGCAGTTGAGGAAACCATCGTGTTTGGGGAAAACGACCAAGAGTCAAGTACCTATCAGCTGCGGGACAAAATCGAATACACCTTCAGAAATGCGGAAGGGGACGAAGTCTTTGTGGTCAACCGGGACAAATCCACCGACGGGACCAACTGGACGGCAGTGACTACCTACGGTATCCAAAGGACCAATCAGGCATTGCTGCGGACATTTGAAAACAAGAAGCAGATTCCATTGGTTTTCCCTCCAAGGTTGGAAAAAACCTGGGACGCGGAAATCTACAACGCCGATGAATCGGACGAGTTTGAGGTCGTGTTTGTCGGAAACCTAAGCCTCAACGGGCGGAATTACCAAGAAGTGGTAAGGGTGCTACAGGAAGAGGAAGATGATGAGATTACCTTCAGGGACAATCGATATGAAGTATTTGCCCGCGGCGTAGGCTTGGTGGAGCATTATTACGAAGTGCATACCTATTGTTCCAGAAATGATTGCTTGGGGAAAAAGTTATTGGATTCGGGCCGTAAGACCCACATGAAATTATCGGCATATGGTAAACTTTAAGCGATTGTTGGTGCTTGTTTTGGCATTGCAGGCTGGTTTGGCGACTGCCCAAAACCGGTATGCGGTGTATTTCAAGTTCAAACCCCAACAGACTTTTTCACTCAACAGGCCTACGGAATTTTTGACTGCGGAGTCCATCGAACGCCGTACCCGCCAAAGCATAGCCTTGGATAGCCTAGATTTGCCTGTTTCCGAGAAATATATTGCCGGAATAGCGCCTTTGGTGGACAATGTGCTGTACAGCAGCAATTGGCTGAATGCATCCGTGGTCGTCGCCAAACCGGGCAATATCGCCGGCCTGGCCGAACTCCCTTTTGTGGAGAAAGTGGTCTTGGTGGCACCGGGACTCAACGACAGTCGCTTGGAATTTGGAAACAGGGCTTCGGTAGGGCAGGGATATCCGGTGGATTTATTGTCGAAAACGGCTACGGCCTATGATTTCCAGAACGAACTGTTGGGTATTCCACAGATGCATGAAGAAAACCTCAAAGGAAAAGGTATCCGAATCGCGGTGTTTGATGCTGGATTTCCCGGCGTGAATACCATTCCAGCATTTGCGCATCTTTTTACCAATGGACAAATCAAAGGAACCCGGGATTTTGTCCACCTCAACAACAGCAACGTCTATTCATACCACCAACACGGCACTAACGTGCTGTCGCTGATCGCAGCCAACAGGCCTGAGCAATTGGTGGCGGGGGCACCCGAGGCAGATTATATCTTGTGTATCACCGAAGATGTGCCTACAGAATATTGGATTGAGGAATACAATTGGGTCAGGGCAGCCGAATATGCCGACAGCCTTGGAGTGGATATCATCAACAGTTCGCTTGGCTATTGGGATTTCGATGACCCCAGCATGAATTACACGGTTGCCGATTTGGATGGTGAAACCGCAGCGGTCACCAAAGGAGCGACAATTGCGGCCAATAAGGGCATTTTGATCGTCAACAGCGTGGGCAATTATGGGACCCGAGGTCAAAGTTCATTGACCGTGCCAGCTGATGCAAGGGGTATCCTGTCAGTTGGTTCGGTGGGTTCAAACCTGACAAGGTCTTCGTTTAGTTCGCAGGGCGCCACGGCGGATGGCAGGTTCAAGCCAGAAGTCGCCGCCTTCGGTGCTTCGGTTCAACTGATTCGTTCCAACGGAACCTTGGGTCCCGCAAACGGGACGAGTTTCGCCGCGCCGCAGATTGCGGCCTTGGCAGCAGGCCTATGGCAAGGAAGGCGAGAATGGACAAAAGACGAACTGATTGAGTTTATCCTGAAGAGTTCCACGCAATACGAGAACCCCGATAACCTACTCGGATACGGCATTCCCGATTTCTTCAATGCTTTCCATGGAGAGATATTGGCTATTAGCCTTCCGGGAAAAGAAAGTGATTGGAAAATCTATCCCAACCCTATTGAGGGTACCGACTTGTTTGTCCAATTTGGAAATCACCTGAAGGGGGAGTTTTCCCTGATCGACTTGAAGGGAAATACGATCCAAAAAATCGAAGTGTCGCGGAATTCGGTACGGGAGCCTTTCAATGTATTTTTGGAGACCATCCCGCGCGGCATGTACTTGGTGCAGATGCAGTCAGGAAGGGAGATCAACCGTTCCAAGCTGTTGAAGCGCTAGCGATTTCCCGAATTTTCTTTCGATCGGGGTTTCAAAACCCTGGGCAAAGGGGAAAGTGTTGGTGTTTTTTTGTTTCCTTTGCAGCAAAATAATCCGCCATGTCCGTTCAGATCGCCCCATCCATTTTAGCAGCAGATTTTGCCAATATCCAGAGAGAGGTTGAGATGCTCAATGCTTCCCAAGCTGACTATATCCATGTGGATATCATGGACGGGATGTTTGTCCCCAACATTTCTTTTGGCCTACCCGTGACGGAAGCCATCCACAGGCATGCCACCAAACCCCTTGATGTCCACCTGATGATCGTCGACCCGGATCGGTATTTGGAGGCTTTCACAAACGCGGGGGCTACGGTCATTTCGGTGCACTTGGAGGCTTGTACACACCTGCACCGCACGGTCCAAGCCATCAAGGCCTTGGGATGCAAGGCCGGCGTGGCGCTGAATCCGCATACTTCCGTTTCCCTTTTGGAAGATATCATCGAGGATTTGGACCTCGTCTGCCTGATGTCGGTCAATCCGGGTTTTGGTGGACAGAAGTTTATTCCTAGGACTTTTGATAAAGTGAGGAAGCTAAAATCGATGATTGACATTTCGGGATCCAAGGCCCTGATCGAGATCGACGGAGGTGTAAACCTCCAGAATGCCCCATTGCTCGTTGAGGCGGGAGCGGATGTGTTGGTGGCTGGAAACTTTGTTTTTAGCTCCTCCAATCCAATCGGGACGATCCAGGATTTGAAACTCCTTTGAGATTTTTATCAACTATTCTCTGGAATGCTCATTTTTGAGTAGACGAAGTCTATTTGACAGGGATGGCGTTGATTTTTTGTATGGAATAGCAATTGTTCCCTGAATCCAAAGTATCCGCCACTGACCAAACTATTTCCCCGTTGAACATATTTTGGGGATTTTAACATTTTTTGGGTATGATTTAGGTCCGAAAATTGATTAATTGAAAGTTAAAGTAAAATCAAGTATTCACTAACAACCTTAAAATGATGATGAAAAGATTGATCGTAATGGCTTTCCTAAGCTTGGGAATGTTGAACATGCAGGCAAAAGCACAAGACGCTGCGGCTGAACCTGTAACGGAGGAGGAAATCATGAAATTTGCCGCAATGGAGGAATCCGTGGCACATTTTCTACAGGAAAAACAGGACGCTTTAGTCGAAATGGTGAAGAATGATGAGGCTTTGGGTGGACCTGCGAGGTACAACGAAATCAAAGCTGCATGGGGCAAGGAAGATAAGCTCGCCGAAATTAAGATCACCGATGCCGAGCGCGCGGCCTTTCAAAAGGTTCAGGACTACATCAACTCCATGACGGACCAAGTTAAGGAGTTCAAATTGGAGCAGATCAAAAACCCTGAGGTTTTGGGTGCCGCGACATACAACAAAGTGAACAGGGCCATGAGTGCAGACCCTGAATTGAAGAAGAAAGTAACTGAGGCGATCGCCATGCTGAAGGAAAAACGTGCTGCTGAAGGTGGCGGTGTCGTCGATTGATTGAAATTGGAATCCTAAATATCAAAATGGCCTTCCCAAAAAGAAGGTCATTTTTGTTTTCCTCGAGGTATTGTTTTTAATTTCGTCTTCGTTAAGAGTTTGTATGAGAAAAAGTTTGATCGTTTCCCTTCTGTTGCTCATTTGCCTGTCAGGCTACGCACAGGAAGATATATTCGGGCTGGATACCAAATCCAAGGACAAAACCAGAAAGGCCAAGAGTGGATTTGGGAATACCTTTAGAAATGCCATTGGAAACGTGAGCTTTGAATTTGCCGGAGGTGGGGCTTTCCATACAACACAATTCGATTTTCATTCGGAAAACCCTTCGCAATACCCCTTATTTCAGGTCCAGAATTTGGAAAATCCCCAATCGATAACTTCGGATGATACAGTGGCATTCAGGGCAAGCAGCTATGCGATTCCGATACAGGCGGCAGCGCGCATCAATCTTTTCAACACACTCACCATTGGTGCAGGCTATGGTCGGGAGTGGGGAAATATGACAAACCCAGCCGGAGGTGATTTTGAGTTTCGGTTTCAAAACAATTCCTACACCATTGATAAGGCTTTTGGGTCGGTCGGATTGGTGCTGTACGACGCTTCTAAACGTGCCAAGTTCCTGGCCTGGCGCTATAAAAGGTACGATTCCAACAACCTTTACATGCAGTCCGAAGCGAAGCAACGCATTCGTCAATTGTATCCTTGGAAGTTTACTGCCGAAGCCGATTTTGGGAAATTGTTTATCCGCCAGACATTTGATGAGAATGTAACTCCTTCGGTCGATCCTTTTTACAACATAGGACTTCGTGTCGACAAAGAATTCTCGGAATATGCGCGGTTCTTCGTAAAGGGAGGCGTCGAGTTCAGGAACTTTGAATACAAAGCAGAAGCCGCTGCCGAGATCATGCCGTTCACACAAAATCTATATTTCGTGCAGGCTGGAATATCCATCAGCCTGCCAAGTACCAAACGCTGCAAGGTGCCGGGTTGCGGGGTGGTAATGAAGCACTTACACGACGGTATCGAATACCGGGGGAGTTCCATCTTCAGTCCACAGAACCGAAAGATCGGCCAATGGTATTGACAGGCTGTTTTCGGTAGTTCCTATGGCCGAATAATCTTTTTAAAACAGTATTTTTTGAGTAACTTGCCCGCCTATTGATCACCAGTAAAATATGGCGCAAGGAGAAAACGAGAATATTATTCCCATTAACATAGAGGAGGAAATGCGTGGCGCGTACATCGATTATTCGATGTCGGTTATCGTGTCGAGAGCCCTCCCAGATGTGCGGGATGGATTGAAACCTGTTCACCGCAGGATACTTTTTGGAATGCAGGAGTTGGGCGTGTTACACAACAAGCCATTTAAGAAGTCAGCAAGGATCGTTGGGGAAGTCTTGGGTAAGTACCACCCACATGGCGACTCGGCAGTATATGAAACCATGGTGCGGATGGCGCAGCCTTGGTCTTTGCGGTACCCACTTGTAGATGGCCAAGGGAACTTTGGTTCGGTCGATGGTGACAATCCTGCGGCCATGCGTTATACCGAGGCAAGGCTGAAGAGAATTGCGGAAGAGTTACTTACCGATATCAACAAAGAGACGGTTGACTTCCAGTTTAACTTTGACGATTCGCTCAAAGAACCGGTCGTTCTTCCCGCCAAGATTCCTGCATTGCTGCTCAACGGAACTTCGGGTATCGCCGTGGGTATGGCCACCAACATGGCCCCACATAACCTCGGAGAAATCGTCGACGGCATCATTGCCTATATTGACAACAAGGATATTACCGTTTCGGAACTCATGGAGCACATCACTGCCCCGGATTTCCCAACGGGAGGTATTATTTATGGATACAATGGCGTAAAGGCGGCATTCGAAACCGGACGTGGACGGGTAATCCTCCGCGGCAAGGCCGAAGTAGAAACCAAGGAAGGCGGTCGTGAGGCAATCATCATCACCGAGATTCCTTACTTGGTCAACAAAGCGAGCATGATCGAAAAGACCGCGCAGCTGATCAACGAGAAAAAGATAGAAGGCATTTCAGCCATCAGGGATGAATCCGACAGACAAGGGATGCGGATCGTCTATGAACTGAAGCGGGATGCAATTGCCAACGTTGTACTGAACAACCTGTACAAGCAAACACAGCTACAGACCTCATTTTCAGTCAATAACGTCTGCTTGGTAAAAGGGCGTCCGCAAACGCTCAACCTGAAGGATTTGATCCTTCATTATGTCAACCACAGACATGAGGTGGTCGTCAGAAGGACTGAGTTTGAACTGAAGGAAGCGGAGAAAAGGGCGCATATCTTGGAAGGTTACCTGATCGCTTTGGACCATTTGGATGAAGTGATCACGCTGATCAGAAATTCCCGCGACCCTGAGACTGCCCGAAACGGCTTGATGGAGCGCTTCAGCTTGAGCGAAATCCAAGCCAGGGCCATTTTGGATCTCCGACTCCAGCGCCTCACCGGCATGGAGCGCGAGAAGATTCAGGAAGAATACAAGGAGATCATGGCCTTGATCGAAGAATTGAAAAGCATCCTCGAAAGCGAGGAAAAGCGGATGCAGATCATCAAGGACGAACTCACTGAGATCAAGGAGCGATACAACGACCCACGTAGGACCACCATCGAGCACAATGCCGAGGACTTCAGCTACGAGGATATGATCCCGAATGAGGAAGTGGTGATCACCGTTTCCCACCAGGGATACATCAAGCGTACCGTCCTTACCGAGTATAGGACCCAAGGAAGGGGAGGAGTCGGTTCAAGGGGCGCGGTGACCAAGGAAGACGATTGGACAGAGTACCTGTTTACGGCTTCAACGCACAATTACCTTTTGATTTTCACCGACCACGGGAAACTGTTTTGGCTGAAAACCTATGCCATTCCGGAGGGCTCCAAAGCTTCGAAAGGAAGGCCGATCCAAAACTTGATCAATATTGATTCTGAGGATAAGATCCGCTCGATCATCCAAGTCGGTGACCTCAACGACGCGGATTATATCAACAATCATTATTTGGTGATGGTTACCAAGCAAGGCATCATCAAGAAGACCACCTTGGAAGAATATTCCAGACCTCGCACCAATGGCATCATCGCCCTGAATATCAGGGAGGATGACCAGCTGCTCCGCGTGGACATGACAGATGGCGACTCGCACATCATCATTGCAGCCAAATCTGGAAGGGCCATTCATTTTCACGAATCTACGGTAAGACCGATGGGCCGCACAGCTACAGGCGTGAAGGCGATCACGTTAAGTGATGTTAAAGACGAGGTGGTTGGCATGGTTTGTGCACAACGGGAAGATGCCAGCCTGTTGGTGGTCTCCGAAAAGGGCTATGGCAAACGTTCTCCGCTTGATGAATACCGCATCACTAACCGTGGTGGAAAAGGTGTAAAAGCCATGAACATTACGGACAAGACCGGATACTTGGTCGCAATCAAGGAAGTGGTAGACAGCGATGACCTGATGATTATCAACAAATCAGGCATCACGATCCGGACTCCCGTCGCTGACCTTAGGGTAATGGGCCGTGCCACACAAGGCGTCAGGCTCATCAAACTGAGCGAAGGAGATGAGATTTCCTCGGTAGAGAAAATAAAGAAAGAGGAGGAAGCAGAAGAGGGGCAGACCCCGGCACCGGCTCCCGCCAATGAATAGGGATATTGAACTTAAACGAACCAAACAAATAGACAAATCAAAACCAAAATGAAAAAGTTAATCCTCTCAATGGCATTGGTGGCTTCGGCGACTTTTGCTTTTGCCCAAAAGAAGGTAGTTAGCTCAGCTGAAAAGAACTTCAAGAAAGGAGACTTAACAACCGCCTTGACCGAGATAGATGCTGCACTCGAAAATCCGGAAACCAAGGATGACCCAAATACCAGGTTACTGAAGGCGAGAATCCAAACCAAGCAGTTTATCCAAGATAGTTCGTATTCTGCTGCAAGTGTAGAAACCGGTAGAAATGCATTCGACAATTTCAACAAGACCATGGAGATGGTCGGAAATGACAAGGAAAGCAAAGTTGGAAAAGAAGTCTACAAAAATGAAGATCCTTCAATTCCATTGCCAGAAAACCTGAAGCCGTATTCCATGATGTCATTGAGAAATGACGCATTTAACAAAGCGATCAACCGCTACAATGAAAACGACTATGAGATGGCATATGAGTTTTTTGCACTCTCTGCCGACATCGATCCAACGGATACGACTTCTGCATTCAATGCAGGTTATTTGGCAAATGATATCGGAAACTATGCAGGAGCAAAGAAATATTTCGAGAGGTTGATAGAAATTCCTGAATACAACAAACTGAATGCATATTACCTCTTGATCCAAATTGCAAGTTCTGAAGACCAGAATCCGGAATTAGCATATAACTATGTGACCAAGGCTAGAAAAGACTATCCTGAAGACAAGACGCTTTCTGAATTTGAAGTACAGTTGCTACTCCAAATGGACAAAATGGATGAAGCGATGACTACTGTGAAGGCAGCTTTGGCTGGCGACCCTAACAATGCTGGTCTGCTCTTGAGATATGGCTACTTGTTGGAGCAATCCGGGGACATCGACGGTGCATTTGTTCAATACAAGAAATCTGTAGAGGCAAATCCAGAGTTCTTCGAAGGAAACTACTACACGGGTGCGCTTTATTTGGACAAAGCCAGAAAAATCTTGGCTGAAGTGAACAATCTCTCCGACGCTGAATGGGAAAAAAGAGCTGAAGGTATGGGCAAAGAGGCTGACCAATTGTACAAAGATGCAGTTCCTTATTTCGACAAGGCTTTGGCTATCAAACCTGAGAGCACAGACATCATGGAAATCCTTTTCAACATCCACAGTAGGCTAAAGAATACCGCTGAGGCTGAGAAAATGAACCAAAAATTGATCTCTATCCTCGGCAAGGATTGGATGGAGAAATAAGATCTTCTGACAAAAGTGTGAAAAAAAGCCGTCCTGACTATTGGACGGTTTTTTTTGTTTAATTCGCCTAATCGCTTTGAATTTCACAATGAGTTGATCAACTTTGACGCAAAAAAAAATGAAATTTTTTTTCATGTGGAAAGCCTTTCTGTTCTCATTCGTGATTTTTGCTGTTTTGGCATTTCCCGTATGCGGTTCTGATTCAGTTTCTGTCAATAAAACCAAGAAGCAACCCAAATTCCAAAAACAGTTCAGCTTCATCATGGAACAAGGGCCTATGCTTCCCAAAAACACCGAATGGGGTCAGCAGGTGGGTAGCACAATTGATTTTTCGGCGATTGATTTACGCCTGGGGTTCCGAAACACCCAGCCCAAACTCTACAATGTCATTTACAAATATCCGACATATGGGTTTGGCTATTTCCGTACCACGTTCAAAAACGACTTTATCGGAAAACCCAACGCGGTGTACATGTTTGGGGAGCTTCCAATCGGACGAACCTTTGTAGATAACAGACTAAGCTTTAGTGTCTATCTGGCATTTGGTTTGGCCTTTAACTTCAAACCATGGGATGCCGAGGATAATCCTCTCAATCAATTCATCGGCTCCTATAACAACGGCTACGTCCATGTGGCGAGCACGGTGACCTATCGCGTCAATGAGTGGGTTTCTTTGGATGGATCCTTGGGATTGAAACACTTCTCCAACGGCTCCTTTCAAAAGCCTAACTCAGGGCTGAACTTTATTCCCTTTTCAATAGGGATTCGCACCAATCTGCAAAAATGGTATCCCGAGCAAAATACCAAGCCTGAGATTCCCGCCTTTATTCGCAACAACCAAGTCAATATATGGGGTACTGTGGGCGGAAAAAACTATCTGCCCGGCAGTGAAAGATACGTCAAGTATGCGCTTGGTGTGAATTTCCTAAGGCAGGCGGGATACAAATTCCGTTACGGCCTCGGGATGGACCTTTTTTATGCGCCAGGCGGATCGATGGACCCAAATTGGCAGAAGGATGCATTTTGGGATAAGGCTTCCCTAGCTTTTGTTTTATCCGGTGAATTGGTCCTTAAACCCAACCTCTTTATTCCCCTGGGTATTGGAGTATATGCCCACAGAAATCCGGCCAACGACGAGCCGAATTGGTACTATGAGCGCATTGGTGTCAAATACCGATTTTCAAACAAATTGTTCACTGCCATTACCTTGAAAGCCCATGCATTCAAGGCGGACATTTTTGAGCTGCAGATGGGCTACTCCATTTTTAAGGATAAGAATAAGTATTGATTGGACAAACTGTTGCAGCGTCTATCGGTCTGGACCGGATTATGATGTCTTGAGTAAATCCCGTCCGCTTTTTCGTAGCTTTGCAATGCTTTAAGGATAAATACCTTACCATGAAAAAAGAATTGCAGCTCCAACTGAGCCCGGCTGAGGCTTATGACTCAGATTTGTTTCGCGAGACAGTTTTGAAAAGGCTGAAATTGCCAGTCGCCGATCCACAAATTTTTGCACGACAAACAAAGCGTTCCATAGACGCCCGTGGGCGGCAAGTGAAAGTTTTGGTCGAAGCGGAAGTTTTTGTCCACGAGCCTCCAACGCCCTTGTTGGAACAGGGCAGAGATTACCCCAACGTCAGCCTAGCCCCCCAAATCATCATCGTCGGCGCAGGACCCGCAGGCTTGTTTGCCGCTTTGCGGGCAATTGAGCTCGGCGTGAAACCCATCTTGATCGAAAGAGGCAAGGATGTACGGGCGAGGCGGCGCGATTTGGCTGCGATCAACAAGGACCATATCGTCAATCCCGAGTCCAACTACTGCTTTGGAGAAGGAGGGGCGGGGACCTATTCCGACGGAAAACTTTATACGCGTTCGAAAAAACGCGGGGATATCCGGCGCATCATGGAAATCTTGGTTGCCCACGGTGCCACCGAAGAAATCCTCGTCGACGCCCATCCACATATCGGTACCAACAAGCTTCCCAAGCTTGTGGAAGAACTCCGCAACAGCATCCTTCAAGCGGGTGGGGAAGTGCTCTTCGGGACCAAAGTAGTGGACCTCATTTTGGACAGAAACGAGATCAAAGGTGTCATCACCCAGGATGGAGAAAAAATCCTTGGCCAAGGTGTTATCTTGGCTACAGGCCACTCCGCGCGGGACATTTTTCATCTATTAAAATCAAAAAACATCCTCATTGAAGCGAAACCCTTTGCCCTTGGTGTCAGGATCGAGCATGCCCAAAACCTCATTGACCGTATCCAATACCACTGCGAAGTAGACCGCGGACCCTATTTGCCTGCTTCCGCGTACGCTTTGGTCCATCAAACCCAATGGCAAGGGAAACAACGGGGCGTTTTTTCCTTTTGCATGTGTCCCGGTGGATTCATCGTGCCCGCTGCGACTTCCCCAGGGGAGATCGTCGTCAACGGGATGAGCCCCAGCCGACGCGATAGCAAGTTTGCCAACTCGGGCATCGTTGCCGCCGTGGAATTGGAGGATTTGCCGCAATATGAAAAGTATGGTCCCCTTGCCGCCATGATGTTCCAAGCCGAAGTGGAGCAAAAGGCTTGGCTTGCCGGCGGTCAAACCCAAACGGCTCCTGCACAGCGAATGCTGGATTTTGTCAACAAGAAGGTTTCGGCTGACCTGTTGGATACTTCCTATCAGCCAGGCTTGCTTTCGGTGGATATGGATACGGTTTTGCCTGATTTCATCGCCGAACGCTTGAGGCAAGGTTTCAAGGCATTCGGGCAAAAGATGAAAGGCTACCTGACAAACGATGCCCAAATCATCGGCGTTGAGAGTCGGACTTCATCTCCCGTGCGGATTCCCCGCGACCGGGAAACCTTTGAACACCTGATCATCAAAGGTCTTTACCCTTGCGGGGAAGGCGCAGGTTATGCGGGAGGGATTGTCTCTGCTGCCATGGACGGGGAAAGATGTGCGGAGAAGTTGATAGAGCAGTATGTGAGGACAGGCTCGCGCAACCAAATGACAGACTAAAGCATTTCCTGGGTTGAAGAAATCCCGGAAATCCAGCAGTGTGAGGACTGGAGGAGGCATTTCATGAATTTGGCATCAATTCGTACCGTCATCCCCCGGTGCCAAGTCCTTTCCGCCCGCGACGCGCAGGAATTTTAAACCAGGTCAAATTCCGGTCTCCAGACCATTCGTTGGCCTGTGTAGACGGATTCGTTGGCAAGTGCGACTGTGATGGCTGTCCTTCCAGCATTGATGACGTTGCAATTCGGTTCCGCTTTTTCCACCAAACAGCGATAAAAATCCTCCAAGGCATAAATCGAACCATCAAGGGTGGGCTGCGGGAGGATTTTGATCCCCTGTTTGTCGCTTGACCAAGTCAGCCGGGTGGCACCTGATACCCCATCCACCTGCTCCAATTCTTTGCGGGTTTCAGGTTCGGGGTAGAAAACCCCTTCGTTGGTCAAAAGTGAAATCATGCCCTTGTTGCCCTTGATCTTGAAGGAATATCCATCTTGTTGGTTGGCGCAGGTAGCACCAAAGTTCCCGATCATGCCTTCCCTGTCGTACCGAAGGGTGACTTGGACATTGTCAAAAGTCTCCCTTCCGTCTTTGAAAAAGTCGATCCCCCCAACCCCGTAGACCGAACTGGGCCTTGTCTCAAACACCCAATGAATGAAATCCATTTGGTGGGAAAGCAGTTCGGCCACCAATCCCCCGGAATACTCTTTGTACATCCGCCAGTTGATTTTTCGCTCCAGTTCAGGACTCGGCACATCCCTTCTCCAATTGTGGTTCCTGTCCCAGCGGGCTTCCACCTGGGTGACTTTTCCCAACCAACCGTCCTGTACCATTTCTTTGACCTTGAAATAAAGTGGGGAATAACGGTATTGGTGCCCAACTTGTACCACCTGACGGGGGTATTGCTGCCGTATTTTGCTCAAGGAAAGTGCCTGGTCCACATTAAAAACCATGGTTTTTTCCAGGAAAAGATGCTTTCCCGATTCCAAGACAGCCTTTGCATGCTCAAAGTGCAGGTAGATGGGGGTGGCGACCAGAATGATGTCCAGGTCTTTTTGGTCCAGTAACATCCGGTAGTCATCGTAAAACGAAACACCCGTGGGAAATTTTGACTTGGCCTGTTCGAGCCGTAAGGGAAGGTCATCACAAACGGCCTTGACCAAAAATTTATCCGGCATCCCGTTGAGTACGCGGTGAAGACCGGAACCGCGATCGCCGTATCCCAAGATTCCCACAGAGAAAACCCGCTTTTCGGATGTGCCCGCCATGATAGGGAGCACCGTCGATGCAGACAACAAGGCGCCCAACTTTACAAAATCTCTTCTTTTCAAGGTCTTTAGGTTTTGTTGTAGAAATATCGAAAATCTTTTGCCTTCGATCCGATCCTCTTTGGCGAAATCATTGTTGTTCCACAAAGTATTGCTTGTTGTTTCTCCGACAATGATTGACATCCATGGCCTTGGATTGTCCAATAAAGCCTAAAAATCACTAACATTGACACATGCTTTTTGCCATCGTAGATATCGAGACCACAGGCGGCAACCCGGGATTGGGTGGCATCACGGAGATTGCCGCGATCCTGCATGATGGCAGCAGGGTGGTGGATACCTATCATACCCTCATCAATCCGCAGCGGCCAATACCGGGCTTCATCACGGGACTCACGGGCATAGACCAAAAGATGGTCGAACACGCGCCCACCTTCGCGGAAATCGCGGACGAGTTGTGGGAATTTTTGGAGGATGCAGTCTTCGTGGCCCACAACGTCAATTTTGATTTTTCCTTTATCAGATCCGCTTTTGAGGCCCTGGGAAGGAACTTCCAGGCCCGCAAACTCTGCACCGTACGGCTGTCGCGGAAGGTCTTCCCGGGATTGAGGTCCTACGGTCTGGGAAGGATTTGCAGCCACCTGCACATCGAAATTGAAAACCGCCACAGGGCCCTAGGCGATGCGGAAGCTACGGCGACGCTTTTTGGGATGATGATGGAAAAGGATGCATCTGCTGTCTTGGGCGCACTGAAGCAAAACCAAGGAGGTTCATTTCTTCCGCCAAACATCTCCCTCAGCAGGTACCTGGAAATCCCCGAGGCCACGGGTATCTATTATTTCCATGACAGCCAAGGACATGTCATCTACGTCGGCAAGGCTAACAACATCCGGGAGCGCTTCAAGGGTCATTTTTCGGGTAATTCAAAAGACAAACTTTCACTCAAGACCGAAATCCACGACATTTCCTGGACACTGACGGGAAGCGAAATGCTCGCTTATTTGCTCGAAATCCTCGAAATCAAACGCATTTGGCCGAAGTATAACCAAGCATCCAAGTTTCAATCTTCCTCTTGGGCCATTTACCATTATCAGGATGGAAATGGTTTTTATAGGTTGCATGTGGGAAAATATGCGGCTTCGCTGAAGCCCATTGCTGAGTTTATGAACCACGCGGAGGCTTGGAAATTTCTCAAGGAAAAAGTGGAAGCCCACGAACTTTGCCCCAAACTGTCAGGAATCCAGAAAACCGCAGGACCTTGTTATGATTTTGCGGATGGGAAATGCCGCGGCGCTTGTTGTGGGGCCGAAAGCGCGGAGGAATATGCCGCCCGATTTGACGAAGCAATCCGCTCATTTTCCCAAAAAGGGGAAATTCTGATCAAGGATCGAGGCATTTCGAAGGACCAACAGGTAGCCTTGTATTTTTTGGATGGGGTGTTTGCTGCCTACGGCTTCCTTGGAACGGACGAAGATTTTTCTGGCAGCGAAGCCGTCTTGGACCGCCTTCAAAAAGTAAAGCCCATTCCCGATACTCGGTACATTTTCCGTTCCTTTCTCACCAAAATCCCCTTGAACCGGATTCAAGTGCTTTAGTAAAGCGCTAGGTTGCCGTCATGCGAGATTACTATTAGTTTTGCCAATAGTTCCCTCGCAATTGGACCCAATTCAAGAGAGGGAAAGAGGCTTTGAAACTTCCCAATTCCAACCCTATTTTATAATATTTCGCAAAGCTATAGACACCTAAAAGGAGCGGAGACAATTTTCTTGGACATAGCCCTGTAAGGGCGGTGATACCTTAACACAGGGTGAAGCCCTGTGCAGTCAGAATGGATGAGGTTCTCTAAGCCCTGAAAGGGCGGGATCGTCAATCCCACAAAAAGCGTTCATCATACTCAACCCTGTACTTTTTCAGAAATGCCCGATACTCATCTTGGAATGTCTTCCTTTGGTGATGTTCGTGCTGATTCGCTATGTAGTCAACTACGGCATCTACCTGTGACGGATTAACAGAAAAAGCACCGTACCCATCCTGCCAATAAAAGTCTGAAAATTCCCCACCTTTTGTCTTCATCCATTTGGATGAGTGGGATTTCACTTCTTCTATTAGCTTAACAAGTGCGATCTTCTTTGATAATTTACAGAGGATGTGTACGTGGTCTACATATCCTCCCACTATGATAGATTGGCACTCCAATCTGTTACATATACCCCCCAAATAGGCATGTAGTTCCTGCTCTATCGCACCTTTGATCAGTGGTTGCCTATGCTTGGTGCTGAATATGGTGTGAAGGTAATTTTGAACCAGTGACTGTCCCATGTTCAAGGTATTACGCCCTTTCAGGGCTAGGTTGAGGTTTTCAGCTCTTTCTATCGTAGGGCCAAGACCCTACGTTTGGTTATATCGCCCTTTCAGGGCTTTGAAAATAACCGGTCAGTTTAATCCTTTCAATGTTTAACTTGACAAAGCTAGGTTAATCTAATCAAATACAATCGTCGCGACAGCACCCGCTGAAAGCGTCACCGCACCGACCCACTTGTTGTTTTTGACTGCGAAGGTTTGTTGCGCTTGACCATCATTCAAAACGATCAATACCTGTTTTCCATCCGGTCTGGTAAACGCCACATTGGGCAAGCCCTCGGGTTCGTTGCTGTCGATCCGCACCGATCCCGGGCTTACGAATTTCGACGCATGGGCAATCACATAGTAGGCAGGATTCCGGAGTACATGGTTGATTTTGATCGTGATCGCGCCGAGGCATTGGTCGCAGCCGCCCCGGTCGGTATGGGGCTGAAGGTCCGGTGCCGAGCTCAGGTTCCATTCTAGGACAGTTTTGGCCCAGTTGCGGGGCGCACCGATGATCAGATTTTTGACATGCCAGCGAAGATCGCCCGCAAGATCCCCGGGTGCTCCAATCCACTGTTCGGTGAAATAGATGTTTTTGTCCGGATGGGCACGGTGGACTTCCGAAAGCGCATCGATTTGCCCACCGTAAAGATGGAAAGCAGATCCGTCGATGTACTTTTTGGCTTCGGGATCATCCAAAATGCTGATCGGATAATCAGGTCGATCGGCATTGTGGTCGTAGATGATGATCTTGGTGGAAATGCTGTTTTTTTCGAACGCAGGCCCAAGATGGTTTTTCACAAATTCCGCCTGCTCTTCGGGCAGCATCAGCAGGCTTGGGTTGTTGCCGGGATGCAGGGGTTCATTTTGTATGGTGACGGCATCAATCTTGAAACCCAAATCCGCCATCGCCTGGATATACTTTACGAAATAAAGCGCATAGGTGGAGTAGTACTGCGGCAGCAATTTTCCGCCCCGCGTGTCTTTGTTGTCCTTCATCCACGCCGGAGGCGACCAAGGCGAGCCCATCAACTTGATTTCCGGGTTGATTGCCATGATTTCCTTCAAAACCGGAATCATATCCAAGGTATCGGGCCCCAAGCTGAATTTGGTCAATAGCGAATCCAAATGTCCGTCCTCAACATCATGATAGGAAAAAGGATACTCATTGAGGTCGGATGCGGCGACAGACAGGCGCAAATAACTCACACCGATTTCCCCCACATTTTGCCCAAAAAGCTCCTGGAGTATTGCATTTCGCGATTCATTAGTCATCCCTAGGAGGTGCTTCGCGCTGCCCTGCGTCAAAGTAAAACCAAAACCATCCATCGCCTGATAGCTGATCGAGTGATTGAGCTCGATGGTGGGCAGTTCGGTTGACATCTCAGCTAGCAAGAGATCGTCTTGTTGCAGAAAGTGTATTCCTTGGGATGGGTCGGTAAGCCAGAACTGGGCGTTTTTGGTTGGTCTATCGCAGCCGAAAACGCCAATGGCTAGAATCAGGATAATCTTATGGAGATGCTTCATGGGGAAAAGAAAGAGCCATGAAATTACGTGAAATTTCATGGCTCTGAAAATGGTTGGTCAGGTTCATTTAGAACGCCAAGGCTGCGGGTCCAAGCTGACTTTTGAGTGGTCCGAGCAACTTGTTGACACTACCGTTGTACTTGCCCAACAGTGACTGGCCCAAAAGGCCCATGAGGAAGTTTTGCCGGATTTTCTTCAGATCGAGGAACTTGCTTTTCTTGGCATCGTCGGAAAGATTGCCGTTGAGGACGCCAAACACGTCGTCTACAAAAGACTTGTTATTGGCTTTCAATTTTGATGTTTGGTCTGCAGTTAATCCAAGACCGTCGGTTTTGTCGAGTATGCCGAGTACTTGCGTGGCAAGGTCAGCACCTGGTACTTTGAGTTTTTGCGCTTTTGCCTCAGTTCCTACAAAGGCAATTAGCAGGATGAAAACGGAAAGTGAGAAGAGTTTTTTCATAAAATAAGTGTTTTAATAACCCCTAAATTACTGTTTTTTCAAGGGATATTGCTAGTTGGCTCAAGGATTTCCTGTCAAGTTTTCGTTAATATTTGCTTCTGGATTCATCGCTCCATACCCTTGTTGGATTTTATCATCGGTAAAGTTCCATATGCAGCGATTTGAGTACAGCTGCGGGAAACTTGATAACCTGCCGATCATAGGTCATCAAGCCATTCACTTCTACTTCCACGTCCGTGGTTTGGGTATATACTGCGGCGGCAAGCCCTTTCGGGATCAAATCCTTGAGGTCTTTGATCAGTGATTTGTAACGCTCGAGCAATTCAGCCTCCGTCTTGAAAGATTGATAGCCCCAATTGTCTTTGTTTTGCCAAGTATGCCCTTCTACAGGAAGCCCAAGTCCACCGTATTCACCCAGAACCAGAATATTCACTTTGCCAAACAAGTCCGGCGAGGGCATTACCGGATCGGGATAGTTGTGGACATCAAAAATATCCCCCGCGATCTTATTCCCATTCAACTCGAAATTTCCCCCTGAAGCGGAATTGACCAGCCGGCTAGGATCATGCTTTTTGGTCCATTCAGCAATTTCGGCTGTTTTGAATTGTCCCCAAGCTTCATTGAACGGAACCCAAACCACGATAGAGGGGAAATGGTGAAAAGCATCCATGATGGCTTTCCATTCTTTTTTATAGATAGCCTCGGATTCTGCCGTTCGATATTTGTCCAAGTTCTTTCGAAGAATTCCCGGCTTCGGTTCCCAGACATTGCCCATATCTCCGCTTGGCATATCCTGCCACACCAAGATGCCCAAACGGTCACAATGGTAATACCAACGTGCGGGTTCGACTTTCACATGCTTCCGGATCATGTTGAAGCCCATTTCCTTGGTTTTGATGATGTCAAAAGCCAGTGCCTCATCTGTGGGGGCGGTATAAAGACCATCAGGCCACCAGCCTTGGTCAAGCGGACCGTATTGAAATAGGGGTTTGTCGTTCAATTCCATGCGCAGCATGCCGTTTGTGTCTGGCTTGGCACTGATTTTCCGCAGGGCACTATAGGATTTGACTGCGTCGACCACCTTGTTTCCCTTTTTCAATTCAATAACAAAATCATAGAGTTGTGGTGAATCGGGAGTCCAGCTTTTCGGGTTTTGGATCGTCAATACCTGCTTTTCGCCCACAGCGCCGCTAAGCCTACCGACTTCTTTTCCATTGTCCATTGCAAGTAAGGACAGGACCAATCCAGCGGTATTGCCCGCGGTTGTGGTTTCAATTTCGAAAGACCCCCGGTCCCAATTTGGCGTGATCCTGAGTTGGGAAATGTAGGTCTGCGGTACATACTCCAGCCAAACTGTCTGCCAAATCCCGGTGACAGGCGTGTACCAAATACCACGTGGTCGCTTTGTTTGCTTCCCAATGGGCTGTGGTCCATCGTCGCTCGGATCCCAAACTCGGACTTGGATATTTTGGGACTCGCCTTTGAGGAGAAAATCCGTGATATCAAATTGAAACGGGTCATAGCCGCCTTGGTGGGTACCTACGGATTTTCCGTTTACAAATACCTCCGATTCCCAATCGACAGCTCCAAAATGCAACAGCACTCTACCTTTTCTATTTTTCGAAGAAACGGAAACAGCCTTTTGGTACCAGAGTTCTTTGGCAGCGCCGACAGGTTTGGCGACTCCGGATAGATAGGATTCGACCGTGTAGGGGACTAGGATTTTTCCTTCAAAAGTATTTGGTCGCACGCCTTTGTCCACAATCGCATAATCCCAGGCACCATTCAGGTTTTGCCAATTGCCGCGTTCCATCTGTGGCCGGGGATACTCAGGGTGGGGGGCCTGCTTGTCCACTTTTTCGGCCCAGGGACTTAGGATGGGATTTGTTTGGATTTGTTGTGCATGGACCGATAGGATTGCTGTAAACAAAAGCAGCAAAGCCGAAAGGGAAAGGTTCTTCATGGGTTTGAGGATTTATTGTCGGAAGGGGTTTCTGTATTTTTCCTGCCGTCACATTGTGAAGGCATGTTTCCAAGATAATCCATAAATTCAAGAATCAAAAGAGAGAATTGTACCTCGAAGTCGCAATCGTTTCCGTATTTGCACCTATAGGATGTTGAATAAACCTGCCTAAATCAGGAATTTGGACCATATAAAATCAAGACCATGCCCCGAAATAGACCATTGTTTTTGGTAGCGCAGCTGTTTCTCCTCGCATTTGCCTATCTATCATTCCAAACCGAATCCATCGCCCAGAATACCCAATGGCGGACACTTTTCAACGGAAAGGACCTTAGCGGGTGGAAGGCAGTGGCAGGTGAAGCCGAATTCAAAGTGGAAAATGGCATCATCGTTGGCTATGCCAAAGCGAATACACCCAATACCTTTTTGATTACCGAACAGCAATTTGGGGATTTTGTCCTTGAATTGGACCTGAAGATCGAAAACCTCTCAAGTAACTCAGGCATCATGGCACGCGGACAGTATGATCCCAAGGCCAGGGAAGGCCAAGGGCTCGTCTTCGGCTACCAAATCGAAGCAGACCCAACATCCAGGGCTTGGTCGGGCGGAGTTTACGACGAGGCGCGCCGTGGTTGGCTGTATCCCTTAGACCTCAATCCGGCGGCCAAATCAGCCTTCAAGATGGGAGAGTGGAACAGTTACCGGATCGAAGTAATCGGAAAGGAAATCAAAACCTGGATAAACGGACAGGAAGTCGCCTACGTCGTGGACGACATGGATGCCCGTGGATTTGTTGGACTTCAGGTACACAGCATTTCGGATGCCAAGGATGCCGGCAATAAGACCTATTTCAGGAATATCCGCATCCAAACGGAAAACCTAAAACCCAAGGCTTTCAAAAAAGACCTCTTTGTGGTGAATACAGGATTGAACGAGCTGACCGCCTACGAAAAAGCGAACGGCTGGAAACTGTTGTTTGACGGGAAAAGCACAGAAGCCTGGGTAGGCGCCTACAAAGAGACCTTTCCACAAAAAGGCTGGACAATCAAAGACGGGATTTTGAAGGTGGAAGGCACCGATGGTGGCGAATCCTCCAATTTTGGGGATATCGTGACGAAAGAAAAATACGCTGCCTTTGATTTTGCCTTTGACTTCAAGATTACCGAAGGCGCCAACAGCGGGGTGAAATATTTTGTCACCTTGAAAGAAAACAATTCCGGTTCGGCAATCGGCTTGGAATACCAAATCCTCGACGACGAGCGCCATCCCGATGCCAAGATGGGACGGGAGGGCAACCGTACCTTGGCCTCGCTCTATGATTTGATCAAGGCCAACAAGCAGGCACGCTTTGTCAAAGGACCCGGGGAATGGAACAAAGGCCGCATCGTGGTCTATCCCGACAACCGCGTCGAACATTACCTCAACGGCGTCAAAGTCGTGGAATATGTACGTGGATCGCAGGAGTTCCGTGATTTGGTGGCCATCAGCAAGTACAAGGTTTGGGAAAACTTCGGTGAAGCGCCCGAAGGCCACCTGTTGCTCCAAGACCACGGCAATGAAGTGCATTTCAAAAACCTGAAAGTCAAAAAACTCAAATAAACCCCATGACCATGGAATCCAACAACCAACCCAGAAGGGATTTTATCAAAAAGACCACCCTCGCAACCATCGGCCTGAGTTCCTTGGGTGCCTTGGGTTTTTCAGCCAAAAGCTATGGCAACATCATCGGTGCGAATGAACGGTTAAATGTGGCCATCGCAGGTCTTGGAAGACGTTTGGGCGCGTTTTATGACCCGATCAAGAGAAAAGAAAGCAATGTCATGCTGCACACCTTGTGCGACGTGATGCAGTCCCAAAGGGAAAAAGCTGCTGCCAGTTTTGCGAAGCATATCGACTACACACCCCAACTCGAAAACAGCATTCTGAAGGTAATCGACAACAAGGAAATCGACGTCCTCATCAACGCGACGCCGGACCATTGGCATGCCCCGGGTACATGGCTTGCGGTAGCCGCCGGCAAACATGTCTATGTCGAAAAACCTTGCAGCCACAATCCACGCGAAGGGGAGTTATTGGTGGAGTTCAAAAACAAGTATAAAAAGGTGATCCAAATGGGCAACCAGCAGCGCTCATCTTTTCATACCATCGAAATCATCAAGGAAATACACGCAGGGGCCATTGGAAAAGCATTCCGTGCGATCGCCTTCTATTCCAACGGCCGCGGACCGGTTCCGCTGCAGGTTGAACAAGCACCACCTGCAGGCTTGGATTGGGACCTTTTCCAAGGACCAGCACCAAGGCGTAAGTACACCCATGACACCTGGGATTACAATTGGCACTGGTATGGTTGGGATTATGGCACCGCCGAAACCGGCAACAATGCCACCCATGAACTCGACGTAGCGCGATGGGCATTGCAGGTAGAGTTTCCGAAACACGTGCACGTCGATGCGGGCAAATACCACTTCCTCGACGACGGCTGGACCATGTACGATACCATGTTGGCCACCTTCCAGTTTGACGGAGACAAAACCATCCTTTGGGACGGCAAAAGCCGCAACAATTACCAAACCTACGGTTCAGATAGGGGTACCATCATCTATGGCACCGAAGGATCCGTATTTGTGAACAGAGGCCTGTACAGGCATTTTGACCGCAACGGTAAACTCATCAAGGAAGCAAAGGCACGAGGCGAGGAGGGAAGCACCAACCTCGGCGGCGGTGGCGACAATACTACCGACCACGTGGTCAACTTCTTTGAAGCGATCCGCGGAAAGCAAAAGCAAAACTCCACGATCGAGGAAGGCGCCACCAGTACCTTGCTTTGTCACTTGGCCAATATCTCCTACCGCATCGGTGAAAGCTTCGCCTGCGATCCGAGAAACGGACATATCCAAAACAAAAAAGGCATGGCCCTCTGGTCCAGGGAGTACGAGAAAGGCTGGGAACCGAAGTTGTAGGCAGTTGCCGGTGGCAGGGATCAGTGCGCAGAGGTTAGTTGGCAGTAGCAGGGTTCAGTTGGCAGAGGTCAGTTGGCAGTAGCAGGGTTCAGTTGGCAGGGTTCAGTTGGCAATAGCAGGGTTCTGTTGGCAGAGGTCAGTTGGCAATAGCAGGGTTCTGTTGGCAGCAGCATACGTCGTACTTCTAACCTCATCCTTCATACTTCCGACTTCGTCCCTCGTCCTTCTAACTTCGTACTTCAAAATGAACTGGATTTCCCCACAACTCGTTACATTTGGGTTATTGAAAAGCAGACCCTTATGAAAAAGTTATTTGGAGCGGTGCTCATCACCCTCATCAGCGCCCAAATTGCTTCCGCACAGGAAAAAATCAATTGGCTGACCTTCGAAGAGGCTGCGGCCAAAACAGCCGAAAACCCGAAGATGGTCTTTGTCGATGTCTACACCGATTGGTGTGGCTGGTGCAAGAAGATGGACAAGGATACCTTTTCCGACCCCAAAGTGATCGCCTATATCAACGAGAATTTTTATGCGGTCAAAATGAACGCGGAGAACACAAAGCGGTCCTTTGACTTCCGGGGCAAGCAATACACCGAAGCCACGATGGCCAAAGCGATGCGGGTGAATTCCTATCCCAACTTCATCATCATGGATCCGCTGATGGAAAACATCACGCAGTATCCCGGCTACCGTGAACCCAACCCATTTTTGAACGGACTTTCCGGCATCGTCAATAAATTCAGCAAATAGCATGTCTTTTTCCCTGCATGAGCGAGAGGATACGATCGTAGCCTTGGCCACCCCGCAGGGAGTTGGTGCGATTGCCGTGATACGTCTTTCCGGAAAGGATGCCATCCGCCTCGTCAACCAAGTATTTAAAGGTAAAAACCTCGAAACAGCAGCGTCCCATACCATCCATTTTGGGACCATCAGGGATGGGGAAAAAATCATCGACGAGGTCTTGGTTTCCATATTTGTTGCACCCAAGTCCTTTACAAAGGAAAATGTCGTGGAAATATCCACCCACGGTTCCTCCTACATCGTCAACCAAGTCATCAAGTTGCTTATCCGCCAAGGTGCTAGGCCCGCCAAACCCGGTGAGTTCACCCAACGGGCATTTTTGCACGGACAGTTTGATTTGGCGCAGGCAGAGGCGGTGGCGGATTTGATCCATTCGGATTCAGAAAGCTCGCACCAGGCAGCCATCAGTCAGATGCGGGGAGGTTTTTCCAACGAAATCCAACACCTACGCTCCGAGCTCATCCACTTTGCATCCATGATCGAATTGGAATTGGACTTCACGGAAGAGGACGTGGAATTTGCCAGCCGTCAGGATTTGCGGGTATTGGTGGAGAAGCTGCTGCGCGAAATCGAACTGTTGATCGCCAGTTTTGACCTTGGCAACGTGATCAAAAACGGGGTGCCGACCGTCATCGCCGGTAAGCCCAATGCCGGGAAATCCACCCTGCTCAATGCCCTCCTCAACGAGGAAAAAGCGATTGTATCCGATATTGCCGGCACCACACGCGACTTTATCGAGGACGAAATCAACCTCGGAGGTGTAATTTTCCGGTTCATCGACACAGCAGGCCTTCGGGAGACGACAGATACCATCGAGGCCATCGGGGTCAGCCGTACACAGGAAAAAATGAAAACCGCCTCGCTGATTCTCTACCTCTTTGACCTCAGCGATACCGACATGGTAGAGATCAATAGGGACATCAACAAGCTGGAGAATTTGGGCGTACCTTTTCTGAAAGTGGCCAATAAGATAGATAAGGCGAATCCTCTCTTTATCAACAAATTAAGGGAAAAACATCCCGATACCATTTTCATTTCGGCAGGTCAAAAAGAAAACCTCGATCTATTGAAAAACCGGATCCTCGAATTGGTCAACTTGGACAAATTCCGCACCGGAAATACCATCGTTACCAACATCCGCCATTACGACTCCTTGGTCAAGACCCGTCAATCCCTGCTCGACGTCCTCGCCGGTCTCGACCACGAGGTCACCAATGATTTCCTCGCGATGGACATCCGCAGGTCCTTGCACTACCTCGGCGAGATCACGGGCGAAATCACGACAGACGACCTCCTCGCCAATATTTTTTCGAAGTTTTGCATCGGGAAGTAGCTACCTTGACAAAGCTTGATTTTACTTTATTTTTGGCTCTTTTAACCCATTTTATTGTACTTATTTTGATAGTGTTTCACGTTTTTTTGTTGCTAATTTGTTGCCAAAATTCCCAATTTTTGTTGCCAATCAAAATAGTGGGAAATTATGTCGGTATATGTCAGTACATGTTATATATTGGCATTTTTTGGCATGTTATGTTGGTCAAATGAAACAAATAGCTATGAGTTCAAATCTAAGAATAAGGAGAGTTTGCCATCATTGTGGGAAGGAATTTGAAGCACGAACACTTCAAACCAGATACTGCTCCCATGATTGTAACCGAAAACACTACAAATTGGTAAAGCGGGAAGAAAAGCTAAAAAAATTTCTTTCCGGTACTGTCGCCGGCCATGTCCCCCTTGAGGACACGAATAAATCGAAACCGGATTTGGAAAAGTTCGAAGAGATCCAAAAAAGGGACTACCTGTCCATCGCAGAATCGGCAATCTATCTGGGGGTAAGCAAAAGGACAATTGAGCGAAGCATTGCATCAGGAAACCTCAAGGTTGTCAGGCTTGGACACCGTGTAATTGTCCCAAGGGAAAGTATCAATAAAATGCTCGGGTTATGAAGGTCACACTTAGAAGACGCAAGAAGGGCAACAGAGTGGCCCTATATTTGGATTATTACCAAAAAGGATTCAGGAAAACTGAGTACTTGGATATTTATTTGGTTCCCGAACCCGACAAGGGGAAGTTGACCCCCGCCCAAATCGCGAACAACAAAGAGAGACTACGCTTGGCCGAGGCGATTTGCCACCAAAAACAACTGGACTTTTTATCGGGCATTTACAACGTCCATGATATCAAAAAGCAAAAGTCACTGTTCATTCCTTACTTGGAGAAATTGGCTGTCAACAAAAACACCAGCACAGGTAACGACGGAAACTGGAAAAGCATGATCAAACACCTCAAGGAATACGCCCATCCGGGAGTAACTTTTGAGAATGTTTCGCTGGAGTTCATTGAGGGGTTCAAACGTCACCTAACTAGGGCTACCAAGTCAAACGGGGAAAGTTTATCTATAAATTCAAAGGTTTCGTATTTCAACAGATTTTTGGCCGCCCTGAAACAGGCGAAGACAGATGGAATCATACCTGTCAATCCAGGAGAAAGGGTGATCCCTTTTAAACCTGCCGAAACGAGAAGGGAGTTTCTTACAATGGAAGAACTGGAGAGCTTGGTGGTTACAGAATGTGAAGTGGATGTACTCAAAAGGGCTTTTCTATTTTCATGCCTTACAGGTCTCAGATTTAGCGATATTTATAGGCTCAGGTGGGAAGATGTGCATTATGGCTCCAGTCACGGTCATTTCATCCGATTCAGACAGCAAAAGACAAAAGCAGAAGAAACGCTGATGATCACGGACCAGGCAGTCGGTTTGATGGGAGAAAGGGACAGGGATCAGGGCACAGTCTTCACTGGACTGCATTACAGTGCTTGGAACAACCATAAACTTCAGGCATGGATGGGAAAAGCCGGGATCAAAAGAAAAATCACATTTCACTCCGCCAGGCATACCCATGCCGTGTTGCAGCTCTCTAAGGGAACAGATATACACGTGATATCCAAATTATTGGGGCATAAATCCATCAGAACCACGCAGATATACGCCAAAGTTTTGGATGAGAAAAAGAGGGAAGCGGTTGAAAAAATCAAAATACAAGGTCTATGAATGATGAGGATAAAATGGTGTCAGGACTTATTGCGGAATCATTCCGGGAATTGTTTGATTTCCTAAAAAAGGCAAAGGTTGTGAAATACGAGTTCGGAAACGACACCAATGAGGGGTTTGTGTACAACGTAGACGGCATCTTTTCAAAGAAACTATTAGAAGAATCTGTAAAATCTTATTGGATTATTGGCTATAGGAATCTACTCAAAGGATTACTTCGGTCAAGAACGGAGAATTTTTTAGATTTGGAGAATGCCCGTGAATTATCCGAATCTTATTTTTTTGGGAACTGGGAAACGATCAAACAAGAATCCTATAGGGAGGATAATGTAAAAACCATAAAAATTGACAGTAAAGAAACTGTTGCCGCCTATCATGCGATTGACAACGAAGTTTTTTCGCTCCGGACAATGGAAGAGATTATCAGGATTGTCACAGTGGGATTTGGTTCGTTCGAAGCAATGCCTTGGTGGTATGAAATTGGGATGCTGGACCTTACGAGAAACGTTCAAAAAAAACCGAAAACAAAGCCTTTTATAGAATGCCAAAATATCGAAGGATTGGAGGCGATTTTTGACGAATTATATCGTTTCTTGGTAAGAAATGGCTATCTGCACTCATCGAAGGACTCCTTTTTATCACTTTTTAGACCATCCGGGCAACAAGAAGTTGTGTCATTTTCTACATCATCCCGCTTAGGTCATTTTTTTAAGTTAATCAAGGACGACTTGGAGTTGACCCTGAAAAGGTTCCCCTTGAAAAGCCTTAGTAGTCACATTCAGGTCCGTGATATTCCTTTGACCCACGAAAAGTTGAAGGAACTATCACGTAACCTTTCCGACTACTCTGAAGGAATTTTCAAATCAGAAATTCTTGATTCAAGTGACGGGTATGAAGTTTTGAAGAAACGGCTGAAGTCTGTGAACGCAATGAAACGAAGGGGCGCGATGGGTAGTGGGAAGAAATCCTGAAATCTGCGGCCTATCTAACAAGGAAGCGTCATTAGTAATCCGCAAGATATTTTTTAATCGTGTTTTTCCTTCTTTAAACCAATTTTTACCATGCGATGAAGAAGGTCACGTAGCTACTTTATTTATCTAGTGCACGCGTCTTTTATGACTAATTCCAACAACTTGAGATTTTTTTTTAAGTGAAGTCCTTCTGGGACTAATCCTCGACCAATTGTGTAGCTGAATCAAACGTAATATTCGTATTCCCAAAATATGGGTTTAAGTTAAATGACTGTTTGTCAGACAAATAAATAACGCATAAAAATATTTATATTATAAAAATTGAAATTGTGCGTTATTTGGATTTGGTTTGTGTTGTAATTCTTAATGAAATTATGAAGAAAAAGACGATTTCAGATGATATAGGCCGCATAGCGTTAAAGTCCTTAATCATCCAACTTAACGAGATGCTAATTCATTTGGCAGCCATTTATGGCAAACTTCCTGAAGACACTTTCATGGATCGCTTGAATACACATTCCCGCCTTTTATGCGTCGAGCAGACTGCAGAGCTTTTGAACCTGGCGAAGGGAAGTGTGTACCAAAAGGTTAGCAAAGGAGAGCTGCCCTATTACAAGATCGGACGTAAAGTCTATTTTGACAAAACTGAGCTTGAGGACTTTGTACTCCAGCCTTCGAACAAAAGGATGACCAACGCCGAAGTGGCAATCGCAGCACTTAATTATTCTCAAAACTAAATTCGAACATTATGAAGCAGTACGAACCGGGAACAATTTCCATCAAATACTTTGTCGATCTGGTGGGAAGTAGGTATGGCCAGAACAAATTCATCGCTCTATTAAGAGATGAGGGGATATTGGAACCAGATAATATGCCCTGTGAAGAATTTCTGTTTAAATACATGAGTTATCAAACTGAACAATATCGAAATGGAAGGAAAAGGGCGGTTATCCCGAGAATAATTGCCAAAACAGGAATTCCCTATTTCTCGAAATTCTTGAGCGATAGAGGCCTTTTAGACCCAAAATTGAAAAAAGTCACAAAGATCAAAACCCCATGACCAGGGAATAAGGTCAAATAACTTATGATAAAAAATAGTTCAAAAGTCAAATGTAGGATACTTCGGTATGACTACGCTAAAAGCAAGGCAGATTCCTTATTGGAAGAGGGGTATAGGTTCCTCACCTATGAGCCAAAGCCTGGTCAGTATCCAAATCACCACTATTTCAAACTTTCATGTTTGTTTGACAGACATCTCAATCGGAAGCAGATTCCGATTGACTCACCCCGTGGACTCGAAATTCTGGCATGGTATGCTACAGACTGGCATACTTTTCCAGGTTCCTATGACCAAATGGTAGATAGGGACACCGAGATGGAAGAAATGTGCGCTCAAATTAGGGCAGAGGAGGAAAAAGAACGAATACTTAACAACTAAGAATTCTCCTTTTTTCACCATCCTGGGAAGGACCCAGCAAATGGATGGTTCTATGACTACTATTCAAGTCAAGGGAGATTTAACTTGGGCTCTCAAACAAGCTGGATAGTCTCTCCAACTATAAAACCTACACTTTACAAACCATGTCACAACATCAAAAAAAATAATAAAGGTCAATGCTGAAGAATACTTCACATTTGCATCTGAAGGCAGCATAGATCTAGTATCAGAATTTTCGGTCATTCAACAGATGTCGAATGGTAAACACTATCTAAAGTTCAACATCAATTTTCTTTATGAACAGGTCGAATATTGGCTGAACGAGGAAGAACTAAGAAAGCATTTGCCTTATGAGTTTTGTGCTGATGTCTTTGGAAGTATTTACAAAAGCAATAAGTTTTTTGATTTCTGGTATTTCATTTGTCATCCAGAGTTTGAGACTTCAGAAGACGAGTTTATTGAATTTATTAGCGGAGAAATTTTTGGTAGGCCAGTTGAAATGTCACCTGGGCGATTTTGGTCAACAATTTCTGCGTATTCTGATGGACACTTATTTTCATCAGCAATTAAAGCAGCTATGTTGGTCACCAAAAAGGAAAAGAATGTTGCATGGATTTTTGCGCAAAAGTTCATTAGGTTAGGATTCACTCCTTTTTTCTCATTCGCTCCTTTGGAACCAGAAGTACTGCCTTTGGAGGAAATGTTGGATTTAAAACCGATGCGCCAATTTTGTATCAACCTTGATGAATATGCTCAAATTAAAGCTTCCGTTCTGGCTCAACTTTGCGTGCTTGATCATGCTGGTTTGCCGAAACTTTAATGGGGCAGTGGTAAATCGAGGTTGTTCTGCAAAGATTAAATAAAGACATTCTTCTTCAAGCCCATACCCCGAAGACCCCATTTGCGGGATGGATCTATAACAATTGAAAAAGGAGGGATGACTATATATACGGTAGTACATGCGATGTATGTCTACCTCCTTTTTACTTATCAATCTTAAAATTCACAAAAAATGAAATTATATCAGGATGAAATAGTTTTGCTTACAGGTTTGGAAGCAGGAAAAAAGCTTAACGGGCATTCGATTGTTTTTAAATCCGATGATTGCTCAATATTCCGTGGTGTTAATGGAAACTACTTCAAGATTTTCCAGAAGGAGCATATTGTTAGGCAGGTGCTTCATTGGATACACTGTGACGAGATCCGGATTCATTTTCCAAGCGGTGCATTTGCGAAAGCATTTGGGAAGATTTATCATAACGATGATTTTATCGCGCTATGGTCATCAAAGTATTATGCAGATTTTCATGTTTCCGTAAAGGAGTTTAGGGGATCATTATGTGTGGAAGGGCTCTGTATTTCTCGAAAGACCGATCCAATTGAATTCTGGAGGACTCTAAGGTCCATTGGAGACCTGAAACTTTTGTCAACAGCTCTTGAAGCTGCAATAAAAGTTTATGGTGATACCATCAATCTTTCAATGATCATTTCAAATGAAATTATTGAAAATAGACTTACTCCTTTTTTCGATTTTAGGCTCCTGACTATTTCGGAAACAAGCGAAGAAAGTGTGTCGGAATCCAATGAAGACCAAATTTTTTATTGTGATCTCGAGGAGAACCCCCATGTAAAAGATGCAATAATGGTCAAATTGAGGGAGGTGGGCTGTGCAGAATCATAAGGTATTTTCCCGGGAAGAACTTTATGACCTAGTCTGGTCAATGCCCATGAAGAAGATCGCGGAGCAATATGAAATCAGTGATAGAGGCCTCAGCAAAGCCTGTAAAAAAATGCAAATTCCAGTACCCTACAGCGGGTACTGGAACCGTGTAATTGCGGGAAATCCGGAGCCAAAGCCGATCCTTGGGCCTCTACCGACCGGTTATATTGGCCCTCTGAAATGCACTTTAAGGGAACGCCCAACGGGCTTCAAAACGAAAAAAAAATCAAAGGATAGGGCAGGCCTGGAGTTCCCTGGACCATCGGTGACTTCTATACCCGAATCGCTCGGTGATCCCCATCCCATGGTGGAAGCTGTCAAAAGTCACCTTGAGGGAAAGCAGCCGGATAATTCAGGTAGGATGAAGAACATATTGGTCTCCGATCCCGGTTTTTTGGATATCCGCGTTTCCCCAGAGTCTTTGTCGAGGGCATTGAGAGCCTACGACATGATTGTGAAAACCTGTGAAGGCAAAGGTTATAGGTTGCAAACCAACATCGGGGAGTCTTTCTTCGAGGTGGATGGTGAGCTAATCAAGATCAGGCTTTACGAGAAATTGAGCAAGAAAAGGGCTCCCGGAAGTTTCGATTTTGAAGGCCACACCTTGGAACCGAGCGGGTTGCTGGTATTTGAATATCTCAATAACTGGTCCCGCAGGCACTGGGATGAAAGGAAGGGATATGACCTCTCTTATTACCTTGATTCTATAGTCAACGGTCTCAGGGAAGAAAGTGCCAGGGTCAATGAAGAACGTGAAAGAGTGAGGCTTGAGGAGGAACGTGAAAGGGAGTTTGAAAAAAACAAAGAAAAAAGGAGGGCTGAGGCCATTAGAGAAGCTGAATTGATGAAATATGCGATCAGGTTAACCGATAGATGGCATCTTGCAAATCGGATGCGCAAATTTATCGATGCGATGGAGTCAAAAAGAAAAGCGGAAGGTAGCCTGGACCTTCACAGGATAGCAACCTTTGACAGGGTGAGGGCGCTTATCGATTGGCTTGATCCCACGGTCGGGAATAATTCGAAGACCTTAGAGCTTTTAGACCCAGATACAATGGAAATCTTGGACGATTTTATGAGAAGCCGATACAAGGATATCTGGAGAACCCTGTGAAATTTAAACCGATAAAAGTTAAACTGTCAAGCTTTAAAACTTTGTAAGATCGAAAAAGGGGGTGGCTATTGCCCACCCCTTTTTGGTTATATTAGCATGAGCACAGTTTTGACAACAGGGCCTTGGTATCCTCGAACCAATCGGAACCCAGTCCACTCGCTGGAATGGGAGGAAGAATTTCTTCCAGACCAAAGACATCCAGATCTTCCATCATTTGATCTCGAACCTTTAAGGATACGATTACGTGGCAGGAGCCCAACATCAGCCTTGCAATCACCTTCCGCCAAGATTTGACTATCGACTCCCAGCCAGTTTCATTCTCCCGGGAATGGATCGCCATCAGGGTTGACAGAAATGAATCAATGCTGTCAATAACCAGCACTTTCTTTGTTTCGCAGGATTCGATTGCCCCCAGCATCTTTTCCAGTGTACAAGGATAATTTAACTGGACGAGGTTGTGGAATCCCCATCCCGCAAACAGCTTGTTGTAGTTGCTGTTGGTGTCGATGACGGCAACGTTGTTCGGGTCGGGTTCGAATCCTGATGCGATGATCATCGATGCAGCCGTGGTCCGAAAGCTATCCTGGCCCTTTACCACGATTCTGACTTTTCCGATTTGTGTTTTTTCTGTTGGTAAATTCATGACAATGAAAATTTTGTTGGAGTATCTGGGGGGTAGGGGGATGTGTATCAGCCCTGACTTAGCTATCTAGTAGGATGTTTTGGACGGATTAAGGTTTGCCCCTGTTGGCATAGTCCGCGGTGGTTGTTGTGGGAACGGACAACCTGAACAAAAGTCTGTGTTGGGTTCGGGGGAGGATCCAAACAGATTAATCATCTGTTCCATTGGCTGGAAATCCTTTCCTGGGGGATCGCTGGGCTTTCGGAAATCATTGAATAAACCCGGGGGTAGGGGGTACTTTTTTTCCGATGGGGGGGGGGGAGTTAGGGGGAAGTACCTTCTTCCGAACGCAAACAGCTTGAGCTGTTCCGGAACAATCCGTACGGGTCCGAACCGGTTTCATTGTGGGTTTAAGGTTGTGGATTCCGGAAACTTGACGATTCTCGATAGGGGAAGTTGATTCACATCCGGTAGAGATTCCGCAGACCACAAAAAACGGATACAGCGGATTTAGCTATCTAACATTATAGGCGCGGGGATTTTATGTTGCCCGTTTGGCGTAAGAAAAGAGAAAGAGTTGCAGGGACTGACCGTTCACGTATACACTGTTATCCAAGAAATGCAGGATTTTGGTGTGAGTTTTATATATATGTAAAATTCCTTCATTTTTTGAACCACATATCCGCTCTGAATTTTTCCTTGCTAATGGGAAGGAATTTCACCGGTTTTGGAAACTCAATGCTGTTTCCTGCACCATCCTTGATTTTCCTTAATGAGACAATCTTTTGGTCTCTTGCCTCTGTTTTCGGGTTCTTCCGTGGCCGACCGTCGGATTCGATCTCGAAAAATACACCCAACATTTTTCTTGCCTGGCTGTAATCGGGGTAGGGTGTATATATCCCCGCAATTGCAAGTGCATCGTTTGCTATGGATAAGAGACTGCCTTTGCTGTAGCGTTTGCCGACCTCGACCTTTGAGAATATGTGTCCCTTCAATGGTGTTGAAGGGTCCAGGACATGAAAATAGAGCAAACTGTCCAGCTTATTCAGTGACCGCTTCGATCCGGATTCGTTGACTGAATCCAATTTCAGGAGTATCTGTTCCCGGAGGAAATCCGGATCCACATACGCCTGGTACCGGTCGTAAATCCCGTACGCATGTTCCAGTCGTTTGAAAGGGACAGGATTTTTAAGAATGGCCGGATCCCATTTCCCCGCCGATCCCGGAAGCGTCCTTTCGGCAATTTCCCTGATTTTTTTCTGTTCCTGAATCTGTTCATTGGACTGGGATATTCTCTTGGTAGACACCATGTCGACTGTTGAGACGTCAAATCCCGCCTCTTCAAGTGCCATCTTAAGTCCTCCGGCTACGGCGAAGATCCTTTCCCGAATTCTTGTTTCCTCCAAATACCCATCAATGTTCAGGTAGCTGATTTGCGGTTTGCCTTGGAAGTCTTCCCTGATGTAGGAATAGCCCCTGAATTTCATTGCCTTTTCTATCTTCTCCTTCATCACCTTTACCTCGTCCAATAGATGCTTGCTCTTTTCGAAATTGATGATGAGGCACCGATACCCGTCGAGTTGGTGGTTTGCGATCTCCAGGATATCATCGAAATCAAGTCTATTTGACAAGGGAAGGGGATTTTTTTGGGCAATGACGGTAACGGAATGAAGACCCGTTCTTGCCCTCCCCACAATTTGCTTGATGGTGAGTTCCGACAGCTGCATTATTTTGCCATATGCAACCCCTATCAACAAGTGGTAGGGTTCTTCGATGTCGTACCCAACGAAATAGGCCGAAGTCTTGAACACCAGCTTCACGGGAAGCATACTGTCCATCAATTCATGGTAGTATTTTTTGACTTTGTCGACGCTTCCCTTTCCGCACAGCACTCTGATGTCGTTTTGGTCCAGTATTTTGTTGACAACCAGCATATCTGCCAAATCCCTTATTTTTGTGGCATTGTTTAGGGCAACCACCAGCTTCCCGGCAGAAGGGTCGCTGAAATGGTCCACGATTTTCTCGTAAATGGCGCCAGCTACATTGGTCGTTTCAACCAAAGTCAGCGGTCTCCTTACGGGAGATGAATAACTGAATTTGGTTTTTTGTTCGCTACTTAGCTTGGGGTCAGTAAAGACGAGTGGCGTGGCAGTAACCATCGAACGGTTCCTGGGTTCGAAGACATCCTTGTAATAATCCAGTGCCTTTTCCATACTTCTTCGATAGGAGGCAGACGTTTGGAAGGAATCTGACTCGTCGATCAGAAGATGGAAGCCATCGTCTTTGATCTTTTTTTGTCCCAATGCCTCGATAACCCTGTTTAGACTGTCTGCAACGCATATGAACTTCACCGGCTTTCCGACGTGTTCCCTTCCCTTCACATATTCCCGTATTTCCTCGGCGGTGGCGATGCTTCCATCGGGCCTCGTACCTACGAAAAAATAATCCGGAGATTTTTGACTTTTGGTCAAAGCAGTACTTCTGAGAGGTTCCACCACGATCGAATTTCTCTTTGACTCAAGTTCAAGTGTGGTTGCGCCGATACCGGTTTCCTCTTTGTGGAGAATACCTGGCGGGAGGAACCTAAATACGTGGCCCAGTTTTGTGGGATCGCCTGATTCCAGCGTGTTCTTAATTACAAAGTGTCTGGTTCCATCGGACGAAACAACCTCTTTTGTGATCAGGGTCGGATCACTTATGATCGTCTTCATATCTTGGGTGAAAAAGATTGCGAAATTACTGAAAAGTTTTGCCACATGAATTCCAAGATTTAAACGGTTTTGGTTTTTTAACGATGGTGTGTCTGTACCCATTGTCATTTACCCTGTAAACCAGTTGATTCCATATCATTGAATCCCCCGATGTTTTTTTGGTTTGGGTATGAAATTTTGACCTATGGATCGCGACAATTGGATTTGGGGGCTAGATTGGAGGACGGCCTTCAGCATTTTTTGATGCCGGACATAAATAAAGGCAAGTAGGTCTTGTAAGGGCGATGACTGTCAAACCGTGCGTCTTCCAGGTTACCTTATTTGTACCGCTTCGCCGCATCTTTGTGACGAATGGCTATCCTGTCCCGCAACTCGCTCGGAGAAATGACTTCGATGTTTTCTCCGTAGGAAAGCAGGAGCCTTTCGAGTTCGATGTTGGGGATGACCTCGATCCTCACCTCGAGGGTTTGGGCATCCAGCCACTTATGTTTTTGGGTTCCATGGAGAGGCTTTGAAGCTACATACTTTCCGGTCACCCCATAAAATCGAAGGACAATCATTTCCAGCTTTTGGTTTTCAGGTTTGGTGACCCCGATGATTTCCTCAAAGTATTCCTCCCAATCGATGGCCTTGTTGGGAACGTATTTGCTTTTGGACTCGCTGATTTCCAGAATCCTGTCCAAAGCCAGGTTCCAGTCCGGTTTTTGGTTTTCAGGATTTAGGCCAAATACAAACCAGCGGTTGTTGTGCTGCTTCAGGAAATAGGGGTGGAACTCCAAGCTGACTGGATGCTCAAAGGTGAAAGGATGGTATTTGATGTGCAGTACCTTTTTGTTGACCGTAGCATCGATCAGCTGTCCCAGAAAATCCAAGCCCATCAAGTCGGGATTGGAATCAAAGGAAATCACTTTTGCCTGTCCCTTTTGGGTAATGCCGTTCCGAAGCTTAGGGATGATCTCCTCCAAGTTTTCAAATTGGGGCATTCCCTTGAAGTTGGAGAGTACAGATATCGCATCTTCCAGTTCTTTGATCTCCAATTCGTTCAGGGGAAGCTGGTGGATGGAGAAAGAGGTGTCCACATATCGGTAGTAGGTCTTCCTGTTTTCCCTTGGCTTTTCCAGTTCGATCCCCCATCCTTCGGGACTCTCCATAAAGGCGATGTCGTCAAACAGCTGTCTGCGGCTGATTCCCCCATATTCGGGATCGATTTCACACAATACCGAATCAATCGCCTCCTTCAAATCTTCAAAAAAGTATTTCCTTCCGGGGTTGCGGAAACATTGGTCCAAAATTTTGTACCGTATCAGCGGACTGTTCTTTTTTCCCATTTGGTTTTTTATTATTATAGCAATAGTGAAAGTAATAAAAAGACAGATCACATCTTGAATAGTGCAGGCCTTTCGCACACTTTTTGGATAGGTTTGTCATGGTTCTTTGAAACACCTGCCAAAGGTATTGATCTGTGGGTGCTGTTTCGGTTTATCGAAAAGATCGGCACCTGTTCCCGACATTTGTTGGGATAAATGTCTCTTGGGAATTTTCCAACTCCTGAGTAGACTTCTGACCTCCATTTGGTCCTTTGATAGTTTAGTCTTTATAGATATTTTATGTATTTATAATTACACAAATTCATCATACGCATAGAATATCAGGCAGGTGTTTTCATAGAGCCAAATTTTTAATCGAAATGAAAATAGATCCTCAACATATAGCCCAAGTCAGAAAGCAATTCGAAAATCTTCAAAGCAAAGAAGATTTGCTCCAACTCTTAAATGCAGCTAAGAAAATGATGTATGGGGAAAAATTCAAGCCATTGGAACTACGAGCCTTGACATATTATGCCGATCCAAAATTATGTACTCGTCGCTACAGTAAATTTTCAATAAAAAAGAAATCAGGGGGAGTGAGAACAATACACGCTCCTACAAATGGACTAAAATCAATATTGCGTTCACTGAATTTCGTCTTGCAATGTATCCACGAGCCTCACCGAACTGCAACTGGCTTTGTCCTCGACAAATCCATTGTGGACAATGCAAAAAATCATGTTGGCAATCATTATGTCCTCAATCTTGATTTGAAAGATTTCTTCCATTCTTTTGATCGAAACAAAGTCAAATTGGCCTTTATGTTTACCCCCTTCAATTTGGGGGTAAGCAAAGAAAAGGAAAAAATAGCTTTTTTGCTGGCAAGTTTGTGTACCCATCCTCTTGAAGTTGATGGAATCACTAAACTTGTATTGCCTCAGGGAAGCCCTACATCCCCGACCATCACGAACATACTTTGTGAACGATTGGACCGAAGACTTAACGGACTTGCCAAGCGCTTTGGCGCAAATTACTCCCGTTATGCGGATGACATTACTTTTTCATCCCCACACAATATTTATCATATTGAAGATAACCCATCATTAAACCAGAAAGGCCGATTCGACAACTTCAGGGCTGAGTTTGGGAGATTGATTGAGGAAGAAAAACTGTCTATCAATCCCAAGAAAACACGGTTGCAAAGGTCTGGATTTAGGCAAGAGGCGACCGGCTTGATCATAAACGACAAGGTAAATGTCCGCAGGCAATATGTGAAGGAACTCCGTATGTGGCTGTACTATTGGGAATCGTATGGCTATGAAAAAGCGGAACAGATCTTTAAACAGGACTACATGGCCGACAAGGGCCATGTGAAAAATATGAATGCACATTTGGTGAATGTGATTAAAGGGAAATTGGAGTTTCTGAAGATGGTGAAAGGGAATGAGGATGGGACTTATAAGGGGTTGAAGGAGAGGTTCAGCAAATTGGATTTAGCAAAAGGCAAACAGGATTTTGAAAAAATTGATTTGGAAACCGTAGTAACCACAATTCTAAATAAAGGGCTTGATGAAGGAATAAACCTTTACGAAAGGTTCAAAAACAGCTAAAAATGAAGGATAGGGATAAACTCAAAAAACTTGTTCAAATCGTTGGAGACCTTCTAAAAGTTGAAGGGAATGAATGGTTAATTGATGATATTTTAAAAACGATAGGTGAGACATCACCTGTGGAAGAAATAGCAAAACATTCTGTTATTCAAAATATCCATGAATACTGTGTTGAGCAAAAAATAGAAAAACAAGCAACTGAGTTCTATAATTCATTCCCGATTTTAGAAATAAAGGACCAGCTAATTCAAGATTACAAAAAAATGGAGCACGAAAGGCGAAGAGATGATTTTGAAAATTTTTGTTTATGTCTTTATCAGCAATTAGAAAATATTACTAACCACATATTTACAAATCACATTTTTTTAAACTGGGAATCAAATAGGAATAAAATTGCTTTTAGGTTTCCAGATGGAAAAATTCTGACCCACAGCGATTTAATTCTTGGAAATGCCAAGGAATGGTATGCTAACGGGAAGTTTAAGGCATTATTGTTTTACTTTTACTTCAATGAAAAAATGAAAGTAACAATCCCATTCAATGACCGAGCAAGTACCTTTGAAGAATTGTATCAGATTCGTAATCAAAACCATAGAGGGGGGAGTAGCACTGAATATCAACAGAAAACCCTGAATAAAATTAAGGGTAAAGAATCAAAATATTATTTTAAGTTCTATGGGTTCCTTCAAGATATAGTTAATCAGATTGAAGATTCATTACTTGGTTTAGGTAAGTCAAATAAAGAAATTCAAAAAAATGAACTTAAATAATAACTCGGGTAATGCAATAGGGGGTAATCCAGCTTTAGCAAAGTTATTTGAACTACCTAAAAAAATGAATGACCTTTAAAAGGACACATCATGGGTTAGATACTGGATTTAACCGATTTCGTGGTTTGAAAATATTTGACTAACGTAAAATAAACAGTGCACCTTATCCGCACACTTCAACCTGATCTTTGTTTCAAATCCTAAGGCCATGAAGATCCAAGACCACCTCCGCCACCTCGCTTTAAGTCCCGACCAATCAAGGGCAGTGGATATGTTGCAGGCATTTTTGGAATCTGATGGCCAAGTCTTTATCCTGAAGGGATATGCTGGTACCGGAAAAACTACAATCCTGAAGGGTGTGATTGATTTTTTGAATGGCAACGGAAAGCAGGTGCAGGTAATGGCACCCACGGGGAGGGCGGCAAAAGTCATACGCGATAAAACCGGAAGAGGCCAAACCATCCATAAGACCATTTATAATTTTCGGGAGCTAAAAACGATCGAAGACGCAGAGGACGATGCGGGCTCTTCCTTGCACTACTTTTTCCCCATCGAGCAGATCGAGGACAATGAAACCGTTTTGATCATCGACGAAGCTTCCATGGTTTCAAGCAAGGAATCCAACCATGAGCTTTTCACTTTTGGAACGGGGATATTGTTGAATGATTTGATTACCTATTCAAGAATCCCATTTTCTAAGTGCAAATTGGTTTTAGTAGGAGACCCCGCACAGTTGCCCCCGGTCGGAGACAACCAATCCCTGGCATTAAGCGAGGAATTTTTTCAGTCACTGGACCTGAAAGCCACTTCAACAACCCTCACCACTGTCAAACGCCAAGACCAAAACAGTATCCTTGAAAATGCCTTCCAGATTCGGTCCCTTATTGGAAACAAGGAAAAATCATCTTTTCATTTTGTGTTCGACCAAACCCATTCATTTGAGATTCAGATGGACCAGGTTCCCAGTCAATATGTAAATGAATTTCCCCTTCCGGAAATTGGCAACGGAGTGATCATAGCCTTTAGCAACAGCCAATGCCAACAATATAATCTTGCGGTCAGGGAGCAACTCTTTCCCGGGCAGTCAAGCCTTCAACCCGGAGACGTGTTGATGGTCATCCACAATAACTACCATACTTACGGAGTGGAAATGATGAACGGCGAAATGGCCAAGGTGACTTCGGTAAGGCCCAACACGATCGAGCGCAAAAACATACCTGTGTACGATGTAATTGCCGGAAGAAAAGTAAAAAAGCATGTTTCTTTGACCTTCCGCGAAATCCAGATTCGCTTGGAGAATCATTCCAACGAAGTTAGGTGCTTGATTATTGACTCCTTGCTCAATTCCCCAAAGCGGGATTTGAATATTTTGGAACTAAAAGCACTGTACGTGGATTTTGTCATGCGCTTTAAGGAAGAACAGGAGCGCAAAAAGCAAGAAGGAAAACCTTTCATTCGGATCGGTTCTCCGGAATTCAAAGAACGTCTAAAGACTGACCCGTTTTTCAATGCCGTCAGGGTAAAATACGGCTATGCCATCACCTGCCATAAAGCACAGGGTGGGGAATGGGGCACTGTCTTCGTGGATTATTACGGTAGAACCAGCTTAGAGGATGATCCGCTAAGATGGAGTTATACCGCAACCACGCGGGCCCGGACCAAGTTCTATGCTGCCAATGCCCCATTGGTCACTCATTTTTCTAAGTTCAAAATCAATCTGATTGGCCATTTGGCGCAAGCACCGGAAAATGCCTTAAACCTTAAGCTGGTGCCGATTTCTCCGTTTCACCATGTGGGTCAGCACTTGGCCAAAAGCCTTAAATATTGGGAGCTTTCAGAAAAGTTGGAACACAGCCCGTTTCAAATCAAACAGGTTCAAAGCCTGGGCGAATTTCGGGAGCGGTATACAATCCAATATGATGACGATCTGCTGGTGATCGAATCGGATCACGGCAAGGCTGGTATATTTAACGAATTCCATCCGATGCCAGGATCATCGTCCAATTGGGAAAACGAGTTGCTCGAATTGGTGAACCAGCCCTTTCCGGTATTCTATGCCATCGATTACCATCCGTCTACAGATAGTCTTCGAAAAATATGGGCACTGGTCCGCCAGGCGGCTGAAGAAACCGAGGTAATAATTACCAATGTGGAAGAAAAACTACAAAACTTTTTTGTAAATTACTTCCTTAAGACCGATGCCAAAGTCTCAATGATCCAATTTTACTTTGACGGTAAGGGGCGGCTAACAAGTGCGCTGCCAAAATCCATGTTAGGTACATCTGATCATAAACTTGTCCAATTCATCCAAAAGTTGCAGGACTATGCCATCTAAGGAAATCAAGGAACTTCGTCAATCCGGCCGATTGCAGGAGGCGCTGGAAATGGCAAGAGCGGAATTTGATGCCGATCCAGGGAATATCTGGACCAAGAGAAACCTCAGTTGGGTGTATTATGAATACCTCAAAGCCTCGACAGAAACTGCACACCATGATGATTTTGTGCAATGGCTCCAGCAGATGGTGGAGCTGGAACTGCCAGAAGATGAGAAAATGCTTTTTGATTCCCTGGCATTCCAAGTCGGAAAAATGGTGTTTGCCCTCCTCCGGGAAGAACCTATACCTGTTCAGAAAATCCAGCATTTGGCTGAATTGATACGTCCCTTTCATTTCACAAAACCATCCGATGCCTACAGCTTTATCCTCAAGGGATTCCACAAGGGTCTCAAGGATACAGGCTATTATGGTGATTTTATCGATTGGTGGGGTTTTGAGAATCTGTCAAGCAAAGACTACCTAAAGGAAACGCTTCCCGATGGCAAAGAAATGATGGCCATGGCAGAACAGGTATTTATTTCCTACGCAAAATACCTTTTGCCCAAAAGGGATGCGCATGGCGAGGTTCATTTTGACGCGGATAAAGCACATCGGTTTATCCCACAGCTGGAGGCCCTGGCCGAAGCACATCCTGGGTACCAGTATCCCCCTTACTTTCAAGCGAAGCTATTGCTGGCTTTGGGAGACAAGGAAGATATGCTGTCCGCGCTGATACCCTTTGCCAGAAAAAAGCAAAACGATTTCTGGGTTTGGGAAATTTTAGCTGAAGCGGTACAGTCAGATCCAGAAAAGGTGTTTTCCTGTCACTGCAGGGCCCTCCTGTGCAACAGCCCCGAGGAAATGCTTGTCGGTGCACGCCAAAAGATGGCTGAGGGCATGATTCTGAGAGGACTCTACGACGAAGCCAAGACCGAGATAGAGCAAATTCTGAAAGTCAAGGAAACGCAGGGGCACAAGGTTCCCGCAATTGTCAGCAATTGGATGGCACAGCCCTGGTATGCTGCTTCCAAATCCTTGGGTTCCAACAAATCCTTTTACCGGACCCATACCCAGGAGGCGGAGGATGTCCTTTTCGGGGACCTGGCTGAGGAATTGGTTTTTGTGGAATTCGTCAATTCGGACAAAGGGATGCTCAATTTCATCGCTTCGGAAGATAAGTTTGGCTTTTTCAAATTTGACCGATTCTTGAAGAAAGTACATCCAGGAGAAGTGCTTTCGGTAAGGTTCAACAACGGGGCTAAGGGCGGAAGATATACTGTCTTGACATGCAAAAAATCATCCAACGAGGCCTTCAAATCCCAGTTCCAGAAAGAACTGGTAGGCACTGTGAAGATCAAGCCCGGAACCGCTTTCGGATTTTTGGGTGATGCCTATATCCATTCAAGCCTCGTCGAGAAGTACAAGCTGGTCGATGGGCAAAACTTCAAAGGACAAATACGCAAAACCTACGACTCGAAAAAAGAGAAGTGGGGATGGAAATTGATTTGAAAAAAGGCGTGAATTTATATAAAACACCTTTACCCATAAGTGACAAAAGACCCTACATGGGTGAAGCAATTAGTTTTTTGTTTGATTTTCATCAAGTACTATTTTGTGTGGCTTTAGGGGACTTTATTGAAGTTGGATTTAAACTTGGGCAAAAATTTAAAGAAAGATAGACTATAAGTGCGATGAGAAATCCGCTAGCTAGGATATGATTAGGTTTATAAACCTGCAAAACTGATTGCGTGTAAGATTTCAAAACCTTAAGAAAGAAATTCATGAATTTTGACTCCATAAATACGAAAGGTTACGTTTACATCCTTGTCAACATATCCATGCCAGGGCTTGTAAAAGTGGGCAAGTCAACTAGGAGTCCGGAAATTAGAGCAACTGAATTATCACAGGCTTCAGGTGTACCCCATAGCTTTCAAATCGTCTATCAGACTCTAGTTGACAACTGTGACCTTGCAGAAAGAGAGGTCCATAGATTCTTAAATGCATTCAGGGAAAACAGTAACAGAGAGTTTTTTAGAATCCCCGTCAATAGGGCAATCGATGTACTGCGGAAAGTAATCTCAGAAAACAACCTCAAAGAGTCGGATCATGAAATTGACCCATATAGATTTGCATACGAGGAATTTCATTCTGCTGAAGCACTATTCGAAAAAGTAATCTCAAATGAAAAATATTGGGAACAGGCAAAGCTTCACCTAAAGGAAGGTTTTTTGATTAACTGGTTGAAAAACAAGTCTGAGTTTGATGCTTTAGTAAATGCGGAACAGTATAAAGCCAGGAAGAATGATATTGATTACTATTTTTCAGTTATCGTGTTTTCAATAGTTCCAGGTAATTTTAGAATTTTTGGGTATAACATTTCGTCTGTCGGGGACATTCGAAACTATTTTGAACAGGACTTTGAAAATGACAGGGGATTTTTAACGCTATACTTATCTGGAAAGCTTTCCAAAATTTACGAGGGTTTTTTGAATTCTAAAGGGACCACAGAAAATCAGGTTAGCAAATTTCTGAGTTTTTCTAATTCGTCCAGTGGTAAGCCATTGGAGGAGAGAAAGAAGAAATTGAGAAAAATATTGGAATGGAAAAGTAATTCAAATAAGTTTCTCCATTTTGATTCAGTGAATTTTGAAAAGGTTGACTACCTATTAAAAAAAAGCGAGTGGAACGAACAGGCTGGACTACTAAACATTCCTTATGATATAACAGAAAAAGCCTTTTCTAAAGAGGAGAGTGAAGTTATTGAAAGTGTTAATTATTTGAACAGAGTCAAAAGCTTGTTATTTGATACAAATAGTAATCTTCCTCAAAATAAGGACCTTTCAAAATTTGTGTCACGACAAGACCATCTAAGGGAAATTGGCTATTTAACAGGAAGTGAATATCTTTCCTTTTTAAAATGTAAATACTCGATGGATGATTTTAAAAAAATCAACAATGAGTATATGATACCAAAAGAGATTTGGAATTCATTTATTAATCCTAAATCCTTTTTTGAATTTTTAATAAATCGCGATTATTTATTATACCTTGTTGGTGAATATAGCGAGCTTAAGGGTTGGCTCTTTGCTGGTAACTCTTATCGAAACTATTATGAAATCCTTGAAAAAAGGGTTGACGGTATTTATGAAAATGCCGAGACGAAAGATCACAAAAGAGAGCTAATTTATAGCCAAAAAAATTGGATAATCTTCAAGAATTATGTCGAACAGTCGAAAATATTGAAAGATCATTTTTCTTCTAATGTAGGTTTCTTAATAAGTAAAGTCGAGCTTGCCGAAAAAACAAAGTATCTGCTAGAAAAATATTTAATTCCAGTTGAACAAATGAATGGTATAAAGACTGGAGATTTCGACTCTTTAAATGAATTCTATTTATCCAAAGTTCCGAAAATTGAGAAATCTGTGCTTGAGGATAGGCTCATTCATGAAAAAATTCGTTCTTCATTAAAAAATGGTTGTAAAAAGGATTTTGAAGATAGTTTAAGCGCTTTAAGTAAGACTTTCAAAAAAGAGTCAACAATCCGATATCAGCCGCTATATAACTCCAGCTTAGTGACAAATTTTTCTCTGGAATTTATTCCGACTAATCAATTTCTTTCAACCCTATCCTTGCCAGGACAACTCAGAAAAAAACTAAGGTCCGATAATTGCGATGAGTATTTGGAGGGTCTTAGCGTATTTTTTGAGTATGCAAATTTTTGGATTCCGAAAAAAACTCATAAGGTTCTAGAAGACGAATTTGTACTCCCGTTATCTGTCCTGAGGAGTTTGATCGGGATCAATATAGACGAATATTTAAGATCTGTTGAGTTCCTTATTGCTAATGGTTTGGAAATTATTAATGGCTTAGAGGAAAACAGTACAAACCTTGGTGTGAAGGGTTTTTTAATTAATAATTGGGGACCATCAAAAAGTCCCAATGATAGAAGATTGTCTGCTAATTTGACTCGTAACCAGTATTCCAATTTATTTTCTTCGACCGGTAGGAGTGAATTCTCTTTTTTTGAAAAAGGAAAATTCTCCTACAAAACAGACTATAATAATTCACGTTCAAAAGTTTTGAGTGATTTGTGGGATGGTACTGTTGATACGGCTTGCCTTGTTTTTTGTGATCATAAGTTGATTACAAAAAAGGAAATAAGCGACTATAGGAATAAACTAGGAGAAGATGCTCTCTCTTACTTTCATTTAAAATATGGATTGAATATTGATGATTATTCTGAAGCCAAGAAAGTACTTTCGTTAGGTTATGATAAAAGATTGGATTCTCGGATAAGTTATCTTATTAAGAATGTAGACTTGAGATTTCGTTTCTTGCCCGAAGAACTGAGGAAGTACTTAAAAAACTACTTGGCTAACTTGATGAATTTGAAAATCTCATTTTCCAACGTAGATTCCAATATTATTGCACAATTGGAAGAGTACTCCCAGATGAACTCATTTTCATTCACGTTAAAGAAAAGGAAGTTTCATTCGTTTTTAAAGGATAATTATTACCGAATTTCTACAAAAAATGATTTTTGGAGTGGGATGCTTAATTATCTGAACGAGAATTCATGATTTTCAAAATTTAACATTTATCAATACCCATCCTGAATACACTTCACCAAACAATCCTTGAGATCGGTGTAATACTGAATGTTGATTTTTGTGATCATGTCATCTGACAGTTCATTGAGCTGCTTTCTTGAATTGAGTGGAATCAGTAGGGTAGTGGCTCCTTTTTCTACAGCCAGCTCTGCAATGTTGACAGCATTGTAAATCATGTCCAATGAACCGCCAAGATTCAAGGATCCCACGACTACAAGACCTCCTTTGGTGTTTTTCTCAAGCATGGCACTGCATAAGGCCATCAGGACTGCCATGCCCATTCCGTTTCCGCTTTTGGACGTGTCAAAGGCCCTCAGCTGCACAGAAAAGTCATGGGATCTTGGGTCGCGATCTCCCACCAAGAAATTACTTTTGCTGTAGAGGTTTTGCTCGGCAAATCTGACACTTTCCTGAAACGGTGGAGGCACAGGTCGATTGAGGATTTTTACGCCCGAACCGGGCCCCATATTGATCTCAACCTTGTATAGACCGATGGATTCTTCTTGCCCACCTGCATTGATTGCCCAGATTTGTCCTGGTGGCAGCGGATCTTCGCTGATGGTATTTTCACTGTGGATTTCAGGAGTAGTCACAAAGGTTTCTACTCCTTCATTTCCTATCCGGTAGCTGAAATGGGTATTTCGAAATTCTGCTGATCCAACACGCTTTTGCTGCTCTTTTACTCTGCGCCTATACTCCAAGGCTACTTTGACAGCCCATTCCAGCAATTCGTCAGAAATCGGTGCTTCTGGGTTTGGCTGCATCAATTTCAGGAGTCCGTTTAGGGTCTTATTGACTGCTGTGGTATCCCTGCCACTCAATGCTCCACCATAATCAATTCTAGGTAGCACATGGGTGAGTCTGCTGGTGGTCCGCATTCTTGTCCAACACTCTGAAAGGAAGTCGCTCACCAATCCAAAATGCTCTGTGAAGTAGCTTTTATTGAGCTTCGGGAAGTCCCAGCCGGGTACAAAAGCATGGATTCTGTCCATGAAAGCGGTGTCGTCACGCATTTCCTTTGGCATCGGCCCGAAGAGGTGGGAAACACGCTGCTGATGCTCTACATCGACATCAAAATTTCCAACCATGACTATTCCACCATCTGCACGGATCGGCTCTTTTCCACGGCTGAATTCGCCGCTTTCCATGTAGCCTTTCATGATGTTGACCCCATCTTTTTGGTCAAAGGAAATCCCAGAAACCTCATCGAAGCAGACCACATCATATTTACACACTAGACCTCTTTCGCCGCTGCCCATGTTGACAAACATTTTGGCTACAGAAGCCTTTCCGCCTGACACCAAATGAGAGTAAGGGGAAATTTGCTGGTAAAGGTGGGATTTACCGGTTCCCCGAGGTCCAAGCTCTACCATATTGTAGTTTCGCTCTACATAGGGGATCATTCGAGCGAAAATCACATTCTTGGCTTTCTCAGTTAAGGAAGACGGTTCCATGCCTACACTTCGGATCAGAAAATCTTTCCATTCTTGTAAGTTGAACTGCTCTCGTCCCTTGTAAAGGATATCCAGAACATTTCTCTGAGAAAGTTGAATCGGTCTAAGTGAACGAATGCCAAAAGGCCGTCCACTGTTTTCCTGGGCAATGGCAGCATCATATTCTAATTCAATTTCCGCATAGAACCCTCCTGTGAAAATCCTGTCATTTTCATTGACTAATACCTCAGGAATACGAACTCGATTGAGCTGAAGGCTTGGCAGTGTAGCCACATAGCTGTCCGTGGCAGTATCCAATCGGGCGGTGATGATATCAATCAACTTGATTGTCCCGTTCTCCTTCGCTTTTGCTTTGAAGTATTCTTCTTCACCCGGTCTGACTGTTCTATCAGCAAGTTGCCTTTTGACGATTTCAAGCCCTTCCTTTATTTCTTCATCGTCTGTGGTGGCACAGTAGCGACCCAGTAAAAATTCGATGACATAGGTTGGTACCGGGTAAGTCTTCCTGAATTGCTCCAGAAGATCTTTTTTAACGATAAATCCTTCAAAAGCTGAGGCCGCCAAGCGGTCAATTTTGTCGAGTTCCATAGTGAATTTCCTAGCCTCCTACTGTGGTTAGTATTTTGTCAATGATAATTCCTTGTAGGTCGAGAAGCAAAACAGTCGCGGCATTTCCTTCCGCATCTTCTGAGACCATCACTCGGCCTTTGTTTTCCGAAATGCTTTGGTTCTTTGAAATAACAATCGATGAATTTTCGTCCGTTGCCTTGGTTCTGACATCAATCCAGTATCCGTCCGGTGCATTTTCCGTTTCCACATTGCACTTCAGATTGGTCCACTTGACTTTGGTGATCAGGGCTAGCTTCTTTGGCTGAGATAGGTTTTCAAGAATGATTTCCGGAATAAGGCATTCATGGATCGAAATTCCTCCATGTGCATATTCTTCATTTACCTTGAAGAAACTGATTCCAGGTGCGTAGGCAATGTAAACAGAAGGATTCCATCTCCAGGGCAGGTGAAGAAGAGGGGTGAAGGCTCCTTCTTTCATCAAGGCACAACGCCCCCAACGGGTTTCTGTCAAGTCGGCATTCAGTTGTGTTTTGGGTAGTCCTCCCGGGAGAAGCAGCCATCCGTGATCGGTCACAATCTTGATCCTTCGGTATCCTTTTTCGAAGATTCCCTCCACAGTCTCCTGAACCAATTCAAACAATTCTTCAACCCGTTTCACCAATCCGGACTGCTCCTGATGTCCTTTGGTATCGATATCGCCAATCTCCATCCAATACCGCTGTCCAGCTTGAATATCTGACACCTTTGCCACGTACTCGAAGCCTTTGGTTTTCAAGATATCTCTAAATGCAGCAGTGGAAAGGTCTTTGGTGTTTTTCAACTGAGGCCTGAAGTCTTTGCATTCACTGTTTACACTGATCACGGAGGCAATGGGGGATACCTTTGGCTTGGCAGTCGGAGTAAGAGAAGGAATGGCAGACCAAGTTGGCTCAAGGCTTACTTTAATTCCTGAAGATTTTTGCGCCAGTATCGACACAAATTCCTTGGCAAGTTCAAATCGGAATGCGTCCACAAACAAGACAAAATCTTCCGTTTCTTCTCCAACTGGTTGGTCCGTGAAAATCGCGGAATTCTCCTGAATCAGTTTCTGAAACCGACTGGTAATCGCTTCAAGCCACGGCTTGTAAAACAAATTAATGACCGAGGTGACTGCGTCCTTATCTCTAGAAGATTTCACAGCCTTTAACGCGCCTCGCATCAGCTGATCTACTTCAAAGCCCTCATTTACATAGTAATTTTGGAGTTCTTCCAGACTGAAACCTCCGAAGGATGCTTGGCTTTTTTCTACAAGTTTGCTCAGATATCCAAGAGCAAATGCAAGGGGAGTTTTATCCAGTTCAGCCCAAATCCAAGACTTTCGCCTTCGATGGATTTGGTCAAGTTTGTGAATTTCTGACTCTGCAGTTCGGATGTCCTTTTTGGATACTGCTGTTAGGGATTCATATAATTTTTCCTCTTCAACATCGTTACACTGGGGCCAACTGTCCGTTGGCAAAGCAAACATTCCTGTACCAAGGTCCTCGGGTTTCGCCTGCCGCAGTCGCTCCTCTACATTGGGATATTTTCGTGGGTTATTGGCATATAGCTGCCATACAGTTTTCCAGTTTCCCATCTGGCTTCCCAGCTTTAAGGCTATTTCCTTGATGTTTTTGAAATTGGGTTCAAAGTCAAATTGAGCCTTGCAAAGCTCTTTGAAAACAACCTGTTTGGAAGAATCCATTGATATCAAAAAATCATCCCCTTGGTTGATCCATTGGAGGATACTTTCATTGATTTCAGGGAAGACCAAGGTGTTCAAAAAAGGAGCGTCGATGAGCGTTTTATTCTGAAACGGATCCGGCTGATTGAAGATCGTGGGTAGTGCTTTTTTCAAAGCTACTTTGGTAGCGGTATCCTTTTGGACTTTGATACCAAAGCCCTGATTGGAATTTTCAACAAAAGCTGTGACCGTCCATTCTTTTCCGTTTTCCTGAAGAAACAGATTTCCAGTGTATTGATACTCCAAAAGTGGTTGAAGATCAAAGACCGCTGTTTCCACTTTTCTCAGGTCAGCTTTGGAAACGCCCGGCAAATAGATGATCGGAGTAGATTCAGCATCCCAGTCGGCTTCAGGAAGTAGCCTCGCTACCATGCATTTGATCCAGATGGCAGGTCCGGTTTTTCTTTCAGGTTGAAACTTACCATAATTCAAAAGCCCAGGAAGCTTTTCTTGAAGCAGGATAATAACTTCTTCCCAGACACGTTCAGGATCTGGCCAAAGGATGACTTCCGGCTTCTCCATCAAGCTACTGTTATGCTGTGCAGTCCAGGAAAGAGCGCGAATTACTTTATCTGATAATCTTTCGGACATCGTTTTATTTCTTCTTCGATAAAATTAACCAATCTTTCACCAAGCATTGGATCCAGTTTGGAATTAGATTCATCCAGAACGGAAACTGTCACCATTCCGCAGCGATGAAGTAAACCATTTCCATTTATAAAGTTTCCAGGTTTAAACCCCGGAAGTTTAGAAAAAGAATTGGTCGGGTAGAGGAGTAGGGCTGATTTACATTTCCAAAATTCATTATACACAAACATCTGCTTCAGGTCATTGTCCCCAGGATATTCACCATCAGGAAGTTTCCATTTGGTGTCAATAATAATCGAATGGAAGCCATCCATCGAAATTACCAAGTCTGGCCTTACCACCTTAAACGCTCTTTCGGATTCACTCTGCCATATCCTTTTTTGACTTTGGTTGTGCAAAGACCACTTCTTGTTCTTGTATCGAGCCAATTGCCGGAAAATGTATTCCTCCCACAGGTCATTCATATCAAACAGGATGGCCAGGACGTTATTCCGGCCTCCACTGATATCAGGTCTATAATTCAGTAGCAGCATCGCTGCAATCTCCAAAGCCTCTGCATAGGACTCTGTTTTTCGGTTCAGCTGAATCCGCTCAAAGGTGGCCGCAGTCACTTTGAGATCACTGAGTTCAGGAAAATTCAGAAGCAAGCTTTGCACCCGGTCTCTTAGAAAAGGAGAACTGCTGATCGTCGCAACGAGCTTCAGGGCTTTCAGCAGTATTTGGTTGAGAAGATGATCTTGGTCAAAGACTTGGTGCCGGGTATAGAAATTTTCCTGATGCACCAGGTTGTATTGGATGTTTTTTCCAAAGATCAACTTGCCTTTCAAGGCCTTGCAGTTCTTTTCTTGAAATCGGTACTTTTTGACCAACCCTGCTCTCAGCAATGTCTCGCATTCATTGACAAAGAGCTCCAAATAGGCTTCCAATATGCTGTTGGCCCGAAATTTCAAATAGGCCTTTTCATTGGCATGGACGTGCATCCAGTGGCACTGGGAGAGCATATCCAGCAGCACATTCCTCCAGATGGATTTTTCCGAATCTGCTGCCTGCTTTCCCACTTTAGGAAGTATCTCTATCACAAGATCACCTGCTTGGATCACTCCAACATATTGGTTGAAGCGAACGCCCTTGGGTGTAAGGGAAAAATACCTTCCTCCATGGGTTTCGTTGTACCAGCCCAACATTTCCCAATGTTTCTTTTTGAAACAGGTGTCTTCGCCTATTTGGAGGGAACCATATTCAAATACTTGAATGGGTTTGGTACAATCCTTCATGGGTAGAAAATCAGCTATACAAGGATTGAAAATCTTCCACAGTCAAATTATCTATTGACTTCAATTTGTATTTAACCACTGACTCGTATTGGCTGGCAAGTCCATTGCCCTGGCTAAACTTCGCGAAGAGATTCGAGGAAACTTGTTGTGGCTCCTGGAAAAAAGCATCTCCCAAGACAAGACCAAGCTTCTCATAATCATTGTAAAAGAACTCCTGAAGCAGTGGGAGGACTTTATCAGCATACACCTTTTTTAAATCCTCAAACTTACTGATATCCCATAACCAGGCATGTCCAATGGTGTGGTCAGGATCTTTTAAGATTTCAAGTCTTTTGTTGATAGTCTTTAGAAGTATCTCCAAATCAATTCCCTCACAATCTTTTGAAAGTTTCTCAGGCTCCGGGAGCATCGCTTTGAATGAAAACCTTCTCCTTAAGGCTGTATCTAAGGCTTCCACACTTCGGTCTGCTGTATTCATAGTCCCGACGATGAACAAATTAGGCGGGACGGCAAAGGCACTCTTGGAGTAGGGGAGATCCACAAATATCACCTCGTCTTTCCCAATTCTTTTGTCAGATTCAATCAAGGTAATTAGTTCTCCAAAAATCTGTGAGACATTGCCTCGATTAATCTCGTCAATAATAAAAACAAATGGTTCAGATTGGTCATTGTTCACAACTTCTGTTGAGCGTTTTTCCCATATACTTTGGACTATTTTCTTTTTGTCTCCGTAGGTAAGCGTTTTAGCATTGAAATTTGACTGCGATCGGTTCTTGTCTCTATAACTCGAAATCTGATTCAAAACAGCCCAATATGCTGTAGAGTTGCTTCCTCCAATTACGCCTCTGATACACTCATGAATATTGTTCATTGCATCAGGATCTGGATATACTTCGTAAATTTTTGAAAGTCTTTCTTTGGATACAGTGTAAGGTCTTTCCCTTCCTTTGTGAATAATTGCGAAATTTCCCTGAGCAGTAACGCTAATTTCTAAAATAGCATTGGAAACAGTTTTAATCTCTTTTACCCTTCCTCCGGATACCTCATCAAATAGCAAATCGTACAAAGCATTAAAGTCCATTAATTGCTCTACCATTTGGTCTGACTTGTTGTTCTTGATGTAGAAATTGTATGTCGCTTCCACACAGGCCTGCATGAACAATCCATCTTGGACCTCATATTTTAGAAAGGAATCCTCATCTTCTGCCTGCACAGGTTTGATACCCTCTATAAAATCCTCGTAAGACATATTTTGATGGAAAGTATTGAAAAATACCCTTTTTTGGGTCTGTAATGCCGCAAACCTCTTTTTTGCCTCAATTCTTGAATCAGGCACTTTGCCATCGACAATTTTTAAGGAAATATCTATCGTAGAATAGGTCTTGCCTGTTCCCGGAGGACCAAACAAAATCAAGTTTAGCGGGTGATTGCTTGTGGGTTTTTCTTCCATTTCCTCAATTTCGTTTTCGAATTCTTCTTCTATTTCATCTGTAGTGCTGTCTTCTACCACCGTAAGATTGAAGTAGGGGAGGAAAAGAAGTTTATTTATTGAATCCAGTTGTGATGGGTTTATTTTTTTGAAGGTGGAATAGCCACTGGGCATAATCTGTGACTTTTCATCTTTTAACCCTATAAGGCTTTCTTGTTTGGGGAAATAAAGTGGCTCTACTTCTCTGTAAAACCAATCCCCTTTGTCGGAGCCAAAAAGATTTGCTACTGATTCATCAAACTCCTTGACACCTGATTTTACCCTGCCTACCCATTTGATAATATTTCCTCCATAACAGAGGTATACATAGTCTCCAATTTTGAGTTCGTTTGCAAACTTTTCCCCTTGCCCCTTACTTGTATATCTACTAAGAGTTATCCAATTGTTTTCGTTGACAACTTTGATGAGAGCCTCGTTGTTAAATTTCTTGTCGAAAATCAATGAACCATGGGATATCTTATAGATACTTCGACCATTCAAGTTCAAGGTATTTGGCAGGAATAGTTTTCCGTCCGAAGTGAAGGCATGGGCGACCTGATCAATATGGCTAAAATCCGATTCTCCAACCAGTGATTTAAGCTTATGGAGTGGCTCTATGATTCCTTCATAATCATTTGGTAGACCATACCATTCGATAAAGTTTTTATAGGAATTATTGAAAATAGGGAACAGCGAAGGATTGATGTAAAATAGCCAGGGGGAATAAACCCCTCTTTTTACTTTTGGAACATTCTTACCCTCATACTCTCGTACCAATTGTTTGGCTTGTGCTACTGATTTGACTTTGAAAGCATTAAGAAGAAATTCCTGGACCGTCTGAAGTTCTTGATCGGTCAACCCAACAATACCGGTTTTACCCGCATTCGTAAATCCATGAACATAATGCTCGGTGGCTGCATCCAAGATAGCTTTCCTCTTTCCTTCATCCAGAACAAGGGCTTCAAGCTTCTTGTCAAAGGTTTCGTCCGAACAATTGTACTTGAATATCTGAATCAAGTCTGTAAGGATTTGATTTGTAAATGGAACAATAGTTAATGCCTCCGACAAAATTTGTCTGAAGATCGGAATAATTGCCTTTTGTCCTTCCCTTTCTTTGTAGGTTTCAGTGGTTTTGTAGTTATTAAAAACTTCGAAAAAATGGTCTGTATTTTTCATAATAAAACATGGTTTTAGTCAACTATTAAACAGTTCTCGCCTTCCTCTTCTCCTCCAAGCTCAAGTGGAGGTCATTATTGCGTTCTTCTCCCCAAGGTGCACCGGGAGGGTTTTTACCGCGGTCAACGCCCCATTTGATATTGGGTTTCTTGCGGAGAATATTCGCTTCCATAAAGGGACGGATATTCAGGCGGACTCCATCATTAAGGTCAGGATCCCAACCGATAGGCTGCTCTGCCAGGGTCTTCCAGCGAACAAAGATGTCATAGGGCTTTTCCCCTTCCAGGATCAATTCCAGTGATTCCTTCAGCTTCAAGGCTGCACTGAGCAAACCGTCAGCACCACTTTCCCCGGACTTCTTCTTGGCCTCGCACATGCGAATCCAGTCACCGAGGTAGGTGTAGATCAACTTGGACAGGTTGCTCTTGGTCAACTTGTGGTAATTGACCAAGACAGAGAAGCCGTCTTTGCGACCGTCCCAGATATGCCAGATAAAAGGACGGTTGTTAAATACCTTGCAGTGTTGAGCAAAAAACTCATCCCGCAGCCAGGCTTCCAAGTTCTTAGCACTTGCACCTTCCTGTTCCAGTAGCTTGCTGATCGTGTCAATTCCGTATTCCTTGCCCCAAACGGTCTGAATGTAATCCCGGAGTCGATCTACCCCAGCTGCTTCCCCATTCACAGAGGGTATACAGAAGATTCCATCGGCATCACTGAGGTGATCAAATGCCTGAATCTCTTGGATAAATTCTCTTGCCCTTGGGTCCAATTCCATTTCTGGATCCGACTCTGCTGGCCATCGATATCCCAACATTCGAGCGAGAGCAACTTGCAAGGAGTTTTCCCCGAAAAACGGATGGCCATGGAATAGCCATTGGGTTGGGTCGTCTGAATATGGATCTGGAAGACCTATTGGATAGTTGGTGTCTGCGAAATTATTCCATTCTTCAATATTAAATGGGATCTTGATCAAATCGCCTCTTACATTCAATTTTTGGTTCCCTTTTCGCACTTCCTTGGAAAATTCAATTGAAGAACAAAAAGACCAAATGCCCTCTAAATTTGATGTATCTTTCGGAGTTATAACAACAGTGTTTTCATCGAAAAGTCCACCTAAGTAGCGGCATACAGGTAATTTGCTCATTGAACTAACTAATACGCCAGGTTTTCCCCAAGCATTGTGTCCTCTTAACCAAGACCCAGCCCTTTCTTTACCTATTTTGCTTACGACGAATTTATATAACTCACCATTTCCATTTTCCCATAGAATTATGTTATCACAACCATCAAAAAATGTGGTTTTCGAAACGGTGCTTTGAATAAATCTCCAATCTTCAGTCAACGGGAAGATCTCCCAAATCTTTTTGTAAAATCTTATGGAATCCCCAGAAGACACTCCTAAGCTATGATTGCTATAATCACTTAAAAGGGTTTTCTCTAGAAATGATTCTAGAATTACTCTGTAGTCAGGATTGTTTTTTTGATTAATCTGAAGTACTTGAGATATTTTGACAGTCTTTAGTTCAGTGTCTTTTAAATCAGGTTTTAGGTAAGATGAAACGTCTAATCCATTAAATTTATGATGTTGGGAAGGAGATAAATTCGTTATAGTAAGAAGTAATACATTAAAATCCCACATTGGAGTTTGAAAGGCCTTTGAGCCTAATTTAGCCAAGAGATTCCATGATTTTGATTCCAATAGCTTTTTCCGAATTTTTTTGTAAGGTGTAGTAAATAGCCAATTCTGAGGCATAACAACACAAGTTGATCCCCCCAGACAATTAGAGCTGATCATTTTTTCCAAAAAGACAGTTGCTAAATCACTTTTTGATTCTGAAAAGAATTTTTCTAGGTAATCAGCCATTTTTTCATCCTGTTTGCTGCGGCTTAAATATGGCACATTGGTTATCTGTAGAGTATATCGGTTAGCGAGCAATTGTCCAGCTTTTGTAATTCCGGCAGCCATAACACCTCTTTCAAGCTGTTCATAATCCGATTCAGATTCTAATGCTTTTTCTAAAACAGGTTTAAGTAATTCGAATCCAGCTGTTTGAAGGTCTGGTCTAATTATATTTGGGTTCAGCAGTGAACCCAATTCAGGAGCCAATTGGAAATGGCGGTAAAGTTGCCGCATTCCATTTTCCATTCGGACTTGATCATCGCGATGTACCTTTCCTACTAACTTTACCCAATCCTCTTCTTTGCCCTTTGGTGCGATTCCGCTACAGGCTAGGTTCATCTCGGGTAGTTCCTTGTAATGCCCGCAGAACTTCCATGCGGTAAGGGCAAGGTTAAAGGCTGCGATTTGGGTACAACGAGGGTCGATTTCCAGTCCGTGGAGGTTTTCCTTGATTACCCGATCAGTCGCTTCGTCTTTGCTTAGTTTTTCCTCCTGCATGCGCAGCTTGACCAAGACCAAGAAGAGTGATACCACAAAGTGTCCCGAACCCATGCATGGATCCAGGCAAGTGAGTAGCGCAGTCTTATCTGGCCATCCTTCGAATTTTCCTGCTGCAGGAGTGCCATCTTCTAGGCGACGGAGGTATTCAAATTTCACCGGAGGCTCTACACCAGGATTTCTGCTGACCCACCAAGCTCCGATGGAGTTGTCAATTAAGAATTCTACCATGTAGTCTTCTGTGAAGAGTTGGGTTTTTGCTGGAAGCCTTTCCCCATCTATTTTTTGACCACTTTTCTCTTCTTCTTCAATCCTCTTTTTCTCCTCACTTTGCCAGTACTGATACACCCATCCCAAGGAATCCTCTGCTTGGAAGATGCTGTCCTCGATGGAGACGATGATCTCTTCCAGCTCGATCCGGTCATTGCTGGCAAAGTGAACCTGCATCACCGGGTCACTGGGTCTGAAGATGGCAGGAAGCATCAGGGAGGCATAGTGCATGGCGGTTTCCCACTTGTTGGCATGACCTTCTTCGGCTGCCAGTTCCTCACAATCAGAAAGGGTTACGGCCACTAGATCTGGGTGCATCAGGAGGTGATTGACCTCCAGAAACTTCGCGAAAAGCATCTTATGCCAGGTCTCATAGGCCAGTTCATAGGATATCTTGTGGAGGGATTGTGTTCCTGTTTGCTCCAGTGTATCTCCCAGAAGTCTTCCTTTTTGCCTCAGTCTGTTTCTTAAGATCCGCTGCTCAGCACTCATGTGTCCGAAAGGCTCCGCTTGATCTACAGCCAGGGATTTGAGGGCATTGATAGCGCCTTTCTCAGCGCTTTTTCTAGCCTGATTGATAGCTTTCTCCAAAGCGCTTCGTTGGGTGGAGTTAAGTACAGCCATTACTTCAAAATAATTGAGGAGGAGTTCTGTAAAAGTGATTCCAATTCTGACTTCAGGTCAGCGAGGTATTTATCCAGCTCAGCCTGATTGTTGATGGTGCCTTTGGGAAGGTAGAAGCTCTTGGCCTTGGGAGCGGTAAGTTCGATGGCTTCAGTCAGTGCCGCATCAAATTGCCCCTGTAGCGCAGAGATTTTGGTTTTCCAGTTTTCCAGGGAAATCCGCTGAAGTTGGTTTGCCAGATTGGTGGCATCGTTGATCTTGACCTCGTACTTGGTGAGTAGTTGGTTTTTGGTCAGGATCACGTGTTTTTGCTCAGGACTTAGCTTTTTGAAGTATTCATTTTCCTGAAGCACTTCCATTCGTTCATGTCTCTGAGAGAGGTATTTTTCCACCACTTCGCCCAGCTTGGTTCCCAGTTTCTCAGTGAGCTGGGTAAGGAGAGGTTTGATCGGGTCAGGTTCCTGGAAGAGCAGGCGATTTTCCCAGATCGCATCGATTTCTTTGATGATGATTCCGAAGTCAGGACTCTCGGGACAGAATCCGCGAAGGTCCTGAAGGGTATTCCAGTCCGGTTCCCGATCTCTGAGTAATTCCGCCTTCTTGGTCCATTCCTTGAATTTTTCGCTCAGTTCATCCTTGTGGTTGAGCAAGTCCAAGAGGCGCTCATTGCCTTCTTTGTTGGAAATTTCTTTCAGGAATGAAGTGTTGATCTTTTCGAGCTTGGGAGGATCGCCAGAAATCTGTTCTGCCAGACTTTTCAGCTTATCCAAGTAATCGTTGGAGTAGGGGAAGATATCCTGATTGGGAGGGCATTGAATCCCAGCTTCCTGCAGCAGCTTTTTGATGGCAATCTTTTGCGTAGCTGTTAGGGTGTGGATTTCCTTTTTGAAACTTGCCTGATTGATATTTCCGGTTTTGAGATCGCTCTCTGTGGAGGACAAGTGCTCTGATCGCTTCAAGATCACCAGCATGGTGTCGATAGCATCCTGACTCCAGCCGTAAGGTGCCACACTGAAATGATTCCGGATATCCTTTCCTGTCTTGGTTTGGTTTCCAAGAAAGTTTAGGATTCCCAGAGAAACCGGATGGTTTACAGGCTCCCCACGGTATCCAATAGCTTCCAAAGCATCAGGACTTCCGGCAATAGCCTTTGTCAGTGCTTTGCCCCAGTTGGCAAAATCGGCTTTGTTCTTGAAATCGTAGAACTGCCTGTCTGCTATGGCGTAAAGCGCCGATTCTATATTGTCCTTGATCGAACCCCCATCCATCTTATTTCCTCCAGCAAGTAGGATAGTGGCTTCCTTGCAGATTTTGTCGATGAGTTCTTGGATATTCTGGTCAGCTATGCCCTTTCGGGTTTCCATACTCTTCTTGGCCTGTTGGCCTTCGAGTGTGGTAGGAAGACCCATGGTGTCCACGGTTTGCTTTGCTGCCAAATAGTTGAGGATGGCAGTTCTGAGATCCATGTCCCGCTGCTTGGCCACATAAGCAAAGGCTAGCGGAGAATCATTTCCTTCGGCACGGATTTCTGACATCAGCACTGACTCATTGGTGTACCAGCCGTCTTTGATCCACAGGTGAAGCTTATCCTCCTGATTGGGCGCTGTGTCCTTATCCCAGAGTTCGAAAGGTCTGGTCATTTTAGATACCCCATGCGAAATGATCACAGTCTTTGTCCTTTCCTTGAAAAAGGCCAGAATCCGCTCTTTCCTCAGGTTTTGAATTTGGTCTTCGCCTGAGTTGGCGATTTTGGTATGATGCTTTCTGAATTCCTGTTCCCATTCCGCACCGACTTTGGTTTGCAAGCGGTATTCATCCTCGATCGGCATCAGGACTTTTTCCTCCACCAGCTTTTTGATAAGCTCCTTAACCTTGGTTCGGAAGGTGTCCGAATTGGAGTTCAAGTCATCAATCAGAAGCTCTGCGATATGGGCTTCATTGGATTTCAATCCTGTATTGCGGACCTCATTCGTAAGCTTCTCAATTAGGAAAACCGCACTGAGAATTCTCCCTTCCAACAGTCCATCGCCACCTTCTGCTTTTTTACTTTGAATGAGGTTGAAAGTATCCGAGAGCAACAGGCCGGACTGAATCAGTTGGGTCTCGTTTTGATTGAAAATAAAGTCAGAGGGGACAATACGCCCTACCTCAGATTCGGCCACCGACTTCAAACTTTCATCAATGGTACGTAGTTGATTGCGCAGCATTCCGGTAGTTCCTGCTGTATCAATCACTTTAAGGATTTTATTCCAAAACTTTCTGGTAGAAGGGAGTATGGGATAATCAGCTACAAGCACATCCTTGTCCTCAGTGACAAATCCGAAGTCTGTTCCGGCCAGATTTCTGGAAATTTCCCCGGATGCATACTCCAGCTTGTTCTGAATTTCCTTTACTGCTGAGGCCTTCTTTTCAAGAATCGTCTTACGGATTACCTTTTGAATATCAGTGTCAGTCAATTGAATCGGAACTCGGAATCGGGCCATCAATTTTTGAAGAATAGGAGTATCCTGCAAGGCATTTTGACCGGTACCGACCAACAAAAATCTACCATCGAATCTGGAGCAAAGATCTTCAGCCAAGAGCTGAACGTCAAAAGCCAAATCTGCATCGGTGGCAATGAACTGCTGCACCTCATCGAGTACAATCAGCGTACATGGAATCTTATCCCCAAACTTCAGGGGCAGAATCTCCTCTTTGATGGTTCTAACAAACTCATCTCTTCCGATGGATTCAACCCGTGGATATTGAGCCCTGAATATCTCCCGAACCTGAGCTTCAGAACTGGCAAAGTCAGGCTTTAACTCAAGAAGGGCCTTTGCCAAAGCGGTTGAAACGAACAGGTTTTCCACCTCTCTTCGGAAGGATCTGCCTTGACTCTCAATTTTCTGCTTCAGTGAGTCATAGATACCTTCTTCCATGGTCCAATGGACAAATTTGAAATGGTGGTATTGCTGAGGAAGTTCGAGCGCGCTCAATAAAATCTGAAGGAAAGAGTAACGTATATCCTTGGAAGGGAAGTCTCTCAGTGTACCGGAGACAGAAAGCTTTCCGTAGATTTTCTGCTTTCGATCTATCTCCGTGAGAAGATCTTTGATTTCGGTAGGGAGTGGTTTGATGGTTCTGGCTGTAGAGCCGTTGGGGAATTGAAAATCTTCCCAGAGGTAACTGGCCATTTTGACCAAGTGGGATTTACCCGAACCGTAGAAACCTGAAACCCAAAAAGCAGGAGAGTCTTTGATGTCTTTTTCAAAGTAGGTGAGGTAGTTTTGAAAAATCTTTTTCAAACCATCGTGGTATTCCCCTTCACAGACAAAAGTTCTCAATTCGTACTCTGCTACAGAAAGATCCTCCACCTCGGTTAGTGTCTTGATCTTTGCAACCCCATCATTTTTCAGGTTGATCTCGGTGGGATTTAAATTAAAAAGGTCCTTATTCTTCATTTACAACAGTAGTTTAAATGGTAATGGGTCTTGCCAGATAATCCCATCCATCGCGGGCATCCAGCAGTCGATATTGATTTTGTTCGAATTCTCCTGGAAAGAATATCAATAGCCTTCCCTTGAAGTCTCTGTCACAGTTTTTGAGTATTTCAGAAAGCCTAGCAAATCCAAATAGGGATGAAACATCCAGCAGTGCCACCAGCGTATCCTGGTCCTGATCCAAGGTTGCCAGTCGCTTCTTGAGAAACTTGATGGCAAAAGGAATGAATTCTGCTTCCAACTGATCTACAATGTATTCCGGATTGGAGAAATATTCATCCCTATAATCATGGCTGCTCATCCATTCGGGGAAACAGGTCTTGAACGAGATAGACTGCCACTTCTTATTAGCACGGATCGTGGAGGTTTCAAATTCTCCGATTCTCAGGCTTACCTTTCGCTGATCTGCCGGATCATAGACCAAAAACCAGATTCTTTCCTGCCCAGAAAGCGTGGAGGTCCAAGGTTCATTGACCACCTTGTCAAATTCATGGATGAGTTGATCGACTTTGGATAGCATGGCTTAGACTTGGATTTGAAGTTTGCTCAGGAGTTGAGGGAAAGCGAACGAGGTGACATTCCCTCCATATTGATACTGCAAAAGATCCTGCTTGGCCGCTTCAATGGCGAGGTCACGTAAACCACTCTCATTTAAACCCAACGCCTTTACGGAGGGGCTTTTAAGGATGAAATCGCCTCTATCACCCGACAGGTATGCTTGGAAAAATGCAAATGCAGCTACTCTGTAGGTAATCTCTGGCTGAACGCGGATGTTCTTGGTTTTTCCTTCGATAAAACCAGCTTGCTTCCAAGAACTGGCTAAATTTTGGGCGAGTGACTTGCGGGTCTTTGGAGAGTACCGGTTTGGATGATTGGAATCGATGTTATCTTCGATGGATTCAATAGACACTTTACTTCCTAAAGGGGCGGTCTGAATCACTTGCACACTCTGCGAAAGAAGGTCATCCCGCAACAGAGCATAGAGTACCGTGATTAACCTGCGTTCAAACAAGTTACACTGAGACCAAAAAAGGCAAAGTGATGAAAACGACTTGTCTTTTGGATCGAATCCGTAAAGAGTTTTCAAATAATTTGAAGTCTTTTGCAGGCTCGATCCTGATTTTTTGCTGAACACATTGAGTTCTAATGCCTCAAGGAAGTTTCCTTTTTCCAAAGCATAATCCATTACTACGGAAAATTCCGTGAACATGATTGTCCTGGAGGTATGTACTGTCTTGATCGATCTGACCATTGTCCAATAGGTTCGAAATGTGGTGGGGTTTGGTGGCCCGCGCGTTGGGAAAGGATCAAAAGCCTGAGTCCCACGGGGCTATGAAAATCACCGATGCCCCGCCAAATGGCCTTGTGTTTACCTCAGTTTGACCGATGAGCAAGATAGGAAAATAAGCGAAAATGGCGGAACTAATTTGTCTATAATAGGCAAAAAGTTAGTTTATTGGCCTAATTCGGAAACTTCCATTTGCAAGTTTTTCATGGTCATCTTCGGAAAAACTGGCCCGGAAAAGTTCGATCTTCTCACTAGATGATTTATAAAGTTCAAAACTGTAAGCCGAACCGTTTTTTAGATTTTGGTTGAAAAAGCTGATATCCTTTGTGTTCAACGCTTCATAAAACCAGATCAGAAATTCATATGCCATTTTTTCGTCGATGTAAACCTTTTGTCCCCCATTGTACAGGGTGTATTCCTCTTTACCTGAAGTCATCACAAACTCGTAGACCCTGGTACAAAAGTCGTCCAAATCAATCGAAATGGACTTTGGTTTTCCTTCTATTGGAAAATAAACCACTTTGTCGTCAAACTCTCCTGCATTATTGCCTATTCTCTTGTTCATTATGCCTCTGATCACCCCTTCGAATTCATAATTTAAAGCCAATGAATTGGTACCGCACGGGAAGTATTGTTTCCTTTCCACTTCGTAGCCAATGGACTTTGGCAAATTGACCTTGCCTTCCTTGTCATAAAGGTCCATAAATAAGGCGAAGGAATTTGCCTTCGTGACCTTTGCGGTCTTGTCATGGGTTAGTGTAAGGGTTACAAAGACATTATCTGATATGTCTCTCAGAAGTGCACCACGTTGACTTACGGTGAGTGACTCTTGGTTGAATGAGAATGTAGTTTTTGCTCTTTTCTGTTTCAAGTTTGCCGCTTCTTCGAGTGTCTGTTTGGCAATCATGTTCATTTCAGCTTTCACACTCGCTTTGGCTCCCGCTTTTACATCGGTGTTATTGGATCTTCCTCCTGTAGTGTTTGTCTTACTGGAATTTGATGTGACTTTGACCGGGTTTCCGTCTGAATCATACAGTGTTACGGTATCAGTACCAGAACTAAGAACATCACTATTGGAATTGTCCGAGTTGGTACGGGCAACGGAGATCTCCTTTCCAATCTCGCCGGTAAGCCCAGTCTCAAATGTCACGTCAGTCTTCCTACTCAGCGTACCCAAATCAATTGTTTCAAACTCATTTTCAAGTTTGTCTATTGAATAGATTTTGAAGTTTGTACCCTTGATAGAAATCTTGGTATGCAAATAATCCAATCTCTTGTTGTCATGAAGGAGTTCAGGATCATTGTACAACCGCTTGACCGTGGAAATCAAAAGGCGAACGGTGACCTTATCAGAGATGGCATCGATACTTGTCGGTCCAGGCCTTGGGGGGCCAGGTTTGCTAAGCTCGGCCTTGATAGCTTCAAGAAAAAGAGGGATTGAATCACCAGTTTTCTCTCCAATAATTTTTAAATACACATGGGGAATCGAATCGCGCAGGTCAAAAAAAGTCTTGGGTCGCTCTGCCACGGGGACTGTCGTTGGAGGAATTGGCAAAATGCCCACATTCAGCTCAAAAATATTGTCGATGGTCGGAGAGTCAATCGGGGCTTTATAACGGTTATTTATTGCATATTTCCCTTGTTTGCTGTTTGTGAGACGGGGTTTCACAAAGCAGGATGTCATCAGGACACCGAGAAGTAAAATCAAATGATTGAATTTCATACTACAAGATTCTTACAAATTCAAAAATTTCATATGCTTTTCTTTCGCGGCCGACTCGACCGATAGGATCTATACAATTTGACGCATCGTCCCCAATATAGATAACCTCGATGTCATTCTCTAGTGGGTAGGTTTCGTTACAGGAGACGTATCCGTCCTTGAAGTACAGGGGACAGGTTCCGCTGGAGATCTCGTAAATTTCGCCTTGGTTAAGGACAGGTATGTAGTCGATCTGGTCGCGATCAAAAAAAATCTGATTCCCATCATTGAATTCGTAGTCGATCATCTTGATGTCGACGATTTGTTCATGGTGAAATTTGTTTTTGAGTTTCCTCCTTAGATAATTTGGTTCATAATTAGAGCTGATAACGTCGATCCTTATTGTATCGCCCTCAGGTCGAATACGCCCCTTCACGAATTTGCTTGCTGAATCATTTCGACTTTCGAATCTGAATTCATTTGGTCGCCCAGTGTTACTGCTACTGACACTGTTTTGGATAAAGTACTTTGGAATCTCCATCTGGTAGAAAAATTAAATTAAAGAATAGTTGAAAGATACCATTTTTCATCAAAAGTGTTTGAGTAATTCTAATTTTTTATTTTTTGTTCGAGTTTTCCTTTAAGATCGCAGGTGTAAAAACCATACTTTGGGTTCCTTACATTTTTACTGTGGTAAGGTTTGTGTACTTCCAACAATTCTTTGGAAATTAAACGTTTGTTTTAATTGGCACATATGCGAGCTTGTATGTAGGTAAAGTAGTAAGTATCTTAAATCAACCAAAAACATTGAGATGAAGGGGCACCAGACATTTTTTATCAGAAAACATTCCGATAACACTACTCGGGTGGAACACAAGCTCGGAGGATATTATTGGACACAAAAGAAATTTGACGCGCCGGAGAATACAGAGGTAACACTTTTTGTAAAGGAATACCATCCAGGAAACCAGACACTTCATGCTGAGTGGAGCATGTTGTATCTCTACAAGGAAAATCAGGTGCGCAATTTCAATGTGCTCAGCATAGGTGAAGATAGCGTCAGCATTATGGGAAAGAGCGGGGACAAGCATTTCTTGCCGAATGGTCCTAACCTGAACTATCCTTTCGCGGAATCGGATATGGGTAAGGTACTTTCGCTAAAAATCAAAAGAATATTGAGAGATGAAAACGACTTAGAGTTTGACCTTGACGCATACTTAGATCAAAAAAACACCATCGTACCATATTTGATCAATACTGACCTTAGGCCGTACCAGATCCAATCGAAAATGGAAATTTATCGGTTTTGGCAGGATGGCCATCGCAATATACTCCTGCAGATGCCCACAGGTACGGGAAAAACGAGGTTGTTTTGCAGCATTGTCCGGGAGTTTTTCATTGCATCTACCAAAGATGATATCAAAAGGGTGCTGCTCGTGGTTCACCGGGAAGAACTTGTTTTACAGATCAGGGACACGCTTAGCAAAAACTATCAGCTTGGAGCGGGCATCATAAAAAACGGATATCAAGAAGAGCCGAGAATACCAATTCAAATTGCCTCGATCCAGACGCTGAAGAACCGGACCTTACCCAGAAAACCCACACTGGTTATTATAGACGAAGCCCATCATGCAACCGCGGAGACTTATTTGGACTTGTGGAAAAGATTTCCTGAAGCGTATTTTTTGGGAGTAACTGCCACACCATACCGACTTACGGGTGAAGGGTTTACTTCTCTTTTTGATAAGCTGGTAACCTCTCCTTCAATCAATGCTTTTATTGCCGATGGTTACCTTTCACCACTGAAGTACTATGCTGTAAAAGAGAAAAGAAAATTTCTTTCTCTGGTTGGAATGCGGGGAGGAGATTATCGTGAAAACGAGCTTTCCGAATTTCTTGACACCGAGAAAAGCAGAAACGTCCTTGTAAGGACATATCAGGAATTGGCTTTTGGCAAGAAAGGTATTGTATACTGTGTCACCAAGCACCACAGCCAGTTTGTGAAGGAAGCATATTGTGCCGCAGGAATTCCGGCCGAACATATAGACGCGGACACCCAGCCCGAACTGCGAAAGGAAATAATCGCCAAGTTCAAAAAGGGGGCAATCAAGGTGCTCTGCAACGTTGATATTTTTTCGGAAGGTTTTGATTGCCCGGATATAGAGTTTGTACAGTTGGCGAGACCTACGAGATCCCTTTCAAAATACCTGCAACAAATTGGGAGGAGTACCCGGCCGCATCAGTCCAAGTCTTTTGGAATTATTCTGGACAACGTCGGAAACCACCTTGAAAACGGGATTTTCAATACTGACTGGGATTGGCATTATTTCTTTCAAGGTTTCAATACAGAGGAATTGGATAAAGAAGGGATTGTAAGACCAGGCATTACATCCCGTCCTGGGCCTTATGCAGAAGAGGAAGATGATAACTTATACCTTATCTTGGATCCGGAGGTAAGAGATACCGAGACCGATTCCGAGGGGATAGAATTCATGGAAATTAACCGGTTCCACTTCTTTGATGGAGACTTGCAGACAAGATTCCATAAGATTTTGGCGATTGGATACTCAGAGGAAGAGGCATTTAGAGTTATTGAAATATTACATCCCGAGGCGTTCCAACTTGCCTCAAAAAAGTTTAATGATTTCGGAAAGCTCAAGGTTGAACTGGAAAAACTAAAGGCTCAGCGGGTCGAATTCGAACAGCAGATAATGCTTGCCAAAATCGACCTTTCGGAAGCCGACGCACCTAAATATGATTTGGGGCTGATGTCTGATTTTCCGGATTTGAAGCTCATTTTTGACAAACTTTCGGAAATCGGCATCTTATCTGAAGAAGAAATGCTGAATATTTTAAAGGAAAAAAGAGCCAAAGAATATCAAGCTTTCCTGGAACGATGCAGGGAAAAATCAAGCCTCATTGAAGGATTGAAGGAGTCATTGACAGAATTGAATGAGAAATTGGAAATCATCGATGAACAGGTCGTTAAACTGAATCAGAGGATTTTTGAAATCGTCAATCCAATTAGAAATGGGAATGAAAAATAGGACTGTCAAATGGGGAAAGTCGAACTAAACCACGCGTGTGCCTAGGTCATGGTCCCTCTTAAGTACCCTGAAAAGCCGGCAGTCTTTTTCCCCGACGTTTTCGACTAAGTCACCGTTTTCAATAAAATTCTTGATTTGCGACAAGAAATTCAGATACATGCTGGAGGCATTTTTATTTGAAATTGGGTGATAGCTGATGAGATTGGATGCCTTGGTTTTTTTGAGCCCATATTCATTATATAGGGAAAAACCATAGTCTGCTGTGATATAATAGAAATCAGTCAGAAGATACCTGTGGTGAAAATATTTAGGAGCCAGAAAATGAATCGAAAGTGAAAGATTTGGCCATTTGAGGTGTAGAGCCTTCAAGACCTCGCGATGCAATCCATCTGCATATTCACTTTTGTCTTTCAACTCACCCTTGATTATGGAAACGATATTGAGATGAATAATGTGTGATTTTCGGTTTTCATCAATCAACCCTTCCAAAAGTCTAATCAAACTGATTATGCCATCCCTTCTAGATTCGAAAATATACCGATCCATTAACACGATTGATTCTATCTTGAATCTATTTAATTCGAGACCTTTCCAGCTTGTGAAGGTAGGATTGGGACCACCTGCTATATATTGCTGCTGATAATATTTGGAGATTTTTTTCCAGTCTTTAGGGAATTCCTGGATAGACCAAGAAGGTAAAGGAGACACGGAGATTTCTGGTCTACTCGTAACTTTCAACGTGAAAAGGCTATTCTCTGTACTGTTTTTCAGCTCATTGTTTCCATCTTCTCCCTTGATAATCTTTATTTGATTGCTTCCATCAAAAAACTTGTTGATAATGAGTCTTTTGAACAAAGACTGGGAGAGGTTTTCTGTTTGAACCGGATTGTTGGCGATATAGGTGACGTACCCGTTCTGCACCACTTCATTGAAATCAATATAGTCCCTCATAAGCCGACTGTTTATCTCACTTATTGAGGAAAAAAAAGACTGGTCCAAGTCTTCCGCCCTAATGTCATCCAAAAAAGTCTCTATCGGAAGTGCCATCAGTTAAAGTTTGAATTAAAGAGTTCAGACAAAAGCCTCGGTGTTTCATCAAAGAATCCGGTTCCAAATTCCCCTGATAAACGCCCACCGGGAAGAATATCGATTTTCCTAAAGGGAGAAGATTCATACTCAGCAGTATCCGGTTTGTTGAAATAGTAGATCGTCACATCCTCGGTCCCTAACCGTTTGGATGCCACCATAAACTGAAAATTTCTGATCATGTATTCACTGTGGGTTTCGATCAAAAACTGAATATTGAACTTGGCTGCCGCGGCGAAAACAAACTCTGCCAATTTGGATTGGTTAGAGGGATGCAGGTTGCTTTCCGGTTCCTCGAGCAAAAGCATGCTTGGTGGATAGGTGTAATAATTGACCGTCCCATCGACATGGTAACGTTTATTGTAGGCAATGATCGCCACCTTGATGATCAAAGGGAGGAATTGGGAGAAGCCATAACCCAAATCCGCTAGCAGGGTCTTCTCACCGTTTTTTACGATGCTGATTTCTGATGCCACCCCTTGATGTCTCTTGATATCTATATCATCCCCTATATCAAACAAAATTAGTTGTTCCTTGATGAATTCCAGGATTTGGTCCCCATCCGGAATGTTCAATTGGGAAAACTCCAAAATCAAGCTGTTGATTTCTACTATATCGGAGGCATTGGAATACATCCTTGAGGTGTTTGCCCGCAGGGAGGACAGTGAATTGATCGAATGAAACCGATTATCGAAATCAACTATCGCCTTATGAAGGTGAGGAATGTATTTGGTTAAGATATACTCCATCAAAGCCGACCACCCATTCACTATCGCCGACTTTGGAAATCCCATTTCAATACTCGTTTTCCAATAACCTAAGGCCCAGCCCAAAGTCGAAAAAATGTAATCTCCAGTCCCTTCGTCAAATTCAACGCTAACCCCGTCTTGGAAACTGGAGACAATTTTCTCCTCTATTTTTTTCTTCAATTCGGGGTCTTCAATACCCTTAAGGTAAAATGACTCTCCGTCAAACATGTCTGGATGGAAAAACAGTGAATCATCTGGGTAAATGGAGCCAAAGGTATGTTTATATTTAAACAGCTTAAAAATAGAATAGTTGTTGAAATTAAGGTTTTCGGCTCCCCCCCTTTGGTATATCAATGATTCATCCGAACCCCAATCCTCAAGGTCAGCTATCAAGGTCCTTGTTTCCGCCAAATACTTGTCATCAAATTTTTCCAAAAGAAGCTGAAAAACCTTCTCCATATTGAAATAGTAGCTGTTTCGATGTTCGTCATACCCCTTAAGGACACACTTTAAGATAGTTTCCCCGCTTTCAAGGAAAACACGGTATGAAACGAGGGTGCCGGATTCTGAACTTTTGTTTATCGCTTCATAGGTCAGCGATAGGAATGCTCTTTGGTCAATTTGAGGAAGATGGAAATCAAACTCAAAGGTTAATTGGTTTTGATTTCCACGATTTTTGTTGAGCACATTGCGAAAAGTGCCCAGGTTGTGCCTGCCATTCGCGAAACTCAGCTTTGTGATGCCCTTCGTTTCCTGTACACTGTTGTTGAAAAGCTGAAGCGATTTGATCAGGGAGCTTTTTCCGGAGTTGTTGGTGCCTGTAATGATTGTAATGGGGGCAAGCGAAAAAGTGGTGAGCTTGGAGAAGAGCCTAAAATTGTCAAGGCCTAAATGATGAAAGTAACGCATATGTGTGTCTTGTTCCCTTATTTTTTGTTCCCTTTTTGATTCGCTTCAAGGTCACCTCAATTTAGTTGAGTATTTGAAAAAAGGAAAATTAATTGCCTATAAATTTATTTTTGGGGCATTTAAAAGCCCAATTTTTCATTATTCAATGTAAGCGGGTTGGATAGCTTGCCTTATGCTATTGCTGTCTTACCAAGCTGCGGGTCTTCTTTCTCATTTAAAAATTCCAATCCGCTGGCGCTATCGGGCCCGTTCCCGTGTCTTCCTCATTTGCGAAGAAACTTCGCTTTTTTTGCGGACCCGATTTGGACTTTATAAAATCCTCAAACTCTAAGTTAAGTAATTGGAAGGTATGGTAAATGTGTTGTTTTTCAAAGCTAAAGGAGTTCTTATTACCCCTGTCAAGTTCCCACGTTACCTGCTTGACATCCAATCCAGCGCCCAAGAAAATGAAGTTCCACTTTTCTGATTTCTCAAACGTTTCGATTATTTCTTTTACATCCGTTCCAGAATACTTCTGAGACGAATTCTCATATCCATCTGTGAGGATCAACATAATCACATCGGATCCTGCAGATTCCAGTGCTGCGCCGGCTCTTTCCTTTACGAAATGGACGCTTTGCCCAATTGCGTCATAAAGGGAAGTCATCCCCTCGGGGAACGTATTATCCCAATCAACCTGGGCATTTTCTACATTCATCAAGTCTTTTGGGAATTGAAGTTCGTGGTTGAATACACAATAGGAAAAAAGGATTTCCGAATCCGGATTCTCAAATTGGATGCGCCTCATGTCGTGTAACTGTTGATTGATTACCTGGCAAGCCTCTAACCAACAAGAATCCATGCTTCCGCTGCGATCTAATACCAAATGGTAAAAGGTCTGTTTCTTCGTGTTTTTGGAGTCTATTGATTCCAAATTCGATTCTTGACTTTTCATTTTCTTTCGACGTTTGTTATTGATTAATTTTTGGCGGGGTCATCCGATTTTCCGAATGTTACTGTGATTACCTGCGAGTTGCCTTAACCTTTCTGCCCGTGGGCCGAAAAGGCCGTCCTGGAGAAGGATTTCCTCCCGTTGGGCCATTTGGGTTTGTAGTCTACTTTCACCAATTTTTTCTTCCGCATAAAGCATTTTTTCAAATAGGCTTTCAGCTGTCTTGGATTTGTATTTAAAAGGGAAAAACTCCAGGCAGAAGAAGAAAGCACAAATCACGAGGTAATAAAAGCCGCTGAACATATCGCTAAAGGCAAAGTAGTGCAGGTCTTTAATTTTGCTAAGTACGGCACCGTTTTCTTTTACAATCGAGGTAGTTGCAACAGAATCGGCTTCAGTTTCCAGTCTGTGGAATTCAGATAAATAGACCGAGTCCATTTTGGCAAAGTTGAGCTCTGCTGTCTTAAGTCTTCTCCTTTTTTCCTTTGCGGCCGGACCTTCGCCGTATTTTTTTGTTCCTTTGCTGCCATCAATTTCAGAGACAAGATCAGAGTCAGCATCTTCTAAAGACATGCGGGCTTGTTCACGTTCCATGAAGTATCTCTTCAATTCGGTGCTGTTCTCGTCAAAAAATTGCTTTTTCTTCTCTTCCCTAAGTTCCGTTAGCTTTTTAGCTCTGTATTCTTCCAGATCTCCCGAAAACACGATTAGGTCCAATGCAAGTGACCCCAGAATGGTGGAAATTATCGCAATGAAAAGTCTGAAATTTCTAATTTCACTCCCTCCATTGTCCTTCGCCAGAACAATGAATGCTCTGTCAATGATCAGGATTGCAATTGCCATCAACGACCCGATGATACAAGCCTTCCAAAGTGGAACCTCGTACAGATTGCTTGCCAAATAAAACCCAGACACAAACCAAAGGCTCACGGGTATCATCACCAAGGTTCCCAGGGTCACGATTTTCTGTTTACTGACCGTAGTCTGTAACCTCACGACTTGATAGTTGTAATTGAACAATGTCGAGAATATTTTAAGTAGCATGATTAATTTGTTTTAGTGGGTTTGAACAACAGATTCTCGTTTATCCATAGATTGAAGCCTTTTCTGAATCCGGCCCTATACTGTTCCACTGATTTCTCAATGTACCCTTCGCTGACCGCCGCAAGATCGAATTGCTGCTTGAGGTCACGCTTTTGCTCCTCCAACATTTCTTTTTGCAGCTTCACTTCCCGATACTCATGGGGCATCTGCTGCTGGAACATCGGATTCAGGACTTTTTCGATTTTCAACAGGTGCTCATCGATTTCCTGAATCGCCTGTGCATAAACCTCCTTGAAGTCACATGCGATCAGATTGACATTCTGATCCATGACTTCAAAGTTGTGATCCTCCAACCCATCCCGTAAGCCCATGTTATAATAGTTTCTGGACTTGAGATCTTCCAGAACACTTTTCTTGGGTGTTTTGTGGGCCTGCGAATCCTGGCTTGGAAAAAGTTCACTGGGGTCCCTGTCCTCAGTGAACAGGGATTTGTCGATGAACGGAACCTTGGCGACCATTGGCTCAGAAGGGGTTAAGTGTTGAGATTGTGGCTCGACCGGGTTGGGAGCCTTTTTTCCGAAAAGTTTGCTGAAGATGCTCATAGCTTTTTACTGATTAAATTTCTTTGGTGGGAATGGGAAACTGTTGGTGGCCCAATGAATGGCAGGAGTTGCATACCGTAATCAAGAGGAAGGGGTGGTATTCCCATGATTTTAGCCATTCGCCTGTAGCCTTACTCCTATGGTATTGGCGATGGTGAACCTCTAAGCCAACCTGTGTCCCACAAAACCTGCATCGGTGTTGGTCCCGATCGAGTATTTGTAGCCTAAGGCGTTTCCATCTTGGGTCTTCCAAGGTGTTTTGGTATAGGTCTTTTTGGTTTTCCATTTGCTGTATCATGGCTGTTCCTTTTGTTGTTTCAAATTTCAGATTCAATTGTGCGGATTTACTGCATTGTTTATTTTGAGAGTCTTTTGGGCTTCTTCTTCACTTCGTGGACCGCCTTAGGATGCTTGTAACAGGTAATCACTTCAGTCCTGCTTCGGTTGGTGATCACCAAAAGGTCGCGGGTAGCTTCAAGTTCCTTTTTCCCAAGTGCTTTTCCTTTGGATTTGGGTAGGTAGTGAAACTTCAACCCTTGCTTGTGGATGATTTCGCCAAACCGGATTACCTGGAGTACTGCCTCCTCTGTGATTCCTCTTTGGGAAAGTCTGGTCCTTCCGTGAAGGCTGAACTTAATCTCGGGATACTGTGCTGTTGTTCTCATGGCTACTTGTGGGTTTTGAAGAATCGGCGTGCCAGCCATATTTCAAGTACCATTCCATTGTATAGTAAATACTTTAAATCGTTCAAAATCAATTATTTAAAAAATTTCATTACCTTGATTGGTGAATAAAAAATATGCGTTAAATTTAAAAACACGCAAAATACTAATTATGAAGATCCTCATCTCTTGGCATGCCTTCAGCAATGATTATACAAAATCTTCTGAGGATTCGCAGGTTCGATTTCCCTCTACCTCAGGACCAACGTACACGTTACACACCAATTTTTGGGTTGATTCGAATTACAAAAAACATATCCTGCTCAATGGAAGTGATGCAGAGCGGGATGTGAGGAATTTCAAAAAACTGTTATCGGATTTACGGGAAGATTTCCCTGGAAGGGACATTGAGGGAAGGTCGATACGGATCGTCGACGTGATCAGCGTCGCGGAGATTCTTTCCAAATTGAACCCTCTATTTGCCGAATTTGCGCAAGATGAGATAGAGGTTTTTATAAGTCCTGGCACTCCAGCCATGCAGACCGCTTGGTATTTGCTCGGAACGACTTATCGTAAAAACGTGCGGTTGTTCCAAACAAGACAGGGGAAGCATACCGACGACGGAAAGCCAGAGAGGATCTATATAAACGTAGAGTCTGATTTGTTTCCCGCCAATGTTACTGTTGCAGAGAGACTGGTTGACGACAGTCGGCAGAACGTCGGAAAGGGAATCAAAATCACGAAGAGCCTTGAACCCATATATGAATTGGCATCCAAAATTGCTAAAACTGATCTTGTGGGGGCATTGATCTTGGGAGAGAATGGAACAGGGAAGGAAAACCTTGCCCGGTTCATTCATGATCAATCTAGTCGCAAAGACAAACCATTTCATGCTGTAAACTGTGCCGCATTTTCGGATGAGTTGCTACGTAGTGAGCTTTTCGGCTATGAGAAAGGGGCATTCACCGGAGCAAATGAGAAGAGAAAGGGAATAATTGAGATGGCCAAAGGGGGCACTGTGTTTTTGGATGAGATTGGGGACATTTCACCGAAGATGCAGGTTTCACTGTTGCGTGTATTACAGGAAAAGACAATTCAGCCCGTCGGTTCAATAAAGGAAGTAGATGTCGACGTCAGGTTTATCGCTGCGACCAATCGAAACCTCGAAGAAATGTGTGAAACGGAGAAATTTCGATGGGATTTGTTTTTCAGGCTATCTGTAACCACCTTGTATTTACCAGCACTCCGGGACAGGGGAGGGGACGAAATAGAAGAGATGATACATTATTTCAATGCGCACCTGCTCTCGAGGTTTCCGAGGAAGAAAAAACTCAAAATCGGCTCTGAGGCAATGAAAAAACTACGATCCTATGCATATCGGGGCAATATCCGGGAATTGGAAAACCTTTTTATCCAATTTTATACATTTTGTGATGACGAGATAAGGCTGGAGGATTTACCAACGCGGATCAGGGAAAATAGATCCGACCCGAGGTCATTGTCCGAAGTTGAGAAAAGACACATCCTCAAAATCTACGGAGACGGTTCGGATTCCATGGTGGAGTTGGCCTCCATCCTCGGTTGCACGAGGGATACCTTGAGAAAAAAGCTTCGGGAGTACGGAGTCCAGCATCGGGATTAGATTTTGGAGATTTTTGGTATCTTGGTTTTTCCATTAGGTTCTCAAAATCAAAATTTTGTCATGGGCTTGCCAATAAATAGTTATAAGCTTTTTGAGGCTATTGCAAACGGAGATGATCGCTACTTGAATCATCATCTAAAAGTCGATTTCAAAATGTTCGCGATTCTTTTGCACGATCCTAGGTCGGACGCTGAGTTTGACAGGGAAGTAGGAGGGAGTTTTGATAGGTGGCACCGGGAATCAGGGAAAAATCTTCTTTTCACAGCTTTGGCGGATCCCCCCCAATCTTGGATGTATTGGGCAGAAAAGAAAGATAATCGATTTTTTAAAGATAATTGGGGTTTGAATGAGTTGGCAAATCCAGGAAAGATTCACCAAACTTTTGACCCTTCGCTAACGGCTCTTTTTATCGCGGAATATTTGGACATACCTTTTGCCAAATTGCCGGCGATCGTCTTCACGCCTGATCTGGGACTACCGTTCTTTTATTGGATGCCATCCTCTGGCACGCTTATCAATAGGCAAATCGCCTGGCTTATCCGTGCTGCAAACGAGCTTCCAAAAGAAAGATTGGCTGATCTGTTATATGCACCTTTCAAATATGCAAAAGTTGGCTTGGACCGAGCCTTTGGCAGTGCACTGGTTGACTTAAGTGCGAAGATTTCAAATTTGGCCACTAGGTCCTATGGTAGCCCTTGGCCCTCAAAAGCAGGAAAACATGCAACAAAGGCATCAACAGATAAGGAAATTGAGTTGGGGTTGTTTTACTCAGGGATTGAAATTGTAAAAAGCATCAATCCGAGGCAGCCTGGCTTCGGTTTCGAAATTCGGGAAAGTAGTATGCACTCGATTGATTTTCCCGGAGGCATAGTTGAAGACTCCTCGGATAGTTACAACGACTACAAAAAATCAAGTAAAAAGGCCAAAACTGTCGAAGTAAGCCCCAAAAAAAGCAGCTTTTCGCAGCTTTTTAAAGTAGGTAAAGGAGTTAAGGAAAAATCATTTGAGGAGCTAGTTCAAGAAAATCAATTCTTGATTGAAAAAGATACAAGATTGTTTTTAGATCAGGGATTGAAATTGATCCAGAGCTTGGAAACTTTGGACTTTGACTACTCACCGTTCATTCTCCCGTTCGGAAAGTCATTTGAATGAGAACTTTCATATTCTATTGTCCATTGGGTGCGAAAGCAACTTGAAATCAATCTGCCACTTTATTATTACGAATATGAACCAGGCAAAAATGCCCAAGTAAGATTGGGTGGAAAATTCTCCATCGATTTTAATCAGCCCCTGAATGATATGTGGGTCAGTCCTACAATGGGTGGTCAGATTTCCGGGTTCAAGGAGACCGTTTTGGCTAAAGGATATCATCCTTTCAAATCAGATACTGATTATAAGGACTTCCTGAACTTGGCATATCAAATTAAGAACATCAGAAACCGGGCATGTCACGCTGAACGAACGAGTAAAACCGATCTGGAAAAAATACTCGATTCTTGGAAGGCCATTTTGTCAAAAGGATATTTAAAGACGCTCGCGCAGCTTAAGAATGAATACAGAGGAACGGATAAGGAAAGGTGTAGTTATAACAGTGTCTAGGTTAATCGAGCGAAAATCATTTCGCGCGATTCGGTCTATGTTTCAATTTGTCCCGATTCTATTTCAAATTAAGATAGGGGATACTAGATGTTTTGATATCTATAGTTTTTTACAACCATTGGCTTAATCTTCTTGCCACTATCTTTCCAGATTGGAAAAAGAATTCTTTTGGGTATCATTTGGATTACGCAACACCACACCTCACCACCAAAAACAATTCTTCCAACTTCTCCAAATCATCTGCTGCAGCGGAAATCCTTAATGTCTTACCAAAGTCAATTTGTTGGTTTACTTCGTCATTCTTGATGTCGCCCTGTAAGAATTTCGTCTTATTGTTTTCTAAAGTCTTCAAACTTAATGTTACATCCATACCGTGAACTATCAATTTGAATGATTCCACATCTTCCACCTTTTTTGTAATAAAGCTGACATGGGTGACTTTTAGCTGAAGGCTCTGTACAAAGTAAGGTAATCGTGATTTTTCCAATGACAGGTCTATTCCGCCATTCCTTTTCAACTGATGCCATTCATTCGGATAATCATGTTTGAGATTAATTCCATAAAGCATTCCGGGTTCGGTAAACGCCTTAATCTTATCCAAAATACGATCTTCTGCTTCCTGCCTATTTCCAGTATTTGCGGTATAATTCATATGAATGATGACATCGGATATCGTATCGTAATTGAATGATCTTATTTTGGATGGAAGTGACAATTCCCATTCACTTTCTACCGCTCCGGCATATTCAAATGGCAGGTATCGCTCATCTCTAAAGTTGAATTCGAAAGTACCCGAGTCATTTTGGGCGGAACTCGTTGTGATGATATCTTGATTCCCAATTTCAACATCGAGGAGAGTATTGTCCTTTTGTCTAACCTTACTTCCCACGAGTTTAAGCTCAGCACTGATATTGGTATAAGGACCTGCAATACAGGGAATCGAGATACGAACCCCCCGAATCCTTCGATTATATTGCCCCGGATATAATAGGTCAAAAGCCAATTCGGGAAGGACGAAAGTGCACTTTCCGGTGATCTTTAGGTTAATCAGTGCCTCGGGATTGATTTGGTACAGGGAAAAGTGCTGGGTAATTTCAGGAAGCCTTTTCTGATTTTCCAAAAATGTGAGTTCTAGCTTATTTAGTTGCATCATCAAATCTTCTCCGGAAAGTATTCCTAAATAAGAAGTGCCGAAACCAGGAATCGGGGAATCCGGCGTTACTCCTAATTCGCTTTTCATCGCTCTTTCAGCATCCTTTGCCAGATTCAGGGCCATTTGATAACATTCCCGATGCATTGAATTTAATTGTGAACGTAGGTGATGATAAAACCCCAAATTGGAAAATTTCTCCCCGTAAAAATCTAACACCTCTTTGTTTTGGGTAACCTGCCTTTCATAAATTTCCTGATCTCTTTCAGCCATTCTGAGCCTGATTTCAGCAGCCAATTCCTGCTGCTGAGCCTGCTTTCTGTCTTGTTTGGCTGTTTTCAATTGGAAGGACCATTCTTGGTTTCTGCGGTTAAAGCCCGCTCTCATTCCGGCTGAGGCAGAAAGATTTTCGAATATTGAGCTTATATTTCTTAACATATCAGCCCAATAAGCTGGGCTATCACCTAATTGCTCGCCTCCATAATTTAATGAAAATGGGCTTCCAATTTGGGGCAGCAATGACCATAACGATGAACTACCATAAAACCCTGTTACTAAAGTTTGAACCCCCAAGGCACTATGTTTAAAATGCTGTTGAGCTTTTTCCAAGCCATTTAACCCCTCACTAAGCAATCCCCTATAATATTCCTCTCTATTCTCCATATTTACCAACGATTCCTTAGCAGACTGCAATTGCCGATTGGCTTCCTCTATCTGTCTCCTTTTTTGGTCTTTACTGAGTTTTAGAAGATTCTGTTCCTGCAGATTCCTCAAAGCCATTAATTCTTCACTGTCTCCCTTTTCTATGGCAGTCATCAAGGCATTCCCAAAGGCTTGTACTTGCTGCGCATACTGTTTGGCTTTTTCAAGCAAAAAGACAAAGCGATAATGGCCAAATTGTTTGTCTGTCCAAGGATTAACCTCTGATAAATTAACTCCTAAAGCCTTGGCTCTTATCAATAGCATGGGATCTATGGGAGGCTGGAACAGGGGCAGACTTCTTTTTATCCCGTGGATGTTCATACAGTGCCTGATCTTGTTGAGGCGGTCATTGACCCTATCATGGTAGCCTACCAATATCAGGTTAGGCGGCACGCAGAAATAGGAAGCGAGATCCGTCAGACCGATCGCAGGATTTGCCTCTTCATAATTATAATGCGGCTTGTTGCCTGGGATCGTAATTCCTGAAATGGGCTTTATGGGGAGCCGGTCTTTTTGCAATTCAATTGATTTCTTCCTCTCCCAATAAGATACCATTTTCGGTTTTTGGATCGTTTGGGGGAGTGATTCCGGATTTGAATTGTCCTCTTCTTGCAAATATTGAAGGTCTTTATAAGATTTAGCTTTAGAAAGAACGGCCCAATAGTTCCTGTCTTTAGGTTGAGGTTCCGGCATTTTATCGTCTAGTATTTTTGCCAGGTGTTTCTCTGACTCTAATTGCTTTTTTTCATGAGCAAGCCCTTTTTGAATACGATGGTATAGGTCTTCTGCGGAAGTTAGGAATGGATTTTGATTATTTTCACCTGATTGCAGTAATTTAAATGATTTTTGAGCGCCGTTTTGATCCGAACAAGACGTCTTGATAACAGGCTTTTTCCCTAAAATATCAAGAGCAGTGGTATAGAGTAAGGAGGCCTCTACCAAACTTTCCTGGGTATCCTGGGCAAACAAATGATCTCCCCAGTCCAACAAGTTGTCAAGGTATTTCATCACTACCGCTTTCTGGTAAGCACTCACCCGTAAGTCGGCAATGGCATGAGGATTGAAGGGATCTGTCAGATAGACATCAACAGCTCTTTCGTTGGTAAAAATGCTTTCCAGGGTGGTTAATTCAAGTTTCCTGAACTCCCTAAATCGCCAATAATGATCTTTGCTGTTGATTGCATCATCTTCCTGAGGAGTTGGATCAAACACTTTCTCCAACCACCACTTTGCACCGTTAAAATCCTCGTTAGCATTGAGCTGATGTGCAATCAATAAAGGGATATGAAAAAACAATTCCCAATAATACGCCCCGTATGGGCCTGAGAAATTTATCATCTGACCCTGAACCGTGGCCATTTCCTGGGTACGAAGTGTCAAGAACTGGTCCAAACCCTTTTCCATAAGCACCTGATTGAGTTCGTCTGTCAGTACCGTACTTAAGGGAATTGTTCCCCAACGTTGTCCGAACTGTCCTAAGTGGGCTGTTCCTGAAGGCAGTTGGGAGAGAACTCGATTTTTTAAAGTGAAATAGCGGTTTCCATCTTCTACAAAACGGAGCAAGGCATCATTTTCTGCTTGGTTTGCTTCGTATTCACGTTGAAGGGAAGAATTTGAAATGGCCTTTAAATTCTTCTCAAATTCACGGTTTGGGTCAATATGAGGCTTGTATAAATTATGGATGTATTCGGTGATGTGTATACTTTCCGGAAAAACGCTTACATGTTCTACCGCAATTTCTACTTTAAATGACCACCACTTAAATTTCCACTCGACAATCGCACTTACTGGATTCATTAGGTGGACTTTTCCAATCACTCTACCGGTAGTTATATAACTGATTTCAATGTCTTTGTGAATTGGGAAAGCTTGATTTCTAACATCAAATTCAGTTTCAGGGATTCTAAACTCTATTTGGTTACGTTCAGAAAAATTACTTGAGAAAAATCTTTTTGTGATGGATTGACCCTTCATTTTAAACTTCTCCCATTGAATGTTCTTTCCCGGAGAATAAATATGCCTGATCAGCAATTCACTATTGTTTTTCGTCCTTGAAACATAAGGCTTTCCAAACACCTTCCGCTTGAAGGTTTCTACGACATGGTCTTTCAAATCACCAGGTTCGTTTAATTGCAACCTTAATTCAATTTCCACTTTTGACTTTTCGACCCTGCCGAGATACAATTGCTGGGGGGATGTCCACCTATTATCTGCTTCCAAATGGGCGTACTTCACAGATACTTTGAACTCAACGCTCTCTGAACTGGCATTTCCTACCTCTATTTTGGTATTGATCTGATGCTGCACATCGGTCCAATACAGGTAAATTTTTCCTAGGTGCACAATACAGGAAACTTCTTCGGCTTCAATGGGGAGGTCTATTTTTTTCCAATCCTCCCATTTATTGATCAGGGGATAATAGGCCCTAAACCAATATTGATAGGGATCCAAATGGGTCCTGGCAAACAGGTAGTAGCAGGTCTTTTGCTTGTTGATCACCGGATTTCCCAACCTAGCCACTTGGGAAATGTCCATCCGCGCGGTCATGCCAGGTCCAAAATCTATACTTACCTCCTGAACAGGCTGTTCATCTACTTCGTGGTAATAAGCCCCTGCATAGCGCAAGTGGGCGAGTTCTGTAAATTTGACAAGATATTTTTTATAGGCAGCTTCTGCGGTTTCCAGCGTAATGCTTTGCTGAAGCAATTCATTTTCCAATTCCTGAAAAGGGACCGTTTTTGAATTTCGGAGTGCCGGATCAATGTAATTCTCCGGATATACAAACACCTTTCTATTGGCTTCCCAAACCCTGTAGTTTTTTCTCCACTCCCATTCTTTGGCGGGAATCAGGCTGGGTGATACAGTTAAATCTTCGGATTTTTCCAATCCAAATAAACACCGATGTATATACAATTGCACACTGCTTATCGCTGCCAATATCCGGGAGGTACGGAAACAGGATCCCATTTCCACATCCAGCAACAGGTAGTGGTAAATATCCTGATAGTCCCTTAGCTTAACGGGCAAATGTTTCGAGGTGACAGAGGTATCTATAATATAGTCGCAAAGTGAATCCCTCTTGCTTTCGAGCATACTTTGATCCAAGGCGCCAATTATTTCCTTCCTTTTTTCTTCATTGGGGTATTTGGATGCTAAGGCGTCTTGTAGCAATTCACTAAATTCTATTAACTCATTGGACTCATTTATATTTATCAATCCAATTAAAGAATTAATATCTAAACCGATTTTTTTTGCTATTTCAGATAAATCCAATATTCTTCTCAACTGCTCAAAAATGGGGACTGAATCTCCTAAGTGAATGTGAATAGCGGTAAGGGAATCTGAAGACAGTCCTGTTTCTTCTATCAGAAAGTCTTCAAAATCCTTAATTGTAATAGAATTATTTAGAACTGATAAAAATTCTATTTTGGACTTAATGTTATCAGAGAAAGTGGAATAATAAAATATGTTTTTTAATGGTACCAGCCATAGCGTATGCTCCTTGGGAAGTACATATTTTTTTTCTTTAACAATTGGTTCGGTTTCTCCTCCATTTTCTGTTTCATCTTCATCTCTAGTTACTGCTTCGTCTTCCTCTCTATTTTCATTTCCGGATCCATCTATTTCATGTTCTTCTTTCTCCTCTTCAACTTCAAGCCAGTAAATTTCTGATAATTTCCAATTTAACTTCTCCCTACAAAGAGATGTGAGTAAGGGCCTATTAGTATTAATCTCCATTAAATCTGAAATCGCAACCCCAGTCCTTTGAAGTAGCGCATCAAACTCCAGTAACCTCGAGATTTCTTTAAAGCCAAGCCCGCTAAATTCATCCTTTCCGGAACAAATGGATATCCCCAAAGACAATTCCGAAATAGAATATTCCAATCGCCGGGCCAACAGGGAGAGACCAAAAAGATAGCCGAGATCCTTATGAGAAATCGTTGATTCAATCTTGACTGCATCAACAAGAAATTGTAGCTCTTCGTGTGACAGCGACAAGCCAGCCTGTAATGCACCTACCACCGCAGCGTGATGAATATCTTTTCCAACAATGGCATCAATGTCAAAAATCCGGCTTAGATGCCCTGAATCAACGAAATTGGGTGATTTGGTCGGAAATGCACGAAGTAAGGCACAAAGTTCTCCTTCGTTAAGGCCAAGCTCACGATGCAGTAGAATTAAATCGGCAATTTTTAACCATCCGAGCTCCTCCGATTGGAAATCTTCTGTTGCTGTAGCTGTGCTTAATACATCATCAAATTCAGCAATGGAAAACGGGGTGCCTCGCCATAACCTTACATAGGATTGGATTTTCTGAAACCTTCCTTTGGTAAAGGTACCTGACTTAAACCCCTCATTACCTGTCGGAAATTCTTCGGTGGGCCTTTCAGGTTCAATCTGTATTTTTGAAAGTTCAGGTAGGAATTTACTTTTTAGAACTTGATCTAATTCCTCACGGGACAGTTTGGAAATGGACAGCAATTCTTCGAGGGTCGGAAGCCTTTCTTGGGACGGGTTCCCGGTGATAGGTTCCTCTCCATTTTGGAATAGGCGTTTATCTATGATGTTTGCCTCATTGGTAGATAAATTCAAAACTTCCAATTGCCGGGTCTTTTCCGGGGCATTCAGCAATGCATAGATTTCCTCAAGTGTCAGGTTAAAATGCGCCAGGTAATTTCTCGTTTTTTGCATTGGGATGTTCAAATCTGGAAAATCATCTCCCGCATTGTTGCCATCGGCGATCGGATTTTTCTTGATAAATGATTCCAACACCTCATTGACAACTTCTAAGTAGGGAATTTCCTCGTGAGTATTGTCGCATGTGAGTGGAATTTCCCAAAGGTCAGGCCGACGATTTTGCAATTTCAAAAAGTGTCCTGCATTTTCTCCGGTAAAAACCTTCCTTGTGACTTTATCCTCCACAAAAAGCATCATATCAACTAAATACGCTGTAGGAATTAGGATAGAATGGCAATGATCGCAATGACAGAAATCCTGCGATCCGAAAAGGCTTTCGTAGTCAGGCAATGTGGAAATCTCTTTGAACAACTGTTGATGGTTGTTTACCGAAAAACCTGCAAAACCATCTCCCCGAAGGTCTTTCAGGTTTTGCATAAAGTGGGTAACGGCTGTTCCCTGTCTGTATGCTTCCTTGTATATGCGTTTGGACTCATCAAAGCCCAACCCGGTGGCTTGAATAAATTGCTGTTCCCCTGCCCGCAGTATATCATGTGCAGATGAAAATCCGGCCTGCAGCATTTTGAGGCTATTGGAGGTGTTTCGGGCAAGATTTCGAATCCGTTGCCAGTTCCTTGCCAAGGATAGGAGCTCGCTTTTTTCTTCTTCTGCAATACCATCGAAATTCGCGGAAAAATTCGTTTTGGTGAAATCTGTTTCCAGAATATTCAGGCTTGGATTTTGGGTGAAAAACCTTTCCAGTTTTTCTCTTTTTCTGGGTATTTCTCTTCTTTTTCGAGGCCAGCTTATATCCCTGTTCCGAAGTACTTGGTCTATTCCCAATCCATTGTAAACATGAAGTAGAACCTGAAGAGGCTCCAAAGAGGATAAAATCCGTTGTTTATCTTCCTCAGAACCTGACCATTGGGTAGGGGAAAGGATTATTTGATTACCCTCCAAAGTTATGAGATTCCTATCCGATAACTCTTCAAACACATCCAGGCTGGCTTCCCAATTCTTTAATCCCGGGTAATTTGGAATCTGCCCAACAAGAAAACCATGCGGAAAGCTCTGCTCGAGGTTTCCCAGGAGAGCATCGATATAACTGTCCTGAGAAACTTCACCTATCGGTAGGGAAATGCTATGCTGATTTAAAAAATCCTTCCATGCATCCCTATCCCAAGTAATCAACGCCTCTGCCGATGTTTCTAGGCCATTGAACGCTCTGATCATTTCCAGGTTCTCACCACTTAAGCGACTGATGGAAATAGCCTTCTCCATCTTCTTTTTTTGGGTTACTGCTACTCTCGTGTTTCCGAAAAATTCCTCTATATCCGAATTATCCCATTCGTCTATATCCACTTCCACTTTCGATAACTTAGTGACCAGGGTCTGTGGCAGGCGTATAGCTTCTCCATAAGCTTTCCCCTTACTGGCGAAATATTCCTTTTTTAATGCAGGCACATCCCTAAGTGGCAAGTCCAACTGAAAAAACTCCCAAACGGAAATGTTTAGCTTTCTCACCTCCTCTTCTGCTAGCTTTAGCAGGTTGACGTGGATTCGGCTATCCCCATTTCCGCCTGGCCAAATTTCAAGCAGGTTGGAAACATCCTTTCTCCCTAGCTGCAAAAATGAAGTATTTACAGGCGGTCGAAAACTCTGAAATCCGGCCCGCTTATCCTCCGGCAACCTCGACGCATTAAATCCTTAAAGTGGTTCGACAGCTTTTCGGATACAAGGGTAACCTCGGCAACTTCTAAGTTGGCGAAGGTTTTGCTGAAGGTGGAGAATGGGATGGTAGCCATGGCTTGGTTATTTTTGGACTATTGACTATTCATAAACATCTTATTCAGAAATAATTTGGTATAAAAGCAATGATTTAATATTCCAGCTAAAATTTGTATTGGTCTGATTTTTCACCTTTAAACTGTTACCTGTTTATCTGTTCATTTTTTTTCCTAATAATTTGAGGCTAAATAAACAAGCCATAACTTGTACTTGTCTTGTATATCCAAAAAGCACCTGCCATCATGCTCCCAACTTATTTTGTTTTTTTAAATAGCTTTACCTCCATTGTAATTTAAAAGGTGCGGCCAAATAATGTCCTAAATCAATCCAATCTTGTTTTCTTATTGTTGACCATTCATCAGCGATGTAATTGCCAATTGCTGGTAAGACTCCAAAATCTCCTTGTTCTGCTTTATTGGATATTGAAAAATCCAAACGATTAGGGTTAATAAAACCAGCCGTTATCATAGCATATCCCTGTAGAACAGCATTTTCCCTACCTTCCAAAAGGTCTCCACTTTGTCTAGAAAGTGCATCTGTATTACCTTGAAATAAATTAAATAATGCTCTTCCAAAATTGCTCGCCAAAGAAGATGCAAAAGAGGTTGGCGTTGCATCAGCTACTACTTGCGAGAATTGTGTTACCTCTTTAGGTGCACCTGCCAACTTAAAACCTGAATTCAAAACATTAATTATAGAATCAATCCAGCCAACCTTTTTCGAATTCTCAAACAAATAACCTGTTGCTTTATTTCCCACATAGGCTCCGAAACCAGCTGATGTGGAGGCTTCACCAATTCCTTGTCCTTTGGATATATTGGTTAAAAATTGAAGGAAATAATTTGAGGTACCCAAAAATTTACTAGCAGTTTGAATTTGAAATCTACGTAATAGAGATTTTTCATACTCATTAATATTTTTCTCAAATATGTCAAGGGATTCAGGCACGCTTTTTATCATAGCCATAAAATTGCTACGATGAATATATTCAGCATACATATTAAACAGGCGAAGGCCTCTTGAAAGAATAGTTCGACCAGCCCCAGCTTTTGATACCAGACTATCAAAATTTTCTAAATATCTCTTGATTTTATTTGTTGGAACGTCAATTACCTCTGCAGGGCTGTATATCCAAACGCCATTTGTATACATCCAATAACCATTATCATTTCCAATAAAAATTGAATTGTCTTCCGAGTATTCAAACCACCAACCTTTACTTGCTTTTTTCCCTGTACTATCTAGAAAAACTAAAGGGTTATTTACTGAATAACTATATACGTTTATTCCCCCCTTGATTTTTATTGGATCCGCACTCAACCACCTCCCCAACCAAGGTAGGTAATACCTCGCGCTATGGTATTCCAGCCCTGTTTCCTCATCCCTCTCCATACTCGTGTAGCGGTAGCGCTTAGCAGCCGCACGAATGGTAGCATTTTTGGCTTGGTATGCTGTGGTACCGTAAGTGTGGTATTCTTCGTAACTGATAACTCGGGCAGTATCGTCGAGTTCTAATGTGGCAGAACCCAGGTGGTTGTGCATTTGGTAGCGGACCAGTTGTTTTTCAGTACCGTCATCCACTCCGTTCCGCGTTTCGATTAGTGCGAATCGGTGATCGCCATCCATCAAGCCAAGACTTACCCGTTCCAATCCAGCATCTGTGCCGCTATGTTTGATATATAACTCATATCCCGCTATGTAAATCCTTTCTTCTTTTTTTGTAGCCAGTCTTCCCGCAGCAGCTTGGTTTTCGGTTATTTTGCGGATGCGTTGCCCATTTCCGTCGTATTGGTAGTAGGTGATCAAAGGGATATTATCGTTGGTGCAGCGCTGCCTGCTGGTCAGCACCACTTCCTCCTTGAAATTCCAGCCTATTTTTTCCAGATGGGGCAGTTCCTCCATAAAGCCGTGGCTTACATGATGGCTATAGTTAGTGTAATTGGACGGATTGCCATTGTCACCAATAAAGGTTCTCTTCAACCGGTTGTTGCTTGCTTCATATTCATAGCCCCGGGTCCAGTTGCCGCCTCTTGCCCTGTGCTTCATTTCCATGATGTTTCCTACCGCATCATAATGATAGCTTTGGGTATAGGTTCTGATTGCTATGGGATCGCCAGGATTCAGGGACTGCATAAATGGCTTATCATGCCAGTTGTCGCAGGATCCAAAATCCGGGGCGGCATTGTTTTCCCTTCCTGTGGCTTCTGTCAGGCGATACAGGGCATCGTAGGAATAGGTGCACAAAGACGGGACGGCACTATTCCGGTAAAACTGAACCGGGGCAATTTTATCTTCTATATGGGTAATATTGCCGACCGGGTCGTAGGTATAGTGCAGATCCTGTAATGGCTCTCCATCCTGTCGTTGGCTTTGCAGTCTTTTCAAGCGGAAGGTTTCCCCATCGTATTGGAATTTTGTACTAACCCCATTTCCATAAATAACTTTGGTTCGCTGCCCCTTTTCGTTGTAGGCGATGGATTTAATATAGGGCTTTTCATCGGAATAGGTATGGGTAATGGAATCGAAGTGGCTTACATGCTCTGCATACAATGCCCCTGATTCATCGTAAAAAGGCAGGATGATACTTTTATCCGGGGCTGTATGCCTCGTGATCCTACCCAAGGCATCCGTCTCCGTTGTAAAGGTAAATCCATCTCCGGTTTCCAAATCGTCGACTAAATTGGCATCTATCCAATTGGCTACCTCCTTGTATTTTTTAAAAAGCCTTCGTGTGGTGGATGTAGGCTGTCCTTTAAAGTCATACTCCGGCGTATCAATCAATCCTCCTGTATCAAAATACTGAATGACCTGCCCAAGTATGTTTCTTCCCTGCAATTCTGCCTTGTTATCACGATTCGCTGTCAGCAAATCTTCCCCATACATTACCCTGTCGAAGACATGATCCAGCGGAGCCAAACCATCACCTCCCACCACCTTGCTATGGGTTGGCCTTTGGGTTGCATCGTAATAATATCGCAATTCGTGGTTCCGTTCATCCCAGGTACGCAAGGGACTACCCAGGATATTGGTAAGCAACCACCGCTGTCCTGCGTCCATGCTGTTTTGGCACACCAGATTGCCCAGCATATCGTACTTGTATTGCATCACAGTATTACCCCTGGCATCGGTAACCGAGCGTAAATTTCCTTCAATATCCAGCGATACCCGGGTCATATAAAATTCGTCTGCGCCTGTTGTCATATTCCTGTCATGCTCAACCGACAAAACAGGCCGGCCCAGGGTATCAAAATGCAATGCATTTGGCGTATCGGCATGTTTGGCCGCTTTGTCCGCCGCTGCCTTTTCCCTGAGCGGATCTTTTCCAGCAGCTATCAAGACTTCATCTATTAGGCGATTGGTTCTGTCCGTGTACCAGGGAGATTCCAAAACGGAATCGTTGGCGTCCCATAAAACCTGTTTCCAGGGATCAAACGCCACTTTGGTAAAAGTACCATCCGGCATTTCGGTTTTTACCAGCCTGCCAATTGCATCATAATACATTTTGGGCGTTACGCCCGATTCCACCAGTTCTTTAGTATCTTCAAAATTCCAGTTTACTGAAAAATAGGGTTCATATTGTTTTACCGGGTTGTCTTTGTTGTTTTTGATGACCCTACCATTGCCGATCCACCGGAGTTGTTTTGGGGTTAATTGACTTGTATCTATCTCAGATACCGTGATGGTACCGTCAGGATTTGATGAAACCCTCTTGGCTTTTCCCGGCGCAGCCTGGACTTTTTTCACCAGCACTTCGCCTATTCCGTTGGAATACTCAAAGGAAATTTGAACCGGGGAATCAGAAAGTTTTTGAAAATGCTGCTCACGGGCAATAACAGCAACCACTGCGGGCTTCCCGGATTTTGAGTATGATTCCAAATCATAAACAAACCTAGAGGTGGCATGGCTAAGTAAGGATTTACCTCTTGAGGTAAGCTGGGCGGAATCCGGTGCGTTGAAAAAGTTCAGCATGGCTGCCGACTCTTCGGGATCGGTAACCTCTGAAAATCCTGTGAGATCATCTGCCTCGTTGCCCTTGCCCATTACGGCAACGGCTTTGACAAATCCGAGTTCATCGCTTACAGTCTCGGAATAATTTCCGTTGATATCCTTCATCCTCTTGGTAGAAAGTGTTCGGAAATTAAATGAATCTACCGAGGTTCGATTTCCCAGTGCATCTTCTGTTTCTTTTACAAAAAGATAATACCCATTATTATCCCTTACGCCATGGGTAAAGGTCTCTGTGTCATAGATGACATTTGTTTTTGCTCCAAAAGGCTCCGTATAAGAAATGGGAGCATAAAACCGGCTTTGGGCATTGGATGGGCTTGCTGAGTCAGTGATGAATTGAATTACCCCCGACCGGATCCACCAATTGTTATTGTTTTCGCTTTGGGTAAATTTCCCTTCGGTTAGTGTCGTTTCATTCACTTTCTCACCAAATATATCTGATACCAACTCCGGGGTATAGGCCAATTGATAAGATTCAAAAGGCAGGGCCAGCGACTCTAACCTACCCAAGGGTAATGGACCGGTTAAATCATTTTTGTAGAAGTAAGAACGAACATGCTCAATCAATCTTTTTTGTGCCTTTCCTGCAACCATCGGTTTGGCTAATTCATGGTAAAAGGTAGTGTCAGATTTTGCATCATCCAGGATATGGGTGAAATCAGAAAGTGAATAATAAGTCCCTGATTTGGCCACTCCTTTTAACTCGAATGTTTTGATTTCAGAAGGCAACCTTAAACGATGGGTATTTTCTCCCAGAACATCGTTTGTAAATTGGTTTTGGGTATATTGGATAACCGTTTTTCTTTGTTCTTCCTGTGTTTCGATAGGCAAAATGTGTTCTTCAAAAATGTTGGTTTCCACTCTTGGATATACCACCGATGCTGATTCCAATACATTGCCATATTCATCGAATTTGACATTGAGTGTATGTGCAATTCTTGGATCCTCAGGATTGCGTTCATAGTTGTAAGTGATGGCTTCACTCTCTTTCACTACAAAAACAGCATGTATATTTTTCCCTCTTGGCTGTACCAATTCTATCACGCAATTTTGTGTAGCTACAGAAAATGGGGTCAGTTCCTTTTTTCTTGCTTCTTCGGTATTACCAAACTTGCCGGCGTCTCTGGCAAAGGTTTCAGTTCGCAATCCCATTCCTTTACAAGCCCTGAAAGCCTCTCTCCATTCGTCAGCAGAAAGCTGACCAATAATACCGGAATCCATTCCATCTGGAACCGTTAAGAAGGCATCCGGCAAGGCAACTTCAGGGTGTGATACAGCACCAAATTCGCTTTCAAATACATGGTACCAATAATCCTTTTCAAATTGATTGAGGATTTTTTCCTTTCTTAAAAATGCTCCGGTATGGTGCCAGGATTTGGAAATGACCGGCTCTTGATGTAAAGGTTCCTCTGTGACGTTGCTAGCATCTTGTTTTACCCAGTGTTCAAATGATTCGGCGTCAATTTGTTCTACCATGCCAAAACCCCGGAATTCCCTTTCAGCATGGTCATAATAGCCGTGGTGGTATTTATATTCACTGACAAATCTGTACCCCGAAATCTTATCTTCGGTGATGGTTTTTGAAATACAATGAACCGGAAAATGCAATTGGGTCACCCATGGTTTTCCAGCCAACTTGTCTTCGATGTAGAATTTTGTCGAAGGGGTATACTTCATACTCACTTCCTTGCCCAGATTGTTTTTATATGCAACCATGATGTGTGGCTTCTTACTATTCATCAGGTCGATATATTTCAAAGGTGCATGCGTGTCTTTGGGCAATGGGCTTGACCAAACAATACAGGCAACACCATTTCCCAGCAAATCGGTTACGGTTATTTTAGCCTGGGTATGAATTTCAGGAAATGCGTCAATTTCAAAAGGAGATGTACTGAATCGATTGCCGCTTAAGTTTTTCCAACAGGTAAACTTGGATTTGCCCAGAAAGATAATGTCTGATGTTCCCGATCCATCTATATCGGCCAATCGAAGCCAGGCAGGGTTAAAGGAATCGGAATGGTCAAAAACGGGTGCATTGTCCATTGCAACTTTTGCTCCGAATTTTCCATATCCCAGGTTTGGCCAATAGCAAACTTCGCCATTTCTGATTCTCAAAATATCCGTCATCCCATCACCCGACATATCCGCCAGGTAGATACTCTGTTTGGAATCCGCAAAAACCAAAGATGGTCCTTCTTCTTCATCAAATGGTTTTGAAGTTTTTCGGGCTGCTGCATATCCATCCCGTCCTTCTGAGGGATGCCAGGTAAAAACATTGTCTCCTGAAATTACCACTTCGGGTTTACCATCTCCGTTCAGATCCAGCATTCGGGTATTTGCATCACCGAAATCAATATTCGGGATTGATTTGAAAGCCTTCAACCCATGCCATTCATTGTCATCATCCAATTCAAAATATCCATTTGACCCTATTTCAAAGCTCACCAATTGCTTACCCCCATCGGCATCAAGGTCAGCCAATTGCAATTGATTACCCAACCCTGAATAGGAAGGTTTGGGAGAAATTAATTTCGCCGGTTCAAACATCAACCTTAAATCATCGGGTTTTTGCCAAACTCCCAGATTATGCTTGTAATACCATCCATTGGCCTGTTCTGATAAGATTCCGGAGAGTCCTTCATTGAATAGGTCTATGAATTGAAAAGGACTTTGATCAATCCCTGTTGGTGCATGTACCAAGGCATCGGGTGAAACAGATCTAACCTCACAGTTCCATTCATGCTTTTGATACTCAAACTCCATGGGTGGGAGTTTTTTATAGGAATAGGAACCGTCAGGTTTCTTGATATAACCATATGAAGTGATGGATTTCAAAAAGGTAAAGTCTTGCTCTGTGGCGGCGTCATATTCGAAATTTACCGACCGGACGAGGCCATCATATTCATTAACTCTTTTGAAATGGTGGTACAACAACACCCTTTTACAAAGTCGGGTCGTACGGATTTCAAAGCCTGCTTTGTAATCCGAAAATGCATCCGGTCTGAAATCCCAGGGATTTAATTGTTCAATTGGCTCAGTTTGGTAGTCGGTTTTGCCATAATCAAATACCGTCTCGAATAGGTAGTCTGACTCATTTGGAAAGGCATCTCCAAACTGTTTGTAGGGAGTTTTGTTACCATAGAGTAATTTTTCAAGATATAGGTTGGTATAAGTAATCGCATTATTTTTCAGTCTGTTACGGTTATGTAATAATAATCCATCAAAGCCAATTTCATCCTCTTTCTTATAAATGTAATGCGAGCAATTCCCTTTGTCATCAAATACAAATTCCGGGAGCCATTCGTATATTTTACTTTGATCTTTTGGGTCAGCAATAACTGAATCGCTTGTCCAACCAAAAAGTGAGGTCACATTTTCTTTGGTAATCACTCGCCATTTAATGATGCCATTCGATTTTTGTGTCCACCGCTCAATTTTAGCAAAAAGCCCCTCAATGCGAGGTCGGTAGTTTCTGATGGTAAACATACCGTCAGCGGTATCTCTCTCTTTGATGACATAATCCCCTTTATCATCTTTACTGAAGGTTCCATCTGGTTCTTTTTTGAACTCAGGTACCAAATCCTCCGCCTCGGAAAAGAGAAACACATCAGTGTCAATAGTATCCAAGTACTGGGGTAAGCCCTTATCTGTTTTCCTTTTAATTGAACTTAAACCCAAATTCCAACCCAAACCAAAAATGCCGTTCCCCGATCCTGAATTATAGTTAAGCGACAAAGAAGGAGAAGCACCTCTAGCAGGCGAGAATGGGAGAGGAATGGAAAATCCCCCCGTGCCATTCACCGCATTTACGGAAAACTTCTCATCAATTCCTTTGATGGCTCCACCGCCTTTCGGCAAAGAAATGGAAGGCACCTCAATGGCATTGGATTGGGTTTTGCCTCTATTGGTCTGGAGGAATTGGTTAGATTGAGGTGTATTTTCCATAAAGAAGTTCAAACAGTTATTCTCTGTTCAATTTGAAATTGCTTCAATACAAGAGATTATATAGCAAACAATGCTAAATCTGATCTTTACCTAAATTTCGAGGAAATTTGGCTTTTGCTGAAATCTCTTTGTACTAAAACGAAAAAAAAGATTATGAATAATTGCAAAATAAATAGTCTAAATTAAATTTATTTCGCATTAAAGGCCTCAAACAAGATCAAACAAAGTTGTTTTGAGACAACGTTTATGTACATATGTGCTGGGGTCGGTCATCTTTACTAATCCACAATAGGAAGATTGCTTAGAGATAACCCGATTATTTGAATTCTATATTTGGTGATTTTCATTCATCACCAGCATCTCAATACCCTAAACTACGATTGCTATGGATAATGAGCCCAAAGAAAACAGAGGAAAGAACACTGACTTTGAATTCGAAAAATTTAAGTATAAGGTTGAAATCGTTAAATGGTTTATAGGAAGTGTCACCCTTGTTGTTATCTCAATGATGATTGAATGGGGTTTCCGGGACAGAGCGGCAGGACTAAGTGAAATCAAAGAATACGATAAGTATGCTACGGATTTAATCATTTTGAACAATGATCCGGTGAAAAAAAGGATGTTGGCACAATACTTTTCAAAAGTTACACCTTCGGACAAATTAAGAGAAGGTTGGGAGGCGTATTTTAAGGAGGTCGATCTAGAGTTTCGTTCGTTCCTAGAGAAGGATTCGTTAGCAAAGGCACGGCTTGCGGAATTGAGTCGTGACACCACAACAATAACAGATTCAATCAAGGGACGAGAACTTGCAATGCTAAGTGAAACAATACAAGAAAACCAAAGAATCATTCATCAGCCGATTGTTCTGCCAAGTAACCGAACGATCAACCCAATAGTATATATTCAGTTCGGGCATGATTCTGACCGTGCAAAAACAAACGGCATTAGATCCAAAATTTCCGGCCAGGGTTTTAGTGCGCCAGGAGTGGAGCTAGTGGAAAGCGCGAAAACACTTTCCGAAAATGAAATACGGTATTTCTGGGAATCAGATCTTGTTTTTGCAAATTCACTGAAGGGCCTATTGATGGATGACGGAATTGACGCGGTTGTCAAGTTTGTACCTGCTTATAGGAATAAAACTAAGGAAGGCACTTTGGAACTTTGGATAAAGTAAGGAGCGGTCTTAAGCCAGTATTTCCGCGGCCAAAACGCCTTCTTTTTTGTGATTTTGGTGGGCTGCCTTCTGACTCTAGATGATTTAAGATTAGTGCATTTTGTAGGCCATTTGTTGCTAATATTGGTATATTTATCTGAAATATAGATATTTGGGATTTTCTGCATCGGGAAGTAGTCTGCCGAATCCCCTAATTCCTAAAGAAACACCTGTCTCCATAATGGAGAAGAGGGCAGAAAAACGATGTCCTTTTTCGGTTTCTAGCCTTTTTTCAATATATTTTAACTTTCCAACTTAAAACCACCTGAATATATGGCCGCATTGATCATTATCGCAGTTGTCCTCGCCCTGTTGTTTTTCGTGATCGGCATCTACAACCGACTCGTCAGGCTGAGAACAAATGTGTCCGAAGCGTGGAGCGGTATCGATGTGCAGCTCAAGAAAAGATACGACCTTATCCCCAACTTGATCGAAACAGTCAAGGGCTATGCCACCCACGAGCGGGAGACTTTGGAAAGCGTGACAAAAGCCCGGACCGCAGCCATCAATGCCAAAGGGCTTGAAGATCAGGTAGCTGCCGAAAACCAACTGAACCGTGCCATTACAAGTCTTTTCGCAGTCGCGGAACAGTATCCAGAGATCAAATCCAACACAAATTTCCTCCAAATGCAGCAGGACCTTTCATCCATCGAAAACGACATTGAAAGGTCCCGAAGGTATTATAATGGCTCGGTAAGGGACCAAAACGTACTCATCGACTCTTTCCCGAGCAACCTAGTTGCCAATGCCTTCGGTTTTGTCAAATCACCATTTTTTGAACTGGACGCCGCATCGGAAAGGGCGGTGCCGAAGGTAAGTTTCAAATGAGAATCGCAGTTTTCCTTTTGTTTTTCGCACTGTCAGTCAGCCTACAGGCACAGGAGGAACATATCCGGCTGTTCCATGCTGACTTGAAAGTCGACGCATCGGGCATGCTGACAGTGACCGAAACCATCGAAGTCTATGCAGCAGGAAACCAAATCAAACGGGGAATTGTCAGAAGCCTTCCACTGACGGGTACCGACTATAGAAACCGACAGGTCAAAAATGAATATACATTGTTCAGTGTGGAAAGGGACGGAAGGCAGGAGCCCTTCCACACGGAAAAGAGCAATGGCAATCTGAATATCTACGTGGGAGACAGGGACATCACATTGAGCCCGGGCTTTTATACCTACAGGATTACCTATACCGCCATGGGCCAACTCGGATTTTTTGATGATTTCGATGAAATCTATTGGAATGTGAATGGATTTGGATGGAATTTTAGAGTGGAAAAGATCGGCGCGAGCGTCCACATTCCGAAACCTGCGGTCTTTGATTCATTTGCTTGCTATACAGGCTATTCGGGTTCCACCGACAAAGACTGCAAATCCGAAATATCCCCCGATGGTAGCCTGTTGTTTGAAGCGGAAAACCTGGAACCCTACCAAAACCTGACGATCGCGGCGGGTTTTACCAAAGGGGTGGTAAGTAGGCCGCCTCCTCCAGGTTTTTGGGAAAAGAATGGATTTTTGATAGTCTCATCAACAGCTGCTTTGCTGCTGTTGGGTTACTATTTCCTTACATGGCTCAGATTCGGCGTAGATCCACCGCAGCCTACGGTCATACCCGAATTTGATCCACCCACAGGAATGTCACCCGCGTCCCTGGGCATGATACACCGGGGGCATTTTTCGCAGGACTTGATTTCCACCTCGATTGTCCACTTGGCAGTAAACGGATATCTCAGCATCAACGAAAGGAGGGAGCCGGTTTTATTTGGTCTGTTTCATTCCACCTCCTTCATTCTGCTTCAATTGAAGGATCCCGATGAAGCCCTTTCTGGGGAAGAGAGAATCCTCATGGATCGGCTTTTCCGATACGGTACGAAATTGATCATCAATGGCAAATACAGCGACCATATCAAATCGCTTTACGACAGCTTCCGGGCCAGTTTGGTCGAGCAGCACCAGCCATTTCTCAATCAAGGCAGTAATTGGCTGCTTTGGATTCCTCCCATCCTTGTATTCTTGGCTTATGGCCTGTATGCGGTTCTTTCTGATTTCAGTGAAATCACACAAACAGTTCCGGAGATGAATGCCATAGAGCCTTCTGCTTTTCCCGTCGTGTTTTCAATACTTGCTTTCATTGTCGTATGGGCATTCAGAAAAGGAATGGGCAAGTGGTTTTTGATCGGTTTGGCTACGACTGGATTGGTCGCCCTTTTGACCTTGCTTTACTCGGCTACGAACATTTCGATTAACATGCTCGCTTTGGTCGGATTTATTCTCTTTGCACTCGTTTCCTTTCCGTCATACATCTATTTGATTCGGAAACCGAGCCGGGAGAAACTTGACCTGAGAGCCAAGATTGCCGGATTTGAAAAATACCTCAGTGCCGCAGAGGAAAGGCAGCTGCAGATGTTCAATCCACCGAAAATGACCCCCGAAATCTTTGAAAAATTGCTTCCCTTTGCGATGGCCTTGGGCGTGGACAGGATTTGGGGACAAAAGTTCCAGCAAATCATGGACAGTGCGGGAATGGTACCGACACGTCAGACATCTTGGTATACCAGCCAAAGGGCCTATTCATACCATCTCTTGGGCCACCACATCAGCAAGGCTTTGGGTTCATCCATCCAACAGTCAGCCGCAAAACCCAGTAGTGGCGGTTCAGGTTCCAGTGGCGGAGGCTTTTCGGGCGGCGGCCGTGGTGGAGGTGGTGGCGGAGGCTGGTAAAATGCCCCTGATCCAGCGGTCCTGAGCTTCCGAATACAAGACCATGTCAACCATCAACATCTCTACATTTCTAATTCCAAAGCCTGCAGGGGTGTGCATTAATCATTGTTGATTCTCCATTCATAACCTGTCCAAAATGCCTTGCCATACACCTAGCTCCACGGGAACGCCCTCGGCAAGGTTTTTTGCGCGGATCTCGGGGATATTTTGTCCTGGGTAGCGAATAACGTTTCCCGTGAATGTTTCAGAGGAAAGGAAATCCTCTACAATATTGCCCAGGACCGAATCAATCGAATCGGCAAAGCCCAGCTTGCCAGGATCCAAACACAAAAACACCTGTGAAAGACCATACTCTGAACCTGTCTCTCCAATCTGGTGGACGGCATTTCCACCCGATAGCAGTGCCGCCAACATGTCCAAAACCAAGGAAAAACCGGCCCCTTTCCATAATCCGATCGGTAAGGCCAATTCATTCGAAATCACTTCCTTTGGTTCCTTCGTGAGCTTGCCCTGACTGTCAAATCCCCCCTCATAGGGCATTTGGCGGCCGTCACGAAGGTATTGCTTCATTTTTCCATAGGAAAATTGGGACATGGCCATATCCAACACGATATGCCCTTCCTTTCTAGGAATACCGACCACCAAGGGATTGTTGCCAAGCTTTGGTTCACTGCCACCCCAAGCCGGCATATTGGGCTTGGTATTGGTCCAACAAATGCCGATGACATCCGCCTCAGCCGCCTGCCAACCGTAGTTACCTGCCCGCATCCAATGGTTGGTTTGTTGCACGGCTACCAAGCCAATCCCAAATTCTTTCGAAAGTAAAATGGCCCTATCCATGCAAAATTGGGCATTGAGTGGGCCAGGTCCAAGATTGCCTGACCAGCGTTCAAAACTTCCGAATTGATCCAATAGGGTAGGTTTTGCCTTGGGATTGACAAGCCCGGTTTTCACCATATCCAAAAAAACCGTCACCCTTTCCAGTCCATGGGAGGGTACACCTTCGAGACTTGCCTTGGCAAAAAGTAGTGCGCATGCTTCGGCGTCGGTTGCAGCGAATCCATTTTTTACAAATAGTCGCTGCAGCGTCAACAGTACTTCTGAATAAGGAATTCGTAGAGTCATATTGGCTTTCGATTTCAATAAAAAATCAGCCCAAGGTCTCCACCACCAGCATTTTGGAATTGGCGGCGCGGTAGCGGATGTCTTTGGCTTTCGAATAAAGTTCGGACGACCACCATGCTTTCGCTTTTTCCACAGAGGGAAATTCGAGGATGACCAGTCGCTCGGGGTTCCAATCGCCCTCGAGGGATTCAGTTTTTGCGCCCCGAACGACGAAACGCCCACCGAAGGGCTCCAATGAACCCGGTGTCAATTTTTTGTAGGATTCGTAAAGTTCGGGGTCATGGATACTGACTTCCACCAAAACAAATGCTGCCATAGTTTTTTAGGGGCAAATTACTCATTTTCCCAAAGTCGGACACCGCTTACACAATTTTATTGGGGATAAAGCGGTCAAGTAGTATTTTAGTAACAAGATGAAAACATTAGATCGAAAGACAACCGGAAACACTGTGGACAGGCCCCTCAGAGTTGTCCAGTTTGGCACGGGGAATTTTTTACGGGGATTCGCGGATTGGATGGTAGACATCCTCAATGAAAAGGCTGACTTCAATGGCTCAATCCACCTCGTGCAAACCAAAGGGCAGCAGGTTCCTGAGTCTTTTGTGGGGCAAGATTACCTCTACCACGTATGGTTGAGGGGATTTGCCAAAGGGGAGACCATCGATCAGGTGCGTCTTGTTTCCTGTGTTGCCGGCATCAACAATCCCGAGTTGGATTATTCTGGATTTTTGGACCTCGCAGCCCAACCGGAGCTCAAGTACGTTATTTCGAACGCGACCGAAGCCGGAGTGTATTTCGATCTTAAGGATGCCGATTTTGCCCAGTGTCCAAAGGCATTTCCCGGAAAGCTCACTGCTTTGCTCTACGCCCGATTCCTGCATGTAGCAGGTGATGTGGCAAAAGGGCTAGTCATCCTTCCCTGTGAACTCATATCCAACAACGGCGATACGCTGCATGACATGGTGGTTTCGTATGCCTACCTCTGGCAACTTACCCCCAAGTTTCTTGCCTGGCTGGAGGCTTCCTGCGTCTTTTGCAATACACTTGTTGATCGAATCGTCCCAGGTTATCCCAAAGAAGAGATTGTTGAACTTGAGTCAAAAACCGGGTTTCGGGACGATTGGGCGGTAGTAGCCGAGCCTTATCACTTTTGGGCAATCCAAGGCCCGGAGTTTCTGAATGATGTTTTCCAAACCGAAAAAACAGGACTCGAAGTCCATATCGTGGACGATTTGACCGGTTTCCAGACAAGAAAAGTACGGATTCTGAATGGGGCCCACACGGCCACGGTGCCTGTTGCCTACTTGGCCGGAAAGAGGACCGTGCGCGAAGCAGTGGAAGACACCTTGATGGGAAAGACCATGCAAGAAACCGTATTCCATGAAATCATTCCCAGCATGGATCTTCCGAAAGAGGAACTTCATGCGTATGCAGCGGCTGTGTTCGACAGGTTTAGAAATCCCTTTATCCGTCATGAGTTGATTTCCATCGCCCTGAACTCGGTCTCCAAGTTTCGGGTACGGGTATTGCCGAGCATTTTATCCTATCACGAAAAAACAGGAAGCCTTCCTCCGAATCTAATGCGTTCCTTTGCTGCTTTGCTGTTCTTTTATTCCGGCAAAACCTCTCAAGAACCGATACCGCTGAAAGATACCGCTGAAGTGTTGCAGTTTTTCGCTCAAATCTGGCAGTCCGACAATTTGGAGATGATCGTGGAAAAAGCACTCAGACAGGTGGATTTCTGGGGCCAAGATCTTCGTGAAATCCCAGGATTGCAGGAAGCACTTGTGCAAGAACTGGAAGTGTTGCAAGGATGACGATTCGCTGCGTCGTGGACTGTGCTCCTTTTCCGAAACCAGCACCGATTGACCGAAATCCTGCTTCCAATCCAGCTTCTTGAGAAGCGGGATAACCGACTGAAAACCGATAAATTCGTACTTCCGGTTTCATTCTTCGTACTTCGAATCTCTTTCTTTTATACTTGGTACGTCGTACTTGGTACTTTGTACATGGTACAATCAATCCCTACCTTTGTGAACCAATTCCTTTTCCCGCGGGTTTGGAAAAACATGTGAAACCTCATGGACCTTTACTCCATGAATAATTTCTGGAATATGAATAATCCCAAAAGGGTGGTCGTCGGACTATCCGGCGGTGTCGACTCCTCGGTCGCCGCCCATCTGCTCAAAGAACAAGGCTACGAAGTCATCGGCATGTTTATGAAAAACTGGCACGATGAAACTGTCACCATTTCCAATGAATGTCCTTGGATGGAAGACAGTACCGATGCCATGCTTGTGGCCGAGAAACTCGGCATTCCTTTTCAAGCGATCGACCTGAGCGAGGAATACCGCGAACGGATCGTTGATTACATGTTTGCCGAATACGAAGCGGGACGTACGCCCAATCCAGATATCCTTTGCAACCGGGAAATCAAATTCGACATTTTCCTTAAAGCTGCCCAGAAGCTTAGGGCGGACTACGTCGCAACCGGGCATTACTGCCAAAAGGATGAAATCTTGGTAGATGGCAAACCTGTGTATCGGCTGTTGGCTGGTGCCGACCCCAACAAAGACCAGAGTTATTTTCTTTGCCAACTCAGCCAGGAGCAATTGGCAAAGGCACTGTTTCCCATCGGTCATCTCCAAAAATCCGAAGTAAGGCAAATCGCCAAGGAACAGGATCTCATCACCGCGGACAAAAAGGACAGCCAAGGGCTCTGTTTTATCGGAAAAGTCAGGTTGCCAGATTTCCTCCAGCAACAACTCAAGCCGAAGAAAGGAAGGATTATCCTTGTGCCGGAGACGTACCCGGCTTATCAGACCGTTCCCGCGATCGCTGACATGGATGGGGAGGATATGGACACTTTGGATCAAATCTGCTTGCCCTTGCATTACCGCCCTGAGGATGGTAAAGTCCTTGGCGAACACAATGGTGCCCATTATTTCACAGTAGGCCAAAGGAAAGGCCTGCAAGTTGGTGGGACCGGGAAGCCGATGTTTGTCATTGCGACCGATACCCGTGAAAATGTTATTTACACAGGGCTAGGGGAGGACCATCCCGGTCTCAATCGATACGGCCTGTTTGTACCCAAAAAGGATATCCACCGGATTCGGGAAGATCTGAGGCTTGCCCTGGGTGAATCAGCGAGGTATGAAGCGCGTATCCGTTACCGCCAACCTTTGACCATGGCTACCCTGATCATGTGTGAAAATGGTTTGTATGTCCTTTTCGATCAGGCACAAAAGGGAATAGCCTCGGGTCAGTTTGTCGCTTGGTACAAAGGTGAGGAGTGTATTGGGTCCGGTGTGATTTTTTAGCAATGGACTCCCTGTCGTTCAGATTTTTCAGGAAAACTTGAAAGGTTGTGGCGTAAAACACAGGATGAAGATCAAGATCGCCAGCCAGCCAATCAGCTTGCGACCGCGGTCAAGTTCCCGATAGCCACTGACTTCGGGATGCTCCAAGCCCATGACCCGCCCAAGCAGGAAAGCAAAAAACAGCCATCCTGAGTAGCCTTCGATGGTAGGGAAAAAGTACACCGTGAGGTATTGTACCGCGGCAAGACTCAGCACAATGGTCCATTTGGTCTGATTGTCGAGACTTGCCCGGCGGTAGCAGATGTACAGGAAAACAACGTAGAGCGGAATCGTGACAATCAGCCTATAGAAATCCTGATACGGATTGATCACACCCAGACCTGCATAGGCCACGAAGGCGGTGTAAAACACGAGCGATATCCGTTTGTGGTTTTTGGGAAAAAGCCCAAACACCACATGCCCTCCATCCAATTGCCCGATCGGCAACAGGTTCAAAGCCGTAAAAAACAGCGCCAAATAGCCCGCAAAGATGTAGGGGAAATGGATGATCTCAGACATATTGGGCATTTTGGTTGGGTCTGCAAGCAGCTTCTCCATGCCATAGAAAAGCAAGTTGTAGCCCATTTCCAGGTTGATATAGCCTTCCTCTGCCGTATGCCCCTTGAAGTTGGGATCGAGGTATTCGGGGTGGATTTGATAGATATAGTCCGCAGGCGGCAAGTGGGTGAAGCCGTACCAAAGTACCCCAACCGCCAATACAAAACCCGCCAAGGGACCCGCGACACCGATATCGAAGAATTTTTTCCTGCTGTTGACAAAGCTCCGCATTCGGATGATGGCCCCAAAAGTACCTATCGAGGGCGAACCCAGGAAGCCCAGCCAACCCGGTATGAAATAGGGCATTGTTGACTTTACTTGGTGCTTGATCGAGGTAAGCAAATGTCCCATTTCATGTACCAATAGGATACCCAAAAACGGGACCGAGAAATGGAGGGATTTGACAAAATACTCCCAATTCAGGAAATGCTCGCCGCTGCCGAGGATAGACCTTCCGAAAAGCCATTCCCCACCGGCAAATGTCGTCGTGACGAGGGTCAGGAGGAAAAGGGAAATATGTCTGAAATACTCTTTTTTACTGTACATCGGAAAAAAACTCGATCAGCGCTTTGGGGTGATGGATGTGAAACGTCTTTAACCCAACTCTCTTGGCGCCTTCAAGGTTTGCCGGGAGGTCATCGAAAAACAAAACTTTGGATGCTGGAATGCCAATTTGTTCGATCACGGCCTTATAGATAGCTTCATCTGGTTTTGCCAGGCCCATTTCGTGGCTGAGAAACACATGGTCACAAAACACATGCATGGAAGGAATCCCCGCTTTTTCCTGCAGGATTTCGTTCATCTTCAGGATGTGGATTTCGTTAGTATTGCTCAGTACACCGGTCCCAAATTCTTCCCGCAAGCGTGCCACCAAGTCCAGGCGCTCCTGCGGCAATTCCCGCAACAGGCTGTTCCAGACATAGTCGATTTGGGCATCGGTCCAATTTTCCTGGTACAGTTCCCTTACGGCATCCCGGAATTGGCTTGAAGTGATCAGGCCTTTCTCGTAATCCTTGTGGAATTTGGACGGAAAAAACTGTTGCACGAGGGGATGTTTTTTTGCCGGGAGCAGCTTTCTCAACTCGTTCATACTGAATTCATAATCGATATCGATGATCACATTGCCCAGATCAAAGATCAAAAAATCGACTCCGCTCAATTGATTCATGAATGCCCTTGGTTGTAAAATTAAAACCAAATATGTAACATTGCACTCCCATTTGCAAGGCTGTTTTGGATAAAAACGGGGCAAATTTCGGGCCTATAGCTCATTCGGTTAGAGCAACTGACTCATAATCAGTAGGTGCTTGGTTCGATTCCAAGTGGGCCCACAAGCCGCTCGAACATCGGGCGGTTTTTTTGTTTTATGCTTGTCCTATATCAATGTCCCTTCAATATAATTTGCGGTTAAAGTGAAATGCACCCGAATCGAGTCAGTAGGTGCTTGCCCGCGATGGCTATCGGGGCGATTCCAAGTGGGCCCACAAGCCGCTCGAACATCGGGCGGTTTTTTTGTTTTATGCTTGTTCTATGTCAATGTCCCTTCAATTTAATTTGCGGTTAAAGTGAAATGCACCCAAATCGGGCCAGTAGGTGCTTGCCCGCGATGGCTATCGGGGCGATTCCAAGTGGGCCCACGAACCGCTCGAATTTCGAGCGGTTTTTTTGTTTTATGCTTGTCCTATGTCAATGTCCCTTCAATATAATTTGCGGTTAAAGTGAAATGCACCCGAATCGAGTCAGTAGGTGCTTGCCCGCGATGGCTATCGGGGCGATTCCAAGTGGGCCCACGAACCGCTCGAATTTCGAGCGGTATTTTTTTTTTCAATCAATGGAATCTTCCTTTGTTTACATCCTTTATTCAAGAAGGCTTGATCGTTACTACACGGGCGTGACTACCCTTTCGGTGGTCGAGCAGATTGAAAACCACATCGAGAAGAAATATGGCAAACTTAATTTTACCCAGAAAGCTGATGATTGGGAACTTTATCATTCCATTAAATGTGAGGGTTTTGCACAGGCTCGAAGGATCGAAATGCACATCAAGAAAATGAAATCCAAGATCTACTTACAAAACCTGAAATCATTTCCCGAGATGGTCGACAAACTACTTGCGAAGTACCGAAATAACTGATGCTCCACCGATGACTCAGGCAGATGGTGGCAGCCTGTGCTTGCCTGCGATGGCTATCGGGGCGATTCCAAGTGGGCCCACAAGCCGCTCGAACATCGGGCGGTTTTTTTGTTTTTGTATCGTCCATGCCAAACACGTGGTCGGAGATTAGTCACCTTAGAAAACACATCGATGCCAGGTGTCTGGAATTTTTGTCTATCAAATCAAACCACAGATGGCGCAGATCAACACAGATAGAAGAGGTGAGATTGCTCAAAGATATCTGTGCCTATCTGTGTAATCTGTGGTTGATAATTTAGCCACGAATAGCACAAACAGACACAAATTGCGATCTGAGTAAAGAAGGCTAATTTCCTCCGAGACACATCTTTTATTCTGTTCAAGGCCTCAGCACCAACTTTTTCTTACTGCTTTTGATGGCAGATTCATTCATGAGCATGGGTCGGTATTGCCCTGTTGCAAACATGACGGCTTGGTCTTGGTACCAGGGCGAGAAAAGGTTGCCGCTTTGTCCCGTAGGCAGTACGGATTCAGCGGCTTCCACGTCCGCAAAATCCATTACAATACGCATGGCAGGGCCGGAGTTAACCTTGTAGATACCTTCGGCATTCAGCACAAACGGCAATTTGTTGACCGACTCCTCGTTCGCCGTCACCGCAGGAGCTTTGACGTTAAAGATCTTGTCCAAGGGTTTTTTGGCTCCAAGGGGATGTGGATGTTCCAACACAACCACCTTCTGCCATTCCCAGGCATTTGGATCCGAACCGAGTTGGGTATTCAATTCCGCAAGGCTTTTTTTCAAGGCTTCCTCAATGATCTGTTTGGAACTTTCTGAAGCATCGGTCTGTGTGTTGTCCCACCAAGGGGAATCTTGGCTCCGAATGAGTTTTGGCACGCTGCGGATGTACAAAAACGTCCTCACAAAATTCTTGAAATCCTCCTCTCCCAATTCATCCACCATCATCCCGTACAAGGTATGGTACAGCCATTTGTAGTACAGCGTCGGCGCCGTGCTTTCCAATCTATGGCTTCCGTCCCAGTTTTCCAAGGTTTTGATCGCTGTTTCAAATCCTGCATAGACACTCGGATCGACCTGTTGGATCATGGCCTTGGCATTGATGGGATGGTTTTCGTTGAGGGCTTCGAGCTGCAGGGACTTGATGCTTTCCTGCGTCCAGTCATTTCTAGCCGTTACGGTCTTGGCGATACGGTTCCAGCGATCTCCGGGATAGTAGTAGCCGGGGAAAAACGTCCCATTGGATAACGTATCCGGTTGGTTGTTGGCTGAGGCGACGAAGCCGGACTCCGGATTGATGCTCATCGGGTTTTCTTCGAATGGGATCCATCCGAGTGGTTCGTCGGCAGGATTGCTGCCATCCATGAAAATCTTGCTGTTGACATGGGGTGGCCGAATGGGTAGTTTGGCGGTGGCCCACCAGGCAATGTTTCCCGCTTTGTCACCATACATGACATTGAGTCCGGGGGCGTGGATAAGCCTGACTGCATCTTCCAATTCTTGTATGCTTTGCGCCCGCGCCATTTTCCATGTGGCTTCGAGAGCGCGTGTAGGTTCGAGGACATACACCCACCAAGAAGCGACGGGATCGGTCGTCAGTCTTCCGATTTCGGGTATCACCTCGTTGACGATGGGCCCGTGGATGGATTCACGGATTTCAAATTCCACCGCGTCCTTGCCTTTTACTGGGATCGTTTCTTTCCGAACAGCCAAGGGCTTGAATCCGTCGGCATAGACTGTTTGGGCTGGATTGTTGGGATCGAGTTTTTCCTCGAAGAAATCCTGATCGTCATTCTCAAACATCGTCAGTCCGATGCTGTGGTTTCTGGTATGCCCGACAAGTCCAAATGGCATTCCTGCGAGGTGGTTGCCATAGTAGCTGAAACCCGGATATTCGATATGCGCTTCATACCAAACCGAGGGCTGCGCAAATCCGATATGCGTGTCGTTGCAAAAAAGAACCTGCCCACTTTTCGTCCTTTTTCCGGAAATCACCCAGGCATTGCTGCCTTCCAAAAGCGGCACGGGAAGCCTGTCAAGCATCGAAACCAATGTGTTTCCATCAATTTGAATACGGTTCAAGGAATCCCGCAGCGGATAGTTGTTGGGAATCTGATGGTGCTCGGGAAGTGTGTGTACGGAGAGTGCGTCAAGGTATTTTGGTCCCAACTGCCGGGCCATTTTGGTCACCAATGGATCGGTGCGCATAGCCATCGCAAAAGTAAACGACATGTAACCCGTGATGGCATGAATGTCATTGATGGTAAAAGGCCTTGGTTTGTGGCTAAGCAAAGTGTATTCGATGGGTAGATTGCCGTTTTCGATAAAGTCATTGACGCCCTCGATATAGGCTTCGGTAGCGGATTTCCATTCGGAAGGGCCTGCCTTATCCCAAACCTCAGTGCTCCATGCGGCATGCTTCGGAATGCCGAGGGTGCGAAAAAACTTATCCACGTCCAGCAGGTCTTCCCCGAGCATTTCGGCCAAGGTACCCGTGCCGACCCTGCGCATCATTTCCATCTGGAAAAGACGGTCTTGGGCATGGACATAGCCCATCGCGCGATAGGCATCTGCTGCATTGGCTGCGTAGATGTGCGGCACACCAAAGTCATCGAAATATACCTCCGCTTCCGAGCTCAAACTCGAAAGCGTGGTTTCTCCCTCATAGTTGGGCTTTGATTTGAATCTGATAAACTGATATCCGGCGCCAATCAGGATCACCAAGGCAAGAAGCACATAAAGTACCTTTTTCATATTTGGGTTTTTTGTTCAAAGTTTGAATTTACTGTATATTTTCTATTGTGTATCAATCACGCTGGCTGCGTCTTTTTTGGAATCCTATGGACCTCGGATTCTCCCGGAAGTGACAGATCTCAATACCCGGTTTTCCTAATCTTCCAATCTTTCAATTTTAAAATCTTCCAATCTTCCCAACCTACAACGACACCCCTCTTTTCCAAGGGATAAAATCGTCCTGTCCCAAGGCCGTGGCTTTGGTAACCACCTCGCCGGAGGCCACGGCTATGATGAGTTCGAGGATTTCCTCGCCCATCTGCGCAATGTCTTTTTCACCCCGGATAATTGGACCTGTATCCAAGTCGATGATGTCGGGCATGCGTTTGGCGAGGACAGAGTTGGAGGAAATCTTGATCACTGGGGCGACGGGATTGCCGGTCGGTGTGCCCAATCCGGTCGTGAAGAGGATGATGTTTGCGCCCGAACCGGCCATCGCTGTTGTGCTTTCCACATCGTTGCCGGGGGTACAGAGGAGATTGAGCCCGGGCTTTTGGATATATTCCCCATAGTCCAACACGTCCGCAACAGGGGAGGTGCCGCCTTTCTTTGCTGCCCCGGCCGATTTCATCGCATCGGTAATCAGGCCATCCTTGATATTCCCCGGAGAGGGATTCATATCAAAACCAGAACCTACCGCTTCCGCTGCGGCGGCATAAACCTTCATCAAATGGCTGAACCTTTCCGAGACAGTATCGGAAACACAGCGGTCAATCAGTTCTTGTTCGACGCCACACAGCTCGGGAAACTCCGAAAGGATCGTCTTTCCCCCAAGTGCCACCACGAGATCAGAGGCATGTCCGACAGCTGGATTGGCGGAAATGCCGGAAAAACCATCCGAACCGCCACATTCCAAACCTACGGTAAGCTTATCAAGCGTGGCAGGTTGTCGTTTGTTTTCATTGGCTTTTACCAAGGCTAAAAATGTTTTCTTGATCGCCTCGGTCAGCAGTTGCCGTTCGGTTCCTTCTTTCTGCTGCTCGAGGATGATGATTTCCTTTTCCTTTGCAAGGGGGAGTTTGGCGAGTTTCTCCCGCAGAATGGAAGCCTGTGCATGCTGGCAACCAAGACTCAAGACCGTGGCACCCGCGACGTTGGGGTGGTGGATATATCCTGCGATCAATTGGCAAAGCGCCTCAGAATCCTGGCGCGTTCCCCCGCAACCGCCATCATGGGTCAGGAACTTGATTCCATCGATGTTGCTAAAAATGCGTTCGCTCGCTTGAAAGGTATCATCATCGCCCGCAAAAGTGCCGATTTCCTCGACTTTTCCTTTTCGCAGCGCCTCGGACATCTGCCGTACCATCGTTCTGAAGGGATTGGGTTTATCATAGCCGAGTTCTTTCTCGAAGGCATCCCGGATGACATCCACGTTCCTGTTTTCACAGAAAACCAAGGGTACGACCAGCCAATAGTTGGCAGTGCCGACCTGCCCATCCGAGCGGTGGTAGCCCATAAATGTTTTGTTCAGAAACCTCGAGACCTCGGGAGCGATCCAATTTGCCGCTTTCGTTTTTTGGCCAAAGTCCTCCGTCGCATGCCCCACGTTGTGGGTACCGATGATTCCGCCCTTTTTGATGGCGGATTTGGCTGTCCCAACGACCACGCCGTACATAAAAACCTTGTCACCTGGTTTGAGGTCCTCCAATGCAAATTTGTGTTTGGCAGGGACGTCCTGAATGACCGCGATGGTTTGCCCCTCTTCATGGATAACGGTACCTGCCTGCAAGTCCTGTAGGGCGACCTGCACGTTGTCTTTTGGATGGATTCGGATGGTTTTTTTCACGGGAGAGTGATTTTTTCTGCAATTTGGAAACGTTTGCATAAAGTAATTGTGAACGGTCGTAGAATTCAACAGGTAAGTCATTATTTTCAACAATAAATATTTTTCCACCCATGGGTAAAAAAATCGTCACGATAGGAGAGGTCATGATGCGGCTAAGTACCGTCGAAAAAGAGCGGTTTGTACAGGCCGATGCCATGAAGGTCGTTTATGGTGGATCGGAGGCCAATGTTTGTATTTCGTTGGCGCAACTGGGATTGGAAGCCTACCACGTCACGGCATTTCCTGCACATGATTTGGGGCAGGCGGCATCCAACTACCTGCGGCAAATGGGCGTGAAAACCGACTTTGTATTGGAAGGAGAGGGGAGATTGGGACTCTATTTTTTGGAAGATGGAGCGATGCAGCGCGCGCCGAGGATCATCTACGACCGCTTTGACAATGCCTTTTCAAAACTCGATCCTGCGAGATTGGATTGGGAAAAAATACTGGATGGGGCGGATTGGTTCCATTGGAGCGGGATTACCCCTGCACTTTCACAAAATGCTGCTGACATGACTTTGGAGGCCCTAAAAGTGGCCAAGAGCAAAGGCATCATGGTCTCAGGTGATATCAATTACCGACGCAACCTCTGGCAATATGGAAAAGGGCCTTTGGATATCATGCCGGAACTGGTCAGGTATTCCCATGTCTTGGTGGCGGGTTTGACGGACTTCGAAAACTGCCTCGATATCCAAAGCGACGATTTTGAGGATGCCTGTAGGCAAGCCAAAAAGGATTTTCCCCAAATCAAATACATCACCAAGACCAATAGGGATTCGATCTCCGCTTCACACAATAAGCTAAAAGGATTTCTTTGGAACGGTACCGAGACACTGAAATCCAAGCGCTACGACATGCCCAACATCATCGACCGCATAGGTGGCGGCGATGCTTTTATGGCGGGATTGATTTATGGCCTGCTGCATTTTGATGACCAAAAAGCCATAGAATTTGCCACTGCCGCATCCGTGCTGAAGCACAGCATTCCTGGCGACGCCAATCTCGTGCATCTCGACGAGGTGCTGGAAGTCATGAAGGGGAAAGATATTGGAAAACTCAAGCGCTAAAATCCCAAGTCCATGGCCCTTACGCACCAAGAAATATTGAATCGAACGCATGCCGCCGGTATCATTCCGGTCTTCAATCATCCCGATTTGGATATTGCCAAAGCTGTGGTAGACCATAGCTACGAAGCCGGGGTGCGTGTGTTTGAATTTACGAACCGGGAAAAGAATGCCTTTGAGGTGTTCAAAGCCTTGAGGATCTATGCCGAAAAATACCCCGATCTGCTGTTGGGAATTGGGACCATATTTACCCGGGATGATGCGCAGCGATTTCTGTATGCGGGGACTGACTTTGTTGTATCTCCCGCCATGCTGCCCGAGGTAGGCGCGTTTTGCCGGATGAAGCAGGTCTTTTGGGTACCTGGCTGCGCTACCTTGACGGAGGTTTACAATGGGAAAGTACTAGGCGCCAAATTGGTCAAAACGTTCCCAGGAAATCTGCTGGGCCCCGCCTTTATCAAGGCTGCACATTCGGTAATCCCTGACATCAAGTTGATGCCGACCGGTGGGGTGGAACCTACGGAAACAAACCTGAAAGACTGGTTTTCCGCTGGCGTGCACTGTGTAGGTATGGGCTCCCAATTGATCGACAGGAAGGAAATCGAGCGTGGGGATTTTGGTGGTTTGAAGCACCGAATTGCCCTGTCACTCGATATCATCAAAAGCTTGAGGAAATGAATTTTAAATTATATAATATCAATGAGTTATATTTTTCAAGAGCGTTTATCGCCGACAAGAAAATGACCGTGATAGGTGAGAGTGAATGCAATGCCGAAGACAAACGCGTCTCAAGTCTTGTGTCTTGTGTCTTGAATCTTGCGTCTTCCATCTCGCGTCTTTCATCTTCATTTCCCCGTGTCGTCATTCTTTGCGCCCTTCTGCTCTGTTCACTTCCCGCCTGCAAAGGACCTGCCGGAGTGCGCATCATCAAGCTGGGCCATGGCCTTGGCGTAACCCACCCGGTACATGAGGCCATGGAGTTTATGGCCCAAAGACTGGAGGAAAAATCCGGGGGTAAGATGATCCTCAAGATTTATCCCAACCAGCAACTCGGAACGGAAAGGGAACTGGTGGAACTATTGCAGATCGGAAGTTTGGGAATGACAAAGGTTTCCTCCGCGACGCTGGAAAGCTTTTCACCCACGATTCAGGTATTGTCGATGCCCTATCTGTTCCGCAATGACCTACACCGCGACAAAGTGCTCAAAGGGGAGATTGGTAAAAAGCTTTTGCTCGAAAGCGAGAAATACTGGCTTCGGGGATTGTGCTACTACGATGCCGGTAAGCGGAGTTTTTATACAAAAAGCAAACCTATCAATGCACCGGAAGATTTGGCAGGCTTGAAGATCAGGGTCATGGAGAGCAATACCGCGATGAACATGGTCAAGAGCTTTGGCGGATCGCCCACCCCCGTGGCCTACGGGGAATTGTACACCGCGCTGCAGCAGGGAATCGTGGACGGGGCGGAAAACAATCCTCCGAGCTTGTACACGTCCCGGCATTACGAAGTCTGCAAGTTTTATGCAGTCAATGAACATACAGCCGTGCCGGATGTGGTAATCGTCAGTACCAAGGTCTGGAACAACCTCGACGAACAGGAACAGGCTTGGCTACAGGAAGCCGCAGACGAGTCGGCGGTGTACCAATACAAGCTTTGGGAAGCCTCGGTCGAGGAGTCATTTCGGGAGTTGAAAAAGGCAGGCGTCACGATCACCTATCCCGAATCGGATGGGTTCCGAAAGGCAGTAGAGGTCATGTACCAAAACCTGCAATCCACGCAGCCTGCGCTGTTTGAAGTAGTGCAAAAGATCAGAAGTACCGAATAAAATTCAAGAAATGTTGTCGCTAAGCAAATAGCCCAAAATGCAAAACCTCAAAAACGTCCTTGACAAACTGGTCTCTTGGCTGCTGATCGTGCTGATGGGAGCGATGGTTGTCAACGTTTCCTGGCAGGTGATTTCCCGGTACATTTTCCAGAATCCGAGTTCGTTTACGGATGAGCTGGCGCGCTACATGTTGGTTTGGCTAGGAACCTTGGGAGCTGCCTATGTCGCAGGAAAAAACGAACACATCGCCATCGACATTTTGCCGAATAAACTGGAAGGTCAGGCAAGGGCGAAACTGATGATTTTTGTTCATGCGCTGATCTTGCTGTTTGCGCTGATTGCCATGGTCTTGGGCGGTTCCAACTTGGTGTACATTACATATATTCTTGAGCAAAAATCCGCCACGCTGCAGATTCCTTTGGCCTATATCTACGGTATTATTCCGGTCAGCGGACTTATTGTTATGTTTTACCAAATTCCCTTGATTCTTGATCAACGGAAAAACCTCACAACCTGATGGAATATATCGGCATTCTCATATTGTTATTGTCGTTCTTGACGCTTTTGGCCATGGGCGTTCCCGTGGCTTGGAGTTTGGGAATTTCCAGCTTCCTGACGCTACTCGTCACGGTTCCGATGATGCCTTCTGCAACTACCATCGCCCAAAGAATGGCGACCAGTCAGGACAGCTTCGCGCTTTTGGCGATTCCCTTTTTCGTGTTGGCTGGGGAAATTATGAACCGGGGCGGTATCGCCAACCGCCTGATTGATTTGGCAAAAGCCATGACAGGTCGGCTTCCCGGCGGGTTGCTGTACGTGAATATCATCGCAGCCATGCTATTTGGGGCGATTGCGGGTTCGGCGGCAGCGGCGGTATCTGCCATTGGAGGGATTCTTGGAAAGCGGATGGACGCAGAAGGTTATCCAAAGCCACTTGGCGTCGCAGTCAACATCACCTCTTCAACGACCGGTTTGATTATCCCTCCATCCAATATTTTGATCGTTTACTCGCTGGCATCGGGAGGGGTTTCGATTGCTGCCTTGTTTTTGGCAGGGTATCTTCCGGGGATTTTCCTTGGCTCGGTATTGATGGTGACGGCAGCGATTTTCATCAAAAAGGAAAAACTGCCAAATGGGGACGCAACGTCTTTTTCTGAATTTACCTCGAAATTTTGGAGGGCGTTTCCATCCTTGATGTTGTTGGTGATTGTGATTGGCGGAATTGTCGGTGGAGTCTTTACGGCCACTGAGGCATCCGCGATAGCGGTGCTGTACACGCTTTTCCTATCGCTGCTTTACCGGGAGCTAGCTTGGAAAGACCTTCCAGCCATCCTGCTCAAGTCCTCCGAAACCACCGCGGTAGTGATGCTTTTGGTGGCGACTTCGATGAGTATGTCCTGGGTCATGTCCGCGGAAGACATCCCACAGTCCATTTCGGAGTATTTGCTTTCCGTGAGCAACAATGTCGTCGTGATCCTAATCATCATCAATTTGATATTGTTGCTCGTCGGAACCTTTATGGACATGACGCCTGCGGTCTTGATCTTCACGCCGATTTTTTTGCCCGTAGTGATGGACTTGGGTGTGGATCCCGTTCATTTTGGCATCATCATGATCTTGAACCTGTGCATCGGCTTGTGTACGCCGCCGGTAGGTTCCGTCTTGTTTCTCGGGGTGCAAGTGGCACAAACAAGCATTGCGAACGTATTCAAAGCCATGGTTCCGTTTTTCATCGCCATGGTGATCGGCTTGATAGTCGTCAGTCTTTGGCCTGCACTTTCGTTATGGCTTCCAAATTTGTTTGGCTTTTGACCAGAAAATCAAAGTTTCCTTATTCCCAAGATTTAGCTCCCGCTTTCCATGACCAACCAGAAATCCCTGTTCCAGATTCCCGAAGGCGTCCACTATCTCAATTGCGCCTATATGTCGCCACTGCTCAGATCTGTGGAAGAGGCAGGTATACACGCGATGCAGCTGAAAAGGAACCCTATCCAGATTACCCCAAATGATTTTTTTACGGGTGCGGACAAGCTGAGGGAAAATTTCGGAAAGTTGGTGAATTGCCCAACCCAACAGGTTGCGATCATCCCGTCCGCCTCCTATGGACTTTCAACTGCAATTCGGAATCTTCCAATTGATAATGGCATCAAAGCCCTTGTCGTGGCTGACGAATTTCCGAGCGGCTATTATTCCATCGAAAAATGGTGCAGGGAAAATGGCAAACACCTCGTTACGGTGAAGCCTCCAAGCGTAACCGTATCCCGCGGCAAAGATTGGAACCAAGGCATTTTGGATGCCATCGATCCCGATACCGCGGTCGTGGTAATGTCTTCCATCCATTGGGCAGACGGGACGATGTACGATTTGAAAGCGATTGGGCAAAAGTGCAGGGAAAATGGTGCCCTGTTCATCGTGGATGGCACCCAATCCGTGGGTGCCCTGCCGATTGATGTGCAGGAATGCCGGATCGATGCCTTAGTTTGTGCTGGTTACAAATGGCTGATGGGGCCTTATTCGATCGGATTGGCATATTATTCCGAAGTATTCAATAACGGCGAGCCATTGGAAGAATCTTGGATGACCCGCAGCAATGCGCAGGATTTTGCCAATTTGACAAAGTACGTAGATAGCTATAGCCCAGGCGCGGGCCGGTATAATGTGGGCGAATTCAGCAATTTCATCCTGGTACCGATGCTGAATGCAGCCATTGTGCAGATACTTGCTTGGGGAGTTCAGAACATCCAAGATTACGGCGAAACCCTCGCCCGACCAATGATTCGCTTTTTCCGGGAAAACGGTTTTTGGGTCGAGGAGGATGATTTCCGGGCAAAGCACCTTTTTGGAGTGATGCTGCCACAGGGAATCAATCGCGAAAAACTGCTGCTTTCCCTGAAGGAAGAACAGATCTATGTCTCAGTCAGGGGAGAGGGAATCCGCATTTCATTGCACCTGTTCAATACCGAGGAGGACGTGGAAGCATTAATCAACGCCTTTCGGAATATCCTCGCGGAAAATCAGTAAATTAACGCTTACCATGGCGGCCAACCGAAGAGATTTCATCAAGTACTCCGGACTTGCGGGACTGGGTATGTTTGGCGGAGACTTCGGCATGCTGCTGGCGCACGCCAATCACCTTGAATTCCCCAACGACATGCAAGAACCTTTTCAGAAGAACCAACTCGGCCTGTACGGGCCTTGGGCCAAGAGCCTGTTTTTGGATGAGTTGCCAAAAATATCCTTTCGACGGGATACTTATACCGATTTGGAGGCTTGGAAAAATGCCGGGGTAAGCTTGGTAAAGGAGCGAATGGGGTATCTCGGTTTGGATACAAAGCCAAAGGTCAATGTATTAAGATCCGTTGTGTTTGAAGGCCTGCTTTGCGAGGAAATCAGCTACCAATTACCCTATGGAAATCCCACTCGTGCTTTGATTCTTAAACCTGAGAATGCCAAAGGAAAGCTTCCCGCGGTGCTTGGTTTGCATTGCCACGGCGGGAACAAGTTTCTGGGACTCGACAAAATCGCCAAATTGGGCAACGACATTCCAGACTATGTGCAGGAGCATCACCAAACCTATTATGAGGGAAAAGCTTGGGCCAACGAGCTGGCAAAACTGGGATACGTGGTGATGGTCAATGACGCTTTTGCATTTGGAAGCCGACGCGTGATGCTCGAAGACGTACCGGAAGAGAGGAGACGCGGCATCGTTGATTTCGATATGTCGAATAGAAAGAACATCGATGCTTACAATGCCTGGGCATCCGACCACGAGCATATCATGGCGCGGTCCTTGTTCAGTGCGGGCATCTCTTGGCCGGCAGTTTATCTGGCAGAAGACCAAGTTGCATTGGATATCTTGGCCGATAGGGCAGACGTGGATACTGGAAGGATTGGCTGTGCTGGTCTTTCTGGAGGTGGCTTGCGGACGGTGATGTTGGGCGGGTTGGACCCGAGGATTTCCTGTGCGATCTCCGTGGGATTTATGACGACTTGGGCGGATTTCCTGCTCAACAAGTCCCATACCCACACCTGGATGACTTATATTCCGCTGCTGCCGCGGGAGCTCGATTTTCCCGAAATATTCGCTTTGCGGGCGCCGAAACCTACTATGGTGCTCAACGATATCGAAGACAACCTTTTTACCCTCGAGGAAATGAAAAAGACTGACAGGATTCTGTCCGATATTTTTAAAAAAGCCGATGCGGCCGATCGCTACAAGTGCTCCTTCCATCCCGGTCCACACAAGTTTGACCTTGCCATGCAGCAAGAGGCTTTCGAGTGGTTTGATCGGTGGTTGAAAGGGTGATTGGATTTCTGGATAAGCGATTTTGTTCCGGGTTTTTCCATTTTAACTGGAAACAAAGCCTACTTTTTTTGTACGCCTTTCCATGACCAATGTCATTTGTACTAAAGGGCTGTATCGTTAAATTTTGTCACCACAGAAAAAACGTCACAGCCATGTCTACATGGATCATTTTGGTTATCTCCCTGGTAACCTTCTTGGGGAACCAACCAACATTCTCACAAGAAGAGCAGCCTTTTCGGAAGTTTTACGCAGGCATAGAACTGGGGGCGGGAGGACTGGAACTTTCCAGGAACCAGTTGAATGAAGGGCGAACGGCGCGCTTTGCATTGGGTATATATGGTGGATATCGGCCTTTCCGGTGGCTGAGGGCAGGTATCAACCTCAACGGATGGTTGATCGAACCCTACAATCAGTTCTTCTTTTTCTATTTCGAGGAAGAGGGTATCAGCATTTCCAATATTTATGGACAGGTTCAAGTATTTCCGCTGCGGGAACGGCCATTGTTCTTGAATTTCCAAGGAGGAAGTTCAAAGTATGTCAACCTGAATCCGGATGCCCAAAACGCCCAGGGGACCGGAGGGAAAATTGGTCTTGGATATGAATATCCTTTGGGTAAAAACCTCGGGCTATCGCTTACCGCCAATTGGGGTTTTGGGAGTTTTAGGGATGTCACTCTTCAGAACATCTCATTTACCAATCAAAGGTATGATGTGTTTGAAGTATTGCTTGGAATTACCTATCGCTGATGGGCAAATAGGTTGCAATGCGGGATAAAACAGAAAAGGCCCTATTACACCAATGGCCCGATACAATTTCCAATAAATTGTGTATTTTGATCAAGTCTACCAAACACCAATCACACATGCGAGTCAATAAACTGGTGGCTATCAGCTTTGCCATCATTTGGAGCGGGAATGTCCTTTCCCAGCAAATCGACCAAGCCTATAACCAGAAAATCAAGGAGTTTACGACAGATACCAGGTTTTTGCCAAAGTTGGTATTGGATCTGCCCGACCATCCAACCGTACCATCCCCGCTGAAGCATTTTGGCCATATCATCGGTGCCGAAGGCCAGCTGCACCGCACCGAGCAGATTTATGGCTACTACAAGAAATTAGCCGAGACCTCGCCCTCTGTCCATATCCAACAAATGGGTCAGTCTGAAGAGGGGAGGCGATTTTTTCTGGTCGTGATCGCTGATCCGAATAGCATTGAAAAACTGGACCACTATAAGGCCCAAACTGCGCGCTTAGCGGATCCCCGAAAGACAAGTCCTGAACAAGCCGATGCGATATTGGCAGATGCCAAGCCGATCTACTACGTGTCGGGCGGGATGCATGCCACGGAAATGGGTTCACCCGAAATGCTGATGGAATTGGCCTATAGATTGGCGGTGTCCAACGCACCTGAGATCAAGCAAATCCGCGAAAATGTCATCACCGTCATCAACCCGGTCATGGAACCTGACGGTTGGGATAGGCAGGTGGATTGGTATTACCGGTATACCAAAGGAAGGCCGATTTTTGATGATGGCTTCCCAAGGTCAGCACCCTACTGGGCCAAGTATGTCTTCCATGATAATAATCGCGATGGGCTTCAGATTTCGCAGGAAATCACCAAGTCGATTTTCAAGGGCTTTTTTGAGTTCCATCCGACTGTTATGTTGGACTTGCATGAGTCGGTCCCCTTGCTGTATATCTCCACTGGAACCGGACCTTACAATCATTTTGTGGACCCGATCACCCAAAGCGAATGGCAGATCATGGCCAACCACGATATTGCCGAAGTAGCTGCACAGGGTTTGCCGGGAGCGTTCACTTGGGCCTTCTACGATGGTTGGTGGCCAGGCTACGGCATTTGGGTCGCCAATAACCACAATTCAAACGGACGCTTTTACGAAACCTATGGCAACGCTGGTGCGGACACCTACCTCCGCGACTATTCAAATGCCCGATTTGCCGGGGACTTGGCTTCATCCAAGGAGTGGTACAGGCCGGACCCCGCCACGCCCTTGGTGAACTGGTCTTTTAGAAACAACATCAATTATACCCAAACCGGGGTAATAGCATCTCTTTCCTATGCTGCCAACAACGGCGCCATGCTGCTGCGCAATTTTTACAAGAAGGGATTCAACAGCCTGGAGAAGGGCAGGGCAGAAGGTCCCAAAGCCTTCACCATTGCCAAGCAACAACGCGACCCAGCGATGGCGGCTTACCTCGCAGGCCAGCTTATGGCGCAGGGAATTGAGGTGCATGAAAATGAAAATCAGTTTGTGGTGCTGACCGAGCAGCCTTACCGGAACTTGGCGGTTTCATTATTGACACCACAAAGTTATCCCAAGGATGCGAAGTTTCCCCCTTATGATGCCATTGCATGGACCTTGCCTAACCTATATGGCGTCGAAGTGGCTTCAAAGGATAGTTTGGATTTGGATGTCAACAGCCTGAGGTTGCTCCAAAACGCGCCCGTTTACCAAGGCAAAACCCTTGGACAAGGAAACCAATGGGTGTTGAAATACAATGCCCAAAACAGTGTCCTTTCTGCGCTTTTTGCCTTGAAGGCTAGCAACAAGAATGCGGAGATTTGGGTATTGCCGAGTCAGACTTTTGCGGGACAGGATACATTGACAGGTGGAACATTGGTGTTGAGAAAAACAAATGCAGACCAAGTAGGCGCGGTCGCAAAGGAGTTCGGTTTGGATTTTGAATCCAGCAACCACAACTTCCAAGCCTCAGAATTACAGCCTGTGAAGCTTCCGAGAGTTGCAATCTACCACACTTGGTTCAACACACAGGATGAGGGCTGGTCGCGGTTCACTTTTGACACCAGAAAAATTCCCTATACTTCGATCGACAAGGACGATCTAAAGGCAGGAAACCTCAGAGGCAAGTTTGATGTCATTTTGATCCCCCGTGTCAATGGTAATGCCAAGCGCTTCATTCACGGAGTCGATAAGAAGTTTGGCCCAATGCCTTATACCAAAACTGACCAGTTTCCATCCCATGGCTTTCCGGACAGCACGCCTGATATGACCGGTGGCCCCGGATTTATTGGTATAGATAATTTGCGGAAGTTTGTCGAAGAAGGTGGACTTTTGATTACCCTCGAAAACAGCTCTACGATCTTGGCAGAAGCAGGTCTGATACCTGAATTGACGCCAGTCGCGACCCCAACATTGTTTCATCCGGGATCAATCGTCCGGGCGAAGGCGCGGAAATCGGATCATCCGGTATTGTTTGGCTTCCCCGAGCATTTTGATCTTTTCCGAGGAAATGGACCACTGCTGCAGGCAGACAAATACAATCGCGACTTGATGCTGGTGCAGTACGGAGATAAGCCCCTGAAGGACGAAATTCCTTATGATGGCAAGATCATGGGCATGCCCGAACCTGCAAAGAAAAAAGAGGAAGCCAAGAAGGAGGAAAAGTCCCAGCCATATGTTGTCGCAGGTATGGTCCGCAACGAGCAGGAAATCATCGGGCATGGGTCAGTATTCCATGTTCCCGTCGGGAATGGTTCGGTGTTGGCATTCACCTTTGATCCCCTGCACCGTTTTCTCAATCAGCACGAAGCGCCAATGGTTTGGAATGCGCTTATGCATTGGGACCGCCTGAAGCGGTGAGACTATGATTTCCAGGATCCTTTGGGGAGACAGACTTCAGCAAAGGATTCATTGGACCGTTTCATTTCCCCCAAGTTCTATGAGACGGAAGCCAATGGAAGGATATTTCCTAAATCGACTTTCGACCTTCGTTCAAGATTTGTAAATTGGGCTTTGCAATTGGAATCATTCTCGGATGGAAGCAACACAAAAAGAACAGCGCGAGGAATTTGAAAGGTTGCTGCATTTGAGTGGCTACGACCTTGACTATCCGAGTTTGGAGCCCCAATTCAGTAACCTCGCGAAAATTGCCGCGAAAATTGCCGATACGGAAATTTCTCTTGTAAACATCATCGATCTGCATACACAATGGAGTGTCGGAACCTACGGTTTTCCTGCGATTCAAATTCCTAAACAGGATTCCATTTGTCAATACACCATTCTCGGAGATGCGCCATACGAGGTCAAAGACATGAGTAGCGACGTGCTATTTCGGGAAAGATTTTACGTGTTGGGGGATCCGTTCTTGAAGTACTATTGGGGAATTCCACTTCGGGACAAAGAGGGCGTCAATGTCGGTTCGTTGTGTGTGATGGATAAGAACATCAAGACTTTAAGCGACGAAAAGGTTGAGCTTCTCCGTCTTGTAGCAAACGAAGTCGTCCTTAAGATGGAGGCGTTGAAGATGCACGGACTTTTGGAGCAATTCCGCCAAAACATGGAGAGCGTATTTCGAAAAACTGCCCATGACGTAAGAAGTCCGATCGGCGGTATCGTTTCTGCGGCGGATATGCTTCTCGAGCAATGGGGACAAGTCGAACGCGATCGCATCCTGGAGTATCTAACGCTTATCCAACAGACCGGGACTTCGGTGTTGGAACTCGCAGAAGAAATTCTTGAAGCGGGAAATTGCAGTTCCGCCTCCGCTTTTGCCTTGGGCGGCGAGACATTTACGACCCAAGTATTGAAGGAGAAAGTCCTCGCGATGTGCCAAATTCAGGCCCTTGCCAAGGATATTGAAATTAGAATAAATGCACTCGACGATACCAATGGCGATTCATTTCCCAAGTACAAACTACTGCAAATCGTCGGCGACTTGGTTTCCAATGCAATCAAGTTTACACCATCGTTTGGACAAATCGATATCGTGCTTCATCTTCAGATAGATGGAAGCAGCAAGAAACTCGTCATCAAGATTGTTGATTCTGGCGTAGGAATGACACGTCAAAAACTCGAGCAGGTGCGCAAAGGAAACGCGGCTTCTCACCACGGCACCAAAGGGGAGAGGGGTTTTGCCTTTGGCTTGGCATTGGTCCGAGAAATGGTCAAGAGTTTGGGTGGGAGTTTTTCCATCACCTCCCAACCCCTAGAAGGCACAACCGTCTTGGTGGAAATACCCTATTAAAATTTTGACTCAATCGAGAATTTCAGGGAAGCCAGCCAAGGCTATTTTTTTAAAAAAAATCGAGGACCTAGTTGAATTGCCGTATTTTTCATCTGATTAACCAGGGTCCTAATCTTTACTGCTGGGTGTTTATTTCCTTCAAAATCCGCTCTTTGTTAAACACCGGATTTGCGTACATAGCTAGGAAGCTTTCCTTTGCCAATGGATTTTTTTGATCCACGATTTTTTCAAACCTGCGCATAAATTTCTCTTTTTGTTCGAGAGAGTAGTAATGCCCATGGGTTTCCTTACCTGTTAGCAAATCGGCTGCAATATATTTCGTAGGCCAAAGCTCGTATCCAAGGATGATTTGTCGGTCGATGAGATCTGCCAAAGCCTGCATTTGTTTGACGGAGCCCGAGTGCGTTTCCCCAATTTTCGTGATTGCCGGATTCAGCGGATCCCCAATATGGATGTGGATGTTGCCTTTTTGCCCCATAATCCCGTTGAGCAACGTGTGGAAATCTTCATTTTCTCCTTTGACATAGGTTTCCTGCCTTGCTTTGGCAAGCAGTTCAGGCATTTTCAGCACATCTGTGGGATCGTATTCATAAGAAATGCTGACGGGCACGACGTTGAGTCTTTTGAAATAATCCAAAAAATGTTCACCAGAATCCCCTGCCATTGATATCATCTTCAATACACCCTTGTGGGTGACATCGTTTCCGTCTTTTGTTCGACCTTCCCTTTGTGCAATCCAAACGGACCGGTTTTCACGCAAGAGGGAGTACCTGATATAGGCGGAAACAGTCTTGGAACTTTCCAACAATTCCCTGGCAGGCAGTCCCCGCTTGATCGTGAAATTACGGGTCAGGCGCGAAAGATGGCGGAGAAAGGGTTTTCTCACCAAATTGTCCCCGATTGCGGAGGTAGTCATTTTCAGGCCATGTTCATACAGGGCTGCATTGAGCAAGGAAGTATCCAGAATGATGTCCCTATGATTAGAAATGAAAAGATAGGCAGTGTTTTTCTCCAGCTTTTCAAATCCAGAAGTCGACAGTCCACTTGAACTGATTTCGAGGACCTTCTTGATGCCGGGGTAAATGAAATTGATCTGAAAATCCCGAATCGAATGGCAGTGTACCATCAAGTCCATCCAATATTCATCCGGCTTGTCAGGAAACGTGTAATTCATCATCGCCTTGAGCATCGGATGGTGAATTATTTCCTTTATTGCCTGATCCACTTCTGTATCGTAATAAGGCCTTATTTCTTCAAATTCAGACATGTGCCGGGTCAATTGATTCCGTAAATTAAGGTATTTTTTAGTGATAAAAGCCGTTATGAATACTGGTAAACAAAAAAAGCAGCTTTGTGGGCTGCTTGCTTTTTGTTGACCGACTAGGATTCGAACCTAGACAAAGAGAACCAAAATCTCTTGTGCTGCCGTTACACCATCGGTCAGTACCTTGCCTTGTTTGAAAGGTGGCACAAATGTAGGGTTACTATCTTTTTTATGCAAGTATGGAATTCAAGTTTTTCGAATACTGCTGCTAAGGCCCTAAATCTCAATTGATAAAAAATGAAGATTTGCGAAAATACAGCAGAGATGGCTTGGCAGCCTACGTCAAACAGTGCTTCAATCAGATTCAGGTTGTTTTGATCGGAGGCTTTTAATTGTTCTTTTTGATCACTGAGCCAATATCATATCCATGATGGCCACAAAATGGAGAATAGTCCCGGTGAGTACAAATAAGTGCCAGATCGTATGCGCAAACCGCATGTTTGGGCGGGTATAGAAAATTGTCCCCAGCGTATAACTGATGCCACCCGCAGCCACGAGCGTTAGTGCTTGGGTGCTAAGGTTTTCCAGCATCGGCTTTACCAGTAAGATCCCCATCCAACCCATTCCCAAATAGAGTATGAGAGATGCCCTTTTGAACCTGTTTGTATAAAAAATCTTGAATACAATCCCAAACAAGGCGAGACCCCAGACGATTCCAAAGAATATCCAGCCAAGTGTACCCTTTACAGCCATCATCAGAAAAGGTGTATAGGTACCTGCAATCAGAAAATAGATGCCGATGTGGTCAAATGTTCGCAACCAAGCTTTGATTCTCGGCTCTTGGGTCGCGTGGTAAAGCGTCGAAAAGGTATAGAGTAGGAGGATAGACCCACCAAAAATGCTACAACTGACAATATCCAGGGTGTTTCCGTTGATCACAGACAGCGTGACAAGCAGCGAAATGGCAATGATGCTGAATAATATCCCAAAGCCATGGCTGATGCTGTTGGCGAATTCTTCTTCAAGGCTCTGTTTTCTCTCCATCTTTAATTGGGATATTTGACAATAGGCATCGGATGAAGATAATTCAATTTAAGTTTTCTTTCGAAATCGATTGTATTTTAATTTTCAGTTAATAATCACCTGATTTCTTTGTGATTACGAAAAAATATCCATTGTTTTGCCTCAAATTTCAAAACGAAAAACAAAATTTTAAACCAAAATCATACAATTATGTCAGTAAAGATTTCTGAAAAAACGATTGTTTCTACATTGGAAAAATTGGAAAAGTTGAACTTGGATGAGAAGCTTCATGCCGAACTTTCTTGGTGCTGGAACAGCTACAAGTACGACAGCAATCCTGTAGGTGTAATCGAAAAGAGCAAAGCTGCTTTGGAATTGTTCAAAGCTAAGAGAGAAGAGAACAGCAAGGCAATTGCCAAGAAACTGATCGAGGATCTTGAAAAGTTTGCTTCAAACTAAGAGCAACAAAAAAGGCTTCCAAACGGAAGCCTTTTTTCTTTATTGATTTGTTGTCCGATTATTCGCCTACAACCAAGAATTTCACAGTGCTTTTCACCTCTCTGTGAAGATCGACCTCTGCCTCAAATTCACCCGCACCTTGAACGGGCACGTTGATAGAGATTTTCTTACGGTCGATTTCGATTCCGTTTGCAGCAAGTGCATCGGAAATCTGAAGCGTAGTGACCTTTCCAAAGATTTTGCCGGATTCACCGATCTTGGCTTTGATTTCAAGCGTGATGTTGGAAAGCTTCTCAGCCAATTCCAATGCCGCGGTTTTGATTTTTTCAGCTTTGTGAGCAGCCTGCTTTATATTTTCAGCAAGGACTTTCTTGTTGGAGCCGGTAGCCAAAACAGCGAAACCCTGTGGGATAAGGTAGTTTCTACCATAACCGGGCTTCACGGTTACCAAGTCATTTTTGTAGCCAAGTCCTTTGATATCTGTTTTTAGAATAACTTCCATTGTCTTACAATTTAATGATGATTGAACAGATTATTTCAAACCGTCGGTTACGAATGGCATGAGCGCAAGGTGTCTTGCCTTCTTGATGGCATTGGATACTTTCCTTTGAAACTTGGCAGAGTTGCCGGTAAGTCTTCTAGGAAGAATTTTGCCTTGTTCGTTGACAAACTTCAATAGGAAGTTAGGGTCTTTGTAATCAATGTACTTGATACCGTTCTTTTTGAAACGGCAGTACTTCTTCCTGTTTTCGTTTCTGTTGATTGGTTCGTTCTTCAGTGTCATGCTGCTTGCTCCTCCTTAGCTTCTGATTTTTTGTTGAATTCACCTTTTCTCCTTTTCTCTCCATATGCTACTGCATGTTTGTCGAGAACAGTCGTCAAGAAACGCATTACTTTTTCGTCTCTGCGGTATTCGATTTCCAACTTTTTGATCAAAGTAGGATCAGCAGTAAATTCTACCAATACGTAGAAACCTGTGGTCTTTTTCTCAATTGGATAGGCAAGCTTCTTGAGCCCCCAATTTTCCACATTGATAATGTTTGCTCCCTCATCTTTTAACAAGTTTACGAACTTGTCCACGGTATCCTTCATCTGAGTTTCAGACAAAACGGGAGTTAGGATGAATACCGTCTCATAATTTTTCTGGGACATAATCGTTTGATTTGGTATGTTTTTTATAAACAGACCGCAAAAGTAGGGATTTGCGCCTTCTAATCCAAATAGAAGGCGCAAATTATAAGTCTATTTCACCTCAAAAGTCTTGGCACCGATTTGATAGCCGTCGGCATAAATTCTTACTTCGTAAACTCCTGGGGCATATTTGGTCCCTTTTTCATAGAAGTAGGTTAATACTTGCTTAGAGTTGTCAAATATGATGTCTTGGTGTACTGTGTAGAATTCCTCCCGGCCGTCGATGGTAAAGGTGCCTGAACCCTTTGCAACGTCAAAAATTGGTTGGTTGTTGGGGGCCATCACCTGTACATATATATCCCTGGGACCGGGTGTGGCGACTTTGTTGTCGGCGAGGTTGAAGCTTACTTTGAGTTTTTCGATCTGCCTGTTTTTGAATCCGTCCTCGCGTTCTTTACCTCTTGCATTGACAGCGGCCACTTGGATATTTTCCGCCCGCAACTTGGAAGCAATATTGACTTTCTCCTGAAGCTCGTTTCTTTTGACATTGAGTTCGGCAACTTCCTCCTGCATTTGGGCTTGAGTAGACTTCAAGTCCGTATTTTCGGAATATAGCTGCTCGTTGATTTCCCGAAGACGGATGATTTCTTGGTCCTTTTCCTCAATTGTCTTGGCATAGCTTGCGATGCGCTTGTTGAGGGAGGCAATTTCGTCTGCAGAGCGTTTTCTATCGAGGTTTCTTTCTTGGATCAACTGGTTTTTGATTTCTTCCAAGGCAGCGACGTCACCGCCAAGCTTATTGATTTCTTGGATTCTGAGGTCGAGCTGGTAGGTCATCGAATCGATGCGCCTGTTGAGTTCAGTGTTCTCCTCCGAAAGGATGAGGATTTCCTCGGATTTTCTGGTCTTGTCCAAATGGTCCGTGTACAACTTAATTCCGCTGAGCACGACCAGGATCAAAAGGACAATGATGAGAATATTCTTTCCATTGCCACTTTTTGCTGTAGATTGTGGATTGTTCTCCATAGTAAGTAAGAAAGTAGATTTGCTTTAAATTTAAGAAATTATGATGAGTAAACTAAATGCCGAATTTTGGTCTGAAAGATACCTCAAATCTGAAACAGGTTGGGATGTAGGTGAAGCAACATTGCCGATTAAGCAATATCTAGACCAAATTGAAAATAAGGAAGTAAAAATCCTCATTCCCGGCGCAGGAAACGCCTACGAGGCTGTTTATGCCTATCGGAATGGCTTTTTCAATACGCATATTTTGGATTTTTCACCAGTTCCTATCAAAACCTTTCAAAACCGCTATTCTTTTTTTCCAATGAAACAGATTCATTTGGCGGATTTTTTCTACCATGAGGGGAAGTATGACCTGATTTTGGAACAAACCTTCTTTTGTGCGTTGGACCCAAGCCTGCGACCTGCGTATGTGGAGAAAATGAAGTCCCTATTGACTTCAAATGGAAAACTCGTTGGCGTCATGTTCGACAAGGTATTTGAAAAGCAGGGTCCTCCGTTTGGCGGAAGCAGGGAAGAGTATCTGGACCTTTTTTCTCCCCATTTCGAAATCCTGAAGCTTGAGTCCTGCTACAATTCGATAGCTCCACGAATGGGTGCGGAAGTATTTACGATCTTACGGAATAGAATGTAAATCGGATAAAAAGTTGAATTTCAGTGAAATGATTTGTTTAACTATAATTTTTGATTCCTATAAATCTTAAAACTTCAGCACATAACCGGCCTTCGGCAACTTGGGATTCAGGAAAACAATTCCACACTCATAGAAATCAATGCTCACGCTGACCCGGGGATGGTGTTTGATTTTTCGCCAGGCGTTTTCCATTTCCCGTGACCAGTGGATGTCCGCAATGGCAATGATGCTTTTGGCACCTGATTTCTTGACTATAGCTTCAAAATATTGAATCGTGGCCTCGTAAGTATGGGTTGCGTCGATTAATGCAAAATCCACATGATGGACTGAGTCCAAAACCTCGGGGAGTGTCTGGCTGATTTCCCCTAAAATATATTCGGTATTGGCAGGGGAGGCTACCTCTTGCGCTTTGTTCAACAATTCCGGGGAACCTTCAAAAGTAAACAGCTTTCCCTTGGTCACCTCGGCCAGGAATCTGGTGTTGATTCCAACACATGTCCCAAGCTCCAAAACAACCTGAGCGGGTGTCTGTAGGCAAAAAAACTGGTACAACATAGAGAACTTCGGCGAGCTTGTGCTGTATTTGGTTACATCTTTGACTTTCCGAAGCTTTCCGGTGACATGCTTTGACCCAGCGCCAAAATCCTCCACCGTCAAAACTTCAGTGTCTCTCAACAGGTCGTCGCGTATTTTTAGGATATCGTTGAACTGGTCTTTGTTTTCTTGAATATAGCCGATCAGGCCATTGTATATTTCGAAAACAAAAGGTGATTGGATGGAGAATTGGTCTTCCTGAAGCAGCCAAAACTTAAAATAAGACCAAGCTGGGAAGTAACGTTGTTTCAAACTAATTGGCAAAAATGTCGGCGATCAACTGGAATTCAGGAATTTTAACTTCAAATGGTTTCCCATCTATAAGCTTTTCCATATAGTAGGCCCCTCGCATTTTCCCTAGACCAGACCTTAAATTACATCCTGACACATATTCGTGGCTTTGACCGGGCTCCAAAATCGGCTGTTGTCCTACCACGCCTTCACCTGCAACAATCTTGGTTGCATCACCCGCGTCAAAAATCTCCCATTTCCTTTGTAACAATTGCACAGTATGGGTACTGTTGTTCTTTATATTTACTTTGTAAGTAAAAACATAATGGTGCTGCTGAGGGCTGGAAAACTCAGCTTGATAGGTGGCTTCGACGGTGACTTTGATGCCTTCTGTGATCGCTGTGACCATGTGGGGTGGGGTTGGGGTTCCAAAAATTCTAAATATCACGCGTATTTCCAAACAATCTTCGTAAATAGTCTAAAAATGGATGTCAAGATAGAGAACAGTTGGAAAGGTCTTTTAAATGAGGAGTTTAGCAAGCCCTATTTCAAGCAATTGGTGAATTTTGTAAAACAGGAGTACCAAAATCAAACCGTGTTCCCGAAAGGTCCTGAAATCTTCAATGCTTTTTGGCATTGTCCCGTCGACCAGGTCAAAGTTGTCATCCTAGGCCAAGACCCGTACCATGGACCAGGTCAAGCGCATGGACTATCATTTTCCGTCCGGGAAGGGGTCCCTTTTCCTCCGAGTTTGCTCAATATTTTCAAAGAGATAAATAGAGATATTGGAAAGCCGATGCCTTCCAACGGCGACTTGACCCCTTGGGCGGATCAGGGTGTTTTGCTGTTGAATGCTACCCTTACAGTCCGTGCCCATCAGGCGGGGTCTCACCAACAAAAAGGATGGGAGGAGTTCACAGATTCCGTAATCCATAGGTTGGCTCTGGAACGTGAAAATATTGTTTTTATGCTCTGGGGATCCTATGCCCAAAAAAAAGGTGCTTTTATTTCCGATGAAAAACACCTCAAACTGCTTGCGCCGCACCCGAGTCCGCTGTCTGCCCACAGGGGTTTTTTGGGCTGTGGGCATTTTTCAAAGGCAAACTCCTATTTGAAGTCCAAAGGGATTGAGGAAATCAAGTGGTAAAGAGAAAGTAAAGGGGGATTTTTTTGGTTTTCGGATTCAAATTGAAACACGTGCTACCGATCGCATATTGTTATTTGGGATTTGAAATACAGGGTTTCGATCCTTTGGATAAAACCGCTAAATTGTGGTATTGCTGTCTGTTTGAAAAGCAGGCAATATGATTTGTGTCCTACCAATTAATCTTTGTTGTATGTCGGAAAAAAATAATGAAATGAAATCGAGGCGTGAATTTCTGCAAAAACTCACGATTGGCGCAGGAGTGATTCCATTTGCCCTTCAGTATCAGCCCGCTTTTGGTCGCGAAAAAGAACATACCGTACCCGATGGACCTGTACTTCGGGTTGCCTTGATGGGTCTTGGTAGCTACGCCAATCGGGTTGCGGAAGCGATGCAGTCCTGTAAGCGGGCCAAGATTACAGGTGTCATTAGCGGGACGCCCTCCAAAATCACTGATTGGCAGAAGAAATATAACATTCCTGCCAAAAACTGCTACAACTACGAAAACTTCGATGCCATAAAGGATAACCCCGACATTGATGCCGTCTACATCATTACACCCAATAGCCTCCACCATCCTCAGTGTCTTCGCGTTGCGGCTGCAGGCAAGCATGTGATTTGTGAAAAACCGATGGCGATCAACGCCAAACAAGGCAAGGAAATGGTCGAAGCCTGCGAAAAAGCGGGCGTCAAACTGTTGATTGGTTATCGTATGCACTTCGAAGCCAATACGCTTGAAGTTGTCCGGTTGAGAAAGGCTGGTGAGTTTGGGAAGATCAAGTTTTTTCAGGGCCTCAGCGGATTCAAAATCGGTGACCCGACCCAATGGCGCCTCAATCGCGAGCTGGCTGGGGGCGGAGCAATGATGGATATTGGTATCTACGCCATCAACGGCTCGAGGTATATGATTGGCGAAGAGCCGATCTGGGTAACGGCACAAGAGACCAAAACTGACCCAGTCAAATTCAAGGTAGGGGTAGATGAAACCATCACGTTTCAATTGGGATTCCCTAGTGGCGCGACAGCGTCCTGTTTATCGACCTATGCGGTGAGCTACCTCGATAAGTTTTTCTTGGTCGGAGAGGGTGGATTTGCGGAAATGCAGCCCTCCACAGGATATGGCCCAATCAAAAGCTGGACACATAAAGGCAGGCTGGATTTGCCACACGTCACACATCAGACCACCCAGATGGAAGAAATGGCGGCGATCATACTCGATGGCAAGCAGCCCATCATTCCAGTGGATGGCAAAGAAGGCTGGAAGGACATGGTCATTATCGATGCGATTTTTGCCGCTGTGAAAAGTGGCAAAAAGGTTGAAATCAAATATTGACAATTTTATATGAAGGCAGCCAATTCATGGCCGATTATGGCAATGGCTTTGGTGCTGTTTGGGTTTGTCCTGTCTATCTATGCGATCAATCGACAGATAAAGCCACCTGCTGCCACACATGCTAAATTCCAGTTGGAGATCGATACCAATCTCCAGCTGGCAAGTTTTTACCAACTACCTGATACGACCCAGTCGATCACTGCCAACAAACCGGTCGTTCAAATGGATTCAAAGCTGCTAGCCTACAACCTCAACCCCAAGTTAATGGTTTGGGCTTTGGTTTTTTCGATTCTGTTTGGATTGGCTTTGGGTTCGGTGCCACTGTCCATCGGAAGGTCGGCGTATCTGATCAGGATTTTTGGTATTTCCTGGAAAGCTGTATTTGGGAGTATTGCCGGAATTTTAGTGTTTTTTGTCTTGGTTTTGTATGTAAGTTCAGGCGAAGGATCCGGAAAACTGCTGTCGGCAGTTCAGTTGATGATGGACTTCAAAATACTATTTTTTGATCCCAAAGCTATTGAAGTGATGATTACCATTGTGGTGTTGACGGGTTCTTTTGCTGCCTATGGGATCCTGTTGATCAATTTTTGTGCGCCTAGGGTTCTTTTGGGTGAGGATCAGTCCGCGATGCAAAGGTTTTCAAAACTCAAACTATTGGATGACAACCTTAACGTACTACTTGGCGTGATTTCGATCCTGATCATGTTGTCCGTGGTGGCGCTTTCCGTGCTACATCAGGCGATTCAAGGTCAATTTACAGTTGTAAACGCGAATATTTTCCCTTCTGAATTCATTTACGCATACGGCTTGGTATTCACAATTTTCCTCGCAATCATCTATTTGCCTACCCATTTTCACTTGAACCAAATTCTTTTGGAGATGAAGCAAACAGCGGGTGATATGGGTTTGCAATCTGAAGAACATTCAAAAATGGTGCTTGGAGGCACATTGAGCAAGAATTTTCAGGTGCTTTTTGCCATCATTGCACCCCTTATCGGAAGTGCTCTTACCGAGATGTTGCAGCAGGTGGCATTTTGATTCTACGCAGCGTCTAGCGTGAACAAGAGGTTCCGCGTGTCATTTCAAAAATATTCGGAGTTGTCAACCTACCGGTGCTGGTCTATTAGGATATCATTGCCATCAGGATCTGTCAGCGTGATGTAGCCAGGTCCGGTGCTGTTCTCGTCAGCTTCGCCCGTCAATGATATGCCGGCGTTTTTCAGGTGTTTTTGGATGGTTCTTACGTCGTCAAACGGATCGACATTTTGGGCGTTTTGATCCCATCCTGGATTGAAGGTGATGATGTTTTTTTCAAACATGCCTTCAAAAAGGCCGACAACCGCGTCGCCGTTTTTTAAAATAAGCCACTTTTGCTGGACATCTCCACCCAACTTGGTGAAGCCCAACTTCTCGTAAAATTGCTGGGAGGCCGCGATGTTTTTCACGGCAAGACTGATCGAAAATGCGCCAAGTTTCATGGTGTTGTGGTTTTGATGTTAGATTTTTTGATCACTGGTAATCAATGATTTAATAAAAATAGCTGAAAATTACTTTAAGTGTGCCAATATAAGGTTTGAAATCAGAAAACTGATTTCAGCAGGTTGGAAAGCTCAGGAATTTGTCTTGGGAATATATTGGTTTGCTTTCTTGTTTTCGCCTGCTAATCTCACAGTTTCCTCGATTCTTTGGTTTCTGGTTTCAGGTCTTTTGGCGTTGAGAATCCACTCCATGATACCGCGCCTAGAAGACTTAGAAAACCGTTCCCAAAAAGACAGCGCTTGGGGGTTCTTGTCGAATTCCGCCGCGAGGTCTGCTGGAAGGATGAGTTGGTCTACCTCCTCCAATGCTGACCATGTACCTTTTTCCTTAGCTAATGCCACCATCGCAGTACCTGCCGGATGCATACGTCCTTCTTTGACCAGCCGCTCGATCTTATCTTTGTTGACTTTTGACCATTTGCTTTTCGGATTTCGTTTCGAGAAGAACTGGTAATAGCTTACTTCATCCCGTTTGTTGGGCTTGCTGTCGATCCAGCCGAAGCAAAGTGCTTCATCCACCGCTTCTGGATAGTAAACAGAGGGTATGCCGCTTTCCTTTCGGTAAATGATCAACCAAATGGATTTTTCCTTGAGGTGGTTTTCATGAAGCCATTTTCTCCATTCTTCCTGGTTGCTGGCTTGAAAAGTAAGTACACCGTTATAGCGCTCCATCTTGTTTGCAAAGTGAATTTGAAATTTATGGAAGGTTTAATTCCTTATTTCAATGGTGTCTTCTCGAAAAACAACTCCCTTCCATCCATTTTCTTGATCTTGATTTCAGCGGAACCTAATTGACTTAGCCATGAAATAAATGAGCAAAAATCCCCAAAATCAGAGGCTTGCTTTCCGTTCAACTCAACGATTTCCTCGCCCAATTCCAACATGGCGTCTTGTGGAACCCTTCCCAAGGGTTTGCCCGCTAGGACGATCTTTCCGTCCTGAAAATTGAAATTCATGTGGGTAGGGCTTTCAAATACGACCTCTTGCGGACGCAACGCAAGGTGAAATATGCCTTCGGTGTTGTTCAGGATCGTACGTGAACTCAGTGTCGAAAAGAACTTGATGCCGATTTTTTCGGTGGTGTTTTCTTCAAAATCAGCCGGAATACCATAAACCATTTGCTCCCCAACCTGCAGACTGTCCAAGATGATGGCATAGGTAAGGTTGGTTGCCGTGCTGAGCGCGCCCATGGAAAAGCCCATGTAGGGATTGATTTTTTGGTCCGCTTCCTTTTGCTCAATAAAATCCGACTTTTCATCAAAATCCATGGGGAAGTTGAGTATTTGCGTGTAGCCAAAGTCGACCAATACTTTTTCAAATTCGTTGCCTGAAAAAGACAACTTTGCGTGGGGCCGATTTCCGATAAACTCGACCGGGAAAGTCAAGCCATTTTCTGTCAGGGAAAAAGGGGATCTTGATACTCGGACCAGCATTTTGTCGAAGTCTATTTCCCAATTAAGCTGTCGAATGACATCCGCCCCAAGAAGATAATAGTCCATGCAGGACAAGAATGGCATATCCACGACGAGGCTCTTGATGTCCTCAAACTCAAATCCTCCTATCTTGAAACGCTTTGATTTGGCCATTTTGACTTTTTGGACCTTGTTGTTGGAATCGCGCATTTTGATCTTGCCCGCGTTTCCGGAAAATCTGCCATCCGCCTTGAAACCTTCACCCGCCAATCCCATTCCAGCCCCGGTATCAAAGGCAAATAGAGTCGGCACGCCATTGATCTCCCCTTCGAAAACCAAAAGTTTGTTGTCCATGTGAAAAGGAAAAGTATAAACGGTATCTCCTGTAGGATTTACGTCTGTCCGATCAATGCCACCAAATCCCGGCAATGGGAACAGCATCGTGACCGAGATCAAAAAGAAAATTGTATTTCTCAACCTTTTTAAACTCATATATCAATCTTGTTGGTTTTCAATAACTTCGGTTTTCATTGGAACCGGTATACCTGCGACTTCCTCCAAGAATCTGATGGTCTCGTCCCTGACGGATTGCCAATCCTTGGAGGTGATTTGGGAAGCGATCACGTGGTCTCCGGTCTCGGGAAATGCTACCTTCCGCTTCAGCTCGGTTGGGGTGGATACTTGATCAAACATTTCCAACATTTTCGGTACGGAAACCACATCATCCTGCTCTTGCTCATTTTTGTAGTAATAGCCAAGAAAAAGCGGCTGTCCTACCTTGTTGAAGGTGGTCGCATTCATTTTGCTTTTGATGAGGACGGCAAGGCTACGGTAGGCGTTCATATGGTATTGTTCTGACCAGTATTTTGCTTTTTCTCCTTCTCTTTTGTTGACCAACGTGCCATTTTCATATTGGAAATTTTCAGCCAAATAGCCCATCCATGGCTGGAAAAACACTTCCAGTGTCTTGCTTTTCGCTTCAATGGCGGGTGAATAAAGTACCAGTGCCTTCATATCCGGCCTTTCCGAAGCCAATACTAAACTCAGCGCACCCCCCATTGAGGTACCGATAACTATTACTGAATCGCCCAGGCTTTTTCCAACCATATAGGCCTGCCTGACTTCATCAACCAGCTTTTGGGCAGTCAAATGCCTGAATCCATCTTCCCGATCAATGCCGTGTTCGGGAAGTCTTACCAAATACAAGTTCGCACCAAAATGCTTGGCTACCTCGCGGTGCACTGGAAACCCCTCCATTTGACTGGCTCCGAAGCCGTGCACATAGACAATCGAATAGCGTGTCTTGCTTCTGTCCAAGCTATCTGCCCACACGATTTCAGCCTTGTTGCCTGGTTTAAGACCCTTGACGGTGTCTTCTTTTTGAGCGACAAATGCCTCGATTTCCCCCAATCGCGTCGGAACGCTGGGGTACTCCCCTCCAAGTTCCTCAATTTTGGATTTTGGTCCGAGCATGTACACGATTGCCAATACAATCGCGAGAGCTAGCAGGATACGAAGCGCTGTTTTCATGTGATGGATTTTTTCCGAAGTTAAATAAATCGCGCCACATCTTCACCGAGAGCGTGATAGGTACCGGATTAGATCGGTTGGGTGACAAATACCGATGGTGAATAAGTGACTCAGCGGACAGAGATGCGAGGCCATCCTTCCGGCGAAATACGCTGTGTGCTTTGGCGAAAAAATTCCTAAGTTTGGACAAAATCAACATTGAATATGAAACTCAAATACACATCACATTTCCTTGCTCTTGGCACTCTGCTGACCCTCGCCTGCGGAACTGATACTGAAAAAAAGCAGCAGTTTCAAGTCGCAGACTTTGAACCGCACGTCATTGCGCTATCGGCGGACGAAATGATGGGGCGCATGCCATTTACCGAAGGTGAAACAAAAACCGTCCAATACATCGAATCCGAATTCAAAAAACTAGGCTTGAAGCCGGGAAACGGGGATTCCTATTTTCAGGATGTGCCCTTGGTATCCATCAAGACAACGCCCGCACCTACCATGTCGATAAAGTCACAAGGCGGTAACTACACCTTGGAAGGCCTTAAGGACTATGTCCTTTGGACACAGCGGACCGATTCATTGGTCGCTTTTGAGGATGCCGAAATCGTCTTTGCAGGCTATGGCATCGTGGCGCCCGAATACGGCTGGAACGACTACGAAAACCTGGACGTCAAGGGAAAAATCGTGATGGTCATCGTCAACGATCCGGGATTTGGCAGTACGTCAACAGATTTGTTCAAAGGAAACACAATGACTTACTATGGGCGCTGGACCTACAAATTGGAGGAAGCTGCTCGGCAGGGTGCACTCGGCACGCTGATTATCCACGATACCGAACCGGCCGGTTACGGATTCAATGTGGTCCAAAATAGCTGGAACGGGAGTAAACTTTACCTCGACAATCGGGGAAAAGACATCTACAAAGCTACTTTTGAGGGATGGGTGACGCTGCCTACAGCCAAGCAGATTTTTGAATGGGCAGGGATGAACGGGGATGAAATGCTTGCACAGGCCAAGGTCAAAGGCTTCAAACCGGTTTCGTTGGGATTGAAGGCGAGCAGTTCGATGACCGTCACTGCAAGTTATGCGGTTTCCAAAAATGTGATTGCGATGATAGAAGGCACTAAAAAACCCAATGAATACTTGGTTTATACAGCGCATTGGGACCATTTGGGAATCGGCAAGCCTGATGCGTCCGGTGACAGCATCTACAACGGCGCCTTGGACAATGCCAGCGGTATCGCTGCATTGATGGCTTTGGGAAAGGCATTCAATGAAAACAAACCTGAGCGCTCGGTCGTGATGCTCGCGGTGACGGCCGAGGAACAAGGGTTGTTGGGTTCTGCCTATTATGCCCAAAATCCGATTTTCCCCAAAGAGCGAACCATTGCCAATATCAATATCGACGGCGTCAACCACATCGGAAAAATGAAAGACGTATCACTGATAGGCCCCGGACAGTCGGACTTGGAGGACCTGCTGGAAGACGAACTTCAGAAAAGGGGAAGGTACAGCGCCCCTGAGCCGACACCTTCAGCCGGGTACTATTACCGCTCCGACCACTTCAATTTCGCCAAGGTTGGGGTACCGGCTTTGTACTTCGGGACAGGCATTGACCATGCCGAAAAAGGGAAAGAATTTGGCTTGAAAGCTCAACAGGACTATATCACAAATCACTACCACAAGCCCTCTGATGGCTACAAGCCAGGCGATTGGGATTTGGAGGCAGCTTTGGAGGAAATTGACTTGTACTTCCACGTGGGTCAAAGGCTCGTCAACTCGGAAGTATGGCCCCAGTGGAAAGAGGGTTCAGAGTTTAAGGCAATCCGCGACACCTACATGAAAAAATAGGTGTTCCAGTTCATGCTGAAGTTTTTTTAAAAATGAGTTTCCGGCATCACTGGAAACTCATTTTTTTACGAACACCTCTTGAATCGCCTCGAGGTAGTCAAAACCATGTCCTTCGGTTGGCTCGATGTAATTCCCCTCGAGGTACTCATTCCAGCAGCAAATCATGATCGTGTTGCCATTGGTTGCCCGGTATTTGGCGGAATGTTTTTGGGCATCGAGTAATTTGGCCTTGAAGGTGGCCTTGGTACTGTGGACGCGGTCTTTGTCCGGCTCGCTGGGGAATCCGGTAGGCTGTGGCCATGTCCCGCCCATCGGCCGCATATCCCAACCCATCGCAACAGGAACTTGGTATTCGAAATTCGGGTCATCTTTGTAGAGTTCAGACCATTTTTCCCAATGCAGGCGGTAGGTTTCGCGCATGTCTGCATAGCTCCGGTTGTGCTGCTTTTCAAACATGTGATAGACGTAGGTGGTGTTTCCTTCAAACCCCATTGCTTTGAGCCTTGGATTGTAATCCTGCAGCAATAGCTTGTCGGTATACTCGCCGCCTCTCCAAGGCTCCCGGGGATTGGTCGGACGCCATCTCGTAGGCAGTGCATACAGCATCTCATGCTGCATCATCGGGCCTGCAGTGACGGCAATGAACTTGATGCCACCGTACCCTGCCGACTTTGCCATATTCTGTGAGCGGGTGAGGAGCTCCTTCATTGTTATCCCATAATAGGCTGCCCTTGACTCCAAATCCTGCGGGAAATACAGATACACAATTGGACGGCCGTCAGGATCGCGTAGATAATCTTTTCTTTTGAAGTACTTGTCCATCCAGAGTTGCGTGATCTTGTCATGGACCTGGAGGAAAAGCTGCTTCGTAGGCGCCTCACCACGGTAATTTCTGCCGGCTGATATACTTGCAGGACTTCCCACATCCAACCAAAGCATCCATTTTTCATGGCTGTCGTCACACCAGTTGATAGCCCACTTCATTTGCTTGGACTCTGGAAGCTTTGCGTTTTCGGCCAATAGCACATCCAATTGCTCGATCCATTCCTCTACGCCTGGTACTGCCACGCGGCCGCTTTTGGTAGGATCGGTGCGCCAGTTTTTGGGATAGTAGATATTGGATTGAGGGCCAAAGTTCAAATGGTAATAGTAATGCCTTCCAAAAAACCAGTCATAGGCAAAGAAATCGATGCCATAGGATTTCATGTATTCCAATTGTTTCCGAGCTACCCTCGGGTCGTTGCGTTTGTAAAAGCCGCCAAGTTCCTTGATGGGCTTGCGTTCTAGAAATGGGCCCTCATAGGGATATTGTGCGTTGAAAATTCTGCCTTTTGGTCCCCACATGCCTGTATTGTGGGTGTGGCCGCAGTTGTCGTTGTTGATCAGGCAAGACCAAAAGCTATCGATGTCGACGTTGGGGTCAGGGGAGAGGTTCCAGGATGGCATGAAGAATACGCCGACTTGGTTTTCCTTTTGGGCTTGGACCGGAACTGGATTTTCTTGGAAATTGGTAGTCCGATTTGCCGAACCAAACAGCCTTTTGAAAAAGTTATCGGAGCTGCTTCCCCAAACCATCACAAAGGCGAGGAGAAGGGCGGAAAAGGTCAGTTGGATTTTCATCGATCAATAAAGGTTTGATAATTGATTTCAGGAAGCAATTTGATATAACTGCCCTAAAAATAGCTGATAAATTGACAAGGTGGAAAATTTAGGCTAGATGCTGCACATTGGAAACCATCATGTAATCGTCATTGGTTGTGTTTTTTGGTAAGACCCACCTTGACGTTTTCTTTGACCTTAACTGACAAATCTGTTTTTGCAATCTCCCCAATCTCAAACAGGTCTCTGCCGAGTTCGTAGGCGGATAGCTTTTTTCTCTCTGTTTTGATGTAAAACGCGAGTGCATCCGACACAACATCGAGCGTCGAGATTCCCTTTCGTTTCGCAAGGAAATCCAATTCTTTTGCCATCTCTTGTTCAATTTTGATTGTCAGCATCGGATGTCATTTTTTTGTGAAAAGATAGCGGCGTTTTCACTGTCTATCAAGTGGATATGGGAAATTTTATCGAATTGAAGGCAGTAAAAAAACCCTGAAGCATAATCCTTCAGGGTTTTGAAAATCTGCTTTCGGAATTGTTATTTTCTTGAAACTGCCTGCTTCGCAGCCTTGACAATATTGGCAGCGTTCAGGCCGTATTTTTCCAGCAGTTGGGTAGGGGTGCCGGACTCGCCAAAGGAATCATTGACGCCGACATATTCCAATGGTGCGGGATGATTCCTTACCAACACTTGCGCTATGCTATCTCCAAGGCCACCGTTGATTTGGTGTTCTTCAGCAGCAACCGCGCAGCCGGTTTTGGCCACAGAAGCCAGGATAGCTTCTTCATCCAAAGGCTTGATGGTATGGATATTGATCACCTCGGCTGAGATTCCTTCCTCGCGCAGCATTGCCTCCGCGACTACTGCCTCCCACACCAAGTGTCCCGTAGCGAAGATGGTGACGTCTTTGCCCTCGATCATCTTCCAGGCTTTCCCGATTTCGAATTTCTGGTTGGCGGGCGTAAAGATCGGCCATACAGGGCGTCCAAAGCGCAAATACGCCGGACCCACATGGTCTACGAGGGCCAAGGTTGCAGCCTTGGTTTGGTTGTAATCGCAAGGGACGATGACCGTCATATGTGGCAACATTTTCATCATACCGACATCTTCGAGGATTTGGTGCGTGGCACCGTCCTCACCAAGGGTAAGTCCGGCATGCGAAGCACAAATCTTCACGTTTTTGTCCGAATAGGCCACGGATTGACGGATTTGGTCATAGACGCGTCCGGTGGAGAAGTTGGCGAAAGTTCCCGTAAAGGGGATTTTCCCTCCAATCGTCATCCCGGCCGCGAGACCGATCATATTGGCTTCGGCGATTCCCACTTGGAAAAACCGATCGGGAAATTCCTTTTGGAAGGCACCCATTTTCAGTGAACCGATGAGATCGGCACAGAGACCAACCACGTTGGGGTTTTTGCGGCCTGCCTCGAGCAATCCGTCCCCGAATCCGGATCGGGTATCTTTCTTTTCGGTGTAGGTAAATTTCAGATCCAAAGTCTTTTCCATCTCAGTAGTCGCCTAAAGTTTCTTCCAATTGTGACAAAGCATTTTCCAGTTCGGCATCGCTTGGGGCCACGCCATGCCATTTGTGGGTGCCGACCATAAAGTCAACGCCGTAGCCCATCTCGGTATGCAGGAGTATCAGGACTGGCTTTCCTTTTCCAGTCATGGATTTGGCCTTTGCCAAACCTTCCAACACGGCGGCCATATCGTTTCCTTTTTCGATGCTGATCACTTCCCATCCAAATGCTTCCCATTTGGCCTTGAGGTCCTTGAGGTCCATGACTTTTTTGGTTGGACCGTCGATTTGCTGACCGTTGTAATCGATCGCTGCGATGATGTTGTCGACATGGTGGTGCGCCGCATACATCGCTGCCTCCCAAATCTGACCTTCCTGCTGCTCGCCATCACCCATGACCACATAGACAAGCTTGTCGTCTTGGTTGAGTTTCTTCACTTGCGCAGCGCCGATGGCCACGGAAAGTCCCTGTCCAAGGGAACCTGAGGCAATTCGTACCCCTGGCAAGCCTTCGTGGGTCGCCGGGTGGCCCTGAAGCCTTGAGTTGATCTTGCGGAAGGTTCCGAGTTCCTCGGTAGAAAAATACCCGTTTCGGGCAAGGACGCTGTACCAAAGGGCCGACACGTGGCCGTTTGACAGAAAGAAGAGGTCTTCGCCTTTTCCATCCATGTCGAATTGGTTGTTGTGCTGCATTTCCTTGAAAAACAGCGCCACGAAGTACTCTGTCAGGCCGAGTGCCGCGCCGGGGTGCCCGGATTGGACGGCATGTACCATCCTTAGGCAGTCCCTTCTGACTTGGGAAGAGATTTTTTGGAGTTGATCGATTGAAACTTGTTGCATTGGGCTGGGATTATTTGAGGATTTGGCTGGTATGGTTTTTAGTATCTACTTTTTCGATGATTTCTTCCAAAATGCCCGCCTCATTGATCACAAAGGTGGTCCGTGCGGTACCCATATACTTGCGTCCGTACATGGATTTTTCGACCCAAGTGCCATAGGCATCGTGGACCTTGAGGTCTTCGTCTGCGAGCAAGGAGAAAGGAAGGTTTTCTTTGGCGATGAATTTCTGGTGTGATTTTGCTGAGTCGGAACTCACGCCTAGGACCACATAGCCCGCTTTGATCAGGGCATCATAATTATCGCGCAGGTTGCATGCCTGGGCTGTGCAACCGGGCGTGCTGTCTTTTGGATAGAAGTAAAGGATGACTTTTTTTCCCTTGAGATCAGAAAGCTTGATGGTGTTGCCGTTTTGGTCTTTGGCTTCAAAAGCTGGGGCTGGACTTCCTACTGTAAGTGACATGATGTTGAAAATTTGAGGTTTAGGATTATTGGATTTTGGTACGGTAGACGGCCTCGTTGCCGGCTTGGTCCCGCACTTTCAATAGAACTTCTCCCTTGAAAGGTTGTTTATCCAATTTTTCGGACCAAATGACATTTTGCTTGTGTTCGTACCGCATCAGCACCCATTTCCCATCGACACGCGCCTCAAAATCCTTTATTCCCGATTTGTCGTCCTTGATGATGAATCTCATTTCGGAAGCATTTACCCGCACGGGAGAAATGCTCGGTTTGGTCCGGTCAAAATCGAGCACAAAAGTACCAAAATTTCTGGTTTTGAACCGAATATTGTCGGATTCCCATTGGCCGCCCACGAAGGTTTTTCGGCCATTGTCGGCCAGATGGTACACATGGGTGGTGGTTTTGTCGCCCGAAAAACCAGTATCGCGCATCAGTACCTCGATCGGATTGCGGAGGTATTCGGAAGAGCTGTTGATCTTCAAAGTGGGGCCATTTCCATTGCTGCCGTGGTCCACCCTTAGGAAAAGATCATCCAAAAGCGCATTTTCGGCGAAATTGATTTCCACATCCCGGTTGGCGAAGGAATATTCCTCACCAAAAGGTATCCGCACGATTGCCTGCGGCTTGATGATTTCGGTACAAAGGTCAATCGAATCTGGAACCCCAAAGTACATATCCCAAAGATAGGTCCTGCGCCCATCGGCGGTGTAGGCGGGGGGAATTTCCATCTCCTGACTGCGTACAAAGACCTTGGCCAAGGTACCGGCTTCCGAACTCCCCGTTTCGATGACCATGGTCTCCCGCTCGTAGGAGACCTTGGTGGTTTTGTTGGGGCTTGGTGCCGTAGAACCGATGATTTCAGGTGCTTTTTCACCTACCACTTGTAGTTTCAATGTCCGTGAATTGCCAAAGTAATCCTGCAGCAGAACGCTGATATCCTTCCTTTCCCCGATGCGGGCCTCGATGGCGCCGGCATAAGTCGTATCGGGGCTGTAGATTGCCAATTGGTTGTTGGGATAGCGATAGAGACGGATAAACCGGTTTTGGTGCATGTGGGTCAGGAAAAACCGTCCTTTGTTGAAGTCGAGGTGGTCCAGGTGCACGCGGAAATGTTTGTTGCCATTCACACTCATTTCAAAAGTCGGTACCCCAAAGACATTGGATACCATGTCCATCTTGTCGATGGCATGTACTTCCAAGCCCACGCGTCCACTGATTTTCACGGGTGATTTCAGGATGTACCTTCCGCCTTCCAATACGGGCGTAAATTCCATTCTTTGGAACTTTCCGTTGACCCGCGCTTGGGCATCCAATGGTCTCAAAGCCACTTTGTAAAGTACGGGAGCGGTCTTGTCGGTATATTCCTTGAAATTGAATGAAAAGGGATCGATTGCCCGGTCGAGGCTGTCACGGATCTCGAAGTGCAGGTGCGGGCCACCCGAGCTGCCCGTATTTCCTCCGTTTCCGATCACTTCCCCACGTTTGACAGGCAAGAAGGAGGGATCGGGGAAAACTTCCAACTCGTTCTTTTCCGCCACATACAGCTCCTGCCGCATGAATTCCTGGATCTTGGGCGAAAAGTTGCGCAAATGGGCATACACCGAGGATTGCCCGTTGGGATGCTTGATATAGACGATGTTGCCGTAGCCGAGCGTAGAAAGTTTGATGCGGTACACGTAGCCATCTTCGATCGCGAGTATGGGTTCTCCGTCGACGCCACCGATCTTCACATCAATGCCCGAGTGGAAATGGTTGGGGCGGATCTCGGAGAAATTCCCTGAGAGGAGGTTGGTCTGCCCTGGCTTGACAGGAAACAGATAGTTGCTTTGGGCCTGAAGCCAAAAGGGAACCGCGAGCAGGATGATAAAGAGAAAGCTACTTGACTTCAAAATCCAACAGTTTTTCGTCTTCAATAAACGCTTCCAAGCGATCTCCAATCTGTACTTTGGAAACCCCCGCGGGCGTTCCGGTGAAGATCAGGTCGCCCTTTTTCAGGGTAAAAAACTTGGACACATATTCGATGATCGTGCCAAAATCAAACAGCATCATGGCCGTATTGCCCTTTTGCCGGACTTGGCCGTTGATCTTGAGGTGGAAATTGATGTCGTCAAACTTCGCAAAACGGCTTAAGGGTAGAAATTCCCCCACGGGCGCCGAGCCGTTAAATGCCTTGGCGATTTCCCAAGGAAGGCCTTTTGCCTTGCAGGTATCCTGCAGGTCACGTGCCGTGAAGTCGATGCCGATGCCGATCTCGTCGAAGTACCGATGGGCAAACTGCCTTTGGATATTCTTGCCTTCCTTGGAGACCTTGAGCACGAGTTCGACCTCGTGGTGGATGTTTTGTGAAAAGTCGGGATGGTAGAAAGCCGCGTTGTTTTTGAGCAGGGCCGTATCCGGCTTCAGGAAGACCACCGGGGCCGATGGGCGCTCGTTTTTCAGTTCCTCGATATGCTCCGCGTAGTTGCGGCCAATGGCAATGATTTTCATAATTGGCTGTAAAAATTTCAGTGGCAAAGAAAGGGAATTTTGGCGAATAGGAGGGGACGCGCCGGATGGTTTTTGATCAGTGGATGGGTGAAATTTAGGGGGTGTCCCAGAGCAAACTATAGTAAATCACAAAACCAAGCTCAGAACGAAAAATAATACCCAATCCCCTTGATCGTGATGATTTGGACTTGGGGGTCGGATTTGAGATAGTCGCGCAGTTTGGTGATGTAGACGTCGAGGTTCCGTGAATTGAAAAAACTGTCGTCTCCCCAAAGCTTCAATAGGATTTCCTTTCTCTCGATCGTTTGGTTGGCATTTTCGAGCAATAGCATCAAGATGCCGGCCTCCTTGTAGGATAGCCGCTTGATATCGCCCTTGTCGTTGCGGAGTTCAAATTTGGCTGGGTTGAAGACATAGCTCCCAAAAACGATTTCCTGCTTGTTTTCGGACTTTTGACCCTTGGTCAAAGCGAGCAGGTTTTCTATACGCACGATCAGTTCCTCGAGGCTGAAGGGCTTTTTGAGATAATCATTTCCACCCGTTTGGAAACCCTTCACTACATCCTCGACCTGGCTTTTGGCGGTCAGGAAGATGATCGGCATGTGCGGGGCAGTTTTGCGGATTTCAGCGGCCAGCGTGTAGCCATCCATCTTTGGCAACATGATGTCCAGGACGCAGATATCGACTTTTTCCTGGGAAAAAAGCCTTAATCCCGCCAATCCATCCTCGGCCATGGCCACTTGGTAATTTCTGCTTTGAAGGCTTTCTTTCACGATCTTGCCCAAGGCAGGCTCATCTTCCACATAGAGGATTTTGGTCATGATTTCGGCAGTTTGATGGTGAAAACGGAACCTTGGCCGATTTGGCTTTCCAGAGAAATCTTGCCGCCGTGGGCTTTGACGACCTCGGCGACTTGGGCAAGGCCGAGGCCATAGCCCTTGACATCATGGATGTCCTTTTGGGGCACACGTATAAATTTCCCGAAAATCTCCTTTTGGTAGCCCTCAGGAATTCCTATGCCTTTGTCCTCGACACTGAGCGAGACAAAATTTCCCTGTTCACTGAGGGTGACCTTGATCTTCTTGGTCTCCTTGCTGTATTTGATGGCATTGTCCAGCAGGTTGAAGATGACCATCGAGAGCTGTTCAGCTTGACCCTGCACGACAAAAGCAACCCCTTTTTGGTCCAATTCAAAATCAAATCCTTCGGATTCGAGGATTGGTTTCAGGGTATTGACGTTTTCCTTGACCAGCTTCTCCAAATCTACCGGTTCCATGTGCGCGCCACTTCTTTGTCCGTGAACGGTGGAGTTCAGGATCTTTTCGGTCATCGAAGTCAGCCTTTTGAGTTCGTTTTTGGCGATTTGGAGGTATTCTTTCCTGGTCTCAGGCTGGTCCTTGGCACTAAAGTTCTCCAGCGACTCCAACACCAGCGAAACAGTCGCGACGGGGGTTTTGAGCTCGTGGGTTATGTTGCTGATGATGTCGTTTTTGAGCAGGTTGAGCTGCTGTTGCTTGATCATATTTCGATACATGATCAGGAGCGAGCCGCCGATAAATCCCAGCACAAGCAAGGAGAAAACCAAGTGTGGGAGCAGGTTTCTCCAAAAGAAACCCTCGACATCCTCGAAATAAGCTTGGATTTTGCTGCCCGGAGGAACGGGGACTTCCTCGAGGATAATCGTTTTCTCAGTCAATTCTTCGAATTGCTCGTGTCTCCTGGCCTTTCTGATTTTCGCTGTAGTTGGCAATGCGTTGTTTCTCAGGACCTCATTGAAAGCCTCTTGCACGACGTCCGCATTTACAGTTTCTTCATTCAGGCGAAAGATGAATGAATTTACCGACTTCAGGGTATCAACGCCCTGCACCAGCGGTCTAAGGTTGATTTTCAAAGAATCTGCAGCTTCTGCAGACCTACCCGATATTACCCTTATCCGTTGGATATTCGCAGGATGAATATCATTGGCTTCCTTCACCTTGCTTGAATCACCAATAAAATCAATATGTATGATACGGGTTGTATCACTCCATACCATCCCGTTCATCATACTATCTGGCCTTCCGATGCCAGGCAGAGGTGGAAAACCCGAAGGTCTCAGGTCTTTGAGAAAAAGAGAATCCATAAGGGCCGTCACGGTGCTCTTGAGCAATAGCGAGGTTTCCTGCCTAAACGCTGCTTTTTGGCCGCGGTTGACCGATCGCAGCCAAGCCACTTGGAGGAGCAACAAAATCACGATGCTGCTGATCATCAAGCCCAAATAGATCCGGTTTCTTTCATGCATGGAACAAAGATATTGGCTTTTGGAAGCAATGCGCCGCTCCATTAACCTTAATTAACCTTGTATTCAGGTTGATTAACCTAGTAGGAATTTCCGCCCTCATATCTTTGGGCCATCCAAAATTCGAAAGCCATGAAAAAGTACCTATTAGCCGTTTTTGCTTGTTTGTCGCTAAGCTTCATTACCGAGGAAGTTAAGCAAGGTGTGATCACGTACACCACCAAAATCAACATGCACAAGCGCATCCCACCTGACCAGGAGGAAATGAAAAAAATGATCCCGGAATTCAACTCGGTGCAAAACCAACTTTTGTTCAATGAGATGGAAAGCCTTTTCAAGCCCCTTCCAGCGGACGAGAATCCGTTTGACAACGGCGGGGGAGGTTCTTGGACCGGCACGGCGCCTGGCGGCGGTATGAGAACAATCCGCATGGTACTCCAAAACGAAACCTACCTCAACCGGGATGCGGACCTGATGACGCAATTGCGGGATTTTATGGGCAAAAAGTACATCATCAAAAAGGAGCCAAAGCGGATTCCTTGGAAGCTAGGTTCCGAGACCAAACAATTGCTCGGCTATGCCTGCAAGGATGCGAGCTACACGGATGAAAACCAGCGCAAAGTCCGTGCATGGTATACCGAGGACCTGAGAATTCCGATAGGTCCTGAAGGTTTCCATGGATTGCCGGGATTGATTTTGGAGGTAGATGTCAATGAAGGGGAAATGCTGATCACTGCTGACAAGCTCGATTTGCGGGCTTTGAAGAAAAACGAACTGAAGGAGCCAAAAGGCGGCGAGGAACTTACCGAGGAGGCCTATCAGGCCATGGTCAAGGAGCAAATGGAAAAAATGGGTGCCCAAAGCGGACCTGGGGGAATGAGGATGATTATTAGGAATTAGCGGAGATGGGAGATTTGAGATATGAGACACAAGAATCAAGACACAAGAATCAAGAAGCGGGAGGCTAGAAACGAGAAGCGAGATGGGTACCAAGTACCAAGTACGATGTACAAAGTGTGCATGCCTGATATAGGTTGACAA
>NZ_AMZY02000009.1 GCF_000330725.2 Mariniradius saccharolyticus AK6 | reverse complement strand
AAACCGTCAACCTATTTTAGGCACACACATCAGTAGTTGATTTATGTCCCGACAGGTCGGGATATACACTTGTGGCTCACGCCAACATAACAAAAAAACAAAGTAACCATTTGACGATTTGTAATAATTCTATAGTTTTAATAAACCATGATAAATACAGGCAGGAAATCAGGCTTAGCAGCCTGAATTCGGTGTGCTAAGCCTGAAAGTCGTCAGGGGTATATACAAGTTAGTTGCAATTGTAATATGACAGTAAACGAAATATCAGACATACAAAAAGAGCAGCTTCTCAAGGTGATGCCATCAAAAGACTGGACGATGGAATATCGACCTTGCCAAGTGACCTTAAAAAATGGCGACACGCTTGACAACGTTTACGTTCAGGAACAACAAAGCTATTTAAAGACTTGGGGTGTTATGCCAGACGTAGATGCAGGAAAAAGATATGTTTTAATTGAAGACGTGACCGAAATTAAAGAAAGTCCAAATCGACTACGACCAGACTTGGCAAACAAAATTTATGAAGTTGGAGAATCTGGAATGGGGTATTGTCTTTACAAGTTAGTTCTAGACAACGGACAGACAGTAGACGTTTGCACAGGAAACGCTGTTGATTTTGTTCCATTACCGAACGGACTGACAACTAAAGATATTAAAGACGTTTTACCGCATCAAGCATCGAGAGAGAATTTTGTTAAAGGGCCTGAATACTATTGGTGTTTATTCAAGGGAGATATTCCGAAAACTTATAAAGACAACAAGGACGAAAAATCAAATGCAACTAACAGCAGCTTGCCAAAAGCGGGGCGGACGTGGTTACAGAAACTTTTCGGCTCCGAATAAACATTAGTGGTAGCTTGACAGGTTGGTGCTCCGAAAGCCCCGCCTTCGGCAAGCTACAAAACGTTAGCGATCAGGCAAAAACAACGAGCAACCAAATTATGTACAAAAGAATTTACATAGAAACACAAAGAACTATTCTACGAAATTTGGAAACGGACGATGCAGAACGTTTTTATGCTCTTAATCTTGATAAAGAAGTATTGAAATTTACAGGAGACAAACCATTTGAAAACATTCAAACCGCAAAAGACTTTATAACGAACTACGACCAGTATGAAAAATATGGAGTTGGACGACTTGCTGTTATGGAAAAAATCACTTCAAAATTTATTGGCTGGTGCGGACTTAAATACAGCCATGATAAAGATGAATACGATATTGGATTTAGGTTTTTTAGACAGTATTGGAATAAAGGTTTTGCAACGGAGACAGCTAAAGTATGTCTTGAATTCGGTTTTAATGAATTAGGACTCTGCAGAATTGTTGGACGAGCAATGAAAGAAAACATTGCATCAATCAAAGTTCTTGAGAAGATTGGAATGACATTTAAAGAGTCGTTTGATTTTGACGGACAGGAAGGCGAAATTTTCGAAATAACAAACAAGGAATATGAAGAAAGAAGCCCGAACCGCTAATCGAGTAGACGGCCTCGCCAGATTTCTCTGACGAGGTGCGCCCCCGCCTTCGGACGGGCAGGCCTCACACCACTGCCCCCGAAAATTATCGGGGCTATCTGCATACGGGTCTCGTACCTACTCCGCATCCCGTCTCCTCGCTAAAAATTTCCTGAGGGACATTTTCTCCACGCTCGGCCCCAGTTACACTGGATTGTAGGTCCGATCGCTATCGGACGCGATTGTAAGTAATCGGAAAGCATGGATTCGTAGCCTTTCCGTTGCAGTCTTGACAGGGTGATCTCGGTACTTAGAATAGGACGCAGTTCCGGCCCTACCCTTTTTCCTTCGTCTTGGCTCATACTATCCTCGATTCGGAAAAGTGACACTCTCTTGGCTTCGGGACGTTATCCCCGCGCCTTGTTCACGCAGTGTTTGTATGCTTTGGTGTTTATGAATGCTGCGCATTTCACCCGTTGGAACGGCAAACTTTTTGACCTATATTCACCATTCAAGGCACACAAACGTTTGGTGCAATGTAGGGTGAAGTGCAAAATTGGAGTTTTGTACTTCTATCAAGCATAGTGCTATGTTGACAGTTCAGTTTTTCTAATTCTCCCACTGCGCCAAGGGTGGGAAGGTTTAGCGCTCAGGCTAAGACGACAGCTACTCTATAAAAAATATAGCAACTTTATGCAAATAGACAATTTTGAAATAAGTCCATATACCGACTCATATCGAAAACAGGTTTTGATAATTTGGGAGAAATCAGTTCTTGCCACACACGACTTTTTGAGCCCAGGCGACTTTGTAAAAATTAAGAATTTAGTAAAAGACATAGATTTTAATGAATTTCAAGTTTTTTGTCTGACAAAGGAAAACTTAGTAATGGGTTTTATTGGAGTTGCAGACAAAAAGATTGAAATGCTGTTTTTAGACCCCCAATATTTTGGACAAGGACTTGGACAGAAATTGTTAAATTTTGCAGTAAAAGAATTGAAAGCAGACAAACTTGACGTGAATGAGCAGAACACAAAAGCTCTTAAATTCTATCAAAATTTTGGATTTGAAACGTTCGAGAGAACTGAAAAAGACGACCAAGGAAGAAACTATCCTCTTTTGAGAATGAAATTGAAATATCCTAAATAAGCAAAGCCCGAATCCGTCAGCGGACAGCATATAGAGGACAGAATCAAAAAGAATTCAAATCAAAATATGGACAACAAACTAATCAAAAATATTGTCGGTCAATTCAGGGACATACAAGAGCAAGAATTGTGGCTTGACGAAAATTTCAAAAAAAAGATTGGTAATCTTCCGGAGAAACTTGCTTTTGAGAGACCATTACCAGAATTACACAGTGTTGCCGAGTTAATTTCACACATTTTAGTTTGGAGAAAAGAAAGCATATTAAAACTTAAAGGACTTAGTTCAATGTTGACGATGGAAAGTCCGGAAAACTGGCTTACAAATGAGGTGCTACAAAAAAAAGGTTGGGAAAAACTAAAATCTGAATTCTATCAAAGCCAGGAAGACATAATTGAACTTATTGAAAATGAAACAGACGAGTATCTTGAAAGAGAATATACAGACGGTTTTAAGTTCAAGTATCTTCTTGAAGGACTAATCCACCACGACCTATACCACCTGGGACAAATTGGAATAGTGATAAAGTTTCTAAACAAGAACGTGATGAAAAAAAGGGAACTAGCCATTCAGAACTATGTTGACGGCTACAATACTTTTGATGTTTCTAGGATGATTAGAGACTTTTCAGAGAATGTAATTTTTGAAAATCTACAAGATGGAAAGGTTACAATGACACTAAGTGGAATACAAGAATTTAAAAACCAAGCCGAAAAAGCAAAACAGTTTTTTTCACAGAGAAGACAAAAAATATTAAGCTTTAAACACTCAACGGATAAAACTGAAATTGATATAGATTATCAAGGAATTTTAGCATCAGATTTTGCGAACGGAATGAAAAAGGGGCAAGAGATAAAGTTAAGAGGGACGTCACTTTTTGAATTCAAAGAAGACAAAATCATAAAACTGACTGATGAGAGCTGAAATAGAACACGGAACCGCTAACAGCAGCTACCCAGAAGTGGCGGTTTAGTTATTTATTCAAGCTTTGTGCTTCTATCAACATTTGTGCTTGGTTGACAGTAAAGTGCTTCGAAATCGCCGGATTCGGGTAGCTGCAAATCGTTAGCGGGCATTGTAAAGACCGAAACCCGAAGAGAAACAAATAGTAAAAAATAAATTTGACAATGGAGCAAAACAACAACAGACAGAAATCAAACAGACAAGGAGCAACAGCATTCGCTCAGACATACTTTCACGGAACAAAGGCAGACCTGAAAGTTGGAGACTTAATTGAAGTTGGTTTCAACTCTAACTACGGGCAACAAAAAAACGCAAAATACATTTTTTTGACAGGGACATTGGACGCTGCAATTTGGGGAGCGGAACTTGCATTTGGTGACGGACGAGAAAGAATTTATTTGGTAGAACCAACAGGAGAAATCGAAAACGACCCCGACTTGACCGACAAAAAATTTCCTGGAAATCCAACGCAGTCTTTCCGCTCAACTCAACCTTTCAAAGTTGTTGGAGAAGTAACCGTTTGGCAAGGTCACCCAGCCGAACAAGTAAAGACAATGAAAGAACACCTAGAAAAGCTAAATGAACAAGGCATTAATTCACTCAATGACTAATAGCAAAAGATTAATAATGTTCTCTGAAAATGAAAAGTAACAAAGAAATAGTTTCGGACTTTATCAGCGCTACAAATCAAAAAGACTGGGATACGGTTTTGAAACTTGTCGACAACGATTTCATTAGACACAGTTCCTCTGAACCCAAGGAGATAAAAACAAATACTGGATTAGTTAAATTTCATCAGGAAGAATTAGAAACTTTCCCCGATTTACAAGAAACAATAATTTTTGCAATTGAAGAAGGTGACTTGGTTGCTGCCAGAATAAATTTTTCGGGAACACAATTAGGACAACTCATAAGCTTTCCACCAACTGGTAAAAAACTAACTGCAGACTTCAATTGCTTCTTTCGTGTGACAGATGGAAAAATTAAAGAAAGCTGGGTTGAGTATGACAACTTAAATGGACTAATTCAACTTGGACACTACAAGATAAATTGAGGTGAATGACGAGAAAAAAGAACAACAACCCGCCAACTCGGGTTTTGCGTCAGGCGGGGTGACGTGCAAACTTGGAGCTTTGTGCTTCTATTCAAGTTCAGTGCTGGTTGACAGTTTTATGCTCCGATTCCGATATTCTTATGGATTAAACAACGGGTTTGATATAGGATTTTTCATATTTTCGGTCTTCCCTTATCAGAGCGAATATCCGGTTGATTATTTTGGCTCTGACTGCATTTAGGACCGTCATTTTGTTCTTGCCCTCCGCTACTTTCCTTTCAAAATAGTCCCTGAGTTCCCCCTTCATCCTGATCGCGGATAGTGCCGCCATATGGAAGAGTGTCTTTAGGTCCTTGTTGGCCCGGTTCGAGACCTTGCGCCTGGATCTTTGGCTGGTTCCCGATTCGAAGGAAAACGGGGCAACGCCCACATGGCATGAAAACTGTCTACCCGATCCGAACTTGGTAAAGCCCTGTGTCGCTATGATGGTCTCCGTGGCCACTTTGTCTCCAACGCCGCCAACTGAAACCAATATCTCCTTTTGCCTTGCGAGCTTCTCGCTGCCCATGAGCTGTTCCTCTATCTGCTGGTCCAGAAGGTCAATGAGTTTGGTCAGGGACTCCACCTGCCTTTTAAGCCTCTTTGCTTTGGCCTTGTAGACATCCGAATCAATGTATCCCTCAAAATCATTGATCTGGGACTTGTACTTAGCCCTGTCCCTGATATACATATCCCGCTCACTGCCAAGCAGTTTTACGGTTTCGATCACCTTGTCGTCCAGGGTCTGCAGCCTTGCCTTGTCGACATACTGCATCGCATAGTCGGCAATCCGTTCTGAATCGATCTTGTCGTCCTTCCTCCTCTGTACCCCCGACCTCAGCCTGATCTCGGCTCCGCTCTCCAGCCACAAAGCGATCCCGTTGCCCATGCAGAACACCTTCAAAGGATTGGAATAATGGCCGGTATGCTCTGCACAGACCAGCACTTCCCCCCAGGCACGGCTCTTCTCCAACCTCCTGAAAAATCTCCCAATGGAGAGATCCTTGTTCTCGATCTTGAAGTTCTCGATTTCCCCATAAAGGGTAACCAGGCAAATGTCAAGTGTCAATTTACTCACATCGATTCCGATAAATGTCTTGAATTTCATACTTTAGCATTTAGATAAATTGATTGAAAAGAACCGTTACCTAATAACCTTAACAGATGTAAGACTAATATCTTATACAGGTCTTGGTTCTTTAAACCTGTCAGCTCCAAATATCGGGATAGTGCTCTACTAAGGCTATCGATGGATCGCTGGCAGGTTTTCAATTATACCACCCTTCTTGGTTAAATACAATCGATCAAATCTAAGGTAGCTATCGGAACCGCCCGAACGCAAAGCCCGAAAACGTTGTGCGTCATACTATTTCGACAGTTCTAAACCATAACAATACATGTTCTACTATTGGTATCGAATCATCAGGATTTTAATTGCAAAAAATTTTCAGAAACAAATAGACATTGAGGCGGAACTAAGCAGAAAATTTACAGTTCGCCTGTTTGACTGTGATGGTTTGCGTGTGATGACTGCATTCAAATATGCGGCGTATATGGACTTTATTCGTTGGGAGATGATTGCTCGTTCAAAACTTTACAGTGAAATTGTGTTAAAGGGTTTAGCCCCGACACTTGGCTCGCAAAAAATCATTTACCGAAAACCACTTAAACGTTGGACGCAATTTACTCTTAAAGTAAATACTGCGGGTTGGGATGAAAAATGGGTTTACCACATCCACACATTTGAACAGAAGGGAGAAATAAAAGCTGTGGGAATTACAAGAGCTCTAATATGGAAAAAAGACAAACCTCAAATTTTGCAACAAATACTAGAAAATGCCGGCGTAAAAGATATAAATAAAAAACCACCAGATTGGGTTATTAACTTATTTCAAAGTGATACCGATATTATAGCGGGCAACTTTGAACCAATAAAATAGTAATCATTTGACCTAAGAAGTACGAACGCACAACAGGTGTAACCGTTGCACAACCTCCCCTTGAATCAAAGAAATTGAAGGCTTTTAAAGGACGTAGTAGATTTCTGGGATTTTTGATTGGCTGGCGAAAATGGGATCTTTTTTTGGTAAGACGGGGCTGGGCGCCGGAATAGCACATTCTATCCTCGATTCGGAAAAGTGCTACTTGCATGGCTTTGGGGCCTTACCCCCGCACTACAACTAGCTTTATTACCTTTTAGTGCATACATTTCAGAATGGTAGATCAGAGGCTTTCGGAACTGTAATTTTGAGAGAAGATTAAGCTAAAGAAATAAGAGAACTATTGGATGAATTGATTTTGATGACCATTTTAAACAAGCAACACATCACTATGAAAGATACACAGAAGCTTATCTATATTTTACTTGGGTTACCAATGATCATTTATCCGTTTGTCTTGTTAGCCAATATGATGAGTGCCTCAGGCTTTGCGAGTAAAGCCTCTGACCTGAAGTTATTTGTGGTTAATGGATTTCTGTGGTCTAGTTTATTATATCCGATTTCCTATTTATTGGCTTTGATTCCTTCTATCAAAAAGAGAAAATATGGCTTTACAGTGCCATTGATTCACCTGGTAATTGTACTTGTGTTTTTTGGGCTATGGGCGTATTTAGACTAGAAACTGCACTGGAGCAATTCGCCATACCCCTCCTTAGTGTAGATTGACCTTTTAATCAATGAAGTTCGGATTAGGACTGGGTGGGATTTGTAATTCCACCCTACTATTCTACAGCATTTGCAAAGCTGCCTCATCTTATGCACAACAGTCGGTTCAGAGGAAGTAAGAAAATTTAGTATCTTCAAGTAGGCTGGAAGAGAACCGCTACGAAAGGCCGCCGTCTCCAAGCTGAATCACGTGATGGCTCATTTTAAATTACCGTAAAAAGGAAATACTTAATTGAAAGATATAAAATACATCGTTGGACTTACGATAATTGTCCTCACCTTTTTGGTATCAATTATTCCGTTTTTGATAACACAGGTTTTTCCTTTCTTTTTTATGGGTGTTGGGTTTGTCTGGTTTAGTAGGGTAAAGGTTTTAACCAAGGTGATTTGCACAGTTTTACCAGTTATACTTTGGGTTCCTTTTTTTAATTTGTTTATTTTTAGTACAGGCTTATTTTATAGAGAAACTGCTCAAAAAGTTGACTTTAATTTTCCAGAGAATTTTGAGGGTAAAGCAATCGTTGTTCAGCAAATTTCTTGTGGACAAGAAGTCACAAAGAAAAATGGCAGATATCAGTTAAATTTCCCTGAAAACGGAATTTTATTATACCAAGGTAGCATAGAGAAAACAGGCTATAGAAACCACCATTTTTATTATCTGTCGAAAGCCGGAATCAGAACAAAAATTGATGAAGTAGATTACTATTCTATTTTATTTCAAGACGATTCAACTAAAATTGCGGGAAGTTCTGATCTAGGTATTTGGTATAGGGGTACAATGATGGAAACAGACTCTCTACCCTATGAAATGACAGAGTATGAACTGGCGGAAATGTTCGTTTATACCTTAAGCAATATTGAGAATTTCCTAAGCGTTGAATATAACAAAAAGGTCGACAGTCTTATATATGAAGCAATTAGCAGATGTAAATGAAACAAACGAGCCATAATCGAGTAGACGGCCTCGCCAGATTTCTCTGACGAGGTGCGCCCCCGCCTTCGGACGGGCAGGTCTCACAACACCTATCAAGCAAGCTTTCGAGATTCGAGGAGCAAAATGGAACAAAAAAACCGGGCTTAAATGGGCCCGGTTTTTTTGTTTTGTCTACAAACTCCAACTGTTACCGACATCAGCCAGCGGAATACAACCTTTGTATTCGCCCGGTATCGGGTCGTAGCTGAGGACGTTTTTGCCGATTTCCTCGGAGCTGAAATAGGCCCAAAGCGTCATGGACTTCAAGCCTCGGTAGAAGCCCACAGGCTCCTGTTTGCCAACCGCGGTACCCCAAACCCGTGGATTGAATTTTGGGGAATTGGCTTCCTGCTCCTTGAGAAAAGCTGTCTTGTCTTCCAAACTCAGGTCTGCGAACACGTTGCCGAATTTATCCTTGGCTGTAGCATTGAACTTCTCGATTTCGGCGACTACATTTTCTTGGGCTTTTTGGTCATAAGTGCGGGCATACACCAAATCGATGAAAACGTCTGCCTTCACGTCCAATGCCCCGGGCGTATCGGTCTTGGGCAAGATGGTATCCACAAAAGCGGAAATAAATCGAGCCTGGTCTTCGGACAAAAACTCGGGCACCCAAGTCAGGCGCTCCTGCTTGGAACAGGCCTGCAGGAGTGACAAAAAGCTTGGAACCCCGGCGGCTGTCCCGGCCATCAAGGCTGTTTTTCGGATTGCGTCTCTTCTATTCATGGCTTACAGGTTCATTTTTTTGAGTTCGGAAACGGCGTGGTCGGCGGCCCTAGCTGTCAAAGCCATATAGGTCAGGGATGGGTTGACACAGGAAGATGAAGTCATACAGGCACCGTCGGTGACAAAGACGTTTTTGCAGGCATGGACTTGGTTGAATCCGTTGAGCACGGAAGTCTTGGGGTCACGACCCATGCGGGCTGTACCCATTTCATGGATACCGTAGCCCATTTCATGTTTGTTGTCAAAGTCGATCACCTCCTTCAATCCTGCACGATCCAACATTTCCTTGGCATCGATGCGGATTTGCTCATTGAGGGCGAGTTCGTTGGCACCCCACTCTGCATCTATCGACAAGGTCGGCTGACCCCATTTGTCCAAAACGTCCTTGTTTAGGTAAACTTTGTTTTCATGGTAGGGAAGGCACTCTGCAAAACCGGTAATGAAAAACTCCCAAGGCCCGGGCTTCATCATGCGGTCTTTGAAATCTGCGCCAAAATCCGGTTCGTTGGCGCCTGCACCCCAGTTGCTGCGACCACCGCCGCCTTGGTATCCAAATCCCCTGACGAACTTGTCGGATTGCGGGCCTCCCTGCAGGTTGACATAGCGCGGGATGTAGATGCCGTTGGGCCGTCTGCCTTTGTAATATTGGTCCTCAAAACCTTCCACTTTGCCCATGGCACCTACCCGATAAGTATGGTCCATCAGGTTGTGCCCGAGTTCCCCGGAATCATTACCGAGACCATTCGGGAATCTATTGGAAGTGGAATTGAGGAGAATTTGGGTGGTACTCAAGGTAGAGGCATTCACGAAAATGATCTTGGCATTATAGACGATATCTGCGTTGGTCTCGGCATCGATGATGCGGACGCCTGAGGCTTTGCCTGTTTGTTCATCGTACACGATCGATTGGACGATGGAAAAAGGCCGAATGGTCAAATTGCCCGTGGCATTGGCCGCGGGGAGCGTCACGGCATTGCTGCTGAAATAAGCACCATAAGGACAACCCCGATCGCATCGATTGCGGAATTGGCATTTGCCACGCCCATTGATTGGCTCGGTCAGGTGGGCCACACGGCCGATGATCATGTTGCGCCCGGGGAAATCCTTCTCGATCCGACTCTTGACGTGCTTTTCCACACAGTTCAATTCCATCGGAGGCAAAAAATGGCTGTCTGGTAATTGCGGCAAGCCCAATGCTTCACCGCTGATTCCTGCAAATTTCTCCACATAAGTGTACCACGGAGCCAAATCCTTGTAGCGGATCGGCCAATCCACCCCGTGGCCGTCTTTCGCGTTTGCTTCGAAATCCAAATCAGACCAGCGGTAGGTCTGTTTGCCCCAAAGTAGCGAGCGCCCGCCCATCTGGTGCGCGCGAACCCACAGAAAAGGTTTGACTTCGGTGTAGGGATTTTCCACATCGTTGGCGTGGAAGTGTTCGTTCATTTCTCCGATAAACCCAACCCTTCCGCCTTGGGGATGCCGGGCTTTTTGTTCGGGAGTCAAGCCTCCCCTGAGTTCAGTATCCCAAGGATCCAAAGTCATGGTGGGATAATCCTTGACATGTTCCACGAGTCTGCCGCGCTCTAGAACGAGGGTTTTCAGTCCTTTTTCGCAGAGTTCCTTGGCGGCCCAGCCACCACTGATACCCGACCCGATGACGATAGCGTCATAGGTCATGTCTTGTTTTGCGTCGATGTTAAAATTGGCCATTCAATAGGTTATTTTGAGAGCTAAAAGATAGGGATTTTTCGGGAAAAGACCTTTCTGGATCTGCATTCCAATCATTTCGAAGGCTCCCGGACTTCAATCGGGAACAGCTCCGATAAGGAAACAAATTCATAGCCCCTTGACCTTAGGGTTTGAAGCAGTACGGGAATTTGAGCGTGGAATTTATCTACACGCTTCGGGCCGACACCGATATGCATGAGCAGGATGAATCCGTTCAGGCCCTGAGGCTGGGAGCTTTCATAGTCCAAAATAGAATGCAGGATTTTCTGCGAATCCACATAATTGGGCATTGATGGATCCGTGTAATCCGCGTGGGAACGGGTACCGCTGCTGAAATTGATCAAATGCAATCCAGCCTCCCGCGTCCAGGCGCTGATGCTGTCATTGTACCATTCGTAGGGAGGGAGAAAAAAAGGCGCCTCGGATTTGTCGACACCAAACCGCCTCATTTCATCATAATTCCGTTCCAAATCCTCCAAAAACGCTACCTTGGTTACAAGTAGACTATCCCTTTTTCCCCAATCACAATACAACAAATGTTTGTCGGAATGGGCACTCAGATAATGGCCCTTCCCCTTGATTTGGATAATGAGATTCTCAAAATCGGGATTGCGGTAAAAATCCCCTGTGAAGAAAAAGGCCGCCTTTGCCCGGTGTTGGCCCAATGTCTTCAAAATCTCTTCTCCAGCTTCCGCAAACTCATGCCCCGTGAATACCAATGCAATCTTCTTTTCACCGAGATCGCCGCGTACCATGCCGCCAAATACATTTTGGACCTGTCCCCGTGCCAGTACGGGGGATACAAGAAGCAGGATCAAGACGCTGAACGTTATTCTCATGATTTCGGAACCGCAATTCGCTTTTTTATTTCTTCTGCGAAAGCCTAGGCAAAATAAATTCGCCCGATTGACCAATATCAGTTTCTTTTTTCAGACTTTTTAATAGTTTCAAGCCTTCAACAAGAATTTCACCAATACAGGTGAATGCTTAATCCAAATCCGCATGATTATAGGGATATTGAAAGAACCCCAAGACGAGGCCCGGGTAGCGCTTTTGCCGGAGGCGGTCAAGACGCTCATCAGTTGGAAGACCTCCGTTTGGGTGGAATCCAGCGCTGGCGCGAGTGCCTATGCTTCAGACCAATGGTATCAGGAATCGGGAGGGGAAATCCATACCCGAAAGGAAATACTCGAAAAGGCAGATCTGATCTGCGGCATCCAACCACTCGCCGAAGCCGAAATCGGCCAAATGAAACCGGGTGCGGTCCTCATGGGGCAACTCAGTGCACTTTTCAACCCCAAGCTGACGGACTATTTGATCCAATCCGGCAGGACGGCATTCAGCATGGAGTTGGTGCCAAGGACTACCCGCGCCCAAGCGATGGACGTACTTTCATCCATGGCAACGGTCACCGGATACAAGGCTGTACTGATGGCCGCCAACCTGTTGCCACGGTTTTTCCCGATGTTTATGACGGCCGCCGGAAGCATCACCCCTGCAAGGGTATTGATATTGGGCGCAGGCGTGGCTGGTCTTCAAGCGATCGCAACGGCCAAGCGCTTGGGCGCAACGGTCTATGCCTTTGACGTTCGTCAAGCCGCCAAAGAGGAAGTTCTCTCCCTCGGTGCCAAATTTGTGGATGTGGAAGGCGCCAAAGAAGACAAATCCGCCGGCGGGTATGCCGTTGAGCAAAGCGCGGAATACCTGCGAAAACAAAAAGACACCATCCACGAACATGCCACCAAAGCGGATGTCATCATTACCACGGCACAGATTCCGGGAAGAAAAGCGCCTTTGTTGGTGGAAGAAAGAACCGTCCGGGCAATGAAAGCGGGTGCTGTAATCATCGACTTGGCGGCCTCATCCGGTGGCAACTGTGCCCTTTCCCAACCTGATCAAACGGTCGAAGTAAACGGTGTCCGCATCGTGGGGGTAGGCAATCTCGCAGCCGAAATGCCCCAGGATGCCAGCAAGATGTATGGCAAAAACTACCTCAATTTCCTCAAACTCATCATCCACAACGGTGAACTCAAACTCAACTTTGAGGATGATATTGTGACGGGTACTTGTGTGTGCCACGAAGGAAAGCCAGTGAGTCCGAGAATTGTACAAATGAAATCCGCATAAGCATGGAAGCGATATTGAATTTTATTGGGGACAATATGGAAATGGTCTATTTCCTTGTCCTCGCGATACTTTTGGGCATCGAGGTCATCTCCAACGTGCCGGCGATTTTACATACTCCGCTGATGTCAGGGGCCAATGCGGTCCATGGCGTCGTGGTCGTCGGGGCTATCATCGTGATGTTGCAGGCCTCACCGGACAATTACCTTGCCCTCACCGTTGGGTTTCTGGCAGTGATTGTGGGAACCCTTAATGTCGTCGGGGGATTTGTGGTGACTGACAGGATGCTTGAAATGTTTAAGAAAAAACCGAAGAAATCATGAGCATCCATATACTAGAAATAAGCTACCTCATTGCCTCGCTGACCTTTATCATCGGTCTGAAAATGCTGAGCCATCCGGATTCTGCCCGCAAGGGAAACCTGATAGCTGCGGCGGGGATGCTTTTGGCGATCATCGTTACGCTGACTTTGTACCAAGAATTTGATTCCGGCAAAGCGCTCAATTACGGTCTTATCTTCCTAGGCTTGGTCATCGGGACGATCATCGGGACGATCATGGCCAAAAGGGTGCAAATGACCGCAATGCCCCAAATGGTCTCCTTCTTCAACGGAATGGGGGGTGCCTGCGCAGCCTTGATCGCGATCATCGAATTCCAGCACCATCAGCATGCCACGGTGACCGGATTTGATGGCGAACTTTTGGTGATGCTCTTGGGACTTTTGATCGGCTCGGTTTCATTCTCAGGTTCTTTGATTGCATATGGAAAGTTGGAGGGCAAAATCAAAGACAAAGTGCTTCCTTTCAATCAAGCCGTCAACATGATTTTGCTCGGGACGATCGTTGTGTTGATTTTGATTCAAATGGTCAGCGGTTCAAGTCCAGTTTTGTTCTATGTATTGTTGGGATTGGCCTTGGTGTATGGAATCCTGTTTGTCATGCCTATTGGCGGTGCCGATATGCCCGTCGTGATCTCTTTACTGAACTCATTTACAGGAATGGCGGCAGCTTTCGGTGGCTTTTTGTATGGCAACAAAGCCATGCTGACGGGAGGTATCCTCGTAGGTTCGGCCGGCACGATCCTTACGATCCTGATGTGCAACGCCATGAACAGGTCACTGACCAACGTGCTTTTGGGAGCCTTTGGCGGAAGTGCAGGTGGTAGTGCCAAAACAGGCCCCGGCGACCAAACCGTCCGCGAGATTTCAATTTCCGATACTGCTGTATTGCTTTCCTATTCCCAAAGCGTCGTCATCGTTCCAGGGTATGGTTTGGCTGTTGCCCAAGCCCAGCATGTGTGCCACGAACTTGAAAAACTCCTCTCAGAAAAAGGTGTGGAGGTAAATTATGCCATCCACCCCGTGGCAGGAAGGATGCCGGGCCATATGAACGTGCTGCTCGCAGAGGCTGATGTCCCCTATGAAAGGCTTCAGGAAATGGAAGAAATCAATGACAAATTTGCCAATACAGACGTGGTTATCGTCATCGGTGCCAATGACGTCGTCAACCCCGCGGCGAAAAATGACCCCTCCTCTCCTATCTATGGCATGCCGATCCTGGACGTGGACCAAGCCAAAAATGTCATCGTGATGAAGCGGGGCATGGCGGCAGGATACGCGGGTATCGAAAACGAGCTGTTCTTCTACCCCAAAACCAGGATGCTTTTCGGTGACGCCAAAGCGACGCTACAGAAACTGACCGCAGAAGTGAAGGAGGTGTAGGGATGTAGGGATGTAGGGGTTAGGGATGTAGTGAAGTCTGGGGAATTTCGAATGATGAATGTCGAATCATGAATTACGAGTAAGGCGGGCGGACGAAAAGGCGAAAAATCAAATCCACCTGAATAATTGAATTGTTCTTTTCAGTACATTTCGATTTATCCCAATACCAACCACACCCACACATGCTCGAAGATTTGGACAACAGCGTCCTGAATTTCAACCAAGATTCCCTTCTTCTTCTCAACATCACGTTGGCAATTATCATGTTTGGCGTGGCGCTCGAACTCAAGGTTGCTGACTTCAAATATATTCTCAAAGAGCCAAAAGCCTTTTGGTTGGGAATCGTAGCGCAATTCATTGTGTTGCCTTTTTTGACTTGGATTCTGGTGTTAACGATCAACCCGCCGGCGTCTGTAGCTTTGGGGATGTTTTTGGTGGCAGCCTGCCCGGGAGGAAACGTCTCCAATTTTCTCAGCCATCTATCTCGGGGAAACACGGCCCTTTCCGTGTCGCTGACGGCCTTTTCCACCGGTGGATCGATTTTCTTCACCCCTTTCAACTTTGCGCTTTGGGCAAGCTTCTACGAGCCCACGGCCAACATGCTCAAAAGCATTTCCCTTTCCTATTTCGAAGTCTTCCAAACCGTTGCCTTGATATTGGGCATTCCCTTGATATTGGGCATGTTGGTCAATAGCAAATGGCCCAAATGGTCCGAAAAAGCCACAAAAATCCTCAAACCGCTCAGCATTCTCATCTTCGCGGGCTTTGTGGTCATCGCCTTTCTGGGCAATTATGACCTTTTCCTGAAATTCATTTCCCTGATTTTCCTGTGGGTATTGGCACATAACTTCGCTGCGTTGGCTTCGGGTTTTGTTGTCGCCAAAATTGGGAGATTGGGAATTGCTGAGACGAAAACACTCACCATCGAGACCGGCATCCAAAACTCCGGATTGGCTTTGGTGCTCATTTTTACCTATTTTGACGGTTTGGGCGGCATGGCCATCATAGCGGCATGGTGGGGAATCTGGCATATTATTTCAGGATTTGCCGTTACTGCCTATTTCAGGAGGATTTGATCCTGGGTGTTTTCCCAAATGAAGATTCCAATATGAAAAACGGTTTCAACGCGATACTTAGACTTTTGGTGAAGATAGCCCTACATGGCTACTATCACAGAATTCTCGTCGAAGGCAAACAAAATCTCCCCAAAAAAAAGGCCGTCATCATACTCGCAAACCATCAGAACGCCTTGGTGGACCCACTATTGATTGCCACGCAGACCAAGCTCAAGCCCCACTTTCTGACCCGGGCCTCGGTCTTCAAAAAGCCCCTTTTTGCCAAACTCCTTGATTTCATCCGCATGATTCCCGTCTACCGAGTCCGGGACGGCGTCGAAAACATGGAAAAAAATAAAGAAACTTTCGACCGCAGCGTGCAGATTCTGAGGGAAAAGGGCTCCGTACTGATTTTTGTGGAGGGCGGACATTCCCATCAGCGCAACCTGCGACCGCTGCGCAAAGGGTTCGCTCGGATCGCATTTCAGGCCCTGGAGTCTGACCCGAATCTCGATTTGCAAATCCTCCCGATAGGCATCAACTACAGCAACCACAAATCGTCGGGAAGCAAAGTCCGCATCATCGTCGGAAAAGCTTTTGCCGCCAAGGACCACTATCCCAACTTTGACAGCTTGATCAAAGCGGGCAAAGAAGCCCTTCAACCCCTTATCGCCCATATTCCGGATGGGGATCATTATGAGGAACATCTTCAGCAATTGATTGCCCAAAATGTGGATCTAACATCCCCGGAAGCGGTCTCAACAGCCTTAAATTCAAAAGAAAAACAAGAACCGAAGCGGGTTTCCAAGCCCTATCTGGCCAACAAACTGATGAAAATCTGCCATTTCCCGCTTTACGGCTTATGGCTGTATGCCGGGCCAAAAATCAAAGACAACGTATTTGTGGCCACATTTAAGTTTTTGATTGGATTTGTGTTTGGGCCGATTTGGTATCTACTGCTGATGGTTGTTTCTTCCAACACGGATTTCTTTGGGACATGGCTGGTGTCGCTGCTTTATTTGGCTTGGATCAGTCTTTTTTTCAATAAAAACCCGCAGGAATAATTCCTGGCCAGTATTCCGATTTCTACAAATGCCAATTCTTGCCGCCCAAAAAAGGAGCGCTACAATGACTTTGGCTTTGTAAAATATTGAAAGCTGTCCACCGAATAATATTTGGCTAGAATTCCTACCTTTACACCGCCAAATAAACCCAAGTATAACACCATGAAAAAGGACTTTCTCCCCATCAACGGGACCGACTATGTCGAACTCTATGTCGGCAACGCCAAGCAATCCGCCCTTTACTACCAATATGCTTTTGGCTACGAACTCGTAGCCTACGCGGGTCCCGAAACGGGGCTCCGTGACCGTGCTTCCTACGTATTGAAACAGGATAAAATCAGGCTAGTCCTCACCAGTCCGCTGCAGGAAAACCACCCCATCGCCGACCATATCAAAAAGCACGGTGACGGCGTGAAAGTACTCGCGCTGTGGGTGGATGACGCTGCCCAATCCTTTACAGAGACCGTGACGCGAGGCGCCGTACCCTACGCCGAACCAAAAGTCATGAGTGACGAACATGGCGAAGTCGTCACCGCTTCCATCAGGACCTATGGTGAGACCATCCATACTTTTGTGGAAAGAAAAAACTACAATGGCGTCTTCCTTCCGGGCTACAAACCCCGAAAGAGCGGATACAAATCCACCCCAATAGGCCTCAAGTACATCGATCACTGTGTGGGTAACGTAGGCTGGGGCGAGATGAATAAGTGGGTCGATTTTTATGAAAAAGTCATGGGTTTCAGCCTGTTGGTGACATTTGATGACAAGGATATTTCCACGGAATACTCCGCCCTCATGTCCAAAGTCGTTTCCAACGGGAACGGCTACATCAAGTTCCCAATCAATGAACCGGCGGAGGGAAAGAAGAAATCCCAAATCGAGGAATACCTCGACTTCTACAACGGACCCGGCGTTCAACATATGGCGATCGCAACCGACGACATCGTGCATACCGTTTCGGAATTGAGAAGACGGGGAGTTGAGTTTCTGGAAGTGCCCGCCGTTTACTACGATGACCTGTTGCAACGGGTCGGGAAGATCGAAGAGGACCTGCAGCCGCTCAAGGACCTCAATATCCTTGTTGACAGAGATGAGGAGGGGTACCTGCTTCAGATATTTACCAAACCAGTGCAGGACAGACCTACCCTATTCTATGAAATCATCCAACGCAAAGGCGCCAAATCCTTCGGTAAAGGAAACTTCAAGGCACTGTTTGAATCGATAGAAAGGGAACAGGCGCTAAGGGGAAATCTTTAAGGAATCTTCAGCCGGGTTTGAATAGCCCGGCTGTTTTTTTATCTTACTTTTTTAATTCAAACAAAGTGGAGGAAAAGCTCAAATTACTAATCACGCATTTTGAAGAAGAGAAAGCCTTTCTTCAACAACATATCGACGAAGCGGTATCCGAATCCGAGTTTTTGACAGCCCATCGAATTCAAAAAGGCTTGCGCATTGCCGATGAGAAATTGCGGATTCTCAAGTCGATACAGGATCCAAACTCTGAAAAAAAGGATGGCTTGTGCAAGATGCGTGACAGATTCCAGGCATTTCTTTCAAAGATTTCAAATGAGTTTGAAGCGGGGTTGATCTCCAGGGAAATCCAACATATAGACCAAAAATTGGAAGTCCTCAACATAGAACCCCTTCCGGTGCTGCGGGAAGGGAATGGTTTTCTGAAAAAACACTTCCTTGGATTAATCGAAGGCGAATTAGAAAAACTTGAACTGTACCTTCAATACCAAGAAGAGATCATCATTGGTCTCGAAAAATCAGAAAGTTACCTGCAAATATCAGTAAGGATTGATCCTCTAGAAAAATCGCAGGAAAAATTCAGAATTGAATACTGGAAAAAGGATCTTAAACGATTGGGCTTCGAACCCTTGGAAAACGGATCATTGCACATTCTACTTCCCTTAGGTGCTTATGAAGATGATTCTTGGTCGGCTGTAGAATACCTGCTCACAAGGATTTACTTTGAAGTCTTCCGGTTGCAAGGAATCAACGGGAACGCCTTCTTGAAGATTATTCAAAAACATCCTGGACAAGACCAAAATACCTAATTGCCCTTTTCTTGGTTTTTCGCCTGTTTATAAATGAAAATACCTGTATCGGTTCTCTGTTATTTACCCGAATTCCATAAATTAGAACGTCCAATTACAAAATTTTTAACAAATGACAACAATAGATCCAAGTATCTTGGCGAAAGCCGAAAGCTGGCTGCACAGCAACATTGACGAGAAAAGCAAAGCGGAAATTCGTTCACTTTTGGAAGCCGCTGACAAGACCGAGCTGATTGATTCCTTTTACCGGGATTTGGAATTTGGCACCGGCGGCCTGCGCGGCATCATGGGCGTGGGTTCCAACAGGATGAACGTCTATACCGTCGCCATGGCAACCCAAGGCCTGGCCAATTACCTGCTCAAATGCTTTCCCAACGAGGAAGTCAAAGTGGCCATCACCCACGACTGCCGCATCAACAATACACTATTTGCCGATACCACCGCCAATATTTTCACCGCCAACGGGATCAAGGTGAAATACTTCCGCGAACTCAGGCCCACGCCGATGTTGTCCTTTGCGATTCGGCATTTTGGGTGCAAGAGTGGCGTCATGGTTACCGCTTCCCACAACCCAAAAGAGTACAATGGCTACAAGGCCTATTGGGACGATGGCGGTCAAGTAGTCGCCCCTCACGACAAAAACATCATCGACGAAGTACAAAAAATCACCTCTTTCGATGACGTGAATTGGAACAAAAACGATGCTTTGATTGAGTACATCGAGGAGGATTTTGACAAGATTTACCTCGACTTGGTCAAAACACTCAGCCTTTCGGGCGATGCAATCCAAAAGCAGAAAAACATGCCGATCGTGTTTTCGCCGATCCATGGTGCTTCGGGCAAAATGGTCCCTGCCGCACTCAGGGCCTTTGGTTTTGAAAACGTGCATGTCGTTAAGGAGCAGGAAAAACCGGATGGCACTTTCCCCACCGTTATTTATCCCAATCCCGAGGAAGCCGAAGCACTTACGATGGCGATCGAATTAGGGAAAAAGACGGGGGCCGAATTGGTGCTTGCCTGTGACCCGGACGGCGACCGCTACGCTGCCTGTGTGCCTGATGGCAAAGGAGGCTACGAGTTGCTCAACGGCAACCAAACAGGCTCACTCCTCACCTACTACCTGCTGAGCAAATGGAAGGAAAAGGGCAAGCTTGACGGAAAACAATTTATGGTCAATACCATCGTAACGACCGAACTGATTGACGAAATCTGCAAAGGCTTTGGTGTGACCTGCTATTCTGTCTTGACAGGGTTCAAGAATATTGCTGAGGTCATCCGTAATCTGGAAGGAAAAGACCAATTTATCGGCGGCGGCGAAGAAAGCTACGGCTACTTGGTCGGTGATTTTGTCCGCGACAAGGATGGCGTCTCCGCCTGTGCCATGGTTTCCGAAATCGTGGCTTATTACAAGACCCAAGGGAAAACCGTGCAGGATGTTTTGGCCGAAATCTACATGCAGTTTGGCTTCTACAAGGAGTCATTGATCTCTGTGACCAAAAAAGGAAAAGACGGTGCCGAGCAGATCCAGGCCCTGATGGCAGGATTCCGCACCAACCGGCCGACGGAAATGAACGGCGTAAAGGTGGTGAAGGTCGTGGACGTGAAGGAAAGCAAAGTCTACGACGTTAAAAACGGTACCGAAAGCCCACTCAAGATGGACAAATCCAACGTCATCCAGTTTTACCTGGAAGACGGCAGCAAGATTTCCGCCCGTCCATCAGGCACGGAACCCAAGATCAAATATTACTTCTCTGTCAACCAGCCTTTGCCCGACAAAGGCTCCTACAAAAAAGTTGAGGCAGCATTGGAAGCCAGACTCGAAGGGTTGAAAGCCTACTTCAGTTGATCCAGAGGAAATAAAAAACCAAAATCCCGGCCCAATCCGCCGGGATTTTTCTTTTCAAGCAAGCAAGAGGATTCCAAAAAATGGGCTTGTAAATGGGAGCCACTGGGAAAGAGTCGACATTTGGCCGAAGTATTTCAGCATTTGTCCCACGAAGTAACCTTTCATAAAAAAATCCAATACTTGAAAAAATTCCTATTTTTGTGCCGTTCTTTGCAACCCCCACTCATCCGCTGCGTCTTTTAGATGCACCTCAATACTCCACTATGAAAAGAATTACCCAAATCATTTCCCTCCTCTTGGTCCTTTTTGCCGCTTCTTCCTGCGAAAAAGAACCCGAGAGGCCGGATTACAATTACAGCTTCAAGATCAATGGCGTGGAGAAGCGCTTCAGTGCCTCCAATGATGCCAATATTGTGTACATTGACGATGTGGCCTCAGGTTTACGTTTGGCCATTTGGACGATGGTCACAGGAAGCGACCCAGAAAAAAACTCGGTGATCATTTCCCTTCGCACTTTAGAACGCTTGGAAATGGGCCTCACTTATCAAATGCAAGAGGAGCTTGTGGTACAGGGAAGGGTATCACCCAGAATGACCATGATCTATTTTGACGAAAACGGGAAGGCTTGGGGCGCGACTTTGCTTCGTTCGCAAAATCCCGGAGCTCGAGACAACTGTAACCTTAGCTTGACCGATTTCACCTCCGAAGGCACCACCGGTACTTTCGAAGGCGTATTGTTTGATCTTTCTGACACCACGACGCCACTTGCCGACAGGACGGCTATGTTGCTGACCGAAGGCAAATTCTTTTTGCCAAACTTCGTGGAGAACAGATAGGTATCACACAGATATGACATTTACAAAAGGCCGACAGGAAAACCTGCCGGCTTTTTTGTTTTGGCGGATGGGAGGACTTGAAGTTTGGATGTGAGGAAGTTTTGGGGATTTGAGGCTGCGTGGGATTCGTGAACATCCCCTGGGGATTCCTGAAACCTCCATTCCGAGAAACAGCTTTAGACCATGTAGTAAGGTCTACTTATCCCCTACTTTGGTACTGCTTTGATACTGCTTTGCACCTAGACTGGTACTACTTTGCTACCAGGTTGGTGGTAGTTTGGTACTGGACTGGTGCTGGGGAATGAAATTTTGAACGAGCCAAAAATGAAGATAATCCATATCAACACTTGAACTCAGAAATTAGAAACCGAGGATAAACTGGTTTTGCTTAACTTAGGGCTTGTTAACAAATGCGAGATATGTGGCAGGATTTTGTTACCCGATGGTTTTTTGTCGCTGAAAAAGTGGGGCTGCGGTATTTCCTCGTAGCGGGGATTGCCTTTTTTGTGTTCTATTTCTTGTTGCACAGGGTCATGCAGCAGCGCAAGATGCAAGTCAAGTTCCCAAAATTGGGGGATTATGGGCGTGATATTATTTACTCTGGGATCACGATCCTGATATTCGCGACGATGGCAGCCTTTGTGTTTGTGGTACTCGATCCTTACACCTTTTATTACAGGGATGTGGAAAAATATGGTTGGTTTTACTTCTTCCTGAGTTTTCCGCTGATGGTCCTGGTGCACGATGCCTATTTCTATTGGATGCACCGACTGATGCACCACCCCAAATTGTTCAAGGCGGTACACAGGGTCCACCACCAAAGCACCAACCCTTCCCCATGGACCGCCTACGCCTTCCACCCTCTAGAGGCGGTCATCGAAGCAGGTATCATCCTGGTTCTGGGCTTCGTGATGCCGGTGCATGTCGGGGCCTTTGCCTTATTCATGCTGTTCCAAATCACCTACAATGTATACGGGCATTTGGGCTATGAGCTTTATCCGAAAAACTTCCACCGCAGCGCCATCGGCAAATGGATCAATACCAGTACCGCCCACAATCAGCACCATCAGTTTTTTCACGGCAACTATGGCCTGTATACGCTGATTTGGGACCGGCTTTTTGGCACCCTACGCAGCGATTACAATGAAAAATATGAACGGGTGACTGATTCGAGAAAGGAAGCTGAGCTGATGCATAAGGCATGAAATCACCCTGTGGTTTGTTGGAAAAAAACGTTTTTCGGTTCAGTTTTTTGCTACGAGCTCCTTCCCACATGGATCAGCGCATCCCCTGCATTGACCACGGGATTGTTGTTGAGACCGATCACGTGGCCGTTGTGGGTTGCTTTTACCGGGATTTTGACTTGTCCATAGGGATCTGAAATTTTCGCGAGGATTTGTCCTTTTTTGACCTCTTGGCCCAACCTCACATTGGAGGTAAAAATCCCCGAAACCTTTGCCCGGATCCATGAACTTTCCGGAAGGATGATCCCTGGTTTTGGTTGCGGAGCCTTTTCGACCATCTCCAGAAATTGCAACATGCGCAGCGTACCTGCCACGGCTTCCTCCACGGCGTAATCGTCCAGCCGCATGGATTCCCCCCCTTCATAGACGAGGATATGCTTCCGCTGCTTGTAGGCTTCCTTGCGAAAGGACTTGTCGATATGCGGAGAATCCAAAATAAAGTGCGTACCAAAAGCCTTTGCCAGTTCAAAACCCTTTTTATCCTTGAAATCGACCCGCACTTGCGGATAGTTGGACAGCATCCTGCCACCGGTATGGAAATCGATACCATAGTCGATCTGTGGGATGATCTGGCTGGACATCATGTAGGCGATTTGGGAAGCAAGCGAGCCCTTTTTGCTCCCCGGGAAACTCCGGTTCAAATCCCTGCCGTCCGGGAAAGTCCGTGAATTGCTTAGGAAGCCATAGACATTCACCAAAGGCATCAAAATAACAGTACCCCGCAATGGCTGGATCAGGTTATCTTCCAACATCCGCCTGACAGCTACGATGCCATTGATTTCGTCGCCATGCACGCCACCGGAAATCAGCACCACGGGTCCATCTTCCTTTCCCCTGCGGATGAAAACCGGAAGGTCAATCAGCGTATGGGTAGGCAAGCGTGCGATGGCAATGTCGATATTGAGGGATTGGCCGGGCCGTACTTTGATGCCGTTGACAATGATTTCTCTCATAGTGTGTAGGTGGTTTGCCGCTGAGGCTTTCGGATTTGGGCAAAATATGCTTTACTTCGCAGCACCGCTTTTTTGCAGCTATGAATATACAAGAAAACATTTCCCTCCTGCCCTACAACACCTTCGGAATGGACAAAAAGGCCCGTTTTTTTGTCAGGGCCCAAAGCGACAAAGACGTGATCGATGCGCTTCTCTTTGCCCGGGAAAAGGGGATTCCCCTGTTGGTCCTCGGCGGAGGCTCCAATATATTGTTGACAAAGGATTGGGAAGGCTTGGTGCTGAAAATGGAAATCAAGGGAATCCAAGTGGAAGATTGTTCTGAGGATGAGGTCTTGGTAAAAGTCGGCGCGGGCGAGAATTGGCATGAGTTTGTCCTATTCTGCATCGAAAACGGTTATGCTGGCGTGGAGAATCTTTCCCTTATTCCCGGTACCGTCGGGGCCTCTCCCATGCAAAATATTGGAGCCTATGGCGTGGAAATCAAGGAAGTATTTGACAGCTTATGGGCCATTGAGCGAAGTGAGCTCGCAAATAGAAGATTCTCCTGGGAAGAATGCGCGTTTGGCTACAGGGAAAGTGTATTCAAAAGCGCACTCAAAGACCAATACATCATCACGCAAGTTTGGTTTAGGCTTTCCAAAAAACCGCAGATCAAAACCTCCTATGGAGCGATTCAGGACACCTTAAAGGAATTAGGCATTCGACAGCCTAGCATCAGAGATGTCAGTGAAGCAGTCATCCAAATACGCCGCAGCAAACTCCCCGACCCTGCCGAAATCGGCAATGCAGGCAGTTTTTTTAAAAACCCTACCATCCCAGCCGATCATTTTGAAAGATTAAAAAGCGAGTATCCGAATATTCCCGGATTCCCTGCGGAAGAGGGTACGAAAGTCCCTGCGGCTTGGCTCATCGAACAGGCGGGTTGGAAAGGGAAACGCTTTGGAAGTATCGGCGTGCACGCCAAGCAACCTTTGGTACTGGTCAACTACGGTGGCGGAGAGGGAAAAGATATTGTCAAGCTAAGCCAAGATATCCAGGCCTCAGTAAAGGAGCGGTTCGGAATTGCGCTCCATCCCGAGGTGAACTTTATCTAGATCAGGGGATCTTCAAAGAGAATGTCTTTTGGGTATTTAGCCACTTCCACCCCAAATTTCCTTAGAAAATCCAATCCCTCATCGGATGGCAAACCCTTGTATTCGGCATATGAATACATGTACACCACTTTGACAATCCCCATCGAAAATATGATCCGCGCACAGGCGAGGCAAGGCGCCAACGTCACATACAAGGTCGAACCCTCCACGGACGTATTGTTCTTCACGGCATAGAGAATCGCATTTTGCTCGGCATGGAGGGCCAAGGTACAGCTTCCCTTGCTATCCCGCGCACAGCCCGTGTCGGGAAATTCCTCGTCGCAATTGTGGGTTCCGGCAGGAGGACCGTTATAGCCGATAGAAATGATGCGGGTTTCTTTGGTGAGCACCGCTCCGACGTGCTTTTTGATGCAATGGGAACGCTTGGCCAAGTTGACCGCCAATTCCATAAAAATATCGTCAAAGTGGGGTCTTCCGGTGTTTGTCATCTGCAGGCCAATACCAATGGGGTGTTTTTCTCCAAAGTCCAAAAGTAATCAAATCTGTTTTTCCGCAAACAGGAAAAGCACGAATTGATCGATGTCGACAAACCAGCTTAGCGGCCTGCTTCTTGATTTTGGTAACTTAAGTTCCAAAACTCATCCAATCTGCTTATTTTCCAGCTTGAAGATTAAGTCAAATGGAAGCATTCAGGGATGCAATTTTACAAATGATCAAGGCTTCGAAAGAAGAGCTCGCCGTTTTTTTGGATTTGTGCCATCTCAAGACTTTTTCAAAAAACGAAATAGCCCTACAGCCAGGGACCATTCCGCAGGAAGTACTATTCATCAAGAGCGGTCTTATTCGCGTCATCATAACCGACCGCGATGGAAATGAGCACACCATTCATTTTGCCATGGAGAACCAATTTATAACAGACTATTCGAGTTTTATCCTGCAGCAACCGGCATTGTATTCAATGCAGGCCTTGGAAACCACGGAAGTAGTGGTATTGCCGCGAAAAGCTATCGAATGGGGATATAAAAACCTCCATGAAGGCGAAAAAATGGGCCGACTCGTCGCTGAGTTCTATTTCATCTACCAGGACAACCGGATCAAAAATATCTACTCCCGCAGCCCAAAGGAAAGATATGAGGCCATCACAGAGGTTTTTCCAAACATCCATCAGCGGGTCCCCCAACACATGATTGCATCCTACCTAGGCATCACGCCCGTCCATCTAAGCCGACTGAAAAAATCCGAGCGCTGAGCGAGTCTAAACATTTGTTAACGCCCCCTGCCCTGCATTTCAAATAGCTTTGGATCAAACATATCCAAATCTTATGAAAGCTACCTTCATCTCCATCATCGCCGGATTGGTCGGATTCCTGACTGGACCGCTTACTACGAATCCCAGTGCTAGGAATTATAACCAAGCAATCATTTGGCCGGAAGGATTTCATCCAACCGAGAGTAAGTTTTATGTAGAAAACGAAATCGAAATCGATGCCTCCCCCGAGATCGTCTGGTCTATCCTGATCGAAGCGGAATCATGGCCCAATTGGTACGAGGGGGCAAAGGATGTCAAAGTCACAGGAAAAAATTCCCCAAACCTGTCTCAGGAAGCGAGATTATCTTGGAAAACCATGGGGCTAAAATTTGACTCCGAAGTTAGGGAGTTTGAAATCAATCAGAGACTTGCCTGGCTTTCAGACAAAAAAAGTATCCAAGGCTACCATGTTTGGATCATCACGCCCACGGAAACCGGCTGTCGTGTCCTCACCGCAGAGACACAAAACGGCTGGTTGACTTTCTTTGAGAAAATCTTCCAACCCAAAAAGCTCCATCGGCTGCATGACATTTGGCTGGCTGCATTGAAGCAAAAAGCTGAAAGTGCGCAACCATAGATTGAAGTTGATCGGAATTGATCGAAACCTACCACCAAGCAGCTTCTTTGTAGGTCTGCTTTTTGGTAGCGCGTTCCCGGTTGTACAGTCGAATGAACCGCCCGTCAAGGACTTTCAACCTATATCCCAACAAGTGGAAAAGCTGTTTGGCGAGGTACTTAGCGACTTTTCTGTCCACCCGGAGTATTTCCTTTTTCTTGTTTCCCCAAGAAACACCGGGAAGCAAGACAAGCAGATTGTCAAATTTGAATTTCCTCAAGAAGGCGGACAGGTTGAGAAAGAAGCTCGGGACCTTCCGGATGACGAAGAATCCCTCTTTCCCTTGGCTTTGATAAAGGGGCATAAAAATATGGGCATCTTGGGGAAACAATATTTCGTGACCTTGGTGCAGTGCCACCGGAGTGCCTTTTTGGACTTTCTGAAAACTCTCAAATCCCGGCCGCATCCTGAATACCTCAAATTCCGCCACCTTGTACACTTCGATGATTTCAAAAAACGAACCCTTGTCAAAAGCCGGATGCTGAAGTGTCCGATATGCTTCCTGCGAGGAAGCAGGTCCATCAACCTGAAATATCCCGGCAAACTCCAAACACAATTGGGAAAATGCCTTGCAACGCTCGATGGACTGTGGATCCTGGTGCTGTCCCCCCTCAAATCCCAAGGCGACATATCCCAGTTCATTGACATAGCTCAGCAGTGGTCCCGTCAGGTATTCCTCGATCCCAAGGATGATAGGAACTGGAAAGAGCGCCGCAAATTTCCGATTTGCAAGCGCGTCATTGATCGTCATAAACGGGGCGGATTTGCCTGAAGTCGTATGCAGGTCAAAGAAATAGAAAGGACCCTCCGAGGCATCAAGTACCTCCTCTAGAAAATCCAAAATCTCAAGCATTTCGTGCTCCTCTTCCAGTAGGACCGGTTTGATGCGGATACGTTGAATCGCCTCTTTTGTCCAAAGTCGATTCAGGTCCTCATCCAAATACCTGCTTTGCTTTTCCAGCGCCCTGATGTTTCCGCGGATCCCGATCACGCGTCCCTTCAAATCGTTTTCTCTCGGGGATAACGCTGCGAATAACCGCTCCAGGGCTGTTACACCTGCGGGTTCGTTTCCATGAATGCCCGCGAAAAATATGGCCACAGGTCCTTGCTTTCGGCTTCCGATATCCCCGATAATCCTCAGCGGACTTCTCGGAGGAAGTTTATCTTTTACCAAACGATGGAGTGCCTTTTTCATAGGTCTTTGGAGGTGATGATACCTATCAGTTTGCCATCCTCCACGACAGGAAGGGAATGAATCCCAAACTCATCCATGAGCCTTTTCGCCTCCTCCGCGGATTTGTCGGCTTCAATGGATACCAAAACCCGCTTCATGATTTCCCTCACCGGACGGACAAGATTGTCGGGCGTTTCGGAAATCTTAGCCAAATCAGTCGAAGAGATCATCCCCAACAACAGCCTGTCGCCATGCACGATGGGCAAATGATTGATATTTTTCCATTTCATGATATGCACCGCCATCTCGATCGGATCGTACTCATCCAAAGTGAAGGTATCGGTATTCATTACATGCCTTACCCTCAAAAATGGCACAGAGGAACTTTTGCTCTCCGGAAGCCCCCATTCCCCGATCGGGCTCCCTTTTTCCTGATTCGAAAACATCAATTCCGTGAGCAATTGGTTGGCCTCGTGCCGCTTTTTGGTCTTCAGTAAGTGTCTGTAGCTTTTGGTGGTCCATTCGGCACCGTTGTGGGACTCGATTCTTTTTTGGATAATGGCCAAATATAAATCTGCCTCTTGGACAGCCACTCCTAGACTTAACAATCCCTTCTTGGCCCAGGGCAGCATTACTTCGGAGACCAAATTCCTTGCAGTCCAGACTTTCCCATCCCATTTCATGGGAGCGCTCAGGCCGTATCTGGCGGCGGCGAGAAAATTGGTTTTGACATCTTTGAAATCCATCATTTCATGGATGTTTTGCATGTCAGCAGGCATTCCTTTCATCAGTCCGATCCAAAAAGCCAAGTTTGCGACTTCATCCACAATGGTCGGCCCCGAGGGAATGTACCTGCATTCGATGCGCAAGTGAGGTTTTCCATCGCCGACGCCAAAACAAGGCCGATTCCATTTGTAGACTGTGCCGTTGTGGAGACACAGCGCCTTCAGCTTTGGAATTTGACCTTCTTCCAATAAACCAAAGCTGCTTATCCCAAGATCAGCGGTGAGAATTGCCTTGAATCTTGCGATCTGATCCTTAAACACGTCAGCGACAGACCCGGTGTGCCAACCGTTATCGAAACTGACCCGGGCTTGACTATCGTTCAGCAAATGGGAACTCGCCCTTACGTCTACACTCTGGGTAAACAATGCGAGGCGGGTTTCCTGCCACAATTCTTTGCCGAAAAGCAGGGGAGAATTCACGGAGACAGCCAAAACCGGTGCTGAGATGGCATTTGCCCAATTCAACATGGAGACAAACTCGGCAGGGGTGGTTTGGAGGTGGATTTGAAAACTCGTGTTACAGGCTTCCAGCAAGACAGAATCGTGTGAAATGGTGACTTCATCCAAGCCTTGGATATGGATTTGAAAATCCGAACCGCGGGCATTCCTTGCTGCTTTGTTGAGGATGCCATAACGTTCTACCGGAGTCAGGTATTCAGAACGGGTATGGGCTTGTGTCAAAGTCGGCAAAATCCCCGTCAGGATGAGCTTTGAACCCAACTCGGATGCCGCTTGCTGTGCCTTTCTGATATGGGCCTCCAAATCCTCCTTTACCTTGCCTAGGCAATTCTTACCCAATTCAACAGGATCTAGGTTGATTTCGAGATTGAACTTTCCTATTTCCGTGGTGAAATGGACGTCGTCCAACTTGGCGAGCAATTCCTGGGCACGCGGGTCAGGCATATATTCCCCATCGACCAGAAAAAGCTCCTGCTCTGCGCCGATTCGAAGCGGTGCAGTTTCAAACAAACCTTGATCGAGCATATATTCCAAAGCCCGCACATCCTGCATCAGGCGATGTAGAAACTCGGCACGGTCTTCGGGACCCTCCAGTGCCCTCACATTGTGTACACCCATAATTGCTCCTTCCTGAACAATGGAAAATTATGGATAAAGGAAACCAATAATTATGAGCAAAGTCACTTAACTGCTTGATAAATACCATGAATCCACCGACTTGAAAAGGCAGATTTCATTTAGGAAAAAGATTGCATAATGTAATCCAGACTCGATCGAAGCCTTTCGGTCGCTTTTGACAACTGACTTGTTCCTTTCGACGTATTAAAACCATCAGAAAGGATACATGAAGCAATTCTAGCCTTAGAATTTTTGTTCAGAATACCCTTACTCAAACAGAAACCATACTGTTTAGTTGATGAATCTCAAAACATAAAAAAACCAAGCCTATGAAAATCATACCGCTTTTTACAATGCTCTTTATCACTGCCATTGGCACTCATGCACAAAGCGAAATAAATGGAACAGCTAATTCCGCACTTTTCCAAAATAATAAATTGAAGCTTGCTTTTTCGGATACCAAACAGACCCAAAACGTGGTGCTATTCGAAAGCATCCAACCACTTACCAATGCCGATTCGCTTGTTAACAAAATCATCCCCCCGAGCACCGTTCGGGCCGAAGAAATCGTTTATATCATGCCCACCAAAGAACTCGAATCAGACTCCCGCATGCCCGTGTACGTTCCAAATCCAGAAATCCATTATACCATACTAGACAAAAAATTGGGCGGGCTTGTCATTGATCCGCGTAAGGATTGAATCGCGCCTAAGCGACGGTAATCGTCTTTTTTAAGGTAAAACCATCCTTTAGGTTGCCAGTGACAGCGTCTGCCATGTTGCCTGCGAGGCTGTTGCGAAAAAGTCCGTCGTCCGCATTGGTAGTATCTTCCTTTCCTTTGTACCCCTGACTGGCATAAACTACCGAAGTACTTGATTCGGGAAACGCGACTTGGGTAGCAAGAAGGGATTTTCCATCCTTGATCACCTCGACATGGATATGCGGCGCCCGGCCCGGATACCAACCCGGGAAAATGCTGATGAAGGAAACCTCACCGTTTTGGTCGGTCGTCTGCCTTCCGCGGAGAAAGGAGACGTTTCGGTAATCGGCCTCCTGCAGGCGGTTTGCACCGTATTCCGAATAGTTGCCGTCCGCATCACAATGCCAGACATCCACTTGGGCGCCCGCAATGGGCTTACAGTCTTCACTTTGATCTTGGATTTTTAGATTGATCAGCAGAGCGACGCCCTTTCTGTCGGTTACGATATTTGCCCGCATCAATTCCGTAGGCGTTTTGATCGGAAACGGGCCTCTCATTTCCGAAGGCGTTTTCTCGCAGGCGGCCAGATCATCCAACTGCTGGTTGGCAGGACCCTGTCCCACGATCGCATGGGGCAGCGCCACAACGCCACCAAAACCAGCCAATGTTTTCTTGATGAAATCCCGCTTTCTCATGGTCTTCTGGGTTGGGAATAGTGGAGTAAGTTAATGATTTTCAATTACTTTTTACCGGTACCCAGAATAAATGAAATGTCCTACTTCTTCATCCCAAACTCATACACGATCTCATGTCGGTAAGTCTCTCCAGGATTAAGTCTCGGAGATGGGAAATTCGGCTGATTGGGTGAATCAGGGAAAAACTGCGGCTCTAGGCACATGCCAAAATTCTTCCCATAGGTCACACCCCCCGTGGTTTGCTTTCCATCCAGAAAATTGCCGGAGTAAAATTGGACACCAGGCATACTGGAATAAACCGTCATCGTACGCCCCGTTCCTTCATGGACCAATTCAGCCATTTTGGTGAGTTTTCCATCGTGTTCCTTCTTGATTACAAAATTATGGTCATATCCGGCTCCCGTTTCAGCAATTCGCTCTCCAATCAAATGCGGAATGCGAAAATCAAACGGGGTTCCTTCCACGGGAGCGATTTCGCCGGTCGGAATCAAGCCCGCATCGACAGGCGTGTAATGCTCTGCGAAAATGGTCAATTGATGTCCCAGGATGTCTTCCTTCATTCCCGAAAGGTTGAAATAGCCATGATGGGTCAAGTTGACGATGGTCGGCTTGTCGGTGGTGGACTCCATTGTGATGGAGAGTTTGTTTTCCTTGTCGAGTATGAAGGTCATCGTCGTGTTCAAATTGCCCGGATAGCCTTCCTCTCCATCTACACTGAGGTATTCCATCTTCACACCGACAGCATTTTCCAAGCTATCGATAACCGAAGCCTTCCAAAATTTCTTGTTGAATCCCTGTAAACCCCCATGCAGGTGGTTGGGGCCGTTATTCGTGGCCAATTGGTATTCGGTCCCGTCGATGCTGAATTTGCCTTTGGCAATCCGGTTGGCATAGCGGCCGGCAGTCGCACCAAAAAAATAGCGGTCGTTGATAAAATCCTCCACTTGGTTGTAAGTAAGCATGATATTTTCGGAATTTCCGTCTTTATCCGGCACCAGGATGCGGGAAAGAATGCCACCGTAATTGGTGAGCTCGACCTCCATTCCGTTGCTGTTTTTCAAGTTAAATACCTGGGCGTCTTGGTCTCCCATTTTGATGTTGCGAACATTGATTTCAAAGTTGATCGTCTCGGTCACGGCTTTTTTTGGTTTGGGTTGGCAGGCAATAACAGCCAAAATGATGAAAATCAGAATGCTAGTTTTGAACATGGTTTGACTGGGTTTATCAGGTAAAATAAAACTAAATACTCGAATTTCATCCCATTTTTAGGATCAAATCACCCTGCTCGATTTGGATGGCTTCATTTTTGAATTTTAGTGCCAAAATCGAAATTCAATATGAAAAAAATTATTCTATTATCCCTTACTGCAGTCGTATTTACTGCTTCCTGCGTATCGAAAAAGAAATACGTGCAACTCCAAAATGACCTCATGAAATCCGAAACAGCGTTGGCGGAGACGAGGTCCGAGAAGGAAACCTTAGAAGCTGAAAATAAGGTTCTTGAAGAAAAAATGGGTCGTATCGAAGCTCGGGTCAATGAGTACAATGCACGAATCAATTCTCTAAAGGCTGACAATGATGCGAAATTCAGCTTGGAAGGAAAAACCCCTATGTCCAACATCACTAGGGAAAAACTTAAAGCCACTTTGGCTAACGTCGATGCTGCGGAATTGGCCAATGCAAAGACCTTGGAGGACTCCATCAACCTGGCTATCGCGCACAACATGAAGAAATCCATCACAGACGGCAGTGCCGAACAGGATGAAGATATCCAAATCGATATCGACAAGACCGTCGTGATGATCAATGTATCCGACAGGCTACTTTTCAACACCGGTAGCTACCAAGTTTCCAGAAATGCAGATGGGCTTTTGAAGAGATTGGCAGAGGTAATCAACGCCGAGCCTTCCCTGGAAGTGATGATCGAAGGACATACAGACCCAAGGACGATCCAAACCGGCGTATTGCAGGACAACTGGGATCTGAGCGTGAAGCGTGCAACTTCCATCGTCCGCATTTTGCAAGACAAGTACAAAGTTGCCCCAGAAAAATTGATCGCTGCGGGCCGTGCAAGTTACATTCCGCTGGTCGAAAACGACTCAAAGGAGAATATGGCCAAAAACAGAAGAACAAGGATCGTCTTGATTCCTGATTTGGATAAATTCTTCGCGATGATTGAACAATAAATTGATCGGAAAAAGCCCTAGTACTTATTTATCTCTAACACAGATCTAAACACTAAAAAAGCCGGTTTTGCCGGCTTTTTTGTTTTCCTAGAGTTTGGAATCATTGCTGTGTGCCCATGGGATTCTCCGATTCAAAAGATTCAAAAGGATAAGTCCGTGGCAATACTTCAACTCCCGTAGTCAGTTTGATGGGCGCCTGTCCAGGAAATGTGATTTCCACAAAATAGGCAGTGTACCCTTTTTCTGGCTGCTTCATGGCGATCTCGTAAGTACCTTTTTCATTGACCAAAATCTCGGTAGACGTCCACTTTGGCCCCAATACGTCGATTCTGAAATCCCTTGCATCAGGGTTGGTCGCGGACCAAAGCTTGATAGAAGCAGGCTTTTGATTCGGGTCTGTTTGGACGAGTATCTTGTCCCCCTCGATATTCCATGAATAGGAAGGTCTCGTGGCCTTGTTAAGGACGGAAGCGTAGAATGAGATCATGTTTGGCAGCGCGTCAGACTCCCGAAGATCATGTCCAAAGTTGGGGACGTATTGCAGGTGCTTTTCCCCGGGGAGGCTATCCCAATAGAACTTCCAGCTGTCCGGGAGAAAAAACTGGTCCCCTGCGGCATTGATCAAGAGCTTGGGTTTGTTGGCATAGGCCTCCAAAAAAGAATATGGCTCGGTAATCTCCAACAGGCGCTCGTACTCGGCACTTCCCTGCCAGTCCATGATGCCTTCCCGCACATAATCCTCCACGGCAGGTGCCCAGAATCCATAATTTCTCCAATGGTGCTGAAAGGAAGGTTGGATATTGAGCAAGTCGATCACAATCGGAACAAAAGCCACTACCCTGTCGTCGACCGCCGCCGTGGTCCACGTGGTCCAACCACGTTTGGATGCGCCAGCGACCACAAATTTGTCCAGGGTTTTACCCTTTTGCCCAGCCACTTCGGTCGCGACATCCATGGCCAACTTCACGGCTTTGGTCATCGGCAGCCTCGCCAACCAAATCGCATCTTCATCCTTGGCTCCTCCTTCCAAAAACTTCCTCCAGCCATAGGCAATAATGGCATCCTCATACCGCTCGCCGAAGGTGTCATTCGCAAATACGACCGGCTGGAAGGGCACGTTGTGGATTTCTGCCACGATCGAGTTGGTGCGTTGCGCTGTCTCTAGAACCAAAGCCGCCGGTTCGGTTGGCATCTTCGAATCCTTGCTACCACCCCCAATCCACATCAAGCCCGTTTGGTGGGGTGTATCCTTGGGAATCACAACAGAGACCCAATGCCACCACTCCGTTTCGTTGACAATATCTTTCGTAAGCCAATTTTGGGATACCATTTTGAGTACTACATAGTCATAGGTTTCCGTAGAGTTGCTGTGGACCATTTCATAGCGAAAGTCGGGGTCTGGTGCGTGGACATAATCCTTGAGCAGCGTCATGGACCTCTCGGCCAACGGCTCAGACATGTTTTCCTTTGCCTGGGGCTTGCATTGACTAAAAAGTAGTATCGCAGCAATCCAAATCAGAATGCCAAATCGGGACAGTTGAAGTTTGTGTTTCATGGGTTTACCGTTGTATGAATTGGGAAGTTAAGATAGGAAAAAAAGGTTTGCTGAGGTAAAGATCGAAATCTGCTAATCATTCCTTGGATCATCATTGCTTGAATAAGGAATCGTAGGTAGCTCAAACTATTGATTTATATAAGGTAGATTATATAAAAATTAATTTTTTATTTTTAGTTTCAAATGTCTATTTCCAGCAACAATCCTCATCCGACTACAGCCATGATATATTCCAAATCCGATCTCAGAAACCTGACCTACAAAATCAACGGTGCTGCAATCGAAGTCCACAAGCATCTCGGGCCGGGATTATTGGAATCAATATATCACGAGTGCATGAAGCACGAGCTTCGGCTTCGAGGATTGAATTTTCTTTCGGAAATGAACATTCCGATCCACTACAAAGGCATCAACATGGCGACTAATCTGCGATGCGACTTGTATGTGGAAGAATGCATCGTCGTCGAGTTGAAGTCTGTGAAGGCAGTCGATCCTTACGACGAGGCTAAACTTATGACTTACATGAAACTTCTGAATGCGCCAAAGGGAATCATGTTCAATTTCAATGTGGCACAACTTTACCCAGACGGACAAAAGACCTACGTGAATCAGCTTTTCAATGATTTGGGCGAATGAGTGGGGTTTAGAATTCGAACCACAAAAGCGACAAAAGAAAACAAAAGGCACAGGAAACTTTTGATCTCTTTTGTGGCCCAAAATTCATCTTAGTCCATTGCCCTATCTCGAAAAACCCTCCCCGCGTGTTTGAATATTTTGATGAAGGATTCCAAATAAAATCAACCAAAAAAGGGACAAAAGACAACAAAAGAATTCAAGCCCTTTTGATCTCTTTTGTGGTTAAAATCACCTTTCTCGTTCCATGCGCCATCGCCAAGTGGCATTTTCGGAATCTCCATTGACTCGGGCGAATGAGTGAGGCTTAGAATACGAACCACAAAAGCGACAAAAGAAAACAAAAGGCAAAGGAAACTTTTGATCTCTTTTGTGGCCCAAAATTCATCTTAGTCCATTGCCCAATCACGAAAAACCTTCCCCGCGTGTTTGAATATTTTGATGAAGGATTCCAAATAAAATCAACCAAAAAAGGGACAAAAGACAACAAAAGAATTCAAGCCCTTTTGATCTCTTTTGTGGTTAAAATCACCTTTCTCGTTCCATGCGCCATCGCCAAGAGGCATTTTCGGAATCTCCATTGACTCGGGCGAATGAGTGAGGCTTAGAATACGAACCACAAAAGCGACAAAAGAAAACAAAAGGCACAGGAAACTTTTGATCCCTTTTGACCTCTTTTATGGTTCAAAATCATTGGTAAAGAAAAAAGGCAAAAACCCGGCGAGTCGATCTGAACCCACAGGTTTTTGCCTTCTCCAAAGCTAAAATCGTCTAATTACTATTTCAAATACAGCTGGTTGAAAAGCATCTTGAAGGTATTGTGTGCCTGGGCGCGGAAGGTGATTTCAGGACCGAAGGCGTAGAACTTACCTTTTCCGATCGGTGCCTCAAAAGCCACCACTCCATTTTTCAGGTAACCTTCTCCCCATGCCCAACCGGACACCAAAGGAGAATCTGTCCCAAACCAAGCAATGGGTTTCACACCTTGAATCGCAGCACTTGGAGCCAAGGTGAACACCGGGCTGTTGTTAAAAACCATATTGGCTGTGCTGCCCATCCCCCAATTGGCGGAGCTGCTGCTGTCCAATTGTGCCTTCAGGATACTTCCCGGTACGTAAAACTTGTCTCCAGGAAGCGGCCTTTCACGACCGTCTTGCAGTTTTTCCACGAGGGCATTGCTGACTGGAAGCCCCAAATCGAAAGCAAAGGAGGTACTCGCGCCGACTGCAACGACATGTCCTCCGTCCTCCATAAACTTCTTCAATTGCGGCACCGACTTGTCTTTGGTCAATACACCCAGCAACTTGTGGTATTGGGCATCGATGTCTTCAGCTTTTGGCATACCGCCCCAACTTCTAATGGTGCCGGGCGCACCTGCCCCGATGAAGAGGATTACATCATATTTTGATTTCAGGTTTCCGTTGTCGATCTCCTGCGGATAGATGACCTGGAAGGGGAAATGATACTGCTCCATCATCCAGCGCACCCAACCCGATGGCATGGAGCCGCCGTAGTGGTCAAACAATGCGATCCTTGCAGGTTTGATTTTGACTGATCCAGAAGGTCTTGAAGATGCGACCATCTTCACGCCAAATTCTTTCGCAGCTTTGTCCAAAACCGCCTTTCCTCCCGAGACATGGAAACTTCCTGCGGGCATTCCAGAAGTCGCCGAGGTGGTTCTATAGACGTCCACGCCAGATTTCAGCAGGTCATTGACGGCAATGAAAGCATTGTTTGCCCGTGCGTCGATCAAGAATCCAGATCCACTTGGCAATTTGCTTGGAGTGAATGCTTGCACTTGTCCATATGGAATCGCCTCAAACGGTCCGTCGAAACCTTCCAAAATCCTGTCAAACTCCACGCCCATCTGCAGGGCCAAGGACCAGCCTGCAGCATCGTAAGGACGGATCGGAGGTCCTCCCGGATATTGGAAGTCGTTGGGGTGATCCTGCGGCTCAAACATATCCAAGACATGTGGACGGAATGCCTGGGCCGATTTGACCACATAGGAACCTGCCGGATAGTTTTTGCCATTGACTGTGAATGCGGCTGAGGCTTTGTGCACTTTGATGCCGGATTTGATCAGGGCATTGACAAATCTCGTGGCAGTGCCAAAATCCGCTTGGTCTGCAGGGAGGATATAACCTCTTGGATCACGAAGATTCGGATCGCGGAATACCGAATCGAAGAACTGCACAGGCAGACCTGAGCGCATGCCATAATAAGCCATCTCAGGGTCATCAGCGCTTTTCTTTTCCTTCGACTTTTCAAAGGCTGCCTGTACCGCAGCGGATCTTTTTGGATACTTGGTCCAATGATCCATGTTGCCGCGATCGATGCTGTTTTTACCCATTTTGTAAAAATTGTACAGCAAGGCATCGGCATTTCGCGAAGCGAAATCCAAAATGGCCATGTTGAGGGAAACCGAATAGTCGATGGACTGCTTGAAGCTCCATTTCTGCGGCTCAATCGGGAAAGGAGTAGCATGTGTCGGAATCAGGCGCTCGGGTACCAAGGGAATTTCCGAAGGAGTCGGACCACCCGTGATTTCGGTCAAAATCCCGATCATGTTGTGGAAATACGGCGTAGTGCGGAGGCCTCCATTCCACCAAGAGGAAAACACAGAACCACCCAAACGGGTATATCCGGGCCTTCCCTCGGCATTGAGTCGGTTGATCATCGCGGCGCCGACTCCATCCAAGGAAGTCATGATCAGGGGATCAAAGACATGGTTGAATGGATCCCTGTATGGTGGGCCCGCAACGACGGTACCCGCAGGGGAGGTCTGATGGTGGTTGTAGATGATCTGGGGAAGCCACTCCACATACTGCTGAAGGGAGGTATTGGTGGTTTCCTTCATATTCATCATGAAAAAGTCCCGGTTGTTGTCGTGGCCGACGTACTTTTGGTACATGTAGGGCGAATTCATGTTTCGCTTTTTCAGGTCTGTGGGACCCATGTACCAATTGGTCACGATCTCCTGACCATCGGGGTTGACTTGGACCATAAGGATAATCAGGTCATCGAGAAACCGCAGGATCTCGGGATCATTGCTGCTGACCAACTCATAATAGGTCGGGATGAGCTGGTGCGAACCTACCGTCTCCGTGGAGTGCAGACCCCCATCGATCCAAACCACAGGCTTCCCCTCGACGACAAGCTTTTTGGCCTCTGCCTCGCTGATTTCTGCCCGGCCAAGGAGTTGGGAGATTTCTTTGTAGCGGTCGAGCTTCTTGTGGTTTTCGGGGGAAGTGATAATCATCATGGGCATTTGCCTGCCCTCTTCCGTAGGCCCAATTTCCACAAATTTGACCCTATCGGAGAGTTCCGCCAGTTTCCTGAAATAGGCGTCCGTGGCCGTGTAGGTGGCCAGTTTGTAATCCTCCCCGATCTCAAATCCAAAGTGCTCTTTGGGAGTGGGGATGCGCTGCGCAAAACTCAGGGACACGGCCAATGCCCAAAGCCATGCCGTGAGGAAGTAGTTTTTTCTCATTTTAGTCCGGTTGATGCTATTTTCCACAAGTTAAGCCAAGTTGGCAAAGCACCCAAAAGTCCGACCGTGATCGGACATAATCGGGTTTGATTGGTTCTCTGTTACGCTTAGCATTTTGTAAATTTGTCAAAAGCCTCTTTTCAAATTTCCCGGCAAACAAGAAGGAAGATTTACTGTTACCATTAACAACATTTATACTATGCAAAAACTCATTCTTTACCTGAACCTAATCCTGATCGGATTATTGGGCTTACCGACGGCTATGCCTACGGAGAAGCCCTTGGACACCGATATCACGCTATGCCATACGGGTCCTTCCGAGATGCTGGCATTTGTGGATGATCCGGAATTTATGAAATTCCACCCTGCACCACTCGCCATGGACTTTGTAGGCTTGGGGGATATGACCTCCTTCCCTACCCCGGATGGCAAAACCGCCAGCGGCTACCTGATCAAAGCTTCGAAAAAATCTGACCAATGGCTCTTTGTATTCCAAGAGTGGTGGGGTCTCAACGACCAAATCAAGGCCGAAGCCGACAAATTCTACAATGACCTTGGCGGCAAAGTCAACGTGATCGCCCTTGATATGTACGACGGCAAGGTCACCAGCAATCCCCAAGAGGCGGGTGGCTACATGCGCGGCACGGACGAAAAGCGCCTCGAAAGCATCGTCCTCGGTGCCAAAAACCTGGTGGGCAAAAAGGCCCAGATCGCGAATGTCGGTTGGTGCTTTGGCGGGGCTTGGTCCCTGAAGTCCGCACTGCTGCTAGACAAACAAAACGTGGGGTCCGTCATCTACTACGGCATGCCCGTCCGCGATGTCGAGCAACTCAAAAAGCTGAATTCCGATGTATTGGGCCTTTTTGCGACAGAGGAGTATATCTCCAAAGCCGTGGTGGAGGAGTTTGCCGCGGCGATGAAAACGGCCGGAAAAGACCTCGAATACAAGATTTTCCCCGGCGTACATGGCTTTGCCAACCCGTCCAATCCCAAGCATGACCCGGCACTGACCAAGGAAGCTTATGGCATGGCCTTGGCGTATTTGAAGGGGAAGTTTGAGTGAGGGGGAGAATTGGGAAGATTAGGGAGAGGTTAAAAAGTTAAAAGGTTGGAAGGTTGAATGTTTGGAAGATAGAGGGGTTGGGACCATCTGGCTTGAGACTGAGTGAAAAAATAGACGGCGCTTCCTGCTTTTTGGCGGGGAGCGTTTTTTTTTTAGGGATGAAAGGACAAATCTGCATTTGCTTCAGTATTTGAAATAAAGAAAGAAATACCCATCTTTGATAGTACTAACGCAGAGCAGTAGTAATGATAAAATCGTTTGGCGATAAGGAAACCGAAAAAATCTGGGAAGGATTTCGCTCCAAAAAGCTGCCAAATGAAATTCAGGACATTGCGCGGCGCAAGTTGAGAATGATCAACAACGCACAGGATATCAATGATTTAAGAATTCCCCCTGCCAATCGACTGGAGAAACTAAAGGGCAATCTCAAAGATCATTACAGCATCCGTGTCAATGACCAATGGAGAATCATCTTCGAATGGGTCAATAACGACGCTTACGGGATCAAAATCCTGGACTAGCATTAATCTATTCCTATGGAAAAGCTTAAAAACATCCACCCGGGAGAAGTGCTACTTGAGGAGTTTCTGATTCCCATGGAGGTTTCCGCCTATCGATTGGCCAAGGAAACCTTTCTACCACAGACCCGCATTTCTGAAATCATCAAAGGCAAAAGACGTATCACCGCAGATACAGCGCTGCGTTTTTCCAAGTTTTTCGGTACGAGCGCCAAGTTTTGGCTTGGCCTGCAGGCCGACTATGATCTGGAGGAGGAAAAAAACCAAAAGGAAAAAGAATTTGACAGCATCAAAGCCTTGGAAGGAAACGCTGCATGAAGATGAATTTGGTTGAGCGATTTACGAAGAGAAGAGTCGTTCGAGATTCCGCACTTGGCATTCGAAATTCAAGGAAATAATGATGCTGAAACCTAATTTTGCAGACATGTGGTATGGATCGGGTGGAAACTGTTGATCGATAGAAAAAACCTGAATTAGATATACTAAATTCATCGAATTCGTGAAATGGGTGAACTACAAATGCTTGGAACTTTTTTCACGGTCTGCCGTTATGCCTAATTTTAAAACTCAAGACAACGGATGACAAAAGTGTATTCTAAATATAAAATACTCGGTGGCTTCGGACTCCTTTTGGGACTAAATATCTTAATCGGTTTCGGGACATTTAAACTTTTGACAAGTTCAAATATTAGTTATGACAAAGTTGACTTCCTAAATGACGACAATGCACTCTTTGCTTACTCCGTAATTATTGGACTTAATCTTTTGTTTTTAATATTACTCGCAACTCAAAGTAAATTTGTAATCGCAGACAATAATGGAATAACTTTTATCAATCCTATTATTCCCATTTTACGAAAAACAAAACAATGGACAGACTTTGACTACTTTATACTAGTTGAAGAAGCTTCACGTTACGACACTCACGAAGCTGTGTGGTTAATAAAGGACGAAAGAATAAAAGGACGGTTCTCGAGCTTCTATTACACAAACTATATAGACTTAAAAAAAGCAGGTTAAAACTAAAGGAAAAGGAAGGAAACATTACGGACCATTTGAACAATTGTTTGCTCTTACGGGACTTATGAAGATAAAAAACTAGGCATAACAGTACCTACCCAAAAGTGGCGGTTCAGTGGTCAAATCAAGCTTTATACTTCTATCATAGTTTCTGCTTGATTGATAGTCTTGTGCTTCGAAATCGCCACCTTCGGGTAGCTGCTAAACGTTGTCCTTAATGAAAAATGAAACTGAAATTTGACAATTGTGAGCTTTTGATTGACGACAATCTTATTGATTGCAAATACGAGTATTTATTTGGTAAAAAGATTCATTGGACAATTGAACTTGAACAAAACCTAATCTTCAAAGACAAAAGACGGATTAAATCATTTGAAACCTCAGAGATTAAAGAATTTGTTTTTGAAATCGACCAAAGAATCCAAAGAGCACACAAACTAACTCAAATTGCAAAAGCATATGTTGTTCTTAAGAACTCAATTGACTCTATTGAACTATTCGATCTTTGTGTTCGGGAAGAACTGAAGCTTATCAAAAGTTCAAAATCATATGAATTTGCTGAAGAAATTATTAAAAAACTGTCAGAACACTACAACAAACCTTATTCGTTTGTATTAGCTGTAGAAACTAAGAAAAAAAGCAGAAAACTGTGGAGTTCGATTTTATTTGGATTGCTTGCTATCATATTGGGAACTCTGCTTGCGTTATGGACAAATAAATAAAACACTAAGCACAATCGCGTAGACGCCCTCTACGGATTTCTCTGACGGGGAGCGCCCTCCTATGACCTAAGGTAGCGCTTGGAATACAGGCCTCACGTCCTTCCCTGTATCCCGGTCACCCACAAAAATGTGGTAAAGAAAGTTTATCATTCGACGATGAAGGATTTTTCCGCTTTCGGAAGCCAATTGAATTTGTTATTTTTAAGTGTGGGTCTGAAGCGTACCCGAATCCGAATTGAGGCGATTGAATTTTCTGACCTAGATCTGGTACCCCAAAAACTTAAATTCTTAAGAAACTATGGGAGTTGCATTTTTTACGATCGTCCTCCTACATGCCCTGATCCACCTGCTTGGATTTATCAAAGGTTTTGGCTTCAAGGAAGTACGTGAATTGAGTCTTCCTATTTCGAAACCGATGGGTGTGGCTTGGCTCGCCGCGGCTATTTTCTTGCTGGCCTATGCCATTCTCTTTTTGGACAAGGTCAAATACGGCTGGATCATTGGACTCATCGCAGTACTTGCATCCCAGGTTCTGATCATACTGTTTTGGAAAGATGCCAAGTTTGGCACAATTCCCAATGTCATCATCCTCGTTGTCTCCCTGGTACAAATGGGACAATATCGATTCGATCAAATGGTCCAAGAAGAGACAGGGCGGCTATTGAGCGAAAGCAAGCAAAACATTACCCAAACTCTGAGCGAAGAAGCCATCCGTGATTTACCGAAAGCGGTCAAAAATTGGCTGCAGCGGTCGGGCGCAATCGGAAAACCCTTCCAAAGCCTTGGAAAAGTGATGCAGCGAGCCGAAATGCAGATGCAACCGGGCCAGGATTGGATGAAAGCTTCCGCGCTTCAGTACACGACGATCGATATGCCCGGATTTATTTGGACGGTGGATGTTCGGATGAACCCTTTATTGGGCTTCCGCGGAAGGGACAAGTTCGAAGACGGCAAAGGCGAAATGCTCATCAAGCTGAATTCCCTGGTAAATGTGGTAAATGCACAAGGCGACAAGTTGGACGAAGGCTCTCTTCAGCGCTATCTCGGCGAAATGGTTTGGTTTCCTTCCTCGGCCCTCAGTCCCCATGTACGCTGGGAAGCGATCGATGACACTTCGGCCAAGGCGACGATGTCGTTTAATGGAACCGAAGGAAGCGGGACTTTCTATTTCGATGAAAATGGATACGTGAAAAGGTTTGTGGCGCTGCGATTCCAAGGCAATGAGGACGATGCACCACGGCGTGAATGGATCATGGAAATTGAGGATTATGGAGTTTTTGAGGGGATCCGGGTGCCTACGAAAATGACCGCAACCTGGAAACTCGATGCGGATGACTGGACCTGGCTCAAGTTGGAAGTCACTGAGATTCGGTACAACGAGCGGGCCAAGGAATGAGCTTTGGCTTGCGGAGCGTACCGACTGGTCGTAGTAGTGGTCTTTTGGACGTGTAAGATTTTGAATGGAGAGACCGACCAAGTTATCGAGCCATCCGATTTGAATACACCAATAAACAAACCTTTTTGCTATGAACGTATTTGTCACTGGAGGAACTGGCTACATTGGTTGCCGTCTTGTTCAGCGCCTACTCGATAAAGGGCAAACCGTAGTCGCCCTCTATCGGCAGGATCACCCCCCTATTGAGCATCCCTCCCTGCGCTGGGTAAAGGGCACTTTGGACGATGAGGATAGGATTGTCGAATTGCTTCAAGGCTGCACGCAGGTTTACCATATGGCTGCCTTGGCGCGCATGTGGCATCCGGATAAAAACGCATTTTTTACCACCAATGTAACTGCGACGGAACACCTCCTGCGGGCAGCACAGCGGGCCGGGGTAAAGCGACTGGTATTTACCTCCACCGCATCGGTGATCAGCGGATCCATCAAAAACCCGATCAGGGAAAACGATCCCCTCTTGGAACCTTTGGACGATGATTATGCCGCCTCGAAATTTATGGCAGAGCAAATGGTACTAAAAGCATCCCGACCGGGGTTTGAAACGGTGGCCGTCAACCCGCCCCGTGTCTATGGACCGAGCTTGGTGGGTAACAACCCGGTGAACAACCTCGTCAAGGGCTACCTGAAGCGCCGGTTTTACTTTGTGCCCGGCGATGGTTCCTACTCGGCCAATTATGCTTTTGTCGACGATGTGGCGGATGGGCATATCCTGGCTATGGAAAAGGGGAAACCCGGTGAGCGCTATATTCTTGGCGGTGAGAACCACAGCTACAACAGCTTTTACAGCATCCTTGAATCCCAACTGAAACTCAAACGAAAAAGCTTCGGTATGCCCCAAGGAGTCATGAAGGCGGTTGGTTCGGTCTCCGAACTGATCACTAGGCTCTCTGGGCGGGCACCCTTCGTCACCAGCTCGATGGTACGCAAGCTGTATTCCAACCGCATGCTGTCGATAGAAAAAGCAGTTAAGGAACTCGGCTATCGGCCGATACCGCTGTCAGAGGGCCTGCGCAGAACGATTGAATCAATTCAAGGACAAAACCATGGAAAATAATACATACGCCATCATCACCGGTGCCTGCGGTGGACTGGGCACTTCCTTTGCACTCGAATGTGCCGAGCGCGGCTATAATCTTCTCCTCGTTGACCTGCCTGCCGCCCATCCGGAGAAACTGGAGCGGTTTCTGCAAGAAAACTATCCTGTGCGGGTGAAATCCATCGCCTTGGACTTGACCGCTCCCGAGGCTCCTGCGCAGCTATTGCAGCGGGTGAGGAACGAGGGAATGGCTGTAAGCCTGCTGGTGAACAATGCTGGACTGCCCCAGAATGATTTTTTTGAAAATACAGACAGCGACTACATGCGCAAGATGGTTGAGGTCAATTGCATCTCCTATGTCTCGCTGACCAGTGCCTTGCTGCCTGATTTGAAAAAGCATCCGCAATCCCATATCATCAACGTAAGCAGTTTGGGCGGATTCTACACGCTTCCGCGAAAGACCTGCTATTCGGCCACGAAAGGTTTTGTCAGACAATATTCTCAGGCATTGAATATGGAGATCAACCGCTATGGTGTGCATGTCAGCTCCCTATGCCCCGGCCCGATGACCACCAATATCAACAACTATATGCTGCACCGTGATTTGAACTGGTTTTCGCAGCAGATGCTGGTGCATCCCAGGGAAGTGGCCCGCTACACGATGGACAAGGCGCTGAAAGGAAAAGAAATCATCATCCCCGGTCGGCTGAACAGGATTTTGCACCGATTTTCCTCCGCGATACCATCAGCCATCAGCAAAAGAATGATCATAAATTCCATGAAGCAGCTGGATAAAAAAGGAAAGGTAAGCCCTGCTTGATATTAATTGGGATGGATGGATCCAACCGGTCCGGGAAACCAAAACATTGTCAGCAAGTGAATAGATTCCTTTTTTGGCAGGAAATCGAAGGGACATACTTGTCCAAAAATCGGGTCACATGGAGAACGTTGGTGGCAAAAATCCACGCGTGTAAAATGCAGGAATATCGACAATGTCTTTGAATAAATACCAGAAAGGCTTAATTTCTACAATTAATTGAAAAACAGAATGTTATCAACTAATTTATAACAGAATGAAACAAAGCATCTGCTATTCTCTCCTGCTGACCTTTGCCCTTTTTAGCAATAGCTTTGGACAGTCTCTCGAAAGGATCTTTTATTCGACATTTAGCCCACAAGGTTGGGATATATACATTTCAAAAGACAAAGGAAAAAGTTATAAAAATTTCACTGACAATCCTTCTTTAGATTATGATGCCGTTATCAGTCCGGATGGCAAATGGGTTGTATTTACGTCCGAAAGGTCAGGCATACCTCAACTCTATGTACAGGCCATCGATGGGAACTACCCTCCTTCGCTTTTGATCAAAAGCAAGTCCTTTCAGGACCAGGCAACATTTTCGCCTGATGGCAGTCAATTAGCATTTGTGGCTTCCCATGAAGGAAACTCAGAAATTTATCTCATCCCTTTCCTTCCAGACTCGATTCAGGATATCCAGATAGCCAAAAATCTGACCAACCACCCAAGTGGGGATTTTCGGCCCGCATTTTCACCGGATGGACAGCGAATTGCCTTTAGCAGTGACAGGGATCACGAGATTGTCCCACACCCCCAATTTCCATTCGCCCGTCAGCGAATAGGAGATATATATTCGGTAGACATATCTGGCGAAAACCCCACTCGGCTGACTAATTCGGAATTCTGGGACGGCAGTCCGAGATGGTCAGCCGATGGAGCAAAGATCATTTTTTATTCGGGCCGCAATGGTCAGAATTCAATTTTTGAAATGGATGCCGACGGATCCAATCAACATCAAATCATCGAGTTTTCCGGACCGGCTGTTTCGCCAGACTATCTGCCGGATGGGACCATCGTATTTACGACTTGGCAAAACGAGAAAGACTTCAAAGTCATGAAGTTTGACCCCAATTCGAAAGAAATTACCCCTTTGATTTCCAACGGCCCCGATTTGATGTTCAATTTAGACAGTCATCTGAATGGCACGATGGTGTTTCACGGTGGCCCCTATGCGGCCAACCATGGGGTACCGGGAAATTTCGGTTTTGACGGAAATGTTCTTGCTAAGCTTCCAGACACCGTTTCATTTGCTGGTCGGCAGGTGAATGTATACGGAGTAAGAAGGGCTTTTGTAGCTCCCCCACAAAAAGGAAATACTTTACTCTTCTATGATGCAAATGATATTCAAAGTTTTTGGGAATTTCTCAAGCCACTGGGCTACGGTGTTTTTTGGCTCCCGATTCTTGTGCTTGGTATGTTTCTTTCAGGCTTATTTTTAGGAGTTAGACATAGGAAAAAGATTTCGTTTTGGAGATTTCTTTTGTTCAGCCTATTGGCCATTGTCTTTGGATTGATTACAGGAGGCATTTTCCTTTGGGTAGATACCATCAGCCCCATGCCTATCAGTTCGATTCGGTGGATAATGGGCTTGATGACAATTGTTTTGCTTGGTTTAACATTGTGGGCATACAAAAGAGCGATTCGAAGTAGGAGGAACGGAAACGAGGCCTACATTCTTTCCCTGTCATACAGCGTTCTTTTCGGAGGATTATCACTATTCTCAGTATTCTGTACAATTTTCATCAATCAAATGGTAAATTCTACCTTACATTTTTATCAAGTTGATTACGTGACAGGGGAAAAAAAGCAACTATTCGTTTTTGAGAAAGAATCCGACACAAATCCAGCAAATTTTTCAGTATTGGACAGCAAAGTCAGCCATGATGGAAAAGCATTTATCTTCACGACAGGGAGCTTTCGAGCCAATGCAAGGATGCAGGGTGACCTTTGGAAATATGACTTTGAAACCAGACTTATTGAAAAACTATCTGACTCGCCGTACAATGATGGATTTGGAGATATCAGCGAAGACGGCAAAATGGTTTTTAGGAGCGGCAGAAGCGGTTACTTTGACATCTACTTAAAGACAAATGACGAAACCATAAATCTGACTCAGGATTCCCACCGGGATAATTTTCCAGCCATTTCCAAACAAGGCGATAAAATTGTATTCTCTTCCGACCGGCTAAGAACGGAACAAGAATACAAAACAATGGACATTTTCCTCATGAGCTTAAAGCCCGATGGTACTTGGACCGAGCCGGAAATCATTTCAATCGGCAGCGGACAAAATGCACATGCACATTTCTCACCCGATGGCGAATGGGTAATTTATACCACCGAAGGATACGGTATAAATGATGAGCAAGCTTTGATTCAACCCATCATTTTTTCACCGCAGATGTATGGGGAAATCGTGGCATACAACGTTCAGACAAAAGAACGAATACGGCTCACTCACAATAAATGGGAAGAAGGGACTCCACTTTGGGTTGAATGAAATTCATTCGAAATGGCCGTCTTTTGATTTAGCGCTTCCTGCTTGCTGAGCAAAGCATAAAACAAACCTTTCAGCTGTTGCATACGACGATAATGACCACGCTTGGTGCGTGTATGGTACCCGATGAACCAAACAAGGGAGACCAGGAACAAAAGCAAACAACCTACCAATGCATCATCCATAAAAAGTCATTGTATCGTCCACAAAGGTGGGGGCTCGAAGTAGTTTCCCCAATACGAAAAAATGCGTAATTATCGGAAGCTGTTGGCCTCGTCGAATACATGGATAACGAGAATCGCGTTTTGTGTTATTGGATTTTTAGGAATAAAGCGTCAAAGTTAACATCGGTTGCCGTTTCGTAATCTACCTTTGAACCTTGGAAATGGCCATTTTTGGAGAACTGGAGGATTTTTGAATTTTCGATTCTCCAAGCGGGCAATACAGTAGCCTCCCGTGGTTTGGCATACGGAAAATCAAATCCTCTTCTGAAAAGACCCTGATATTATTTCACTAAATTCAGCAGATCGAAGAAAAGGGTGTGCAGTGAATTCTTGGGGCTTTTTCTCCACGTTCTGCACCAGTACAATGGATCTTGAAGCCGATACCTATCGGATACAATTCGAGAAATTATGGAAGCAAAGATCAAAACCTTCTCGGTCTAATTCGCTTGAACGGTTTCGGACAAACTGACGAAGAAAAAAATGCACTGCAAAAACTGTGGACATACAATAGATGGAAATTACTGTAGCCAATGTGGCCAAAATTCAAAGGTTGCCCGAATTACATTCGGTATCATTGCCCAAGAGATATCCGAAAGTCTATTCCAAGTCAACCGAGGGCTGTTTTTCACCATCAGGGAACTGTTTCTAAGCCCGGGGCAGAGTATCGATGATTTTCTCCACGGCAAAAGGAAAAACCACTTCAAGCCGATTGCCTACGCGCTTACCTTGTCGACCCTGTATTTTTTGGTCACGAAACTCACCGGTCAAAACACTTATTTGGATGATTTTATCGCTGGTCTAAGATCAGGCGTTTCCGAAACCACTTCGGGTTTTGAATTACTCGACATCGTGACTTGGCTGGCGCAAAACTACGCCTACGCTGCCTTGTTGCTTTTACCGGTTTTTTCGCTCGCTTCCTATCTGGCTTTTTTTGGTTTTGGGAAAAACTATCTCGAGCACATCGTCCTCAACTCTTATGTCACGGGACAGCAGGCGATTTTCTACGCGGTCTTCGCGATTGGGGGCAAGTTGATCGACTATTACATCTTGGAGTTGTTTCCATTTGTGTTTTCAATCGGCTACGCTTATTGGGTCTTTTGGCAGTTTTTTTCCAGGGGAAGTCGATGGGGAAATCTCCTGCGATCTACTGCGTCCTATCTATTGTACCTGCTCTTCAATTTGGTGTTTTTCTTTTTGATCGCGCTTGTGGTGAGGTGGTGAATAAATTACCCAGATTGGTTCGAGGAAAAATATGCCTTTGAGATAAAAATGTGAAGTTTTAAATTCAGCGAAATTCCGTTTAACCCGATTACCGTACTGTGTAAAAAAAACCACTATGAACTCCACAGCCCATCACGACGAGCGCATCGCTAAAATGACTTTCTCTTCAGTCTATCCGCACTACGTAACGAAGGTGCAGAAAAAAGGTCGGACGAAGCAGGAATTGCATGAAGTCATCGAGTGGCTGACGGGCTTTGATGAGTCTAGGCTGCAAAACCTGATAGAAAGCAGGGCGACTTTTGAGGAATTTTTCGGCCACGCCAAATTGAACCCCAACGCGAAGTTGATCACGGGCCTGATATGCGGGTATCGCGTCGAGGAAATCGAAAATCCCCTGACCCAGCAAGTGCGGTACTTGGACAAGATCGTCGACGAGTTGGCAAAAGGAAAGCCTTTGGAGAAGATCATGAGGGGGTGAAATGGGCACTCTGGAAAAAAAAAAAGTAACCTCTATTCTCCTTTTCCAATCCATCCAATCAGTTTTTAAGGCAGCGCTCGGCAGACATCAAGAAGTGAGTGTCCAGAAAAGCGATTAGATAGAAACTTCTTATCCCAGGCAGAATAATCTCTTATCCATTTTGCCAAGGGAAAAATTACGATCCCAATTTTTTGTTTTCGAAATTGCGTACCGACGCCAGCCAAAAAGTCAATTTTTCCAAAAAAGCCACAGAATCAAGCCATGCAAAGCATCAAGGACCCATTTCAAAAAATCGCCCAGGACAGGAAGTTCATAATCGAGTGCTACGGCGAGATGCTGACCAGAATTCAAGAAGAAAAGGTTGCCGCACAGATCATTCAATCGGAACCTGAGGGTAGCTGGGAATCAAGTGAAATCCCCATTGAGAAAACGATCCAATCCCTGAGCATTTACTTCCAGTTGATGACATTGGTGGAGGAAAATGCTGCAACCCAATACCGGAGAAAATTGGAGGATAGGGAAAGCATCGCTTCAATCAGAGGTTCTTGGGCCGAGGCACTGTCAATTTGGAAATCGCAAGGAGTATCTGAAGATGAAATGTTGAAGGCCATTTCGGCAACTTCCGTCAATCCTGTACTTACGGCACATCCCACCGAAGCGAAGAGGATTACAGTCATCGAAATACACAGAGAGCTTTACCTGCTGCTCGTCCAGCGGGAAAACCCCTCGCTCAGCCAATTGGAGCAGCTTGCAATCCGGGAAAAAATCATTCAACTACTGGAGCGGTGGTGGAGGACTGGTGAAATCTATCTAGAGAAACCCGACATCAGGGATGAACGCGCAAATGTCATCCACTACCTCAGCAAGGTATTCCCGATGGTAATCCAAAGAAGCGATCAGCAGTTGAAAAATTCCTGGATTGCCTTGGGTTTTGACCCCAAAAAGATCAAGGATGTCGACGCTTTTCCAAAAATAAAATTCGGCAGCTGGGTCGGGGGTGATCGGGACGGACATCCCTTTGTCACGCCTTCGGTAACCCAAGAGACTCTTTTGATCCACCGCAAAACCGCATTGGGCCTCATTCGGGAGGAATTGATGGTATTGGCAAAGAAACTCTCGATATCAGGCATCACCAATCCCCCTCCCGCGCAGCTTCAGGAAGCAATTGCCCAAAAATCCAGAACGCTCGGCGAGTCGGCGACAACCGCAATTAAAAGAAACCCCATCGAACCCTGGCGCCAGTTTGTCAACCTGATCATCCTACAATTAGAAAACACAGTTTCTGAAAAAAATGCTGACTCAGGTGCCTATTTCAAATCAGCCCAGGCATTGGAAACTGATCTTGCTGTTCTTAAAGAGTCTTTACTGCAAAATGGCATGGCCATGATAGTAGAGGACTTGATTTTCCCGGTGGAAAGGGCATTGAAGTGCTTTGGATTCCACTTGGCCAAATTGGACATCAGGCAAAACAGCGCATTTCACGACAAGGCGATTTCCCAAATCCTCGCTGGAGCTGGCTATACAAATGTAGATTTTGCAAATTGGGCCGAGGAAGAGCGGGCTGAGTTCCTGAGCGAACTTCTTAGCAGGCAAACCCCAATTACAGACATTACAATATCCTATGGCGCTGAAGCAGACAATATCCTCGACTGTTATCGGGTAGTCCGTCAGCACATCAACGCGTATGGTTCTGCAGGTATTGGATCGTTTATCGTCAGTATGACAAGAAGCCTCAGTGATCTTCTTGCGGTTTATTTTTTTATGCAGGAGACGCAATTACTGCAAACGGATATTCGCGTAGTGCCATTGTTCGAAACGATTGAAGACCTGCAACACGGACCTGTGATTTTGGAACAATTCCTACAACACCCGATCACCCAACTGCGTGCCGGCAAGCTTCATCGTCAGCAAGAGGTAATGCTGGGCTACAGTGACAGCAACAAAGATGGTGGCACGATTGCGAGCAAATGGAATCTTTACAAAGCAGAACAATCACTTTCGGAAGTGGGACGAAGAAATAACTTTGAGGTTCATTTCTTCCACGGCACCGGGGGTACCATCAGCCGAGGAGGGGGAAAATACCACCGTTTTTTGGAGAGTATGCCAAAAAATTCTGTCAATGGGAGCATCAAAATCACGGTACAAGGCGAATCCGTGGCGCAGCTTTTTGGAAACCCACTTACAGCTACCCATAATATCAATGCGCTCGCCTCGGGAGTTGCACGTCATATTGTCACTAGCAAAAAAGGCACTGCAGAAAATGGGACTGCAAGCACCACGATGGAATTTTTGGCTGAGAGGTCCTTTAGACACTACAGGGAATTGATCGAAACGCCCGGCTTTATCAACTTCTATGGAAAGGCTACTTCCATTGATGTATTGGAGCGCAGTAAAATAGGTTCCCGCCCCGCTCGAAGGACAGGCACCAGAACACTCAATGACCTGAGGGCCATTCCATGGGTCTTTAGCTGGAACCTTTCCAGAATTTCCCTCACAGGATGGTATGGACTTGGCCAGGCTTTACTGGAATTAAAGACCGAAAAACCAGATGCTTTCCGAGAGTTAAAGCGAAGCGCCATTGATTGGAGTTTTTTGAAATTCCTGTTGATACAAACCGAAACCAACCTGATACTTGCAAACGATGCGGTAATGAACTGGTACGCCGCGTTGGACGAAAATGAGTCAGAAAGGAACCTTTTCATGCAGAAGATTTTGAATGATTATCGAAACGGACTGGCAATGATCGAGGAGGTATTTGATGAGCCTGCCGCAAGCCGGCGGGACGGACAATACGACAATCTCAAATGGAGGGAATCCAAGTTGCGGCTTTTGCACCAGTTGCATATCCATTACTTAAAGGAATGGAGAGCAATTCCAGATGAATCCAGCGCAGAAAAGGAAAAATTACTTACCACGCTGTTGAGTCTGGTAAATGCGCTGTCCAGTGGATTGAAAAATACGGGGTGATTACTGTCCCTTGATTTTGATTTATCCGAAATTAGGCAGATTAAGGAATCCAAAGAACCAAGGATATTGTGCTGTCCGCGACGTGGAAAGAAAATCGTTTTCAGGTTTGGTTCGGAAATACGGCATTCATTTCCGGGTTCTTCAAGATTGCGATACTGGAGGAGGTGACCGTAAATGGAGGGATATTGATCTCGATCGGATAGGCTGGTTGCGCCTTCATCAAATTTACATTAGCTAATTCCTATCGTAAATTGAAACGCGTCAGATTATCGATCTCGGGAATTCGAGTTCACTTTCCTGGCCGCTTGATTAAAAATGTACCTAGGCTTTAAAAAGGGGATTTTCCTAGACTTCGAAACAATATGGAAAAAATGAGCTGGATCTTGACCACAACGATCATCTGCTTTTTCACCCTATGCACGATCTCTGCACAAGGACAGAATCAGGCTCTAGAAAAGACAATTCAATCCACGCGAAATCTGGTTGCCCTGTGGAAATTTGATGAGCCCAGCGGCAAACCCCGAAAAGCCAGGGGAAAGGGGAAATTTCGGCTTTATGAACAGGGTGGAAAGGTGGAAAGAGTGGAGGACGGTCCAGTTTCCGGATATTCGATCAAGCTTGATGGCACAAACTTCCTTAGCCTACCAAACGACAAAACCGGAAAATTGAATATTCATGGACCAGGCAGTACGGTGACCGTAGTCGCTTGGGTAAAATGGAGCGGCGAACAAACCGGCTTTGTAGGCGGCATGTGGAACGAATATCAGGACGGTGGCAAACGCCAATATGGTTTGTTTATATCGTTGCCGCACTACAACGGAAGAAACCAGGTCTGTGGGCATATTTCCAAAACAGGTAAACCAACTCCCCCATTCCCCTATTCAATTGACTATTCCGCAAGTGCCCAAGAAGTGCCTGCAGATGAGTGGTGCTTGGCTGCATTTACCTATGATGGCACCCATATCAGATCATATCTCAACGGGAAGTTTATTGCCCGTGATCCCGAACTGATAGAACATACCGCCGGGTTTGAAGGGTATCCGGATGGATTGGTCCAAAGTAAAAATCCTTACTTTTTTCCCGAGGGGCTTGGCAACAATGGATCGGATTTCACCGTCGGCGCTGTTCTGCTACGAAGGGGCATGGGCAATTTCTTCAAAGGGTCTATCGGAGGGCTTGCGGTTTTTGATCGAGCACTAGAGGAAGAGGAATTGCAAAAATTCGCTGATCTTAGTTTTTAATCCACTATCCTGCAGCAGGTGATGAGGGAAAAGACCTATGCTGCCTTCCCTTTTATTGCTAGTCTCTCCCCACCAACCTATCCATCACCAAATTGGTCCTGGCTGCACTGTGACCCGTCGATGGACAATTTCCCGTCCCCAAAAGATCGGACACAATGCTGCTGATCAATGGCTGCTGGATATGTTTTGGCAGCTCCAACTCGTGAATGGTGGGAGAATCCCCTTCGTCCCAAAGCTCAAATGCTCCTTTCCCAAAGGTTTCAAATCTGATCATGCCCTTGTTTCCGTAGATGAGGATTTCATCCACCTCGGAATGACGGGAAGTGGTAAAGCACCAGTTTCCTGTACCGAGCACGCCATTTTGGAATACAAAAGAGCCCGTGACAATATCTTCGGCGGCATAGGCTTTGGCTTGGTTGGCAGAAAATCCCTTTGCTGAAATGACTGGTCCAAAAAAGAAATCCAGCAGGTCCAACTGGTGGGAAGCCAAATCGAAGAAATACCCCCCTCCTGCTATCTCGGGATCAACCCGCCAATTGTTTTCCAAATGGACGATCAAATCGGGTTTCAGGACCTGCTTGAGGTTGATATGGACGCTGCGGACCTCGCCAATCGAACCCCTGTCCAAAAGTCCCTTGATCTTCAGAAAATGGGGCAAGGCCCTTCGGTAGTACGCCACATAAAGCGGCACATGTGCCTTTTCACAAGCGGCGATCATTTCCACACATTCGGCATAGTTCCTCGCCATCGGTTTTTCGACATAGACTGGCTTACCTGCCCCAGCGACCATTTTGGTCAGGGGAAGGTGCATGTGCGGGGGTGTAGCGATGTAGATGGCATTGACTTCCGGGTCCTCCACCAATGCCTGGGCATCGGTATACCATTTCTGTACGCCATGGCGAAGGGCATAATCCCGTACCTTCTCCTCGCTGCGGCGCATGACAGCGACCAATTTGCTATGGGGGACGATCTGCATGGCAGGTGCGGACTTGACCTCACAGACGTTGCCAACACCCAAAATACCCCAACGGACTTCCGAATCTTCGATTTTTTTCATGGTATACCAATCTAAAATGAAATCCACATTTTTCTCGCAATCAATTTAAATTTCTGAAGGAAAAATTCCTGTACATCACCTTCCCGATGCCCATCTACCCGTGTAAATTGGATTTGAATTTCCCTCAAACCTAATTATCCTTGCCATCATCCCTAACCCAGACCGAAAAATGAAATGTACAACAGGCCATCGACTCCTACTTTTGTCGACCATCCTCTTGCTCCATGCATGTGGAAAAAAGGCAGAAGGCCCCAATTCCCTCAGCAAAGCGGAGATAAACGAAGGCTGGGAATTGCTTTTTGATGGAGAAACCACCAATGGCTGGCATGTCTACAACAAAGGCAAAGTAGCCTCTATCTGGCAGGTAAAGGATGGCGAACTCTACAGCAACCCTGAAAACATGTCCTTGGAGACGGGCGACTTGGTCTCAGATCGTCAGTTCGAGGATTTTGAGCTGAAATTTGATTGGAAAATGACCGAAGGCGGCAACAGCGGCGTCTTCATCAACGTGCTCGAGCGGGAAGATATCCCAACGCCTTGGGCTTCAGGTCCAGAGTACCAACTTTTGGAAAATTCCCATCAGGACTACACCAATGATGTCAAGCGTCCGGGTTGCTTATATGGATTTGATGCGCAGAAAAACAGGGTAGAATCCCTCCCTTTTGGACAATGGAACCAATCCCGCATCCGGCAGGTCGACGGTAAAATCGAGTTTTACCTCAACGGTGTCCTCACCGCGGAGAAAGACCTTACCTCCGCAGAATGGCAGGCAAGCGTGGCTGAAAGCAACTTCAAGGGATTTCCGGAATTTGGGAAACGGATCAGCGGACATATCGTGCTGCAGGATTGGGCAAAGGGTGTTGCGTTTAGGAACATCAAGGTAAAGGTTCTTTAGAATGAGGACCTGAATTGGGAATTCACTATCAAAGCTTGGTCGAACCTGTTTTTGGGTATCAAAATTCATCATTTTTATCTCCTAAATTGCCCAAAAATCGATTGACCTCTAAGACCAATGGAGAAAAACTCGGCAAATAGGCGATTCTACTCACCGGAAGTATGGATCTTCCTGCTTGCCATTCCCGTGATTTCCGCAATCAATTTTTACCTCACCTATTCCAATATCAAGTTCAACAGCTTCTTTGCAATCCGCTATCTCATAGATACGCTCCAAGGCTACGCCGCTTGGCTGATTGTCCGCGAGATTATCTTTTGGTTGGATCGCAGGCTCCCCTACCAAGCCGGCATAGGTAAACGAATCCTGTTACAGGTTATGCTCACGACGCTAGCGGGTCTGGCATTTATTGCCATTTCGACGGAGATCCTGAGTATCCTTATCAAAAACGAACCTGCCCCGATCGACTTCTACTCCATGGACCTGGTTATCATCGGGATTTGGTTTTTTGTGATCAACGGTGTGTACATTGGGATTTACTTTTACAAAAGCCTGGAAATCGCCGGGCAGAAGAAGCCCGAAAGTGAAAAAAAAGGGATTTTGGTCAAGACTGGCAATCAAAGCCTGTTGGTGCAGGACTCGGAAATCGCCATGCTCATCGTTGAAGACGACTATGTCAGCCTCGTTTCCTTTGCAGGGAAAAAATACCTCCTCGACAAGTCACTCGACAATTTGGAACAAACGCTTCCGCCCGATTCATTTTTCCGCATCAACAGACAGGCCATTCTCCATCGGCAGGCGATCAAAGGATTTTCCCGCATTGACAATGGAAAATTGAAAATCCAACTTGCCATGGAGACCAAATCCCTTCCAGAACTCAGCATCAGCAGGATCAAAGCAGCTGCATTTCGGGCTTGGTTTATTCCTGCATGATGCATTTCAGGGTGAAAATCCTATCATTTCAAGCTTTTCGACCATTCCGGTCCTGCATCGGGCTATTTTCAGCTTTTACTTTTGGGGAAAAAATACAATGAAAAAAACCCTCATTTTAATCTTGCTCCTCGCGGGCAGCCTCCTCCCGGAAGTTTCCGCACAAGCGGATTTTCAAAAAGATTGGCGCAATTTCCCCATTGTTGTATCGCTGCAATTCCACGCCATCAGCATGCCGTTCCGGAATATGGGCTCCAACTTCAAGAACTTCGGCCTGGGCATCGGAACCGAAGTCAGCCACAACGGAAGCCAAAATTGGGTACAGCAATTTGAAGTCGTTTGGTTCAAAAACAAAGCGAGCGGCAATGGTATCCACCTGAGCACCCAAGTTGCTTGGAGGCCAGGTTTTGGATCGGGTGTATTTGGCGAGCTGAAGGCCGGTATAGGGTATCTGATTGCCAAGCGGCCGGGCGATGCTTGGGCAATGAAGGATGGTCAATGGGAAAAACTATCCCACGGCAGAAAAGGCAAGTTGACGATTCCGATCGGTATCGGCGGCGGATATTATTCCTACAGCGACAACACCTTTGTTTCTCCATTTGTAGGCTATCAGGTATTGTTTGTGTCCAAATACAACGCAAGCATTCCCATCATGCCGCAATCCCTGGTCCAATTTGGCGGCCGCATCCATCCCAACTATTCCAACACCATTGTTGACTAGATCCATGAAAACATACGCTATTTCTATCCTATTGAGCATTTTTTGCATGCAGGTACATGCGCAGGACTGGTCTGTCAGGGCCTGTGCCGACAAACCCAACGAAGCTGCCAATCCGGCCTTGCAGGATGCGCTGGAAACGCTGGTGAAAACCGGGATCCCCGGAGCTGTAGCGGTCGTGTACAAAAAAGGGAAACTTGAGCACTATGCCGCAGGATATGCCAGCATTGAGGACAGGGTTCCCATGGGGACTTGCCAAGGCCACTATCTCCAAAGTATCGCCAAGCTCTACCTAGCGGTCACCGTGATGCAACTGTCGGAAATGGGAAAGGTGGAATTGGACCAAAAGATCGGCCAATACCTTCCTGCGGAGGTTTTGGATTTGCTGCCCGATTCGCAACAAATCACGGTGCGCATGCTCCTCAACCACACGTCTGGACTTCCCGAATACAACGACGTACCGCTGTATGTCACCCGATTGCTTCAAAACCCCGACAGAGTCTTTGAGCCCATGGAGCTATTGGGCTATGTAAATTCGAAAAAGCTCGATTTCGAGCCGGGAAGCAGGTATTCTTACCGGAATACCAACTACCTCGTATTGGCACTGATGATGGACCACTTGACCTTAGACCATGTAGCTTTCATGAAAACCCAAATCTTCGACAAATTGGGTCTTCAAAATACATTCTATCGGATTTCCCCTGCATCACCAGCCAAAGAGGCCATTGTCCAAAGTTATTGGGACCGGTTCAGTGATGGAAAAATCGAGAACATCTCCCAATTCCAGTGGAACAATGTGGCTTCCATGATCGGCGACGACGGCATTGTCAGTACGCCCGAGGATGCCATTCTATTCTTGAGAGCGCTGATGGAAGGAAGATTGATTTCCGAAAACTCCCTTCGGGAAATGAAGTCTTGGGTCAAAACCGCAAAGGGCGTCGAAGAATACGGTCTCGGCTTGGACTTGGGGAGATTTGCTGGACAGGAGGGAATGGGTCACAGTGGCGGAGGTTTAGGATCCGGAACACAGCTCTACTATTTTCCAGAAAAAGACCTGTATGTATTTATGGGCATCAACCTGGGCACCGTGACTGCGAGCCCTATTCATGAGAAAGCCGAGGAAATTTTGGAGCATATCTATCAAGTCCTTCTCAAGTAGGGGAATTGATAGCGCGCCTTAAGGTTTCTTTCCGAATTCCCAAAAGTACTCCCGATCAAATACCCTGGAGTAGACAAACTGAGGCAATTCTTCGCGATACGGCATCAAGTCCCTGAATACCTGCTGCTGTGTGGCATGGGCTTCCATCATATGGACCAAGGTCGGAAAGTACTGGGTCGTACGGACCGAAAAGTCTGGAGGGGGCAATCCCCTCCCCTCCTTTTGATAGTTTTTTTGGAAGCCCGGGGAGATTTCCAGTGCGATGGCAATCTGCTTGGGAGAGAGCGTCAGTTGAAAATACTGTTTCGGAGAAAATCCGGGATGCCCATTTCCTTCCAGGTACACTTCTTCCAACGCCCTGGAGGCTGCCCGATGATCGGGATGTCCATACAAACCCACCTCGCTGTCAAAACTCAACAGGATATCGGGCAGGTGTTTGGTGATCATTTCCCGTGCTACCTGCTTGATGGTGTCCATCGAGACATCCTTCAGCCCGCTGTCGGGAAAATCAAACAATTCGAGTGCATGTAGGCCCAAAATCTTGCCCACCTGTTGAATTTCATTTGTTCTCGTGGACCCCAATTCGGATTGAGGTACGAGGCCGTTGGTAGGACCCGCCTCACCCCGAGTCAGGTATACCAACACGATCTCATGCCCAGCTTCCGAAAGCCCGATGAGGGTGCCACCCATCGCAATCTCATCATCGGGGTGGGCAAAAAACGCCAAAAACCGTTGTTTGGGCTCATCAGGTACCAAGCTGGCCTTCACCGGAATATCGCCCGGGTGAAGCATCCAGCGCCCCAGAAGCATTCCGCCCGCTGTCAGCAGGATCATCACCAAGACGGCAATGAGGAATATCAGCCCGACAGATTTCATCAGAAATCCTCCTTCAGGGTGGCGAGGTAGCTGACCAAATCCCGGATTTCCCTGCGACTCAGTACCGCCTTCATATCCGGCATGCTGGATGGTGCGTCTTTTCTGGTTTTGACATTTGCCTTCATGACAAGGGTGTCAGGACTTGCACCTTTTTTGACCAAAATAGACTTACTGTTTTCCTCGGCAAGGACACCTACTACCTTTTTTCCGTTGTCAAGTTCCAAGGTGACCACCCCGTATCCCGGTGCAATCCGCTTGCTCGGGTCGATAAGAGATTCCAGGATTTCCTGCTTGCTCAGCCGCTTCGCAATTCCATTCATGGCTGGACCTACATTTCCGCCCATGTCATCATACGCATGGCAGCGCATGCATTGTCCAGTTTGGGATTGGAAAAAGATGCTGCGTCCTTTGGCGATATCACCCCCATTGAGGCTGCTTTGATAGGAAGCCAGAGCGTCACCCTTCCAAAGTTGGTTGGAAGCGTGCTCGTACTTCTCCATTAAAACGCTATCTTTTGTAGAATCCACAGCCTCCGACAATTCCAACAAGATATCTGTCGGCAATTTCCCGGCGGACATTTGTGCCAATAACTTTTCGAAACTAGCCGAGGTGTTTTCTACGGGTACTTTACCCAATGCGACCAAGGCAGCTTGCTTCTCTTCTGTAGTCCGCTTTTCGATGACTTCCATCAACAGCTTGACTTTGAGTTCCTTATCCAAGTCCAATTGATCCAACAACGTAAGTCCGGCCACCCGCACCGATTTGTCCGTATCAGCCAAAGCCGATTCAATGCCTTTTGCGGTCGTACTTGCATTCATCTTCGCGAGGGATTGAATGGCTGCGATTTTCACCTCGGGGAAACGGTCGGATTTCACCATGGCCAACAGCGGCTCAGCACCTTCTACGATACCCAGTCTCCCGATCGCCTTTGCAGCGGAAATCCGCAACTGAGGTTCTTTGTTGGCCAACATTTGCAGTAATGCCGGCGATGAAGCAGTTCTGACCAAAGCGCCATCCCGTGTCACCTCGCCCCGGTAGTGGCCGTCCACCCTATCCAAAACGGAGGGCTTGGTCCAAGTGCCCAAAGCATCGATCGCCTCCTGACGCAGTGGCAAGGGTACATCCGGCTTTTGGATGTAAGCCACCAGGTTTTGCATGGATTTCTCCGTCCCGACACGCAGGTTGGCGCTGATCGCGCGACGGATAAGGGCTTCATTGGAAAAGGAAGTCGTCACCAACAGGTCGCCCAATGCAGGGAGTGCGGCTTCGATGGAATAATCATCGTTGATGGCTCGGGCAGCTTCAGTCACGATGTATTCATTTGGATCTTTGAGGAATTGCTCAATCCCCGGATGTTCCAGCCGTCTCAATGCCAATACAGCACCCAACCTGACCGCATTGCTGGGTTCAGTGGCCAATTTCACCAATTCATCAGGCTGATTCAACCTTGCCAAAGCCAAGGAAGCTGCATGACGGATATAGGCATCTTGGTCGTCGTTGTTTTCCAAGAGCGCAACCAAGGATGGAAAACCGGGTTGATAACCGATTCTACCGATTGCCTCCGCACCAAAGAACCTTGCCCTCGGATACTCATCTACCAAAAGTGCCAGCATAAATTGGCCAGCAGGTTCATATTTGATATCTCCGAGCCACTTGGCAGCTTGGGCACGGATTTCAGGATCCGAATCCTTCAACAATGGGATGATCTTTTCCGCGTATTTCTTGTCCTTCATCCTAGCGATTTGGCTCATACCTACGATCGCATTGACCCGGGCAAGTTGGTTGGAAGTCTGGTTCATGGCTTTTTCAAAAACCTTGGCACCTTTGTCTCCCCTTTTTGCCAATTCAAACTGTGCCTTGCGACGGATCCGCATGTCTTCGTAGTACAGATGGTCTTCCAATTCGGCTTCGTCCATTTTCGAGTAATCCAACTTGATGCGGCGTTCAGTTTCTTTTCTTGCGGCCCAATTTTGTCCTTCCTCATCGTCGAGCTTCCAGATTCGGCCGTAATTCTTGGCTCCCCAGCCATTGATCCAGTCCGCCACATACATTGATCCATCTGGTCCAAAATCAATTCCAGTTGGCAACACACCTCCTCTTTGAATCGCTTCGGTCTTTGCCAATTCGAAGGTGGCCCCGTTGGGTTTCAGCTGGAATGCATGGATTCCCGAACGAACGGGGTTCCCGACGAACTCTACCACGAAAAAGTGGTTTTTCCAGCGCTCAGCAAGCGCGGTGCCCGGATTGTAGATCATCCCCGTGGGTCCGTTGACATAATTGATGATACACGGCGTAATGTAGGCAGCCTGACCCTCGTGTCTTGGCGTGTACATTTTCTCGTCCATCCAGACTTTGTAGGTATTGTTGTCAGGATCACGGTACTTGCCAAACTGCCAATTGATACGCCACCCGGTGTCTGAACCATTGACAAGGTAGACCAAGCGCTCGCTTTCGCCGCGATGGTCTCCATCGTTGTCGACTGAGATGAGGTTGTTGTACTCATCCCAAGTGAACTCGTGGGTATTGCGCACACCCATCGCGAAAACCTCAAAGTCGCTGCCATCAGGATTGGCCCTGACGACGACACCGCGGTTGGGATACTTGTGGACATTGCCGTCCTTATCGGTGCCATTGAATCCAATATCGCCGATTCCCCAATAGATCTTTCCGTCAGGGCCGACTTTTGCACCCGACATGCCATGTGAACCAAAGCCCACATGTACACCATAGCCATTGGAAATCGATGTTTTCTTCTCAAAAATACCGTCGCCGTTCTCATCCTGAAGTCTCCAAAAATCGGGAGCGACACCGACGAAAAGATCGCCTTCGTGTTTGGTGACCGCAAGCGCCAAGTCCGTGATTTCCTCATGAAAATCATATACCGCCCGCTGTGTCCAATCTGCCCGTCCATCGCCGTCAGTGTCCCTGACCTTGAACACGCTCTCCTTCTCGATCATCAAATCCTTCCAATCGTGAGAGCCGTCTTTATTGAGATCCGTGAGCCATTCGTTTTCAGCGCTTCTCTCTGGTGCAAATTCCTTCCGTAGAAAAGCCCTCCGATCCTCAAAGGTCTGCCAGCTGATCGAGGGGATTTCCCACTTTTGATGGCCGCGGATGTCAAATTCAGATATTCCAAGGCGCTCAGAGCTTACATAGTACAATGCACCTTCCTCGTCTACATAAATGGAAACCGGATCGATAATCATCGAATCCACTGCCCAAACAGACATTTTGAGGCCTTCCTTCAGCGTCGGTACAACGGTCGCCTCTAATTCGGAGGCCCTTTGATTCACAATTCCTGAATCAAATTGGGTAATTCTTAGATCAACTGGCTCTTCCTGCTTTTTCTTGCAAGAACCAAACATGGATCCGACTACAACAAAAATGGAAACGACTAAGGGTAAATTGGGTCTCATAGGTTTTTGGATGTTTTACGATGGATTTCCGAAAACAATTTACCAAAATAGGAAAATGGCAGTTGACAATTTTGATAATCGGCGAAGAAATTCATTTTCTGATTGCCATGATTTTCCTACTTTCAAACCAATCAACATGAACTATGTCCTATCTGAACCATATCACTTCGCCCACGCTCCTGATCGATGAGCAGATTTGCCGAAAAAACCTCCAAAAAATGGCCGAAAAGGCCAAGAGAAATGGAATGAAACTCGTGCCGCATTTCAAGACAGCGCAATCTCACGTCATTGGTGAATGGGCCAAGGATTATGGAATCAAGGAAATTACCGTCTCCTCCATCAAAATGGCGGAATACTTCTGTGGGCACGGTTGGGAAAATATCCACATTGCATTTCCGTTTAATCCGCTCGAGGCGAAACGGCTGAACAGATTGGCCAAAAACCAATCCCTTTCCGTCCAACTGATCAACGAAACCACGACCCAAACACTGGTCGACGCACTCGAAAACCCCGTGGGATTTTTCATTGAAATCGATGCGGGCTACGGCAGGACAGGCGTGCAGTTTTCGGATTTTGGGAAAATGGAAGCCATCCTGCGTACCGCCAAAAAATCCGACAAACTCAAGTTCAGGGGCTTCTATCTGCATGCTGGACATACCTATTATGAAAAAGACAAGGAAGCGGTCTATGACCAAACCCGGGCAGCTTTGGGCATGCTCAAAGCCAAATACCGCAGCGAGTACCCAAACCTAATCACCAGAACTGGAGATACGCCGGGATGTGCGGTGATGGAAAACTTTGGGGACATTGACGAAATGGGTCCTGGCAATTTTGTATTCTTTGATATGATGCAAGTGGCTTTGGGCAGTTGTACAAGAGAGGAAGTCGCCGTCGCTCTTGCGGTTCCCGTGGTGGATATCCAGAAAGAAAGGGGTGAAATCCTGGTCCATGGCGGCGGAGTGCACCTTTCAAAAGACTATCTCCCTGGGCCTGACGGAGGAAAAAACTTCGGCGAAGTGGTATTCTTGACTGAAAACGGCTGGACAATTCCCAAGGAAAGATCGTATCTGAAAAGTATCTCCCAAGAACACGGCCTGATAAAGGCCTCATCGGAGCTTTTGAAAAGAGTCAAAATCGGGGATTTGCTAGGCATTCTTCCGATCCATTCATGCATGACAGCGGATTGTATGGAAAGCTACATGAGTATTGGCGGGGAGGTGATTGACCATGCCGAAGGCGCACGTCAAGGCTGATTAAAATACGCTCGATAAAAAAGAATGCGTGCTGATTGGCGGCACGCATTTTTTTTGAATCGTCTTTAACCGGATGCTAATAACCCAGGATCTTGAGCATGCTTTCGCTTTTTTGCTCCGGAGCAAAAAGCCAATGCTTGATGCTGCCGTCCTTTTCCCGGTCAATGATAACGTGCTTCGGCGCTGGAATCAGACAATGCTGAATCCCTCCGTAGCCGCCAAGTGATTCTTGATAAGCGCCAGTGTGGAAGAAGCCGATGTATTGTTTTCTCCCCTGTTCGATTTTTGGAAGGTAAATGTTGAATTGGTGCGCCTCGGAGTTGTAGTAATCCATGCTGTCGCAAGTCAAACCGCCGAGGTTGATGTTGTGGTATTCCTCATCCCAATTGTTGACCGCAAGCATGATATACTTTTGGTTCAAACCCCAGCTATCCGGCAATTGGGTGATGAAGCTCCCATCAATCATGTACCAAAGTTCCTTGTCGTTTTGGAGCTTTTCATCCAAAATCGAATACAAGACCGCACCGCTCTCGCCTACCGTGTAGCTGCCAAATTCGGTGAAAATGTGCGGCTCGTCCGTATGGTTTTTGGCACACATCCACTTGATGTTTTTGACGATCTGCTCTGCCATATATTGGTAGTCATAGTCAAAAAACACGTTGTACTTGATCGGCCAACCTCCACCGATATCCATCGTGTCGAGGCTCGGCGCGATCTTCTTGAGGTCCACGTACTTTTGAATAAACCGCGTCAACTCTGACCAATAATAGGCAGTGTCCTTGATGCCTGAGTTGATGAAAAAATGGAGCATTTTCAAGGATACCTTTGGGTTATCCTTAATCTTTTCTTCATAGAGTTTGATGATGTCGTTGTATCGGACTCCCAAGCGGGAAGTATAGAAACCAAATTTGGGTTCCTCGTCGGCAGCGATACGGATACCAACTTGGAATGGCACTTTGACATGCTCGAGGTAATAGTCGATTTCAGTCAGGTTGTCCAAAACTGGAATGCAGTTCACAAATCCGTCGTTCAACAACTCTGTTATGTATTGGCGGTAAAGCTCGCGCTTGAAGCCGTTGCAGACGATGTAGGTCTCTTTTGTGATTTTCCCTTTCTCATACAGGCTACGCACCAATGGGATATCAAAGGTGGAGGAAGTCTCGATGTGGATGTCGTTTTTCAAAGCCTCATCCAATACAAAGCTGAAATGGGATGACTTTGTGCAATAGCAGTAGGTATAGTTTCCCTTGTAGTCGTGCTTCTCGATCGCGTTGTTGAAGTAGGTCTTTGCATTCTGGATATTCTCGGAAATCTTGGGCAAATACGTCAACTTCAACGGAGTTCCATAAGCCTTGATAATCTCCATCAGGTTCACACCGTTGAAATGAAGCTCATTGTTTTCAACGTGAAATTCTTTTGTGGGGAAATCAAAGGTCTGCTGGATGAGATCAATGTACTTGTTCATGGGAAATGGGGGAACGGTTTGAAAACGAGTCGCAAAAATTGCGGATTATGATGGTTATTCCAATGAAAAAAGGGAAAATCCCGCAGGACTTTCCCTCAATTTAACATTCAGATCATATGTCCAATCAGTTACCTGCAAACAGCTCTCTTTTCAGAAGTTGGCTTTCCCTACCAAACCGCTCCTGATTTTCGATCACGCGCTTCAGAATCTGCTTGAATCTCATCTCCTCTTTCAGTACTGAAAAAACTCTTTCCAAAAACGCTACTGTGTCTTGCTCCTCAGATTGATAGAATTTGACAGCAAACGTATCCAATTCACTGTAAAACTCCACTGACCCTTTACCAGGCTGACCAATCGCCAACAATCCATTGAGCAATGGCTGTATCGACTTGTAGGACTCACTTACTTTGAAATATGCTACCTGGAATACTTTCTTCGACTCGGGGAAATTTGGGAAGCCAAATCCAGCGAGTCCAGCAATCTCGACCATAGACTCTTCAGCGAGTATATCCCTGACACCTTTAGTAGTCTTGCCGGAAAAGTCTTTTTTGGAAATCTCCCTGAATGGGTATGTTTCTTGGATTTGGGTGCCGGATTGGAGATGCTGAACTGCCATGACGCTAATCTTTTTGTGGAATCGAATAGATGTTTCAAATGTAGAAAAGGATTTTTTATTATCCTAATTACCCTATAATTTTTATAGGGTTATTATCCATTTTTTTTTCCTTCCATGAAAAAGAGTTCGCTAAATGTGCGAAAATTCGGCTCAAAGGCCCGCCAACTCCACGATGGACTTATCGAGCACGGGCAGCATCTCGGTACGTAGTTCCGCAAAAAGCTTTCTGATTCGACAGGTATCTTCGTCCACGCATTCCCCGCAGGCCTCATAAAATCGCTCGGACACGCAAGGTATCAATGCTATCGGCCCATCGATGATGCGCATGAGGTGGGCTACGGTGATCTGTTTTGGATCTTTTGCCAAAGAGTACCCCCCTTCAGCCCCGCGAAGGCTTTTCACCACCTGATGGGTTTTCAGCTCGCGTAGGATATTCTCCAAGAATTTATAGGGAATACGCTCGTTTTCGGCAATTGTCTTTGCCGAAATCGGGACATTTTGTTGGTGCTCGTACAAATACAAAATGGTCTTGATGGCGTACTTGGCTCTTTTTGACAGCATGAGGTAGATCTTGTGCCGCCAAAATAACAAAAAATCACCGCCGATCAGTCCATCCCATTCATTATTGAACCGCTAGGTAAAATGTGCGGATGCTCAAGATGATCACAAGCAAGCCGACCAAAGTCAACAACACTCTTGGATTAATCACTTTAACAATCCTTGCAGCAAAAGGTGCAGCCATCACACCGCCTAAGATAAGGCCTAAAACCGGAGCCAAACTCAATTCTTTCACAAAAAACAAGAAAGTGCTGGCACTAGCCAATGAAACGAATATCTCTACAAAATTGCCTGTACCGATCGCGAATCTGGGAACGTGGCCTTTGCCCAACAAAGTCGAGTTGACAATTGGACCCCAACCTCCGCCGCCAATGGCATCCGCAAAGCCTCCAACTCCTGCCAAATAGGGCAAGCTCCTGCTTTGGGCATTGAATTCGCGCTTTTTTCTCCGGATTACTTTTGAGAGAATGATCAAACCCATCAAAAGCAAATAGGCGGCTATAAACGGCTTGATTGCGTTGCCGTCGATATTTGAAAGGAAATAAGCGCCGAGAATCGCTCCAACCACACCAGGAATCAACAGCTTTTTTGCAAGAGACCACTGCACGTTGCCCAATCTCCAATGTGAAAACCCGGAAGCAAGGCTTGTAAATACCTGTGCAAAATGTACCCAAGCACTTGCCACTGCCGGCGGGATTCCAATCCCCAATAAAATGGAATTAGAACTCACTCCATACGCCATACCCAAAGCACCATCTATAGTCTGAGCTACAAATCCTACCAACAAAAACCAGAAAAACATCTCGTAATCCATACCGGCAAACCCGTCAATAGCCCCTGAGAAGGATTTGAAACTGATGAGGATGACAAGTACAAAGCAGAAAGCAAAGAACGCTGACCATAATGGTTCCTCTTTCAGTTTGATGATTACTTTTTCCATATATCCGATTTTTTTGGTAGGAATTATTCTCCAAATGTAAAGCCAAAAAAAATTCAAAACAACATTTCCTATAATTTTTGTAGGGAATTAATTTACCAGGAAGTTTAGCCTTCACCAAATACGAAGTATTCAAATCGTCAAACTATTGTTATACAACGTATTAAAGGATCAAAAACAAAATAAAAACCCCGAAATCCATCCGGGGTTCTTTTCCCAAATTAAAAACCTATTGAATCAATTATTGTGTCAAAATATTGAAGCGAACCGTGAATCCGAAAGTCCGCGGATCCCCGAGTACAGCAGCATACTGTCCCGAATTGCCTGCGCCCGGCAACAGCTGCTCGAAGTATTGGGCATCAAAGAGGTTTCTGGACCAGACAAAGAAGGATAACCCGGAGCTGGCTCTAAAGCCGGTTCTTGCATTGACCAGGGCGTAACCGTCTATGTTCATGAACTCCGAAGGTGATGGGCTCGAAGAAAACTCAGACCTGAAAAACAACTCAGAACCGATGAAATACTCACCACTCAATCCGAGGAACCTGCCCTTGGTTGATGACCATTCGGTCCCAAAGGATCCAGCCCATTTGGAAACTCCGGGCAAGCGGCCACCTGAGATGTCTTTGTAAGTCTCACCTCCCACTTCCTCCAAAGGCACAGGCGCATTGGTGAACTTGACATATTTGGCATCAGTGTACGCCAAGGCACCGAAAAAGGAAAGGTTTTTCAATGCCCTCCAATTGGCATCCAACTCGAGACCATTCACATTCACTTCCTCGGCATTGGCCAGATAGCCTCTGTTGACGGAGAGATCAGGTGTCTGGACCAAGGTTTGGTAATTTTTGATATCGGTGTTGTGGTACACCAAGTTGAGGGTTGTATTCTTGGTGGGGCTTGTCTTCAGCCCAAATTCGTAATGATATACTTCCTCTGGGGCAATCCGGGCAAGTTCGATCATGGTCCTTCCGTTTTCCCTAGGTAGTCCACCCAGGTTGACGCCCACGGGCTTGTAGCTGGAAGAATAGGTACCAAAGGCATTGATCCGCTCGTTTGGTCTGTATGAAAGGGTAATCTGACCCGAGAAATTGGATTCATCCACATCCACGATAAAGTCCTGGTCATTGTACACGGAGTTTTTCAAAGCCAGTAAGGCAGGGTCTGTTGTCTGCAGCCCGCCGTATGTTTCGCGGTCATATACCACGCTTTTTTCGTCATAATTCCACCTCAACCCAGGCAATACGTGAAACTTGTCAAACACCTCCCAATCCAATTGACCAAAAACAGCACCGCCAAAGGACTCCAGCACACTGGTGGTCCTGATGCCGTATCCGTCCAAAAGGCCCGGTGTTCTCCACAGTGGATTTTGGTTGTTTTGTACGAATCGCCACTGGTGAATCCCTGATTCTTCGGTATGGTAAGGACTGGTCTTTAGGTTTTGCCACAATCCAAACACGCCAATCACACCGCTCAGCTTGGAATTGAAGTCTCCGGCATACCTGATTTCCTGTGACCATTGGTCATGTCGGGAGGGTGCTTGTGAAAGGGCCAAGGCCTGGAGGCCGGTAAAATCCCGGTCATTGGATGGACCCCAATTCCAATACCGCCAAGCGGAGGTTGAAGTCAGGGTACCGCCGCCGACTTCAGCGTCGATGTTGAGCGAAACACCGCCAATGTCGTTGTTGGACCGCCAAGGCGTATCATGGTCAATCACACGATCAAAGGGATTAGTCGTCGGAAGCTGGTAGTCGAATTCGGCTATGATTTGGTCAAACTGTCTAAAAGGCGCACGCTTAGTCTGAACTACTCCCGCGACGACTTGTGCATATCCATCAGGTCGCTGCCGGGTAGCATCTGCTGCCAACAGGATCTCCAATTTGCTCGAGGGGACAAAAAGCAACTGACCGCGCACACCCAGGTTGTTCAGCGTATTTGTGTTTTTCTGCGTCGCCTCGTTGTAGACCAAGCCGTCCCTGGTAGTTCCCGAGAATGAAAGCCTTGCCGCCATGGTTTTTGACAAGGGTCCGGTGACAGAGCCTTTGGTCTGGATAAATCCGTAATTGCCGAAGCTTGATTCTACCGTAGCATCATTTTGGAACCTTGGCCTTCTGGTGCTGATATTGAATGCTCCGGCTGTCGTGTTTTTCCCGAACAAAGTACCCTGTGGCCCCCTCAGCACCTCAATCTGATCGATATCGATAAAGTCAAGGGTAGTCACGGCAGGTCTCGCATAATACACACCGTCCACATAGAATCCTACCCCCGGATCGATGCCATCGTTGGTCAATCCAAAAGTGGATCCCAAACCTCTGATGTTAAGCGTAGTGTTTCGGGGATTTGAGGTGTAAAGCTGAACCGAAGGAACAAGCTCCTTCAATCTGTTGACGTTAAAGGCCTGGGTTTCCTCGAGCAATGCCCCGCCTACCACGGTGATCGGGATTGGCACGGCTTGGATTTCTTCCTGTCGACGGCGGGAAGTCACCATCACCTCGGCCAAAATCAGGTCTTCTTCCAACAAGAAATCAAGGGCACTTGCGGCGGGCGCATTCAAAATCAGCGACTGGGCCTTGAAGCCCACAAAGCTCACCTTTAAGGAAAGTGGAAAGGATTTGGAGGTGGTGATCGAAAACTTGCCTGTATCGTCGGAAATACTGAAGTCGTTGGTTCCCTCCAAGACGACTGCCGCCCCGATGATGGGATTTCCCGCGGTATCCTTTACTGAACCCTCGATGGCCTGCTGCGCGATCGCATAGCCGAGGATGAATTGGCTGAGCAAAAATGAGAGTATGGTTCTTTTCATATTGGAAGATTTTGAATAGTTGATGGCCTTGAGAGACATAGTTATAATTTATATATATTATATCTTTTTAGTATGATATTGATTCAGTATTAGTGGAAAGTTTTGATAGGCCCAAAAGTAATTGGTGAAAATTTATTTTCCTACATTTCCTATAATTTTTATAGGATTTAAAATAACATTTTTAACCAGCCTTGGAACATGAGTATCATGGACGAACCGATTTAAACTCATAAACATTTGTTTTGCTCGGTTTTTCTCCAATATTTACATGATTAATCACACCATGCATCGGCAACAATCAGGTTTTTTGGTCCACAAAGGACTCAGTTTCCCAATCGGGCCTTCCATCCACCACGAATCGTTCAATTTTTGCCTTTTCTCCAAAAATGCAGAATGGGTAGAATTGCTGTTCTTCGATTCGGTCGAAGATATGGAGCCCAGCCATGTGTTCCGATTGGATCCAAATTTCAACAAAACCTACCACTACTGGCATATTGGCATCCACGGATTGAAAAGCGGGCAACTCTATGGATACCGCATCCAAGGTCCCTATCAGCCTGAGAAAGGACATCGGTTTGATGCTTCTAAGGTTCTTTTGGATCCTTACTCCAAAGCCGTTGCCATCCCAAAAAATTACAACCGCAAAGCGCTCAACAAATTTGGCAACAGTGACGCACCGTTTTTGAAAAGTGTCTTGGTGGATCTTTCGACTTACGACTGGAATGGAGATGTCCATCCAAGGCGTCCTTTTTCCAAGACCGTTATATACGAAATGCATGTCGGCGGATTTACCAAAAACCCCAACTCCGGGCTTCCACCAGAGAAGCGTGGGACGTTCTTGGGTTTGATAGAAAAAATCCCTTACCTCGTAGATTTGGGTATCACTGCTGTGGAGCTCTTGCCTGTATTCCAATTTGACGACCAGGATGCGCCCGAAGGATTAACCAATTATTGGGGATACTCCCCGATATCGTTTTTTGCACCCCACCAAGGGTACAGCACCTCAAATGATCCATTGGCGGTTTTGGATGAATTCAGGGACATGGTCAAAGCCTTGCACCAAGCCGGCATTGAGGTGATTTTGGATGTGGTATTCAACCACACCTCGGAAAATGATGATACCGGACCGACTTACACTTTTCGGGGGATTGACAACAGCATCTATTACATCTTGGACGAGGACAAGTCCAAATACAAAAACTACTCCGGAACGGGCAATACCCTAAACGCCAACCAATCGATCGTCAGACGGATGATCTTGTCCAGCTTGCATTTCTGGGTAAGGGACATGCATGTGGACGGCTTCAGGTTTGACTTGGCTTCGGTATTGTCCAGAAATGAAAAAGGCGTCCCGATCGAAAACCCACCGATTCTTTGGGATATCGAATCCGATCCGGTTTTGGCTGGCACCAAATTGATCGCCGAGGCCTGGGATGCCGCCGGACTCTACCAAGTCGGTAATTTCACCGGTGATAGTTGGAAAGAATGGAACGGAAAATTCCGGGATGATATCAGGAGTTTTCTCCGAGGGGATAAGGGAAAAGTCGGACTTTTCGCGACGCGGCTCATCGGTAGCCCGGACATGTATGAAAAGATGAACCGAGAGCTCGAAAAGTCCATCAATTTCGTGACATGCCACGACGGATTCACTTTGAATGACCTCGTCAGTTATAACAAAAAGCGGAACCTCGCCAACGGCGAAAACAACCGCGACGGGCATAATGATAACCTAAGCTGGAACTGTGGCGTCGAAGGACCGACTGACAACCCAAAAGTCCTTGGACTCCGGAAACGTCAGATCAAAAACTTCTTGGCTTCCAACATGCTTGCACTCGGTGCACCCATGTTGCTCATGGGTGACGAAGTATGCCACACGCAACAAGGAAACAACAACGCCTACTGCCAAGACAACGAACTGACATGGTTTGATTGGGAACTGGTGGAAAAAAATGCTGACATATTCCGTTTTGTGAAAATCCTGATCAAAAAACGACTCTTGCGTGAAACATCAAAAGCCACGTTCAACATGAGTCTCAGGGAGCTTTTGGGACAATCCTTGATTTTTTGGCATGGCACCAAACTCAACCAACCTGATTGGTCTGAGCATTCCCGTAGTATCGCGCTGACGGTTTTGGCGCTGAGCCGCAAGTTTGCAACCCACTACCTGATCAATGCATACGACCGCGAGTTGTTGTTCCAGCTACCGGAAAACATTGAATCAAAACCTGTGGCCTGGAAGCGGTGGATAGATACCAACCTTGAATCGCCGGAAGATATATGCCTGTGGGCGGATGCAAAGCCCTACGTGGGATACAGCTACAATGTGGCACCGCATTCGATGGTGGTGTTGATTACGGGATTAAAAGAAGGGGGATTGAACGGTCAATAGGTTTCATCCCGCCACCTCGACAATCTCGGCGGACTCGAGATAACAGATAAACCCTTTGGCAGGGAGTCCCGTCATCTCTCCCACGAGAGCCATGTACTCAAGCAGCTGGATCATATACTTTTCCTGGGCCTCTCCCGTTTTGAAATCAACAACTCTCACGCAATCTTTGCCGACCAAGATCCTGTCAGGACGCTTTTGCTGGCCACCGGGAAGGATGATGCCCTGCTCGACCATTGTCGGATATTCACCCGAAAACCAAGACGCAAAAACGGGATTATCGAAAAGTCTATCCAATTGAGACTTTACTGTCTCCTGTTCTACCTGGTCAAGCCTTCCCTCAAAATGAAGTTCCTCCAAACCGATCATCACCTCCGCTTTCGATCCTGATTTCTCCAACAACTCATGGATCATACTTCCAAACTCACGTTTCCTTCGCCGTTCCAAACCACTTTCTGAAAAGTCACCGGCAAATTCCCGTACCTGTAACAACTCATCCCAAGCTTGGTATTCCCAACGCAGGGGAACAACTGGAGGGGAAGGAACCGTTTGTTGGGACTTTTTAGGCCATATACCCAATTCATAAACCCGAGACTCGGCATCGTATGAACCATTTTCGCCCTTTCCGACCCGTTCAACATATTGCTGAACAAAATTCTGAATACTGTTTCCCTTTGGCTCTTTTTGAAAAGGCAAAAGTCCCCAAAGCACTTCTTCCGCCCGGGTAAACGCCACGTAAAGCATGTTGAGTGAGTCCAGATAGGACATTACCGCCTCGTTCCTATAAAGTTCCGCAAACTCCGATTCCCCCAGACTCTTTTCCAGGCGAACCGGAATTATCGCCGAAGTTCCCGTTCCCTCCGGTTGAAATGGGGCCCAAAGGATATTGTTTTTCGTCGTGTCAAAAATCGTCCATTTCAAAAATGGCATAAGAACGACCTTAAACTGTAATCCCTTCGACTTGTGAATCGTCAAAATCCGCATTGCTTCATGGCTCTCCGGGATTTTTACAGTACGTTTCCCTTTTTCCTGCTCCCACCATTCCAAGAATCCCGCCAAATCGGCACGGTTGAATTGGGTGAAATCATATACTGCTTCCTTGAATGCCGCGATATATGCCATCTCCAGACCTTCCCCTTTGATACCAAGCTGCTCAATCAACTCCTCCACCAGCTCCATAAGAGGCAATTTGATCCATCCTGATATCTCGTTTTCAAAACCAGCTATTCCCCTCTCAACCCAATCGGGCCCATTTCCGGAGGAAAAAAGCGCATGTCCGATTGCATTTCCCTGACCGACTGCATAGTAATACCACATCGTCTTCCAGGCCAACTCGTCCTTTGGATCCGACAAGTAGCGCAAAGCAGCTTCCAAGGCGACTACCGCCACGCTTTTGGTCAGAAACATCGATTCATCGGAAAGCACGTCAAAACGATATCGTGTGTCCGGGTGGAGATGGGCATATTCCATCAGGCAATCGGCAATCTGCTCGCCCTCGGCCTTGGTCCTCACCAAAAAGGCAATATCCCTCAGTCCATAGCCTTTTTCCTGCAATTCGATGACCATTTGGGGAACCTTAGCCAAAACCTGGCCCAAGAATTTCCCTTCCTCGTCATCCTTGTCGCTTTCTAATACCTCAAACCTTACCAAACCATCCAAATCCAGCTTGGATTTGCGGTCTGAGACATTTTGAAACACCTCGCTGTATGCTTTGGAAATAATGCCCTGTCCGTTGGTACCAAAATCCCTTTCAAGTTTGGATTCAAATGCTTGGGGCAAATGCTTGAATAGAGCGTTGTTGAAATCAATGATATTTGGAAGGCTTCTGAAATTGGTATCCAGATTTTTCTCTTGAATATAGTCCAGACCTATTTCGGATTCGACTTCCTCGAGCATCAGCCGCATATCCCCTCCCCTCCAGCGATAGATCGACTGCTTGACATCGCCTACGAGCAGATTGGCGTTCCCTTGTGCCAGACTATTTTGTAAAAGCGGCTTGAAGCTGGCCCACTGGAATCCCGAAGTATCCTGGAATTCATCGATCAGGAAATGTCGGAATTGGTTTCCCACTTTTTCATAGATAAATGGCGCGTCAGTCTCGGCGGTAATCTCCTTCAGAAATTCGTTGGCATCGGATATCAACAGGATGTTTTCCTCGTCTTTGACGGCAGCAAGTTCATCCAAAATGTACCGAAATAGTCCAAAAACGTAAATGTTACGCCCGAGAGCGATGATCGTGTTCCAGCGCTGTTCCAGTTCTAAGGCCTTGCCAATCAAACTTCCCAATCCCTCCTCATAGGCCGAAATGATTGCCTGAGCACTTTTGCTTGTTTTTGTATACCATTCATTGACTGATGGTGGAAGTTCACCTTTTGTATTTCTGAGATCAGCGATTGGATTGGGCATTTCACCAAATCGGTCAAACTTATTGGCAAATGACCTTGAACCACCTTTGAAATCCGTCCACTCCAAACCATGCCTTTGTCGGATTTGATTGGCTTGTACTTTCAGGTTTTTAGCTTCGGCAATGATCTCTGCCCTGCCCGTTTTAATGTATTTTTTTAAAGCTTCAATGGATTCCCTCTCATCCAGAAAAGCCCTGATTTCATGGCCATACTTCTTGAAGTCCTCTTGAAAAATCTGTTTGGCCAAATCACGGATGTTTTTCCTGATATCCCAAGATTTACCTTCCTGGATCTGTTCGATAGCATATTCGACCATCCATTGGTGCAATTCCGCATCGGAAACAGCTTTTTCCACGACCCTGTCCACTGTTTTTGACAGCACCGCGTCTTGATCCAATTCCAATTCAAATTGGGCGTTGAGATCCATTTCGCGTGCAAATGCGCGGACAATTTTTTGGAAAAAACTATCGATTGTGCTTACGGAAAAACGTCCATAATCATGCAGGATCGCAGAAAGCGCCAGATCTGCTTTTTCCTTTAATCCCTCTTCCCCACAGCCCAATGCCTCCATGAGCTCGGCATCCATTGTTTCCTCAGGCATGACCTCGACGCGCAGCCTTGCGAGCTGGCTTAAGATACGCTCCTTCATCTCATGCGTTGCCTTGTTGGTAAAGGTGACCGCCAAAATGCTGCGGAAGGAAATCGGGTTTCGCAAAGCCAGTTTCAGGTATTCCTTGGTCAGGGTGTAGGTTTTTCCCGATCCCGCGGAAGATTTGTAGATGACAAATGGCTTGGTTTGCATGAGTTGTTCTTTTTAAAAATGACGCACCATCACCCTATAAAAAAACCTCAAAATGTCTGGAATAAAAAATCGATGACGGAGAATGTCGGGATTTTGTTAAGAGATACTTCAATCCGCCTTTTTACCAAAAAGCCAAAAATCCACGGAAAACCTCCCTGGCCCAATCAGGAAAATCGCCCAATAGGCCACCATGTACAGGTAGGGCAGCTCCTTGGTCCCGAAATCATCTGCGCCGTGCACGACCAACACCGCAACGGAGAAGCCAACCGCAAGCATCAGCGACGCCGGCCTGGCCAAAATCCCGACCACAATCATCAGCGTGGCTACTGCCTCCAAACTTCCCATCATCACCATAGTCAGGTTCTGGCCCAAACCCAAAGGATCGGGATAGCTGATTTCCCCCCTCCACCAATTGGCAAGCGTAGGCCATCCGTGTCGAATGCTCATCGGCAAAGCCACGCCGACGCGCAACAAAACCTTTCCGAAATCAGATAGCCTTTCGGAATTGGTGTTTCTTGAAAGCAACCAATCAATAAAATTCTTCATTGCCAATTTGGCTTTTTAACAAAAAACTAATCGGAAAATATGGTCAAATCGGGGCTATTGACGCCTGGTCTTTTCCCGAAATCAAAACGTGGATTGCAGCAGATCAGCCTTGCTGATCCGCGAAAAATCCAGTTCCATTTCATAGCGCAACCAAAACGCATCCTCAATCCGATCCGCATCACTGATATTTGGAAACCGTACATAGGAAGTTCCCGCACCAGGAGGCCAAGCAGCCGCGACTGCCCGCAGCACGATCCTGCCGTTTGAAAATCCGATCTGCGGTACCAGCAGGGCATTGGTATTGCCATCGGTAAGACGGGCCGTGATAAAGGTGCCCTTTTTGATCTTGCCTGTTTCGGTATCTATTTCCATGACCAAACTCACCCTCGGCCCGCCACCGACTCCATATCCACTTTGGAATACACCTTCAAATGCCCCCGGCACCACCTGATGCCGCGTGATCGAATTGGTGGTGACGCTACCCCCATCGACCGTCATAACAGCGTACAACCTGCCCTCGTTCCAGGCAACCAAAACGGCCCTGCCATCCACAGGTGTCTCTTCATAACGTAACCTCCAAAGCGTCTCGCCTCGGGAGTTTTTCTTATGGATAAATGGGTCTTGATTATTGCTGCTGACTTGGTCAAAACCGGCAAGATAAGTATTGCCGGCAGCATCTACCGCAAAATGGTCGGTGACAAAGGGAATATCGTTTTCTGTATTTGGATTCCCTGAATCATCGGAACAGGACGCAAACAAGAACAACGTAATAACCCAAAATGCGGGAAAATATTTCATCGACTGAAAGACTGAATGCAGTCAAAGATAGGGAAACATCTTCATCCGGAAAAAAAGGGCACCCTGATCGTGCGAATCATATCTATTTAGCAATTTTTCAAGCTATCAAAAAATCGAATCTTTGATCTAGTTTGTATCATCCTCTTGTTAAATCATCGGTCAATTGCATGAAACGGGCCAAATGACTACCTTGAGGCTGAGAAAAGAACAGAATTCTCGATTGAATCATTGGGTTAGAAAATGAATTTCGAAGCAAAAGATCTCAAATATCTGACAGCCTACACCATCCCTCTTTCGGCTTGGCTTGCGCTCGAATGGCAAGGTGCATGGTCTTGGGCCACTTTGATATTGGCATTTGGTATTTTCCCTGTTTTGGATGCGATTCTCCCCGCTTCGACCAAAAACCCAAGTCCTGAGGAGGAAGTTTCCAGATTAAAGAATCGGATTTACGATGTGTTGCTCTACGCCTGTGCGCCGATCTGCTATTTGCTGCTGGCCGGATATTTTGGCGTCATCCAAAAAGGAGGGCTAACAGGAATGGAAGTGGTGGGGCTCACGGTCAGCATCGGGATCGTACTGGGCGCACTTGGTATCAACGTAGCGCATGAGCTCGGCCATCGTTCAAATCCTTGGGAGCAAATGTTGGCGAAATGGGGACTGCTTCCCGTACTTTACCAGCATTTTTTTATCGAGCATAATCGCGGCCACCACAAGCACGTGTCGACAGACAAAGACCCAGCAACCGCAAGAAAAAACGAAACCGTTTACGCATTTTTCCTGCGGTCGATTATCGGACAATATATAAACGCATGGAAGTTAGAAGGGGAGCTTCTGGAACGAAAAGGACAAAAATTCTGGTCCTGGCAAAATGAGATGCTGCGTTTCCAGATTTACCAAATCGCCTATTTAACCACGATTGGTTTGATTTTCGGATTAACCGTCGTGCCTTACGCTTTGGCTGTTGCGCTCATTGGCGTAATACTGCTGGAGACCATCAATTACATCGAGCATTATGGACTCCGTAGAAAAAAACTTCCAAATGGGAATTTTGAGCGGGTTTTACCGATTCATTCATGGAATTCAGACCATGAAATGGGGCGAATTGTGTTGTTTGAATTGACGAGACATAGCGACCACCACTACCTCGCGTCGCGTAAATACCAAATTCTCCGCCACATGGACGAAAGTCCACAGCTGCCCACGGGATATCCCGGCAGCATGCTTATGGCCTTGGTTCCCCCGCTTTGGTTCGCGGTGATCAATCAAAGGCTGGAGCAAAATCAGCGAATAGCGGAGGTTTGATGCTCCCAGACTACTTTTCGGCGATTTTTTCGGAGGATTTTTGGAAGACCTTTTCCAAATATCCATCGATACTTTCAGGTTTGGTCCAAGGGGAAAATCTCTTCACAGGTCTTCCCTTTTCATCCACTAGGAACTTTGCGAAGTTCCATTTGATTCGGGAGCTAAAGATTCCGCGTAACTTACTCTTCAAGTACTTAAAGATTGGATGAGCGTTGTCGCCATTGACGTCCACCTTGGCAAACATGGGAAAAGTCACACCATAATTGAGTACGCAGCCTTGGGCAATGGATTTTTCATCACCAGGTTCTTGGTTTCCAAATTGGTTGCAGGGAAAACCAAGGATCACCAATCCCTTGTCTTGGTACTTTTTGTATAATTTTTCAAGACCTTCAAATTGGGGGGTCAGGCCGCATTTACTCGCGGTATTGACGACGAGTACTTTTTTCCCTTTAAAATCAGCCATGGAAACTTCCTTTCCTTGAAGTGTCTTGGCAGAGAAATCGTGAAATGATTGCATGGACATCGTTTTTTTAATGAAGTCTCTAGAATCCGAAAATGTTTGGATAAGCTGGGAAAAAGTTTCCTAATGGGACCAGTCATACTTTCCAAAATCTTCCAAACAGGCCTTGAGTAGGCTGACACTATGGATGATGTCCTCCTTGTGTGCCATTTCAATGACCTGGTGCAGGTGCCTGGTCGGAATGGAGATCGCCCCAGCGATAGCGCCCTGCTTACCCATACGTTGTACTCCAGCGGTATCAGTTCCGCCCGCAGTAAGGATTTCGGGCTGCCATTTGATTTGATGGGTGTCGGCTGTCTTTTTCATGTAAGCTACCATCCTGTAGTCGCAGATGGTGGACGCATCCATGATCTTTATTGCAGTGCCTTTGCCCAACTCGGTGATTTTTTCATGTGGCTGTGCTCCAGGCACATCAAAAGCAATCGTGGTATCCAATGCAATCCCAAAATCAGGATTGATGCCATGGGCGGCCACATTGGCGCCCCTAAGTCCTACCTCCTCCTGCACGGTAAATGTAGCGTAAACATCATAGGCCGGGTTTTCCAGCAACCTCAGTGTCTCGATCAAAATATATACTGCAATGCGGTTGTCAATGGATTTGCAGTTTACACAATTACCCATTTCGATCAACTCGCGATCGCGGGTAATGGGATCTCCGACCGTAACGTATTTTTCTACCTCCTCCTTGGTCATACCCAAGTCGATAAAGAAATCAGTGGTTTGCGGCAGTTTGTTTTTCTCCTCTGCCGTCATCACGTGGATTGGCTTGCTGCCCATCACGCCAATCAGGTCTTTTTTTCCGTGAACAATCACACGCTGGGCCGTCAAAGTCTTTGGGTCAAAACCACCCAAGGTATGGAACCGTACGAATCCTTTGTCATCAATATGGGTCACAATAAATCCGATCTCATCCATATGGGCAGCGACCATCACCCGCTTGCCTTCTGGGTTTTCCTTTGCTTTTTTGATGGCGATAACGTTGCCGAGATTGTCGGCCTTGACTTCGTCTGCCAAGGGAGTCACCAAAGAAACGACAAGGTCCCGGATTCTTTTTTCATAGCCCGGGGCGCCAGGCGTTTCGCAGATTTGTTTGAGCAAAGTCACATTGACATCCATATCGTTTGGGTTTGGTTTTTCAAGCTAGCCTGCGAATTTGCTCAAATTCAACGAATATTGAAACCGGGATTTTAATCCAATACATATTCAATGAATATTGAACACTGCTATCCGCCATTGGTATAAATCGGAAATTATTCCTTGAATGCACTCGGACAAATAGTTAATTTGAAACCTACAATTAGAGATATGGGAAAAAAATTATTGCTCGTTGAAGACGATATTGTGTTCAGCAAGTTGATCTCAAAATTTCTCGACAAGAACGGTTTTGAGGTTTCAGACGCAAAAAACGGAAAAGACGCGCTTCAGATTTTGGAAGCCGACCATTTCGAGTTGGCAATCCTGGACTACAGATTGCCGGACATGAATGGACTGGACGTATTGACTTTGTTGAAGGAAAAAAGTCCGAAGGCAAAGGTCGTGCTGATGACCCGATTTGGGGAAGAAGCCGCGGCAAAAGCCATTGGCGCAGGTGCCGACGCGTTTATTTCCAAGCCAATCAATCCTGAAGAGCTCCTGGAAGTAGTCAACCGTCTCCAATAGCTACCACCTATTCCTTAAGATTTTTTGAATTTCTAAGTGAAAGGCTATCCTAATACGCCCTGACGGCTTTGCCCTCCATATAGTTTGCAAATGCCCTGTTCACGACACGCATTCCGCCCGAGGTAGGAAAATCTCCCGTAAAATACCAGTCGCCCAAATGGTCTGGAATACACTTGTGAAGGTTTTCGACAGTTTGGAACACAACCTTCACTTCAGCCTTGATTTCATCTGAGGTAATGATTTCGGCGATTTTGTCGGAAATCTCTTGGTCGGTGAAAGGTTCGTAGATCGCTTTCACATAGTTTTCGGTCAAAATCTGCTGAGACGTACATTGGTCATAGGTCTTTTCCAAAAGGTAAGACATTCCCCGGTCCTTCAACAACTCTACCGTGGCGCGGAAGGCCACAAACTCCTTCATCCTCGACATGTCAATGCCGTAGCAATCCGGAAAGCGAATCTGAGGCGCAGATGACACGATGATGATACGTTTGGGGTTTAGTTTATCGAGTGTTGTCAAGATACTTTTCTCCAAAGTCGTTCCCCTCACGATGCTGTCGTCAATCACCACCAAAGTGTCGATTCCGGCGCGTACGACTTCATAAGTGGTATCGTATACATTGGCCACCATCGCATCACGGTCGGAGTCATTGGTGATGAATGTCCTGAGCTTCACGTCCTTGCTGACGAGTTTCTCAACTCTTGGCCTGAAACTCAGAAGCGCTTCCAAGTCTTCCAAATGAGGTTTCCCGTCCAACAACACCTCTTTCCGCTTCGCTGAAAGGTAATCTTCGAGCCCTTCAATCATTCCAAGAAAAGCTGTCTCGGCGGTGTTGGGTATATAGGAAAAAACGGTATTCTTCAAATCAAAATCGATAGCCTTCAGCACTTGTGGGATCAAGGCCTTTCCGAGTAATTTTCTCTCCCGATAGATATCAGGGTCGGTGCCTCGGGAAAAATAGATGCGTTCGAAGCTGCAGGATTTCTTTTCTCTCGCGGGGAGGATTTCATGCTCCGCAAATGATCCGTCCTTATTGATGACCAAGGCGTGGCCAGGCTGGATTTCCTTGATTTGCTTGTAGTCTATGTTGAACGCGGATTTGATCGCCGGCTTTTCCGACGCCACGACGACGATTTCCTCGTCGGCGTAATAATATGCAGGCCTGATGCCCGATGGATCCCGGACCACGAAACTGGAACCGTTCCCAATTATCCCTGCCATGGCATATCCCCCATCAAAATCCCGGCAAGAGCGGCGGAGAATCCGAGCGACATCCAATTCGTTTTCTATGACATGGGTAATCTGCTCGTTGGTGTAATGCAGTTTGTATTTGTCAAAAAGCCGCTGATTCTCCTCATCCAAGAAGTGGCCGATTTTTTCCATGACGGTCACGGTATCCGTTTTTTCCTTTGGGTGCTGACCGAGTTGGACGAGCTTGCTGAACAACTCCTCCACGTTGGTCATGTTGAAGTTGCCCGCCATGACCAAGTTCCGGCTTCGCCAGTTGTTTTGTTTCAAAAAGGGATGGCAAGTCTCGATGCTGTTTTCGCCGTGCGTGCCATACCGCAAATGACCCAACCAAACTTCTCCCGTAAACGCGATATTTTCCTTTAGCCAGTCGGCGTCCAAGATGGCATCTTCCCCTCCCTGCTTTTTGGCTTTTTTATATTTCTTCTGGATTTTATCAAAAATTTCATTGACCGCAGAGGGCTCAATAGAGCGATAACGGCTAATATATCTTGTCCCAGGCTTCGTATTGATTTTGATGTTTGCCACACCAGCCCCATCCTGACCACGATTGATCTGTTTCTGCATCAACACATAAAGCCTATTGGGAATATAGAGGGGTGAACCGTATTTGTCGATGAAGTATTGAGGGTTTTTCCTCATTCGGATCATCGCGATACCACATTCGTGTTTGATTTGGTCACTCATGGGGGTGGTGAAGTTATATTGGAGAGCACAAAGGTAGCGCTTTTTGAGAAGTTAATTGAAGTAAAAAAAGTTCTGTCTAAACAATATTTTGTGAAAGGGCGAAAATCATTTGGGAAATTTCTCGCAGAAAATCCAGCACCCTTCGACCCCATTATTCTACGATTGGGGTGTGGTAAAACTCCACATATGTGGAAGATTTCCACAAGCGAAAAAACCCAAAACCCCAATTCTGGCGTTTCTGGGCACTTTTTGATTTCGGCATGGTGCGTGCATTCCTATTTGGCATGAAAAAAACACTCACGGTTTTCCTCCTCGGACTTCATATCATGATTCTTTCGATCTTGGCTTACGGAAAGGTAAGTACCAAATATTGGGAGCATTGCCCTGAGGCGGAAAGCGAGTTTTATGCACTCGAATTAGAGCACAGACTGTATGTGCCCTGAGATAAACAAAAAACAATTTCTAACCTAAACCAACAAAAACCATGAAAAAGCACCTCTTTTTCGGAATTATCTTCGCAGCAGGATTAGCTGCAAGTCCAGTCTTCGCGCAGGAATCAGCACTGTCACAGGCAACTGAAATGGCACAAGACCAGGAGAAGACCAAGTTAGATCCAGAGCAACTTCCGGATCCAATCAAGGCAACCATCATGAACAATGAAAGCCTTAAAGGACTTCAAATCAAGGAAGCTTGGCAAATCGTAGATCCATCAGGCGAGGCCCACTTCAAGGTAGTTTTTGATGAAAACGGCAGCGACTTGACCAAAAAATTCAAGGCTGACGGCACCGAAATCAAGGAATAACCAATCCAATTTACCTAATTGAAAGGCATCAGATCATTTCTGGTGCCTTTTTTGTTTGATGGGAAGTCCAACTTACCTACCATGTCTAAAATACTTCTCGTCGAAGACGATCTCAGCTATTCCAGGATCATCAAGACTTTCCTTGAAAGGAACAATTTTGAGGTGCTTTCTGCCAATTCCGTCAGCAAGGGTTTACAGTTGATTGGCAAAGAACAACCGAATTTGGTGATTGTGGACTATAGACTGCCCGACGGTACCGGTTTGCAACTTTTGGAGACAAGTTTGAATGAGAACGATACGCTTCCTTTCATTCTGATCACAAGCTATATCGATATCAGGACAGCCGTAAAGGCCATGAAACTTGGGGCGTTTGAATACATCACCAAGCCGATCAATCCGGACGAATTATTGGCCACCGTGAGGGATGCGCTGCGGCAGGAAACACCAAATCCCCAATCCAAGAAAAATGAAGCACCTGATCCGAAAGATCACCTGGTGGGAAAAAGTCGGGCCTCGCAACAAATTGATGCGCATATTTCAATCGTAGCAGCTACCGACCTCAGCGTTTTGATTCTAGGTGAAACCGGTACTGGAAAGGAATATGCTGCGCGAAAAATTCATCTCCAATCTCCCCGCAGCAGCAAGCCATTCGTCGCGGTGGATTGTGGGGCACTCAGCAAGGAACTCGCTGCCTCTGAATTATTCGGTCATCTAAAGGGCTCATTTACGGGTGCTTTGGATGATAAGACTGGTCACTTTGAGTTCGCCAATGGCGGAACTATCTTTTTGGACGAGGTTGGAAACTTGTCCTACGAAGTGCAGGTCAAATTACTCAGGGCAATAGAGGAAAGAAAAATCCGAAAGATTGGTGCCAACACGGAGATACCACTTGACATCCGAATCATCGCCGCAACAAACGAAGACATCCGATCTGGTATTCAAAATGGCAGCTTCCGTGAAGACCTTTTTCACCGACTCAACGAATTTCAGATCATCTTGGAGCCGCTGCGCCGACGCAGAGAGGATATCATGCAGTTTGCTGAATTCTTTGTGAACCAAAGCAATGTGCGCTTGGGAAAAAGTGTCACGGATTTTGCCCCTGCCGTAAAGGAAATATTTGAGTCTTATTCTTGGCCAGGCAATTTGAGGGAATTGAAAAATATCGTCAGGCGGGGAGTTCTCCTCGCTCCGGGTTCGATGTTCGAAAAGGACTTGCTGCCCTTGGAGTTAATAGCGTATGCCAATTGTTCTAAAATTGAAATCGAAGGACCTGAAGCGCTAAAAATCGAGAGCCAAGAATCCGACCTGATCCGCAAAGCACTGCAAGAATCAAACAACAACAAGTCACTTGCGGCGAAGTTATTAGGCATAGATCGGAAAACATTGTATAACAAGTTGGCAAAACTCCGGATTTCTCAGCAAGGATAAATTCGTTGCTATTTCCCAATCGCCTCAGGATACTTGGCATGCAGTTGGGCGAGCAAATGCTCCAAATCAGGGAAGATTTTTTTCAACTTCCGACCCAGGCCTTCAATGCGATTTTCGCTGATCGCCAACTCGATTTCGCGAACCTCTCCCGAAAATGGCGCTTTGATCTGGGCCAGTCTGCTTGCCAATTGATGGCAGATTTCCCGAATTTTGGAATAATCGGACGTTGCCAATGCTTCCCGGAGCGTATCCAAGTCCGTGGTAGTGTTTTGGATCAAATCATGGATGACTTCCTGCATGAGCTGCTCGTCTCCCAAGCAGAACTTCCTTATATCTTTCAGGTCAAAAAACTTGGTTTTGTCGGCCGCACTTTCTCCAATAGACCTGTCAGAAATCGTTATTTTTTTATTGATTATCAGTTGCTTATCAATTTCCCTGAACAAGGACTTTTCATCAAAGGGCTTCAAAACTACCCCGTCAAAACCCTGCTCCCCAAGTGAATTTTTCTCATTAGCAAATACATTGGCTGTCATGGCGAGTACTGGGAGTTTCTTGTACTTCTTATTCGATTTCAATGCTTTAAGCACATCCAATCCGCTGACTTCGGGCATTTGTATATCCAAAATCGCGAGATCCAAGGGCACTTGCTTGAAGTTTTCCCGCCAGGATAAGCCTCCAGCAAAGTCGATAACCGTTGCCCCTGCAGATTCCAGCAGCAGTCTCATCAACTTAAGTCCAACCGTATCATCATCCACCACGAGCACATTCAAACCCGACAGATCATAATTCACTTCCTGTGACAACTCCTTCTCAACGGGATCTACGACTTCAAAAGGAAGCTGCACCGTCACCTTTGTCCCCACCCCGATTTCACTCCAAACGTCGACAGTTCCGCCCAAGCGATCGATCAATTTTCGGATAATCGCCAAACCAAGGCCGGTACCACCAAATTTCCTTGTGATGGAAGCATCGCCCTGATTGAATTCTTTGAAGAGATTTTTCTTGACCTCCGGGCCCATGCCCATGCCGGTATCCGCTACTTCCAGCACCAATTTCTCCTCCTCAAATCCAATTCTGACGTTGATGCTGCCTTCCGATGTGAACTTGAAGGCATTGCTCAAAAGGTTGTTCAATATCTGATTGAGGCGCAATTGGTCGCCGAGCAGCCATTTGTTTTTTGGCAAATCGATATTCCAATTGAAGCCCAGTCTTTTTTCCTCAGCCTTAAAGTCATAGAAACTCTTCAGCGACAGAAAAAGCTTGAAAGGCTCGAAAGGTGCCCGCTCCACGTTGATGTGGCCAGCCTCAAGTTTCGAAAAGTCGAGTATGTCATTGACAATAGAAATTAGTGTCCGTGAGGCAAAGCCGATCATTTCCACAAATTCCTTTTGTTGAGCATTGAGCCCCGATTGGTCGAGCGCGCGCTGATAGCCTTGAATTGCGTGCAAAGGATTGCGGATTTCGTGACTCATGTTTGCCAAAAAGTCCTGCTTTGCCTTGGCCAGCTGATCGGACTTCTTCTTGGCTTCTTCGAGTTTTTCGCGATAAGTATTTGCTTGGTTGACCTCTTTCAGGATGCTGAAAATGAAGCCCAAGGAACCGACCACCCCAAGAAAAACCAAAAATCCCAACACAATCGACACCGTGTAGGTCAGCCTATAGGCCGATTGGTTTTGATCGTTGTATTCAGTCAAAAGATCTTGTTGAAGAGTCGAAATCGCACCCTGTATCTGGGCATAGATTTCCTTGTTTTTCTCGATCAACCTTGATTCCAGGGCGATGAAATTGCTCTGCTGTCTTTTTTCATCTTGATAGATTTCCTCGACCACTGTCTTGATTGCTTGAATCGCTGAATCTGACCTGGCCTTCGGCCTGGCTGAAGCCTTGCTTTCTGCCTGTATCTCACGCACGATCTCCATCAACTCCTCCTGCACATCCAACTCGTTTCTTGCGCTGAAGTCGCTCAACGGGTCTTCATTTCCAAAGGATTTGCTTCCGGAATTTTCACTTTTTTGCTTCGTTTTGACTCGGGACAAGAACTCCAACTCGTTCAATTCCTGCTGTCGCTTGGTCCTCAATTCAATATTCTTGAGTGCCTCCTCCGAAAAATTCCTGTTGGTGAGGATGTACCGCACTTCCTCCAAGCCAGCATAAACGACCATGATCTCGGCGATATTAAGCCCGACCTGTTCGAATGTCTGGTACTCGGCAGAATCCGCAGCATTGTCCTTGAGCCATTCCAGTCGAGACTTGGCACTGCTCAGCGTCGCTTCCAAGGTGGAGTCACGATCGGAAGTCCTCTCGGTCTTGGTCACATCCAAGAGGTAAATGTCCGCCAGGAGCCCGTTCAACTGCGAGAGCCGTTGATTTGGCTCGGTGAGGTTTTCGACGGTCATAAGAAGCTTGCGGATACTCACAAATGTGATGATGCTGACGCCAAGCACCAGCAAACCAGCCAAGATGAACCCAAGGACTACTTTGTTGCCGAGTTGATATTTTCTCTTTTTTAACACTTGGAAGGGCTGAAAAGGAAAGCGAATATAAAGGCCAAGTTAAGAAAAATCGCTGGAAGCAGTTCCTAAACTGTCCTCACATCCAAAAAAGGAATCCATTCTTCCGCATGCCTTTCGGCGTAATCAGCCAAGAAAAAAGAGAGTGTCGGCTTAAATGGTTCAGTCCTCAGAGCCAGCCCAGCCTGGTCGGGTGTCTTATCTCCCTTGTACACATTGCACCTGTGGCAGGCAGTGATGAGGTTGTACCAATTGGTCTTGCCACCTTTGGAACGGGGAATGATATGGTCGATTGTCAGGTGTTTCCGGGAACCGCAATATTGGCATTCGTGCCCATCACGTCTGAAAAGGTTGGCCCGATTTAGCAAAACGCCCTTGTAGGGGATATTTCGGTACTCGTTGAGACGGATCACCGCGGGGTAGCGGTACTCTTTGGTCACGGTTCGGATGATGAGGGATTCATAAAAAGACAGGCAACTTACTTTGTCCAAAAATGTCAGGACCAACGCCTTTTGAACGGGCACGACCGCAACCGGACTATGATCCAAATTCAAAACCAAAACACGTTTTTCCATAGCTCCTAATATAAATTCATTAGGGCAAAAAACCCGTTGTTTGGCGGGATTGTTTTTTTCAGAATCTCATTCGATCAAGTTCACGCTTGACATCTTTTTCCTTGATATCCTGGCGTTTGTCGTGAATCTTCTTGCCACGGGCAAGTGCGATTTCCATCTTGGCGAGGCCACGGTCGTTGATAAATACCCGTACGGGAATGATGGAAAGCCCCTTCTCGGCAAATTTAGCTTCCATCTTCTCCAATTCCCTTTTGTTGAGGAGCAATTTCCGCTCACGTACCGGGTCGTGGTTGTAACTCGCAGCCATGGTGTAGGGTGCAATATGCATTTGCTTAACATAAAGCTCGCCCCGGCGAAAGTAACAATACGCCTCCGTCAAGGAAACTTTTCCTTCTCGTACGGATTTGATCTCCGTACCGCTGAGCATCAATCCGGCCACAAAAGTATCGATGAACTCAAATTCGAATGAGGCCTTCTTGTTTTTTATATTGATGATCTTGTCGAATTTGTTTTTTGTGTCCTTGCTCATGAAGTGAATCCTTATTTTTTTAATGGGACAAAAGCCTTCGGTATTCGATGTTCGAATTTCTTACTTTTTTAATCAAAATTTGGAATATCGAATGACGAATACCAAACAACTCTTACCCGGCCACTCAGAAACTCATTCTCGCCTCAGGCACGACGTCGATGGAGGAAAACTCTCCTGCCAAATATTTGAAATGCGCAGCCATGGCAATCATCGCGGCGTTGTCGGTACAGTATTCGAACTTGGGAATATAGGTGTTCCAACCCAATTTCTTGGCTTCTTCCTGAAGCGTTTGCCTCAGTCCCGAGTTGGCTGAAACCCCTCCCGCGATTGCAATTTCTTTTATCCTGTACTCTCTCGCTGCCTTTTTGAGCTTTTGCATCAGCGTTTTGATCAGTGTGTATTGGATAGAGGCACAGATATCATGAAGGTTTTCCTCGATGAACTTGGGGTTTTCCTTTAGGTTGTCACGTAGGAAATACATCACGGCAGTCTTGATACCGGAGAATGAGAAACTCAGCGCCGGCATGTCCGAGATGGGAAACTGAAACGCCTTGGGATTCCCGAGTTGGGCATACTTGTCGATCAAAGGACCTCCAGGATAAGGCAATCCCATCAGCTTCGCCGTCTTGTCAAAAGCCTCTCCTACCGCATCATCGGTCGTTTCGCCTATGATTTCCATATCCAAATAACCCCTAACGAGTACAAGTTGCGTATGACCACCACTGACTGTGAGGCAGATAAACGGAAAGTTCGGCTTTGGGTCCTCGATAAAATGCGCAAGGATATGTGCCTGCATGTGGTTGACTTCGATGAGCGGAATCCCCAGGCTAAACGCCATCGCCTTTGCAAATGACACTCCGACCAATAAGGATCCCATTAAACCTGGGCCTTTGGTAAATGCAATGGCCGACAAATCCGACTTATGCAGGCCGGAAGATCGCATGGCCTCATGCACGACCGGAATCAGGTGTTGCTGATGTGCACGCGAAGCAAGCTCCGGAACGACTCCCCCATATTTTTCGTGTACGGATTGCGTGGCGATGATATTATTAAGTATTTTGCCATCAGAAATTACTGCCGCCGACGTTTCATCACAGGAAGACTCAATAGCCAGAATATTCAATTTCATTCGCGTGTAGTCCTTGGAAAAGAGCCCCAAAGTTACGGAATTTTTGATCAAAGCCTTTCGGCTATTATCAAGGCTCGTCCTTTTTGTCCTGATACTCTTCCTACTCGTCGCGCTTTCGATCCAAATCCCATTTGTGCAAACTCGGATAACAAAGGCGCTCACCGAATTCATCACAAAGAACACCCAATTCCAGACGAGCATTTCCAAAGTCCGAATCAGGTGGTGGGATGCCGTCAGCCTCAATGACGTGGTAGTCAGGGATCACCATGACAGCTTGATGGTTGACTTAAGGGAAGTTTACATCGACTTTTCGATTCGTAGTCTATTAAATACCCAAAACCCATCCATAGATCAGATCAAACTTGAAGAAGGAAACGTCCGGCTACTTTTCCATGCAGACGAGTCGTTTATAAACCTCGCAGAATTTATAGCTAGAATCAATGACCTCTTTCCACGTGCACCCAGGGATCCAAACAAAAAACCTTCGAAGTTCAGCATCGAAAACATCCACCTCGACAAAACCTCCCTTGATATCATCAACTATGGGGCGATCCCGATCACCGAGGGTTTCGATTTCAACAACCTCAAATTCAGGGACCTGATCGCCGATGCAGACGGGTTTTACGTACAAGGCCCCGAAATCGGCGTAAAGGTGAATTATATGCGAGGCGAAGAGTTGACTTCGGGACTTGTCTTCCAACAGCTCAAGACCGTTTTCACCTATACCCCGACTTTCATGGAGTTTGATGATCTGTTTTTGAGATCCAATCAAACCGAGGTAAAAAACTACCTCAAATTCAGCTATGATTCCGTGGCCTCGCTTTCCTATTTCAATTCGCGGGTGACGATTTTGGCACGATTGGAGGAAACGGCCCTAAACATCCAGGATTTGCGATATTTTGCGGAAAACCTCCCAAACTACGAGGATCGCATTTACCTAAGTGGGGAAATCGAAGGAACCGTCGACAATCTCTCCTCGGAAGAATTGTTGATCAGGTTTGGGACTCAAAGTGCGCTTTTTGGGAAGTTCAAAATCGATGGCCTGCCGGATTTGGACAACTCGTTTTTTGAGCTTTCGCTGCAAAATTCCGTCCTCACGAGCAATGACCTTGCACCCTACATCAGCGAACCGGCGAGAAAGGAACTCAATAAGTTTCGGACGATCCGGTTTGACTCGGATTTTTCCGGTTACCTCCACTACTTCACAGCCAATGGAAGATTTCGGACAGGAATCGGAAATGCCATTGGTAGGCTGAATTATCAAACGGTCAACAACGAACCCACGTATAGCGGCCGCCTCGAACTCCAAAATCTCGATGTAGGCGTGCTCGTCGAAGACCCTGAAAAATTCCAAAAAGTCACGATGACCGGCAATATCCAGGGCAAAGGCCTGACAGCGGAAACCGCCCTCCTGCAGGTGGATGCAGAGATCAAAAGTGCGGGAATAAATGGCTATGATTTCAAAAACATTACGACCGATGCGACTTATGGAAAAGACCTTTTCTCCGGGAAACTAAAAGTCAACGACCAAAATCTCAAGGGAGAAATGTCCGGAGTTTTGGATTTAAGGGATGGGAAAGATTCTGTGAGATTGCAGGTTCAGGTTGATACAGCTTTTCTGCACGAGATAAAGCTGGTGGAGAAAGAAACCTTCGTAAGTGGCAAAGTCGACCTCGACACCCGGGGAATCACTTTGGACGATGTGGAAGGCATTGCGAGATTCAGCGAAATAAACTTCAGCTATGAGGGGCGAAATCTCTATTTGGACAATTTCTTTTTCCAATCCTTGTTTACGGATGACCTCCGCGCCATCAGGCTCAATTCAGATTTGCTGGTGGCGGGAATTTCCGGAAACTTCAAAGTCAACCAACTGATTGATGACCTGGCCGAATTATCGGACGATTATATCAACATTCTCACCAACAACAGTCTTACCCCAAGAACCAAATCAAAAAAACAGATCGATCCCTATCAGATTGACATCAATCTGAATTTCATCGACATCAATCCCATCATCAATCTGCTCGAACCGCGCGCCACAATTTCCAAAAACACGATCATCGAAGGGGCTTTTTACCAAACACCTGAAAATACGGTTTTCAACTTTTTCTCCAGCATCGATACGGTGTATTTTAATGGAAACCTGCTGTACAATACAAATCTCGATTTCAATACTTCCAAGCTCAACGAGGCCGATGACGTTTTGGCTTCCTTGTATTTGTTTTCGAAAAAACAGGAATTGTCGTCCGGATTGACATTCAACAACCTGGCGTTAGAGGCTATTTGGGATGGCTCGTCGATAGACTTGTCCTATGAGCAGGACCAATTGGGAACAGGGAGCTATGTCCGTGTGAAGAATGATATCACGCTTTTCAAAGACCACACCTCGATCGTTTTTCAGCCCTCTGAACTGAAAATACTGGACAAAATCTGGCGATTTGATTCAGACAACGAGATCATTGTTGCTGACAAAACCGTCCTTTTTGACAACCTGAAGCTTTTCAACGCCGATCAATACCTTTCCCTGAACGGTACGATTTCTCCGAATCCAAAAGATGTTTTGGAACTGGTAATCCATGACGTCAATGTTGATTTTATCAATACCCTGAGTACACGCGAATACCGGGGCAATGCAAACGGAAATTTTGGTTTGAGTAATTTATATGACGTCCCGGAGCTTCTCGGCCAGCTGTTTATCGAGGATTTACATGTCAACGGTTTCTTGGTCGGCGAAATCGACGCCGCGACCTACATCGAAAACAAACGCGTCAACATTGAACTGAGCAATACCAGAAACGGCAAAAAGGTCATAGCCGTAGACGGTTATTTGGGCAGTCTGGATGATGGACTGGAACTTAACGCCAAACTCAATGAAGCAGACTTGTCCATTTTGGAACCCTTCATTTCCAATTACCTGACGCGAATCGGTGGTACGGTGACGGGCGATTTGGTCATCAACGGAACTTTGAATTTCCCCGTAGTGATGGGCACTGGCAGATTGGAAGGCGGAAAGTTCCTGATCAACTATCTCAACACGTTCTACGTCGTGGACGGAAATATCCTTTTCAATACAAACGAAATCAGTTTTCGTGAGCTTGTGCTTCGGGATGTGCGGGGAAATCGGGCTCGCCTTCGGGGAGGTATTTCCCATGATTATTTTTCTGACTTTATCCTTGATATAAGTTCCAACCTTGAAAATTTCCAGGTGCTCAACACAGGCTCAAAGGACAACGACACATTCTATGGAACAGCCTACGCCACGGGAACCTTGAATGTATTCGGCGCAGCCAACAACTTGGACATCACCGCACGGGCCACGTCCATGCCGGATACCAGGATTTACATTCCCTTTGGGTCCACGACTACAGTCGCCCAAGAGGAATATATCAAAATCATCAACGTCCGAGACACCAGCAGACTTGTCCAATTTGAAGAGCAGGTCGAACAACTTGCAATCAACAATCTCCGGATGAATTTCACATTTGACGTGACGCCGGACGCCTATGTCGAAATCCAAATCGATCCTCGGACGGGAGAAAGTATCCAAGGAAAAGGCAGTGGCGTGCTTGGCATGAACATCGATACGCAGGGAAATTTCACCATGTCCGGCAACTATGAAATCTCCGAGGCTCGGTATAACTTCTCGCTTTATAACCTGATCAGAAAGGAATTTATCGTGGAGCCTGGCGGACGGATCAGTTGGTTTGGCGACCCCTATCAAGGCATCATGGACATCAAGGCCTTTTATCAGGAAAATGTCAATCTGCAAGCGCTCCAATCCAACCAAAACGCTACCATCGAAGATCCGATGATGCGCCGCAGGTTTCCGCTCAAAGTGCTCATGAACCTAAAGGGAAATCTCCTTTCTCCGGAAATCACCTTCAACTTTGACTTCAACGAGTTTCCAAAGGAGGGCAACTTGCAGACCTACATTTCGGCATTCCAAAACCGAATCGCCAATGACGAGCAGGAGAAAAATAGACAGGTTTTCTCGGTCATCATGATGCGTGCGCTGTCACCAGAAGGGCAGTTCAGCGGCGTGGGCAATATTGCTACGTCCAACCTCAGCCAACTGCTTTCCTCCCAACTCAACAGCTTCATCGCCCAGGTGGACCAAAACTTGGAGGTCGATTTGGACTTGGCAAATCTCGACCAAAATGCCTTGGAAACCTTCCAACTCCGTGTGGCATATACTTTCCTTGACGGCAGGCTGCGGGTGAGTCGGGACGGTGGCTTCACTGATATGCGTGGCAACGCCGACTTTAACAGTATCGCCGGTGACTGGCAGGCCGAATACATGATTACCGAAGACGGACGCTACCGCATGCGGATTTACAACAGAAACAACTTCAACACCTTCACCTCCCTTTCCCTGACACGGAATGTGGCTACCTATGGGGTTTCAGTTTCCCAAAACATCCAGTTCAATTCCTTCGGGGAGCTATGGAACCAAATCCGGAGAAAAGAAAATGAAAAGCTCCGAATCAACGACACGGATGATTTTCTCAGGTATCAGATGGAGGAAGACCAAAATTGGAACAATATCCCCTTGGAAAATCTCGACAAAAGAGTCAATCCACTCGACCTGCAGACGGACCAACCGCTCGGACTTCCCAGAAAAGAAGAAAAAGAGAAAAACAATTCAAGCAAGAATTGACTTGATTAGCTGAAAATAAACCCTTGATGGAAAAAGTCAGCTTATTTTGGTTTCGAAGAGACCTTCGGCTAGAGGACAATACCGGACTCTTTTACGCCTACCAACAGGAAAAAAATGTCTTGCCCCTATTTGTTTTTGACAGGAACATCCTCGATAAACTTGAGGACAAAGACGATGCGCGAGTCACTTTCATTCACGACCAAATTCAACGGTTATCATCAGAGCTCCAGCATTTTGGCAGTAGTATTTTGGTGAAATATGGAAGCCCCTTGGATGTCTACCGGGAATTGTTGGAGACCTATGACATCCAAGTCGTCTACACCAATAGGGACTATGAACCCTACGCCAAAGAGCGTGACGCAGCGGCGGCGGCACTCCTGAAGAGAAAAGGAATCCAATTCTTGGACTTCAAGGATCAGGTCATATTCGAAAAAGACGAGATACTCAACGGGAGTGGTGACTTTTATAAAGTTTTTACACCCTACAGCAGGGCTTGGATGGATCGTTTTCAGAAATCCAACATCCAAACTTTGGCGCTTGACGCCAGAAAAAACAACTTCTACCAGACCTCTCCCCTTCCGATTCCGAGTTTGGAAGAGATGGGATTTGAGCGGAGCAAAATCACGATTCCCCCTTTGAAAGTGGATGAAAGCCTGATAGCCAAGTATGACAAAACCCGGGATTTCCCTGCAGTGGCAGGCACTTCGCGACTTGGGGTCCACTTGCGTTTTGGCACGATTTCAGTCAGGCAGCTCGCACTCAAAGCTGTGAAACTCAATCAGACTTACCTCAACGAGTTGATTTGGCGGGAATTTTATATGATGATTCTTTTCCACAACCCACAAGTCGTAGACCATGCGTTCAAGCCAGCCTACGACCAAATTACTTGGAGGAGATCAGAGGAAGATTTCAAAAAATGGTGTGATGGCAGAACCGGATTCCCGATCGTGGATGCCGGTATGCGAGAACTCAACGCAACTGGCTACATGCACAACCGTGTCCGTATGATCGTGGCGAGTTTTTTGACAAAACACCTCTTGATCGATTGGAGATGGGGTGAGGCGTATTTTGCAAAGAAACTCCTCGACTTTGAGCTTTCCTCCAACAATGGCGGATGGCAATGGGCGGCGGGCACTGGTACAGACGCCCAGCCGTACTTTCGGGTTTTCAATCCCGAATCCCAAACGGAGAAATTTGACAAAGAATTGAAATATATCCGCAAATGGATACCAGAATTTGGCACGTCGGACTATCCAAAACCGATGGTAGATCATAAATTTGCCAGACAAAGAGCCATCGACACATATCAGGCGGCGCTGCAGGCAACATGAATATAGGCGACAAAGTAAGAATCCTTCATGGCAACGAATCAGGAGTAATCACCAAGATTTCGTCCGGGGGAATGGTGGAAATAGAAATCGAAGACGGATTCCGTATTCCCGTCCACCGGCGTGAGGTCGTCGTAGTTTCTGCTGTAGAAAAGCAATATTTCGGCGGCGCGCAAGCTCCCAGCCAAACCCCATCCGTTCTGGACGGCGGCACAGTCAGCGGAGAAGGCGTTTTTTTGGGCTACATCCCGCTTAACGACAAGGACCACAGCATTTACATCTGCAACGACAGCGTACGGACCTATTTCGTACTGGTTGCAGAGATTTTCGGCGAAAACTGCAAGACGCTTTTGGCTGACAAAATTGGCCCGAACGGCTCCATGAAGGTTGGCGAGAAATCAATTGCGGACTTCGAAGAATGGCCGATGCTTTTGGTGCAGCTTTTTCCGATCCATGAAAAAATCGAAAAACAGCTTCCCTCGATCGAACGGCGGATCAAGTTCAAGGCTAGCTCTTTCTTCAGGAGCAAAGGCAAAATCCCCGTCCTTGGAAAGAATGGCTATGTTTTTAAGCTTTCGGAAAACACCAAGGAAATCAATGTACAGGAGCTCAATGCCGAATTGAACGAGGGAAAAATGGTCGAGCAGCCCACCTTCAAGAAACCGCCTCGCGAAATCGACCTGCACATCGAGAAGCTCGTCGAAGACCATTCCAAAATGAGCAATTCAGAAATGCTCAGGCTGCAACTCAAGACATTCGAAACCAACCTGAACCAAGCCATTGCCTCCGGCATGGATGAGATCACTTTTGTGCATGGCATAGGCAACGGCGTACTGAGAAAAGAAATCCACAAGATTCTCAGCCAAATGGGAAATATTAAGTATTTTCAAGACAGCCAGAAAGACCGCTTCGGTTATGGCGCCACTTTGGTAAGAATTTCTTGAGCCATGATCGGAAAACTATCCCCTGTATTCAGATTATTTGCCCAGCAGTACGCAGATGCGAAGGAGGCTTTTCTCGCACTTGGGAAAAAGTACCGTGGAAAGAAAGCCATGGAGCTGGAGCAAAGATTGATATTCCTTGAAATATACACGGATCTATTGTCGCGGATATACTTTGAAGAGGAAAAGCTCCAATTCAAGCTATTTTCCCCTTTCAAAAAGATTTTCAAAGGCCTGAAAAAGACCAAACACCTCAAATTCATCATGCGCCAACTCGATGAAATCGAGGAAAAAAACAACCTGAGTTTTAACTCTTACAGAAAACAACTCGAAAACGAGAAGTCGATCCTTTACACTGACGTGTACGACCAAATAGTAGCCACGCCGCTCAAGGTCTGGGAGCAGCTATTTGAGGAGGTCCATCAGTACAGCAAGGGACTGAAGCCACTGATGATCAACACCTCTACCACTCAGATCATCAACGAGGAACTGGAGTTTTTTAACCTCGACAACAAAGAAAAACTGACAAGTGGGGCACTGAAGGACATCTACGAGGGGCTACGGGTGATTACGGCGCTCGAAAACCTCAGGATCGAATCGGGATTCAACTCGATCTTTGTGCAGGAAGTCCACGACCGAATGGCTGAATTGCAACGCTCCCTCAACGATTGGTACCAAAACCACCTATTTCTGCAGCACCTGACCGGTTTTCTTGCCGACCGTGAGCATATTTCGAAGAAATACCTAGAGCTCCTTTCCCAACTTCAGGCAAACAAAAAAACCTATACCCAAAAAGTGGAATCCCAATGCAAGCAATTGTTTGAGCGGATTTTGGAGTAGAAATGTATCGGCGGGATGCGATTTTGGATTGACAGGTTTTTTACGATAAATTATCTTTTTATTGACTTCGCCTTAAACCCTGTACCATGTACACCAAAAGAAATTACAGTCTTTGGATGACTTTTAGATGGTCCCGAAAATCGTTTATCAGGGGGATGTTGTATGCCACAGCCGTTACCTTACTGTATAAATTTACCGGTTGGGCGATTTTCACACTTCCTTGGGAACCTATCAGTGTCATCGGTATTGCAGTGGCCTTTTACCTCGGCTTCAAGAACAACTCCTCCTACGACCGTACATGGGAAGCGCGCAAAGCCTGGGGTGGGATCGTCAATGACAGCCGTACCTTTGCCACCGGAATCCTGAGCCTGATCGATAAGGGTTCGCACGGCGATTTGGAAGCAAGAAAAAAACGCATCATTTACAGGCATTTGGCTTGGGCAATCGCGCTGAAAAGACTTCTGCGCGACACCAGAAAATCCTGGGAACACAAGTATGGGCCAAAGGATCTTTTTTTCGTCCCTCAGTACGCCAAAATCATGGAAGATGGTGTGGCCAAGGAACTGGCTCCCTATCTGGCGGCGGATGAACTAGAGTGTTTTATTAAGGTCAAGAATATTCCAGTCCAGATCCTGAAAAAGCAAACCGAGGAACTCGCCGCACTGAAAGAAGAGGGCCTGATCTCGGACTACAAGCAGGTATGGTTTCACCAGCTTATCGGCAATTTTTATGACAACCAAGGCACTTGTGAACGGATCAAAAACTTTCCCCTTCCCAGACAATATGCCTCAGTCGCATTGTGGATGAACTATTTCTTTTGCGCCCTGATTCCGTTTGGGCTCTTGGATATTTTTGAAGCCAGCAATGAACTCTGGGTGTGGATGACTATTCCGTTTTCAGGACTGATCATTTGGATATTTTTCTTGATGGAAAGGATCGGCGACTATTCCGAAAATCCCTTCGAAAGCGCCTACAACGACATCCCGATCTCAGCAATCACGAGGTCCATCGAAATCGACCTGCGTGAAATGCTAAAGGACGAAAATATCCCCGAACCCTATCCCGTCGAAAACGGATTTTTGATGTAAAAAGGCCGTACATTCGCAGATAATTCCCCCACGCCATGTCGATCCAAATCCAAACCGCCCAAACCGTCGAAGACCTCGAGGGCATCCTTGAATTGCAGGAAGAAAATCACATCACCAACCTGGAAGACCTCGACCAAGGCTTTGTGTTTGCAAGGCATGACGTCGAATCTCTGGCCAAAATGCATGGATTTGCACCGCATGTGGTCGCCAAATACGGCGATACGATAGCAGCATATGTCCTTGCGATGACAGAGGACACCAAATATGACATTCCCGAATTGATGCCGATGTTTGAAATGCTAGAGTCCTTGGAATACGATGGAAAAAGGCTCAGCGAATACCGCTTTTTGGTCGTTGGGCAGGTATGTGTAAGCAAAGACTATCGGGGAATGGGCATCTTCGACGCCATTTATCAGGCCTACCGGGAGGTCCACTCGCAAAATTTCGAAATGGTGGTGACCGAGATCAACGCCATGAACGGCCGCTCACTCCGCGCCCACGAGCGGGTTGGGTTCCAGGAAATAGCCCGCTATGAAGCCGAAGATGGGCAGATTTGGTGTATCGTGGTTTGGGATTGGAGGTAGGGAATTGGGAATTGGCTATTGGTATTGGTTATAAGTTATTGGTTATTGGTTTTTCGATATTCGATGTTCGATATTCGACATTCGATATTCTAGGAAAAAAAGAATTTCGAATGATGAACGCCGAATACCGAATCATGAATGATGGAACATTTCGATTCCGGGTTAGAAAGGGTGTTGTACGATCGGTATTCGACATTCGATATTCTAGGAAAAAGAATTTCGAACCCGCCTGCGGTGGGCAGGTGATGAACGCCGAATACTGAATCATGAATGATGGGGCGGCTTTCTCCCTTATTTTTGGTGCCGTTTGATCAGCACATCCATCACCTCATCGAGCTCGTAGCCCTTGGCTTCCAACAAAACCAAGTAGTGGAAAAGCAAATCGGCCGCCTCGCCTAAAAACAGTTCTTTGTTGTCATCTTTGGCTTCGATGACGATCTCGACTGCCTCCTCTCCTACCTTTTGGGCGATTTTATTGATGCCCTTGGCAAACAGAGATGCTGTATAGGATTGCTGGTTGGGATTGTTTTTGCGGTCCTTGATGATGCCGCGCAGGTGGTCGATGAAATGGGTCTTGCTTTTGTTTTCCTGCTCAAAGCAAGTATCATCGCCTTTGTGGCAGACGGGACCGACGGGTTTTGCCTGGATCAAGAGCGTATCGTTGTCGCAGTCGAGCTTGATGGATTTCAACAAGAGGAAATTCCCCGAAGTCTCACCCTTTGTCCATAACCTCTCCTTGGTGCGGCTGTAGAATGTCACCTTGCCCGTCTCGAGGGTTTGATCCAACGCCTCTTGGTTCATATAGCCCAACATCAGCACGGCACCTGTATCCACGTCCTGGATAATCGCGGGTACAAGCCCGTTTACCTTTTCAAAATCTATCTCCAGTTTTTCCATCTGATAAGTCTTTTCGATTGCCAATTGCGGCTCATTGAATTCTCATGCTGATTCCCTCCTTTGCCAAGTAAGCTTTTAGGTCAGGAATCGGTATTTCCTTGAAGTGGAAAATACTGGCAGCCAATGCGGCATCAGCCTTTCCAAAGGTAAAAACATCCTTGAAATGCGACATATTTCCCGCACCACCTGATGCTATCACGGGAATGGACAGTGCTGCCGAAATCTCCGCGGTAATTTCGTTGGCGAAACCGGATTTGGTACCGTCGTTGTCCATGGACGTCAGGAGGATTTCCCCCGCACCCCGGTCCGCCACTTCCTTGGCCCAAGCCTGTGTCCGCAGCAAGGTAGGCTTGCGGCCTCCATGGGTATGGACAAAATCAATCCCATCCACATTGCGGGTATCGATCGCCACGACGACGCATTGCGAACCAAATTCCAGCGCCATTTCATTGATAATCTGTGGGTTCTTGACCGCGGCAGAGTTGATCGAAATCTTGTCGGCGCCGGCACCGAGGAGCACCTTGACGTCCTCGACCGTCGAGATTCCCCCGCCGACCGTAAAGGGAATATTGATCGCCTTTGCCACTTTGGTAACCAAATCGGTCAAGGTTTTCCGCTTGTCGACCGTCGCGGTGATATCGAGAAATACCAGTTCATCCGCACCTTCGTCCGAATAGACTTTCGCCAGTTCGACGGGGTCGCCCGCGTCGCGGAGTTGCACAAAATTCACGCCTTTCACGGTTCTGCCGTCTTTGATATCCAGGCAGGGGATGATTCTTTTGGTCAGCATAATCGATTTTCAAAATCCCCATGTACAAATCGACATGGTACATACCCTCTTCAAAAAAGAAGGCTCCCCGCCTATTGGGTAGGGAGCCCAAATTTCCGCTTTTGGAACCTATACAACCAAGCCCATCATGGAAAAATTCCCAGATCGGTATAGCTTTGGGCGATTCTTTGCAACGCCAGTATAAATCCCGCCGTGCGCAGGCTTTTGATGTTTTTCTCTTTGCGGACCCTGTTGATGGCGTGATAGGCTGTGACCATCGTTTCCTCCAAACCCGACAACACCAAATCCCGCTCCGAGGCCCCTTGGATCAATTGGGTTTTCTCGTCTTCGGTAAACTCCTCCCCTGTCGCGTTTTCGATCGTGCCGAGCAGGCGCCTGAACTTTTCCTGGTCATACCTTCTTTCCAACTTGCCGAAGGAAACGCGGGACAGGTTTTTGAGCCATTCGAAGTAAGACACCGTCACGCCCCCTGCATTCAGGTACATATCGGGGATGACCATGATACCTTTTTCCAAGAGGATTTTCTCTGCCTCCTTGGTCACGGGACCGTTTGCGGCCTCGCCGATGATCTTTGCTTGGATTTTGGGAGCATTGTCCTTGGTGATCTGGTTTTCCAGCGCGGCCGGAATCAGTATATCGCAGGGATAGGTCAGCATCTCGATGCTGTTTTCGATAAATTCCCCTTTTGGAAAGCCTTTGAATCCCTTGTTTTTCAATTGGTATTCTTTCAAGGCCTCGATATCGATGCCTTTTTCATCCCAAATTCCACCGTTCCACTCCGCCACGCCGATCACTTTGGCCCCTGCTTCGGCGATATACTTGGCGGAATAGTAACCCACATTCCCCAATCCCTGTACGATGACCGTTTTTCCACGATACCCCGTCGTCAATCCCAATTCCCGCATATCCTCCTCGACGGCAAGTGCTTCGCGAATCCCGAAGAAAACACCCTGTCCGGTAGCTTCCGTCCTCCCTTCAATGCCATGTTGGGAAAGCGGCTTGCCCGTCACACAGCCTTTGGCATTGATGACTTCGGGATTGAAGGCCTCATAGGTATCCACGATCCAGGCCATTTCCCTGGCCCCGGTACCGTAATCCGGCGCCGGCACGTCAATGGCCGGTCCGATGAATTTCTTCTTGATGAGTTCTGAAGTATAGCGGCGCGTGATTTTCTCCAGCATCCGCTCGTTGTAATTTTTGGGCTCGACACTCACGCCGCCTTTTGCACCGCCAAAGGGCACATTGACCAAGGCGCATTTGTAAGTCATCAGCGCAGCAAGTCCCTTGACTTCCTCTTCGTCCACAAAGCTGCTGAAGCGAATTCCCCCCTTCACCGGCAACTTGTGGTGGGAATGCTGGATACGGTATCCGGTAAGCACCTCATAGGTACCGTCCTCGTGGCGGATCGGAAAATGGAACTTATAGATGCTGTTGCAAGCCTTGATCTGGTCCAAAAGTCCCTGATGGATATCCAAATACTGCGCGGCTTCATCCACGAAACCGCAAACATCATCAAAAAGGCTGTAGCTGGAAGTCTTGCTCATAATCTTGGGATTTATTGTCATGCCCAAGTTACAAATGAAACAAGAGAACTAGGTGGTTTTAGGGGATGATATTTGTCAGGACTCCCCAGATATCGTCGAGAAACATGAAAGGCACCAAGGATTGATCCGGAGAGCTTCCCATGCGTACAAGCACCAAATTTTTGGAGGGGACCACACAAACGTACTGGCCATCTTTGCCCATCCCGCAGTACATATCGTCCGGGGCATTGGGTGTGGGCGAACCCGGGAACCTTGTCTGAAGACCCGGAACCATAAAAGTAGACTTGCCATTGAGCCACCAAAGGTAGCCATAGCTTTCGTTGATGTTTTGGGAGGTGTTGATCATGGACTGGAGAAATTCCTTGTCCTGGATGATCTGCTCACGGTTCCAGGAGCCATTGGCGGATACCATTAGGCCAAACCTTGCCATCGAGCGGGCATTGGAGAAGTAGACGTTGTTGAAGTCCACCTTCTGCCAGGAACCCGTCATGCCGATCTTGGAAGCCAGCTTGGCATCAAAATAGGTAGCAAAATTTTGACTTGTGGCCCCTTCGATGACCTTGTCGAGGAGTGTGTAGGGCGCATTGTGGTAGGCCCACCGGGTTCCGGGTTCAGCCTTGAATACCAAGGCAACGGGGCGTGTGTCGAATGGGTCCGCAACACCATCATCCAGGCCCGAGGTCATCGTCAACTGATGCCAAACGGTGATTTTGGACTCTTGGGCAGGACTCAGTGAAGTCCAACCCGTGCCAAGATAGGTCGCCGAGGGCTTGGTGACATCCAGTTTGCCTTCGTGCTTGGCAATCCCGGCCAAGGTCGCGGTGAGCGTTTTGCCCGCCGATGCCCAATACCACAGGGCATTTTGGTCAAAAGGTTGCCCGCCCGTAAGGCGCTGACCGAAATATTCCTCCATGACGATGCGGCCGTTGTGCAGGATGATAAAGGCACGGGTGCCGTTGGACGCGAGGAGTGTCTTGAGTTCCGGGATTTTGGCCGTATTCCAGCCGAGTTTCTGAGGATCGGTGGTTTCCCATTCGCTGCCCGTAAGCGGGGGAAAGTACATCGCGGGTTGGATGGGCGTGGGGTCTTCTTTTTCCGAGCAAGACACAAAAAACAGGACCGCAAGAGCGGCAAAAAGGAATCTTGAATACATACAAAATGGATGAAGGGTGAAGAACAAGTACAGTGCGAGATTCGATAATTGATATTTTACACCCGAAATGTAAGAAAAAGTGAATAATGAATGAAAAGCGCAGCCTCACGATTTGGGTTACCAATCGGATGTTTCATAAAAAAACAATAAAGTACCCGTCTGTGGTGATGCGGATGACAACTACCGTATCATGAACCGAGGCCCAAGGCCCGTCTGCAGTTTGCTGAGGGCAAACCCATGCAATATCCAATATGAAATCAAAGACCTCTGCCCCAGCGCAGGCCAACGAAAATGGTCAAAAAAATGGTGGATATGCGGATTGGATTTTTAGAGCTTTAGGTTTAAGTTTAGGTAATCGAAAAATATCCGCAACTCTTGCGATGTATAATCCAACACATAGCGGGATGATTGCGTGAAGGAAATTGTTATCTGTGATTTTTAAAAGACAAATCAATATTCAATAACATGGACAAATTAAAAGTTTTTATGGTTATGCCTTTTTCTGACGAAGTAGCAAACCAAAACTATGAGCATTCCATAAGACCGATTTGCGACACCTTTTATCTAGAAGTCAGAAGAGCTGATGAAATATTTAGCACAAGTCCAATCTACGATGATATTGTAAAGGAAATTCAAGAGGCTAGTATTGTTATTGTTGACATCACAAATAAAAACCCAAATGTCTTTTATGAATTAGGAATGGCTCATACTTTAAAACAAGGAAGAACAATAATGGTAACGAAAGACGGATTAAAGGATATGCCGTTTGATATTGCCCATTTTCGAATTATTCCATACGAAAATACAATTGCTGGGAAAGTTAAATTTGAAAAGCAACTTTCTTCTACGTTGACAAACCTTTTATCTGACAGAAAGGAGACTTTTAAAGACGAGTTTGAATTGACTTTTGAAATATTTTTATCATCAGGAAAACACAGTGATTTATTTGGACTAATTGGTTTAAAGAAATATAAAGGGACTATAAATAAATTCGATAGAATTCATATGGAAGGGAAATATCCTGACGGAGAATCAACTAATAAATCTGTTTCCGCAGAGAATTCATTTAAAACAATGAAAAAGCTTGGTTACATAAAGTTCGAAAATGATATTGTAATGCTTACTGAAAAAGGAAACGCATTTGTTGACTTTTTAATTGGAAAAGATGTTGATTGCTATCAATTAAACGACCAAGTATTTGTTGACAATTATGTGCCCTTGTTTGAGAGAAGAGGAGAAAAAAACCACAGCTAACGGGATTCTGCGTCATGCTGCCTGACGTGCATCCCGATAGTTATTGGGATTGGAGCTTTGTACTTCTATCATACTTTGTGCTTTGCTGACAGTGAAGTGCTCCGATTCCGATCGCGATCGGAACCGCCCGAACGTAAAGCCCGAAACTGTTACAGCCGATAGGAAAAAAATGCATACAACAGAAAGACTTTTTTTAACCATAATCTTTGTTACGATACTGGGTTGCGATTTTAAACCAGGTCGAAACAATTTTTGGACCGAGCAATCAAAAATAGATGAAGTCGTAAAGTTTGAAAAAACATTAAATAAAAACATTCAGATTATTGAACAAAAGGTTTTTCTGTCTTCAAGCGTATTTCCAAAAGTTGACCAACTTGATATTGCCCTTCCATTGATTGTAAAAAGAGGAGGAAAATTTATCCCTTTGTATGCGGAGTATTTTTTTACAAGTGAAGATTCCATTCTTCGATATATAAGCTATGATTGGGAGCACGACCGGTACGGCAGTTACCAAGCGAAACAAGAATTATGGAAATCGGAAAGTGAAAAGTTAACACAGTATGACTCAGCCTATCAAAAAATAAAAGAAGATTTAATTAGAGTGCTGTCATTGCCTTTGATCGAAGATAAAGAATTGGAAAAAAGCATAAATCAAAATGGAGTAGAAGTTTATACAAGAGAAGCAATTTGGGAGGATGAAAAAACCAAATCAAAACTAAAACTCTTCTTTGGAGACCAAACCTTTCGAATCAGATGGAACCATTATTGGAAATAAGGAACTACCGGTTGTAACATCACCTTGGATACAGCGGGCGGTTAAGAGTCAATTTAAATTTCTGTATATTAAAGAAGTTAGCGGTAAGCTTGAAGATAACGACTCCGAATGCCCGCCGTCTCCAAGCTGAATCCCGTTGTAAAACATACTAAGAGCGACACTGCACAATAAATAACATGATGTAAAATGATTAAAAGAAAATTGTCAATTATTACACTTTTTGGCTTCTTGACTTTTTTGATTTCATGTAATAGCCCGACAAATAACAATGTGAATGATGATAAGTCCACAAAAGATAAAGAAATGGTTGATGAAACCGTCATTGACTCAAAGATTAAGAATGAGTCAGCGACGGAAATAAAAACTCAAACTAATTCAAAAGCATCAGGATTTTTAACGAATCTCAAAACTCAAGAAAAACTGAGTTCATTCTTCGATGGTAATTGGATTTTAATTTATCACGAGGATAACAGATGTGATGGCTCGACAGATGGACAAATTGACAATTTAAAAAGCACACAGATTGATTCAATAATTAAATTGCAAGTTAAAAATGATGGAAATGGATGGGCATGTGAAAAAAGAGAACCAAAAACCTATGACTTGGATTTTGACTTAAGAAAAAAAATCAACGGTTGGGACAGATTTGAAATAACGAATCACGAAAATCAGGAAGAAAACATTGTTTATGTCGTTGGTGCTGGAGAATCTGATTATCTTAAATTGTACTACAACGATAAAAACCTGATTGTTAAATTAGAATATAGAAGTGAAGACCCAGGATAAGAAATGAATAAAGTAGGTTTTTCAATCGAATAGCCGGCCACACCAACCCTTAAGCTGACGAGGCACGCCCCTGCGGTCGGGCAGATCTTAGACCACTGTCGATAGCTATAGGATGCGATTGTAGGCAATCGGAAAACATGCACGCTCCCGATACCTGCGGCTGGAGATTTTTCACAGCCCCAGCCGCAATGCGCTTGGAGTTTCCGGCGAGGCAGGTCTAGGCGATTTCTTCGAGGGATCAAAAATGCATGCCAGCTCGATTGCCTTCGTGGTCTAGAGCGTCTTCAGTTCCCTGCCCAGCGCCCCGGTGATTTGTAAGCGCTCGGTGCGTGATGTATTCAGTTGCGCTTTCAATTGGTTCAATTGGGCGAGCACTTTCTGGAGCTCCGCTTCCTGCACATTCAATTCGGCGGCAGCAAACTGGCCGTTCAGCAATCGTTCCCGGTAGAGTGCGACATTTTCCTTCAGCAGTGTCACATTGTTTTCCATGAAACTGATTTCTACCGCCAGTCTTTTTATATCGGTATTGATCTGAAGCAGTTCTTTGCTTTTTTCCGCTTTCAGATCCTCCTTTTTGGAATCCAATTGGACCAATTGGGTCTGCAATTGCTTATCGGCATTGTACGACTTGTCCGTGCCAAAAATCGGCATCTTTACCGACAGTCCCACATAGCTGATTCCATACCAGGAGTTGGCCAGAAATGGATCAAACTGCTGGCTGAATTGATTTGCCCCAATAAATCCATCCAAGCCAATCACCGGCGTGTACTTTTTTCGGTCAGTCTTTATCTGTTGATTGATCAGCTCTTCCTCAAACAAAAGTCGCTGAAAATCAACTGTTGATTCTATTTGAAAAGATGCTTCTCCGCTGTCAAAAAGCCGCTCGGGTATTTCGGCCAGGCTTTCGTCAAGTAATCTCTCGAGCGAAATTCCGGTAAGGTAATGCAGGTATATCTTTTCGTTGACAAGTGAAGCAGCGGCACGTTCAAAACTCCGCTGATTGTTGTTGTGGTTGACAAGCGCATTGTTCAATTCCGTTTTCAGCACTTTTCCTTCCTTAAACCTGGCTGCCACAATGCTGAGCGATTCGAAGCTTCTCAATGTGTCGGCGATTGCCTCGTCCATCTGATAGGCATAGTCGAGCGCGTTGCTGTAGGTTTTGACGATTTCAAATTGAAGATCCTCTTCCGCTTTTTTTAGATCCACGCCCGAAAGTGATTCATTCAGCTTGCTTTCCTTGACGCGGTTTCTCAAAGTCAGATCAATGATTGGCTGAAAAACCGTCAGACCGGCATCCTGTTGCCAGTTGGTTCCAAATCGGATGCCGCGAATTTCATCGGTAGGCACGGGACTGAACTGGCCCACGGGCACCACTTGGGTGGCAATAATCGGGTTGAACCTGTACTGATACGCCAATGAAATCTGCGGAAGGTATTTGGCCTTGGCCTCAATGCTCTTCAGGCTGGCCAGGACTACTTCCGTATTCGCAGACTTAATGGTCGCTTTATTGGCCAATCCACTTTCCACGCATTCTTTGAGGGTGACTTGGCCGATTGTCGATTGACTGATAAACAATAGGATGGCAAGTATTTTCTTCATGGTTTGAAACGTTTAGCCTCTGAAAACAGAAGCAGGTTCTACACTGTTGATTTTTTTGATAGCGAAAAATGATCCGCCTACCGAGATAAAGACGGTGATGATGAATAAAGCCGAAATCTCAATCGCCGAATAGCTGATCACGAGGCCGGCGTTTTCGACACCTTTCTTGAAGGCCAGCAGCAAGCTGAGGGCCAATGCAAACCCCAGCAATGCGAAGATGAATGACTGCAACAATATCAGGTTGCGTACATAGCTGTTGGTTGCACCGATAGCTTTGAGGGTGCCATAGTCCTTGATGCGATCGAGCGCGGAGGAGTACAGCGTAAGCCCAATGATGAAGAATCCGCTGATGATGGCAAACACGACAAGCGAGCCCACACTTGTTCCGATATTTGAGGAGATGGTGATGAAGCTGATGGTGGATTGCTGCAGCTCGTTGGCATCCCATGCCTTTACGCCGTAAATGGCTGCATTGATGTTTCTGACGACCGTGGCAACTTCATAGCCTGGTTTGACCTTTACCGCTATCGCACTTACCTTGTTTTGAGCGAAATTGCTGTAGAAGCGCGCCTTGCTTAGGGTGGTGTAGAAAAAAGCACCGGCAAAGCCCCGTGCATTTTTTGTTTGCATGCGGATAAAAGCCTCTTTGCCGTTGATCTCCACGCGGTTTCCGATCTCGAGCGAGTTGTCAAAGATTTTCTCATCAAAAAGCTCTGCCGACACAGCACCATCCATCAGCAAGTCATCGATTGAGCCTTTGTGGATTTTGCTTTCGTTGGGTCCTGCCACAAACACCGGTGCCTCACTGCCTACCAACAGTACAGAGGCGGTCTTTCCATTCTTGAATTTTACAAGGCCGTTGGAGGCAATGATGGCGTAAGTGTTTTCCACACCCTCAATGCTGCGAATCTCACGCACCAGGCGCTCGTCCAATTGACCCAACTCATTTGCATTCTGCGTGATGTTGTCGATCACCCATATCTGGCCCACATCTTTGCGGGAGTTTTCGATTAGCCCTCCCATCAGACCGGTAAGGAAGCCGAGTATGCCGATTTGCTGACCGATGAGGAAAATGCTGATCACGATACCTATCACCACACCGATGCTCTTCGATTTGTCGTAGCGTATAAATTTGATGGCCGTTTGTATCATGGCTTATAGCTTTATGATGCACTCTACCTTTGAGTTGATAATGAGGGTACCGGGATTACTCAATATGATTTGCACTTCACGTACCCTGCGGTCCTCTTGGTCGCTTGAACTTTCGGAAAACAGCGATTTCTTTTTCAGATACGGTGAAACCAACTTGATCTCACCAGTGGCCACTACCTTGTCGGTGCCGGTGAACACGATGTCTACTTTTTGTCCGGGTTTTACCCTATCGCTGAACAATTCGTCGACTTCAGCCCGCACGATCAGATTGCCGCTGGGGGCAAATTCCGCATAGGTAGAGAATTGTGTTGTGGCTTCACCTTTGGCGAGTTGCATGTCGAGCAGTACACCTGCATGGGGAGACTTGAAGCGCTTTTTTTCTGCTTCTATCTCGGCACTTCTCAGTTGGGCATTCAGTTCAGCCAGTTTGTTTTTTGATTGGTCCACCGTAGCTTTTGCTTTCTGCACATTCACTTCAAGCACCTTTGTTTCGGTGAAAAGATCGTCGTACACCTGCTGCGCTTCGGCACCGCTATCGATCAGCCGCTTCGTCTTCCCGAGCAATAGATTTTTGTTGTCAAAATTGAGTTGAGTTTCCCTCAACTGTAATTGATCGGCTTCAATCTGTGAGCGTTGTGATTGCATCTGCATCTTGATCTCGTTGATTCTGCTTTGCTCGGCATCGTCGTCCAATTGCACAAGCGGTTCACCTTCCGAGACATTGTCACCATCATTTTTGAACACGGATTTTACAACGCCACTTGCGGTGGCGGAGAGGTTGATGATCTGATTTTCCGGCTCTACCCTTCCTACCGCGACCACCAAGGATGGTTGGATTTCGGAGGCTTGTTGGGTAGTGGCCGCATTGGACGCTTCTCCGGTTTCTTCTTTACTGCAGCTAGCCAGCGTAGCGAAGGCAAATAATAGGATGAGACTCTTTTTCATTTTTTCGGGTTTGAAGGTGGTATATGCTGTCGTTTGATTTTGGTATCAGTGGAATGAATCCTCTTCCGAGGGTTGCTCTGAGGCGACTCCGTTGTTCACATAGATGATGCGATCGGCAAAGGGCTTTAGGCGCAGGTCGTGCGTGACCACGGCTACGGATTTACCGGTGGTTGAAAGCATTTTCAGTTCTTCCATGACGATGGCCACACTCTTTATATCCAGCGCCGCCGTAGGTTCATCGCACAGCATCAGGGAGGGATTGGTTACCAGCGCGCGGGCGATGGCGACACGTTGTTGCTGTCCGCCACTGAGCATTTTGGGTAGGTTGTACATGCGGTCGAGCATGTTTACTTTTTGCAAAGCGTCCTCTGCGCGCTGTCGGGCTTCCTTTTTATTGACACGCTGAAGCAGTAGTGGCTGCATCACATTCTCGAGGCCATTGAGTGGTGCCAGCAGATTAAAGCTTTGAAAGACAAAACCGATGTTTCGCAGCCTGACTTCGGCAAGCTCGTTTTGGCCCAGGTCATTGATTTTCTGATTGCAGATTGTCACTTCACCCGTGGTCGGGAATATGACGCAGCCCAAGAGTGACAGGAGCGTGGTTTTGCCCGAACCCGAAGGACCGATGATCAAAGTGAGTTCATCCTTTCGAAACTCACAGGTTGTCGGCTGCAGGGCGGTAATGACAGTATCGCCTGTTTTGTACTGTTTTGACGCATTTGTAAGGCTAGCTACAACTTCCATTTTATATGTTTTCGTATTATTTGCAACAAATTAAGTATGTTAAAATATTATATACAAGAAAATATTTACGTTTCCGTATTAAAATTTTACTTTTGTAATGAAATAGAACAAACCTAAAGTTGAATGAACAAGGCAGTATTAGTTCAATTGATTGATTTACTGGATCGGTTTGAGGCCGAGAACCCGGCTGGAATGACCTATAACTTGAAGGATTTCGTAGGCTATTTAAATGCCCAGTCCGGATTTGGGCAGTCGGCGATGCGCGAAATATCGGGGCAGAATAATGCCGAGCTTGAAAATGTCCGCATCGAAAACAACAGCGACATTTCCATATTCATTACGCTGATGTTTCGCTATGCAAAGAGTTATATCAAGAAAGCATTGCAAAACAGCATCATTCAGACAGCGGATGAATTTGCATTTCTCATTACCCTGATTTCCTCGGGTAGCCTCACAAAAACCGAATTGATCAATCAACACATCATGGAAAAGACTTCCGGTATAGAGGTGATCAAGCGACTTTTGAGCCAGGGTATGATACAGGAGTTTGCCGATGAGACCGACAAACGGAGTGTGCGCGTGGCGGTGACGGACAAGGGAAAAATGGAGTTTTTCCGGGTGTTGCCAGAAATGGGAAAGGTTTCAAAGCTAGTGGTTGGCAACCTGAGCGAAACGGAGATCAACACACTTGGTTTTCTGCTCAAAAAACTGGACCTATTCCACAACGACATATACAAGAATATGCGATCAGCAACATTGGAAGAAATCTTGAATCAAAGCGCTGCGGTTCAGCAACCAAGCTGACTCGTACCGCAAAGCATGTAAGCGACTCGTCAGTCTCCCCGAAAAAGGTATGAAAGTGCCCAACAGCCCGCTGAATCAAGCGGGAGGGAATTTTTGAGAATAGATGGGAAGCGGGGTCGTTTTTTCAGAGGCTGGGATTGGCATCGGAATCTTGCGGATATTGATCCTGAAAAAGCGTACTTCCTTACCTTTTTGGATGGCATGGGGATGTGCATGCCGTGGAGTTTGATTCCATATATCAAAAAATGAACTAAATTTACTAAATTGACCATGTCCTTGAAAGGGTTGTGTTGGCAACCCTTCATGGGCACCAACAATGTATCAATTTAGATCAATAGCGCGGAAAATGGATGAGACATGAAAGCGTTTACTAGGTCATTTTCATACAGAGAAATTCTTTCTTCCCTATTCGCCGCACTGATGTTGGTATCTACAGGATTTTTGTGCAGGAGTCTGGGGCTTTTCGACCGGAGATTTATAGTAGCAGCTGTGATAACGATTATTCCGATTCTACTTCAGCATCGATTTTATCTGTTAGAACACAAAAAGAGAAATCGAATCCTTGGAAGACTGCTTCACAATCTCATTACAGCCCTCTTTATTTTTATCCTGATCGCAACCAGTTTGAAACTAGTTGATAGGTTTCACCACATTGGTAGCTATTCAAACCTCATGATATTGTCCATTTTTTTAGTCTACTCTGCGGAGCTTATCCTTTCTCCAATCAATCTAATCTTATCACGGGTTTTTAAACTGAAATTATGGTAAGGACTTTCAGGTTGGTTGGGATTTTTATCTTTTTGGCACTACTTGTGGCTTGCTATATCATGGAAAGCTTCTACGGGTCAAGTGGCCAACAACGGTATAAAGTCTGGGACGAGGAATCAACTCTCAAGCCGGCCGATTTTTTACTACAAGCACCACTTCTTCAGGGCAAAGCATCTGCAAGGATATCCTACCAGTTCAAGGTATCTGAAGATCCCAGCGTAAGGGTTGATGTAGTTGTTGACAGGTTTAAATCCTTCATCCATAAAGAACACATAAGCGAGTATTTGATTAGGCATGAGGAATATCACCTGAAGCTTGCGCATTCTTTCGCCAAAGAGATCAATCAATCCATCGAGGAAAAAAATCTCACTTTTTCACAAGCTCTTGATTTCGTACAGGACAGAATCCAAAGGGATAGACAATTTCAAAAAATGTATGACAAGGAAACAAACCACAGTCTCATAAGGCCCAAACAAGGCTACTGGGAATACAAAATCGACTCCATGCTTAATAAATCCATTGATTATCAATTATTTCAAGATACTCAAAATATCGAAGTATATTTTCCCGACAAGCCGAGGAATCTAGTGGTCTCTATTGATGATGAAAGATTCAATGGATATCTGCTGGAAAAGTATGGGGTGAAATTTTCGATTGTTGACCTGAAATTCATCAGTGAGGACAAGGCGGCCCATGAGAGCGATTTTATTGAGATCCTGTTCGCTGAGGAGCGATCAAAGATCATCGTGAATAGAGATCTATCCCATCCAAACGCAATTTTTGAGTCCTATAGCCAAGATACCGTTGAGAAGAAGGTAATACTGGACAAGCTACTGTTGGGTAAGAATACGACGTATTGGTTAAGACACGAGTACCCGATCGTTGGGGAACATGAAGAAACGTATAAAAGAATGGCTGATCAATTCTTCATCTCGTTTAAAGTCATTGATGAATGATTCCTGATCTAGGCAAAAACCGCAGCCGTATAAAGACTATATTCAAGACACACACATCGTATTGGCAAGGTTTAACAAACCAACAGCGCCGAAGGTAAACGACTGAAAACAGTGACTTTTTTCGTATCATCATCAAATCTAAACGTATCAAGTCGTATCGATTCTCATATACAGTTTCGAATCACAATCGTGTCAAAGGGCATCAACACAGAAGGTGATCTTTTTCCAACTTCAAATGCAGCAGTACCCAATCCCCATTATTCCTTTCCATGGAGGGTTGTTAACCCTCACATCCTTAAAATCCTCCCATCCTCCATCTCGATGACCCGATCCGTGCCGGCAGCAAACTCCGGATCGTGGGTGACAATCAGCATGGTCTGTTTGAATTCGGCTGCCAGTTCCTTAAAAATGTTGAACACTATGTCCGAGTTTTTCTTATCCAAATTCCCCGTGGGTTCGTCGCCCATGATCAACAAGGGATCGTTCATCAGCGAGCGGGCTATGGCCACCCGCTGTTTTTGGCCACCGGAAAGTTGGTTGGGTGTCTTGAGCATATGGTCCTGCATGTCAAAGATCCGAAGTTTTTGTTCCGCCTTGTGTTCCAATGCCTGCCGCTGTTCCTTGCCAAGTTTGAGTCCGGGAATCATCACGTTTTCCAAAACCGAGAACTCATTGAGCAGGTAATGGAACTGGAAGACAAAGCCAATCTTTTGGTTCCTGACCTGCGCCAGGTGGTTGGGGCTTTTCCCAGTCAACAGCTCCCCATCCATGATCAAATCCCCCTCGTAGTCCGTATCCATGGTCGAGAGGATATACAGCAGCGTGGACTTTCCGCAGCCGGATTTGCCCATCACCGAAACGAATTCACCTTTTTGGATCTGGAAACTGACTTCTCTCAGCACCTGTGTCTTTTGGGGGCTGTAGAAATATTTGCTGATTTGTCGGGCTTCGAGTACGATATCCTGTTTCATGGTTATTTTCCTCTTATGATGTCCACAGGATCGACCCCACTTGCTTTCCTGGCGGGAAAATACCCGGCAAAATAGGTTGTGACAATGCTAAATATCCCTGCGATGATGTAATACTTCGGGTTGAAGTCGACCGGAAATGTCTTGATGGTCGGCAAAGCCGCTGTTTCAAATGGAATTTGGTCGATGCCCAAGCCCGCCAAAAATCCAAGAATAAGACCGATGGTACCCCCTGCTACCCCAATTGTAATCGCAATCGTAATAAATATCCTATTGACATCCTTCCCCGAAAAACCTATTGCCTTCAGAATGGCAATCGTGTCCATCTTTTCATAGATCATCATGTTGAGGATATTGTATATCCCGAATCCCGACACAATCAAGAGTGTGATGCCCACCGCATAGCTGATCAAAGTCCGGATGCTGGTACCTGTTTCGAATTGGGCGTTGACAGTTTGGATGTCGTCTGCATCAATCCCGAAGATCTTTCGATAGTCCCGGGCCATGGCCGGCGCGAGGTTGAAGTCATGGAGTTTGACTTGGATATCAGTCACGTAATTGGACGGCTCGCCGATCATCTTCTGCACCGTACTGATCGAGGCATAGGATTGTACGTTGTCCAATTCGCCCAAACCTGACTGGTAGTATCCCACCACCTTGAGTTGGACGCGGTTGCCTTGGGAAGTGGTCGCCTGGATCACATCCCCGATTTCCGCCATAATGCGGTCAGCAGCACCTTTTCCGAGGATAATGCTGTTGGAGACATTTTTCAGGTCAATGAAATTCCCTGTCGTGACGTAGTCCTGAAATGCAAAAAGCCGATTCTCTTCCTCCACATCGATGCCATTGATGACACCTGATACATCGATCGTTCCGATATTGTAAAATACCTGTGCGGATATCTTCGGAGAAACGCCCAAGACCCTTTCGTCTTGTTTCAAAGTCTCCATGATTGCCGCACTGTTGTGGATACTCACGCGGCTCGCGGAGGGCTTGACGGAGCGAATGATGTTGTATGAATCTGCCAGGCCTTGAAAAATATCCACCGGCTGGTTTTCGGTGGGCTTCACTTCATTGTAAAATCGGATATGCGGTGTTCGGTTCAGAATCAATCCGTCAAGCAGTTGATTCAATCCATTCATAAAGCCCAACAAAGCGACAAACATGGTGATACTGAACACCACCCCCGTCGCTGCAATCAGTGTCTGCTTCAGCCTGGCCAGCATCAGTGCCCGGGCGATTTCCAAGATCAGGGAAAACTTCATGGCGCGGGCTTGATGATTTCCGTCTTTTCATCCAACCCTTCCAGTACCTCCACCTTTTCGTAGTCCATCAGGCCCAGCTTGAGGGATAAGGTATCGCCACCCACAGTGATGACGGAACTATCCTTTAGGAGAAATGCACGCGGGATCGTGAGTGCCGCCGCCTTGGATTGGATCACAATATTTGCCTCCAAGGTCAAGTTTGGGTACAGCCTCGGGGGTGGGTTTCGGAATATGCCTTCAACCGTAAATGTCTTGCTTTTCTCATCCATAATCGGAAAGATCCGGCTAACGGTGGCCTCAAAAACCTGCCCACGATAACTGTCCATCGTCACCAATATTTCCTGTCCTTGGCGGACTTTGACAATGTCGAATTCATCAACTTTCATTTCCAAAAGAAATCCTTGGGCGCTGCCAACGATCGCCAAGGGCATTTGAGGCGTTACCATTTCCCCTTTTTCTTTCAAAAGAGAATACACGATCCCGTTCATTTCGCTTTTCAGCACAAGTTCACTTTCCAGCGCTTTACTGATAGCCAGATTTTTGCTGGCATTTCGCTCGTTGAATTCGATATCCCTCTTGAGGTCCTGGTAGCGGAAAACACTGTTTTGATAGGATGTGCGCGCATTTTCAAAATTGAGCTTGCGCTGCTCCAATTCCACCGCAGACCCAATGCCTTGGTTGCGAAGCGATTGCTGTCTGGCATAAAGGAGCGAATCATTCAGCAATTTGTTTTTGGCCAAATCTATGGCGCGCTCCAGATCCCTCAACTTGGATTGGTTGGCGCGCTGATCCGCATATTCCCTGCCCACTTCCGCCAACTCTCGGTTTATCCGCGTGGATTCGTTGTACAGGGACAAAATCGGCATACCGATCGCAACCGTGTCCCCTTCCTTGACAAATATTTCCTGTACCGTCCCGCTGGCATTCACAAAGGCCTGGTATTGTCCTTCAGCTTTGATCAGACCCGAGGCATAGACGGATTCTGAAATATTCTCGACTTTGGGGAAGGTGGTTTCCGTGGACGGTTTGCAGGCTGCAAAACAAAAAATACTGCAGGCGAAAATCAGCAAAACTGGTCTATTCATAGCGCTGTGCTTTGGTACTGAAATTTATGTCTTATGGAACAATTCCGACTACGGTTTCGGAATAATTCCTGATCGGAAGGGAAAAAAGTTTACATCTTCATCTTGCCCATCATCCAAACTGCCAAAATCGGAAAATGCCGTCCAATAAACGCCATGAAACGCCCATGACCGGTAAACACAAACGACTGCCTGCGCTTGGCGATTGCGCCGACCATTACTTTGGCGGCTTTGTCGGTTGGCCACATCAGGTTTTTGGGCCGGGGATCTTTAGCTTCCGGGTGCAGCACGCCGTCGTTGTCAACCCGCGCGATGTCTGAGTCCACAAATCCGGGATGGATGACGGTACAGCTCACCCCAGTTCCCTTCAGCTCGACGTGCAATGTCTGCGCAATCGATCGGACAGCCGCCTTGGAAACGCCATAGGCGCCGACTTGCGGATTGGGAAGATAAGCCGCGACTGATCCGATCAGCACCAAGCGTCCTCCCGTCTGCTTCAAGAAGGGTAGCGCAAACTTGGCTGTCATTGCCAATCCAACAACATTTACATCCAACTGTTTCCGCCAATTTGCCGCACTGAGGCTTTCAATTTTGCCAAATACGCCAAATCCTGCGTTGGCAATGGTAACATCCAATTTGCCAAAATGCCCGACAATAACCTTTACAGTTTCCTCCAAAGCTGCTTCATCCGTCACTTCACAGGGGAAAATCTCCCCTACCCCGCCTGCGGCAATCACCGCTGTACGAACGGCTTCAAGCTGCTCGATCCTGCGGCCCGAAAGCGCAAGCTGTGCACCTTGCCTGGCAAATTCTATGGCCATAAACTTGCCCAAGCCCGAAGAGGCACCGGTAATCCAAACTACTTTGTCTTGAAAAGTCATGGAATGATGGGATTTGGTTGTATTTGAAAAGTACTGGAAAACAGGATCAAAAAAAAGTGATTTCCGATTCAATGCGCTTCCTGAGGTCCTCGTGGTACGACCATGATGACAGATTCCTTGTCCACCATAACAGATCCATCCGCTGATCCCTTTACCTTCCGCACATATTTGGCGGGGGTGTAGATCACGGGAGCCAAGGAGTCATTTTTGATTTTTGAATAGTAGGCGGCCAATTCAGCCGCCCTTTCCAAGACAGTTTTGGGAAAAGACAGCCCTGATTTGAACTTGATAAGTACGTGCGACCCAGCCACGTCTTTGGCATGCAGCCACAAATCCTCCTTCCAAGCGAATCTTCGGAGCATCTCATCATTTGCCTTGGCTGATTTTCCAACCAAGACATCAAAACCCTCAACCTCAAACCGCTTGAATGGAACCTGTTCTTCCTGCTCTTGGGACTTGGGAATCAAATGGTGATTTCTGACAAAATTTTTGAGTCCACGATGGTCATTGATTTCCATGAGTTCCGCCAACATATTTTCGGTCAATGTCAAAAGTTGCTCTTTATCGGAAAGATTCTGATAAAGTTGATCAATCTCCCGCTTTCTGTTTTTGGACTTACGATAGAGCGTTTCGGCCAGTTTTTGGGGAGTTTGGCCCCGTTTGAAATTGAAATTCTCCTTCTGCTGTGTATAAAAATTGAACAGGGAAATCGTCTCGGTTTCAGGACCGATTTGGTGCAGATTGGCCATGATGACATCGGCCTTTTGGGAAGGCGAAGGCCCGTCCTCCAATTCCTCCAACCTTGCAGTGGTTTTCTCGATGTAGGCTTTCGTCCGTTTGAGTTGCTCCTCGAGCTTTTTCTGGATGGCAATTTTCTCCATTTCAAAACCCTGCACCACGACCCGGTAGCGAAACAGCACATTCACAGCTTCGATCGGATCGGATGTCTGAAAAAGCGGCTTTTCCGTTGGCAGCATGCTCAGCAGATATTGATTGTCGTCATGAATAATGGAAAACCAGGGCAAATCCAGCATTTCCAAGATTTTTTGCATCAAGCTCCACTTTGACTCTATACTCGCGTCAATGTAGCCTTGGGCTTTGAGCCAGTCCCGGGGAATTTTCCCAAGAGTTGGAAGAAATTGGGAAGCATTTCCCTGAAGGGCGATAAAGGCGGCGTGGTCCAAGACCAGGTTTTTTTCGAGACTTTGAGGTAGCAGGACCTTGTCATCCTTCAATTCGTTTCGGAAAATCCGGACCGGTACCTCGTCGTCCTGTCTGTAATAAATCAGATTGCTCCTTGTCCCGTGCAACTTGAACAGCAGCCGATCTCCCGACACAAACTGAATCCAAAATGCACGCTCAAAATTGACCAAATGGATTCCTTCCACCCTTTGGCCAATGAGTTCCGGAAATAGCGAAATCGTGTTTTTCTTGCTCCTTTTGAAAGCATCCGCAACCGCCAAGCAGGAAATCACCGGCAGGAAATTGGCTCTCAGGTAGCACTCATTTTCACCCTGAGCTAATCCTATCACGAGTTCGTCCTTGTTTTGGGAAAAGCATTCAATCACCGACCAGCCTTTGATTTTGGATTCAAGGGCTGGACAGAAGAACTTCAAAAAATGGAAGTTGAAATGCATGTCAAATGATGATTTTTAGGCCATCGTAACCGAGCCGGATATTTGAAGGAAGCCTGGCCTCCACTTCGGCGTGCGTCCCCAATTTATGGCTGATATGCGTGAAATAGGCCATTTCGGGCCGGATTCGCTCAACCAATTCGATGGCTTCCTCCAATGTAAAGTGGGAAATGTGGTGGTTCAATTGCAGTGCGTTAAGGACAAGGATTTTGCTTCCTTTGACTTTCTCCAGTTCCCTTTCCTCTATGTATTTGGCATCGGTGATATAGGTAAAATCACCAAACCGGAACCCCAACACCGGCAACCGGTAGTGCATGACCTGGATCGGAATCACGCGAATGCCTTCCACGGAGAATGGATCGGAGCCAATTTCATGAATCTTTACGGTCGGTACGCCGGGATATTTTACTTCCTCAAATACATAGGCAAATTCCCGCTTGAGTTGCTGAATAACGGAATGGGTAGCGTAGACTGGCATATCCTTTTTTTGCAAAAAATTGTAGGACCGGATATCGTCCATTCCCGCAGTGTGATCTTTGTGCTCGTGGGTAAATATTATGGCATCCAAGGTCTTGACCTTCTCCCTCAGCATTTGCTGCCTGAAATCCGGACCCGTGTCCACGACCAGACTTTTTTCGCCAATCTCCAAATGTATAGAACTCCGAAGGCGCTTGTCCCGGTAGTCCAAGGAACTGCAAACCGGACAATCGCAGGCAATGACGGGTACGCCTTGGGAAGTGCCGGTTCCTAAAAATGTCACTTTCAAAGTTTCAGCTCGGTTTGTTGGAGTTCAATCAATAAATCTTGGATCTTCTTGTCGGAAAAATCCTTGGGCATAAAACCAAGTTCCTTGATGATATCCACAAGGGCATTGATCTTGCCTTCCAAGGTATAATATTTATTGATGATGACGATCTTGTTTTCCTTGAGGACACAATATCCCGATTTGAAATTCCCCTTCTCGTACCTCAGGATGTATTCCGAAGACGCGAAGAGGTTTTCTAGTTTGTCCAGGAAATTTTTGGTGTATTTGATCGTCATTTCCGGGAGAAATCGGCAGTTTAGGAGAGGTGCTTTTTGACCGTGGCTAGCAGCAGGTCGTAGTCCAAAGGCTTTTGGATATAATCATTCAGGCCGGCCTTCTTGAAATCATCCATGGTGTAGTTTTTGTAGTTTCCAGTGATCGCTACGATTGGTATGTTTGCTTTTTGCTTGTCTTCCAATGCCCGTACAGCTTTTGTGCATTCAATACCGTCCATGACTGGCATGTTGATATCCATCAGGATCATGTCAAAGTCTTCCACCGCCAGCCTGTCCAAGACCTGTTTTCCGTTTTTGACCGCCACGATATCGTAGTTTTCAAACATGAGTACATTCTTGGTGAGGTTGATAATTACTGAACTGTCTTCAGCGACCAATACCTTTTTGTTTCCCGTCATGGATTTAGCAATTCTGAATGTTGAATTTTTGTTTTAAAGGAATCAATCAACCAGCCCAAGTACACGGATTCCTCGGCCGTGTGCTCAAAGTTGTGGGATTTAATGTTCTTTTCAAATTTTTGGCAGTAAGTATATATCGCCATTGCCCCAAAGGTGCCCGAATTGCCTTTGATAATGTGCAGCTTATCCCCGATGGCTTCAAAATCTTTTTTCACCGCCAGCACTTTGATCTCTGCCAGTAGGGTTTCACATTCTTGGACAAATTCCTCGTAGACCTGTTTGATATTCGCAGAGGAATTATATTTCAGCAATTGCCGTACCTTATTTTGATCAAACTCATCGTCTGACAACTGTTCATCTGCTTCAATATTTGCGGATTCAGCGTTTTTCTTTTTCAAATAAAGCTCCAGCGTCTCAAGCAACATTTTCGGTTTGATTGGCTTGGGGATGAAATCATCGAAACCCATCGAGATGAAGTAATCCCTATCCTTTTGGTTGGCAAATGCCGATACTGCAACGACCGGAGCATCAGTGAGATTCTCGGACTTGATGGCCTTCAAGGTATTGATGCCATCCAAAACGGGCATCTGTATATCCATCAGAATCAAATCAAAATGCCCATTGCGGATTTTGTCTAAGGCCACCTGTCCGTTTTCAGCAATATCAAACTGGTACATCAAGCCGATGATATGCTCAAACACCTTTCTGTTGAGGTTATTGTCATCAACGATCAGCACCTTGTTGGCTTTCATTCGTTTTTATTAATAATTTGGAAAAGTTTACTTTGCCCCGAGTTGAAATCGAAAAATAAACATTTATTGGCAATTGCCGGTCCGACGGCGGTTGGAAAAACTGAAATTTGCCTCAAACTCGCCGATTATTTCCATACTGAGATCGTATCGTCGGATAGTCGGCAATTCTACAGGGAAATGGAAATCGGGACGGCCAAGCCCAGTCCAGAGGAATTAGCGCGCGTGCCCCACCATTTCATCAATTCCCTCAGTATTTGGGATTCCTTCGATGTGAAAAGGTTCGAAAAGGAGGCCATAGAACTACTCCATGTGCTATTCAATAACCATGACCTGGTGATCATGACTGGTGGTTCGGGTTTGTTTTTGGACGTAATCATGCATGGAATGGATGAAATTCCTGACGTGGATCCGGCGATCCGCCAATCGCTGATTTTGTCTTTTGAGGAAAAAGGAATCGCCTATCTACAAGATGAACTCAAAAAACGCGATGCCGTCTATTTTGGATCGGTCGATCTGAACAATCCCCAACGATTGATGCGTGCACTTGAAGTTTGTATAGGCACTGGCAAACCTTACAGTGCCTTTAGACAGAAAAAAACGGCTAAAAGAGAGTTTGAGACGATCTTGGTTGGGTTGGAGCGGGAAAGAGAAGTGCTTTACCAGCGGATTGACCAACGCATGGACCAAATGATCGCAGCAGGTTTGTTTGCGGAAGCCGAGGCTTTATTTCCCAATCGACACCTTAACGCCCTCCAGACATTGGGATATTCAGAGATCTTCTCTTATCTGGAAGGGGAGTATGACTATGAGGAGGCGGTGAGACTTCTGAAGAGAAACTCGAGAAGGTATGCCAAAAGGCAACTGACTTGGTTTAAGCGCTATCCCGAAATGAAATGGTTTCACCCAGACCAATTTGAGGCGATTGTCCAATATGTGCAGTCGAAATTGGAGGCAGATAAATCAAAGGGGGAATCCTGATTCCAGCTACTTTACGATCGCTCTGTGTCCCATTGCTTTGGCCACAAAGCTGTAGGGTTTCTTTTTGACCAAACGGTTATACTGATCAATGGTGACTTTCATATCCCTGTAAGGGATTTTCACTTTCGCTTCAAATTGAGCGTTATTCTTTGCATCTGTTTTGGCTTTGAGTATACGGAAACCTTCGTCGATCTGATCGACAACGTCCGGTGAGATCGCAGGCAGCAGGGAATAACTGGCACCAAAGACCTTGAATCCCTCAAAAACAGCTGCTTGAAGCCTTAGGATCGCGTTTTTCTTAGCGATCATACTTTGGTGGACCGCCATAAAAAACAGGAGGATCGCTCCTCCCATCGTGAGAATAATCGGAATAAATCCCATAAATCAGATACTCAATATTTCAATCAATTTCAAATGGTCCTCTTTGAGAGGCTTGGTCTTTCCGATGCAATCCGCAAAGGGCGTATACACGACATCGCCATTGACAACACCAGCCATGCAATTGGTCTTTCCCTCGATCAGGCCATCGACGGCCGCCATGCCGCATCGAGACGCCAATACTCGATCCCTCGCGGTGGGGCGACCTCCTCTTTGGATATGGCCGAGTGTGGTTACTTTGAATTCCTTTTCTGGATCTTGGATTTTTTGCTTTACTTTTTCCAGTATTGTCTCGGCACCTCCCTCATCGCCGCCTTCTGCAACGACGATGATGCTTGAGGATTTGGTTTTTCGAAGGTTTTTGAGCGCTTTCACGACCTTTTTTAAGTCTGTTTGGGTTTCGGGGACCATCACAAATTCCGCTCCACCGCCGATTCCGCATTCTATTGCGATGTACCCGCTATCCCGACCCATGACTTCCACGAAGAAAATCCGGTCGTGCGCTGCGGCTGTATCCCGAATCTTATCGATGGCTTCCAGAGCCGTATTTACAGCCGTATCAAACCCTATGGTATAGTCTGTGCCATAAATATCATTGTCGATCGTGCCGGGACAGCCAATCACCTGGATTCCAAACTCTTCGTGCAAAATCTTAGCTCCCGTGAACGTACCATCGCCACCAATCGCCACCAACCCCTCGATACCGAATTCCTTCAATTGGTCAAAGGCCTTTTGTCTTCCTTCTTTGGTCCGAAATTCCTCAGAACGAGCTGTTTTCAGAATCGTCCCGCCCCTCTGGATGATGTTGCTCACTGAGTGTGATTGCATCTTTTTGATACTGCCTTTGATCATCCCATCATATCCATGGGAAATTCCGTACACTTCCAATCCTCTAAAAATCGCCGTCCTGACGACGGCTCTGATACAGGCGTTCATACCCGGGGCATCACCTCCAGAAGTAAAAACAGCTATTTTTTTCATGTTTAATAGGTCGTTGAGCTGCAAAAATAGGCAATAATGGATGCTTTTGTTAGGCCGCCGCAAAGTTTTCGGGACCTAAATTTGACCCTCAAGCTAAACCAAAAACCAATAGACCCTAGTCTGAATCTTAGAGGATGAAAAAAAACGCAGTAAAAAATGTAAAAACTAACGACAAGTACCCCAAATCTTTGGAGCTACTTGTCGTTACTTTACTGAATATCAGGGTGTCGATACTTTATCGCCGAGCAAAAGAACATCATCCACCTGGACTTCGGTGATGTACTTCTTGTTTCCATCTTTATCATTGTATGAGCGGTTGGCAAGCTTGCCCGAAATCATGATCTCGCTCCCTTTGTCTGTGTACTTTTCGATGATTTCGGCGGCAGATCCCCATGCCACGAGACTATGCCAAGTGGTTTCCTCGACCTTTTCTCCTTTTGTATTCTTGTAGATCTCCTTGGTGGCGAGCTTAAATGAAGCCTTCACCCTGCCGCTCTCAAAATGGTTAATTTCTGCCTTGGCGCCCAATCTCCCGATCAACTGCACCTGATTTCTCATTCTGTTCATTGTCATTATGGTTTGATTAAAACTTTTTCAGATTTGGTCATTAAACCAATGGTCCAAAGTTGGGAAAGGCAAACCCAACTTATCGGTATCTTGTCGTTTATAGTCGGGTGTAGTCGTTTGTGAAACGGATAATCGGCCAAGAATGAAAAAGCTGCGGAAATGAGCCTGCAAGCTTAGCATTTGATGGAAAAAATTTTTACCTTTTAAGAATTATTCAAAGAAAAAATAGAATCATTTCAGGTTTACTTTGATGGGAAATTGCCGAAGATCAATAGGCTGGGTACGCTCTTTCCCAGGTTTAGAGTTCGGATTTCGCCGAAAAACAAGGTTTTTCCTTTTGCAATTGTGGGAACCTGTCTAAAAAGGGATCTTGAGGATTATTGAACACATACTTTTGACACTAAGCGCATGAAGACTTTGAGCGAACCAAACCACGGATCCGAACAGCTTTTCCAACCAAAAGAGCATTTCAAGATTGAACTCACAAGTAATCCGAGCACAGGATACATTTGGGAAGTCACGAAAATTGATCCTTCGATGCTGTTGATGGTCTATGAGGACCAAATACGCTATACAAGCGAAAAAATCGGTTTGGGGAGTCTGATGATATTTGAATTCGAGGCGCTCAAGTCAGGCGAAACCGATTTGGAACTGATTTATCGCAGAACTTGGGATCCAAATTCCGTTATGAACAGGTTTTACATAAAAATCCAGATTCAGTAATCTTGAGTTGATGCTCTCTGCGCAAGAATATTATTCCGACTAAAGAGGCATTCCCACAGACGACTCTTTCAATCGGGAATTTCGAGAATCCGGAATCCAACCTTCATACCCGATCCAGCAGCCAAACCAATCTCCATTTTCATTCCCATCCGAATTTTTCTATTTTCAAGGAAATTAGACCTGAATCCTTTTTGACAAAAACCACCAATGAGAAAAAAACTACTCGTGCTGCTGCTCTACATCTTGATTGTAGGCACTGCGAATGCGCAAGAAAAACCCCAAGACGCGCCGATTCCCGAAGCAGAAGTATTTACTTCCACACAAACGGTCCGCATCAATGGAACGACCCACTCGCTCAAAACACGCGCAGGTACGCTCCAATTGAAGGATGAAAACAACAATCCGATCGCATTACATGGATTTACCGCCTACTTCAAGGAAGACGGACCATCCAAGAGGCCCATTATTTTCGCGTACAATGGCGGTCCGGGCTCCTCTTCCTATTGGTTGCACATGGGCGTAATGGGTCCAAAACGTATCGTGGTTAATGACCCTGGCTACACCAAAGCTGCCCCCTATGAGTTGGTCAACAACGACTACTCGATCTTGGACATAGCGGATGTGGTGATGATGGACCCCATCGGGACGGGATTGAGTATTCCAATTGGCAAGGCTGAGGGCAAAGATTTTTGGGGCGTAGATCAAGATATCCGAGCCACGAGTCTTTTTATCATGCAGTTTTTGAAGGAATATGATCGGCTCCAGTCCCCCAAATATATCCTGGGCGAAAGCTATGGCACATTCCGAAATGCGGGCGTAATGAGCTATTTGCTTGACAAAGGAATCGCCCTTAATGGGGTCATCATGGTCTCGGCCGTTTTTGACCTGAGGACTCTGACGTTTCCACCCAATGACGACATTCCCTATGTTGTTTATGTCCCTACCTATGCAGCCACGGCATGGTACCACAACAAGATTGCCAACAAAAACCCAAACCTTGAGGCATTCGTTGATGAGGTGAGGAAATTTACTGAAGAGGAATATATGCCTGCCCTCTACAAGGGCACCCGGATATCCGAAGCTGAGAAAAACCAGATTGCAGAAAAACTTGTAAAGTACGCAGGATGCAGCAAGGAATTCTGGATGCGGGCGAATCTGCGGGTCCAAGCGAGCGAATTTTTCAACGAGCTTCTGCGCGATGAAGGCATGACTGCCGGAAGGTTGGATTCGCGGTGGAAAGGCATCAATGAAAACCTCCTCAACCAGTTTGCTACGACCGACCCACAGAGTGATGCGATTTCTCCCGCCTACACGACTGGTTTTCTAGATTATTTCTACCGGGACCTGGGAGTCAGTAAAAAACTGAATTACAAAACCTCTGCTTATTCTTCGCCTGGTTTCAAATGGGATTGGTCCCATCAGGGTAACCAAGGCTGGGGCACCCAAATCGCCATCAACACATCCATCGACATGGCCAACGCCATGAATAAAGACCCCAACGTCAAGGTGCTGATCATGAACGGGTACTATGATTTGGCTACCGTGTTCTATGGCGTCGAGCATTCTATCGACCACATGGGACTCAGGCCGGAAATCCGCAACAACATCATTATGACCTACTACGAAGCGGGCCACATGATGTACACCCACATGCCGTCGCTGGTCAAATTCAAGAAAGATCTGGCGGATTTTATTCAGGACACAAGCAAAAGATAGAAGTCAATAAATCTGTCTACAAAAGCCAGCGGGCGATTTCAGTTGATTACGCGATCATCTGAAATCGCCCGCTGGAATATTGAATTGAAACCTCTTGTGAACAGAAATCAGCTGTTTTTTTGAAATCGATACCGCTAGCCAAGAGGATACTGATGGAAAATGAGTTTTTCTGGAATCTAACGATATCAGTTCGATTTTGGCATTAAGTCTCGGCTAGTCCTAATCCTTTGGATTTCCCATCCTTCGGGAAATACCCAAACCAAAATTGAAAAAAGTACCCTCTTCGCCTGGTAAAAACATCAATCCGAGCTCAGGCCTCAGTACCCATTGTTCAGAAAATCCAATTCCAGCACCAAGATTGAGCGCCAAAAAGCTATCACTGAATTCAGAGCCCTCGTCCAGTGAAATTAAATATTTTGGCGAAAACGTTAGATTCATTTTTTCCAAACGAAGAATCGAAACCAAAACTGTAGGGTGGATCTGGAAAGACTGATCGCCTTCGGCAAATGCCATGACAATTGGTAGCATAAAGGCGAATCGACCATCTTCTTTGCCAAGTTTAGGTGCCAATGTCAGATTATTGAATCCTCCATCACCTATACCGAGTCCGTCAAACCACAGGCGCTCATAGCGGGTACGGAGCTCAAACCTTTCCCCCAAGCCGAATCCAGCCTGCAAGCCAAGGCCGTTAAATGTATAAGCAGATTCACCGCCGTAGGAAGTACTTACTCCTGTGAAGTGGGTGGACGCCTCGATCTTGCCCTTTCCCAATAAACCAGCACTTTGATACTCACCAAAAATCTGGGCCTGGGCTTGATTCGACAGGAATAACAAGCCCATTGCAATCATTCCAGCAGCTGTAATCTTCCGAAAATTTTTCATAGCATTTTGTCAGAGTTTATTGTGCTGACACCGCACAATTGTAGTTAAAAATTGACGTGTTGTTAGTCAAAAATACCCACATCAAACCCTAACCTATAATTGAAAAATGGACCCAACTATATGTCTAAAACTATTAAAAGCAATACCAATCGTCGGAGAAGGCGTCTTTACCGCAAAAAACACAAAAGACGAATGCCTCAATTCCCAAGAATTGAAAACCAATAAAAAACCCAATAATAATAGGGATTTATGCAAAAAAGGACACCTCTATTCCGATGCATTGACGCCTCAAAACCCTTTCCTGATAGTCTCCGCAATCACTGCAAGTTCCTCTTGGCTGAGTTTGAGTTTTGGTCGGGAAAAGTTGATGTCGTCCATGGTGCGTAATGGGACTAAATGAACATGGACATGGGGAACTTCCAAACCGATAACCGCAACGCCTACCCGGGTACATTTGATGGTCTTGTCGATGGCTTTTGCAACCTTTTTTGCAAAAAGATGAAGACCTGATAGTGTAGCATCATCCAAATCAAAAATGTAATCCACTTCTTTTTTGGGGACCACAAGCACATGGCCCTTGGCCAAAGGCATGATGTCCAGGAATGCGATATAGTGCTCATCCTCAGCCACGATATGGGCGGGGATTTCTCTGTTGATGATTTTGGTGAAGATGGTTGCCATGGGTATCAATAAAAAAACCCGGAGCAGGGCCCCGGGAAAAAAACGCCTTAATATGTGATATCGAGGATTTCAAATTCCAATGTGCCGGCCGGAGCCTTGATCTGGGCGATTTCACCCACGGCCTTTCCCACCAGTCCTTTACCAAATGGAGAGCCAAGGGAGATTTTCCCGTTTTTCAAATCAGCTTCCTCTTCCGATACCAAAGTATAGGAAACCGTCATTCCGTTTTTGACATTCTTGATTTTGACGGTACTCAAAATGCCCACCTTGGATGTATCCAATTTGGAATTGTCCATCACCCGTGCGTTGCCGACGATCTCCTCCAGTTTGGAAATTTTCAGTTCCAGCAGACCCTGCGCATCCTTGGCAGCATCGTACTCGGCGTTTTCACTCAAATCCCCTTTATCTCGCGCCTCGGCGATCTGACGGGCGATATCTATCCTTCCCTTGGTCTTCAATTCCTGAAGTTCATCCTTCAGTTTTTTCAGGCCTTCCTCAGTGTAATACTGCACTTTTCCCATTTTCTTTCAATTTACTAAGCCGTAGAAAAACAAAAGAACGGTCTCATTGCTGAAACCGTTTCTTTGTCTCCTTTTAAATTTTGGATATCCAAAGGTAAGAAGATTAGCCCGACAAAGCAATCCAATACCAAAAAAGTGTCTTTTGCAAATTTCGCCAAATGACGATTTAGGAGAAATGGGCACGGATTTTTTCCACCAATACCTCGTTGATTCTTTGGTATGATTGGTGCGTCCAGCCTGCTATGTGTGGGCTGAAGATGACGTTTTCCCTTGCTGCCAATCGTTCAAACCCCAGCTTTTGCCCCTGAGTGAAAGTCTCGAATTTCTCGTTTTCCAAGACATCCAAAACTGCCCCGCGAACCAAGCCCTCATCCAGCGCCCTGTTCAAGGTTTCAAATGTAATAATCTCACCACGGGCCGTGTTGATCAGGTAAATGGGCTTCTGAAATTTTCTAAGGACATCGATTGTAAACCAGTTTTTGGTTTCGGGTGTCAAGGGCACATGAAGGCTGACCACGTCTGCTTCAGCTTGCAATGTTTCAAAGCTGACTTCCTGTACAAAAGCATCGCCAAATCCGCTCTTGTATTTATCATAGGCCAACACCCTAACCCCAAATCCTCTCAATTTATGAGAAAAAGCGGAGCCCATATTGCCGTATCCAATGATGCCGACGGTCTTTCCACCCAATTCCTCTCCCCTATTTTCTTCCCTTTTCCAAATGCCTTTCCGCACCTGTTGGTCTGCCCGGACGGAATGATTGAACAAAGCCAAAAGCATTCCAATGGCCTGCTCTCCGACTGCATCACGATTGCCCTCCGCAGCGTGGAAAAGCCGGATTTCGCGCTGGGCAAGGTAATCCAAGTCGATTTTCTCTAGGCCTGCGCCAGCCCTACCAATAAACTTCAGCCGGCTTGCCTGGCCCAACAGCGGCCGATCCATCGGGGTTTTGGAACGAATTAGGATGCCTTCGTAGTCTCCGATTATCGCAAGGATCTCCTCCCTTTTTATCTCCGGCCGATAGTGTACCTCATGCCCATCCTGCTCAAGCATAGGGATGATCGAAAGGTGCATATCGTCGATGATGAGGATTTTCATGGGAGATGGGATAGTTATTGGTTATTGAGTTATTGGATAATGAGTGGACAGGCAGGGAGACAATATGATGAAAGGGATTTTGGTTGAGATATGATTCATAGGTATGCTGAATTGACGCGTAGACTGATATACAAATACCATTACTTCTACATCATGCATTCAAATAGCTGATTGCAGCCAAACAATAACTGGCCACTACTTGCCTCCCGACCTCCGCCAACTGAACGCTACTTTGACTCCTTCAATCGCGGATTGAGCTCCACAGGATGTGTGTCGGACTTTCCGCGCATGCGCATGTTGACAAGTTCCACAGCCAAAGAAAAGAATACGGCGAAATAGATGTAGCCCTTTTCGATCTCTTTGTGGAAGCCTTCAAGCAACAGCATAAATCCGATCAGCATCAAGAAGGAAAGTGCCAAAATCTGCAATGTCGGATGCTTGTTGATAAAGCGGCTGATTTTTCCGGCAAAGGCCATCATCACGCCGATCGATATGGTCACCGCAATGATCATGATGGAGACTTCCTTGACCAATCCTATGGCAGTCAGGATACTGTCGAAGGAGAAAACCAAATCCAACAAGATGATCTGGAACACAACTTTCGCAAATCCGTTGGCTGAGTTCTTTTTGACTTCCTGTGGCTTACCCTCCATCTTGTGGTGGATTTCTAGCGTGGCTTTGAAAAGTAAAAACAAGCCGCCAAATGCCAAAATCAAGTCCCTACCGCTCATTTCGAAGTCGTAAACCGTCAAGATCGGTTGGGTAAACTGTATGATATAGCTGATACCCAACAAAAGCATAATCCTAAATACCAGTGCAAACAGCAAGCCCAGGTTTCTGGCCTTCGCCTGTTGTGACTCGGGAAGTTTGTTGGATACAATTGAAATGAAAATGATATTGTCCACGCCAAGGACGATTTCCAAAAATGTCAATGTAGCAAGCGCAATCCAAGTTTCTGTTTGAAGGAAAATTTCCATAATAGATGTGGTTTAGACGCTGCGAATATAATTGAAAAAGAACCGTCAAAACATTCCTATTTGCCACTCTTCAGGCAAAAAAAGTACATAACTTTTGTTGTACGCCAAGTCTAGGTCAAAGCCTGCTGGCATTGAAGGTATCCCCTTGGCTAGGATCGCCGGTCTCATACCCCTTTTTGAACCAACGCATCCGCTGTTCCGATGTACCGTGGGTAAAGGAATCAGGGACAACCCTTCCGTTGGCTTGCTTCTGAAGCCGATCATCTCCGACTGAGGAAGCCGCATTGAGCGCCTCCTCAATATCTCCGGGTTCCAGGATATTGGAATACTTATCGGCATAATGTGCCCACACCCCTGCGTAAAAATCCGCCTGCAGTTCCAGCCTGACCATCAGTCGATTGAATTCCGGTTCCGGTAACTTATTGCGCATGGACTGCACCCTTTCGAGTGTGCCGTCAAGCAGCTGTACGTGATGGCCCACCTCGTGTGCGATCACATAGGCCTGCGCAAAATCCCCATGTGCACCGAGCTTCCTTCCCATATCCTGAAAGAAACTCAAATCGATGTACACCTTCTCGTCGCCTGGACAATAAAATGGCCCCGAAGCCGAAGAGGCAAATCCGCATGCAGATTCAATGTTTTCCGAAAACAAAACCAATTTTGGTTCTCTATATCCCTCCATCAGTTGGTTCCAAACGTTTTCTGTCTCGGCAAGCACCACAGCAGTCATTTGTGCAAGTTCCTCCTCCTCGGGACTGGCTTGGAAATTGGTAGACTGTTGGGCGATTGGCGCGCCACCACCCGCAAACTGTCCAATCAAGGTCAATGGATTGGTGCCCGTAAGCCACATCACCAAAAAGAACCCAGCGACCAGAATCAGACCTGTTTTAGAAAAAAGCAACCTGCCCAATGCGCCAATCAGTAAGGGATTCATCCCACCACCTGCCCTGCCCATTCCGCCACCTGCCGACTGACCCCGACGGTCCTCCACATTTGTGCTTTGACGTCTGCCTTGCCATTTCATAATTGTAAGACTTTTAGTATTTGAAAAGCTACAAATTACGAATCAGGGATTGATTATTTCTAAGGCTTCAATTCTTTATTACAAAAAAATTCAATCCCCTCCTCCTGCCATCTAAAAACTCAATTTGCTGACACCAACTCAGGCTTTGGTGCTTCGATGAAGTACATATCCACTTCGCCTTTGTTCTTTGCCAAAATCTTGCCGCGGTAATGGCACTGGAAATAGTCTTTCACGAGCTGATAGGTGGTTCCTGATATGTTGATTTTGCCTTCCTCACTGCTGCTTTCCATCCTTGCGGCAAGGTTCACGGTATCTCCCCAAATATCGTAGGCAAATTTCTTCAGTCCCACTATGCCTGCCACCACGTTTCCGGTATGTATCCCTATCCTAACCTCGAAAACAGGTTTGTTTTGGGCCGCCCGCTTTTTGCCATGTTGGTCCATGAAATCCCTGATCTCAAGCGCTGCACGCACGACATTCACGGCGTGGCTATCATTGACTACCGGGAGTCCGCCGACCGCCATGTAGGCGTCGCCGATTGTCTTGATCTTCTCGATGCCGTAGCGCTGTATAATTCGATCGAATTCCTTAAAACAAAAATCGAGTTCCGAAACCAAATCGTCGGCGCTCATATTTTCCGCAATGATCGAAAACCCTTTGAAATCGGTAAACATCACCGTCACGCTGCCGTATTTCTGCGCCTGCGCTGTACCTTTTTCCTTCAGTTCCTTCGCGATATCGCTAGGGAGGATGTTCAACAAGAGCTCATCTGATTTTTCCTTTTCGGACTGCAGATCGATAGTCCTTTCCATCACTTTGGATTCCAGATTGGCGTTGTATTCCTCGAGTCGCTTTTCGTTGATACGGAGATTGGTCTCGGCGGCCTTTCGAACCTCGACCTCCTGCATTAGCTGCTTGTTGAGTTGGGTCGTACGCTCAAGTAGCATGGCGTTTTGTAGGGAAATGGCTGTTTGGGAGGCCATCACCTGGATAATTTCGACACGTTCATCCGTGAAAGCCCCTGGGAGAAGGCGATTTTCCAAGTACAAGTAGGCAAAAGCATCCCCCGCATGTTTCAATGGCATACAGACTACCGATTTCAATTGGTGCTGCAACACATAGGCCTCATTCGAATATGGCAACTTTGACCTAGCGTCTTCCAATACCAAAGTATCTCCTGTGCGCGCGACGTAATTGACCACGGCGTGGCTGATTTCATCAAACTGGTCAAAATGGATTTCCTGCATGACCTTGACCTCGTTTTTCGATACGTCCAACGATGCTTTGATGATTTTGGTCCCATTCTCCTCTACAATCAAAAACGCCCGGTCGGCACCTGCGTTTTCCGTAATCAGATCCATAAGTCCCCTAAGAATATTTCCAAGGACCATTTCCCCCGAAATGAGGTTGATGGTCTTCAGGATTGTATTTAGGTCCAGATTCGTGGACTTGGCACCAATTTCCTCGGTAGATATTACTCCGTGATACAAATCCTTCATCTGCTGAAGCTTCGCTTTCGCTCCCCATTTTGAATAAGCCTTGTAGGCATTTGAAAAATAGAACTCTGCGGCTTCATCCTGATTTTGGCGTCTCAGAAACTGTCCCGCTCGTTCCCATATGATGGCCTCGTCCTGGATATACCTGTTTTGCCGCGCAAACCTCAGCGCATAAGTAAACGACTTGAGCGCCCCATCATAATTGCCCAGCAAGCTTTCATACTCGGCATTCATCACTTCATATCTGTGCCGGTAATTAGACTCAGAGTACTTCAACAAACCCTTAAAGAACTTGAGGTTCTTTTTGGCGATCTTCAGGAGTTGCTTTTGTTCGTCCTTTGACCGTCTGCCAAATATCGGTGTGATGCAGAGGTTTTCATAAAAATAAAACAGAGTCTCCGTCACGGAACCTTTCACGGGTATCAGACAAGTCTTCTCCAGCGCACAATATTTCCAGGCGATTTCATCCTGATTGAAAACCAAGGCGATCAGCTTTTTTTGTGCATAGAGATTGTGGTAGTAGAGTCCAAATTCGGCTACGTTTGGAAAACCGACCTCCTGCTCGTCGAATATCGGTCCCTTTAGAATATCATAATCAGAAACGCCATCTACCAGGGAAGCTGCCGATTGTCTAAATAGGGCGATCCGCTTTATTTGCATGATTTGGTTTAGCGGAGCGATCTGAAGGCTCAACAACTCGCCTCTGCGGAGCAATTTTTCAAGCGGCATCCCTCCGTAGAAATACCAATAGATAATCAGTTGGCCAATAATTGAAGTAAATTCAAAATTACCCGTTTCGAGTCCTTTTTTGAAAGCCTCCTCCAAATCCGGAATGCTGTCTGCCAGATGCTTGAGCCACTGGGCAATGAACATGATGTAGGCTTGCTTGTTGAAAACAAACTGGCTTTCGTCACCTAGGATATCCCCCAGTCTATTGCCCAATTGCCCCATTTCCAAGCCTTTTTCAATTTTGCCCATAAAGGCAATGTTGATATAGCCAAATACGACGAGGGCTACTGCTGACTTTGGCCCCAACCCAAACTTTAATGTCAGCCTAATCAACTCAAACATGAACAAAGGCACCAGATTCGGCTCAAGGAAATAAGCAGCCAGCGACAGGTGATGCATGATGGACATGCAGATGATCGTCTTTTCATCAGTGATCCTCGGCAGCTTTTCGATTTCTCCTTCCTTGAATCGGGATAAGCGGATATTGGTCATCAAATATCCAATCAGCACATCAACTTGGGATGGGTGCAGTTTTAAATTTATGTCACACTTTCTGAGGGCTTCTATTCCAACCTCAATGACCCTTTTCTGATTGTTGGCTACGTTTGCGTTGAGGATTTTAAGCTCAGCAAGTTTGAGCATATCCAGCACATCGGAGACGTGCCTATCCAAAAGTCCTGTAAATTGGTCAAAAAGCTCCTGTTTATTGCACTGGTTGGCTGCAATAGCCGCATGCAGGTACAAATCGTAGGTGAATTTCCGATCGAGTTCCAAGGAATTTTCAGGAAGCAGCTGGATGGCATTTTGAAAATATTGCAGTGCAAAAAGATAGGCAGTTGCATTTTGGGCCCTGACACCCGCCATGATATTCAATTCACAAAGCCGGTGCAACTCCGAAGGCTCGGTGATTAGGGCTTTTCCGAAATTCAACTGATTGGCGATATCAAAGATGCTTTCAGCCAACTCTTGGTCTGAAGCGTTTTCCAGGAGCAAGCGGCCGATTTTGAGGTGATGGCGTTGTTTGCCCAAGTCATCATTTAGGGAATAAAAAGCCTGTTGGACCCTGTCGTGTACAAAATACATGTATCCATCGTGACTTTCTATGACGAGATCAAGATCAACAGCGGGCTGCAAATCCTTTGAGATATTCGCCTTTTTTGAGCCAGTGATCACTTCCAGTTCCTCCAAGCGAAATTTGTTTCCTCTGCAGGATGCAAGTTTGAGGAGTGTCGCCGTGTCTTTGGGAAGTTCCTTGATGGTGTCCAAAAAAAGGTCTACAATATCACCATCCACATTGAAGTTGATCAACTCCTGTTCATCCCATTTCCAACTTCCCGAAGCACTATCAAAGAAGAGCCTTTCACTGTTGTAAATGGCCTTTAAAAACTGAATCGCAAGCAAGACGTTTCCACCGGATTTCTTGTCCACAATTTTCACCAAGTCATCCAAGGGCTTTTTTGACTTACCGAGACTGCTCGTTACAAGACGATAAATGTCCCCATATTGAAGGTTAGTGAGGTGGATTTCCTCAGGTTGGAAGCCCATCTCCCCGATTTCCATCTTGAATTGGAGAAACAAATGCCCTGTAGTGACCTCATTGTCGCGATAGGCTCCGACCAACAGGATGTTTTGAATTTCATTGCTTGTAAGAATATTTCGCATCAAAGACAATGATGAGACATCGCTCCACTGCAAGTCATCAATGAAAATCACGAGCGGAGTTCCGGTTCTTGAAAATACCTGAAAGAAATTATTCATCGCATAATTGAACCGCAGTTGGGCCTCAAGACCATTCAATACAGGTAATTCGGGTTCATTTTCAAGAATACTTTCCAGTCCAGGAATCACATCATAAAGAACCCTGCCGACCGGATGTAGCAGCCGGTGGAATTCCTCTTTCCACTTGGCGAGGTTTTCCTGATTCATCATTAGCAGCTGCGCCATGAGCCTGCCCAAAGCCTGTGAAAAAGCCGCATAGGGCGTATCTGTTTTCAATTGATCAAACTTGCCCGAAGTAAAAAGTCCGCCCTCACTGAGTACCCTGCCATAAATGCTTTCGACCAAGGCTGACTTTCCTACACCTGAATTTCCGTAAACCAGTGTCAATATCTTCTCCCCTTCCATCACACGATGGAATGATTGTAGTAATTGGTTGATTTGAACTTCCCTTCCAAACAATTGATCGGTCGTCCTCAAGACACCTGATGCGTCATTGGTACCGAGTTCAAACTTTTCGGCTACACCTCTAGACTCAAGTTGATGCAATACTTCTTCTAAGTCATGCAACACGCCTATCGCCGAATGGTATCTGTTTTGCAGGTCCTTTTCTAGCATTTTGAGAATGATATCTGCCAACGCTAGTGGCATATCAACGGACTCAGCAGGATTTCTTGGTGTCAATGCGATATGTGCATGGATTTTTGCCGCTCCTTCTTTGGATTCGAAGGGTGCAAAACCGGTAAAAAGCCAATAGAACACCGCTCCCAAAGAATAGATATCGGTATAAAATCCGATGGAAGCACCTATTCTTCCGGTTTGTTCGGGCGCGATGTAATCTTGGTCGGCCTCGGGGAATGTCAGTCGATGTTGAAGGCCAATCTTCCCTCTAATCTTGGCAGCCATGCCAAGACTGATGAAATAGATCCGGTGTGTGCTCTTCTCAATCAGGATATGGTCGGGATTGAGGTTGAGATGGACCATGTCCTGCCGTTGAACTTCCGCAAGTCGCTTGGAAATTGCTATACATACCCTCAGTTTTTCCCCGAAGCTTGGATTGGTAGCTGCAAACTCACGAAGCGTTTTCCCATGCACAAACTGGAGCTTTAGGCGGATTTCAGCATTATCTCCCTCACTTCCCAAGACTTTCCTGAAGCCATCTATTTGTTGCCCAACGAATGAAGCTTCGTTATTGGACTTCATCAGGGCAACTTGGGAAATCGACACCTGCGAAGCCTTTTTTAGGGCAATGTTTTGTTCCAGAAATGATTCTGAATGCAGAATATCGAAGAATTTGCCTTCATAGAGGACCTGCCACTCCATCGGATATTGAAATAAGATGACTGTTTTTTCATATTGGCCAGGCGAGCACAAGGTTGCCAAAAATTCTACACTTAGCCAGAAATAAATATAGTATGATTTTCTTTCGAATACACTTAAAATAAAATTCTGCCACGAAAATAAGTTGCCTAATTTTTACCTACCTTCATGATGTTTCCACTATAAATCCTAGCTATTAAATTTTTTTTCCAATCGAAAAAATGGCAACCACAGCTTCCAAAAAAATTGGCCACGAGTATCCTTCCGCCGACGAAGATACTATCGCAGCGAGAATGGTCGGGGAATTTGAGGCACAGGTCACGCGCCTATACAAAGACAAAAAAATGCTGAGGCAAGTACATACCAAGATGCATGGCTGCGTCAAGGCAACTTTCAGTGTCGAAAAAAACCTGCCTAAAGACCTGAAAGTGGGCGTATTTGCCGAGGAAAAAGATTACCATGCCTGGGTGCGATTCTCCAATGGCATTACCATCCCCCAAAAAGACAGCAAAAAGGATATCCGCGGAGTCGCCATCAAGCTGCTGGGAGTGCCGGGTGAAAAGCTACTTCCCGATGAGCGACAGTACCAAACCCAGGACTTTCTCTTGATGAGCACGGAGACATTTTTTGCAAAAACCATCAAGGAACTTGATACACTGCTCAAGGCAGTGACAGCTGCCAGTAAGATCAAGTCACTTTTGTATTTCATCAATCCATTGCACCTGTCAACTGTCCTCAGGGTTAAAAAAAGTATGGTCGCCTGTGAAAATCCACTTTCCATCCCCTATTGGAGTACACAGCCTTACCAGTTTGGCACAGTCAACCAAGCTGTAAAATACCATCTTCGTCCTTCGCCCAACAACAATATCGTGGTCGAAAATACCAAGGACTACAATTACCTACGCTACAATCTTGCGCAAACCCTTACCGATAACATCGCCAAATTTGACTTTTTTGTCCAGTTCCAGACCGATGCGGATGCCATGCCGATCGAGGACCCTACGGTGGCCTGGACGTCGCAGTTTGTCAAAGTCGCCACGCTAACCATCTACGCGCAGACTTTTGACTCCGAAGGCCAGCTCGAGTTTGGGGACAATCTGTCCTTCAATCCATGGCATTCGCTGCCCGAACACCGCCCGTTGGGAAGTTTCAATCGGGTAAGAAAACGTGTATATGAAGTAATGTCCAAGTTCAGGCATGACGCCAACAAACTGCCGATGTTCGAGCCCGTTGACTCTGATGATTTCTTGTCCGATATCAACAAACCCAATACAAAGGTCACGATTGATCAACAAGTCCCAAAGAAGCATACCATCAGCACAACTGCCGAAGTGATCGTGAATTGCAGCAAGGAAAAGGCCTACATGTATGTATCAAGCGTCAAGGAGTTGCCCAATTGGCTGCTTAAAACGGGGCCGATCTATGGCATCATCAACGTGACAACCCTGCGTGGAAACTGGGAAAATGTAGGCGACAACAGGTTGGTCAAGCGGGGAGACGGAGCCACCCTGATTGAGGAACTCATTACGGTCCATCACTATTCCCACTATGCCTATCAGTCCACTGATTTCAGCGATATTTTCCAGCGGTTTACGAACAAGACCTACGGGCAAATGTGGTTTGACACCGTGGATGGCAAAACGAGGTTACGTTGGACTTATACGTTTACCTACAAGAACTTCTTTGCCCGCCTATTCCTCTCGTTTTTTGCACCGGTTTTCTTAAAAAAATACCTGCAAAACGGCCTCAACAACGCAAAAGCATATCTGGAGGAATGACGACTAGGAAAGTCCAAGCTGGTTTTCCCAAAAGAGAATTATCCCTATCAACTCCAAATGAGCAAAATTGAGTGAATTAGGCGAAAAATGCTTCGTCTAAATCGTCCCCAAGTATCTGATTGCGCTGATAGACGGAAAAAAGAAGTAAGCCCCTCCCCTTACGGTGATAAATCTTTGCAATCCTGAAATCGTCCGATTCACCGGTACATCTTGAATCGTGAAATTCTGTTCCTCTCCAGGTTTGGGGTTTTCCTTGACTCCAATGATCGGATCGGGATCATTGTAGAGCTCTTTGATTTTGGGAAGATTTCCCCAGGTGTATTGCAAAAACTCAAATTGGCGACTGATATCGGCATTGAAACAAGTGAAAAGCAAGCCGACCTCACCCTTTGGCTTCCTATTTGTCGGCGAGCCCTCAAAAATCTCCCCATAAAGCCTTGCTCTCCGAATGATCCTATGCTGATTGCTGAGCTTCAGGGATTCTTTCACCCCATGGTCATCGACACTGTCCCTGGGGTTGGTTCTTCGCAGGTGTGAACCAAAGGGACACTTAAGTCCGTCGCTATCAAATTTCGCATAGCCAAAATCGTTGATATCGCTGATGACACCGGGATCTTTTTCGGGAAACAGCGTAATCGGTGCCCCGCTTTGCCACCTGCCCATAATCTTTGCTCCGAGCTTAAGGCTCTCAGCTTCATTGATCGACCCATCAGCATTTTTTGTCTTTTCATTCAGAAATGTCCAAAAACCTTCTACATCCTGCTGTAGCTGCCGCATCACCATCATGGTACCGTTTCGTCCAAAGTCCTTCTTTCCACTCCCTTCGGCATCCGTTGAAAGCAGGTTCATATTGCCTTGGTTTTCTGTCAACAATGGGGTATCCGGATAAACCCCAAACTCGTTGCGGTAGCCATATATAAACTCGCCAGCCTTGACCACATCGTCTTTTGACCCTACTCTTCCTGAGCCCTCGATGATAGGTTGGGAGATGCCGTCCCGAAATCCAAAATGTTCCTTGTTGTCTGGCTGGGTTGCTCCATCGAGAGAATAAACGACCTCCACGCCCATATCTGGGAAACGGGATTCCAATTGCTCGAAATAGCGGATACAAACAGCTTTATCCCGCTCCAAATCATCCTTATGTCCTTTATCCCTACCAAAAACCATCAGGCAAAGGTGAATTTCATCTGTCTTCGGGCCACCCCAAATCCAGTTCTCCGGCGCGCTGCTGTCCGAGTCTCCAAGAATTCGGGTCCGATGGGGAGAAACCATGCCCTCACGAAACTCCCTCGAAAAGGCAGCGAGATTTTGAGCTTTCATTCCCAATTTCTTTAAACCCGCGTGGGTAAACCCAATATTCAAATGGGTGTCATTGATTTTGGATTTGTCAGGGACATGTTGCGCAGTCGTAAAATCTGGCCATGATAAAGACAACCATTTCCTAAATGCCCTAGGATCCGTGATCTTCATATAGGCAAACCTGGAATACATCATGTGCGCATAGCCACGGACCACGTAACCTTGGATGTCTTCGAGTTCTAATACGTTCATGGCTTCGTCTAAATAAGTTTGAGGAATTTCTTGGCCTGCCTTTCAGAAAGCGACTGCATCAAAAGCGACCGGATTTTTGTGTTGTTGTTGACGTTTTTGATAGATAGGTCGGGATAGGCAGCATACCACGCCTGGGTGACAACCTGGGAATTTCTACTCCAGGCAAGAAAATGCTCCTCGTCATAGGCACCGCCGGTCAGCAGGAAATTTGTCTTCGGAAACACCTTTGTATTGGAAAAAATCCCCGTCAAGCCCCAACCGCTGTTATCGATAAAATCGCCCAAATACTGTTGCCAACTCCCATCAAAATTGCTGAAAAACAAAACCCTGGAATTGTCCTCAAACATGACCCATTTCGCAAAGTGGATCGTCGGTATTCCCATGAGTTTGCCCTGTACGAATACTGTCTTGATCAATCCTCTGGAAAGCAGAAACATAGCCTTGATGGTAGCCAATCTGACCCAGCCGGTCTTCATGTCTACCAGCTGGCTAAACTGATTTTGGTACTTAAAATCCTCATAGGACTCCAATTCTGTCATATAGGCGCTGTCGAGCCCACTACGTTTCATAGTGAAATTTTTATCCTTCACCTCATAGAAGAAGTGGACAATCAGCAACCAAACGATGATCAAAGGAAGCAACAAAATCAAAATCAATCCGACCAAGACCAGTCCGGGAATGTTTATTTTCGGCAGGCTGACCGTTGATTTGTTCAAAAAATCAAACCGAGAATCTGCCAGCACATGTGATTTTACCTGTTGATGGATTGATTTGGCGGAAACACCTACCCAGGACTTTGAATCGAGAAAGGACCGGATTGCGTCCCGCAGTTCCCGCTCTTGTTTTATCTGCTTGACAGTGCGCCCCGGAGCCCCGATGTACACCGCAGCGTCCTTTACCAAGTTTCTTTGCAAATACGAAGTCCGGTTTTGAGGATTCCTGTTTTCAGCGGAAGGATAACCCTCACAAAAGCAAAAAACACTATCAATGGTGTTGGATGACTCGGAGCAGAACTTTGCAACGAACTCAGCCAAGTTCCCATCAAAATCAACGACAAAGACCAATTTTGGATGACGTTTGGTCGGGTCATCGATGTACGACTTGCCGTGGTCGATGACAAGCCATCTGGCAAAATGCACCACTCCCAATTGCTCAAATTCCGAAGCAGTTCCACGATCTATTTCTTTGTTGATTTCGGCCAGTCGCAGCAGCAATTCCCAAACCTTACCCTGAACAATCGGAACGACAACGGTAATCGAGTTTTGGCGCATAAAACACTATTTTGAGATTTCTGTTCAAAAAATAAACACTACCTAATTTTCAAAATCCAACGTAAACCACTTTGGCAAAAAGGAGCATTCCAAACGCGATGCACAAAATCCAGCCATCTTTAGTGCGAAACATTCCTAACATCCAATCATGAATGTAAGGAATCTTAATGAGTGAACAAACTGGCCAACAGTCAGGGACAAAAAAAACAATGGTGTCTTCGAAAATCACCCTTTGTGGCTCAAATTCACTAAGAATGAAATCCCAAAATCCTGACCTGTAGTTACATAATAAAGAGACTCAAAATTTCATAGATTTTCAGGCTCCTGCCTTCATAATCCTTACCAATCGGAATATGTGACTCCTCCTCTTTCGAATTGTCTGTCGATCAAAAAAACTTCGCCCGAGAATTCGATTTGGAAAAAATCGGCCTACCCAAATCATTGTAATCCAACGTAGGATTTTCAACAATATTTAGCTTAATTTCAGGTATGTATTGAAAAACTAAACCCAACCAACCATGGCTATTGTTAACATTTACCTGACCTTTAACGGAAATTGCAAAGAAGCATTTGAGTTCTACGCTAGCGTACTTCAACAGAAAATCTCCGATTTCAACCTATTTGGAGAAATGCCGCCACAGCCCGGATTTGAGCTGTCGGAAGCGGACAAAAACCGAGTTATGCATGTAACACTTCCCATCAGTAAGGAGACATCACTCATGGGTTCAGATACTTTTCCGCATCAGCCGGTCAGTTTTGGTGACAACTTTTCGATTTCAATCAGTCCTGATTCCAAGAAAGAAGCAGACAGGATCTTTAAGGAACTAGGCGAGGCAGGAAATGTCGTGATGCCGATGGCGGACACATTCTGGAACGCCTACTTTGGGATGGTCAAGGACAAATTCGGCGTTAATTGGATGATCAATTTTGACTCTTCACATTCCTAATAATCATGAAAAAATACAGCATCGAACTGAAATGGGCCCTGGCGTTTGCAGGAATGTCACTCGTATGGATGGCATTGGAGCGCATGGTTGGCTTGCACGATACGCATATCGACAAGCATGCGGTTTACACCAATTTTATCGCCATCCCAGCCATTACCGTATATGTATTGGCGCTCCTTGACAAGCGAAAAAACTACTACGGTGGCAAAATGACTTATATGGAAGGATTCGTTGCGGGCATGGTGGTAACCCTGATCGTAACCATCATTAGCCCACTTACTCAATTGATCACTTCTTCGATCATCACACCATACTACTTCGAAAACGCCATCCAATATGCCGTGTCTAATGACAAATCAACGCTGGCAGCTGCGGAGGATTATTTCAACCTCAAAAGCTATATCATCCAGGGTTTGATTGGCGCTCCCATTATGGGTCTAATCACCACAGCTATCGTGGCATTCTTCACCAAAAACTCCAAATAACCCCCACAAAAAGTACCATGGACAAGGCAGAACAAACCATGCTGGACAACCTCCGGAAAAACACTGGAAAAACCCTCGAAGAGTGGATCGAATCCGTCAAGGGCAAATCCTTCGCGAAACACGGGGAGATAATGAAGTACCTCAAAGAGGAAATCGGGCTTACCCATGGATTTGCAAACCTAATCGCGCTGAAAACGCTCAAATCCGATGCAGGGTCTGTTGAAAACAAAGACGATCTGATTCAAAACCAATACAAAGGAAAAGAGCATTTTCTTCCGATTTATGAAAAGCTTGTTTCTGAAATCCAAAAGTTCGGATCAGACATTGAACTTGCCCCGAAAATGGCCAACGTCAGCGTGCGGAGAAAAAAGCAATTCGCATTACTCCATCCAATCACCAAGACCCGCTTCGAAATTGGCATCAACTATAAAGGTCAAGAACCAAGTGGGAAGCTGCTGGCTAGCGGCAACGCGATGTGCACCCATAAAATCAATATCGGCACTTTGGATGATATCGATGCTGAGGTAATCGGCTGGCTGAAGCAGGCCTACGAGCATGCTGGTTAGTAAACTTTTTTTGTAATCGATCAATCTTCGCCTAGCCCATTCATGGAATCTGCCTGCCTTATTCAAACCCCAACTCCCAACCTACAACAAAGCCAAGATTTTTATGAGCAAATCGGTTTTGTCCCCTTAGATAATTCGCGCCTCATTTGGACCGATGCTAAGGCCCATATCGAAATAAATCCGGATCGATTCGCACGGGCTGGGATCAAACTATTCAAGTCTGATTGGAGCAAAGAAGTCGGGCATTTGCAACTTATAACAAAAGTGATTGCTGTTGGCGGTGGATATGTCCTTGCGGATCCATCAGGTACTTGGATTTACCTGATTGAAAAGGAACCACCCATTCAAACTGGAAAGCGTGGCGACTCTATTGGAATGCTCGGCAATTTTCACGGGGTGAGCCTAGAAACCATGGATTTGGACAAGTCTATTTTGATTTTTGAGAATTTGGGACTTAGCCATACGGGAGGTTCGACAGAACAAGGATACATTGTCTGTTCGTTAGGAGATTTTTCTGTGAGTCTGATGAAGCCACTGTCCTGCCCCCACCTTTTCTTCAACCCCTCACTCACCTATTTCAATAGCAAAAACAACCTTTCGATAATCGCCAAACTTCGCGAAGTTGGCGTATCTTTTTCAGAAGAGATCACAATTTTCAACGAGGAAGGCCTGGTGGACAATGTCACAATCAGAGATCCGGGTGGCATCGGGTTTTTCATATTTAGTGATTGACCGATTATCGAAAACCCGTGGGAAAAACAAAGTAAATCTCCAATTTTAAGGGATTGAAAGATCCGTTATGTCCGATTTCTCCTCCCAATTCTGCCATAAAATCCATATCAAAACCTTTGGCTCAGCTTTTTTAGCATCCATTCTTCTCTTTTTATACTCTTGTCAACCGAGCTCCGAAAAACTTGCCTCTGGTACACTATTGGGCTATTTGCAATTAGATAATTCTCTCTTGGAGATTTCGGAGGTAGCAACGGGCTTGGAAGTCCCATGGGATTTGGAAGCTTCAGAGGAGGGAAAACTTTGGTTTACCGAAGTAAGTGGAAGGCTTTTTTGTTTGGATTTGCAAACATTGGAAAAAAGGGAAATCTTGAAGCTAGACGATGTTCTGGCTAAGAAATCCTATGGATTGCTCGGAATGGCGGTTCACCCTGAAAAAGGGTATGTTTTCCTCCACTACACCTTTGGCATTCCAAAAAATGCCAACGAGGAATCGGTGATGTCCCGCTTGGTACGGTATGATATTTCGGAAAGCGGATTGGAGAACAGGTTGATTCTGCTGGACAGCCTGCCCGGCAATACTTTCCACAATGGCTCGCGAATACTGATTGAAGGAGATTTGATTTATTTTTCACTTGGGGATGTTGGTAAAGTTGATCAATCGCAATCCGTAGACTTCCTCGGAGGAAAAATCATGAGAATTGGGCTTGACGGAAGTATACCTGAAGACAATCCTTTTCCAGGAAATCCAGTATGGGCTGCTGGCTTTAGAAACTCACAAGGGCTGACCTTGGGAAAGAACGGACATCTCTATGCTTCCGACCATGGCCCTATCAATGACGATGAAATCAACTTGATCGTGAAAGGAGGAAATTATGGTTGGCCTAATGTTGCAGGATTCTGTGACACATCCGAGGAGTCTGAGTATTGTACAGACCATACCGTGATTGAGCCGCTTCGAGCCTGGACACCAACGATTGCGACAGCTGGATTGGAATATTATCGCAGTAAAACCATACCAGATTGGGAAAACAGCCTCCTACTTGCGACAATGAAGGGCCGCTCGCTTCGGGTCCTCCACCTCAACACCAACGGTGATGAAATCGAGTCTGAGGACATTTATCTACAACAGGTTTTTGGAAGGATTCGGGACATCTCAATCGGCCACGCCGGAGAAATCTATCTGAGCACCTCCAATCGGGATTGGCATCCCAGGTTCCAGCCATGGATGTACGAAGGCTTACCCGAAGGCCCAGACAGGATCATTCGATTGAGAAAAATACCAGATCAGGAGCAGGACAAAAGCCTTCCGGTCTTTTCATTGGAAAAAGAACCCATCCGCTTGTTGGACGAAAACTGGAATCCAGAAGTACCAGCCGAACTCACAAAAGGCAGGAATCTATATGCGACCCATTGCCTCGCCTGTCACGGACCTGATGGCATGGGTTCAGAAGACCTGATCCCGCCACTTGCAAATACTCCTTGGGTCACTGGCGACAAAGGGAAACTCATTCGGACAATGCTTAAGGGTATCAGCGGTGAAATTGAAGTCAATGGTAAGATTTTCAATCAGGAAATGCCTGCTTTTGCCCACCTCCAAGACGCTGAGTTGGCGGAAATCCTAACGTTCATCAGAAACCAATTCGGAAATAAGGCTTCAGCTGTGATTCCCGGCGAGGTGTTTGAGGAACGAAAAGGTCTAAATCGGCAATAAAAAACAATTCATAAAAATTCAGATTTATTGAACCCACGGTGGCTCGGAATTCATCACCGGAATTTCAACACTGGCCTGAACCAATGCGGAAAACAGAAATTAAGGTAAATGATTTTTTCCCCGAATTCAGGATAATTCAGGCATAAAGGCAACAAAATCGGCTTGCTTATCTAGGCTTGGTAAAATTGACCTCTTTTCGGTAGAATTATCGGAATAGGTCTATATTTTTCATAAAAAGTTTAATTTAATTTTTTAATCATAAGTTTCCAGACGCAGAATTATTTGGCTGTGTTACATTTTACAATCCATGAAATGCAATAAGTGAGCCGAAAATTTCTGTTCATCCTTGAATTGGAATATTTTATTTATCTGTTTTTCAGTTACTTATATTTTTAAAAAAAATATTATCAGGAAAAGTCCAATTTAAATTTCCATTATTAGAAAGTATTTATTTACATTTAACAGCCAGATAGAAGAGAATCGCGCAGATTCACCCCCAGTAACGTTTAATGATTCACCCATGGATCACCAAAAAAAATGGAATAAGATCATTTTGGTTGATGACGATGTCGTAACCAATCATGTACACAAAAAACTCATCAATCACCTTGGCTTTCAAGGTGAGGTGATCACCCTCCCAGATGGCGGGCATGCAATGAGTTATATCAATTCTAAATTGGAACAACCGGAAGCAAAGAAACGGGGGGACAAGGAATTGGTACTTTTAGACCTCCACATGCCAAAAACCAACGGGTGGTCGTTTTTGCAGCAGTTCAAACAGTTTGACAAAAAGACTAAAAATAAGTTCAGGATCGTGATGGTCAGTAGTTCGATCCATCCTGACGATATAGAGCCGATCAAAGAAATTTCAGAAATAGCCGAATACATAATCAAGCCAATCTCGGTCGACCACATGAAAAAACTCATCTACGGATAAAAAAAGAGGCTATCGGATTCGATAGCCTCTTTTTTTTAAGCAGGTAGTCTAAAACCTTGCCGGGCGTACAGCTTCCATTGTTTCTTTTCCTTTTTCCAAACCATCAAAGTCGCAAGCCTTAGGTTGATCGGATCACCCGTAGGGCTCAGACCACGGATGATCAATAGGTTGCGCATGATGGCTGTATTTCCAGAGACTTGTACCGTCTCGCTTTCTCTTTCGATTGTTTGATAGGAAATTGGATTTTCACTTACAACCTCCTGTAAAAACGCTGCCTTATCCTGGATCACGCCGGAGGAATGGCCATAGCTAAGGTCTTCCGAAACCACGGAGGACAAATCCATCGCATCAGCTTTGATCATCCCGACAATAAGCTTGTCGAATGCCTGCGAAACCATTTTTTCTTCGGTATTCTGGCCTTGAATTTCCCCGAAAAACAAGCCTGAAATAAATATAAGTGTCAACAATTTTTTCATAATTGAAAATTACCCCAATCATAAACTCCTCCCAAACCGTCGATACAATAATTGATTCCTTTATGGATAAAATCAAAATGACCTCATCATTGTCGACCATAAAGAGCCTAAAAATCACTAGATTTCCTTCAAACTCGATATTCGAAAATGGTACCGACACTGAAAGTTCAAGTCGCCTATCAGATTCAACGACCCGCAGAGGAGATATTTGAAGCAATCGTGGATCCTGATAAGATGGCCAAGTATTTCATTTCCAAGGGGAGCGCCCGAATGGAAGAAGGGAAGACAGTTTACTGGTCGTTTCCCGAGTTTCCGGACGAGGAACCTGTGCAAGTCGGCAAAATCGAGCAAGACCGATTGGTGTCCTTTTCATGGAAAATAGACGGCTTGGACCATTTTGTGGAAATATCGCTCGAGCCAAAAGGCCCTGCAGATACCCTGGTGAAAATCACAGAAAGGGAAAGGCCAAATGACGAAGCGGGAATTCGCTGGCTGAAGGGCAACACCGAAGGATGGATGAATTTCCTGTGCTGCCTGAAAGCCTACCTGGAGTACGGCATCAATCTTCGGAAGGGTGGCTACGATTTCTACATGAAAAAGTGAGATCCTTTACGTACATCCTTTCATGTAAATCATGTTAAAGTTGGCGAGGACAAATTTGGATGTTGGCAGGCCTCTCTTAACTTTGCGCACTCAATGAACGGGACATTTACCGATACCGCCGCTTGTTTCTCCAACACCTTTTTCGGTGGCGTCCATCATTTCCACCATTCCTCCTAAGGAGGAACTTTTAACACATACCGCCCATGGAGGGCTATGCAAGGGATGCATCAGCCTATATCTCCAAAATGATCATCAGCATTTTGATTCTAACCGTATATTGCATCCATGAATTCAGTTTTGAAAATAGCCGTCCAAAAAAGTGGCAGATTGAGTGACGATTCCCTATCGCTTGTCAAGGAATGTGGGATCAAATTTTATAATGGGACCGGAAAGCTTATTTCCGCTTCCACAAACTTCCCTGTAGAGTTTTTGTTCCTACGCGACGATGATATTCCCGGCTATGTAGCCGACGGCGTGGCTGACTTAGGCATAGTCGGGGAAAATGAGATGGTCGAAAAAGCCAAGGACGTAGCCGTTCTCAAGAAGCTTGGCTTCTCCAAATGCCGCCTTTCTTTGGCAATTCCAAGGGGAGTCGCGTATGAGGATGTTTCCTATTTCCATGGCAAGAGCATTGCCACCTCCTACCCTAGAATTCTTCAGGATTATCTCGAATCACATGGAATCAGGGCAGACATCCACGAAATCAGCGGCTCGGTTGAAATTGCACCAAGTATCGGACTGGCGGATGGGATTTGTGATATCGTCAGCTCGGGATCGACCTTGATGATGAACGGCCTGAAAGAAGTGGAGGAAATCTTCAAATCAGAGGCGGTTCTTATTGCCAACAAAAACCTTTCCGCAGAAAAACTATCCATTGTTGACCGCTTGCTCTTCAGGATCAACGCGGTTCAAAAGGGCAAAAGCAACAAGTATGTCCTGCTCAACGCCCCCAACCATGCATTGGAAAAAATCATTGCCTTGATTCCCGGAATGCGTAGCCCTACGATTCTGCCCCTCGCGCAGCCAGGCTGGTCATCCGTCCACTCTGTGTTGAGCGAGGACCAGTTTTGGGAGAACATCGAGGAACTCCGTGCCGCTGGTGCGGAGGGAATATTGGTCGTCCCAATTGAAAAAATGGTTGTCTGATTCAAAAAAAGCTTCTACATATTTTTCATTCCAATTATGAAACTGATCGTCAATCCTTCCAGGTCCGAATGGGCAAAAGAACTACAGCGTCCAATCCATAAGACCAAGGAAATCGAAAAAATCGTCAAGCCAATCATGCGGAAGGTCAAACGCATGGGCGACAAGGCGTTGAAGAAATTTGCGCTGGAATACGACCATGTCCAGATCAAAACCCTTTTGGTATCTGCTGAGGAAGTCCAAAAGGCCAAATCTCTTGTCGATCCCGACCTACAGGCCGCGATCCTGCAAGCCAAAGAAAATATTGAAACATTCCATGCGGCACAGGCCACCCCTGATCTCGTGATGGAAACAATGGAGGGAGTCACCTGTATGCGCCGCTCAGTGCCTATCCAGCGGGTTGGTCTGTACGTTCCCGGCGGTACGGCGCCACTTTTCTCGACTGTGCTGATGCTCGGAATTCCAGCCAATTTAGCTGGATGCGACGAGATCATCTTATGTACCCCCCCCGACAAAGAAGGCAACATCCATCCGGCAATCCTATTCACCGCGGATTTGATCGGGATAGACAAAATCGTGAAGGCAGGTGGCGCCCAGGCGGTAGCGGCTTTGACCTTTGGTACCGAATCCGTGCCCAAGGTCGACAAGATCTTTGGCCCAGGAAACCAGTATGTAACCGCAGCAAAACAATTGGCCACTAAAAACGGCGTCGCGATCGACATGCCGGCGGGTCCCTCAGAGGTGTTGGTGTATGCCGACAGCAGCGCAGTGCCGGCTTTTGTCGCCGCTGACCTGCTTTCCCAGGCCGAACACGGGGTAGATTCCCAGGTTGTTTTAGTCGCAGCCTCCGAAAAAATCGCCAAGAAAGTCGAGGAGGAAATCGCAGAACAAGTCGGGAAACTGCCAAGAAAAGACATTGCGAAAAAAGCCTTGGACAATTCTGTGATCGTTGTGATGCCCAAACAAGAAAAGGCAATCGAGCTGATCAACGACTATGCGCCCGAGCACTTGATCATCTGCGTAGAAAATGAAGACGAAGTCGTTTCCCAGATTATCAACGCTGGTTCGGTTTTCATCGGCAACTTCACGCCGGAATCTGCGGGAGACTATGCCTCAGGCACGAACCACACCCTTCCTACCTATGGATATGCAAGGAATTACAGTGGCGTGTCTTTAGATAGTTTTTTGAAGAAAATCACTTACCAAAAAATTACAGAAAAAGGAATCAAAAATCTCGGACCCACCATAGAGAAAATGGCTGAAGCCGAACACCTAGACGCCCACAAGCGTGCGGTAAGTATTCGGTTGAAATACCTCAAAGAAAAGAAATAATGGCATTTGATATAAAAAAACTGCTGAGGCCACACATCCTCAGCATCAAACCCTATTCTTCCGCAAGGGACGAGTATTCGGGAAAGGAGGGAATTTTCTTGGATGCCAATGAAAATCCCTACAGTGCACCGACCGGGGAAGCTTTCAACCGCTACCCCGACCCCTACCAACACCTGATCAAAGAAAGACTTGGTCCCATCAAGGGCGTGGGAAAGGAACAAATTTTTCTCGGAAACGGAAGCGACGAAGCGATAGACCTGTTGATGCGGGCATTTTGTGTGCCGGGCAAGGACAATGTCCTTTTATTACCGCCAACATATGGGATGTACGAAGTATCCGCCTCAATCAATGACATAGCCATCAAACGTGTGAGCTTGACGGAAGACTTCCAATTGAAACCGAAGGAAATCCTCGAGGCGGTGGACGAGCATACCAAAATCATTTTCATCTGCTCACCCAATAATCCGAGTGGTAACAAAATGCGAAGGAGTGATATCTTGGCCATTCTCAATGGTTTTGAAGGCCTGGTGGTGATAGATGAGGCATATGTTGACTTCTCGGATGAACCTAGCTTCACAACGGAGTTAAACGAGTTCCCAAACCTACTTGTAATGCAGACCTTCTCAAAGGCCTGGGGATTGGCAAATTTGAGGATTGGGATGGCCTTTGCATCGGCGGAAATCATTCGGGTCCTAAACCTCATCAAACCGCCCTACAACATCTCCGGTCTCACCCAAGAAAGGGTATTGGCATCATTGGAAAACGCTGAAAAGGTCAAGGAAGTAGTAGCTTCGATCCTAAAGGAGCGCGAAGTTTTGGAAAAATCATTGAAGCGAATCCCTTTAGTTCAAAAGATCTACCCTTCCCATGCCAATTTTCTCCTGGTAAAAGTACCGGCCGCCAAGGAAATGTACGATTACCTAACCCGAGAAAAAATCATCGTGCGCGACCGGTCCAAAGTAACACTGTGTGACAACTGCCTCAGGATTACCGTGGGCACGCAGGATGAAAATCGTCGTCTTCTGGAAGCTATGTCCGAATTCCAGTCATTAGTAAAAACTCTCAAACCATGAAAAAAGTACTTTTTATAGACCGTGACGGCACCATCATAGTCGAGCCGCAAACCGACTTCCAGATTGATAGCTTGGAGGACTTGGAATTTATCCCTGGGGCAATTTCAAACCTTCGGAAGATCGCGGAGGAAACGGACTTTGAGCTTGTTATTGTCACCAACCAAGACGGCTTGGGCACTGACTCCTTGCCGGAGGAAAACTTCTGGCCCGCCCACAACAAGATGATGCTTACTCTGGCGAATGAAAATATCCATTTCGCAGATGTGCATATCGATCGGTCTTTTGAACATGAAAACCTTCCCACAAGGAAGCCGCGGACGGGACTACTCACCAAATACATGCAAGGAGGATATGACCTTGCCAATTCGTATGTGATCGGAGATCGAAAAACGGACGTACAACTGGCCAAAAATCTGGGGGCAAAGGCAATCTTCATCGGCAAACCTACCGAAGGTGCCGATTTCTGCACCGAGAGTTGGGATGAGATTTACCGCTTCCTGCGAATGCCTCCACGCATAGGGGACGTGAGAAGGAAAACCTCGGAAACAGACATCCATGTCAACGTCAACCTGGACGGTACCGGCAAATGTGAAATCTTCACAGGTCTGCCCTTTTTCGACCATATGTTGGAGCAATTGGGAAAACACGGCGGGACCGATCTGCACATTGAAGTGAAGGGCGATCTGCATATCGATGAGCACCATACAATTGAGGACACGGCTTTGGCGCTGGGTGAAGCTTATCTGAAGGCACTTGGCGACAAAAAGGGGATTTACCGATATGGATTCCTTTTGCCGATGGATGACGTGCTTGCGCAGGTTGCCATTGATTTTGGCGGTAGGCCTTGGATAGTCTGGGACGCGGAATTCAAGAGGGAAAAAATAGGCGACATGCCTACGGAGATGTTTTTCCATTTCTTCAAGTCATTTTCAGACACTGCCAAATGCAACCTCAACATCAAAGCTGAAGGCCAAAACGAGCACCACAAGATCGAGGCGATATTCAAAGGCCTTGCCCGTGCGATCAAAATGGCCGTCAAACGCGATATTGCGGCGCTCAATCAACTGCCTAGCACGAAGGGAACGCTTTGATGCAGTCCCGTAATCATGGAACAAGACTATTTCCAACAGACGTGGGTTGAATTTGGACAGCTTTTTCTGATGGAGTGTTTAACGTATCAAAAAAGGTAGGTTTTCAAATTCTACAAATAGAATTAAATTAAGGTATTGCATATTATTACGATTTTTTCGTAGATTGCCGACATGGTAAGGAAATCTTTTTGTCTTGCGGCGGTATTGATGTTTTGTAATGCTTGCCTTGGTAGCTATTCGGAAGGTGAGCGACTGTTTCGCAGCGCGCGATACCAAGAGGCAATCGGTGAGTTTTCCCGAAGTCTCTTTCTCAATGTCAACGATCTAAAGACCCTTCATTTGAGGGCAAGGTCCTACGAGGAGTTGGGGGAGTTTGAAAAAGCCGTGGAAGACTACCGAACGATTCTTTACCACGAGCCAACTTACGCACAGGCTTTGGCTGGAATCGGTAAGATATTCTGGAAGAAAGAGGACTATAAAAATGCCGAGAAATATCTCCTGCTGGCCGCCAAACAGGACGGTGAGGATTTTGAAATCCTACTGCTACTCGGCCGGGCCATGTTGATGAATGAAAACTACAACAGTGCTGATGAATTTCTCCAACTCGCCAAAGAACTCAATCCAAAACACGCGGGGGTGTATTTTTACCAAGGAATGGCACGGTCCCAAATCGGTGATGTACTCGGTGCGGCTGGTTCATTTAACATGTGTCTGAAATACGACCCCGAAAACCTTACTGCCCGCTACAACCGAGGACTGGTACTTTTACTCATTGGCCATACGACTTGGGCATTGGAGGATTTTGAAACCATTTTGCAGAGCAACCCAAGCCATATTGAAGCCCTTGCGCGACGGGGCCATGCCAAAATTCGACTTCAGGATCCTTCCGGCTGCGCAGACCTACAGCAAGCCGCGCATAAGGGAAGTCTTTACGCGCAATTGCATCTGGACGGGTGCTAGGAAGTAAGGATGTTGGGAAGATGGGAAGCGGCGAAGCAAGTTGAGGATTTGAAAATCATGTTGAGACTGCCTGATGGTTTCAGGGCTTCAACTTCTAGGAAAATGAGCTATCCCGGAAAACAAACAGCCACCCATTTCGAGGTGGCTGCAGATTTTCAAAAAAGGCTTTACGATTACCTGATTGTCATGTCGTAGGGCATACGGACCATCAAACCTTCGTAGGTCTTGAGTTTCTCGACCTGATTGTATATCGGATAAAGATCACCCATTTGGTGTTTTCTGTACATGACCTGCACATCATTGGTGAATTGGCTCATGAAGCGCTCAAACCAGGGTTTTTGGATTGGGTAATAGACTACCCGATAGTCATCAGCAACACCAGCTTTCTTGGCAGCGATTTCGATAGCGTCTTCCAAATCTCCCAAGATATCCACAAGCCCATTTTCCTTTGCCTGATTGCCCGTCCAAACGCGTCCGGACGCTATTTTCATGATTTCTTCCTTCGTTTTATTTCTGCCTTCGGCAACCCTCGTCAAGAAAACATCATACCCTTCTTCCACCTGCGCCTGGAAAATCGAGCGTTCGACATCGGTGATCTTCCGGGTGGGTGTGAGCATATCAGAAAGCTCGCCGGTCTTGACCACGTCGGTCGTGATACCTAGCTTGTTGTTCAGCAATCCCTGGGCATTGAACCACATCGCAAAAATACCGATCGAACCGGTAATCGTATTTGGCTGGGCAACAATCGTGTCTGCGGCAGCAGCGATGTAATAACCACCGGAAGCAGCTACCTCGCCCATAGACGCGATCACCGGTTTTTCCTTACTCGCCAATTCCAATTCCCTCCAAATCACTTCCGAAGCCAATGCCGAACCTCCTGGGGAGTTGACCCGTAGGACAATGGCCTTCACGTCCTTGTTTTTACGCGCATCGCGGATTTCCTTTTGAAAGGTTTCGGATCCTATTGAGCCCTCTGACCTTCCGCTCATGATGTCGCCCTCTGCCACTACCACCGCGATTCTATTTTTTGAAGTCCTATTTTTAGTCTTGACTGTGCTGTTGAGGTTGCTAACGTTTATAGTAGGTACTTTGTCATCTTGGGTGAGTCCTAGTTTCTCCTTCATGGCATCGATAACTTGGTCTTCGTACCATAGGTCATCGACCAGCTTGAAGTCTACAGCGTCCTTGACCTTCCTCACCAGCATTTTGTTACTGATATTGAAAAGCGTGTCGGCAGGTATCCCGCGGCTTTCCGCGATTTCTCCAATCATTACCTTATTGAGGTCGTTGAGGAAGGATTGGGTTTGGAGTCGGTTTTCCTCGCTCATTTTGTCCAAAATGAATGGCTCTACGGCGCTCTTGAAATCCCCTACCCTGAATACCTCGGGCTGCACTTCAAGTTTCTCGAACATCCCTTTGAAAAATACAATCTCAGAGGCAAAGCCGTTGAGCTCGATCAAACCCGATGGGTTCATGTACACTTTGTCAGCAACGGAAGACAGGTAATAGGCAGGCTCCGTGTAGTATTCACCATAACTATAGATGAATTTTCCCGACTCCTTGAAATCCAACAAGGCATCACGTAGTTCCTTCAGACCAGCTTGGCCAGCTGAGAACGTTCCAGCCTTCATGTAAATACCTTTGATATTTTCATTTTCCTTAGCGGCTTCGATCGCGGTCTTTAGACTAATCAGGCCTACCGTTGGCATTCCCCCGAAGCCAAAAGAGGAAAAGTCGGGTTCATCTTCATTGGCCCTTTCGACTAGGACCCTTCCCTCCAAGTTGAGCAAAAAGACAGAATTTTCACTGACACTGACTTCCTGTTCGGAAGAAGCAATCATTGCAATAAAGCCCGCCATGATGAAAAAGCTGATGACCGAAAAGACCAACAAGCCGACAATCACTGCGAGGACGTTTCCAAGAAATTTCATACAAGTTTCTATTTTGAGGCTAAAATACTCGTTTTTTGTAAATGCGCTTAATACACAATTTTCAACATGCAAAGTAAGCAAGTGGTTTTGATCATCGGTGGAAATTTGTACGACCGCATGGCTTTGATTGACCAATGCAGGAAATTACTGGCTGACTTTTTGGGTCCGGCATCTAAAGCAACTGCCGTTTACGAATCCGAAGCTTGGGGAGGAAAATCCTCCGGAAATTACCTCAATCAGGTTTTGGCATTCGATACGGAACTTTCTGCCATGGAAATCCTGGAGGGAATTCAATCCATCGAACAACAGCTGGGTCGCAGCAGGGAGGAGAAATGGGGAAACAGAACCATGGACATCGATATTCTCGCCTTAGGTGAAGAAGTCATCGAAACGGATTTGCTTTCCATTCCCCATCCTTTCCTCCACTTGAGGCGATTTGTATTGGTTCCCTTGGCGGAGATCCTGCCAAATTGGATACATCCTTTGCTGAGAAAATCCGCGAGTGAACTCTTGGAAGAGTGCCCGGACAACAGCCAAGTCTGGAAATTGAAATAAAAAAACCCGGCTGAACCGGGCTTTGTGAAGTCAAATGCTGGAAACTTCGGCTTCCTTGTGGATTTTTTTCACCAATCCCTGGAGCACCTTACCTGGGCCGCATTCGATAAAATGCGTCGCGCCATCAGCGACCATGTTTTGGACACTTTGAGTCCACTTCACCGGACCTGTCAGTTGCGCGATCAGGTTTTTCTTGATGGTATCTACGTCTGAGACAGCTATTGTGCTTACGTTTTGGTAAACCGGACAAATGGGCTTGCTAAAATGGGTGTTTTCGATGGCTTTTTGTAGTTTCTCCCGCGCAGGTTCCATCAAGGGAGAGTGGAAAGCACCGCCAACCGGAAGGGGAAGCGCACGCTTTGCACCAGCGTTTTTCATGACTTCGCAGGCAAGCTCAATGCCTCTATTGCTACCTGAAATTACGAGTTGACCTGGGCAATTGTAGTTGGCAGGAACCACGATCTCCTCTGTGATGCCCGCGCAAAGTTCCTCCACTTTTTCATCCTCCAATCCCAAAATGGCCGCCATTCCCGAAGGATTGATTTCGCAGGCTTCCTGCATGGCTAATGCCCGTTGGTAGACGAGTTTCAAACCGTCTTCGAATGCCAATGCGCCATTGGCTACCAAAGCGGAAAACTCGCCCAAGGAATGACCTGCCACCATATCGGGCTTGAAATCCGGGGAGCACTTTGCCAGAATTACTGAGTGGAGGAAAATCGCGGGTTGGGTCACCCTAGTTTGCTTCAGTTCCTCCTCAGTACCATTGAACATGATATCCGAAATCCTGAATCCAAGAATATCGTTGGCTGATTCGAAAAGCCTTTTTGCTTCCTCATTGCCTTCGTAAAGTTCCTTTCCCATACCGGGAAATTGTGCTCCTTGTCCAGGAAAAACATATGCTTTCATAATTGGTGGTTTTTGGATAAGGCGCAAATATACCAAAATCTCGCTGAAGCACATTTACCAGCATTCGGCCGTAGTAGCCTCCCCGGCAATTTCAATTGAATAATTCTCGTTTGGAGGGGAATGACTTTCGGTTAATTTTAGCAACACAAACCCAAATTCCCATGAGCGTTTTCCCTCGATTTTTGATCTTCAGCTTTCTCCTTTTCTTATCGTTTGCTGGTTTTGCGCAAACTGACCTTGCGCGCTGGCAGCAACGTGCCGCACAGACGGAAATCATCCGCGATCAATGGGGAGTCCCACATGTGTATGGGAAAACAGATGCGGATGCTGTTTTTGGGATGGTCTACGCCCAATGCGAAGATGATTTCACCCGGGTTGAAAGCAACTACATCAACGCCATGGGAAGAATGGCGGAGGTAAAAGGGGTCAGCCACGTCTATCATGACCTTCGGATGAAGCTGTTTATCGACGAGGACATTGTGAAGGAGGAATTCAAAAACTCCCCGAAATGGCTGCAGGAATTGATGGTCGCATGGGCTGACGGGATCAATTTCTACCTCCATTCCAATCCGGAGGTGAAGCCACTTTTGATCACAAAATTTGAGCCTTGGATGGCGCTGACCTTTAGCGAAGGAAGCATCGGCGGGGACATTGAAACCATTGCCTTGAATCCGCTGCGCTCATTCTACGAAAAAGGCGAACCTTCTGCAATTGCCTTGGAAGAACGGGATTTCGAAATTGAACCAAAAGGCTCCAACGGATTTGCCATCGCACCGCAGCTTACCCAAAACGGGGATGCCTTGCTTCTGATCAATCCGCATACGTCCTTCTACTTCAGGCCGGAAATGCATATGGTCAGCGAAGAAGGATTGAACGCTTATGGTGCCGTGACTTGGGGACAGTTCTTTATTTATCAGGGGTTCAATGAGTACAACAGCTGGATACATACGTCCAGCAAGGCCGACGCGATCGATCATTATGCCTTGACTATGGAAGAAAAGGAGGGGAAGTATCACTATCGCTTCGGTGAGGACTGGCGACCTCTAAAGGAAAAAACGATCACACTGAAATACAAAGATGGAGATGGGTTTTCCGAAAAGAAGATCGTCGCCTACTACAGCCATCATGGCCCTGTGATTCGGGAAGAAAACGGAAAGTGGATTGCCATTTCACTGATGGTCGAACGGGTGAAAGCATTGACACAATCCTACACACGTACCAAAACCAAAAACCATCAGGAATTTCGCTCGACCATGGACCTGAAGACAAACTCATCCAACAACACGGTCTATGCCGACCGGGATGGAAATATTGCCTACTATCACGGCAACTTTATCCCGAAGAGAAACCCCGATTTCGACTGGCGTAATACAGTGGATGGCAGCAATCCCGATACAGATTGGCAGGGACTGCATAGCCTTGATGAGATGATTTTCATCTTCAACCCAAGGAATGGATGGATTCAAAACTGTAACTCTACTCCGTTTACTGCAGCAGGCCGATTCAGCCCAAAGAAGGAAAATTTCCCCGCCTATATGGCTTGGGATTTGGAAAACGCGCGGGGCCTGAATGCCGTGAGGGTGCTCGAAGACCAAAAAAACCTTACCCTTGAATCACTGATTACCATTGCTTATGAACCCACCCTGATGGCATTCAAGCCGCTGGTTCCATCCTTGGTCAAGGCCTTTGAAAACCTTCCTGATACGGATCTTCGCAAAATCCTATTGCTCCAGCCACTCGGAGTCTTGGCTTCTTGGGATTTGAAAACAGGGGTAGAATCCGTTGGAACGACCTTGGGCGTCTTTTGGGCAAATCAATTGATGGCAGATGCACGTGATCTGGAACGTCCCTGGGATGCCTATATCTTTGATTTTTTGGCCAAAGAGACTTCAGATGAAATGAAAATCGCAGCATTTGAAAAGGCCTTGGAAAGACTGAAATCCGACTTTGGAACCTGGGAAATGCCATGGGGCGAAGTGAATCGATTCCAGCGCATTTCAGGAGAGATCGAACCACGCTTTGATGACACACAAGCCAGTTTCCCCGTCGGAATGAACTCATCCATGTGGGGTTCACTGGCAGCTTATGGAAGCCGACCCTACCCAAATACAAAAAAATGGTATGGCAATGTCGGCAACAGCTTTGTGGCCGTGGTCGAATTTGGCGAAAAGGTGAAGGCAAAGAGCCTACTAGCCGGTGGCCAAAGCGGTGACCCTAGTTCTCCCCATTTTACAGATCAGGCGGAAATGTATGCACTCGGGAAGTTCAAGGACGTCAGTTTTTATCGCGAAGATGTTTTGAAAAACACAAAGAAAACCTATCGACCGGGAGAAAAATGAATAACCTTGTACAAAGAAGAACGTCTTTTTTCTATACAACAGAAGGAACCTATGATTGAAAGGCCCGGTATATAGAATCCACAAAAAATGGGATAGAACCACTTTTTATTTTCAAATGATATTTCTAAATTTGTCATATGAAAAATATAAAAAAGTATCCCGAGCTGACACCAGAAGATCCTTCACTGTTGAATGAGTTTCAGGCTTCCTATGATTCCCCAAGCACTTTTGTGGTCCAAAAAGGAGGAAAGACGACCAGCTACAATGTCCTAAAGGGCTACGGGTACTATCTAAAAAGCCTCAAAAATATTCAAAGCCTGACTGACGTTGGAGCACTGCTGGACAGGAATCTGACTTTTGCCGAGATTAATGACATTGTTAATTACTTGGATATGAAAATGATCGATGTTGCCAAATCCGCATCAGTGTCTCCGAGTACGGTTTCGAGATGGACAGCTGATAGCCCGATAGGTACTCCGGGTTCCTATCAGTTTTTCAAAATAGATGAAGCCATCAAAAAGGGGGTCGCATATTTTGGCAATCCAAGCCGATTAAAATCTTGGCTCAATAGCCCCAATTTGGCCTTGGGACAAGCACGCCCAGCTGACTTGATGGTGTCTTTGACGGGCATTGAGTTGGTACATGAGGCAATAGATGCCCTTCACTTTGGAAATGTCCTTTAGTCATGCTGCACTATTACCGCATGATGTCCGAAAAGTACTACCAAGAGCCCTACAGCAGTTCCTTATCCGGTGGCAGATGGAATCCAAAAGGCATGCCGATGATCTATGCCGGAAGTTCGGCGGCATTGGCAGCCTTGGAATACCTCTGCATCAAGGGGACGGCCGCCGCGCTTGAACCATGGTATGTGGTCATTTATGGAATAGATGATGTCTCCATGGTGGGTGCATTGGACAAAGACAGCCTGCCTGGAACTTGGGATATGTTGCCGCATGGAAACTCCACCCAGGAATTTGGAAGGCTTTGGTTAACCGAACGATCCTTTCCTTTTCTGAAAGTACCTTCTGCCCGGCTTCATCCTTCTTTCTACCCAGACGAGCACAATCTCTTGGTAAATCCGAACTTTCCCGGTATTCATGACCTTTTCAAAGTCGTAGACACGAGGAGGTTTGAGTATAAGCTTGGGGGTTAGCTATATTTCGATTGCTTCGAAATCGGGAAAAACATTACGACTTATCGATTCTCAACGGCCAATTGGCCAACCTTCACCAGCCCTTTTCCCAGGCAAACCAAATCAACCTGCCTCCAAAATAAATGAGGACGACGCCGACGAGGTAATTGAGCTTGGCCATGAGCTTGGCGGTGACAAAGCGGGAAAGCTGCTTGGCGATAAAGGCTTTGAGCAGGTCGATCACAAACACGGTCAACAAGATTCCCGTGTAGAACAGCCAAACTTCTGCCCTTCCAAACCCTTCTTTGAGATTAACCAAGCCGGCGATGGAAATCCAAAATAGCATCACAAAAGGATTGATACCATTGATGCTGAAACCCTTCATGAAGCCGGTCCGCTTTTTTGCTTTGGGAAGTGGAAATCCGCCCGAACTTGGTCGGCTGACTCGTTTTTTTAGCAGCGTACTGACACCAAATCCCACCAAAACCAGTCCTCCGACGAACCCGAGGACCACTTCAAAATGCGGATTGGAAGCGAAAATAGAGACGCTGAGGTACGTTAGAATGACATAAATCAGATCCGAAACCAATATCCCCAAGGCCAATACTGCTGCATACCTAAAGCCGTTTTCCAGACTGTTTTGGATCAAGGTGAAAAAAACGGGACCGATCATGGCCGACAGCAAAAGCCCGATACTCAGTCCCTCCGCAAAGGCCTGCATCATAGGCTAAGCCCTTTCTTGTCGAGAAACTGTAGCCAGTCCAGCATCTTGTCCCCTTTGAGTACGCGGGGAAACTTGTTTTGGCCACCTTCTTTACCGTGCATTTTCATCCAATCGTAGAAGTCCGAAGGTGATAGCACAGTAAGTTCGATTTTTTTCAAGGCATGTTTTCGCTCCACCACATAGTCATCGTTGAGCGTCTTGAGGTTATCATCGATTTGTTTCAATAGCACTTTTTGATCCACAGGATCGTCAGTGCCGACAAACCAATGGTGCTTAAACAAGCTTCCGTCGGGCAAGCCCAAAACGGTGAATTCCCGAATATTGAGGTTCATCTGCTCGGAAACCATTTCAACGGCTCGGTTCATATTGTCCATGGAGAGGTGCTCTCCGCAAAGGCTCAAAAACAGTTTAGTCCTGCCCGTGATGATGATCTCGCTTTCTTCTTTGGAGACAAAGCGAATGACGTCCCCAATCATGTAGCGCCACGCCCCTGCACAGGTACTGATCAATAAAGCATAATCTACTCCTTCCTCTACCTCGTTGATGTGGAGTGTTTTGACGCTTGGCCGCAATTCGCCCTCTTCGTCAAAGTTATCGTCGTTGTAGGGGACAAATTCATGGAAAATACCATTGTTGAGCACCAAGCGCATGGATTTACGATTCGGCAAAGCCTGAAAAGCCAAAAAGCCCTCTGAAGCCAAATAGGTCTCCATATAGATCAGTGGTTTTGCCAACAGCGTTTCAAAGCCCTTCCTGTAGGGTTCAAACGACACACCACCATGGACAAAAATCTGGAGATTGGGCCAGATGTCGTGGATGGTTTTCAGCTTGTACCGTTCGATAATTTTCTCCAACAAAATCTGCAACCAAGCCGGGACGCCCACAATGATGCCGATGTCCCATTTGTATGCCTTCTCGACAATCTGATCGAGTTTTTCACCCCAGTTTTTATTCTTCGAAATCTTCTTTCCCGGCTTGTAGAACCTTTGAAACCAAATCGGCAACTTGCCTGCAGTAATCCCGCTCAAATCTCCCGAAAAGTAAGTGCCATTGAACTCCAAATCCGTACTTCCTCCTAGCATCAGGATTCCTTTTGTGAACAGCTTATTCGGCAAATCATATTTCGAAAGGCTAAGTATCTGTCTCACGCCTGTCTTTCGGATGGCGTTGACCATATCTTTGGTGATAGGGATATATTTTGAAGTAGCTCCTGAGGTTCCCGAGGTCAAAGCAAAGTAGCGGATAGCCCCGGGCCAAGTGATATCCTCTTCCCCTTTCTTAAGGCGGTACCACCACTCTTTGTAGATTTTGTTGTAATCGTAGATCGGAACTTGGGAGGAGAAGGCGTCGTAAAAATCATCCTCTCCTTTTTTAAATTCACGTAAGATTCCCTCGAATTGGTACTTCCGGCCAAATTCCGTGTCCGCAGCCTTAATCAGGAGTTTTTTCAGCTCCTGTTTTTGAAGGTCGAGGGGCGAGCTATACTCCTGCTCCAAAGATTCCCTCAGTCTTATTCCTTTTTTTAGCAAGGTACCCAATATCGCCATATCTTTGTTTGAAAAGTGTAGGGCCAAATTTACTGGAATGAGCATTAAGGCAAACCTTTCTTCAATAAAAAACAGTTTTTATAATCCTGCCTGCTTGCTCATCGCCGTTAGCAAAACCCAGTCTAGTTCGGCGATCTTGGAAGCCTATGGCGCAGGGATACGTGATTTTGGGGAGAACAAAGTGCAGGAACTGACCGCTAAGCAAGCCGAACTTCCCGCAGATATCCGCTGGCATTTTATCGGCCACCTACAAACCAATAAAGTGAAATACATTGCGCCCTTTGTCCACCTGATTCATGGAGTGGACTCGTGGAAGCTGCTATTGGAGATCGACAAACAAGCCGAAAAATCAGGTCGTGTGGTTTCCTGCCTCCTGCAGATTCACATCGCCCAGGAAGAAACCAAGTTTGGTCTTGATCGGGAGGAACTACTGGCAATACTTCAAAACCCCGAACTTCAGCATCTGAAAAATGTGCGGATCATCGGCCTGATGGGAATGGCGAGTTTCACGGAGTATATACATCAAATCAGAACTGAGTTCAGATTCCTGAAAAACCTTTTTGACGAATGCAAATCCCTTCAGCTACCAGAAAACGTACAACTTTCAGAACTTTCCATGGGCATGAGCGGTGATTATCTGATTGCACAAGAAGAAGGAAGCACGATGGTAAGGATCGGAACGGCGATATTTGGAGAACGAAATTATACTAAACAGTGAAAAACAGAAATTACATGCAAATGGCTGCCATGCTAGGGATGTTGGCGGTGGGGATCGGCGCATTTGGAGCACATGGACTTGAGCCGACTTTGGAAGCCAACGGCCGCACAGAAACCTTCGAAACAGCCGTGAAGTACCATTTCTACCATTCCTTGGCAATCTTGGCGCTGGCAATTTGGCTTCAGGTACAGCCGAAGCATACATTTTTGAAATCGGTGATGGGTTTGTTGGTTTTGGGAATATTGATCTTCTCGGGTTCACTGTATGTGTTGTCCCTGACGGGTATCAACTGGCTGGGTGCCATTACACCCATCGGTGGTGTGGCTTTCATAGCAGGATGGTTTTGGTTATTTTGGTCGGCACGCAAACTCCAATCATGATCGAAAAGCGTCTAAAGACCGTCATTTTCCTTTTTGCTGGCCTGTGGTATTGCCAAAATACCTGGGCACAGGATCCGGAAATCCGCGCCCATTATGTCGGCTTGGATAACCTGCTGAATGAGCAGTCCTACTTTGGGAACCACTTCACAGGGTTTATGCTTTTTGACCTGGACAGCCAAAGGGTATTGTTTGAGAAAAACAGCCACCTCAATTTTATCCCCGCCTCAGTCACCAAGCTGCTGACCTTTTATGGAGGAATCTCGGTCCTTGGCGACCGCCTTGCCGCTTTTCGGTACGTCGAATCGGGTAAATCCGTCAAAATCTGGGGAACCGGATATCCGCTATGGCAATACCGTGACATGAAGCATCCCGATATAGATGCTTTCCTCGCCAAGTATGATACGGTCTATTTCTCCGATCAAAACTGGAAAGATGAGCCATATGGCTACGGCTGGCAATGGGACGATTTCTTTTATTCCTATTCTGTGGAAAAATCCGCCTTCCCGATCTACGGCAATTTCGTGACGTTCAAAAACTCCAATCGGGTTCCCAAACCGAATATTGCCTACTTCAACAAGCCCCTACAAGTCAGTGAAAAACCCAGCAAAGAGGTGATGCGGGAGCTTTGGGCTAACAATTTCTATTTCAATCCCGCCACCTACACAGCATCCGAATCAGAAGTACCCTTCATTACCTCAAGTGAACTTTTCGCCAGTTTGGTCTCCGAAAGGATCAAAAAGCCGGTCGTGGTGATCAAAGATTCAATCCCTAGCGAGCATCTGGTCTTTGAGGTCGAAGGAGCAAAAGAAGTATGGCAGGAAATGCTGCAGGAAAGTGACAATTTCCTCGCGGAGCAGCTACTGTTGATGGCAGGCGAATACCAAACGGGTGAATTGAATACCGAACGCGCCATCGATTATATCCAAAAAACATTCCTATGGGACCTTCCCGACCAACCAAATTGGATGGACGGTTCAGGCCTTTCTCGCAACAACCTGGTCACTCCCCGGGCCATGATCCAATTGATGGTAAAGCTCGAACAACTCATCCCAAGGGAGGAATTGAAAAACCTGCTCGCGGTAGGTGGTGTCAGCGGGACGTTAAAAAACACATACAAAGCCTCGAGCCCTTATATTTTTGCAAAAACAGGAACGCTCAGCAATAACCACAATCTGGTGGGAATTATCAAAACCGACTCAGGAAAACACTTGGCCTTCGCATTTATGAACAACAATTACCTCCAAAAAGCCTCCGAAGTCCGCCGGGAAATGGAGAAGGTGATGGGGTATGTGAAGCAGCATTTTTAAACCCGGTAAATTGGAAACATGAAGATCGAAAATGCGAGATTTGACTTTTCATCCCCGAGGGAGAAAGAAAAAGAAGAATCGCCGAAATCAGGTCATTGAGCTACAACGAAAGGTTGGAGAGACTTTTCGCATTACTTGAGGTTTCCAAAATGTTTGCGAACGGGAAGGTTGTGAAGCGTGAGTAAAAATTTCCACGTGATAATTGTGCGAAGAGAAAGAAGCATTTATTGGGATTCTCTATTGCGTTTGTCGGAATACCCTATTTTTGAAAAGAAATTTCCCAATCATGAACAAACGCCATTTCCTCAAATCCACTCTACTGGGACTTGGGGCTTTTCCATTGCTATCCTTTGGCGAGCATTCCGAGGATTCGCCAAAACTCCTCCTTCCCAAACCTTTGCAAAAAGGAGACACCGTCGGCCTCATCAGCCCTTCTGCGGCCACCTCTGAGCGGATTCAGTTTGACTTTGCCAAGGAAGCACTAGAGGCTTTGGGATTTCAGGTGAAATTGGGGGAAAACCTCAAAAATCGGCGCGGTCACCTTGCAGGCTCGGATGCAGAGCGCGCTGAAGATCTCAACACCATGTTTGCCGACCCGGATGTAAAAGCAGTAATATGTATTCGCGGAGGCTCGGGCGCTGCGAGGATTCTTCCCCTGATCGACTACGAAACGATCAAAAAGAACCCAAAACCGATCTTGGGATATTCGGACATCACCGCGCTGCATTGTGCCATCCATAGCCAAACTGGCCTTGTTACCTTCCACGGACCCAACGGTTCCGGAAGTTGGAACAACTTCAATGTCAGTCAATTCCAAAAAATGTTCTTTGACCAATCCCTTGTCACATTCGTCAACGAGCAGGTGAAGGGAGACGATCTTGTCGTCAAACAGAACCGCACGCAAACCTTAGGTCCCGGCACCGCTCAAGGGAAAATCCTAGGTGGAAATCTAACGGTCTTGGTATCCCTATCAGGAACCCCCTATTTCCCGGATTTCAAAGATGCCATCCTTTTTATCGAAGATATCGGCGAGGATCCTTACAAAATCGACAGGATGATGAGTACCCTTGCGCTGAATGGAACGCTTTCAAAAATCAAAGGCTTTATTTTCGGCCAATGCAGCGACTGTAATCCGGGCGGTGGCTACGGTTCCCTGACTTTGGATGACATCCTTGACGACTATATCCTACCACTGGGAATTCCTGCATACAAGGGTGCCATGATCGGCCACGTAGCAAAACAATTCATCGTTCCGGTCGGCGCGAAAGTGGAAATGGACGCGACCCAAGGCACTTTCCGCATGCTGGAACCCGTTTTTCCTAAATGACATCAACCATGAAATACCTTTGGATATTCGCTTTTCTGATTACGACACTATTCCTTGATTGTATGGAAAAACCCGTAGATAATCCCATAATCCAAAACAAGCCTGCGACCTATTTGGCCCTCGGCGATTCCTACACCATCGGCGAAGGCGTTCCCGAAAATGAAAGATACCCCAACCAAGCGGTAGATCTTTTGAATGCGAAGGATATTCAGATCCAAAAACCCTTGATCATTGCCCGTACGGGTTGGACAACCGACGAACTGGGTGAGGGGATCAAGAATGCCAACATCGCGGGCAATACCTACGATTGGGTGACGCTGCTGATCGGCGTCAACAACCAATACCGCGGCAGACCCATTGAGAACTATCGTGCTGAATTCAAAACACGATTGGAACAAGCAATCACTTTTGCAAAAGGAAATCCAAAACGCGTCGTGGTACTGTCCATTCCCGACTGGGGAATAACGCCTTTTGCAACCGCAAGAGGCACAGACCAAGCCAAGGTTGCCAGGGAAATTGACGCCTACAATGCTGCAAAAGCGGAAATCACCAAACAACTCGGCGCGCATTATATTGACATCACCGATCACTATCGTGAAGTGGGTGCCAAACCCGAAAGTGTCGTCGCAGACCAACTCCATCCCAGTGGATTGATCTACAGGGCTTGGGCAGAGAAACTCGAAAAGGTTATTCAGTCGGAAATGCAATCCTCAGAAAAGTGATCTGGTCTGCATTTTTCGCAAACTATTTCTTGAAGATTAGTAAAAACGAATTACCGTTTCAATCACAAGCAAACTAAATTGACACCATGAAAATCCATTTACTGCTTTTCTCCTTGCTGATATTGGGAATGATTTCCTGCAAAACCGCCACCAAAAACAAGGCTCTGAATACCGTGGAAAAGACATTTTGGATCAATAGCGCAAAACTTCCCTGCCAGGGCGTCGGTCCGATGTCTTGCCTGCAGGTACAGGATGGCGAAAAAATCGAAGAAGGCAAATGGCAAAATTTCTTCAGCAACATCGAGGGATTTGAGTATGAGCCGGGAAATATTTACAGGATTGTCGTGGCGGTGGAGCAGCTTCCCCCTCCTATTCCGGCCGATGCTTCGAGTTTGCGGTACAGGTTGGTCAAGGTCATATCCAAAACCGCAGACAAGACCTTGGCGATTACGGACATTTGGTTGGTGGAAAAAGTCGGTGAATACGAAAAGCCAAAAGGCATGGGCGACAAATCACTCACCTTCGAATTCAATGCCTCGGAGCGCCGGATGTATGGTTTCTCCGGCTGCAATACCTTGCGCGGTCCGATCACAAAACTAACGGAAACGGAACTCGAATTCGGAAACCTCGCCAGCACAATGATGGCCTGTGGCCAAGCCAATATGGAACTGGAGCGGGCGGTGTCCAATGCCTTTTCCCAAACAAAAAAATACAAGTGGGACGGCATGCTGCTGACGCTGATAGGCGCAGGCAACGAGGTCCTGATGGTGCTACGAAAAGTAGATTGATGCGCTCAACCCATGCTCAAAGGCGAGGCTAAAGGGAAACCTAAAGCCTCCGCTTGTTCGGGTTCAAATTGACGTAGCCGATAAGCTCGTCGTAGCGGGAACCCATATCACGGTAGTAGAGGAAAACCTCGTATTCGTTTTCCGTTTCAAAGTAATTGCCTTCCAATTTGCCGGTATCGAACCCATCCTTGGTCAGGTAGGCATATTGATAGTCATACCAGCCTTGCTTGAGCAAAAGCGTAGCCTGATAGGTATTCGTCTTGTTGTTCAATTCCATCTTGGCGGTGGGTTCCTTGCCCCAGCGACTCATGGATCCGATGATATAGGGAGTTTCGGTCACTCCAGCCGCAGAAAGGTTGAACGTCACCAACATGTACTCGCTTTCGCGTTCGTAATTTTGTCGCTCCATGTTCATGACCGCATATTGGCCGTTGATGTCGAGGTATTCGGAATAGACTGATTGAGTACGGATTTTGTCCGTTCCCGCTTCGGCAAAAACCACATCCTCCTCCATTTTGACAGCGGCCACGTTCAGCCCCCTGGCACGTACAAATCGCAGGTCGACAAACCTGAATTCATTCCCTGCCCAAAAGGTATTGCTCCCATCAAACAACTGGTATTCGATCATCTTGATGTCCTCCCTAATCATCGTCGGATTGGGAAGCACACGCGCATTGTCCCAGCGTTGGTTTTGGCGGATAAAGACCCTCAGGTTGTTTTTCGGATCAAACAATTCCCGGCTTTTGTAATTGACATTGACGTTGATCTGCTGGACTTGGCGGCGGTTTTCGGTTTGGGCGGGTGGCACGATTTGCGCACCGAGTGCAAGACCTTTTTGATAGACCATAAACCGCTTGGTCAGGACCATTTGGTTTTGGTCCCTGCCCCGATAGACCAACACGGCGTAATTTCCGGATTTCCTGACCCGCGGCAACACGAACTGGTATTGGATGTAGGGGATACGCGTATCAATGGAGTAATTGTACTCTTGGACATTGAACTCGTTGTATTCACTCAAAATCTCCGGGTCCTTGAGGTCGGAGGGTGTCCAGTCAAAATTGCAGTGAACAATCTTAACCGAATACATATCAGGGTCATATGCCAAATCATCAAAAACCAACCTGAGCGACATACCCCCGAGTTCGACCACAGGCGACATCATCTGGGCCTCGTAGTCGGGCAGGTTTGGAAACAGCCGCGCCGATTGGATGTTTTCTTCGAATACCTTGTCTTCATAGACAACCTTCTGTTTTTGGGAAAAAGCAGCATGGCAAACAAAAAAACCAAACAGTAGAAATATGTTGAGCGATTTGATAATGACTTTATCCATAATTCAATGATAGAAAAAACTACGCTTTTGTCCTAAGACAATCCCTTTGCGATTGATGTGTTGCGAAAATCACTCTAAGGGTAATCACATTCAGAATCCCAAAAACAATACCAAACCTACACGAATTTGCAATCTTCAGGGTGTTCAACTATATTCCGTTTTGGTATTTGACGGGGAATACCAATTTCATCCCAACAATTGTCGTGGATGGAAAGAAAGAAAGGGTGGAATTGCATCCGCGATGAATATCGGGGTTTATTTGGTTTTGTTTCATCTTTCCAGGAAATGTAATGTAAGAACCGAAATCCTATATCATAGAACGGCTAAGCTACTGCTAGGAAAGGAACTAAATGAACATTTTTAGAATGACAACGACTAAAAAAAATTGGTCTCAGATAATTATGTGGTGGGAAATTAGAAGGATACCCTACAATATCATTATGTATCTCGTTGGACTGTTGAGTTTTCAAATCGGTTATGTGACTATTCCGCTTGTTTATCTGGTTCTCGGACTAGGCCTAAATGCTCTTTATACTTTTGGATGGATAGTTGAATTACTAGTTAGCAACAAACTGGCGGAAAAAGATAGAATGATCTATTATCCGAAGTATGCGTTTGCCACTTATTTGACCATTTCAACGGTAGTAGTTTTTGCCATCTCCATTTTAATTTCGATTGGATAATAGGATCGAAATTAAAATCAAGAAACAGAAATATTAACGAAAGAGACTTGGGTGATGAAAACAGCCTCCAATTTAACACACACCCCTTCCGAGTTTCGGTAAATCATTCTAAAGAAATTCACCTTCAATATACCTAACCTCGGTATGCAATAACAAAGGTGGTCGGTTAATTTCGTAAACCCCATTCAACCCTCGCCACGACTTCCAAAGCAACAAACCTTAAATTTTTTTCTTGACAACTTGTCAAGATGACTTTATCTTTAGATAAAATTATGTTCCATGACCTTAACCATGCACATTGGAGAGTTCAAGGCACGGTTTTCCGAAGTCGTCGAGCTGGTACGCGAAGGTGCGGTAATCAAGGTCGTCAAAGGAAAATCCAGTGAACTCGTAGGCTATTTTGGCGTGAGCAACAAGCCTGAAAAGACCAGCACTCGCAAGCTTGGATTTTTCAATGACCAAGATGTGGTGATCAAAAAAGAGGACATGCAATGGACTGATGAGGAACTTTCCGAGATGGGGCTATGAGGTATTTGCTGGATACGCATGTGGTTCTTTGGATTGCTTTCGATGATACCCAAATCAGCCAAAAAGCCAGAGATATCTTGTTGACCGACGATACAGAGATTTACCTCAGTGCCATCAGCATTTGGGAAATCTGCATCAAATACCGCCTCGGCAAGTTGGATCTCAAAAACCATACACCCGAAACGCTGGTAGATGGGTTCAAGCGGAATTTCGAATGTAGGTTCCTAGACTTGGAATTCGACGATGCAGTTTCATTTTTCAATCTCAATGCGGACCACCACAAGGACCCTTTTGACCGGATGTTGGTTTGGCAGGCGCTGCAACATCGGCTCTGCATCATCTCAAACGACGAAAAAATCCATGCCTACAAGGACACAGGATTGAAACTAATCTGGTAATTGAAGCTTTTTTTGAATATCTTTTTGAGCAGGTTGAAAACTCACTACGCAGTCCTTGTCCCCGTCTAGTCGTAGAATGACGCAGGCGCTACGCGTAGAATTACGTCAGCGATGATTCTCGGGACCCGCCTAGGCAAAAGCAAAAGTCTCAATTAGGATTGGGCGCGATCCTGCCGCTCAAAACGGAGTATTGGAAAAAACTTATATTTGCAATATGAACCTGGACAACTCAAGCATAGAATCAATCAAACAATACTTTAGGATGAAACCCGTCCTAAAGGCTTATTTGTTTGGATCATTTGCAAGAGGACAAGCTAACGATCAAAGTGATATCGATATCCTCGTCGAACTCGACTACTCTCAAAAAATCGGCCTTGGATTCGTCCAAATGCAACTTGACCTCGAGAAAATTCTAAAAACCAAGGTTGATTTGGTCTCTTACGACAGTTTGTCGAAGTATATCAAACCTCACGTTGATAGCGAAAAGCAATTGATCTATGCGAGGCAAATTGGGTGACAAGGCGCGACTTAGCCCACCAAGTCGTAAAATGGCGTAGGCGCTAGGCGTTATTTGAGATTAAGCCTTTGTATCAAAACGGTATTTGTAATTCACCTGATATCAAACTATATTCCGTTGTGGTATTTGGATTTGGATTCCAATTTCACCCTCCAACCCTGATCACATATGAACTCTATGAAGATAAAAACCATTTTCGCCTTATTGATTATCTCAACTTTCGGCTGTCAAACAACGAACGTACAAAAAAAGCTCAGCGAACTACAGAACCTACAGCCTCCAGATTTCAGCCAAATTAAAGAACCCCAACTGTCCGAACCAAAGGCTCAAATGGAGAATATACTGATGGAACTGTACGAAGCGGATACTGCTGCCATTACCGCAACTGGAATGTTCAAGTATGGAACCGATTCGACTGTTCTTATAAATCAATGGTTTAGAGCAACCTTTGTGAACTCAAAAAAAATTACTGATGCTACGAACGAGGAACTTTCTGACAACTTAGCCCGTGAAATCGGGATTTTCCTAAGAGCAAGAATCCTGAACCTTGAAGACTATGATAAAATGGAAATCATCTTTATCAATCAAACACCAACCTCAACTAATGTTGCGTCAGGATCGATTAAACAAAGAATACATTTGTCAATCCCTGAACTAAACTTCATAAACTAACTGAAAAGAGGTCCACTAATGAAAGGTGATTGGTAATGGGTCAAGGCCCCCTTTTTTAAAGGTAATTTCGGGACCTAGCCGCTCCCGAGTTTTAAAGGGAAGCCAGGAGCTGTTTTTCTTCCCCACCAAATCAAAACGGCACAAATCCAGTCTCCAAAACCTGAATTTGTGCCGCTTTTTTGTGGAATCAAATTAGCTCCAAATCAATTCCAAGGCTTTCTGGGGAGTTTTTCGTCCCGTTGGGCTGTGTTGTAGACCAAGGCAGCGATGATGACCGCCGCTTGGGTCATGTCCGCAAACTGCATCCGTTCGTACAGGTCCATGTTGGTATGGTAGCCTTTGCCGTAGTCGATTGGGTCTTGGATAAACTGAAAGCCGGGAATCCCTACCGCATCGAATGCCACGTGATCTGTCGAACCCGTATTTCTGCGTGTCACCGTATTGGCCCCCAATTCATGGAATGGCTCCAGCCATTTTTCAAAAATCGGCACTACCATGTCATTGCCTTCAACGTAGATGCCGCGGATTTTTCCGGAACCATTGTCAAGGTTGTAATAGGCGGAAATCTTATCCCATTCCGCCTTTTTTTCCTTCTTGGTACGGTCAGCGACATACTGCTGCACATAGCCCCGTGAACCATGTAGGCCTTGTTCTTCCTCACCCCAAATCGCGATTCGGATCGTACGCTTGGGCTGCACGCCGAGCGCTTTGAGAATCCGGATCGCCTCCATCATCACCACGACGCCAGCTGCATTGTCATTGGCACCCGTACCGGCATGCCAACTGTCCATGTGTGCACCGAGCATCACGATCTCGGATTTGAGGGTCTTGTCTGTTCCGGGGATTTCGGCCAGGACGTTGTAGCCTTTGTAATCATCGTCCAGCCATTCCACTTGCACCTCGGCCTCCACAGTGACGGGCTTGCCATTTTTGATCAGACGATAAATCCTTCCATAGTGCTCCGCAGCGATTTCGATCTCGGGAACGGTTGGCTTCTTGTCGGTGCTGTAAGATCCGGCACGTGTATGGAAAACGGTACCAAAGCTTCCCCGGGTACCCGTCAAACGCAGCGCAACCCCTTCTTCCAGTAGGAATGTAGCCAGCTTTTGGTCGAGTTCGCGCTGGGCGCGCATTTGTGCGAGGGCCTCGGGCGTATACCGGGAAGGCTGCACACCAGTAGATATCTCCTTTCTTTGTTCCAATTCCTCCTCTGTCCATCGCTTTGCTTCTGCTTCAAAGGCTGGATTCAAGGTCAGGTTGGCAGGTGCCATGACGATTTTCCCGCGGATTTTTCCCCGGTATTTTTCCAAATCCGCATCGGTGGATATTTCCAACAAAACAACTTCGGACGAAACTTGGCCTGCCGTGCCATCTGTCCATGCCTTGGGATAGCCTATGATCTGCGCATAATAGGGTGCCTTCATGGCGATGTAGGATTTCTTCACGTTCCAGCCGCGGCCAAATTCTCCCCAAGCATCAATCTTGACATTGGAAAGTCCCCATTCCTGGAATTTCTGCGAAGTCCAAGCCCTTGCATTGCGGAGATTCGTTGAACCCGAAAGCCGCGGCCCGATAAAGTCGGTCAGGTGGAAGGACAAGTCCTGGATTTGGGATTTTTGGATGCCTTCGGTCTTGATCCGGTACATCATCTCCAGGTCCACTTTCTCCTGCGCCACAATTGGAGAAATAAAGGCCAACCAAGCCAGTAGCACCAGCATTGTAGTGTTTTTGTAATTCATAACTTGCATCTAAAATTTTTGAACTATTTTGTGTCGGTCTAACGACCTGTTTAATATTCGCCAAAAATGGGAAAAATTCAAATCGCACCGTAACCACCAGTCAAATTCCTTGATCCATGGCAAATAATATTTCGGAAACCAGCACGGACGTTTTGATGGATGTCCTCAAGCATGCGGGCATCCTGAACGCGGGGGATAAGTTTTTGGAAATCTCCAAAGCTGGTGAAGGAAACATGAATATCGTCCTGCGGATGAAGACCTCGGAAAGGACCCTGATCCTCAAACAATCACCACCCTTCGTCAACAAATATCCCCATATACCTGCACCCGTCGAACGGATCAAGGTCGAATATGCCTATTACGGGCTTGCACAAAAAGACGCTTTTTTAACAAAATTCTCCCCAAAAATCATCGGTTTCCTCCCTGTTTATCACCTTTTGGTCATGGACGACTTGGGGCTGGGATTGGACTATCGCCATCTCTACGAACAAAAGACAAAGCTACCGGAGCATGACTTGGAGCTTTTGGTCAATTACCTGCTACGCCTGCACCAGTTGAAGGTCCATGCATATCCGGACAATCGGGGCATGCGACGGCTCAACCACGAGCACATTTTCAAATTTCCGTTCTTAACCGAAAATGGGTTTGACTTGGACCAGGTACAAACGGGGCTACAAGAAGCGGCAAGCAGTATTCGTTCAGATTCGAGACTGTTGCAGCTTATCGAACAGCTGGGCTCACGGTATCTCTCCAAGGGAAGGTCCCTGATTCACGGGGATTTCTATCCGGGAAGTTGGCTTGGAACAAGCGATGGAATTAAGGTAATCGATACGGAGTTTTCATTTATGGGCGATCCGGAATTTGACTTGGGTGTACTATGTGCACATCTGATGATGTCCAACACTTCCCCGCAGACTATTTTCCAGCTGAAAGCAATGTACATGGCGGAGAAGAAACTGGATTTGGATCTATTGGATCAGTATACGGGCGTAGAAATCCTACGGAGATTGATTGGCTTGGCACAGTTGCCAGTGACCCTCAGTCTGTCTGAGAAAAAAAGCCTAATCGATTATGCGAGAAACCTAATTTTGCACGCATGATGGCAAAAATCAGAGTTTGCTATTTCGTTTTCTTCCTTTCCTTTCTTTTTTCCTGTATGCCTTCCTCAAAGGAAGATCCTGGCCACCCTCCTCTCCAAATCTCCAAAGCCGAATTGTATGACAAAATTTTAGGCATGTTGGTCGGATCGGCAATCGGTGACGCCATGGGGGCACCGACGGAGATGTGGCCTAGACAGGAGATTGTCAGCAAGTTTGGATTCGTCACTGGACTGGATTCAGTCATCCGTGATGTTTCACCAGAGGGGGTCTGGATCAAAAATATGCCTCCGGGAGGTACCACTGACGACACCCGCTGGAAAAAACTGATTGTGGAATACCTCGTCGATGAGCCAGACCACAAACTTGACCCAAAAGCTTTTTCCCAAAAAATCCTGCACACCTATGACCATGCGCGGGCGGAGATTACTCCCAAAGACAGCTTGGATTCACTTGTTTTGGAACAAAAAACACTCCCTGTCCTGTGGCTCCATGAATGGGCGAAAGCCGCAAATCCATTTGTTTTGGGAGACTTTCCCCAATACCAAGATCAATTGAGTACGTTTTATGGCGGAGAAATGGTCTGTGCAGGTTTACTGTACGGTCCTGCAATCGGAGCATTTTTTCCTGTTGATGTACCGAAAGCCTATAACGAGGCCTTCAATCTCGCCCTCTTTGACATCGGCTATGCGCGGGATATCACGGCGCTCTCCGCAGCATGGACTTCGCTGGCTATGAACAAGGAGATCAAGGGGGATTCGATGGTAAGTGTGATAGAAAAACTCGACCCCAAGAGTTTCTCTGAAGCGCGATTGGTCGGACGGACAGCCCAGCGTATCCTGCGTCACGCACAGGACATTGACCGGCAGACTAGAGAAAGCTTTCGGATAAAACAAGGGAAGGATTCGACATTTGTAGGATTTGATTGGACTCCTGAGAATCTCCAACCAGCCTATGCATTGCTCGACAAGCATCTTCAGGATATGCCCTTTCATGCCGGGGAGATTTACCTGCAGGTTTTGACGGCCATGTTGGTTGCTGATTTCGATTTTGAAAAGACGCTCCAATTCCTGGTCAATTATGGCCGGGACAATGACACCAGTGCCGCCATCGCTGGAGCGATTCTCGGCGCGAGGACGGGATTCAAAAAACTGCCCGATCAAATGAAACAAAAGGTGCTTGAGGTGAACAAGGAAAAATTGGGCATTGATTTGGAGGAATTAGCATGTAAGATGAATGAAAAAATCTTGAGGCTTCACACCAATACTAGTTACGATTCAACTCTTTGAAATTGAGAACAAAGTTCCCTCGATCTTCTCACCACCATTAGGTATTTTCATCCATAAAACCCTTTTCAAGAGGTGAAAAATCAAGAAAAAAATTCATTTATTTCTTCAATATTTCGAGAGTTTATTTGGCAAAAAAATCAAACAAACTATTAACGCTTAAAAAACATGACATTAAATCAACTTGGGTCTGAACTCAGCAATATGTATAACAATGCCCAAAAAGGGGAAGCGGTTGCTATGATACACCTTTTTGGAATAAAGTATGCCAAACAAATTCATGAGGGAAAATACTCAATTAAGGACATCATCGACATATCCGGAATTCACAAATCCTTTTCTACAGAATTATCAAAAGGGATAAAACTAGCGAAATACGTTAGCTTTAAAACGAACCCCTGAAAAAGGGGTTTAAGAATTGATGACATTAGTTTTCCTTTTGGGCGATACAAATTAAAAAGCCCCAAAGATTGCTCTCCGGGGCTGCTGGTTGTGGTTAATCTACAAATAGAGGTTTCTGGTTCTTCCTTTGGCGTCGGTCACTTTTACGCTTACCTCCCCTACCTTCAGGTTTTTGAGGTGGTAAACTTTGGTAAATGCTTCGGGTTGTTTGACTGATTCTTCAAAAATGGTCTTCCCCTTGGCGTCAAATATTTCAACGTTTACGCCTGGTTCATCCAAACCGATCACCGACAATCTGAATGAATCTCCGTCGATGGCTTTTCCGTATGCCATCAGTGGAAGTTCCGCAGAAGCTTCGGTCGTTTCTACGCTGTATACCATTTTATCCTGGACAGGATTTTTGGGGGCACTTTCGATTACGACAAAATACTCGCCTGCGGGCATTTCAGAAAGATCATAAGGCAATTTCGTAGTGTTCTTGACATTTAGGCTGCGATGGTGAAGCTGGTTGCCATTATGGTCCAAAATCGAGACTTTGACTTTGCCAATACCCTCAGCAAGGTTGACTGCGATCTTCTTGTCTTTGGAACGGACTGAGGACATTTCAGCGATGTTTTCGTTTGAAGCGTTTGCAAAGCTGGCGACACCTAGTGTGGCAGCCAATGCGAGAGTGAGGAATGTTTTCATTTTTGTGGTTTTTTAAAGTTGGTATCGGTCATTGTCCATCTTCTGTACCAAAAAATTTCCGTGGTCCTGCAAGACGCTATTTGCCCCTATCAAATTGAAAAGCCAATGCGAATGAATGTTAATTGAAGATTTCCCGATCTGTGAAAACGACGCCTGACCTTGTTTCAGTTTGATACAAACACCCTAAAACCTGTCCGCATTTCGGACAATTTTGGGGTGGAAAGGACAAACTCCCATTCCCAAAAGGTTGCATTTGTCGAAAAATTTTAACCTAAATTAATTTTCAATTTTTTTATCAAAAAAATCAGTCGTCCTACCAGGTAAAAAAACCTGTACGGTTGCGTACAGGTTGCGTTCTTTCACGGTCGAAAAATGCGGACACTCATTCTGCCAACCTGGCTTTCAGCATTTTAACCCGATCATAGATTGTCATTTGCTTGATATCGAGATTTTCGGAGGTAGCCTTGAGGAAGTCCAAAACCGCCCCTTGATGGTCTGTAGATTTCCCATCATGTACAGTTACATACCGCATGGTGGTCCAAAGCACCGTCTTGAGTTCCTTCTTCGAATCGTCCGTCATGTAATACTCCACCACGAGTGAATGATGGTCATACCAAAGCAGTCGGCTCCTAATACGCACCCATTCCCCGACGCGCGCCGGCCGGACATACGATATGTTGTGGTTGTAAACCACCCATGCGGCTTTGTATTTTCGGATGAAATCGATCATTTCCACGCCATACAGCTTAGGAACTTGATCTTCACGGGCGTTGAAAAAGTAGTCGAAATACTTGGCATTGTTCAGATGCTGAAGCGGGTCACAGTCCTGAAAGCGGATCACAACACGGCTTTCGGTTTCCTTCGGATAATGCTTTTCTGGATCAAATTCAAACATGGCATCGTCTTTTTGATTGCTCGAAGATAATCAGAATTGCCGAGGGGGATTCCAATTGGCCAATCAAACATCAATAATTTCAAAACGAGCCACGGGCAAAAATGTGGAACGGATATTTTTCTAACTTTAAAGAATGAAGCCACTCCACCTCGATATCAATTGCGACCTGGGCGAAGGCCTGCCCAATGATGCGGTGTTGATGCCTTTTTTGGGAAGCTGCAATATCGCGTGTGGCGGACACGCTGGTGATGAAAAAACCATCTCGGAAACGCTCATTTTGGCTAAAAAAAACCAAGTGAAAGTCGGTTCACATCCATCTTTTCCGGACAAGGCAAACTTTGGAAGGAAAATCATCGATATGCCAGAAGCTGAATTGGAACAAAGCCTGATCGATCAGATCCGATTATTTCAGTCCATTGCCGGCAAACATGGCTTGCAGATGCATCATATCAAGCCCCATGGTGCGCTTTACAACCTTGCTGCGCGGGATCCCAAAACGGCAGAATTGATCACCAGTGTCATAGTGGAACATTTTCGCGAGACATGGTTGTACTGTCCTCCATTTTCTGAAATGGAAAAATCAGCGCGGTCTAAGGGAATCAAAGTCGCCCGGGAACTCTTTGCCGACAGAAATTACAATGCGGATTATTCACTCGTCGAAAGAAGCAATCCAGAAGCCACCATCCACGATGGTGGCGAAGCGGCAGCACACGTTCGTGAAATGGTATTCAACCATCGCATCAAGACGCTGAACGGGAATTATCTCCCTATCGAAGCGGAGACAATCTGCGTCCACGGAGACAATCCAAACGCATTGGAAGTCTTGAAATCAATCCACAAAATCCTCCATCATGAAACCTCTCAAGATCTTCAGGGCGCATAGCAAGTGGATTGAGATATCCTGGCCAAAGGAAATCTCTGCCGAAATCCTCAGGGAACAGTTGGCCGTAAGGTCATTTTTGGAAGCGGAGTATGGAGAGGGAATCAAAGAAATCCGGATGGGTTTCAATACACTCTCCCTGAAGCTTTCGATCCCGATCTCGCCATCCGATGCCCAGGATCTCTTGGCTGAAATCAAGGAGCTTGCCGTAGCCCATGTGTCCAAGTTTTCAAAGCTTTGGGAAATCCCCGTTTGCTATGCGCCGAACTTTGGGAAAGACCTGGGCAAGCTGGCCGCCCTTCATGGGCTGAGCGAAACCGAGGTGGTTCAACTCCATTACGAAAAAGACTACTTGCTGCATTTTTATGGCTTTTTGCCGGGATTCATGTACCTGGGCGGGCTGGATGAAAGATTGGTGACACCGAGGAAGAAGACCCCCGACAGGTTTATGCCCGCGGGGACAGTGGCTATCGGTGGCCAGCAAACCGGCATTTACCCCATGGACAGTCCTGGGGGCTGGTATGCAATCGGACGTACCCCCATGAGTATGTTTGACATCAACCGGTCACCGGACCACATGCCAAAAATCGGCGACACAGTCCGGTTCGTGCCTATCACCGTGGAAGAATTCACGGAAATGAAAGAAAAAACCGTGACCACCTTATGATCAAAAGCCCCGCCTATGTGCATTTTCTGCAAGCCGGGTTGATGACCTCGGTTCAGGATTGGGCGCGCCAGGAAATGGCCGATTTCGGCGTTCCCTATTCCGGCGTCATGGATCGGCTTTCGATGGTATTGGTCAATTATTTATTGCAAAACCCCCAAAACGCCGCCGTATTGGAAATGTCACAGACCGGCCCTGAAATGCTGTTTGAGATGCCGACACGAATCGCTTTCGCAGGGGCGATTGCGGATATCTACCACAACGATAAACCGGTGAAATTGGGGACGATCATTGACATCGACGAAGGGGATCGGGTCATCGTCAAGAGATTCAGGCGCAGGCAATGGCTCTACATGGGCATTCAGGGTGGTTTTGAGACGGACGTGGTCTCAGGTAGCCGAAGTTGGTACAAAGGAATCACCCCACAGGAGAAGGTCGAAAAGGGCGACAACCTTTGCTACCTTTATGAAGAAAGGTACTTCCCTCCTCCACCGGCAAATTCGAGAATCAAGGATTCTTGGTACCGGCAAAGCGAAATCATGGTCCATCCGGGCCCGGAATGGGAAATGTTACCCAGGCTGAGTCAAAATCGGATCATCCACAAGTCCTTTACGATATCCGAAACCGTCAATCGGATGGCCTATCAACTCGTGGAACCCATCTACAACAGCTTGGAATCGATCCTCACAGCGGCAGTCTATCCCGGCACGGTGCAACTCACTCCCGGCGGCAATTTGATCGTATTGATGAGGGACGCACAAGTCACGGGAGGTTATCCAAGGATTTTGCAGGTGGAAAACAACTCTTTGAGTATCCTTTCCCAAAAGCGGCCGGGAGACAAAATCAAGTTTTCCTTTGTGAAAGAAGAATTAACCTGAAATTTCATGGGCAGGCTTTTTCATTGCATGCCGCAATCTTTATATTAAAGGTTCAAAAAAACATACCAACATGAACATACAGCTAGAGCAGCAGATTTTGAAACAAGGGATGTCAGTTGAAAAAGCGAAAGAACAACTGAAAAACTTCGCCGAGGGCTTTCCTTTTTTGCCCATCGTAAGGGCTGCAACGATTGGGGACGGCATCAAGGTCCTGACAGATGATGAAATCAAAAACTACCAAAAAACCTACCCCAATCGGGTGAAAGACAAGGAGGTGGTGAAATTTGTACCTGCTAGTGGTGCCGCTACCCGTATGTTCAAGGATTTGTACTCTTTTCTGGATGGGGATGGGGATATTTCCAAGAGCAAGTTTGTGGAGAAGTTTATCGCAGAACTCAAGAAGTTTGCTTTTTATGAAGATCTGGACGACAGTCTTCGCAAAGTAGGAAGCAGCATCGACGATGCACTGGCAAGAAAAGATTATAAATTGATTGTCTCCCACCTTTTACAGGATTTTGGCTTGGGATATGGCAATCTCCCCAAGGGACTATTGAAATTCCACCGCTACGCAGACCATCAGCGGACTCCTGCCTACGAACACCTGATTGAAGGCATCACACATAGCTTGGGCAAGGATAATGTGATTCGGGTCCATTTCACCGTTTCGCCGGAGCACGAACCTAAGTTTAAAGAGTTGATATCATCCATTCAGCCGAAGCTGGAAAAGGACCACAACGTGAAATTTGAGGTAAGCTATTCGCAACAGAAGAAATCCACGGATACCATTGCAGTCAACATGGACAACACGCCATTTGTCGAGGATGATGGTTCGGTACTTTTCCGACCCGCTGGACACGGTGCATTATTGGAAAACCTCAACGACATCAACGCAGACCTCATTTTTATCAAAAATGTGGACAACGAGGTACCCGACAAACTCAAGATGACTACACTGGAATACAAGGTGGCCACTGGTGGACTTTTGTTGGACATCCAAGATAAAGTCTTCGCAGCACTGCGTGCGCTGGATGCAGGTGCTAATGAATCTTCGATCAGCCAAGCTGAAAAAGTCATCACCGAGGTCTTGGGAGGGATTTTGCCCGAGAAATATTCCAACCTGAATACCACCGAAAAGGCCGCTTACCTTCACGGAAAGTTGAATCGGCCGCTGCGCATATGTGGCATGGTAAAAAATACGGGAGAACCTGGAGGAGGTCCATTCTGGGTACAGGATGACGACGGTTCACTCTCGCTCCAGATTGCCGAAACGGCCCAAATCGACTTAGCAAACCCGGTCCACAAAGCGATTTTCCAATCCTCTACCCACTTCAATCCTGTGGATTTGGTCTGCGCAACCAAGGACTACAAAGGCCGTAAGTTTGACCTCTTGCAGTTCCGCGACATGCGGACAGGCTTCATCACGGAAAAATCAAAAAGCGGCCGCGACCTCAAAGCCCTGGAGTTGCCGGGCTTGTGGAACGGCTCGATGGCGGGTTGGAACACGGTTTTCGTCGAAGTTCCGCTGATTACCTTCAATCCCGTCAAGACGGTGAATGATTTGCTCAGGGATGAGCATCAAGGGTAAAATTGTGTCATTGGTTATTGGTTTGAAGTTACAGGCTAATCGCTGGAAAAAGTCCCGCCTTTCTTTAGGTGGGACTTTTTAGACTCTTGATCCCGAACTTGGCTATGGGTTTAAAGGTTAAAAAAATACCGTTGATTAGATTGAGCACAAAAAATTAAAGGAAATGGACTACAAAGAACTCATCGAAAGAAATCCAAGCGTATTGGGTGGTAAGCCGATCATTAAGGGAACAAGGATTTCGGTGGAATTGATTATTAGGAAACTGGGTGATGGATATTCCATTTCTGAAATTCTAGAAAATTATCCACACCTGACAACCGAACAGGTCAAGGCCGCATTACAATACGCAGCCGACGTGATTGCTTTTGAGGAGACGATTACGACCTGATTTTTCTTCTCCGAAAGCAGAAGGCTCTTTTTTAATCGATTTCCATTTTGGAAAACAGGATAAATGATGTCACTTTATAGTAGCAACCTCCTTTGCGTAAAATTCCTTCCCAACCCGATTGATATGCGAACGCAAGTCCTCGGATTCGATTTGGTGAAAAACGGCCAAATCAATCAAGTAAGGTGAATCAAGATCATCCAAATCTATCCAAACACGGGAGCGTGTCTTATCATTCACCCGGCTTCCTACCAAAACGAGATCGATGTCACTCCCCTCGCGGTAATTCCCCATCGCCCTCGAACCATAGATCAACACCTGATCGATTTCGGGGTATTTGACGAATACCTCGCGGAACTTGAAAATCAAATCATCTTTCAATCCGAACATCATATCAAATTCTTCATCGTATTGTAAAACTCACTGAATAGGTCGAAATAAATTTCGATAATGTTTTGCACGACCTTTTCGGCTGTCGTTTCATCATAGGTATGTACCGTCAGTATCCTGTCGTTCACCATTTCCATCCATCGCTCACCATTTTGAATCAATCCCCTACTGAATGCCTGCCGGATAGCATCACGACTACCGGTAATGCCAACTGTTCCTTGGTACACCAAATAATCCTTCATCAGATTCCAGGCCAGTTCATAGCTGTACTCAAAGCATTTAATCAGACCCTGTTCCTCAAACTTATTGAGTTCCCTTTTCTGGATGAACTCATCTAATTGAAAGAATGCCTTTTCAAAATTCTGAAAACGTTGCCTCCACCTGATATCGGGGTTGTCCATTGAGCATTGAGTTGAAATGTTCTGCCAAAATCTACACTGAATTTAGCATTTTTGCCTCAAAACCTCACCTTCTGTACCTGCTCTTGCAGATATTCCTTTAGCTCTTCGCCTTCCAGGACTTTGATTTCACCGGGAAGGCCAAGGATAAACCTTGCCAAGCCGGGCAATTGGGGAATTTTTCCTTCAAAAAAGTATTGGTTTCGGTTTTTGGTGTAGGTAAAGGGCTTCGCATCCGGAAATTCCTCCACCATGTACTGATAGGCTTTTTTACTCATTTTGAGCAGTACATAAAACTGGCTTTGTCCCGAAAACCCGAAAAGTCCCTGCTGCAATGGCTTGTGGAAGTCCTTGAACCGAAAAGGCTTGGCCGTAAGCATCAATTCCCCGATTCGCTCAACTTTGAACATCTTCATTTCCTTTGTCTCCACCTCCAAGGCATAAATCGAATCAAAGTTCTTATTGAAAGCAACTGGCTCGACCAAGCGATCTGAGACAGAATCCGAACTAACGGAATAATAATCCTTCAAGATCACTTGGTTTTCGTCCTTGATCGCCCGGGCAATCAGGTCCACGAATACGCCGAGGTTGGCATTGAATAGTTGGTTGACGCTTTGGCGAAAATCCGAGCGGATATTGATCTTTTGGAGAATGGAGTCTTTCAGCAGGTTTTTGCTTCCTTGTTTTGCAATCAACTCGTTCAGAAACTGGATTTCCTCATCGTTGAAAGTGCCAAAAGACAAATCGATCGGATTCTCGACCCGATCCACGATCCGGAATTTTGAGTACTTCTTTTCGATCTCAAACCCCAGCGCCTCCAACAGTTTGAAATAGCGGTAGATTGTTCTTGGGTCGGTTTCCAATGACTCTGCCAAGCGGTGGACAGGCTTGCCGATGTTACCCCTCAGAAGGTTGATGAGTTTGAAAACCCGAAGTATCTTTTGTTGTTCGATCGTGTTTGACTTTGCCATGGCTTTTTGGAAAAGCCAAAAGATACGCCATCACTTCCACTCCCGCCAAACGAATGACACAAAATGTCACCAAATACTATTCCCTTGCGGCCCTTTTTCTTCCTGTTGCAAAAATTCTGTTGACATTGAAGCCCAAGCGGAATTCCTCACCCGGCACACCATTTCCACCCGCAAGGAGGTATTGCTCATTCAGGAATTGGGATGTGACAAAATACATCTGGAAAACATGGCCACCGGCTTCCAAATCGATTCCAACGCCAAGATTGTTGCGGAGATCTGAGTTGAGATTGGGGATCCACTGTGCCGTGAGGGATGCACGTTTAGAGACCTTGTATTTCCCGCTGAAACCCAAGGCAAGGTAAAGGTTTTGATCTCCTTCGATGAAATAAATCTGTCGGGGATCCACAAAATAAGCCAACATCGGACTGACCTGTAGACTGAATTTGTCTGAAAATTTCCTTGCCAACATCAATTGCAAGGCGTAGGAAGTTCTTTCCGAAAAGTTGGGCGCTTCGTTTTGTAGGAAGTCATAATTGGAAGTATTGACACCTGCACCGCCCATTACCGATAGCGATAGCGGCATGTTGTTGTTTTCGGTCTGCTTGAGCAAATGGTAGCGTCCGTACAGGTTGTATACTTTGTCTCGGCTTTGCCTCGCAATTCCGAGTGAGAATCTCTGCGAAAATCCATATTCAAAACTCAACTGGATGTTTGCGCCATTGTCCAATCCCCAAAGATTCTGCGCACCACCGTCCACTGTACCGAAGGTATGCATGATCGCAAAATGCAAGCCGCGCTTTTCCAAGGGCTCGACGGTCAGCAAATTGATGTGCCTCGGCGCATGGAAGGTCAACTCGACCTCTTGATTGGCGTTGGCGAGTTTGCGCTCAAGCTGGGAAAAAGCCGGTAAGCTGAGGAGCAAAGCCACAGCGACTGCAAAATATCTTTTCATAGGATGATGGGATTATTTTTTCAAGTTGGCCTGAATGGTCACGAGCTGTTCCTCGGCCAATTCATAGAAAACGACGGAAGGAATTTCGATTTTGAAATCGCCCAGCAAAATCGGGAAGGACGCATCCAAGAGTAGCTCATTCGCAGACAACATCTTGATGGTTCCTTTGACGGAAATTTCCTTTTGCACGCCATGGATCTTAAAAACCCCCTTGGCGACTACAGGCCGCGACTCACCCACCACCATTGTGGGAATGGACTCCAATTTACCCGTAAACTCCGCAAAGGGATACTTCTTTGTCTCGAGGTAATTGTCGCGCATATGGCTGTCGCGCAGTCCGATACCTGTTTTCAGGGTGTTCAAGTCGACGTAAAAATCCAGCAGATTTTTTTCCAGGTCGATCAAGCCATTTAGCTTGGAGGATTTCCCTGTAAATTCATTCATCGGCGCTTTTGACAAAAAAGTCACATTTCCGGATTCTGTCTTAAAAGATTGGGCCCGAAGTGCGGAACTCCATCCAATAAGGAAAATCCAAATGATTACCGAGAGTCTGGACCTCATCAGCTTTTGGTAACGGTGAGCGTTTTGCCGTTGAGGCTAGTGGCATAGCTTCTCAATGGCTGAATCGCCGGCCCTGTCAATACTGCCCCGGAAGTATCGAATCTTGATCCATGGCAGGTACAGGTAAATACATTGCTGGCAAAAGTCCAGTTCCGATCGCAATTGCTGTGCGTGCAAACAGAAGTCAGTGCGCTGAAATTGTTGGAACCTGTGTTGACAATCAGCGTTTGGGCTTCTACGACAAGGGCCCATCCTCCGGTATTGGCAAGAGCCGTCGCCAAGTCCAAGTTAACCGTGATGGTATTTCCAGAAACCGTGATCCCAGAGCCACCTGCAGGCGGATTTGGAGTCGGTTGCGTATCTTCATCTGAGCTACAACCTGTAAAAAATGCTACTCCAAAAAGGGACATGGCGGCAAGCGCACCTGATTTTTTGATAAATTCTCTTCTCTCCGGGCTAAGTTGCCCTGATTTAGTTGCGGTGATCGTCTTCATTTGTTCAAATGCAGATTAAGGAGTTGATTTGGATGATTTTGAAACGCCCAAAAGCCCGTTTTGTTTGAACGGTTGCGTGATTTTCGAAAAAAAGAGCGTAGAGTTAAAAGGAGATTTTTAGTCCAATCCCTGTTGGACACTCATATGGCAATTAAAAAAATATCATGCTTACTTAGACCCTCTTAAAAATGCTTCCTCGCCAAGACCTCGCTTAGAATGATCGCATCCTTTGCTGTCTTGGGGTTCAAGAGCAGTTGTTTGTAGCGGTTCTCATGAACTTCCACTTGTTCCTTTTCTTGTAATATTGTCGACTTGATGCCCGAAATATGTGATGAAAGACGCTCTTGGTCCGCCAATTTGACCCTTTCGGGTGCTGTGCGCTCTTCTACCACACCTTCATAAGTCTGGTATTTGTTGGTTTTTTTAGCAGGCTTTGGGGCTTTTTGTTTTGGCTGCTCAAGGGGACGACCTCCCCTTTCACTCCGCATTTGCTCCGGCGTACGAGAAGGTGTAGGCTGGTTGATTTCACGCTCCCGTTGTTCCTGCCCTTGGCGGATTTCCTTCAACAGCTCTTCGAAAGAAACAGGCTTTTTCTTTGGTTCAGACATGGTAGGCTGACCAGGCTCCTCCAATTCTTCGCCATTTTTGTTCTTCTTAATCGCCGTGTATATAAAATAAATGATGACGGCTGCCAAATAAACCAGATTCCCTGCGTCCACTTTTCGAATGGTTAAATTTCGACCCAATATAAAAAGAATTCGAGGAGATGCAACCCGTAGGAAGGAAGGATGTAGTCAGAATCTGGAATGATGATTGGTCTATGCCAACAGGCAACTGATCTCTACAAACTGGTGACTGACCTCTGCTATCTGAGCACTGAGCCCTGCCGACTGATCGGCCTTGGTTAATTTCTGAATTCAAGTAATTTTGTCGGGATACAATTCAAGGATATTTGGGATGCTGCTGAGCAAGCTGGAGATAAAAGGTTTCAAGAGTTTCGGTGACCGCATGGTCATCCATTTTGACAAAGGGATTACGGGTGTGGTCGGTCCAAACGGATGTGGAAAGTCCAATGTGGTCGATGCAATCCGTTGGGTACTCGGGGAGCAAAAATCCCGAATGCTCCGCTCCGACAAGATGGAAAACGTCATCTTCAACGGCACCAAAAACCGCAAGCCCACCAACCTCGCGGAGGTTTCGCTGACCTTCGAAAACACCAAAAACCTCCTTCCCACCGAATACACGCAGGTCACGATCACCCGACGCTACTACCGAACCGGAGAAAGTGAGTACCTGCTCAACGGCGTGCACTGTCGCCTGAAAGACATCACCAATCTCTTCATGGACACGGGCATCAACTCCAACAGCTACGCCATCATCGAGCTGAAAATGATCGATGAACTGCTCAACGACAAAAACAACTCTCGGAGGGAACTCTTCGAAGAGGCAGCGGGGATTTCAAAATTCAAGACAAGGAAAAAGGAAACCCTTCGAAAACTCGAGGATACAGATGCGGACTTGGAACGTGTGGAAGACCTCCTTTTTGAGATTGAAAAAAACCTGAAAAGCCTCGAAAAACAGGCCAAGCAAACTGCCAAGTATTTTGAAATCAAACAAGAATACAAAGAGGCAAGCATCAATTTGGCAAAAAAATCGGTTCTGAAACAGACCGATTCACTCCTCGAACTAAACAAGAGGATTAGTGCCGAGCAGGACCGAAAACTTCAAATCAATGCCAAAATTGCGGAAAAGGAATCCTATCTTGAATCAAGCAAATCGGATTTGATCCAAAAGGAAAAACTCCTAGCCTCCCGCCAAAAAACACTCAACGAGCACGTCAACAAAATCCGGCAGTTTGAGAGCGACAAAAAAATCAAGAATGAGCGCCTGCGCTTCCTCGAGGATCGTTCACAAAAGCTTCGCGAACAAATCGACATCGACAGGAAATCAAACGACAGGGCAGGGTTCAGCATCCGTTCGCTTGAACACGAATTAGAAACCGCCAGAAAAATACTCGCGGAAAAAGAAACCATTCTGGGAGAATTAAGGCAATCCTATGAGACGCAAAAGCAAACCCAATCCCTAACCCAAGAAAAACAGCGGGAATTGGCAAGGCTTCATGGTGCCAAGAAGGACCGGGTTTTCCATCTTTCAAAAGATCAGGAAATCAAGCAAATCCAGTTGTCGACGCTCAAGCAGGAACTGGAAAAAACCACCTCCGACGATAGCCATCAGGTTTCCAACTTGGCTGAATTTGAGGGAAGAATCACCGCATTGAAGTCCGATTTGGACGAAAAAATGGCCGCCTTGGATTCGCTCAAAACCAAACAGGAAGACCAAAACCAGAAAATCGAGGAGACCAACCGCATCATTGAGATGATCCGGGAAGAAGTCACGCAGACTTCCAGAAAACTCGATGCCAAGCAAAACGAATTTAACCTTACAAAATCCCTGGTGGAGAATTTGGAGGGTTTCCCGGAAGCCATCAAGTTTTTAAAGAAAAACTCCACTTGGGCCAAGGACATTCCCCTGCTTTCCGATATCCTGACGACCGAGGAAAAATACCGCGTGACGATCGAGAATTTCCTCGAAAACTACATGAATTACTATGTGGTCGACACGGAGGCGCAGGCGATCGCGGCTGTGAACCTCCTCAGCGACGCGGCGAAAGGAAAGGCAAACTTCTTTGTTTTGGAGCATTTCCAAGCATTTCATCCTGGACAGACCAAACTCTTTGCGAATGCGATACCGGCTACGGAAATCATCGAATACGACGAGAAGTACGGCAAATTGATCGGGTTCATCCTTGACAATGTCTACATCGTGAAGGGTGAATATGGCGATTTTCCGCAGGCAGATGGCGCGACGTTTATTTCCGAAAGCGGCAAATTCACAAAAAGGAAATTCAGCATTTCCGGCGGATCTGTCGGACTTTTTGAAGGAAAAAGAATCGGGCGTGCCAAAAACCTGGAAAAACTCGAAAAGGAAATCAAGGAACTCGGGAAGAAAGTGTCGGGCACAAGATCGAAATTGGATGAGAAAGTCAGTGACCTACTCAAACTCAAAGAGGTAAGCTACAAATCGCAAATCGAATCCCTTCAGCAGTCAATAAACGAAGTCAACCAAGACTACATCTCCATCCGCACCAAAAAGGAACAATTGGCGGAGTTGCTTTCTTCCAACGCCAACAAACGGGAAGATATCTTGGATCGGATCGATTCCCTGCAGATCAGCCTTGCCACGATTTTGCCTGACTTGGAAGATGCAAAAGCAGCCTTCGAAACGCTGGAATTTGATTTGGAGGAAATCAATCATTTGCTGCAAGCTGAAACAGACAGCCTTAGCCAAAAATCCGCCGCCTTCAACCAGGAGAACATCCTGTACCACCAGCAACTGAACCGGGTCAATAGCCTTTCGCAGGAGATCGAATTCAAACAATCAGCTTTCGAAAGCAGCAAGGAACGCATCGAAAAATCCCAATCAGAGCTCGGCCACATTGACGCGGAGATCAAAAACCTTTTGGAAAACAATGAAATCAAGGACGACGAATTGATCGAATTGTATGCGGAAAAAGAAACCATTGAAAAAGGCGTTAACGAAGCCGAAAAAGACTACTATGCCACCCGTGGCGAAATAGACCTAGCCGATAAGCAAATCCGTGAACTGCAAAAGTCCAAGGAATCCTTGGATGCGCTGATCCACGAAATGGAAAACTCCATGAACGAGGTCAAGCTCAAATTGGCAAGCCTGAAGGAGCGACTTAGCGTGGAGTTTGAGATTGACTTGGATGCGCTGATGGAAGAAAACCCAGCTTTGGATCCAAATTATACTGAATTGTCCGAGGCTGAAATCCGGGATATCGTGGGCAAATGCCGTGAACGCCTGGAGAAAATCGGACCGATCAACCCGATGGCGATGGAAGCCTACGACGAAATTAAGGAGCGCTACACCTTTATCAATACCCAAAAAGAGGATCTGATCAAGGCAAAAAACTCACTAGTCCAAACGATTTCGGAAATCGACCAAGTAGCAAAGGATACGTTTTTGGATGCATTCGGCAAGATCAAGGAAAACTTCGTCAAGGTATTCAGATCGCTGTTTACCGCAGAGGACGACTGTGACCTGAAACTCGTCGAACCGGAAAATCCCCTGGAAAGCCCGATCGAAATCATGGCCAAGCCGAAGGGTAAGCGTCCGCTGACGATCAATCAATTGTCGGGAGGGGAAAAAACCCTCACGGCTACTTCCCTCCTTTTCGCCATTTATCTTTTGAAACCCGCTCCGTTCTGTATTTTTGACGAGGTGGATGCGCCGCTCGACGACGCCAACATCGACAAGTTCAACAACATCATTAAAACTTTTTCGTCTGAATCCCAATTCATCATCGTCACGCACAACAAGCGCACCATGGCGAGTACCGACATCATCTATGGCATTACGATGATCGAGGCTGGGGTATCACGGGTGGTTCCGGTGGATTTGCGGGAGTTGGCTTAAGAATGTGATTTCATTTTTCCAATTTATCGTGACTTTTTGAGTAGAAAATATTAGGGAAATCTTAATTTTTCTTAATTCCGTCAAATCTTAAGTTGTTTATCTTGCGTATTTAGGTATTATCAACTAAATTAGACGCACACATTTTCCATTTGCCACCTTTCAACAAAACTCCCTTTTTATGAAAACCATCCAAAAAATCTTCGCCTTTTCAATGCTGATGGCATGGGCATGTTCCAGCCCACCCAAAGAACCAAATTACGGCATCACCATTGCCGGAAAGATCTCCAATCCAGGAGCAGCCACCATCAAGGTCTCCTTGGACGATGACTTGGCCACCGATTCATTGGATGCGGACGGCAATTTTGTCTTGAATTTCGAACACAAAGAAACCGAATCCTTCATGGTTCAGAGCGGTGACCTGCGATTCACGCTTTACTTGAGTCCGGGCGATAGCATTTTTCTGACCGGCGATGCGAAGGAATTTGGAAAAACATTCAAGGCGGAAGGATCCAAAGCGCTGGAAAATTCCTATTTGAGAAAAAAAATCATAACCAGCAATGAATCCGGATTGGACAATTGGATGGAGCTGATGAAGCATCCCAAGGATGTGTATTTCGCCAAAAAAGACAGCATTTTGGCCTTGGTAAAAAAGCCATTTGAGGAACTTTCCGCCAATCCCCAAGCCGACCAGGCGTTTTTGGAAATGGAAAACGCCTATTTCAAGTACCAGAGCCTTTTTATGGACGCCATGTTTCCGATGTACCACGGATATATCAATAAGATCCACGCGGACTCAGTCGATTTCCCGGTGGAGGAAACCAAAAAAGCCATCCGCAACCTCACATTGGATGATCCAAAGTTACTTAGGGTACAACCCTTCCTAAATATGTTGGACCTGAGGATCGGAGAAGCCACGACGGAAGTCTTGAAAATCGACAGTACACTCAAGTATGAGGACGTCAATTGGAATGTGGTAGATACTTTGGTGAAAAACCAGGACGTAAAGGATTTCCTCAGGTTCCAAGCGATCAAGATGAACCTCGAATACCGTGGACCTGTACATAGCGAAAAAGATATCCAAAAATTCAAAGCATCAACCAAGTCTGAAAAATACCTTGGCAAACTGGATAAGCTCGTCGCCAAATGGGAACCCATCAGCCCCGGCAAACCTATACCTGATTTCTCCTTTACCGATATCAAGGGCCAGCCTGTCAAAATCAGCGACCTCAAGGGAAAACTGGTCTATATCGATATCTGGGCTACCTGGTGCGGACCCTGCATCGCGGAGCATCCCCACTGGGACAAACTCAAAGCTGACTACAAGGATAAGGATGTAGCCTTCCTGACCGTGTCGATCGACGACAGCCGCGAGCCTTGGGAAAAAATGGTTAAAGAAAAGAAAATGGACGGATTACAGTGGTTTGCGGAAAATGCCTGGCAGTCAGAATTGGCCCAACATTTCATGGTCAATGGTATCCCAAGATTTTTACTTTTGGATAAAGAGGGAAAAATCATCGATCCCTCAGCCGACCGTCCCTCCGGACCAATCCGCGAAACGCTGGACAAACACCTCCAAAGTTGATCGATACTCAGTAGAAAAGACTCCCGCTGGAAGACCGACGGGAGTTTTTTTATTTACTATTAAATCGTAGTAAAACGCACCTACACGAAGTTGGATAAAGAAGACGGTTTAAAACCTACTTGACCAAAAATATCAAAGCTTGATCACATGATGAGTCCACACCCGATTTCCATTACCAACCCTCAGCACATAGCGTCCCGTCGGAATACGGCTGAAATCCAAATTGATCATCGCCGGGCTGGATGCAACGAGACCATCAAACAAAGTCACAGCCAACCTTCCCATTCCATCGATCAAATCAACCTTTACCCATCCCTCCGCATCTACTTTTAGCGTGGCAAAATCCCTCACGGGGTTTGGATAGAATTTGATCAAACTGGCTTCCCGATCTTGGATGGAGGTCACGACGGCATTTTTCACGACGGGAATTTGGTCAAATTCCCGCAAAGTTGCCGCCATCGAAGCACTTTGGTCCGCCTTTAGCCACTGACTCAGGAGCGAGCCGTAGACTTGGCGAAAATCGACCTCCATTTCTAAGTTGTCCCTGTACACTTCAGTCCCTTTGATTTTGGGGGTTTTCCCTTGGGAACCTCCATAGGACATATTTCCAAAAATAAACAGTGGTGCTGCCGCACCATGGTCGGTGCCCATACTCGCGTTGGAGACAATTCTTCTGCCAAACTCCGAAAAAGTCATCCCCATCACACGATCCGCTACACCTTGAAACTCCAAGTCCGCCATAAAAGACATCACTGCGTCATTCAGGTTTTTGAGCAATTCGGCGTGCTCACCTTTGGTTTTGTCTCCCCCATCGACTTGGTTGTCATGGGTATCAAATCCTCCCATTCTCACCAGGTACAATGGCGTCCTTAGCCCGCCGGATATCAAGCGGGAAACGATTTTGAGCTGGTTGCCAAGTCTCGTGTCCGGATAGGGTTTCTGCTGGCCAATTTTATCAGCCGCTTTGCGGATCGAAGCACCATACTTCTGGGATTGCTGCGCAATGAGGCGGATATGTTTCAGCCGATCTCCCGCCATCGTATCAGGAACTTCATCGATTGTATTGCTGACCAATTGATAAAAAGCATTGGTATTGTTGATCACCATGCTGCAGCCGGCTCTTTCGCCCTGGAAAAGCATCGAGGCACCGTAACCAATTTCAACTGCCAAAGGATCAGGAAAATCTGCGTTGGGGTATGCCTCCGGATACTCTGGATGCGCCGCCTCCAAATACCTGCCTGTCCATCCCGTCGGGATATTCTTGTCCGCATCAGAGGCACTCATCCAAATGTCGGTTGATCGGAAGTGTGAAAAATTCTGCTCGGGATAGCCCACGGATTGGATTACTTGGAGACGGTTTTCCTCAAAAAGTGACCTGAATCCACTCAAGGAAGGGTGAAAGGCGAAATCCATGCCGTCCAAGCTCAAGAGCCTGTTTTCCGGCATAACCACATGCGGGCGTACATTGGTAAGGCCGCTGTAATTGGTCAAAGGAATAACTGTATTCAAACCGTCGTTTCCACCTTCAAGATAAATCAAGACCAAAGCTCGGTCGGTTTCATTGGCCAAATGCAGGAATGAATTCAGGGTTTTGCCAAAAGATTTCCCGCTGAACGCACTCAAAAAGCCCGGTATAGCCAGACTGTGCGCTGCATGTTTGATAAATGATCTTCTTTTCATGGGATTACATCAGTTGTGCCTCGGCCAGTTGCAGCATGACCTGAAAAGCGGGTTTCAACCTATTGACGACAATGTTTTTTTTCTCTTGGTTGCCCGGCTCGGCCATAAAAGTCAGCCATGCCCCGGTCCAATAGTAGTCTTGATCTTGGCCATTGAGGAGAATTTTCTTGATAAAATCGACCTGGGTATCCGTCAGTTCGATGCCCATATTGAGTAGCGCAACCTGTCTCACGAGTGCATTGGGGTCCTCGGGCGTATCAAAAGTCTTCACATACTCGATCAGGTCAGCAGGGATCTCCACACCGTTTCCGATCCAAAAACCCCAATAAACCATCGAGTCTGACGTCAAAGCCCGCTTGGTGATGGAGTCCGTATTGATCCAAAGTTTGTCATACATCGGCACTTGGTAATAAGGCGTCCAACCTGCCACATTGGGTGGATCTCCGATTTCCAGGCCGATTCCGCTCATCTGCCACAGCATGCTGGAATAAAAGCTTCGCTCAGCGGATGCTGAGGCCGCCCTTGGCATCTCAAAAGTCCTCCACAGTCCAATCGTATGGTCAATCGGAGTTTTGATCATCGCTCCCATTACTTCAGGATGGAAAAAATGCGCCGAACCCAGCAAGGCCCTGAGTGCCGGTAGGATGTTGTAGTTATTTTGCCTAATCAGGTTTGCCATTGGGGCAATCACATTGGCCTCCGCATTTTCGGAAATCTCCGTCGCAACGAAAAAGGCATAAAGTTTCCTTGAAATGTGCTTGGCACATTCCGCCGTACCAAAGATCATATCGAGCAGCTCGTCAAGTTCGCCTGCACCAGCGGCACCGGTTTTTCCGGTGATCAGCCTGTTTCCGTAAAATGCCGAAAACTGCTTGTTGCCTGTGTGGTGCATTTCCGGATTGAAATAGGAGACCGGCGCGCCAGCCGTATGAATCGAATTCCAATCCACCGTCCAGCCAGTCAATACCCTCGCGGTCGCCTGCACATCGGATTCCTTGTATCCCGCTCCGGGACCTTTTCCAATACAAAAGAGTTCTTGGATTTCCCTTGCATAGTTTTCGTCCGGCGTGTCTTTGTTGTTGAAAGCCCCACTCAGAAATACCAGCATCGCAGGGTCCATGGTCAATTCCTTGATCAGGGTCTTGAAATTTCCCAATGAGTTACGATAGAGCATTTTGATATACCGATAGCCCGACTTTGCCACGAAAACATCCCAAAGCTTGATCGGCAAAAAATTCCACCAAAAAAGCAGCATTTTTTCCTGTATTGTAGGAGTGGAAGACAATATCCTGCCAAGCAACCACGTCTTCATGGAAATGATCCGCTCTCCTTCGATATCTTGGTGGAAAGGAGCTTCGACAACACTTGCTCCCAAGGGAACAACCGGATCGATTACACCCTCACCTGCATCATTATAGTTGTTGATAGGAGTACCAATGTTTTGGTTCACAACCAATATCTCATTGAGAATCGCATCTATTGATCTTCCTCTATGCCGGCGAATGTCCTCCATTTTCATTCCAAAAAGTGTCCGCTTAAGCAGATGGGCAATATGTCGATCAGTCAATTGTCCCGAAAAGGGCTCCAAACCTGTGGTGACAAACTGCAACCTCGCGTTGGAATAATCTGTGTTGGCGTCGAATTGCTGTCGAATGACTTCAAAATCTGGAGGCGCTACCTTGCGGTATTTGGCAGCCAAGTGGCGATACTGTCCACATCTGATCGGTTCCATAAAATAAAAATTCTAGGTTGAATAGAATTTGACAATGTGTACCCGTAGCCTGATATCGGCACCGGTTTTTACTATCCTATTTTTCAACGTTGGGGATTGGGTGATCAACATTTGAAAGTCCCAATTTAACGCATTGATATTGAGTAAAAAAGATCAAACTAAAAGTATTTTTTAATCATATTTTTTTTGCCTTAACTGCCCACTTTTTTGGATTTTAAAACCTGAAACAAAAATTGACACGAACCGATCCGAGGGATTGCACCGGGTCAAGTAGGAGCTCCGCAAAATTTAAATTGGAATTCCCAATCCAAGTTTCTATTTTCACAAAATGAGACAATAGAAAAACATCATGAGAAAAAATACCCTACTATTACTTATCCTATGCTTGTTTGGCTTTTCGGCCAATGCGCAGGAAGCACTTTTCCGAGCCCAACAGATCGTGTCGCCAGAAATACACTCTGACAATTCGGTTACCTTCCGACTGTTTGCACCCAATGCGACGGCTGTGCAGATTACAGGCGATTTTCTTGCAACGGAAAAAATCGAAACACCCATGGGTCAAATGGACGGTCCTGGAAAAACCAATCTGAAAAAAGTTGAAAATGGCGTTTGGGAATTCAAAACCAACCCACTCGGACCTGAGCTTTACAACTATTCGTTTATCGTGGATGGCATGCCATCCACGGACCCAAGCAACCCATTCTTGATTCGTGATGTCGCCTCAGTCACAAATATTTTCATCATTGGCGGCGGGCATGCGGATTTGTTCAAGACCAACGATATCCCTCACGGAACTGTCGCTCGGCGATGGTACGATTCTCCAGGACTCGGCATGGATCGCAGAATAACGGTTTACACGCCACCGGGATATGAGAACTCTACACAAAAATACCCGGTCCTTTACCTACTCCACGGCGCCGGCGGCGATGAGGAGGCCTGGGTTTCACTCGGCAGAACTGCCCAGATTCTGGATAACCTTATCCACCAAGGCAAGGCCAAGCCGATGATCGTCGTCATGCCCAATGGCAACGTGATCCAAGATGCCGCGCCGGGCGAGGGAAGCATGGGATTCTACAAGCCGCAATTTATGGTTCCAAAAACCATGGACGGCACCTACGAGTCCACTTTTATGGATATCGTAAAGTTTGTGGAAAGCAACTACCGCGTACACGCCAACAAAGCCAATCGGGCGATTGCAGGCCTGTCGATGGGAGGCTATCACACGATGCATATCTCGAGATTCTATCCAAATACTTTTGATTACATCGGCCTGTACTCAGCGGCTATCATGCCGCGGGAAGACGCCACCGGCAAAGTCTACAACGACATCGAAGGCACGCTCAAAACCCAAATGCAAAATGGGTACAAGCTCTATTGGATCGCTATCGGAAAGACGGATTTCCTCTACAAGGCCAATGTCGAATACCGTGACATGCTCGACAAAATGGGCATGAAGTACGAATACGTGGAATCCGAAGGCGGACATACCTGGAGAAATTGGCGCGTATATTTGAGTCAATTCGCACCGCGCTTGTTTCAATAAAGAATTCAGCCCAACAAAAAAGCAGCCATTAAAAGCTGCTTTTTTTGTTTGATTTCTGGGGAAAAGAGAGTGATTTCTACAACGTTGGGACAGAATGGGTTATTCTAGTTCCCATTTCCTCAGTCTGTCCACACAGCCTTTCATGGACCTGAATTGGTGGTAACTCGCCTTCCAGATATGGCCCTTATCTGCAGTTTTCAATTCGGGCTGCTTGTCAAGTCCACCAGAAAACCAATCCCCATGCTCCTGGTCGATCAAATGCTCTTGATTGTAGCGCCAGAGTTTTTCGAATTTCCCAAAATAGTCCATCGAATCTTCCGGAAAATACTCCGCCATCATCAGCAGCGTATTCATGCCCTCGGACTGTGCCCACCAGTTTTTGCTGTCCTTGATCACCCTTGGTTCAGTCTCACCTGCGAAATAGTAACTCTCGTCGTAGAATCCACCCATTTCATTATCCCAACCAAACCGAAGTGCATGGTCAACCATTTTCTTGGAGACAGCGAGGGTCTTTTCGTCATCACCCCAGCCCAACACGTGGGCACTCTCCATCAGGAGGAAGGCTGTCTCCACATCATGGCCGTAGGATACATGATCGAGACCTCGATGCCGTAGGATTTCTTCTTCCGATAAGTGTTGGAACGAAACCGGCGTCCAATTGGGCTGCAGGAAAAGAACGAGCGAACCCTTATCGTTGACAATAGTGTCCCGGATAAGGACCAGCATTTCTTCCAAGCGGGTCTTCAGCAAGGGGTCTTTCCAAACTTGGTACAACTCCGTAAAAGCCTCCAGCAAATGGATCGAGCTATTTTGATCCTTGTAACCCAAATCGGAGGTGCTTGGCGTATCCTCTGCCCTGGGTATTGGAGTACCGTTTTGGTCCAAATGCTGGAAATAGCCTCCGTAAATGGAATCATGGCTGTGCTTCTCAAGCCAACGGAAGGCATCAATCGCCAAGGCCAGCCCTGTCGAGTCGCCTGTCGCCTCAAAATAGGCCGCAAGGCCAAAAATGGCAAAACTATTCCCGTAAGCCGTCTTTTTTGGTGATTTCTCCAACAAGGGCTCACCCGAGCGACTTACCAATTGATAGAATCCGCCATGTTCCCTGTCCCACATCTTGTCCCTGAGGAAAGCAAATCCATGCTTGGCCCCATCCGCATAATGTTGGACATCGGGATATCGAATGGCCGCCTTGGAATTCGACCACAAATGCCGCGCCTGGGTGACGATCATCTTTTCCTGCGCATCGTCCTTGCGCTGAAAATCATACGAAAAATTGCTGAAATAGCCTCCGGAATCCAGATCCAGGGCTTTTGGATACCAAGTTGCCAGTAGATTCTCTTGAAGCGATTTTTCTATTTCCTCCGAAATAACTGCGTAGGAATATGCTTCTTCTGAAGACTGCTGCTGACAGGCAATAAGTAAAAAAACGAGAGGTACAATGCTGAGAATGGACTTCATAGGTGGCTGGTTTGGGTTTGATTTGAAAAATAAAAAAAATAAAGCAGTAAATATGGAATTTTCACATGAACTACTACATTAGACTTTTGCAAAAACTACCCCACTATGAAGCCGAATTTATTTTCTTTCCTTATCCTGCTTGCCATTGGCTACCATTTTGACGCTCAGGCCACTGAAAAAGAACTCAAGACAAATATCCAGCAAGTGACCATTTTCAGCAATGGCGCCCAGGTTTTTGAAAATGGTTCGGTGCAGGTCGATGCCGGGGAAACGACGCTGATCATCAAAGGGAAATCTCCTTACATGGACGAAAAGAGCCTGCAAGTAAAATCCACCGGGGCCCTGACGATCCTTTCTGTCAACCACCGATCCAATTACTTGGAGAAAAAACTGGTATCCCAAAACGACAGCCTCGTCACACTTTTGGACAAGGAAAATCTAAATCTTGACAAATTGGTCGCTGAACAGGATGTCTTGAAGGAGAAAATGGCCCTCCTCCAAAACAACAAAAACCTCGGCGGCGCCAATATTGGCCTATCGATGACGGCACTGAAGCAGGCGCTTGATTTTTTTGAAAAAGAAATTTCCGCCATCAAATCCGAGGAAATCAACAACCGGAGAAAACAGCAGGAAACCCGCCTAAAGATCCAAAGACTGGAAAAGCAAATCAATGATTTTCAGTCCGAGCCGATCACACCCGTATCCGAAGTCTGGATCAAAGTCAGCGCGCAGAGAGCAGGCACGGCCAATTTCGCCGTTTCCTATTTGGTATCGGGCGCGGGATGGTTTCCCAAATACGACATCCGGGCAATCAATATCCAAAAGCCCATCCAAATCCAATACAAGGCCGAAATCTGGCAAAACACGGGCAACGATTGGAAAAACGTCAAGATCAAACTTTCCAACGCCCAACCCAACAAGAACAGCAGCCTCCCCGAACTCCAAAAATGGAACCTCACCTACGCTAGAAACACGATCGTAAGCTCAGGGGCACTCAATAAGGTGGATGGTGTAGTGAGTGGAGTCGTCTGGGACGAAAATGGAGGACCACTTCCAGGAGCAATTGTTCTTGCAAAAGGAACCACTATTGGGACAACGACCGATGTAAATGGTAGATACTCCATTACCCTGCCGAATGGTGTCAATAGATTGGTTTTCAGCTTCATTGGGTTCAAAACTTTAGAAATGCCAGTCCAAAGCAATCAAATGAATGTAAGGATGGCAGAAGATATCGCTGCGTTAAATGAGGTGGTGGTTGGATATCAGACCAAAAAAAACGAAAAGAATAAGCGCAGGTACTGTCGCCACAATCAATGAGGATGCCGAAGACGCCTATGAACCGCTGGAAACCGTGATCCGGGAAAACCAAACCACGGTGGAGATTGAAGTCGAGAAGCCTTACACCCTCCTGACCAACGGCGAAAAGCTCCTCGTGGACCTGAAGACAATGGAATTACCGGCTAGCTATGAGTATTTTTCCGTACCGAAATTGGATCCCTCGGCCTTCTTGATCGCTCAGGTGACGGATTGGGAGTAACTCAACCTGCTGCCTGGTGAGGCAAATCTGTATTTCGAGGAGACATTTATCGGGAAGACGATACTTGACCCGGTGGCATTCCAAGATACCTTGAGCATTTCGCTTGGAAGGGACCAAGGCATCAACATCAAGCGTGAAAAGGTCGCCCAATTCAGTACCAAGCGCAACGTCGGCTCCAATGTGAACGAATCCCGTGCCTATCAAATCCAAGTCAGAAACTCCAAGAGTGTGCCCGTCAAACTCACCATCACAGATCAAATCCCGGTGTCCGTCGTCAGCGACATCACGGTAAGTGCGACCGAACTCAGTGGTGCCAGCAAGGATGATGAAAAAGGATTCCTGACTTGGAAGATGGAGCTCCCAGCCCAGGGTCAAAAAACGCTCGAATTCAGGTATGAGGTGCGCTATCCGAGAAGGGAAAAAGTGATTTTGGATTGAACGGACAGCGGCGAAAAAGCAAATGCTTTTCGCCGCATTATTTCACTTGCTTGAAATCCACGCGATTGGCTACATTGCGCACTCAAACCTAGCGCCGCCTCTACATGCCGAGATTGACCAGTTCCAAGACCGTTTCAGGATTCATCATGGCCATTTCTTCGGCCATTTTTTGGGGGATATCCGGCACTTGCGCCCAGTTTCTTTTTGAGCAAAAGCAACTCAACCCCGCTTGGCTGGTGAGTTGGAGGCTGATGCTGGCCGGTGGGCTTTTGGTTGGGATCGCTTTTCTGCAAAAAAACTCAGACGCTGCCGCCATCTGGAAAAAGCCGAAAGACATCTTGCAGTTGTTGGTCTTTGCAGTCTTGGGCATGGTAACCGTGCAGTACACCTATTTCTACAGCATCGACCTATCCAACGCCGCCACGGCGACCGTCCTACAATACACCGGGCCGATGTTTGTCGTGGCATTCTATGCGATCAAAAACCGACGCTGGCCCATCATGCTCGAGTACGCCAGCCTGTTTCTGGCAATCGGTGGGACTTTTCTGTTGGTAACCCACGGGAGCTTCAGCAGCCTCGTGATATCCGAAAAAGCCCTGCTTTGGGGATTTCTGTCGGCGGTCGCCTTGGCGTTTTACACCATTTATCCAGTGGTTTTGTTGAGAAAATACTCTGCAGCAACGGTCACGGGTTGGGCGATGCTGATCGGTGGATTGGTACTTTCGGTATGGACCCAGCCTTGGGAAGTCATTGGCGTATGGGACATCGGCACTTGGTCTGCCTTTTTGTACATTATCCTTTTTGGGACACTGATTGCGTTCTACTCATTCCTGACGGCAGTGCCGGTCATTGGCGCGCAGACAGCGAGCTTGCTATGCTCTGTGGAACCCTTGGCCGCTGCCGCTGTAGCGGTAATTTGGCTCAATGTGCCTTTTGGCGGCTTAGATTGGCTCGGTACGCTTTTCATATTGATTACGGTGGTACTGTTGACCTTGGGGGCGAAAAAGGAAGGGGCTAAAAAACTAGAAAAATCACATTGATAAATTCGATGTCTTCTGGATTTTCAATATCCTATTTCCCTGCCGAAATTGGATTCCGACTCAAAATGAATTTTCTGTAGAGATAAAGTAGTTATGTTGAGATCAACATTTGAAAGGCTACCAATCAACACTTACAGAAGGATTTACTTTCTGTCGAAGCGAATAAACCAATCAGATAGCTCAATCGGGAGTTTTGCGAATACCGAGAATGCCCTGTTTGGATTTGTCCAACAACCAAAGAAACCATAAATTACAGGTGTCAATCACTAATCAATATGTACACGTACAAGATACATTTACACAAGGAAGCAGAAGGTGGTTATACCGTTTCTGTTCCTGCATTGCCGGGCTGTATAACCTATGGAGAAGATGTGGATGAAGCTATTTCCATGGCAAAAGAAGCCATTGAACTCTATATTGAAGAATTGCAGGCTCGGGGCGAATCTGTCCCTGATGACCGGAATACACTGGAATATTCTTTGAACCTTGAAATGGCATGAACCTTAGCCCAAAGAACCTTATCAAGATTCTAGAACAACACGGCTTCATTTTCAAACGCTCCAAAGGTTCGCACCACCTTTATTTCAATCCCATCACCAACAAAACGGTCATTGTACCGGTACACGGAGGAAAGGATATGAAAAAGGGCACTTTTCTAGCTGTACTCAAACAGGCCGGCATTGACAAAACAATTTTAGACTAAAGTCACCTTTTTTGCCAATTTTGACGTTGGTCTCGAGGTCTCTAAATAGAATATCGAAAATAAAACGTCCCTGACTTCACAGCTTTTGATTCATCCACTCCCAGTTGAGGGTAAGTACGAGAATCCTTGAGCTAGGATTTCGGGAAGAGGGCTACCATCTCATGCGGCTTTTGACATCAACACGAAGCCCCTCCTTTAGTCAAACAAACCCTAGTAGCAATACTTTTCCAGATTCCCAGATACGAGACTTCGCAATGTTTCGATTGAACAGAATTCCTCTATAAAATGGTCCGGTTTATATATTTGCAAATCATCAAGATTCAAGACACGAACCTCTTCTCCATCAACGAACCAAATACAATTCCTGACGAACTTTACAGAAAAAAGGAATGAGAAGTTATATTTTTCCAAAATCCTTAATCCATCATACATAGACCTGTCATAGTCGTCGGGTCCAAACTCTTTTGAATCGCTGTAAGCACAGAAAGATCGAAATTTTCGCTTTTTTGTGCCTTCATGGAAAGCCAGATAGGAGTCGTATTTTTTTCATTCAAAACAATAACACTGGAAATAGGAAATCCAGAGGAAGGAACCAAGTGGTCAACGATGTCTTTTTCGATTTCATCATTCAGTAAAGTCTTTGAAAATTCAAAAGAGGCAATTGGCAGGAATTCAAGTTTTTTGGAATCAAGTCTGACAAAAATACTTTCATTTAATCCATCACCAACACACTTGATATATGCCTTTCTTGCAGTCTTTTTGTTCTTAATCCAACTCCTGTCTAAATCAAGATTATCCAGTTGTGCGTTTGCGGTGTTAATATTCAGAAACAAGATTGACAGGATTATAAATTTCAAATTCTTCATCGCCAGATTCTATGAATTGTAAATGATGGAAACCTGTAGGATCTAAACTTCAGTGTGCTGAAGAATCACCCCACTTCGGTGTAGTATAGACAATCGTTGGTGGCTGGGTTGCTTTTAAGTAAACCTTCTGTAAAAACCGATTTGTAATTGGAATCTATACCCCAAGACCGCAGCGGAATATAGTTTGAGATCGGTTGAATTACAAATCCAACTTAAAAGGAATGCGTGATTTCAAATCATGCCTGGCGCTTACATTACACCTCCCACATTGGGGAAATTCAAAGCTTAACCACCCGCCCATCTCACGACAGGCGGATGGCCTTTAGTGTTTGGAATCAGGATTTGACCAAGTTTTTGTTTTTGGCTACCCCACGGAGGATTTCCTCCCACTTTCTCATGAGGACAATCTCGCCCATTTGGTCAGAAAAGAGCGCTGAGTTATAGAATTCCAAGGTGTAGTTCTTTGGAATCGGCGCCCTTAAGCTGATCTGGAAACCCATCCGATCCATAAACTTATCCGGCACAGGACCTTTTTCAGCCAAATTACTGTCCGAAAGCTTGTAGCTTTTCAGCTCAAAAGGATATCCCAAATCCAATAGATGAACGGTTTCCTCCTCCCCAAACTTCACATAAAGCAACTGTCTCTGCCTTTCATCGAGGCCGAGGGCATATTTGTTACGCCAGAAATCCACCGCATCCGGCGAAATATGTGCGTCTTTGGCAAGCAGTGCAAAGCGGGCATGTTGCTGCCTTGTCGTTTTTCGTTGTTTGCTGATATGGTACACAAATGGTGCGCAAAACGCGGCAAATAACACCAAGGATATGACCAAGGTGATTGGTTCAATGTCAAACATGTTTTGTTGAATTTGTAGGTAATCAATAGGAAATCAAGGCCTTCCCTGCGGGAAGATCCAGGTGGGTATGTTCAAAAATTCAATTGATCACCAAAAAAAGTGGAAGGGATAAAGCACGCGACTGATATCAAAAAACACAAGCCTTTTCTTCCACCAATCAATAATCAGAGACCTTGACTTGAGGATTTTTACTGAGAATGGAAAGCTTGTAAAGCAAAACTGGTCGACCGGGAACTTGAAGCTTTCAATCTGGCTTTGGAAAACCTTGAAGTTCGGCTGCACCAGATTCGTATGGTCAGTCAACCCATAAGATTCTACCCACGTGGATTTTCCGGGGGAATCCTGACGGTTCGAATCCGAAAAGCCACCAAATCCCAAGCTAAGCATGAGAAGACTGAGCGCCAGGAAATTGGAGAATATCTTTCTAATTGAAGCCAATGGAATGGGAGCCAAAGATCTGGATAATTAACGACTTACAAACGTAATAAATTCCTATTCCATACTTAAAAAAAATTGGTGCTAAGATTGTCAATCAATAAAACAATTGTATTTACCTTTCCCAAAAAACCGCTGATATGATACTTTCCATTGTATTGCTGCTAGTTGGCTTCGTCATTTTGATCTTTGGTGCCGACAAATTGGTCGAAGCGGCTTCGGCCTTGGCCGCCAATTTTGGGATTCCCAACATCGTCATAGGATTGACTGTGGTGGCTTTCGGCACTTCGGCGCCAGAACTTGTCGTCAACGTATTTGCAGCGATCAACAACTCACCGGAGATGGTCATGGGCAACGTTTTGGGAAGTAATATTTTCAACGTCCTTGGGATTCTTGGCGTCTCTGCAGTGATTTATCCGCTTGCTGTGAAGTCAAATACCACTTGGATTGAGATTCCCTTGGCATTTTTGGCGGCGTTATTGGTGCTTATCGTAGCAAGCGACCAGCTTTTGGATAAACTGCCGGAAGATTTAATTACAAGAAGCGAAGGCATCGTGATGCTACTGTTTTTTGCAGTGTTTTTGGCGTATAATATCATTGTCTCAAAAAACCCCGGCCAAAAGCCCGAGTCAATCGAAATCCCGAAGTATTCCAGTGCCCAATCCATGCTTTGGATCATCGTCGGATTGGCGGGATTGGTCTTTGGAGGGAAATTGATCGTGGACAACGCTGTCTCCATCGCATCCTCGCTGGGAATATCGGAACGTGTCATTGGCTTGACGATCGTCTCAATCGGCACTTCCTTGCCGGAATTGGCAACTTCTATCGCAGCAGTCCGCAAGAAAAAAGTCGATATCGCCATCGGCAATGTCGTGGGCTCCAATATTTTCAATATCTTCTTCATTCTTGGAGTATCATCGACAATCCTACCAATCACGATCCAACCGGAAAACTTTAGGGACATCTGGATGAATATCATTGCAGGACTACTCCTCTTTGTATTTATTTTCACTGGAAAAGAAAGAAAATTGGAAAGGTGGGAAGGTGTAATCTTCCTCGTGCTTTACACTGCCTATGTGACCTCCTTGGTCATGGATTCACTGTAAAATCAGTTTTGGAGCGGTGGCGGGCAACGAATTTCCGCCATCGATTCAAGACAATCAGGACTGATCTTCAGCATATTCCCCATCGAAGTTGATCCAAAGCTGCTTTCCGGGAAAGTAATCCTCTTCCTCTAGGTTGAGATTGGATATGCCGATCCCCAAAAGGCGCACTGCTGCCACGAGTGGCTCCTGATGCCACAGTTCCCAGATTATTTCTTTGATTCTCGCAGGTTCCAGAAACTTCTCGATTGTTTTGCTGCGCGTATGTATCGTGAAATCATGGTACTTGATCTTGAGTGTCACGGTTCTGCCTTTGACGCCGGATCGTTCCATCCTACGGACAACCTCTTCCCATATCCGCTCCAAGGCATCCGCGATTTGCTCATCTTCGCTGATGTCTTTGGAAAAAGTGCTCTCGGCACTTAAGGATTTACGGATGCGGTTGGGTTTGACCTCACTTAGGTGGATTCCACGGACGATATTGTAAAAATGGAGCCCCGATTTTCCGAATTTCTTGGTCAAGTACTGTACGGAATACTGCTTCAGGTCAAATCCATTGTGTATACCCAACTCCTTCATTTTCTCCGCTGTCACCTTTCCGATCCCGTAAAAGCGCTCAATCGGCAATTTTTCCAGAAATGCCTCCGCATTCTTTGGCAAAATCACGGCCTGACCGTTGGGCTTATTGATATCAGAGGCGGTTTTAGCAAGGAATTTATTGTAGGAAATACCAGCAGACGCATTCAATCCCAACTCATCCTTGATACGTTTTCTGATTTCCAAGGCGATTCGGGTCGCAGAGGGGTTATTGACCTTGTTTTCCGTCACATCCAAAAATGCCTCGTCCAAGGAAAGCGGCTCGACAAGGTCCGTGTAATCCAAAAAAATTTGTCGGATCTGGCCCGAAATCTCCTTGTAACGCTCAAACCGCGGCCGCACAAAAATCAACCCGGGACATCTCAAAGCTGCAATCTTCCCGGGCATCGCGGAGCGCACGCCGAATTTTCGGGCTTCATACGACGCCGCCGCCACCACGCCTCGTTCGCGATTGCCGCCCACGGCAACAGGTTTTCCACGCAGCTCAGGATTGTCCAACTGCTCCACCGAAGCGAAAAACGCGTCCATGTCCACATGGATGATCTTTCGTATCGTGGATTGGTCAATCATCGTTGTCGAGTCAAAACTTCCAATATCGCCGAGGCCTTGAGTAGACATTCCTCATACTCATATGCAGGATCTGCATCATAAGTAATCGCCGAACCGACGGCAAAATAGCCCTTACCGATGGACTTGTCGAATACAATACTGCGGATGATCACGTTGAAATCAAAGTCCCCGTTCGGCTGCACGACACCCAATGTCCCGGAAAACCATCCTCGCTTGAAATTCTCATAGCGCTCGATCAGTTCCATGCACTTGATTTTGGGCGCGCCGGTCATACTACCCATCGGGAAATTGGCATGGAAAATATCCTTTAGTGAAACGTTTTCCCTGAGAGTAGAACTAACCGTTGAAATCATCTGGTGAACTTTGGGAAATGCATAGACCCCAAACAGTTCATCCACATCGACCGTACCGATTTCAGAAACCTTGGAAAGGTCATTCCGCATCAGATCCACAATCATGAGGTTTTCCGCTCTTTCCTTTTCGGAATCAAAAAGCCGAAGTCTCAGCATCTCGTCTTCCGCCTCGTTTTTGCCACGTCGAATTGTGCCTTTGATGGGCTGTGCGATCAATCTCCTGCCTGTCTTTTTGAGAAAACGCTCCGGACTGGCGACTAGCAGGTACAAGTTATTGGCCTTGTAAAAAGCCGAAAAAGGCATCAAAGAGATCCGCATCAGATCGAGAAATCCCAAAATTGGATTCCAGGAATATTGTTGAAAATGAAACGCTTGGCAAAAATTCAGCTCATAAATATCTCCTTCTACAATATGCTGTTGGATTGCTTTGACTTTCTCCGAATAGGTTTCTTTGGACTCAAGTCCAAGAACCTCAACGCGGGGGTTTTTATCCGGCAAAACTTCCGAAAACCGCTCGAAATCAGTGGCCAACATGCTGGCCTCTGGATGCGAAAAGACCAAAATGCCCTCCTCCCATGAAATCGACAATTCAGCCTCCCAAAAAACATAATCCGGACAGGCAATCATGGCAGGATTTTCACTCTTCAAAGCCTCAATCTTGTTTTTGTAGTCATATCCCACCAACGCAACCAGGTCGTTCTCGAAAGGCACATTTCCGATCTGTCCCCAGGATATTGATTTGCTACCAGCTAAAATACGCCCTTGGAATTCACCATTTGGATAGCCGAAGTGGGTTGTCGGCGAATACAAAAAAAACGGAAAACGAGCATCCAGCCACGCCAAGAGTTTGCGCTTAAAAAAATCAGACTGGCCCGTAGGTACTTGGATTTCTACTTTCACGCAGTAAAAATAAAAAAAAGGGTGACCCGAAAGTCACCCCTACTTCCAACTGGTTTAACGATCTGAATCAATTGGTTGTAATCTCAAAACCAACGCTTACAGTATTGTAGATAAATTGGTCTTTAGCTTTGTCAACAGCGGCACTTTCATCTCCGTAAGACAATCCCCAAGCGGTTCTATCGATGTTGAATCCGGCCTTAGCAGAAACTTTGCCTTCAGTGATAGTCACCGCAGCAGGAAACTTGATGTTTTTGGTTGTACCACGCATTGTCAAGTTGCCAGAGATCCAATGGGTAGGATTGGCAGGAGCAATTTCTGAATCTTTCTGAGGCGTGTTTGCTGATGGGAACTGAGTCAGGTCCTGAATAGCCGCAACACCAAAAGGTTCTACACCGGTAACTTCAAACACTGCCTGTGGATGGTTGGCAGCGTCAAAGAAATCAGGAGATTGCAAGTGGCCCCACAGTTTTCCGTAGAATTCATTGGTCTCTTCCATGTCCTGGATTTTCAAACCCGTGATATCGAAAACGAATTTCGCTCCGGTCAACTCATTTTCCTTGACCATTACTTCTCCAGAAACCGCTGGAATGTAGCCAAAATGCTTACCGGTAGGCTTGTATCCTGTCCAGTTGATCTTGCTTGTAGCTGGGTCAACGGTCAAAGTTGCTCCTTCTGCTTCTGCAACTTCCTGTGCTTCGCTTGTTTCTACTGTCTCGCCGGGCTTGCTGCATGAAAGCACCAAGAACGTAAATGCGACAAATAAGCCTGTTCTTTTTACTAAGTTCATAATGTTTGGTTTGTTTGGTTTCGACATTAAATGTATATACACGTAAACTGATTTGCTTAAAAAAAGTTCACGGTGCAGAAAAAAAAAGAATATTTTTGAAGAGAAAGAAAAACCATATCCGAGGAAAATGGCGCTCATAAAAAGTGTAAGGGGATTCAAGCCTAGATTTGGAGAAAATTGCTGGCTTGCTGAAAATGCGACAGTCGTTGGTGATGTTATCATGGGCGAGAATTGCACCGTCTGGTTCAACGCCGTCGTCCGCGGTGACGTCCACCAAATCCGGATCGGAAACGACACCAATATCCAAGATGGCGCAGTCATTCATTGTACCTACCAAAAAGCCGGAACGTATATCGGTAACAAAGTCTCCATTGCACACAATGCCATCGTCCATGGCTGTACGATTCATGATAATGTATTGATTGGAATGGGGGCAATTGTCATGGACAATGCGGTAGTTCATTCGGGCGCTGTCATTGCAGCCGGTGCCGTTGTGCTGTCAGGGACGGTGGTCGAAGCCAACTCAATTTACGCAGGAATGCCGGCCAGGAAAGTAAAAGAAACAGGACCTGAGATGCTTGAAGTCATCCAACGGACAGCGCGAAATTACCCCATGTATGCCGAATGGTTCAAATCCGAGGACGAATGAATTCATTTTTAAAGAACAGTCAAAACAAGGTTTTGGCGATTTTGGGCGTATTGGTACTGGTTTTCAACCTATGGCTGCTTCCATTAGGTACTGAGGGAAAAATCCCACTTGACCTCAAGTTTGGCTACGACACGAAGGAAGCTTTTGAGGTTTTGGATGAGTTAGGCGCAACAATACTTCCAAAGTATAGATTTGGCCTTTTGGTCACGGACATGATTTATCCATTTGTTTATGGTGGATTTCTCTCCCTGCTGCTGCTGAGGGTCTGGGGAAAAAGGTGGATTTTGATATTTCCGGTTTTGGTGATGTTGCTCGATATCGATGAAAACCTATCAATTCTTACCTTGGTGGATACTTTTCCCCAGCTCTCAGATTCCGACGTCGAAAGGGCGAGCCTCTTAACCTCTGCAAAATGGGTGATAGTGGGAGTCACATTCTCAATCTTGATTGCCGGGTCGATCAAAGGACGCTTCCTCAAGTAATGCCGTGATAATTTAGCACTGATTTCCAGTAAAATCACCCATTCAGTGATGAAACTATTTCTCACTGAATTCGAAATCCATCGATTACCAAAACCACGTTCAATATTTCTGTCCGGATTTACCCAAACGCCTAAAATGTTTTAGGATTTTTTTTGTGAATCCTGAAAAGGGGGCTATTTTTAGTAGGAATAGACGATCCAATTTTATGAAAGAAGAATATTTCAAGTGGTATTCCCCGCATTTGCATCGGGATGTGCAAATGCTTGTTTTTGGCCACAGAGGGTATCCCGTCGTGTTGTATCCCACATCGATGGGCTCCTTTCACGAAAACAAGGATATGGGTCTCATTGGGTCCGCCCACTGGTTTATCGAGCAGGGGCTGATCCAGATTTACTGTCCGGAAAGCAATGACCGAAACAGTTTCTACAACAAGCATGTCCATCCTCACCAGCGTATCCAAAACCACATCGCCTACGACCACTTTATCCTAAATGATGTAGTGGAAAAAGTCCGGCATCACACCGCCGTCGGCAAAGTGGTGATGGCGGGTTGTAGTTTTGGGGGATATCATGCTGCGACATTCGCTTTCAGACATCCGGATGTGGTGAGCCACATGTTTTCGATGTCCGGGGCTTTCGAAATACGCAATTTCATGGATGGCTACAATCACGGCGACATTTACTACAATTCCCCATTGGAGTTTTTACCCGGCCTGCACAATCCTGCACTTTGGCAAATGGACATCGTGCTCGGTACGTCCAATTGGGACATCTGCTTCGATGCCAACATCAAGTTAAGCGATGTACTCGAAGGAAAAAGGGTACCACATTGGCTGGATGCGCGCAAAGACCGCCACCATGATTGGCCGCTTTGGAAGGAAATGTTCCCCCATTATTTGTCACGAATCAAATTCAATTAACTAAATACCACCATTTATGAAAAAAATCGGAATCCTTTTTGGCATGGAAGACACTTTTCCCCATGCTTTCGTGGAACGGGTCAATGAAAAGAAAGAAAAAGGCATCATCGCCGAGCCTGTGTCGATCGACAAAGTCATCCAAAACCAACTGACCGAGTACGCGGTCATCATTGATAGGATTTCGCAGGATGTACCCTTTTACAGGGCATACCTGAAAAACGCAGCCCTGACAGGGACAGCGGTCATCAACAACCCCTTCTGGTGGAGCGCGGACGACAAGTTCTTCAACAATTGCCTTGCGGACAAGCTTGGTGTCCCTCTGCCGAATACCGTGATTCTCCCTTCCGCGGAACATCCAACCGATACCACCGCAAAGTCATTTCGAAACCTCAAAATGCCATTGGATTGGCAGGGAATTTTCGACTATGTGAAATTCCCCGCCTACATGAAGCCCTATGCCGGAGGTGGATGGAAAAATGTCTATAGGCTGGAAAATAAGGAGGAGTTTTTCCAGAAACACAGGGAAACCGGCCAGTTGGTCATGTTGCTTCAGGAGGAAATCGTATTTGACGAATACTTCCGGGTGTATTGCTTGGGCGGAAAAGCCGTACGCATCATGGAGTACGAACCCAGGAATCCACATCATCTGCGCTACGTCGTCAACCGACCACCTGCCTCGAAGAAACTGCTGGCGAAGGTTAAGGAGTATGCAATCGCCCTTTGCCAAGGTCTGGGATATGACTTCAATACCGTGGAATTTGCCGTCAGGGATGGAATCCCGTATGCGATCGATTTTGGAAATCCAGCACCGGATGCCGACGTCAACTCAGTAGGTCAGGCCAATTTTGATTGGGTAGTGGAAGAAGCTGCTAAAATGGCCATTGCATATGCAAAAACCCAAAAACCAGGAAAAATCAACCTTACCTGGGGGACGTTCATGAAGGATGCAGTTGCCGACGCCAAAAGATTCTGATCTATGCTAAGAAAATTGCCGGTATTTACCCTCGGGGTGGAGGAAGAATACCAAATCATTGATCCCAACACACGGGACTTGAGATCGCACATGTCAAAAATCGTAGATGGCGCAAAGATCTTTCTCAAAGAGCAGGTGAAAGCGGAAATGCACCAATCCGTGGTGGAAGTAGGTACCAACATCTGCCAAACTGTGGCCGATGCGCGAAAAGAAGTGTCTTTCCTAAGGAGAAAAATTGTGGATTTGGCCTCTGAACAAGGCCTGGTCGTAGGCGCTTCGGGCACACACCCCTTTTCCAAATGGCAGGACCAACCGATCACGGATGATCCCAGATACCATATGATTGTAAAGGAGCTTCAGGATACCGCGCGGTCCAACTTGATTTTTGGCCTGCACGTACATGTGGGTATCGAAAACCGGGAAATTGCGCTTCACATCATGAACCAGGCCTGCTATTTCCTGCCACATATCTATGCGCTTTCGACCAACTCCCCATTTTGGGAAGGGCGAAATACGGGATTCAAAGCATTTCGCGCGCACGTCTTTGCGAAGTTTCCGAGGACAGGACTGCCGGAGTATTTCGATTCTGTCCAATCCTACGATAATTTCCTCGAGACTTTGGTCAAGACCAATTGCATCGACAACCCAAAAAAGATCTGGTGGGACCTGCGGATGCACCCTTTCTTCAGCACCATCGAGTTTAGGATTTGCGATATGTGTCTGACGGTAGACGAGACGATTTGCATTGTGGCATTGATTCAGGCCGTTGTTGCCAAATTGTACAAAATGCACATGATGAACACCAGCTTCAACATCTACCGCATTGCCCTAATTCGTGAAAACAAATTCCGTGCGGCAAGATATGGTACCGATGGATTGATGATTGATTTCGGACAAAAAACCGAGGTACCCTATAAGGAACTGATGATCGAACTCTTGGATTTTGTGGATGATGTCGTGGATGAACTCGGAAGCCGCGAGGAAATCAACTATGTGCATCAAATCCTCAAAACAGGAACAGGCGCCGATAAGCAACTTCAGGTATTCGAGGATGGTGGTCATGACTTGACCAAGGTGGTGGATTTCATCGTGGGAGAATTCACAAAAGGAATCTGAATCCGCTAAGAATGGAAAAACGGTAATGCAAAATCAATTCGGATAATGCCAAGCGATTTTGCATTACCTTTCGGCCTCACCCAAATATTGAAACCATGCATGAAAAGATCAAAGTCGCAGTCTTGGACATGTACAACGGCAAAGCAAACCAAGGCATGCGTTGTATCCATGACATCGTTGGCAGGTTTCCAAACGACCTTAGCCTGGATGTCTTTGATGTGAGGCAGCGGGCTGAGGTTCCCGCGCTGGACGATTACAACCTATATATCTGCTCCGGAGGTCCCGGAAATCCCTTGGAAGGCGATGGAATTTGGGACAAAAAATTCTACGGACTCCTCGATGGCATATGGAATTGGAACCAACAAAATGAACGGAAAAAGTACGTACTGTTCATTTGCCATAGTTTCCAAATGGCAGTGCAGCACTTTGGCTTTGCAGAAGTCTGCAAACGAAAATCGACCTCATTTGGGGTAATGACGATACACAAGACCGAAGAAGGAATGTCAGACCCACTTTTTGAGGGCTTGGACAATCCCTTTTGGGCGATTGACTCACGGGACTACCAGGTCGTGCAACCCCACGAAAAGCGTTTCAAGGAAATCGGCGCGGAAATCATCGCTCTTGAAAAGATCCGTGACCATGTGGCCTATGAGAGGGCCATCATGGCAATCCGATTTTCTCCTGAAATGGTGGGCACCCAATTCCATCCGGAGGCTGACCCCGTTGGCTTCCTCAACCACCTCAAGAAACACGAGGTTCGCGAAGAGATCATTGAACTGAAAGGGAAACAAAAGTACCTCTATATGCTCGAACACCTCGTCGAAGAGCATACCATCTACAAAACCAACGAGACCCTGATTCCCAATTTCCTCCGCCAATCCATTCAGGCCATCCGCGCCCAACATGAAGTTTTACTTTGAAAGAAACATGATGCTATGATAGAGCCGCACCGCCAGTTTTTCAATCAGGCTTTCAGCAAAGAGAAATACCAAGCGTTTTTGGATGATATTGCCGCAGATTTTGACTATCTCCCCACTTTTCGAATCGCAGAGACACCGCTGTTTATCACGGATAAGCTAAAGCAGCAATTGCTCGAAGGCTGCCAACAGGTCATCGACTTCATCCAAAGACCTGACTTCAATGCACTCACCGAAAAGGCTGTCGAGGTCAACTTCAACGTACCCAACCAAGATGCCCATACTCAATTCCTGGCAATTGATTTTGGGATATGCGAGGAAGATGGCGAGATCGTCCCGAAGCTGATCGAAGTACAGGGCTTCCCGTCCGTGTTCAACTTCCAGTTCAACATGTTTGAAAAACTCAAAAAGGCCTACCCTTTTTTGGAGGATTTCAGCCCCTATCTCGGAGGGTTGGATGCAAAAGGCTATTACGACAAATTCAAAGAGACTGTCCTCAATGGGCTTAACCCAGAAGAGGTGGTTTTGCTTGAAATAGAACCCGAAAAACAAAACACCAAAATCGATTTCTACTATTGCAAGCGGGATCTCGGCATTCCCTTCCTTTGTGTCACCGATATCATCAAGCATGGGAAAAAACTTTACTATAAAGATGCGTCAGGAAAAGAAATCCACATCAAGCGGATTTATAACAGGGTGATTTTCGACGAATTGGTGACAAGGACCGACCTTCCGATGCAATTTTCGTTTTTGGAAGAACTTGACGTGGAGTGGGCTGGACACCCTAACTGGTTTACAAGGATCAGCAAGTTTATCCTGCCCTACCTCAAGGGGCCCTACTTCAATGACACCACCCTGCTGTCAGACCTGCAAGAAATACCCGAGGATTTGGAGAATTACGTACTGAAGCCGCTGTTTTCATTTTCCGGGAGTGGCGTGATTTTCCACGTTCAAAAATCCGATGTCGAGGCCGTCAAGGAAAAGGACCTCTATGTGCTTCAGCGCAAGGCACACTATGCGCCTATTCTTCAGGCACCCGAAGGTCGTGTGAAGGCTGAGGTCAGAATATTGGGCGTATGGCCTGAAAAAGACAGTCAGCCCACATTGATCGGCAACCTGGTCCGTCTCAGCCGGGGTGAAATGATCGGCGTCAAGTTCAACAAGGACAAGGATTGGGTCGGCGGTACGATTGGCTTGTTTGAGAAGGAAAAATAACCTCCTGATCGACATTAAAGGCAAAATTGCCATCACGCATTGGAATCCAACAATCCTAACTATCTGGCTAGAAAGCCCGTAATCGTTTATGGGCCTAATGCCCACTAACCAAAAATCGATGTATTACCTGGAAAGCATTTTGGTAAACAAGGGCGATGAAAGCCGATTTCCATACAACATCCCCGCCTTCCGCACGATGGGTAGGATGGTTTTTGACAGTCCGATCACGGTATTTGTGGGTGAGAACGGCGCAGGGAAATCAACACTTTTGAAAGCCTTGGCCATTAAGCTCAATCTTCCCGCTATCGGAAGTACCGATTTGGAAAGCGATGAGACCTTGGCGGGTTTCCAAACATTTAGCGACTCCATCAAACTTTCATGGCGGAACCGTGCCTACCGGGGCTTCTTTTTCCGAGCGGAGGATTATTTCGGTTTCGTAAAACGCCTGCGCAGCCTAGACCAAGAACTGAAGGGCGATATCGTGGACTTTGAAAAGCGCCTGAGTGGCACAGGTTTAAAGTTGGCGGTCGGTGCCGTGCATGGCCAAAAAGAAGCCCTTCAAAGGAGATACGGTGACCTGACACAGGTGTCCCATGGCGAAGGCTTTTTGAAAGTGTTGCAGGGAAGACTCCAGTCCGAGGGTATTTACCTGATTGACGAACCGGAGGCGGCACTTTCCCCACAGCGGCAGCTTGCGCTTTTCTCCCTGATCAAAAACCTGGCGGAAAACGAGGGCTGCCAGTTTATCATCGCGACCCACTCCCCTATCCTGATGTGCCTTCCGAAGGCCCAACTGTTCCAATTTGACGATACTGTACATCGAGTTTCCTACGAAGAAACGGAGCATTTCACCATACTGAAAAACTTTTTGAACAACCCTGAGGCGTTTTTGAGGTATTTGTAGTAAAAAAGTAACAGAAAGATTTTTTGTTCAACCCATGCCAAATGTTGGCATCTCCCATTTTGATTACATGTTGTGTTCTGAGTTCCTAAGAGAAATAGCAAGCATGGTATATAAAGAGATGACGATCGCGGTAGGCAATGCAAGTCCCGAGATGTAGTTGTACTTTCGAATCTGGACTTTCTTAATCTCGGTGACCGGAATCCGCATTTGGTAGCGATCCTTCACTGCAATAGGGTCGTTTGTTACCGGTTCGCGCATCAACAATCCTTTGAGATGCTGCCCATCCGTTTCTTGATAAATCAAATAGTAGCGCTGTGCCTGGTAAGTTGTGACCAAAATGATATCCTCCTGCTCCAATTTTTCAATCTGCCGGAGGTCAAAGACATCATTTGATTCCGGCTTCTCAAGCCTTGGTCTGGTGTTTTCGATGTTTCTGAAAGTGACGCAGGAACTTGTAAAAAGAAGTCCCAATGCGAGGAAATTACACATGAAACTTAAACGAAACCTGTTCATAGCAACTTCTTAAATGGATTTTGATAAGTTTCACAAAAATCAGATCAACTAAGTTACACAATTATCCCAAGCGGACAGCATCATTCCCACATTTGACTTTACATTTTCCAACAACACGACCTATTGAACACCATCAGTCTTGCTTGACACAAGACTTACTTGATCCGGAAAGCCTTCCCAAAAGCCTCCCTTAAAAAGAGTAGCTGTCCCCTTTTTGGACCACATATGTAGGGTCAAAAAAATCCAAGTAACAAACTACCGCTGACTTTGTATGACCTCCCACTTTTTTGATCATCCAAAACTCCAGTGATTCGCCAATTACTCATGAATTCTACGCGTGGGAACTTAAAAAATGTGGAAAATCTTCAATAAAGCGCATTTTTCAATTTGGGCTTCCTACGCATTTGGACTAAATTGGATCAAACAATCTCCCCAAAATGCCGTCATTCCCAATTACCGATTTCCATGTGCATCCAAACCTAAAGACATATGGAAGAACCTTTGATAGGCGAGCAAAGGGTACCGAACAACTTTGGATGGAATCCAAGCCCGGCTTTTGGCAACTCAAGAAAAATGCACTTCTCGGACTGACCCATTTCAGCCAAGCGACCTACCTGATGTTGATAAAGGGCGGCGTGCGGGTTGCGATGGTTTCATTGTATCCGTTCGAGAAGGGCTTTTTCGAAAATGGACGTTTGAAGGGCCCTCTCGCTGAGATTATCGCCAATTTCATCACACAGATTGGGTTTAGCAGAATCCGCCACCTTCAGAAACAAATGGATTATTTCCAGGAACTCGCCGGAGAAATGGACTTTCTGCTCCGAGCGGAACAGTCTTTTGAACAAAATGGCGTTTCCTACACAGCGACATGGGCAGAAAATTGGACCAACACTCAACAAATACTTGCAACGCCAAACAGTCTGGCGCTCATCCCGACCATCGAAGGCGCACATGTATTCAATTCCGGCTTGGGAAAATTTGGCAAAAACCCTGATCGGGAAGAAATTCTGAACAACATCCGAAGTGTAAAATCATGGAGGTTCCCTCCCTTTTTCATCACGTTCGCCCATAATTTCAATAATGACCTATGCGGCCATGTAAGAAGCCTCGAAAAGGCTGGCAAACTTCTCGACCAATCCGAAGGCATCGATCTCGGATTCTCTGAATTGGGTTGGGAAGTGTTGGAACATTTGACGTCGACGCATTTTGGCCGGCCAATCCTCATTGACGTGAAGCACATGAGCGTGAAGTCCCGAAAGGAATTCTATGCCTGGAACAATCGCCGCCCCGATCCCCTACCCGTTTTGGCTAGCCATGCAGGCGTAGCCGGATTGGATTTTTCGAAAACATCCAAAAACCCAAATACCCCAACTTGGCTTTGCCACGATGAGATCAACTTTTTCGATGAAGATATCTTGGAAATCGGAAAGACAAAAGGCATACTCGCCCTGCAACTCGACAGCAGTCGCCTCGCCAATGCGGCCAAAATCAAAAAAAGCCTATTGGGCAAGAATCGGGAAAAGGCAATTGGCGAATCTTGCCAAATCCTTTGGGCAAACATCCAACACGCCGCTGAAATACTAGATCAAAACGGACTCGATGCTTGGGATTCCATTGCAATCGGCAGCGACTTTGACGGGACGATCAATCCCTTGGAGGGCATTTACACCACGCTTGATTTCAAAGATATGGCCAATGCGCTTCTGGAATTAGCGAAGAATTATAACAAAAACAGTTCGCTGATATTTGCAAAAAACCGACAAATCGAGCCAGAAGCTATCATTTCCAAGATTCTATTCGAAAATGGACTAGAGTTTCTGAAGTGGAATTTCCGTTAGATTTGATGCCAATTCAATGATTGTCTCAATAAAGGGATATTCCCCAATCGGCATTGATGATCAAGAAATAAAGTCCGACCAGTGAGGCAACGCCTACCACTCCCCACACCACGTAATTTTTCTTCCAAACCTCCAATTTCTGGATTTCATCCAGCGGGATTTTGATCAAATACCGATCATTCAGCTTCAGGATATCACCAGTTACCGGTTCCTTCCAAACCATCCCAATCAAAGTGCCATTTTCGACCTTTTTGTAAAGGACATTATAATCCCGCTCGGCAGTTTTTGCGATTATCCGTTCATTTTTATGGATTTTCATAAATTCATTCTCTGGAAACTGCTCAAATTGGGCGCGCTCTGTTGTTTTTGGGGCAAGGTCCATGACGTCTTTATACATCATGCAACTTGTAGTCAAAAAGAGCATCGCCATAAAAAGGGCGATTGAACGGAAGTATGGATTGATTCTCATGGGTCGTAAAGTTGGGGTCAAAAATAAAAAGCCCGTTTCCCACATTCATTGCGCTAGAAAAATGGACTTTATTGGCATTTGCCAATATCCCTAAATTACAGACTTACTTCGGCAGCTGAAAAACAGCCCGATACTCGTTTTGGCAATTTCCACCAAAATGCCAAAATAGATTGGCGAAAATCAATAAAATCCGCTGTTTTACGGAAATCTCGTCTTTTTCAGACCTATTCGCATGGAAATTTACGGCTTCACCAACATATACTCATAGGTGCTCTGCAGGCCCAACGGAATCCCCAAGGTCCAATACAAAAGCAGAAATAAGGTCCATGTAACCAACAGCATGATCGAATACGGAACCATGATCGATACCAACGTGCCGATACCCGTGGACTTGACATAGCGTTGGCAGAAAACTACAATCAATGGAAAATAGGGCAAAAGCGGCGTGATGATATTGGAAACAGAATCGCCGACACGGTAGGCCGCCTGCGTCAAATCCGGCGAAATTCCCAACTGCATCAGCATCGGGACGAAAATCGGACTGATCAATGCCCACTTGGCAGAAGCCGAACCCACGAGAAGGTTAACCAATGAGGTCAATATGACAATTCCGACAATAGTGATTTGCGCGGGAAGATTCATGGACTGGAGAAAATCCGCTCCCTTCAACGCTGTCAAAGCACCGATGTTGGACTTGGAAAACGAATCGATGAAAAGTGCACAGAAAAAAGCCATCACGATGTAATAAGCCATGCTGCCCATGGACTTGCTCATGGAGGCAATCATGTCCTTCATCGTCTTGTAGGTACCGCTTGCGAAGCCAAAGATCAAGCCCGGAATCCAAAACACGACAAAAATCAAGGGGACGATAGACTTCATCAGCGGCGCATCCCTTGAGGTAAGTTCACCTACCGGATCCCGCAGCGCTGAGTCATTCGGATATGCCCAAAAAAACAAACCGACCAAGCAAATGGCCATCACGCCGAACGCGACCCAAAATGCCTTCCCTTCCTTCTCGGTCAAGGATTCCATCTTGGGAACATCTTCAAGATTCGTATCAACCTGGATATTTTTGTTCAATCTGGGTTCGATAACACGATCCGTCAAAAACCAAACGACTGCTATGACCACCAAGCTCGACAATCCGGTGAAGAATATATTGTTCAATGGATTCAATACGATCTCGGGGTCAATGATTTGGGCAGCTGACTGGGTAAAGCTCTGGATCAGCGGATCAATACTCGAAGGAATGAAATTGGCACTAAAACCGCCCGAAACCCCAGCAAATGCTGCAGCGATACCAGCCAAGGGATGCCTACCTGCCGCATAGAAAATCACACCTCCAAGCGGAATCACCAATACATAACCCGCATCGGCCGCGGTATGGCTCACGTTCGCGACCAATACCAAGATGGGAGTCAGGAGCATTTTGGGCGTTACCCCCAACAAGAACTTCAAGCCCGCATTGATAAAACCCGAATGTTCAGCCACACCGACACCCAGCATCGCCAACAATACCACACCCAGCGGCGGGAAATTGATAAAAACCGAGGTCATATTGGCAAGAAAAGAAGCCAGGAAGGTCCCCGTCAACAAATTTTGAACCCGCAACTCCCCACCTGACCGTGGGTCTACCGCTCCAAAATCAATCGGGGCAAGTAATGCCGACAAAACCCAAGTCAGCAGCATCAACGATAAAAACAACATCGCCGGATCAGGCAGCTTGTTGCCCGCCCTTTCAATCAAATCCAAGAATCTATCCAAAAAGGTACGGGGCTTTTGTTCGATTGTGCTCATAAAGGATTAAATTGGGTTCTTCCAAAAATAACAAGCCTTCCCAATTTTCAAGCATACCTTGGCCACTTTCTACCCATTCGATGAATATTGACCCCAGCACCGCACCGAAAGAGGTAAAAGAGGACCTCAAAAACCTCCAAACCTTCCTGAGTCAAACTCTTCCTGCCAAGAAACTGGACCAAAATGTCCTGATATGTGCATGGAACATCCGCATGTTTGGAGGTCTGACGATGAAATGGGAATCGCAAGAAGAGGATTCGCCTAAGCGGGACATGCATTCCTTGCTGTGCATCGTCGAAATCCTGCGGAGATTTGACATCATTGCGGTACAGGAAGTCCGAGGGAACTTCAAATGCCTTCGGGAAGCAATGAGATTACTTGGGCCGGATTGGAGTTTCCTCATGACCGACGTGACCAAAGGGGGCAAGGGCAACAATGAGCGACTCGCCTTTATTTTTGACAACAGAAAGGTGAAGCTCTCAGGTCTTGCCTGTGAAATCGTCATTCCGGACGATGAATTGGAAAAAAACAAAGCGATCAATGCAGATGCCCTCCAGCGGCAATTTGCCCGAACTCCCTATGCGGTGAGCTTTCAGGTCGCAAATCATACCTTTGTGCTTCTCACGCTCCATGTGTTGTTTGGAAAGAAATCCGCGGACAGGGTGGCAGAAATACAGGCCATCGCCGATTGGATCAAAGGCTGGGCGGCAGAAATGAATTCCTGGAATCACAGCATGATTACCTTGGGGGATTTCAATTTGGAGCGAGGCAATGACCCCACACTTCAGGCTTTCCTATCCACAGGACTGCATATTCCACCGGATCTTGACCCCCATGCGAGGACGATATTCAAAAAATCCACCACCTATTACGACCAAATCTCCTGGTTCAAAGACAACATTTCACTGCAATACAATGGCGGCGGAATCGTGGATTTCCGGGAAAATGTGCTACAAAACAGAAACCACACATTGCCGGAAATTTCCTTTCGGATCTCCGACCATTTCCCACTTTGGGCTGAATTTCTCACACCTTAAAATAAACCCAGCATGAAAAAACACCAATTCCTTCACCTTTGCCTCGCGGGCCTTTTGCTCACAGGTACCTCCTTCGCCCAAATCGAAGACAAAACCGGCATTGTAGCCAAAGGCGCAAAAGTCGAAAAAGCGGGCGATGGATACAACTTCACAGAAGGCCCAGCGGTAGCTAAAAATGGCGACGTTTACTTCACCGACCAACCCAATGACCATATCCACAAGTGGTCGGCGAAAGACGGAAAGGTCAGCCTTTTCATGGAAAATACCAGCCGCTCAAACGGTACCTATTTCGATAAAAATGGCATATTGATCTCCTGTGCTGATTTGGAAAACGAACTTTTGGCGATAGGTCCGGACGGAAAAACCGAGGTCTTGGTCACAGACTACCAAGGAAAAAAGCTGAACGGACCGAACGACCTTTGGATCGCTCCCAACGGCACGATGTACGTCACAGATCCACTTTATAAAAGGGCTTGGTGGAAACGCAGCCCAGAAATGCAGCAGGATGGCGAACATGTGTATATGCTTTCTGCCGATCGAAAGACATTTACAAGAGTCGCCGATGATTTAACCAAACCCAATGGCATCATAGGCACGCCTGACGGTAAAAAATTATATGTAGCCGATATCGGCGCAGGCAAGACTTATTCCTTTGACATTCTGTCCGACGGCAGCCTCGCCAACAAGCAGCTTTTTGCCGAACTCGGTTCAGACGGGATGACGATCGACGCAAAAGGCAACATTTACCTCACGGGCAAAGGCGTGACCGTATTCAATCCGAAGGGAGAGCAAATCGCCCAAATCCCCATTGAAGAACGATGGACAGCCAATGTGGTGTTTGGCGGCAAGGACCGAAAAACGCTCTTTATCACCGCGATGGGTTCTGTCTACACTTTGAAAATGAAGGTGAAGGGAGCTTATTGATTTGGCTATTCCTTTACTCCCCAAGGATCCGAAATCCTTGGGGAGTTTCCTATACAATCGGAAACCGATTGGCGTCAGTAGAACTGTTTAGCTGAAAAGCATTCTGTCTTTTTTTCAAACATATTCACACCCAAAAGCAAGATCATTCTGTACAAAACGTAATTTTCCATATAAACAGATATTTTTCATCTGATTGGTCTTTATTGAATTTTGAAATTTAGTAGATTTAAAAAACGTTGCATCCGATATAGTTCGGGTGGATTTTGCCCAAAACAACCATGATGAAACCTACGAATACCAAAGATCCCGAGTATTACCACAAAGTGGTGGATTGCCAATACGCTTGTCCCGCCCATACGCCAGTTCCCGAATACATCCGCCTCATTGCAGCCGAAAAATACACCGAGGCCTATATGGTCAACTGGGAATCAAACGTGTTTCCAGGAGTCCTTGGCCGAACTTGTGACCGGCCTTGCGAGCCGGCTTGCCGTCGGGTGCGTGTTGAAGAAGAGCCGGTAGCAATTTGTCGTTTAAAAAGAGTCGCCGCAGACAACAAAGGCGACGTGAAGAATTACATGCCACAAGGCCCATTCCAACCAAATGGCAAGAAAGTCGCTTTGATTGGCGGCGGTCCTGCATCCCTGACTGTAGCGAGGGATTTGGCACCCTTGGGCTACGAAGTCCATCTATTCGACGAACAACCGGCAGGCGGCGGCATGATGCGCAGCCAAATTCCATCCTTCAGGCTACCTGAGGAGGTACTGAATGAGGAGGTGAATTACATTTTGGATCTCGGCATCCACACCCAATTCCTCACCTATGTAAACAGCCTCAAAGACGTCCTGGAGGGCGGATATGATGCGGTTTTTGTCGGAACCGGCGCTCCAAAGGGTAGGGACTTGCCAAAACTGCCTGGAAGAAAAGAAGGCGACAAATTCATCCACATCGGTATAGAATGGCTTGCAAACGTGGCCTTTGACCATATAAAATCAATTTCGAAAAAAGTCATCGTCCTCGGAGGCGGAAATACCGCCATGGATTGCTGCCGTACTTCCCGGCGATTGGGTGGAAAGGACGTCAAAGTCGTTGTCAGAAGTCCATTCGATGAAATGAAAGCCTCTCCATGGGAAAAGGAGGATGCATTGCACGAAGATATCCAAATCATAGACAACCATGTACCGCTCAGTTTTGAAGTGGAGGATGGGAAATTGATCGGCATGAAATTCCAGAAAGTCCGACCTGTATATGATGAAAACGGGAAAAGGCAATTATTGCCGACGGATGAACCGGAAGTCTTTATCGAAGCAGACGAGGTATTGATCGCGATCGGTCAGGAAAACAGTTTCCCGTGGATTGAACGGAACATCGGCCTGGATTTTGACCAATGGGGCATGCCTGTAGTCAATGAGAAGACATTCCAATCTACATTGCCAAAGGTCTTCTTTGGCGGGGACGCAGCTTTTGGACCCAAAAACGTCATCACCGCGGTGGCGCAGGGACACCAGGCGGCGGTGTCGATTCACCTTTTCTGCGAAGGAAAAGACCTACTCGACCGTCCATCTCCCTACACGAATCTCATCAGCCAAAAAATGGGAATCCACGAGTGGAGCTACGACAGCGCCGTGATTATTGACCAGCGATACATCGTGCCACAGGCCAAAAAGTCTGTTACGCTCAAGGACAGGAAGAAAGAGGTGGAATTGGGATTCGATGTTCCCACAGCCTACAAAGAAACCCAGCGTTGCCTTAATTGTGACGTGCAGACGGTGTTCACTGCTGACCGCTGCATAGAATGTGACGCATGTATGGACGTTTGCCCTACCTCTTGCATCACGTTTACGGCAAATGCTGAAGAACCCGAACTTCGCCAGAATCTACTTGTCCCTGCCGAAAACCTCAGTCAGGATTTATTGGTATCCAAGGAACTAAAAACGGGACGGGTGATGGTCAAAGACGAAGACGTATGCTTGCACTGCGGACTTTGTGCCGAAAGGTGTCCAACGTCAGCTTGGGATATGCAGAAATACTTCTATTCAGTCACCAAAGCCTACCAAATGCCCTCACCCCTACCAGCAATCCAGAAATGAAGAACAACATCAATGATTTTATAGTCCGCTTCGCGAATGTCAACGGAACGGGCTCTGCCAGTGCAAATTACCTTTTTGCAAAATCCATCTTTCGGATGGGCATTCCGGTGACGCCAAAAAACATTTTCCCCTCCAACATCCAAGGCCTTCCAACTTGGTACGAGGTACGCGTCAGCGAAAAAGGCTACCTGGGGCGGCGTGAAGGAGTGGACCTGATGGTCAGCGTCAACCCACAAAGCATGGCCCAAGACGTGAAAAACGTCAAATCAGGAGGCTACTTTATCTATGACAGCACCAAACGGCTAGCGCCTCCACTGTTCAGAGAGGATGTCAACTACCTCGGTATCCCGATGATGGAAATGGCCAATGAGGCATTTTCCGATCCCAGAAAACGGCAATTGCTCAAGAATATCATTTATGTGGGAGCGCTGTCAAAGTTACTCCAAATCGATATGCCCGAACTGGAAAAGCTTATCGCTGAGCAATTCGAAGGGAAAGCGCAATTGGTTGAGGCCAATATGGAAGCGCTTCGCTTGGGAAGAACTTATGTAGAGGAGAATTTCACCTATCCCCTGCCGTTTTTTCTCGAGAAACGCGACCTCATCAAAGATAAAATCCTTGTCGATGGCAATACCGCTTGCGGCCTCGGGGCAGTATTTGGGGGAGCAACGGTGATGGCCTGGTATCCGATCACACCTTCTACCTCGGTGGCAGAGGCGTTTGAGGATTATTGTAAAGTTTATCGCATTGACCCCGATACGGGAACCCACAAATATGCCATCGTGCAGGCTGAGGACGAGTTGGCAGCGATGGGGATGGTCATTGGGGCCAATTGGAACGGAGCACGTGGTTTCACAGCAACGAGTGGACCGGGAGTCTCATTGATGAATGAGTTTTTGGGCCTGGCATATTTTGCCGAGGTTCCCGCCGTCCTGATTGATGTGCAGCGTGCAGGGCCGAGCACCGGTATGCCAACACGTACCCAACAGTCGGATTTGCTATTGGCGGCATATGCCTCCCACGGAGACACCAAGCATGTGCTTTTGCTACCATCCACGCCTAAGGAGTGCTTTGATATGACCGTCCAAAGCTTTGACTTGGCCGAAAGGCTCCAAACACCCATCATGGTGATGACTGATTTGGATCTGGGCATGAACGACCATGTGTCGGAACCTTTTCATTGGGATGAAAAGAAGAAGTACGATCGTGGAAAAGTACTCTCCGCCGAGGAATTGGAACACATCGGGAGATTTGGCCGGTACCTCGACGTGGACGGAGATGGCATTCCCTATCGCACCTACCCGGGTACCCACCCGACTAAGGGTTCCTTCTTCACAAGAGGTACCTCACGCGATGAATACGCGGCCTATACCGAAGATGGTGCGGCCTACAAACGCAACATGGATCGGCTTTTGGTCAAATGGGAAACAGCCAAGAAAATTGTGCCTGCAGCCCAGTTGTACCAAGAAAACCAGCAATCCGAGCTCGGCATGCTATTCTTCGGCACATCCCAATTTTCCGCAGAGGAAGCCAAAGACCTGCTCCAAGAAGAAGGAATAACACTTGATGCGATCCGGATCAAGGCATTCCCCTTTGGAAAGGAAGTCGTGGACTTTGTCCAAAGCCACCGCGTCATCTTTGTCATAGAACAAAACCGCGATGGCCAGATGCGTAAGATGATGATCAATGAATTGGAAACTAATCCGTCCACATTGATCCCGATTCTCAACTATGATGGCATGCCCATCACGGCTGACGCGATCAAAAACCAAATCAAAAAACACCTTCACCAAGCCTCCAACCTGCACCATGAGCTATCTGAAACCACTGTTTAGACACCCGAAACTCCCAAAAAACAAACTGGGCTACACGCTCAAGGAATACGAGGGTTCGCTCTCCACACTTTGTGCCGGCTGCGGCCATGACAGCATATCGGCGGCAATTGTTCAAGCCTGTTTTGAGCTTTCCATCGAACCGCACAAAGTCGCCAAAATATCGGGTATTGGATGTTCCTCAAAGACCCCGACCTATTTCCTCGGCAATTCGCACGGCTTCAATTCCGTACATGGCAGAATGCCATCTGTAGCGACCGGTGCCAACATGGCCAACAAAGACATGGTGTATTTCGGGGTATCGGGTGATGGTGATTCGGCTTCCATTGGTATGGGACAATTGGTCCATGTGATCCGGCGTAATCTCAACATGGTGTACATTGTGATGAACAATGGCTGCTACGGCCTGACCAAAGGGCAAGACTCCGCCACCGCCGACCAGGGTTCCAAAAGCAAAGCAGGCAGTATCAATCCGTTTCAAGCCATCGACTTGGCCAGTTTGGCAATAGAACTGGGCGCGTCATTCGTCGCCCAAAGCTTCAGCGGTGACAAGCTTCAGTTGGTACCCTTGATCAAAGCCGCACTCCATCACAAAGGCTTTGCATTCCTCAACGTGATTTCGCCCTGCGTGACATTCAACAACAACCCCGGCTCTACCAAATCTTACGACTACGTCCGTGAACATATCGAAGCAACATCCAGCTTGGACTTTGTCCCGGAAATGCCTGAAATCAAAACCAAATACGACGAAGGCAAATCTACCCGCGTAGCCATGCATGATGGCACCTTGATCCAACTCAACAAGCTGGCAAACGATTGGGACCCGGAGGATCGCATTTCAGCCGTGAATGCACTCCAAAAGGCAAGGTCAAAGAATGAAATCCTGACCGGACTACTCTATGTCAATACAGAGTGGAACGACCTCCACGGCACGCTCAATACCCATCAAACACCATTGAATAAATTGAAGGAAGAAGACCTTTGCCCTGGCGATGAAGCTTTGAAGGAGATAAATGATGGGTTTAGGTAAAGACGTTGGAGATTTGATACACAGGATTTGAGATACATCGTTTTAACCTGAATTCGATCGGTTCAATCAGTTTTCAAGGAAAAGGCACATAAGTATCCAACCCACATTGCTGCATAAACTCATTGTTGAAAAGCTGCTGCACCTCCCGGGCCATAACCCGGGAGCGTTGTTTTTTCCAGGCTTCGATTCTTTCGGGACCATACATGTAATTGACCCTGTCCTTGTCCAGAAGTCGATTGACTTTCCCCCAATGTACGGTGTATGGAATTCCCTCCTGTTGCATTTGATCCAACAACAACTTGAAAAACTGATGGTTGATTGCCGCGTCCACACCATCCAATTCCATCACGACTGATTCCGGAAAGCGGGTAAAGGCCAACTTAGATCGACATCCTTTGACAAAACGAAAAGCCAACACGCCCGCCAACTTGATGTCTTTGTTGATTTCCAAGCAGATTTCAATGGTGCGCACGATATCCTTTCGATCCAAACAAACCCCGGCACTAAAAAGCTGTCCGCGAAAACGCGTATTCTTAAAGGTCTCAGCGATAGTGCCTGTCTGATCCTCAGGCCTGCTGTAGGCCAAATTGAATAGGGAATTGACAAGTTGAGGCACAAGTAATCTATTCAAAAAACCCGCAGAGGCCTTGATGCGATCCAAAATAGACTGCATAATACCAAGCGTCTCGTCCCCATAGGTATATCCTTCTGTCACCGTATCGATGGGCGTATAGTCATCCCTGTACTTGACCTTGAACATGGTCCGCATATAGGCCCCCTTGTCGGGATTGTGAAACTCAAAGTCGTGGGGATTGATGGCCAATTCGAAATGGTACAGGTGATGATCCGGATCATTCCAAGGGAACTTAAGCCGATAATTGATCTTGGAAAAATCACTGGCTGTCACTGCATCCATCATGTCTTGGTCAAAAGGCACCCGATTGAGCTTCTGTTCCAGGAGAAATTTGTCCTCAACCTCGACCAAGACTCCGTGGATGATACCAAAACTCCCAAAACTCACCAAAATGGCATTGAACAGGTCATCATCAAGGATAGCCTGCGTCTTCAGTTTCTGGTGAAAAGCTTCGGAGGCAACTTTCCTACTGGCTCTTTCCACATAAAAATGCCTGTCTGGCCCGGTAATCACGTGCATTCCTACAACCATTTCAGGCAATGCTCCTTTGAACACAGCCGCCCCATGGGTTCCGGTAGAAAACGCACCAACGATGGTTTGTCCATTACTACCGCCGCTGACCATCAAGGATTTGGGCGGATTGCTCTGCTTTTCGAGATATTCATTGATGTTGATGATGGTATTGCCGCACTGGAGAAACCGAAAATTGTCCGGTCTTCCGCCTTTTGCCAAAAAATCAGGGTCAAAATTATCAGGCCCCAAGGCAAACTTATGCCGAAGTCGTTTGGTGTTGATGATCGAATCCTCGCTTACCGCCACCTTGCTAAATGACCAACCGCTACCCATTGCCCTTAGATTCATGCTTTTCTCAAGCGCCTGTTGAATGATCCATTGAAAATTTTCCGTGCATTTGTTGTACTGCGAAAGTTGGTTCAAGGCCTGCCAACTTGGGTCATCCAGAAACATGTCAAACGACTGGTCTTCATCGAGCGGTTGGGTAAAATTCTCATGTGCATTGGTAAAATCCTTGATTTTCCAGGGCTTGATTCCAGCGGGATAGGTCATTTTGAGGGGGGTTAAAAATCAACTTGAAATGAACGATGTTTGGAAAGTCTCTAATTGTCTTTGGTTTTGACCAAGTCTTAGGGGATTATCTCTCCCGGCTTTGGCTCCGTGGCACAACAATAATACTCCATCGTCTGTGGAAGAACGATTCCTAAAGTAATCGCGGATAGAAATACCTGTCCAAAATTCGTCTTTACCTTGACTTGGCACATGGACTTGCAATCGGGTCCCGTGACTACGTCGACGGGTTGCTGCAAACCCCAGAAATAGGAAACGCGCGTCACCTTGACGGGAACTGGGTTGTCTGAATCATACTTGGAAATTACCCGCAGATTGGCACAGGAACTAAGCGCGAATACAAGGCCGATGGCGACCGTCAAATACCTGATCGTTTGAATCGATTTCATTTTCATACATACCAAAATTTGACCCAAATTCTTTAAAAAATCTCTTAACTACCTAAATTTCAGGATAATTTATGGAAAAAATTAAAGTATTCGAAGCTTTTTTTCAAATCGAGGTTGCAAGATATAATGTCAAGTCAATCAAAAAAGTGAATTCCCGATCAGCCCAGAGCAAATCCACCCCAAGCTTAAGTGTCGATGAAAAAAAACGGCCCGCGTTTCCGGGCCGTCTTTCTCTGTGTTTCCGTGAAAAATCAGGGATCAATAATGATGGTCGCGAGTTGGCCAGTACTAGTTCCACAATTGGTTCTGAATGATAGCTGATAGGAGCAGCCTACCTTCATGGTGGCCAATGGAATCGTCACCGTGGTCGATTCAGGATTAATTGGAACAGGGGCAATCGAAGTGCCTGGACAGTTAGAATTTGTACTTAGAAACCGTGCCTCTGACAACCAATTAACGTTCTTGCCGGTCACGTTGATCGCCGGATTTCCAGCCTTTGACCAAGAAACCCGCTGGGAAGGTATGGTTGCTATGGTGATTTCCGGAACAGAAGCTACTGGGTAGCTGAATGGCTCCGACTTGATCGTGGTATTATCTATAGAGACCACAAAATCCTCTTTACGCGCAAATCTCCCGGTAAGTACCGGATCTGGAGTACATTCTCCTGAGGCAAGCGATGCTGGTAATCTAAACTTAAAAGCACCGGAGCAGGTGGCCAATGATTGCTCATATACCTCTAAAGGAACAGATTCTGACAAGATATTCAATTTCAATTTTTTGTCTATCCCGGCATCGTCCGCATACAGTCCTAATCCTCCAAGACTCAGAATATTGTCCTGGTCCTTACCTGGAATCACACCTGCGCCTTTGAAGCCCGAATTGGGCACGCAAATCTCTCTGATAAACGGCAGTCCGATCAATTTCAAAGGCTGAGACACTGCAGTACTTTTCCCGACAGTAACGGAAACCCTAGGCGTAATGGCTCCACAGGGTCTTTTCCCATCGTTTTGCGCGGCGGTTTTGTAGGGAATTTTGATCTTAAGGGAAGTCGGTGTTGCTGTGACAATCGTCGCTTTTCTCCATCCCAAAGAATCGGTAGGACTCTCGCCGAGACAAGTTCCCAAGGCGGCCACCTCTTGTTTGATCCAAACAAAATTGTCCTCCACTTTAGTACTAAATCCAGATCCGCTAATGGTAAGTTCTTCTCCCCAGAAAACATACTCAGGCGAGGTACCCGTGATCTCTACCTTCGCCGTAACCGGCGGATTGTTGGGATTATTGTTGTTGGGATTATTGGGGTCTTGTTCCTCGGCGCAAGCGAACAAAAATGACCCCACCAACAGTGAGAAGGCTACATGCCAGAAACTCCTGACCGTTTTCCGATTTTTTGAATGTTTAACAGTACCCATAGCGCGTGTGTTGAAAAATGACGATTGAAACAAAAGAAAAGGACTTGTCGATCGGTTTCTAAAACCAAAAATCGAATGCTCCTTTCTATTTGCTAAGTTGCCTGGATCGACACCCCGAAACAATACCCTAAAAGGGTGATTTTTTTAAACCAGTTTTTCCTGAAAAGCCTTGCTGACGGCTTCCACTTGTGAGTGGACATGCAATTTTTCGTAGATTTTTTTGATGTGGGTACGGACAGTTTCCAGGCTAATTCCCAAATCAGCAGCGATCATCTTGAAGCTGTTGCCCAAAGCAAGGGAACGAAGAATCTCTTTTTCCCGATCGGAAAGGTTGTATCCTTGGGTAGCTCTTGCGTTGCGCATATTTTCAATGACCAAGCGTGCAATAGATGGGCTCATGGGTGCACCGCCGGATAGCACATCCTCAATGGCGGAAATCAACCGATCCGAGGCATGGCGCTTCAAAAGGTACCCGTTTGCCCCAGCCTGTAGGGCTTCGAAAACATGTCCTTGGTCATCAAATACAGTCAACATGATAATCTGACAGCGCTGATTGAGGGTACGTATCGCCTTGACGGCTTCCACGCCACTGGCGCCCGGCATTTCGATATCCATCAAAACCAGATCCGGATTCAAATCCCTTACTTTCTCTTTTGCCAAAAGTCCACTGGAGAAACTGCCCACTACCTCAAACTCATCCCTGAGCATCAGTAGGTGCGATATGCCCTCCCTCAGAAAGTCATTATCCTCAAAAATGATGATTTTGGTCTTCATGGAATCATGAGTAGATTTTGAAGGTAGCGTTCTTTCTTGATTCAACCAATACCCCAATGGGGGGAGGGTACTTTCAGCCTGATGTGGGTCCCTTGCCCGATTAGACTCTCAAAAGTCAAGGTTCCCTTGATTTGTGCGGCACGTCCCTGCATGTTTTTCAATCCATTGCCTCGGTGTTGCTCATCCTCCACAGAAAATCCCTTACCATTGTCCGAAACAATCAGGAACAGGTCTCCATCTTGAATCGTGATCTTGGCTGTGATTTCGCTTGCCTTGCTGTATTTGGAGGCGTTGTTGAGGGATTCCTTGAAAATCAAGTAAAGGTTTTTCCTGACCACCGGACTGATTTTTGCCTTGAGGTCCAAGGATTCGGCATCAAACTGGAAATTGATCCCCAAAGGCTCAAGCATCTCAGAAGCAAAATCCTTCATCTTGAAGACCATCATGTCCAGACTGTCGTTTGCGGGATTGATCGACCATACGATATGGGACATGTTGTCCAAAATAGCCTTTGAGTTTTGCTGGATTTTCTCCAGTTGTTTGACAACAAAATCCTTCTCCTCCATCTTCATCAAGGCAATGCGGCTGTTGATGCTGATACTCGACAAGGTCGAGCCTATATCGTCATGAAGGTCTTTTGAAAGCTGGTTGCGCAAAGTTTGCTCTTGGAGTTTTTGCTTCAACTGGGCCCGATTAAAGATCAAATAACCAAACCCAACCAATACCGGAATCAGGGCCAACAGAAAATATTGCAACTGACGTTGCCGTCGGGACTTGATCGCTTCCAGCTCCATGTTGGATCTCAACAGCGCGATTTCCTGCTCTTTTTTCTCATTTTCATATTGGGCCGTCAACTCGGACATCTTTTGAATCTGCATGTTTTGGGCCAGTTTGTCTTTGAGTTGCAGTGTCAATTGCAATTGGTCCGTTGCCTTTTTCCACTGTTGGGTTTGCTGATAGAGTTGGGAAAGCTCACTGGAAGCATCGAACTGGTAGTTCCGCAGACCAAGGCTGTCAGATAGATGGTAGGACCTCAGCAAAAATTCCTCTGCCTTTCCAAAATCACCCAACGAACCATAGGCTTTTCCCACGACCATCGCCTCATAGGCCACATCTGCCATGTTTCCCAACTTCACAAACAAGGCGTATGCTTTCTCATATTCCGCAAGGGAAGCCCGCACTTGCCCTTTCATGAAATAAGTCTCTCCCAAATGCTCCCTCACCATGGCCATTTGGTAGAGGTTCTCCTCTTGTTCTAGCAGCCTTAAGCAGCGGTTGAGGACCGAAAGGCTGCTGTCAGGAAGATCCATTTTTCGCAACAAAATACTCAGGCTGATCGCCGTATTGATGCTCCTTCTCGTGTCCTTTTGTTCTTCGAAGCCTTTGATCGCGGCTTGGAAATTTTCCACCGACTTGGCATATTCCCCCTTTTCCCGGTACAGGATGGCGAGCAAACGTTTGGTATCGGTCAGCAGCGGGATATTTCCCAATTGCTCGGAGAGGCGTTCCGCTTCCAAAGCAGACGCCAATGCCTCCGCAAACCGCGACTGCTTACTGTATACCTCCGACAAATTGATCGCTACGCGCGCCAAATCAAATTCGAGCTTTTCTTGGGTGAAAATGTTTTTGGCATGCAAAAGGTAAAAAACCGCGGAATCCAAATTCCCTTTGTGCATCCAGGTCCAACCCAGTGCATTTGCGGCATTTGCCTCGCCTCGCAGAAAGTCACTTTCCCGAGACAATTCAAATGCTTGTCTACCTAATGACAGTGCAGAATCGGAGGCGTGGGAAGCCAGTGCAAAAGCCTTTGAGCCCATCTCCAACGTCAAGCTGTCCCCGGATTGACCTCGGGCCGAAAACCCAAAGAAAAAAACTGCGCAAAAAAAGATACTGTGTATCGCAAATCTCATTGGAAATCAGAAAACAATAAGTCTAATAACAGTGATTCAATTACCAACTGACCTGATGGAGCGGGTTGAGATACATCTATCAAGTAGCTGACAAAAAGGTAATAAAATCCCTTGAATCTTCCTTCACCGCTCAAAAATGAAATTGAACAGAAAGCAGCTGAATACCCCCCAACAATTCCGGAAATCAGTACCGAATCCCAGTGAAGTTCAGAACTCCCCCTTTTATTCAGGATCGGTCACCAACATGACATGTGCCAAGTGGTGCTTACAATGCCAGGCATAGAGGGCCGTGGCTTCGTAGAGTGACAAGCTCCTCTTCTTCTCAGGATGAAAAAAGGTCTTCGCATAATCCTCCTCCGTCATGGATTTCAACAAAACTACCCACCTGAAATGAAGTGCCTCCAAAATCTTCAAGCTATGCGTCAATGGAACATTCAAATAGTCCTCCATTTCGGCCCACTTATCCTCGTGGTAGGGCTTTATCGTAGGATTTTCCTCGGTAAGCGCTAGTTTAAAGCGGATAAAGCTGTTCATATGGCTGTCCGCACAATGGTGGACCACCTGCTTGATTGTCCAACCTTCAGGCCTGTAGGGCTTATTCCAAGTCACCCGCATGATCTTGCTGATCTCCGATGCCAATAGTCCCGGAAACCGCTCAATCGTGTAAATAAAAGAATCGAGTTCTTCCTTGTTGTAGGCCTTTGGAGCTTGGAAGCGTCCGATAGGATAGCGAAGGTCTTTGGTCATGGCTTTTTTAATTTCTGTGTTAAGTCGAACTGTTTAAAGGTAGGCTGAAATTTTCAAAATCAACAATCCGGTGAATATTGCGATTCCAAAACTTAGTAAAGTTCCAATGAGGATATATTCCGTGAGTTTCCGGTCCTTGGATTCCTTCAAATCCCCAAAGCGAAAAACCGATTTGGCTGCCAAAAGGAATCCGACCGCCTCCCAGTGGTCAGTCACGATGAACACAAAAGTCAACAGCCGCTCCAAAATACCAATGTATCTACCCGCTTCCGCGAGCGATTTGTTCTTTTCCTTTTGGATATCAGCAGTCCAATTGGCCATCACCACTTGAATTCCAAATCCCACTCCGAAACTCAGAAACACGAAAGCCGTCAGATAAAGCCAAAGTAAAGGGCTTTGTACCCAATCAAAAAAATGCACTTCGGGCCGCGCCCAAATCATCCACAACACCAACAGGCTGGCCAGGTGTAAAGCCTGATCACCCAAAAACCACCAACCTGCATTTTTCGGCTTCTGAAGATATAGCTTGAGTAGGTCTATGACTGCATGGATCAATGCGACCAAAACAGCAAGCAACCAATAGTCCAAATCCCAAAGCAAGACCATGGCTAAAACGCCGTGAAGAAAACAGTGAATGTATAAGTACGGTGATGCGATTTTACGCTTCTGCTTGCTGTCGACCCATGCAGAAGGCTGCAAAACGAAATCCCCAATCAGGTGCGCAAGAATGAGTTTTGTCAACAAAATCATGGGAAACACTGCTTGAGTTTATGCCTAAACATCAGCTCGACTTCCAGCAATTCATCCACTTTGGCCCTATTCCAGCGGCCACTTACAGAGTTTTGCTTGATCCCCAGCATATTCCCAAGCGCTTCTTGGTTGGCCGCCGGACGCTTGAGCACCATGCTGACAAGTTCAGCTGAGGAAATCGTCCATTCATCCATAAACAATCCTGCAAGCTTCAAGTACAGGTCGATCTCCCGATCAAAATCTTCGCTCGGACTTTGAATTCCTAGATTGACCCGGTCTTTTTTGAGTTTTTCGAACCGCTCTCCGGCGTAGACAAAGGCTGGGCCGTTGCTTTCCGATATTCGCTCCCCTGTATAAGTTTTCTCTCCAATTCCAATTGCCATCCGCACGTCTATCGGACTTGATTTCCGCTGCGGGTCATCTGCTGCGACATGCTTAACAAGCGCCTTGATTTGCAGGGCACGATGGAGCGCCTCTTCGGGCTGCGTAATCTCAAATTGGAAAAAATCACCCCAAACAATCTCCCATTGCCAGGTCGTTAAGCCCCAATCGGCAAAAAGATGTTTCAATGGGGCAAGCCATTTGTCCGGATGTTCCAGATTTCTTGAACCGATGATATCTCCTTTGATTACCGCAATCATATATCCAAATATCGTTAAAAAAGACGATATTTACAATTATCTTCTAATTAAATGATATACATAAATATCATCGTATCAAAGGATATTGTAGTATATCACTTCAAAAGACGATATTGAATTAAGCGTCATAGATTCAATACGGATCCACATCCACCACAAACCGCACCGATTTGAAGTCTTTGTGCGCCTGCATTTCCTCCAAGGCTGCTTGGAGATCATGTTTGAACTGGGCTTGTGCTTGGGAAGTACGATCCAACTTGGCCACCGACTCAAAGATGTATTGATCCTTGATTTTTCCGATCAAGCCTTTCTCTGGACCCAACATGATTTTCTTCACTGGAATTTCTGCCATCAATTGGTGCAGGTGTCGGGCGGCTTTTTCAGCCACTTTGTACTCTTTGTGGCGCGTGCTGACTTTGATGATCTTGACAAAAGGCGGGTAAAAAAAACGCTGTCGCTCCCCCATCTCCTGCAGGTAGAAATTGACATAATCGCCCGCCATGATTTGGGTAAAAATCTGATCATCCGGCCGTCGCGTTTGAATAATGACGTTGCCTCGCTTATCCCTCCGGCCTGCTCTTCCTGCGACCTGCGTGATCTGCTGAAAAGCCCGCTCACCGGCCCGGAAATCCGGGAAATATAAGATCCTATCCGCATCCATAATTCCCACTACGGTCACACGATCAAAGTCCAAACCCTTGGTAATCATCTGTGTCCCAACCAAAATATCTACATTGCCACTGCCAAAATCCTCCAACAGGCGCTGGTAGCCATACTTGCTCCTTGTGGTATCCAAATCCATCCTGGCAATCCGAGCCTCGGGAAATAGCAGGGCCAAACTTTCTTCTATCCGCTCTGTACCCAATCCAACTGCTCCCAATTTGGTACTTCCACAGGCTGCACAGGTGTGGGGGACTTTTTCCTTGAAACCACAGTAATGGCAGCGCATTTCCTCTCCAAATTGGTGATAGGTAAGGCTGACGTCGCAGCGATCACAACCCGGTATCCATCCACAATCCTCGCAACAGATGTAGGGGGCATACCCCCTCCTATTTTGAAAAATCAAGACTTGCTCCTGCCGCTGCAAGGCCTCTTGGATTTTCTCCCGCAGCAGCCTCGTGGAATCGAGTTTGAGCAGGTTTTTCTTTTTGTCCGCTAGGATATCTGCCAAATGAAACTCCGGAAGCTGCGCTTCGCCGTATCGGTTCTTCAGTTGGAAGTAGCCGTATTTTTTTTGCCTTGCATTGTAAAAAGATTCAAAAGATGGCGTTGCGGAACCCAAAAGCGTCTTTGCCTGATGCAGCCATGCAAGCATAATGGCTGCATCCCGGGCCTGATACCTCGGTGCGGGATCAAACTGCTTGTAAGACGACTCGTGTTCTTCATCTACGATCACCAAACCCAAGGAATCAAAAGGCAGAAAAATCGAAGACCGTACACCTACGACAAAGGAAACTTTCCCACTCAGGACTCCATTCCATACTTCGACGCGTTCGTTGTCGGAATACTTGGAATGAAAAACCCCCATCCTGCCTCCAAAAACCTTCCGCAGTCGATCCACCATATGCGTGGTCAAGGCAATCTCGGGCAACAACAACAAGACCTGCGAACCACCTGCCAAGGCCTCCTCGATCAAGGTAATGTAGATCTCCGTCTTTCCGCTTCCCGTGATGCCGTGCAATAGGACAGTATGTTTTTCCTCAAACTGTTGCTTGATCGATGCCTTCGCCGCCTCCTGTTCTTGGGACAATTGAATCGGATCGGAAGCAGCCAACTCGTCTTGGAATCTGCTGACCACGACCTTGAATTCCTCCAGCACCCCATTTTTCACCAAGGTCTTCAGGGCAGATTGGGACAGTCCGGCTTGGGCGAATACGGATTTCTCCAATCCTTTCTCATTCAACGCGACCTGATGAAATACTGGAACTTCCTGGAGGTACTTGAGTAGGATTTCCTCCTGCTTCGGTTTGCCGGAAATGCTGGCAAAAAGCCCTTCCAAAGCATCGCGATCCTCCGCATAGCGTTTCACCAATCTCACCCTGCTCTCCACCTTTGGGCTGAATTTATCCTTGACTTCCTCAAAAACCAGAATTGCTTCCTTTACAACAAGGCTTTTGATAATACCATGTATGGATTTGATTCCCAGGATATTTTCACAATCTTGGTAACTCATCTCTTCACGCTGGGCAAGGGCCTCCAGAATCACCAACTCCCGATCGTCCAGGGGATAGGCAGATGTCTCTTGATCAAAAAGTGGATTGATCTGGATCTTGCTTTCGCTGCTGAGTTTCAATCCCGAGGGAAGCGCAGCATTCATCACTTCGCCGATATGGCAGCAATAGTACTCCGCCATCCAAGCCCACAGTCGGATTTGGAGTGGATTGACCGTAGCCTGCGCATCGAGCACATCCAAAATCGGCTTTGCCTCATAAGCTTGGGGAGGTTTGGCATGGACCTTACCGACAATTCCGGTAAGAACCTTCTTTTTTCCAAACTGTACGATAACGCGGTACCCAATCCCAATCCCTTCTGCAAGGGACTTTGGGATTTTGTAGGTAAACATTCGCGGAATCGGGACGGGCAAAATGATATCCGCAAAAAGCGGATTGAGGTCCTCCCCGACCGGATATGTATCTCCAAATAGGCTTTCCAAAAGTCTTGCTACGCTAAAGTGGGAAACTGTGCGACGGCATCCGCCACCGCTGCGACCGGCCTTTGGCAGGCACGGTTGAAGCAAACGTAAATTAAGGCATTTCCTTCAGAATCCGCCGTCTTGCCTTCCAGCAGCGGGACAATATTCGTCAGGGTTTCTGAACAGGCTAAAACCATGTTGGGCTGATAGGTGGACAAAAGCGCTTTTCCCTTTTCGATTGCGCCGGTTCCCACTACGGCAACCTCGGCTTTTGGCACCAAGGTGTGCAGCATCAGTGAAGCCCAATTGCACAAAAATCCCGGCTCGGTCAAAATCAGCCTTTTTACGCTCGCCAGCATATGTTCTGCGATCGCTTGATATTCTTCCTGGTAAAAATACAAACCCAAATCCTGCAGGTTTCTAGCCATGACCGAGTTGGAAGCCGGAATGACATTGTCAAAAAGCTCCTTCTTGTTGGCGATGAGTTTTTCGGCTTTGGGATTATTGAAAAAGAAAAAGCCATCCCCCTCATCATAATACTGCTCCAAAACCAAGTCCGTCAATTCCTTGGCTTTCAGCAGCCATTCGGTCTCAAAACTCGCTTGGTAAAGGGAAATGTATCCCCGAATTACCGCGGCATAATCCTCCAGGAATGCCGGCGTGTAGGCTTGCCCATCCTTGTAGGACCGGTACAAGACTTGGCCTTTGAACATCTTTTCCCAAAGGAACTTCCCATTCCTCTTGGCCAATGAAAGCGCCTTCTCCGATCCAGTTGCCAGAAAAACCTGCGCCAAACCCGCAATCGCCAAACCGTTCCAACCGCTCAAAACCTTGTCGTCCAATCCTGGATAAATACGCCGGTTGCGCACCGTTAGGAGTTTGGTCTTGATTTGCTGAAGTCGTTCCCGATAGGCTTTTTCGCTCAGCCCAATCTCCGCGGCAAGATCCGCATAGGGCTCCGTTTGGAACAGGATGTTCACACCATCTTCCCAATTGCCCTGGTACTTCAAGTTGTAGAGCTTCTTGAACCAACTCAGGTCTTCACCCAGGATGGCCTCAAGTTCCTCATATTTCCATGTGTAAAATTTCCCTTCCACGCCTTCCGAGTCAGCATCCTGTGCCGCAAAAAACCCTCCTTCGGACAGCAGCATCTCCGCCTCTATCCAATCGACCGTCTCCAAGACTTTTTCCTTGAAAAACTCATCCCCGCTCACTTGATAGGCCTTGGCGTAGAGGTCGAGCAGTTGTCCATTGTCGTAGAGCATTTTCTCGAAATGCGGCGCAAACCATTCCCCATCCACAGAATACCTCGCCCAGCCTCCCCGCAAGTGGTCATAGATGCCGCCCATACCGATTTTCTTCAGGGTGAAAAATACCTTTTCGAGCAGTTCTTGATCCTTACCCAGCAAAGCCGCATCCAATACAAACAACCAAACCGCCGGCATCGGAAACTTGGGTTTACGGTTCATTCCGCCCCATTCCAAATCAAACTGTGCAGTCAACTTGTCCAATACCAATTCGATATCCGCTTTTTCCAAACCTGTTTCGGCGGCTTTTAAACCATACTTTTCCAGCTCCGACCTGCCGATACTCCGTCCAAACCCCTCTGCGCTTTCAAGCAATTGCCCATGGTGGTTTTTGTAAGCATTGGCGATACTGCCGAGGAGGTTTTTCCATTGCTTGTTGGGGAAATAAGTACCACCATAAAAAGGCTTCTGATTGGGCATCAGGAATACATTGAGCGGCCAACCGCCCTGTACGCCCATCGCCTGCAGCGCCTCCATGTAGATATTGTCAAGGTCGGGCCTTTCCTCCCGGTCGATCTTGATACAGACAAAGTGGGCATTCATCAGGTCTGCCGTCTCCTCGTCCTCAAAACTCTCCCGCTCCATCACATGGCACCAATGGCAGGCCGAATACCCAATACTGACGAGAATTGGCTTGTCTTCCTGCTGCGCCTTGTTCAAAGCCTCCTCTCCCCAAGGATACCAATCCACAGGATTATGCTGGTGTTGGAGCAAATAGGGGCTTTTTGATTGGGAAAGGCGATTCATGGGAGTTGGTTAGGGTGTTATTGAGTTATTGAGTTATTGGGTTATTGGGTTATTGGTTATTGAGGGGGTCGATAGTCCATGGTCCACAGTCGATAGCGGCTGAAATTGGCTTTCATTGCATATTTCCTTTCTCGCAGCCTTGTGTTTGAATATGTAAAGACCATAGTCCAATCTCTGATTAACATCGAAGCGCTCCCTTCTCCTGCCAAATATCTCGTGTCTCGCTTCTCAACTCTCGCTTCTTGTATCTTATGTCTTGCGTCTTGTGTCTTGCGTCTTGCGTCTCAAATCTCACTTCCCCCGATACTGCGTCTGCTTCCGGAGTTGGTCGATTTCCTTCGAAAAGTCAAAGTCGCGGTTGTATTTCTCCAGTTTCTTCTGGAGGTTGTCCAGAAACTTCATATGTGCCGGACTGTCGGGATTGAAGGGCCGGTGGGCCAAGTCCCGCTTGATTCCCTCAAACTCCTCGATTAGCTGGAAAGACTTGGAATCAATCCATGCGGTCTTGAACCGCTGCCAAATGTAATCCTCGGCCTGGGCATTGGGATGCACCAGATCTTCCTTATAGAACCGGTAATCCCGCAACTCATCCATCATGATTTCATAGCTGGGGAAATAGCTTACAAAGTCGTAAGTCTCCGTCAAGTCATGGGCGGCTAGCCTCAAGACCGATTTGCTGAGTTGGTTTTCCGGTATGCCGTCCCTTGTATGGCGGACTGGACTGACGGTCAAAATCACCCGGATGTTGGGGTTGATTTCGCGGAGAATATTGAGGAAACTGCTGAATGATTTTTGGATTTCGTCGGGGTGGAGCAGCCTTTTTTCAAACAAATCCGCAGGTTGCTTATGGCAATTGGCGACGATTTGGCCTTTTTCCCCATACTCATATACCCAAGCCGTACCAAAAGTCACGAGTAGGAGACTTGCATGCTCCAGTGAATTTTTGACCTGCTGCTGCTTTTTTTGGATCAAGCGCTCCAGCGAATCCTGACTGTAGGCGACCACATCCGAATGCATCCCATAATGCAGGTACAATCCATCCCTGACCAGCATCAAATCGGTGTTCACGGGCATCTCCAGCGCAGAGTCCTCCAATAGATTGGCAATGGAGAGGGGATTAAAAATGGTGCCAAAGGGATTGTTCAAAACCGGAAACTTCCGCTCGGCCAGCTTCTCTCCGATCATCGTCGAAAAACAGGAGCCGATAGAAAGGATGGAAGAGCGGTGGGTAATTTTATTGTCCCCCTCGGGGATATCGAAAGACGTGGTCCAAAGCATGGCTTAAAATTAGGAAGAATCGCCACAACCAAGAACATAAATTTACGCCAAAGTCACAATTATTGCATCGGAACAAATCAGGGCCGATCGGAACAAATCTACAGGGCAGCAACACAGTGGGATAAGGCCGTTTTCCCGGGAAAAACCCTTCCAACCTTAAACAAACCAAACCTCCAACCTGACCGGGGCAAGGGTACTCAGGGTCTCAAATTATTTGGGACCAGTAAACCCGACAGTTTGAGGACTCAAATCATGATCTAAGGCGCCTGGGAAAATCCAGCACCGTTACTTTGGTCCCATGATTGGCACGGTCGTGTCAGCTTTGTAACCTCATCACAAAAAGAAAAAATGAAAAACCTCATGATCCTTGCCTCTTTGCTCCTATCCTTACAATTGGGCAAAAAAGAAAAAATCGAAGTCCCTGCCATGAAATCCGTGGAGCTTACCTATCAGGAGTTTGCCTCCTTCGATGTCAACATAAGCAGCACCTCCAAAACCCCCATCGATGTTTCGGTGATCGATCCCAAAACCAAAAAACAAGTACAGGGCTTTGGGCTTGGATCCTATGGCAACGCGGTAGTTTCGGTAAACCCAGACCATATCCTAAGGCTGAAAAACAATTCCTTGAATGATATGAACCTGTCAATAGAATTCGTAGAACGCAAACCCTACACCTACAATCCCGAAAACGCGCCCGAGATCAATTTCACACTGCACAACTCATCTCTAAAGTCCATTCCACTGATCATCCCAAATGTGATGAATCCTAACCTTTCGCCCATGTCCAACAGTGGTGTTTCGTTGAAGGTCGGCCAAAAAATCTACTTCCGGGATGGTGCCAAAAAGGTGCTGATCCTGACGGTGAACGAATCCATCAAGCCCGGCGATAAGATCGATATGGCAAAATTGGTCAAAGACTTGAAAAAAGATTGATAAATTAGAAACCCATCCCGTCGGCAATCCAATCCACATCTGGCATGGATTGCCGACTTTCCTTTTTTGACCCTCAAATCCATGTCGATCTATACCACTCCCCTGCAATTCGGATATTTCTTCAGCCTTGTGATCTGGGTTTTGCTCTTGGTCCGTGGGTATCGCGAGCAGCGGCTATCGGACAGATTGCTTGGCTGGATCATGTTCATCTTGGCCATGGAAATGCAGGACTATACGTTTGGCTTTGCAGGAATCAATGTCATGTGGGATGAATTCAACGGATTCCTGAGAAGTGTGAGTTTATTGTTTGGGCCTGTGGTGTACTTTTACTTTCTCACCCAGACCAACCGTTCGTTCCGACTGAAAAAAAGCCACCTTTGGCATTTTTTGCCCTATGGCATTTACTTCATCTACAAAATTGCATTCTTCGTCCAAGGTCCTGCGGCTGTAGAATCACTGCATGCCTCAACGCTGGACTTGGTCGCAAGCTACGTGATGAGGATTGCTGCGGTCACCTCATTTGCTTATTATCTTTCGCAGTGCTTGCTGATCTATAAACGATACCGGATCTGGAGTATGGGGCAGTTCAGCAACCTGGATTTGATTGACTTCAAGTGGTTCAGGAACTTCATCTACTGCATGATCTTTTGGCTGGCTTTCCGGGAGATCATGGTGGTTTTGGATGTGATTCTCTCACTCGACTTCTACCAAGACTGGTGGTGGAACCTCGCCCTTGTCGCCGTCGCGGTCTACATCGGCTTGGCGGGTTATGCGCAAAAACAGCCGGCGCGTATTGACTTCATCCCCGATCCAACACCCGAAAGCCAGGGTATCGCACCCATCCAATACCAAGAAACCACAGCCGGCAAGGATGCGAGGGATCCGGAAAAATCCGCCCTAGCTTCCCGGCTAGGTCTGCTGATGGAGACAGAAAGACTTTTTCTCCAACCCGAGCTGAGCTTGCAGGAATTGGCGCAGCACCTGCAGACCAATCCCGTACAGCTCTCCGCCGCAATCAATCAGGTATTTGGCAAAAATTTCAACGACTACATCAATGGCCTTCGGATCGAGGAGTTTATCAAAAAACATACAGCGGACACCAATAGACGCTACACCCTCTTGTCACTGGCTTTGGATTCGGGCTTCAACTCGAAGGCCACCTTCAACCGCGCCTTCAAAAAGATCAAGGGAAGTGCGCCACAGGAATTTCTCCAGGGCGGAAAAGAAGAATAAGCAAGCCGGAGGTAAGAGAATGTCAGAAAAATCCGTGTAAATTGATTGTGGTAAAATGGAAACGGAAATTTGAAGTGAACCCAAAACTCCCCAATCTCCTCCTGATCATTTTCTCCCTTTTCGGATACTTGGAATGGGGACAGGGGCAGCATTCCTTTCTGTTTCAGGCTGAAGCAGAGTTGTTTTCCAAACTCGTTTCCAATCCAGCCGACGTCATCCATCCCTTGACGGTCCTTCCATTCTTGGGTCAAGTCCTCCTTTTGGTCACCCTCTTCCAAAAAACGCCAAGCAAAATCCTGACCTATTTGGGAATAGCGGGCCTTGGGTTGCTGTTTGGGATGATGGTCTTGGCCGGGATTTTTGGTGGGAATATGAAAATCATACTTTCCACCTTACCGTTTTTGGGGACCGCTGCTTGGGTGGTGCGGAGGAATTGGAAAAGCCGAATTCACCACCAAGAGGGTGAATAGGATTTGAATTCCCGAAATCGAGATAGTCAGGATTTTTGTCTAAACCGAACCAAAACGAGATTGGAATTATCATTGATCAATCCTCGAAATTTTATCCCGAAAACCTTTGGTATCAGAGGGAAAAACCGATGCCCGGCAAGATGACACGGCAGAACCAAAGTTTTTCTTTTCCTACCCCTATCGAAGCTTGGCCAAGCCCCTGAAATGCCCTTCTACACATCAAGTCATACACGGAATATCATCGGGTAATGGTCGGGTGGCGGTCGGGACACGGTAGGAACGCGGTCGGGACGCGGTAGGAAGGCGGTCGGGACGACGATAGGAGATGAACCAAGTGCGAAATACGATGTAGCAAGTAGCTAGTGGAAAAACTCGATCCTCCCCGCAAAAGGGGCATAGGAATTGGTCAAAAAAATGGCTTCTGGATCAATTGGATTTCTAGAGCTTTAGGTTTAAGTTTAGATAATCGAAATATATCCGCAACTGTTGCGCTATGTATTCCATATAGCATACATAGCGCAATGATTGCGTGAAGCAACTCGTTGTGTGGCATAATAAAAAGACAGCAACCAGGAGAATGATAGCAATGATAACAATGGCTTTGATAATGATTTCCTGCATCGGGCATGGAAATTCAACGGATAAAACATCTCTCGGAGAAACGACTGATAAAAAGGACACATTAACATATTATTGGCAACCTGATTACAATATATATTCATTTGATACTGTTATTAATCGGACAAATTATCTAATGAAAACGTATTGCTTAAATGATAGTGCTGTCTATAACGAGACTTTTTCGGAAGAGAGAAGCAAAAATAAGAACCTGATTGAATATAGTGTAGCACATAATTTTGCGACTGATTTTACAATTAAAACAGACGCCAATGTGATTAAGGTACATTTGTTGAAGGAGAATTTTAAAGATAGTTTATCAGCCGATTTCTTTAAGATTTGTCACATGTGGAAAAATGAGTTTTCACATACAGAGAATGGACAACTAATTTTTCGTGCGACATTTGCCAAACCAGATACAGATTATCAATTTGCTATTTTATATTTGATTACGGACAAAGGTGATTTTAAGATATTAAAAGTAGAAGATGAATCATTTAATGGTTCAGAAGATGAACAAATTACGCCACACAACATACAATATAGCCAATAAGGGTTTCAGTGGTATACCAAGGTTTGCAGCCCGCTTTAACTTTTAGTGTAACCTGATAGGAAACCGCCCGCAATCCCTTACTGGCCATATTGTCAAACGTTAACGGTCCGGCTAAAAAAGACAACAATAAAGACGAAAAATGGACGAATATATTAATTGTTTTGGGTGCGGCTCAAAATCTTTAAACATTGACGGTGAAACTCACGAGTATATGTTATCATCAACGGGGTGTTGGATTATGTTTTGTGAAGTTTTAGAGAGAGAATATTCTGATTTTAACTATGCAAAAGCTCATCACTACACAGTTGATGCTTACACAACACAACATGTTGGTAATGAAAATGATGTAAGGGCTATAAATTCCGTGAACATACATTTGGCTTCTCTGTATATGATGTTCGAAAGAAACTTAGACATTATTGATGCTGCTGATTTTAAAATGAACTTTTCTCAATTTTACAAAGGGAGTGGTGACTTAGTATGGCTTGAGCCACCTATTTCATTTGGTAATCTTACTATTTATGAACTTTGGGACAACAACAATCCTGAATTGCATTTCTCATTAGCTGAAAAATGGGCTAAATCAGTATGGAATTCTTGGGAAAAACATCATCAAACCATTAGTAGATTAGCGAACAACTTTTTAAACAAAAAATAATACTCAGATAAACATGTCTATAACAAAAGAATCAGAATTGATTGGAATGAAAAAGGTAAGTGACGTTGTTGCTTATACTTTAAAAGAAATGAAAAACTATGTAAGACCAGGTATTTCAACCAAACAACTTGACGACTTCGGAGCAGAAATATTAAAAGATTTCGGAGCGAATTCAGCCCCTAATAAAACATACAATTTTCCGGGTTGGACTTGTATAAGTGTTGATAATGAATTTTGCCACGGTTTACCTTCAAAAAACAGAATATTAAAGGATGGCGACCTGATAAATATTGACGTTTCAGCGGAGCTTGAAGGTTTTTGGTCAGACAATGGTGCATCATTTGTAATTGGAGATGACAAATTTGGACATCAAAAACTTGTAGACGCTTCCAAAGAGATTTTAAAAAAAGCAGTTTTTAATATCAAAGGAGGCGTAAGGGTTTCGGATATTGGACATCTTATTGAAACAGAAGCAAAAAGACGTGGTTACAAAGTAGTTAAAAATCTTACTGGACACGGAATCGGAAGAAGCTTACACGAAGAGCCATCTGAAATCGCAAACTTCCAAGACAGATTTAACCTGACACGTTTTAAGAAGAATTCTGTTGTGGCAATTGAGACATTTATATCTACCCATTCAACTTATGCAGTGACATTGAATGACGGTTGGACAATGGTTGGAAACAAAGGCGGGTTCATGGCTCAACACGAACATACAATTGTGGTGACAGACAATAAACCAATCATATTGACCGAGAAAAATGAAATTTGGAATTAATTATGCCAAACAAAAAGAAGCCTGAACCGCTATAGGCGTTTGGCACAATAGCGGGTGGCGTTGTTAATTGAACATTCTATCTCGCATCAACAGCAATACTTATCGGGATGGTGTATTGACAGTTTTTTGATCCGAAATTCGCCACTGCGCCACGTGCCAAAACGTTAGCGGTCAGGCAATAGTCGAAAACACATTAATTACAAGAGAAAAAAATGAGTATTGAGACTGAGAATCTAATGATCATTTCTTGCGACTCTGAAATATTGAAATCAGCAATTCAAGGGAATGAAATTCTGTCAAAGAAATTAGGTATAACTATTCAGGATGATTGGACAGAATTTGGAATTGGTGCTTTAAAATATTCGCTTGATAGACTTTTAGAAAACGAGCAAGAAAACGGTTGGTGGACTTATTTTCCTATACACAAATCAGACAACAAACTAATCGGAAGTGGTGGATATAAAGGCAAGCCGACAACAGAAGGAACAGTTGAAATTGGTTATGAAATTGCGCCAACCTATCGAAATCGCGGACTTGCAACCGAAATGACAATGGGACTTGTTGAGAACGCTTTTAGAAATGAGAAGGTAAAATCTGTCATTGCACATACACTTGGACAAGAAAATCCGTCAACGAAAGTTCTACTAAAATGCGGCTTTAAGAAAATTCAGGAAATCAATGACACAGACGATGGACTAATATGGAAATGGGAACTAAGAAGAAAATAATGAAAAAAGCCCGAACCGCTGACAGCGTATATGACTTATGGCGGAGAAAATGGTAAATTCAAGGTTTGTGTTTTTAAGTAAGTTTATTGCAAGCGGACAAGAAAGTGCTTCGAAAACTGCCACTGCACCAAGCGCCAAACCTATTATGCCATGCCTTGATAAATGATGAGAGTTAAGATCATACTTTTAGCAACACTAATACTGGTTTCCTGTGGCGACCTAGTTCGATTTGAAGAACCTCAGCCGGCGGGACAATCAAATGAGAAAAGAATTCCACAAAATCTTGTAGGGCAGTATTTGAGTTTGGGCGACTCCTCAAAACTCATCATAGCAAACGGACTTATCATTAAATATTCTGTTTCTCACTTTTCTGACCTGGTGGATTCGATTGAAGTGAAGAATATCGAAGGAGATACAACATTTTCCGGAACTGAAGACAAGTTTAGGTTTGAAGTAGTGGTTAAGGAAGACAGCATCTTTCAACACTGGGGTTATTACGATACTCTTTTCAACCTAGCAGAAGGTGACATTCTTAGGAAGTACAAAGGACACTATTTTTTGAATGACAGGATTTCTGAAAATAGTTGGCGCGTAATGATCTTGACAAAGATTGATCATGGTGTGACACTTGGAACAATTTCCAAAAAGGATGACATAGATAATTTAAGGGCCGTAACCGAGACAAAGTCTGATACCATTTTTAGTTTCCGACCAACAAAAACAGAGATGAAGAAATTCTTAAAGGGTAAAGGATTTAGCGACAGGGACACCTTTTTCAAAGTCAAATAGTGGAAGGCGCGGCAGACAACAAGGGTAACCGATGCACAACCTCCCTTGGAATTAAATCAATTGACGTTCCTTTAGCGAATTGGTGGATTTTTCATGGTTGGGAGAAATCGGGGTCGCTTTTTTTTGCTCGGGCGGGGCCTGAAGGCGCTATGGCGCGGATGTCTATCAAGAAAACGAATTTGATCAGTTTTTGGTTGGTATCGTGATCTGGAGCAAGTCGACGTTGACCCCGTATAGAAAAAACTGAACTGAATTTGCTAAATTCACCAAGTAAGTGAAATGGGTTCACTGAAAATGCTTGGGACTTTTTTCAAGGTCTGACATTGGGCGCAAGCCTTCGGGACAAAAATGACATGATCGACAACTTAGACAAATATGTAACCAGAGACAACCTTGACATTAATTGGAGGTTTGAAGATAAAAAGGAAATTTTGACTCAAATTAAGATCCTCGACCGAAAAGCTTATGATTTAATCTGGGAGAAGTTGTTCCATGATAACATCGTTGGTAAATTCACGCTTAACGAGGACAAGTTTAAAACTTTTGAAGCAAAGGATTTCAACAACGACTATAATTGGATAACTGCGCGCCTACATGAATTTAAAAATAAGGAGGATGATATAATTTTAATCTGGGCAGACGGACAAGCTCTTTTAACAAATTTTCAAACCTTCATTGAAAATTGGGACGACTTTTATTATCCAAGCTCGGACGACCTTCTAATTATTAACAGCAAAAGAGACTGGATAATCAATTTAACACACTATGAATGTTTCCGGTTTGGACAAGGGATTGGATAGAAGGCAAGCGTCGAATCAATTAGACGGCCTGTCCAGATTTCTCTGAGGATTCGCGCCCCTTACGTCGGACATGTCTCACACTGCTCGCATCCCCTTGTAACGCCCTATTTTTGACCTATATTCCACGTTCAGGACACGCGCATCCGAAAGGTTATCAGGGTGGCACGGGGAACCAGTGCTTTACGATAGGACACATCTACTCGAATGCACGACTCTAAAAAAGAAGACCCTAAGAATAAAATGCGGGATTTTTTGTAAATTCGTAGAAAGTTTAAAACCAAAACGTATGTTCTCCACAATCGAAATTGATAGGAATAACTTGACGATAATGGGAGTGAAATTTTCGGATTTAAATACATTCGAAAGCACAGCTAATGCTTTAGGTAGTAACATGTTTGAAGGTTTTGAACCAACACCAAAGGGAGTTGAAATAATTAGAGATTATGTGACAGGTAAAATTTCCCTGAGTGATTTGGTGAAATTTGCAGAAGAAAAGGCTTATGTCTGATGCCTATAAGTACATTGACTTTGATTATACTTACACCGACCCAAAAACAGGAATTTTAAAAAATCTGCGGGGAATTACGGATCCGGATGTATTACTTTTTGTAGAAAGTGCTGCCGTAACAAAACGACTTCAGGAGCTTTATAATAATCCAATCAAGATTAAAGGGATTGAAAACCTTTTTGATATTCACAACCACCTGTTTCAGGATATGTATGTTTGGGCTGGGAAAAAACGGATTGTGGAAATAAGCAAAGACGGGAAACAATTTTTCCCTACTTCCCATTTTGACAATGCGCGTATCTACATAAACTCCTTGATTGCTGATTTCAAGAAAATTCCAAAAAACAGAAAAAGAGAATTGGCAGAAAAGTTGGCGGAAATTTTAGACAATGTAAATTACTTTCATCCATTCAGGGAAGGAAATGGCCGTGCTCAAAGGGAATTTCTCAGATCGTTGGCGTTGGAAAAAGGGTTGATTTTAAACCTCAACCCTCCAAATAATAAAAGCGTGTATGAAAGATATATGAAAGGGACAATAGAGAGTGATTTAGTGACATTGAAAGAGCTGATTTTTGAACTAGTTGCCTCAAAAAATCGGGAATAAAAGTGAAAAATAGCGTAGTGCCCTCGCCAACACTTAAGTTGACTAGGATCGCCACCGCTATCTATTTGGCCCGATCTGTTTACAATATTGTATACGGTTCCATCCCCTCCCCCACAATCTTTCCAAGCCCATGGATTTTGTTCTGTTGCCTGCTTAACTTGTGCGCATAAGCTTCACTTGTAAACTGGAACAGAAATGAAAAAAATGCGGATATTTTTCACCGGAGGATCGGGAAAGGCGGGCAGGCATGTAATCCCTTATTTGCTGGAACAAGGGCACCGTGTGATGAACGTGGACTTGGTGCCGCTGCACTATCCGGGCGTAGACAACCTGACGGCCGATATCACAGATTCGGGACAGATGTTCAACGCGATGAGTGCCTATGCCGGCTTTGATGAGCTGGAACCCGGCACAGGCGTACCGAAGTTTGACGCCGTGGTGCACTTCGCCGCGGTCCCACGCATCCTGATCAAACCCGACAACGAGACCTTCCGCGTCAATACAATCGGCACCTACAATGTCATCGAAGCTGCGGTGAAGCTGGGCATCAAGAAAATCATCATCGCTTCCTCTGAGACCACCTACGGCGTTTGCTTTTCGGACGGACAGACCAATCCCCGCTCGTTGCCCGTGGAAGAGGGCTATGATGTGGACCCCATGGACAGCTATGGGCTTTCGAAAGTGCTCAACGAGCAGACGGCCCGCAGCTTTCAGCGCAGGTCGGGGTTTGACATCTATGCCCTGCGGATCGGAAACGTGATCGAGCCGCATGAATATGCTTCGCTTTTTCCCCATTATCTCAAAAACCCAGAAGTCCGCCGCCGGTGTATCTTCAACTATATCGATGCCCGCGACCTTGGGCAGGCTGTGGACTTGTGCCTAAAAAAGGACGGAATGGGCTATCAGGTATTCAATGTCGCCAACGACCACAACGGCGCGGTCCTACCGAGCAAGGAATTGGCCGAGCGGTTTTTCCCGGGCGTACCCGTCACCCGGGAGCTTGGTGAGCATGAAGCGCTTTTCTCTAACCGCAAACTTCGGGAAGTCCTTGGCTTCAAGGAGCAGCACCATTGGCGGAAATATGTGGGAGGAGAGGAATGATCCAATAAAACGATCGATTTACGGGAATGAAATACAATCCTGGAAAATCTGAACCGCTAGTTTACTTCCAAGTGAATACAAGACAACAAATAAAAGCATGGCAAATCTCAAGCATTCCCTACTCATCGCTGCCTTCACGGGGATCATTTTTGGGTGCAAAAACGAGCCCAAACCACCCGTGGTAGAAACCCAATCCGTCGAAACCGCGGTCGAAAAACCCGATTTTACGGGAAACTATGTCACCGAATCCTACGATCAGCGCACCGAAGGCTATGATTGGGTGGCGGTAACTGTGACCCCTGAAGCAGGTGACCAATTGAAAATATCCGTCAGGTCCCGAGCAGACAAGAAGAAACCCACCTGCACATTTGACGCGACTGTACAGCGATTTGACGACAGCACTTACAGCACAAGGGTTGACGACAAGGTGATAAGATTTCGGTTTGGTCAAAACAGCCTTCGGATCGAACCCGAAAGCCAAGATGGCGAGTCAATCCTATATTTCTATTGTTCGGGCGGGGCGAGTCTAGCCGGTACTTATCAAAAAATCAACGAAGCCTTGGATCAAAACCAAATCGACAAAACCCAATTCAGCAAAGTGTTGAACCTGCAAGGGGTGGGCTTCAACGTTTCCGCGATCGAGAAAAACGGCACAAATGAATTGAGCATCTTCACTTTCGGGCTACCCGTTGAATTCAAGGAAACCTTTGCTATTGAAAACCAAGCAGTGCAAAACGCAGAAGTGGAAGATTTGAATTCCGATGGTTCGCCCGAGTTGCTTGTATTTACCAAGGAAAATGGGACCAATGGCAAGGGGCAAGTCTATGCCTTTTCGGTCAACAATAAGAAATCGATGAGCGCTGTTTATTTACCTCCGACCGAGGAAAACGAAAAGATCAACAAAGGCTATCAGGGAGGGGATGAGTTTGCCTTGGTCGAAACCAATCTGGTACAACGCTTCCCCATTTTTAAAAATGGCACCGAAACCGGTAAGATCAGGCAGGTTTCCTATACGCTCAAAAACGGGGAGAACTCAAGGATATTTGTGGTAGACCGGATCGATGAATTTTAAAGGTGGGTTCAAAAAAGATACATTCATTTTTTTTCTGCCTGCGCCAATTGAAGAAAATACGTTCGATCTTAAACGAAAAAAAGCCAGCCGCTTTACAACGACTTGCTTTTCAATTTTGATTGCGAAGCTTTCCCGCTGAATTGAAGACTACTCCTGTAATGATCCAAGGAAACAAGTTTGTATCGATCAATGTACTGTTTTACCAACAATCTCGTTAATTCAACAAAGTTGATTTATTGTTCAGCCTCGAGGTCAGTGAAATCAGTCAGAATAGTCGTTTTTGGTTAGTATTTGCTAGAGACAGCATTTAAAAAAAGATCACGAAGCATTAAGTTATAATAAATTTAGTTGTATTTATCGAGCTCATCCAACAATCACCCGAACGACAAAAATGCTAAAGGAATCATACAGAATGGAAATCAAAAGAACTGTTTTCATTATCACCTCGGTAGCAATATTATCCGGTTGTGCCGTAAACAAACCAACCGAGCAATCAAGCTCGTATGCTGGTTCGAAGATGATTGAATCCGAAGAATCCAGACCTAACCAAAGGCGGGCCTATGAAAATGACTCTGAGAACACGAGGCGTATTGTAATTTACGACGCGTCGATAAAAATCGTAGTTAAGATTCCGGATTCGACAAACGTAAAGTTGGCAGAAACAGCCCTTAAGTATGACGGCTATGTGCAGACCCTCGGAAACAAAAAATCGATTCTTAGGGTGAAATCTGACAAACTCCAAAGCGCAATCGCTGACATTTCATCGCTTGGAAAAGTTAAGGACAAGACTATTTCAGGAAACGACGTGACAGATCAGTTTGTAGACTATCAAATCCGCCTAGACAATGCGAGAAATGCAAGAAAAAGGTATTTGGAGTTGTTGGCGAGAGCCGAAACAGTAGAGGCGGCATTGAAGGTGGAAAAGGAATTAGAACGATTGAATGGGGATATTGACTCATTGGAAGGAAAAATCACACAGCTAAAGCACCTGTCAGAATATTCGACCATAACAGTTTTAATGGAGGAAAAAGTTAAACCCGGCATCTTGGGTTACATCGGAATAGGACTCTATGAATCAGTAAAATGGATTTTTGTTCGGAATTGAAATAAATAGGTTTAAAACACCATGACATCCTTTCCCGATATCGTTCATCAACCTGAAGGAGTAACAATTTCCAAAATACGACAGAAAGGAAAAAGCCAGCCGTTTCGCAACGACTGGCTTTTCTTTTTTTGATTGTCACCGATCAACTGCCTTTTGGCAGCACGTTGGAAATCAGGGAAACCTTTTCAATCGGCTCGGAGGCATTGGAATATATCCGGATCACGGAATTCTGTTTCCCGAGCTTGCCTGCGGAGTTGAAGACTACTTTCAGTTCTCCTGTCGCTCCGGGCGCAATGGCCTGCTTGGGCCAGTTTGGCGCCGTACAGCCGCAGGTGACGGCTACGTTCTGGATCAGAAGCGGGGCATCGCCAGTGTTTTTGAACACGAACGTATGCTCTACCTTGTCGCCTTGGGTGATGTCGCCAAAATCTCTGGCTTTTTCCTGAAACTCAATCACAGGGCCTGTGCCTTGTGCCATGAGCGCCTGACCCGCAAACGCCAAGCTAACCAACAGAAGTAAAATGGACTTTTTCATAGGGATTAAGTTAAGTTTGGTTTTCTGTTTCGTTGTAATTAATGTAAAATCTGGGATGAAAGTTCACCATGAACAACTCTTTTCGCGCCCTGGTCATCGCTGTATACAGCCATCGAAGGAAGTCGGAGTTGACCTGTTCCTCGGTCAGGTAGCCTTGGTCCACAAAAACCGCCTCCCACTGTCCCCCTTGGGCCTTGTGACAGGTGAGGGCATAGGCAAACTTGACCTGTAAGGCCGAAAGATAAGAATCTTTTTTAATCAATTCCATCCTTTCGTTTTTGTCGGCCACATCGGCATAATCTGCACTTACCTGCTGGTAAAGCGATCGAAACTGCTCCGAAGTCAATGAGGGGCCATCGGAATAGAGGGTATCTAAAAGCACTTTAGCTTCGAAATAGGGCTCATCCGGGTAGTCCACCATCCGCAGTTCCAAGGTAGCAAATCTGAAGCCATACATTTCCTCGAATGACCTCACCTTCATGATTTCCACAAAATCCCCGTTGGCGATGAAGCTTACCCGCTCGGACTCGGCCATGTAGAGGTAGTTGTTTTTGACGACCATCAGAAAGTCGCCCGCCGCGAGTTCATCGTCATGAAAATGGATACTCCGGCGGATGTATTGGTTGTACTGTACGGCGGCCTTGTTGGAGCGGGTTATGACTATGGCTTGCTCAATTCCGTATTTCTCGTAGGCATAGCGCAGTCCGTCCTCAAGCCTTTCACCTGTCATTTTATAAAAATCCTTGAATCCCAAGGTCTGCATCCGTATAGCCGGTTTCGCTTGATACATCTCGTTCCTCAGCTTGGTGGCGTTGAAAAGAATTCCCGAATCCAACTGTTGCCGCATGACCTCGCGGAGTTCCGTCTCGGTCACGCTGAGTCCAAAATGCCGCTTGAGATAGCCCCCATCCAATCCAGGGCTGAGCGAACTCCCCACCGGTGGCAGCTGCGCCATATCGCCCACCATCACGAGGCTGTTGCTGGGTTCCTGGAGTACAAAACGTATCAAATCGCGCAAAAGCGACCTACCGCCGAATGACTCATCTGAAATCATCGAGGCCTCATCGACGATGAAAACCGTATTTTTGGAGTAGTTCTTTTGCAAAACAAATCCCGCGCCACCGTCTCCCAATTCTCCTTTGGGCTTGTATATAATCTTATGGATGGTAAAGGCGGATCGAAGGCTGTAGTTGCCCATGACCTTGGCGGCCCTGCCCGTCGGCGCCAAGAGTAGCGACTTGAGTTTAATTTTGGGAAGGGTTTTGACCAACGCGGAAACCAAGGAAGTTTTTCCCGTACCCGCATAGCCCTTAAGCAGGAAAATCCGGCCGCCACTTGCTTCCACGGTAAGATAATCATTCATCCTCCTAAAAAACTCCATTTGCCCTTGGGTAGGCTCGTGTGGAAAATTTCTTTTCAGCAGTCGCAAGGGCAGATCGGGCTCGTGCTTATCTTTAGCGTCCATCGGCTCGAATCTAGCATGACAATTTTGAAAAAGGAAATCGAGGAAAAATTTGGCGGGAGGTTACGGCTTCGGGTCAACGGCGTGCTGATTCAGGACGACCGAATTTTGATGATCAAGCATCATATGGGAGAGGGTCGGTATTTCTGGAATGTTCCCGGTGGCGGGATGAAGTTTGGCAGTTCTGTCGAAGAAAACCTACGCAGGGAGTTCTTGGAAGAAACAGGCCTTCAAGTCGAGTTGGGCCAGTTTCTCTGCAATTTCGAATTTCTGGAGCCACCACTCCATGCGGTGGAGCTGTATTTTGAGGTACATGTCATCGGAGGAAACCTGGTGAAGGGAATAGACCCCGAGTTGGCTGCAGAAAAGCAGTTGATCACCGAAATTGACTTTCTGGACATCGATAAATTGGCGTCCATCAAAAAGGAAGAAAAACACCGCCTGTTTTGGGGAATAAAATCCCTGAATGATGTGCGATTGTGGAAAGGTTATTTTAATTTTGAAAATATTTCAATAAAATAGCAACCTATTCTTAATACCATCAACCTTACCTTAAGTTCTAATCAATCCAAAAAATGACACTAACGAGAATTCTATCGATTGTATTCCTTGTTTCAGCCTTGGGCTTGGGCTATTTGCTTTACAAGAGTGTGGATGACGTCATGCAGCAGGAAAAACTCATTGCGGCGACTGAGGCACGTATCATTGAAAAGCTCCAAATGCTTAGGGATGCCCAGATCGCCTACCTTGCGTCCAATGGTCAATATGCAGGAAGTTGGGATGAGTTGAAGAAGTTCATCCAGGACGGGAAAATTTGGATTGTGCAAAGAACTGAGACCACCAAGCTTTTGGAATACGGAAAAGAAGAAATCACGGTCACACTGGACACTTTGGGTTCTGTGATGGTGATGGATTCCCTCTTCAACGAGAGGAGGTATCCAAACTTCAACTTGGAAAATCTTCACATCGTGCCAGGGTCCGGAGGAAAGCAGTTTGAGTTTTTCGCTGACAAGGTTGAAAGAACACAGAGACAAATACCCGTTTTCGAGATTCGTGACCCAGATCCGATGAATCCGAAAAGAAGGTTGAACAATAAAGAGAAAGCCCTCCGCATCGGATCAAGGACCGACTCATCTACTTCAGGCAACTGGGAGTAATCTTGGCTATAAAGGCTGTACATACGCGTCCCGAAAAAATTTATTGCGATAAATTTGATACCGCTCAGGTGTCAAATTTATCGCTTTTCTTGTTTAAGGATCACTATTTCCTGTTTGCCCGGGACATCAACGGCAAAGTGGCTGCGATCCATCAAATGACGTTCGACAACCAACGTCGGCTCCTCCAACAACTGAAAGAAGACAAATTGCTCCGGTTGGAAGTCCCCAAAAGGATCTTCCATTATGGAGAATCGTTTTCTCTTGTGCCCGGAATTTTGTTTGATGCGAGTCTGCTTTCTGTATATCTCTTCTTCGCCGAAAAGCCGAAGGAGGGCGACAAGTTGTTTCAAACCAGCCTCGAGAGCAACACACTGCACCTGGTAGGTTCGATAGACGAGGCTGTTTCGGATGCCCTGCAATCAGGCTATTCCGACACCTATTTCCACCACGGAGCGTCATGCTTTCTTTCCTATGCACTCAAGGAAAAATTCAACTTGATTGATCAGGAAATCCTGCTGGTATTGTACGATAGCTTTTTCTATTTGGCAGCTTTCTCCAAACAGGAGATTGTTCTTTTCAACCGGTTTGAGGCATACACCAAAGATGACGTGCTCCGCTACTTGATGGGAATCCTTCAACAAATGGGTTTCAACCGCAACCACTGCAGGGTGACGGTTTACGGTGATTGTGAATCGCTGGGGATTGATGAAGCCTGGGGTGAAACGTATTTTAGAAATTTCAAAATCAGCACGCCTCACCCTAACCTCCAATACTTGGAAGGAACCGAAGAATTCCAACAAAGGTCCCTTTTTGAATCTTATTGGGTACTGCCCTAACCTTAAATCTTGATGAAGAAAATCGCCGTTTTCCCCGGTTCGTTCGACCCTTTCACCAAGGGACACCATGACATCGTAATGCGGAGTCTGGAGATTTTCGATGAAGTAATCATCGGTATTGGCTACAATTCCGCGAAGAAAAACCGATACTTCGATATCGAGCTTATGGTGGAAAAAATCAAGGGCATCTACATTGGCAATGACCGTGTAAGAGTGGTTGTTTATAACGAACTTACCTCATCGCTTGCGAAAAGTGAAGGTGCCAGATTTTTGGTTCGTGGACTCCGTAACACAACTGATTTTGAGTATGAAAACACAATCAGCCAAATGAACAGAAACCTATATCCTGGATTGGAAACGGTTTTTCTGATCACCTCTCCGGAATTTGCTGCGGTAAGTTCCACGATCATTCGCGAAGTCCATCGGTACGGTGGAGATGTGACCCCCTACCTCCCTTACAGCTTGTAGGCTTTGGGGACTTTTTTCAGAAATTGCTTGTACAAATACCGGATCGAAGGATAGGAATTGACCAAGGCTGTCTTCGCTTCCTGATGCGTCATCCAGCGGATATCCTCGATACCCTCTTCCTTTTGGGGTTTCATATTGGCATCTGAGATGTTATCCATTTGAAACCAATAGGTCTTCTTCAAAATGCTCTTTCTATCCTGCGTATAGGTATGCCAGGTTTTGCAGATTTTGGAACCCAAACGCACCTTGATACCACATTCCTCTTCCACCTCTCTCAATGCACAAGCTGCGGGAGATTCGCCCTTGTCAAACTTTCCCTTTGGCAAATCCCATTTTCCCAGCCTAAAAATAAACAGCACCTTATCGTCCTTCGTCACCACCCCACCGGCTGCCTTGATGACGGTAAATCGGCTTTTGATGAATTTTTTTGTATCTTCTTTTTCCTTGCTGACCAAGGTCACCGAGTCAAGATTCTTAAGCTTTCGGGTCCTCATCAAGTACAAGAGCTTGATGATCACATCACGGGAAGGCTCGATGATCAAGACATCATCATGAAACTCCCCTGTCGCGGGAATATCGGAAGGATGGTCGTAGATTACTTCAAAAGTTCTATCTGCAGGCAATTCCTCCGGCGTGAATACGTCCAAAGGCTTGTCGTTGACAAAAATCTTCATGGCGCGGGTGTTTTGAAAGTCCCTTTTTGGCTACTGGTTGGGCCAAAAATGCATAAATTTTTTAGGCTGCACAACGGGCACCAATTTTTAATCCCCTAATTTTGGCGTATGAAAATTTTCGATCCCAAAATCGCTTCCGCCGTTGCCCAAAGGCTTCTTGAAATTGAAGCGATCCGTCTTCAACCTACCAAACCTTTCACCTGGGCTTCCGGCTGGAAATCTCCGATATATTGCGACAATAGGCTTTCGCTCTCCTACCCTGCCGTCCGTTCGTTTATCAAGCATTATCTTCAGGATGCGATACAAAAGAATTTCGCGAATATCGAAGCTGTGGCTGGAGTCGCGACAGCAGGAATCCCACAAGGGGCCCTTTTGGCTGATGCAATGAACCTGCCATTCTTGTATGTGCGGTCAAGCCCCAAAGGTCACGGAATGGAAAACATGATTGAAGGAAAGGTCACTCCGGGGCAAAAAGTTGTCGTGGTAGAGGACCTGGTATCAACAGGTGGCAGTTCCCTGAAGGCGGTCACGGACCTCAAAGCAGCCGGATTTGAAGTGCTGGGAATGGTCGCGATCTTTACCTATGGGTTTGAACTGGCGGCTGAAAATTTCGAAAAAGCAGGTGTCGAATTGGTCTGCTTGAGTGATTATTCCTCGATGTTGCCGCAGGCGATTGCCAACAATTACATAGACCAAAACACCTTGGCTTCCCTGCAAGAATGGCGGAAAAATCCTGGGGCTTGGGGAAAATAGAAGTTAGAGGTTAGAAATACGAAGTTGGAAGTTGGATAGATGGTGCTTTTCCTGCGCAGGAAGATATCAAAATCTCCTCCTTTGTTTGAAAGGCCTCAAACCCCGTGCGCGTGTCACATCCCGTACTTTTCCTCAACACCAAGCCCAAATAGGGCGAAGTCATATTTCACCGGATCATTGGGGTCAAATTCCCTCAGCCTCTCGGTCAATTCGACTGCGGTTTGCCAGTCGGTTTGTTTTCTCTCTATCAAGCCCAATTTGCGGGCAACCCGGTCTACGTGCAAGTCACAGGGACAAATCAATTGTGCCGGCTTGATTCTATGCCAAATCCCAAAATCCACTCCTTTGTCGTCCTTCCGGACCATCCAGCGAAGGAACATATTGATCCGCTTGCAAGCTGAGTTGCGTTCGGGAGTTGCGACGTGCTTTTTGGTTCTTTGTGGCGCCTCTGGCAGGTTAAAGAACAAGCGGTGAAAGTTGGTCAGTAAGGTTTTCATTTCGGCTTGCTCATCTTGCAGGCCGATGCAGAAAGCATTTTCCAAGGAATCGTTTTCCTGAAAGTACCAAGCGAAAAAACGCACAAAATACAGTAGATCGAGGTCGTTGAAGGTGCGGTGTTTGAATTTCAGCAAAGCTTTCAGATCGGCATCGGTATGGTTCAGTACAAAATCATGGGGTGCATTGTCCATCAAGCGAAGCAATTCATTGCACTTTAGGACAATGGTTTTGCGCTGACCCCAAGCGAGGGTGGCCGCGAAAAATCCAGCAATTTCAATGTCTTGTTTTTTGGAGAAATGATGTGGAATCGATATTGGATCCAAGTCAATAAATCCAGGTTGATTGAATTGTGCGACCTTTTGGTCCAAAAAATCCTTCAGATCCATCTTCAAATGGCGACACTTACCTCCCCACCTTGTATGCCATCAAACCACTTGAACTGTAATCGGTTGTCTTCCTTGCCCGACAGGTGCCAATCGAAACACTTAATCGTGGTCAATGGGGTCAAAGTATCCCTATCCGGATTGTACAGACAGATGTCAAAATCCGGTAAAAGTTTGGAATCAGTCGTATTCCATTTTTCAAGCAGCAAGCCCTCTTCCATGAATTTCACCTTGCTGCCAAAGATATGGTCCTGCAGTACCGATGGAACTCCATCTATCCTCCGGAGTTGGAAGCAAGTCGGTCCGAATACGATCTGTTTGAACGGCTTTGCTTCCAAAAGACTCTCTGCCTGTGGCAAGGGTACCCAATCCGTCATTTTGTATGACTGTTCCTCCTTACCTTTCTTCAGACCTGCCAAAAGCCGTGATATTGCGGAAAACACGTAGGTGAGCCCAATGAAGAGTATCCCAAATGTCGCAATGATCGGATAGGATATGACAAAAACGGCATTCCAGATAAAGCGAAAAAAGTAATGGAAGAAGAGGGAAATTTTTTGCATTTGGATCAATAGGAAATTTCAACCGGGAATCTAGGATTCACCGCCCGGAGTTGGTCATAAGCTGCTTTGGATAACTTGATGACCAATTTGTTGTTGTCACCTGTGTCAGGGAGTTTCCCGACCACCCTTGCGAAAATCGTAATGTCATTTTCTTCGTTGCGCACACGCATGATCGTGCCTACAGGCGCATCGCGGTGCAAGACCAGGTACTTTTTATTGTTGGCCGTACCTTCGATCACTTCCGCCAAACCGGTTTCCTTAATGTTTTTGTAAGCCGTGCTTGCATTCGGGTCGACTCGCTCCGATGAGGAAGAACTCAGCGTTGCGGAGGACTTTTCATTATTGACAATGACCGGAACGGTTGCAGTCACGACCGGTACGTTGGAGTTTGCTTCACGCCCGACTTTCAGCTTTTGACCTACTGAAATGCTATTTGACCCTAGTCCATTCCAAGAACGGATATCGTCCACAGAGCTGTTGTATTTCTGGGAAATGGAGAAAAGCGTTTCCCCTTGAGCTACCGTGTGGGTAATCCAATCACCAGGAAGTTGCGCGTTGGTTGCCACCTGAGTTGGTGCGGCAGGCTTCTCTATATTCTGGTTTTGCGGTGCAGGAGTTGAAGGCCTGTTTTCGAGAGGCTGGCTTGGCTTCGGCTGTGTGGCTGCTGCAGCGGGAACTGTAGCCGAAGCTTTGGCGGAAGTTGCATTGGTACGGATTTCAAGTTTCTGCCCAACGGCAATATCAGAACCACTCAGTTTATTCCAACTAATAATATCTCCAACTGCGACATTGTATTTTTTTGAAATCGAAAACATGGTCTCCCCTTGCGCAACGGTATGGATTACCGAGCCCGCGCTTGGGGTAGTTGTGGCAGGCTGCGCAGGCTTTGGCGTAGCGGGCGCGGGGGTTGGAGTGGTTGCTTTGGGCGTATAGGGGATCCTGATGCGTTGACCAATTTTGAGTCCCTCAGATAAGGTTGGATTGGTTTGTACCAGTTCATTTACCGTCACTTGGTATCTCCTCGATATCCCAAAAAGTGTTTCCTTCTCGTCAACTTGGTGAATGATGAAGAACTTATCGCCGACTTTTTCTATTCCTACAGAGTCCACCAAAGTGAGATCGGCGGCATTGGCAGCGAGGCTCAGCAAAATACAAAATCCCAATACAAATGTTTTTCTCATGGATTAATCGGTACTTTAAAGCGAGTGCAAAGTTCCGCTTTATTTTTTCAATTCCAAGGAAAGGACGCGCTGTGTCCGCCTTTACTTTTCGCTAACTTCACCAACGACAAACCTGCTGTTTTGATATTCGGGTTCAAAAATTCAGCTATTACCAAATACCAATACGATTCGCAACGCAGGCCAATCCGATATCACAATACCCGCTATTCAAGCCAAAAGAGTAGTCTGAATCCAAAAAAACACCAAACAGATTAATTTTATCGCCCTTTTATCCAATGAAAAATCCCCCCATATCAATATGTTATTTTTATGATTGAAATTGACTTTATTTAACACTTTATAACCTACATCAATCCATGAAAAAACGAATACTTACCCAAATGTACTTCTGGGGATTGCTGGCTTTGGTGGGGCTGATGCCCCTGCAAAGCAATCTCTTTGCCCAGCAGGTCGACATGTCACTGTTCAAAAACATGAAGGCGCGGAGCATCGGCCCCTCCGCTATGTCGGGCAGGATTACGGCGATCGATGCCGTCCATGAGAATCCCAACATCATCTACGCTGGATCTGCTTCCGGTGGACTTTGGAAATCCACATCGGGAGGGGTCACCTTCGAGCCGATTTTTGACGAAGAAAAGGTTCACTCGATAGGCGCAATTTCCATTTACCAGAAAAACCCCAACATCATCTGGGTCGGCACGGGAGAAGGCAACCCGAGAAACTCGCTCAATATGGGCGCAGGCGTATATCGTTCCCTTGACGCAGGACAGACCTGGCAGATGATCGGCTTGGAAAAAACCAAAGCCATCCACCGCATCATCGTACATCCCGACGATCCAAACACGGTATTTGTCGGAGCCATTGGTTCGCCATGGGGTGAGCAAGAAGACCGCGGCGTGTACAAGACCACGGATGGTGGGAAAACCTGGAAGAAAATCCTCTACGTCGATACCAAGACGGGCGTCGGCGAGATGATCATGGATCCCAACAATCCCAACAAGCTTTTTGTGAATATGTGGGAACACCGCAGATATCCATGGTTTTTCAAATCCGGTGGCCCATCCTCTGGACTCTATGTGACCATTGATGGCGGGGAAAACTGGAAAAAGCTGGACGATAAAAACGGCTTGCCTAAGGGCGACCTGGGCAGGATGGGATTGGCAATCTCCAAAGCCAACAGCCAAAAAGTCTATGCGCTCATCGAATCCAGCAAAAATGCGCTCTACGTCTCTGAAGACGGGGGCAACAATTTCAAAGTCATCAACGACAAGCCGGAAATCGGTGACCGACCATTCTACTACTACGAAATCTACGCTGATCCCAAAAATGCTGACAGGATCTACACCTTGTACTCAAGGGTAGGCATCAGTGAGGATGGTGGTAGATCATTCAAGGAACTGCTCTCCTACGAAGGTGTACACCCCGACCACCATGCTTGGTATATCAATCCGCATGATCCGAAGATGATGATCGATGGCAACGATGGCGGTTTGAACGTGACCCGTGACGGTGGAAAGACCTGGCTTTTTGCCGAAGGCATTCCTGTCGGACAGTGGTACCATATCAATGTGGACAACGAAATCCCCTACAACATTTACGGCGGTCTTCAAGATAACGGAAGCTGGGTAGGACCAGCCTATGTTTGGAGGCAAGATGGGATCAGAAATACCTATTGGCAGGAAATCATGTTTGGAGATGGATTTGATGTTGTATCCGACCCTGAAAACTCTCGGTTTGGCTACGCTATGTCCCAAGGTGGGAACGTAGCGAGGTTCGATAAGGAGACCAGCCACCGTCGCATTATCCGCCCAACCCATCCAGATAAAAATGTTTTCCTGAGGTTCAACTGGAATGCAGCCATTGCACAAGATCCGCACAACGCGGCAACGATCTATTACGGAAGCCAATTCCTACACAAGAGTACGGACAGGGGCGAGACTTGGGAAATCATCTCTCCCGATTTGACAACCAACGATCCCGAAAAGCAGAAGCAGCAAGAAACCGGGGGGTTGACCTATGATATCACGGGTGCCGAAAACCATACCACCATCATTGCCATTGCGCCGAGTCCGGTAGATCCAAACGTGATCTGGGTGGGAACCGACGACGGCAACGTGCAGGTGACCAAAGACGGTGGAAAAACTTGGACCAATACATCCGCCAAATTGACTGGACTACCCAAGGCAACCTGGATTCCGCAAATCCAAGCCTCCCGGTATAATGCCGGAGAAGCATGGATCATTGCCAACAACTACAGGAACAATGACTTTAGTGCCTACGCTTACCGCACCAAAAACCATGGTGCATCTTTCGAAAGGATTGCCGACGACAGCAAGGTAAGCGGGTATACGCTCTCCATTGTGCAGGATCCCGTAGAGCCGAACCTGGTTTTTCTCGGCACGGAATTCGGATTGTATGTCAGTTTCGACAATGCCAAAACCTGGAACCAATGGAGACACGGCTATCCCAATGCAGTATCGACTTACGACATGGTCATCCAGGAAAGGGAGGCTGATTTGGTGATTGGTACCTTTGGCCGTTCCATTTATGTGCTTGACAACATCCGTCCGTTGCGTGAGTTTGCCAAAAACTCCGGCAAGGCTCCAGCAGCTAAAATCACTGCCTTGCCTTCTCCCGATGCCTACCAAGCCCAAATCCATCAGCCGCACGGTGAAAGATTTGCGGCGAGCGCCAAGTATGCGGGCGAAAACAGGCCTTTTGGCGGCAGATTGGGATTCATCCTCAACGATGCCGGCAAGGAAAAACTTGACTCGGTGGTCATTTCGATCTACAATGCCGAGGGCGAGCAAATCCGCACCATCAAATCGCTACCGACTCAAGGTGTGAACCAAGTAATCTGGAATCTTGACAGAAAATCCTCCGTAGAAACGCCATCCTTCGGTGGCGGTGGCGGCGGAGGTCAGGGCGCTCGCTCCAGGGGATTCTTTGAACCAAGCGGAGGTCCCACACTGCCTGGCAAATACCGGGTTGCAATAGCCTATGGTGGAGAAAAATCAGAGACGGAAATCACCGTCCATGGTGACCCAAGAATCCAAGCTGAAATGGCCAATCTGAAGGCAAGGGAGAATTTCATCAAAGAAGTTGAATCGCTTTCAGGAGATGTGATGAAGGCTACGAGACAGCTCGATGAAGCCAAGCGCACCATCGACAAGCTGCTAGCCTATGCCAAGGATATTGACACAGAAGAAGTGAAAGCCTTGGTGAAAATGGCCAACGAGACCAAGAAGAAAGTGGACAAAACCAGGGAAGCGTTCTACGGTCCGACGATCGAAGGCCAGGGAATCACCCGTGGACTCTATCCTACGACGATGTCAAGGCTCTTCGCTCCACGAAGCTATGCGAATTCGTCATTCGGTGCCCCTGGCCCAACGGAACAGCGTCTTCTTGACCAAGCTAAGGAAAGCGCTAAGGAAGCCATGGTCGTCTGGAACGCCTTCATGGACAATGACTGGAAACCATTTGTAGAAAAAGCCCAAGCCACCCAAATCGACATCTTCAAGGAGATAGAAAAAGTGGAGATAAAATAATAAACACAAGTGTCCTGAATAAAAAACCCCGGCCAGTTTGGCCGGGGTTTTTTATTTTCCATAATGCGCTTGATAATATTGCTGATAGGCTCCTGAGGTGACATGGTCCAGCCAATCTTCGTTAGCGAGGTACCAGTCTATGGTTTTGCCGATACCTTCCTCAAACTGCAGCGAAGGTTCCCATCCGAGGTCCCGCTGGATTTTGGTAGCGTCGATCGCATAGCGCAGGTCGTGGCCCGCCCTGTCTTTGACGAAGGTGATCAGATTAGCAGAGGTACCGGCACTTCTGCCTAGTTTCTCATCCATTTTCTGGCAAAGCAACCTGACGATATCGATGTTTTTCCATTCATTAAACCCACCGATGTTGTAGGTCTCTCCAATTTTCCCTTTATGAAACACCACATCGATAGCCCGTGCATGGTCCTCCACATACAGCCAATCGCGGACATTCTCGCCTTTTCCATATACGGGCAATGGCTTATTGTTGCGGATATTGTGGATACATAGTGGGATCAGTTTTTCGGGAAATTGGTTGGGGCCGTAATTGTTGGAGCAATTGGAAATGACCGTGCGCAACTTGTAGGTATTCGCATAGGCCCGGACGAAATGGTCCGAAGAAGCCTTGGAAGCTGAATAGGGAGACTGTGGGTCGTATGCGGTGGATTCCGTGAAGAAGCCGCCATGATCCAGGGAACCATACACTTCATCCGTGGAAACATGGTAAAACAAGCGGTCATCAGCGCCTTTCCAAAAATCTTTGGCCGCATTCAGCAAGTTGACCGTCCCTATCACATTGGTTTTCACAAAAGCTAAGGGATCAGAAATCGAGCGATCTACATGGGATTCGGCAGCCAAGTGAATTACGTCGGTAACTGAGTGTCTCCCAAAAGCCTCTTTGAGGCCGTTGGTATCAAGGATATCTACCTTCTCGAAAATATAATTCGGTGCATTTTCCACGTCCCGAAGGTTCTCCAAATTGCCTGCATATGTGAGACAATCAAGATTGATGATTCGATAATCGGGATATTTATTGACAAAAAGCCTTACCACATGGGAACCGATAAAGCCGGCCCCTCCGGTAATGAGGATGTTTCTTTTCATGCAAACAAATGTCGGAGAATTATCCCAAAAGGAAGTATGCTATGCTATTTTCCGTAAAAATCTCGGTACCAAGAGACAAATTTCGCAACACCTTCCTCCACAGGCGTGTTGGGCTTGTAACCCGTATCCCGAATCAAGTCCGATACGTCGGCATACGTGGCGGGAACGTCACCCATCTGCAATGGAAGCATGTTTTTCTCGGCTGTTTTCCCGATCGCCTTCTCCAAAGCGCCGATATAATCCATCAATTCCACCGGCTTGGAATTGCCGATATTGTAAACCTTAAACGGCGCATAGGAAGACCCTGGATCCGGGTTGTCGCCTGACCACTCTGGGTTAGGTTTCGCAGGTCGGTCAGCAACACGGACGATGCCTTCCACGATATCGTCGATGTAGGTGAAATCCCTTTTCATCTTTCCGTGGTTGAACACATCAATCGGCTTGTCGGCCAACATAGCCTCTATAAACAGGAACAATGCCATATCTGGTCTTCCCCAAGGCCCATAAACAGTAAAGAACCTCAATCCGGTGGTTGGGATACCAAAAAGATGGCTGTAGGTGTGTGCCATCAGTTCGTTGGACTTTTTGGTCGCGGCATAAAGACTGACTGGGTGGTCAATATTGTGGGTCGTGGCGAACGGCATCTTGGTATTCGCACCATATACCGAACTGGACGATGCATACACCAAATGCTTGATCTTAAACGCACGGCATGCTTCGAGAATATTCAAGAATGCTTGAATATTGGCCGTTATGTAGGCATCCGGATTGGTGAGGGAGTATCTTACGCCCGCTTGGGCCGCCAAATTGATCACAACATCGATTCCTTCTTTTTCAAAAACTTCGGTGAGTGCTTTCTTGTTGGCCAAATCCAACTTGTAAAAAGTGTATGCGGGGTACTTCGTTGATTTGACGGCTTGGTTCTCCTGGATTTTGGACTTCTCTATACCGCAATGCTCCAATCTCCGGTATTTCAAATTCACGTCATAATAATCATTGATGTTGTCGACGCCTACTACTGCGTCACCCCTATTGAGCAAATACTGAGCAACATGAAAACCAATAAATCCGGCCGTACCGGTAACAAGAAATTTCATTTGGATGCGGTTAAAATCAAACGCTAAAAAACAAATTAAATTCCAAATTGTATAAACCGGACTTACTTTTTGTCCAAAAAACTATCAGACCTTTTGCGTTTTTTCGATTCCCAGTAGTTTTCGGTAATTTTCTTCTATCAATTGATGGACGTAAGGACGCTGGTATTTTTCAAAAACTTCCGCGTAAAGATTCCCTGCCAAAGTCTGCATATAATCCCTTTTCACAAAGGCAAACTCCAGTGCCTCCTTCAGGAAATCGCTGTTTTTGACTGGAAAAACCAGCCCAGTCTTTCTGTTGGTAATGATATCCGTATTGCCCATAATATCGGAACAAATCACGGGCAACTGCATCGCACCTGCTTCCAAAAGGACATTTGGAAAACCCTCCCTATGCGAGGCATGCACCAAGACATCTGCCAAGGCATAATAATGCTCCACATGGTCGGTCCATTCGATTTGTACGATACGTGGGTGATCGACGATTTTCTTGTATATCTCCTCTGAAATCGGGTTCAATTCTTGTTCAAAAGAACCCAAAAGCACCAACTTTGCACGATCTGAAATCTTTGAGTTCAAGAAGGCTGTCACCAATTCCTCGATTCCTTTGTCTTTGACCAGCCTGCCAACAGCCAGGATGATGAAGTCATTTTCTCCGGGCATGATGCGCATCGTAGCTGCCACGAGGTGGTTTTCCTTCAAATTATCACGATTGAATCGGGAAAAATCGACTCCGTTGGAAGAACCTTCGCCAATGACGCTGAGCTTATCCTCGGCACACAATGCCTCTTTGACGATAAAATCTTTCAAAGCCGGGGAATTTGGCCATACTTGGGTAGCGTTGGCGTAGGTCTTTTTTTCCGCCCATACCAACAGACCTTTTTTGTTTTTTCCAGCTGCCATTAGCGGCAGTCCGGCGACTGTGTGAATCCTTACCGGAACTCCGGCCAACTTTGCAGCCCACATGCCTAAAAGTCCCGCCTTGGGGGTATGTGTATGGACGATGTCGGGCTTTTCTTCCTTGAACAAATTGTAAAGTTTCCAAAGGCAAATCATATCCTGCCAAGGCGTGATCTGCCTTGTCAAAGGGACAACGCGGTGTTCTACACCCTCCCTTTTGACCACGTCGCGGACTTCTTTGCCGTCAGCGCTGATAGCCAAGACATCCCACCCGTTCTCTTTCATGTATTTCAATTGCCCGGCAAGAAGCAATTTCAAAGAAATGGGGACGGTCGTGATACGGATAAGTTTTGGCATACAGCTTTTTGTGTTTTGACGGCCAAAGTTAACCTTTTATTGTTTTGATGTCACTGAAAATTCGACGATTGGAGTGCGGAACTTTCACACAGTGCCACAAGTACGCTAGTCGCCATCCTCCAATTGGAAAATCTCTTCCACGCCGACATCAAAAACTTTGGCAATCTTCAGCGCCAGTACTGTTGAGGGCACGTATTTGCCCGCCTCGATCGAGTTGACCGTCTGCCGGGAGACCTGAATCCGTTCGGCCAAATCCTGTTGGGTCATGTCCTTTTTTGCCCGTTCCACCTTAAGGGAATTCTTCATCACCTTCCGACATTAAGCCAAGAGAAGGTTCTTTTGCTGGTTCATCAGCACCCAGCGAAACCTGAGAATAAAGAAAACCTGTAGCGAAAACATATTGTATCCCATGAAGAGTAGATAGTCGAAGCTATAAAAGACCAAGGTCCCGACGATGGAAATCATTGAATAAAGGTAAAAAGCCAACAGCAGGCTGTCCAGGCGCAGTTTTTGGATGTACTCGTCTTCGATTTTTTCTTTCGAGAAAGCAATCAAAAACAGCGATATAAACGTGCCCACATAGGCGATTTCGTAGGTAAAATTCTCGTCCGGAGTGTTGAATCCATCAGCATCCTTGCGGAATCCATTCCAGGTAAGCCATGACAATTCAAATTCATAAACGCCGGAAAGCACCAGCAATAGGGCAAATGGCAGGAAAAGCGCCAGACCCACAAACTTCAGCGGATAGGGCAGGAGGAATTTAGTCAACATGATTTTAGGATTTATGATGGATTTTGTTCGTTGGACCTCCACTTTTGGTATTCAAAAGCCGCCCATACATAGAGATTGAGAAGGAACAGCACCATCCCCGCAGACACAGCCTCGGCGTGGATGCTACCGTAACGGTAATAGTTTACCGCGAGTACGGCCACCAAACCGCACATCAACCAAAAGAACCCGGTATGAAATGCCTGAAGCCGGAACGTCTTGATCATCTCGTCCTCGACTTTCTCCTTGCTCAGATTGAGCAGTGTCAAACCACAGGCCCAGCCCAGGTAAATAATCTCCGCAGCTTGGTCGGGATCGATACCTGTACGAAGAATCGCCATCGCAATTACCAAAAGCACGGAAACCGGAAAAAACAGAAAAGCCAGTTTCCTCCATCTCCTGTCCAACATGGGGACGTGTAATAGTGAGAATGTTTTCATAATTGTAAAGATATTTTTACCAAATGTAAAGTATATTTTACATTGAGTCAAGTTTTCTTGATAAAAAAAATATTCTATGGGCAAAAAACTCTTGAATCCTTTTCTCCAAAAACCAATAAAATGCCCATTCCTTTCTACCTTTAAATTCCAAACCATTAAAACCTAAGGCTATGCATTGGGAAAATATCAGAATTGCCATCATCGGCTGTGGCAATCTCGGCACTTCGATCGTCAACGGGCTTCTGGACCAGCCCGACTTTATTCCACAAAACCTCCACATCACCAAGAGAAACCCTTCCAGCCTAATGCACTTTCAGGACAAAGGTGTGCGGGTACATTCGGACAATTCTTTGGCAGCCCAGGAATCTGATTTGGTGATCTTGGGCGTGAAGCCGTACAACGTGAATTCAATTCTGAAGGAAATCAATCCCGTCTTGGATCCAAAAAAACAGGTAGTCATTTCCTTGGCCACGGGTATTACTTTGGACGAAATGTTTGAGGTTCTCGATCCAAAAACTGTCGCGTTCCGAGCAATGCCCAATATTGCCGCGGATATTCGGGAGTCGATCACCTGCATTTGTGGCAGAAACAGCGATGAAAGCCATGAGAAGCAAGTCAAATCATTGTTCAACAGCATTGGATTCAGCATCACCATCGATGAGAGCCTGATGGAAGCAGCAACGGTCCTCGGTGCCTGCGGGATTGCGTATGTATTGAGATTTATGCGGGCGATGATACAGGGCGGGATTCAAATAGGCTTTGACGCCAAAACCGCCAGCCTGATTGTCAACCAAACTGTGAAAGGTGCAGCGGAACTCATGATCCAAAAAAACATGCACCCTGAGGAAGCCATCGACAAAGTCACCACACCCAAAGGCTGTACCATCGTCGGCCTCAATGAGATGGAACACCAGGGGTTTTCGGCAGCGATGGTCCGTGGGGTACTCGCCTCGTACGAAAAAATCGAAAAGGTATAGACATAAAAAAAAAGCCGGTTACCCGGCTTTTTTTATTTTTTCAACAATACATCTGCTGGCGGCGCCTTCCTGTTGGCCCTTTGGCTAGGATGGATAAAGGTGTAGAAAAACAGCCTAATCTCATATTTATCCTGGGTCAAAAACACGGTACTCATGCCGTCGTTCACCTCGTCATAGGTGTTTTTATCCTGCTTTTCGAGCCATTCAGGATCCAAGCTTCTGAACATGGAACTCATCGGAACGAAAGACATGTCATCTTTTTGGATCAAAACGGGTCGTTGAAGCTTACCTCCCTTTACCGTTGCTTTCCCAAAATAGCATTCGCTTCTTCCTTGGTGAATAACCGAAATCACCACATCATGTTGGCCATCGGTGACAGGACTAGCACCTCTTTCCGTAAATGCGATGATGTAATCATTGTAGCAACCCTCGATTCCTTTGGAATGGATACTGGTTGCTGATTGTGCTGTAACTTGAAAAGCAGCAACAACTAAAACTAAAAACAAAACAATTTTTTTCATGATTTTTTTTGGATTAGAGAAGTTAAAATCTTCGAACCAAATTAGAAAGAATAAGTATTTGCAAGCAAAGATTCACTAGGAAATCTTGCCCGATTTCGTGAATTGTTTCAATGCATGGATTGGCGTGTCAAAGTCGACACAGAAAATCAGGCCACAAAGCTTGCCAATTGTTCCAAAGTGACTTTCCCCTCATAGTAAGCTTTTCCAACGATGGCGCCATATACCCCGATCTTTTGCAAGTCCTCCAGGTCCTTTATACCAGAAACACCACCCGACGCGATGAGCCGGATGCCCGGAATTTCGGACAAAATATCCCGGTACAAATCGAGCGAAGGCCCTTGCAACAGGCCATCCTTGGCCACGTCGGTACAAATCACATGGGATAGCCCTTTCGCGAAATACTTCTTGATAAATGATATCACTTCCTCACCGGATGTTTCCTGCCAGCCAGAGACAGCGATTTTACGGTCCTTTGCATCTGCGCCTAGGATGATTTTTTCGCCGCCAAACTGCTTAATCCAAGAATCAAAAAGTGCCGGGTTCTTCACCGCGATACTGCCACCTGTCACCTGATGCGCCCCAAGGGAAAAAGCCAAAGCGATATCCTCATCTGATTGCACACCCCCTCCGAAGTCTACCTTCAGCGAGGTGCCTGAGGCAATCGATCTCAAGACCGCCCCATTGATAATCCGCTTTGCTTTGGCACCATCCAAATCGACCAAATGCAGGCGCTTGATGCCGGCATCCTCGAAGCGCTTGGCCATTTCCAATGGACTGTCATGGTATACTTTTTTTTGGGAATAATCACCTTGGGTGAGTCGGACGCACTGTCCGTCGATAAGGTCTATGGCTGGGATGATGTGCATTGTCTAGACGAGAGATGTGAGATACGAGATATGAGAAAATGCTAGAAAGGTACCTGATGAGCGATGCTGGATGACCTGTGAAGTGGGTCAGAAAGGTGGCTAGCCAACCATTAACTCAATAACTCAAAACCCAATAACTATTAACTGCCAATCCTAAGGAAATTCTCCAAAATCCTTTCTCCCACTTTCCCACTCTTCTCTGGATGCGCCTGCATGGCGTAGAAATTATCCCGGTGCATGAGCGCCGCGAAATCATGGATATAGTGGGTTTTGGCAATGGTAAAATCAGATAGCTCGCAGAAAAAGCTGTGCACATAGTACACGAATGCCGTTTCATCCAATCCGTTCAGGAGTGGATGCTTGAGGTCAAGGAGATTGTTCCATCCTACATGAGGCACTTTGAATTCCTCATGGCTCTCGGGAATGAAGCGCTTCACCTTGACTGGAAATACACCCAAGCACGTCGTATCGTTTTCTTCGGAATATTCGCAAAGAAGCTGCTGCCCCAGGCAAACACCAAAAAAGGGTTGTCTGAGCTGTGGAATCAAGCGGTCGAGCTTCTTTTCCTTCAGGTAACGCATGGCCGTACTCGCTTCGCCTTGACCGGGGAAGATTACCTTATCCGCCTTTTGGATGGTATCAAAGTCGTCGGTCAAGACAGCGTCGACGCCTAGCCTTTCCAGTGCGTAAAGGACCGATTGGACATTGCCTGCGTTGTATTTGATGACTGCTACCTGCATGCTAGATGTGAGATTTGAGACCTGAGATTTGAGATTTGGGCTGGATTGATGGATGACCGATGATGGGTTACAGCTGAACTCCCAAATCCAAACACTTAATAACTCAGTAACTTTTTAACCTTATAACATTTTAACTTCTTAACCTACTTGGCTGCCTCCGCGACCATTTCCTCAAGCACTTCTTCGATCTCCGGCAATGAACGGTACAATTGCTCATAGCTGTCGATGACGAAGTATTTGTCCTGAAATTTGTCTTTCCAGTATGGCGTATTCATGATCCTTCTGACATCATATGGAAGGTGGGCAGGCGAATCGGAAAGACTGAACTTGGTCTCTCCCGCCGAACTTAGGATTCCTGCGCCATAAATGCGCAACTCACCTTCTTCACGAATCAGTCCGAATTCGATTGTAAACCAATAAATTCTCGACAGCAGTTCTATCGCCCATTTATCGTCTATATGCTTTAGCGCAATTCCGCTGAGATTTTCGAGGAAATCCACATAATGCTGATTGGTCAGCATGGGCATATGTGCAAATGCATCGTGGAACATGTCCGGTTCTTCGAGGTAATCCAACTGTTCCATCTTTCGCAACCAAGTCGAGGAGCAAAAGCGCTTGTTGTTCATCAGCCCGAAAAACAAGTCGTCGTCAATCAGACCTGGCACCACCTGTATCGCCCAACCGGTGGACTTTGCCAACCTTTTGTTGACATCTTCGAAATCAGCGATTCGGTCGGCGGTGAAATTGATGGTTTTGATTCCATCCAGATAAGCTTTTGATGCTGCTTTGGGGAGATTGACGATTTGTCTTTCAAAAAGGATCCTCCAAACTTTGAAGTCCTCCTCCGTGTAAGCCGCATAGTCCTGCCGCATGGCCTTTAATCTCGGGTCCGAAAAGACCCAGTCTTTGGGTTTATTCATGGTAAGCATATTTGGGTTTGGGTGTAAAGATAGGCGAAAGCACAAAAGGTTGAAAGGTTAAAGAGTTATAAGGTTATAAGGTTGAAAGGTTATAAGGTTTTAAGGTTGAAAGGCTATAAGGTTTGGTATTTGCATCTAAGGATGCTAAACCACAAAGTGGCAACTTTAAAACTTTCTAACATTCAAACCTCCTAACCCTACAATAACTCAAACCCCTTCCGCATCTCGAATGTTTTTCGGATCCAATCTGCAAGGCGGGCACTTTGTGCGAAGTCAAGGGTTTGCTGTCCGTCGGAATAGGCTTTTTCGGGCACCTCATGGGTTTCGTAGATGATGCCATCCGCTCCGGCCATCACGCCTGCCAAGGCCATTTGGGGCACATACTCACGGATACCGATGCCATGGGAGGGATCGACGATCACGGGTAAGTGCGATTTGGCTTTGAGGATTGGGACGGCATTGAGATCGAGGGTATTGCGGCTGGCGCGTTCGTAGGTACGGATTCCCCGTTCGCAAAGAATGAGTTTTTCATTCCCGCCGGAAAAGACGTATTCAGCGGACTGCAGCAGTTCTTCGATGGTCCCCGAAATCCCCCTTTTGATCATCACGGCTTTGTCCACCTTTCCCAATTCGTCCAGAAGGTTGAAATTCTGGGTATTTCTTGCGCCCACTTGGTAGACGTCGGTGTAGGGATACATTTCCTCGATTTGGGACACCTGCATCACTTCGGTGACGATCTTAATCCCCGCGGCCGATGCCAATTCATGCCAAAGTTTCAAGCCCTCGATCCCCATGCCTCGAAAAGCATAAGGGCTTGTCCTTGGTTTGAAAACACCGCCCCGCATCATGCGGATGCCGGATTCCTGAAGGTGGGCTATCACTTTTTTGATTTGGTCCTCGGACTCGATGGAGCAGGGTCCTGCGATGATGGCCATATCGCCGTCCTTGATACAAACCCCGTCGCCTAGGTCAATGGTGGTCGGACTGACCTTCCATTTTTTGGAAACAAGCTTGTACTCATCCGATACGATATGGATGTCTTGAATACCTTCCATTTGTCCGATTTTGCGGATGTCAAAATCTTTCTTGCCGATGCCGATCAGGTAATCCCCCAATTGGGTCTTGACCTCGGTGGTTTTGTAGCCGATTTTGTTGACCTCTGCAATCAGGGAATCTTTTTGGCTATCAGAAATGGATTCTTTGAGTTGGATAATCATGGATTACTGGATTACAGAGCGGATATAGGAGATGATATCAGCGCTCAGGTTTTGACTGTTTTTGATGGTCTTGATAAATGCACTTCCGATGATCGCACCGTGGCTGTAAGTGCAGGCAGTATTGAATGTGGAATTGTCAGAAATCCCAAACCCGATCAAGCGCGGGTTTTTTAATTCCATGGATTTTACCCGGTTGAAATACTCGATCTGCTCTCCACTGATATCGGCTTTGGCGCCAGTGATGCTATGGCTGGAAACCATGTAGATAAATCCATTGGACTTCTCATCGATCTCACGAATGCGGGCTGCGCTGGTTTGGGGCGAAATCAGGAAGGTATTCCGCAAGCCATATTGGTCGAACATCTCCTTGTAATCGTCCAAATACTGCTGCATCGGCAGGTCGGGAAGGATAAGGCCATCTACGCCGACGGCTTGGCACTTTTTGCAAAAATCCTCTATCCCAAACTGGATGATCGGATTCAGGTACCCCATTAGGATCACTGGAACTTGCACTGTTTCTCGCATTTTTTCCAATTGTGAAAAAAGCTTCTTCAAGCTCATGCCGTTTTGCAGGGCAACCATATTGCTTTCCTGAATGGTAGGTCCATCCGCTATCGGGTCAGAATACGGCACACCGACTTCGATGATATCGGCACCTGCGGCTTGGATCGCCTCCATGATGGGGAGCGTATCTTCCAAACGCGGGAATCCCGCCGTGAAATAGATGGACAGCACACGCTGTTTTTTTTGCTGAAATAACTGGTCTATTCGGTTCATTTGCTTAGACGTGAGAATTGGATTTGAGAAATGAGATGGGGACTGAAGGCGGAAGAAGAAAGTTATATAACCGAAATCGAATTAATGAGATGCGAATTTTGATTCAAGGATCTTGTCGCCTTTCTCTCGGCTCTTGATTCTCGCTTCTCGGCTCTCGCCTCTCTCTTCTCGGCTCTTGTCTCTTGTTTCTTGCCTCGTACTTCTGACTTCGTAATTCCTACTTTTCAATATCCTCCCCACTTGATATACGTTTCCAAATCCTTGTCGCCACGCCCTGATAGGTTGATGACGATGACATCGTCTTTTTGGTATTGGATCATATTCAAGGCATGGATGGCATGGGCACTTTCGATGGCGGGGATGATGCCTTCCAATCTGCTGAGCTCGATACCCGCCTTCATGGCATCCTCGTCCTCCACAGCCACAAATTCGGCCCTCCCGATATCATGCAGGTGCGCATGTACCGGCCCGATGCCTGGATAATCCAAACCGGCCGAAATGGAATGTGGCTCGACCACTTGCCCGTCCTCCGTCTGCATCAGTAAAGTCTTGCTCCCATGCAATACACCGGGCGTACCCAAGACCGTTGTGGCTGCGGATTTTCCCGAATTGATGCCCAAGCCCGCTGCCTCGGCAGCGACAAGCCTTACCTGCGGCACGTTGTAATAGTGATAAAATGCCCCCGCCGCATTGCTGCCACCACCAACACAGGCAATGACAATATCCGGATTTGGAGTTCCTTCTTTTTCCAAAAGTTGGGTCTTGATCTCCTGTGAAATCACCGATTGGAAGCGGGCGACCATCTCGGGGTAAGGATGGGGGCCGACAACCGAACCGATGATGTAATGCGTGTCGACGGGATTATTGATCCACTGGCGCATGGCCTCGTTGGTCGCGTCCTTGAGGGTTTGGCTGCCTGAGGTGGCAGGGACAACCTTGGCGCCCAGGATCTTCATCCGCTCCACGTTGGGTCGCTGCCGTTGGATATCCAAGGCACCCATGTAAACTGTGCAGTCCATTCCCATCAGTGCACACACGGTCGCCGTCGCCACGCCATGTTGGCCGGCGCCCGTCTCCGCGATGATCCTCTTTTTCCCAAGCTTTTTGGCCAAGATGATCTGTCCAACGGTATTGTTGACCTTGTGGGCGCCCGTATGGCAAAGGTCTTCCCGCTTGAGGTAAATCTTCGCCCCGTGCTTTTCCGAAAGCCTCGACGCAAAATACAAGGGCGTCGGCCTGCCTACAAAATCGCGCAGCAGCATCTGAAATTCCTCCTGAAAATCAGGGGAGGCCACGATCTGCTCCCAGTTTTCCCTGAGTTCCTCGATGTTGGGATGCAGCATTTCGGGGATGTAGGCTCCACCAAATTTGCCATAGAAGCCTTTTTCGTCTATCTGTATCATGATTTTATGTTTAACGACCTATGCTGGAGCCAGGAAATATGGAGTCAGAAACATGAATAGATTTTGCCCATTGATTTCATCTTCCTAAAGCACTCAGTCTTATGTCTTGAATCTTGTGTCTTATGTCTTTAAATAATCCCAAAACTTTCGTACTAAGCTAATATCCTTTACCCCAGGTTTGGTTTCAAATTTGGAATTGATATCGATTCCCTGCATTTGGGGTATTTTGGCCTGAAGATCCTTGATCGCATCCGCGTGTTCAATTGCCAAGCCGCCGCTAAGCATAAATGGAGTCGGCAACGGATAATCCAGCAACAGCTCCCAATTGAATGTCTTTCCACTTCCCCCGTGGCTTTTGGAAAATGTATCGAAAAGGAAGCAATCGACGATATTTTGGTAGGGCAGAAGCTTTTCCCAATCCATCTCCTCCCCTACCAAAAACACCTTCCAAACCGACTTGCCGGTTTTTTCCTTCAGCATGTTCGCAAATTCAGGACTTTCATCCCCATGCAATTGGATCGCATCCAAACCGAACAAGCCGACCTTTTCGCTTATCTCCTCCATGCTTGCATTGACAAAAACACCTACTTTGTTCACCCTGAAGTTCCGGATCGATTCAGCAAGCGCATTTTCGACAAACCTTGGCGAAGGTGGATAGAAGATCAGACCCATCCAATCTGGCTGGACCACTTCCACCAAATCACGGATATTGTCCGGATCCCGCATGCCACAGACCTTTAGCCTCATGGCAGTACCTGGATATCCTTTTGTAGTGCCAAAAGGTTGCGATAGGCATTCATGAAATTGAGCGCGGCCTGCTGTGGACGACTGGTTTTCATGAAGTTTTCTCCAATCAAAAACCCTTGAAAACCAGCGTTTCTGAGTTGGATCAAGGTTTCGGGCTCGGAAATTCCGCTTTCGGAAATCTTGACAAATTCATTTGGAATCCGATCCACGAGCGAAAATGAAGTGTCCAATGAAACATCAAATGTCTTGAGGCTGCGGTTGTTCACACCCACCAAATCCAAGTGTGGATTGAGGGAAGACTCCAGTTCTTGCAAGTCATGTACTTCCATCAATACTTCCATCCCAAGCGAATGTGCAAACTCGGCCAATCCACTCAGCCTTTTTGGTTCGAGTGCCGCTGCAATCAGCAGGATACAATCCGCACCTATGGATTTGGCTTCGAGGATTTGGTATTCATCGATGATGAAGTCCTTTCTGAGGATGGGGCAGAAATTGAACTTCCGGGCCAAGGTGAGGTCTTCGTTTTTTCCGCCAAAGAAATGTTGGTCAGTCAGGATGGATAGCGCCGAAGCTCCAGCCTGCATGTATCCGATCGTGACGGTTTCTACGGAGGCGCCGGGATTGATATCTCCTTTGGAAGGTGAACGCCTTTTGAACTCGGCAATGATCCCGGTTTTGTCTTCACGCAGGATATATTTCTTCATGGAAACCACCTTGGAATCGAAATAGATGCTTTTTTCCAAGAGCTTTACCGGAACCAGTTCGGATCTTTCGGCAACTTCCTTCCGCTTGTGGGCGATGATTTGGTCTAGAATATTCATGGTATCAGGATGCAAATGAGATGCTTGTTTTGGGATTGACTAAAGTTTGGAAAACTTTGAGGGCTTTTTGTCCGAAGAGGGAGTCTTTGGCTTTTTCCACTGCCTGTGCAAAATCCAATTCCGGATTTGCGGTCATGAGGGCTGCCGCCGCATTGGCGATGACGACGGAGTTTTGCTCCTCGGTGCCTTTGCCTTTCAGGATCGATTCGAAAATCCGGGCTGATTCCTCTACAGTGTCGCCTCCTGATATGGATTCGGCCGCAATGGCCACCATTCCCAAATCCTCGGGGCTGTACAGTTTTTCGCCTTTTTGACTGATCATTTTGAAATCCCCTGTCAGGGAAATCTCGTCATAGCCGTCCAATGCATGCAGAATGCTGAAATTCCCCTCATGCTCTTGGTACAGGTACGCGTAAAGTCGGGCAAGTTCGAGGCTGAACACCCCTACCAACTGCTTCTTCGGGAAACTCGGGTTCACCATCGGGCCGAGCATATTGAAAAAGGTCTTGACGCCCAATTCCTTCCGGATCGGAGCCACGTTTTTCATCGCCGGGTGAAACAGGGGCGCATGCAGAAAGCATATGCCAGCCTCGTCCAGGCTCTTGCGGATATGGTCCATATCATTGCGGAACTCATAGCCAAAATAGGCGAGCAGGTTGGAGGAACCGCAGATAGAGGAAACACCCGTATTGCCATGTTTGGCAACGTTTTGACCGGCGCCAGCCACGATAAATGAAGCCAAGGTGGAGATATTGAAAGTGTCCTTGCCGTCTCCGCCCGTACCACAAAGGTCCATGGCATCGTATTCGTCAATCTCTACGGGCACGCAAAGCTCGAGCATGGCTTCCCGGAATCCGCCCAACTCTTCCACCGTGATGCTCCGCATCAGGTAGACAGTCATGAATGCTGCGATTTGGCTTTGATTGTAGCCTCCGGTCGCGATATTTTTGAGCACCTCCCGTGCCTGTTCCTTTCCAAGGGTACGGTGTTCGATGAGGTGGTTGAGGATTTCCTTCATGGTTTGGTAGGTTGTTGAGTTATTGGTTATTGAGTCCATAGCGGATAGTCCATGGTCCATAGCTGCGGCTGAGATTTCATATTGTCAATAATCGGTTCATTTACTTGGTTCTTCATACTTGGTACTTTGTATTTCCTTTATCCTTCCAGCCAATTCCGCATCATTTGGACGCCATTTTCGGTCAAGATGGATTCGGGATGGAATTGGACGCCACGCACCTTGAATTCCCGATGTCTTACCGCCATAATCTGTCCATCCGGCGTGCGGGCAGTGACTTCCAAGGCATCTGGAAAATCCTTCTCATTGATCACCCAAGAATGGTAGCGCCCAACCTTGAAGATGCCTGGCAGCCCTTGGAACAACAAATCAGACTGCACATCTACCTCGGACGCCAAGCCATGGACAACTTCCGAAAGGTTAATCAAACTACCTCCAAACGCCTCCCCAATTGCTTGATGACCCAGGCAAACGCCTAGGATATCCTTGGTTGCGCTGTATTTCTGGAGAAGTTCAGGCATAATTCCCGCTTCGGATGGCACGCCCGGTCCCGGCGAAAGCAGGACTTTGTCGTATTCTTCGACCTTCTCCAAGCTGATCTTGTCATTTCTGAAAATGTCCATTTCTGACCCATAGCCCAAGGTTCTTAGTATATAGACCAAGTTGTAGGTGAATGAATCGTAATTATCGAGGACGAGGAGGTTCATAGAATTAAAGGGTTGCAAGGTTAAAAGGTTTGGAAGGTTTGAGGGCTAGAAGGTTTGGAGGGTTATCGAAGTCAATATTTCAAGCATCTATTTTCCATTCGGGTTTTTTTTATCTGAAGCAGAATTGATTGTTGATTTAAGATAGTTGATGAATGTCTTGATTTGGGCCGAAAGTTTCTTCAGATCGTTGTGGAGAACGTGATAGTCATTTTCACTCACCCTTCCCGCTGCCACTAACACCGCTAATTGGCTTCTTACCTCGCCAGCTGATCCTTTGGCATAGTACAGAAATTTGATGAACACCTTGTTGTTGTTATATTCAAAGCCCTCAGCTATATTATTGGAAATAGATATAGTGGCACCTATCAACTGATCCCTTGATTTAAAATCGTTTTTCAAAGGCGCACGATCCGAAAGTTTATAAACTTCGACACCAATTCTCACCGCCTCCTTCCAAATATTCAAATTCTCAAAAGCTTCAATAGTTGCCATAACTTTTTAACCTTTCAACTTTCTAATCCCTTTAACCTAAATCCTTTCCGCCATCCTTAGCGCCACCCTCAAAGCCGCCAACTTGTTACCTACTTCGTTTAATTCTGACTCGATGGAACTCTTGGCGACGACTCCTGCCCCGGCTTGGAATCGCAGCTCGTTGTTTTCGGACACAAAGGAGCGGATCAAAATGGCGTGGTTGAAATCACCGTTGAAGCCCAAAAAGCCGATTGCACCCCCATAAAATTTACGAGGCGTGTTTTCCAACTCATCGATCAATTGCATCGCACGGTATTTGGGTGCGCCTGACAGGGTTCCTGCAGGGAAGGTATCCGCAACAAGCTGTAATGGATTGGCGTCTTTGGGCAAGGTTCCTTTTACCTTGGAGACCAAGTGGATGACATGGGAATAGTATTGGATTTCTTTAAAAACCTCCACTTCCACCTTCTCCGAAGAGCGGCTGAGGTCGTTGCGGGCAAGATCCACAAGCATCACGTGTTCGGAATTCTCCTTTGGATCGTCATACAGTTTCATCGCCAGGGCCGCATCCGCTTGGTCGTTACCAGTTCGTTTGAAAGTGCCTGCTATGGGATAGATGGTGGCCTGGCCGTTTTTTACCACAATCTGTGCCTCCGGACTGCTTCCAAAAACCTTGTAAGAACCATAGTCAAAATAGAACAGATAGGGCGAGGGGTTTACCGAACGCAAGGCCCGGTAAACATTGAATTCATCCCCTTTAAAGGCCGTTGTAAACCGACGGGAAAGCACAATCTGGAATACATCCCCGCGGAAACAGTGTTCTTGGCCCTTTTTCAAGATCTCCAAAAATTCCTCATCCGTGTAGTTGGAGCGCTCCTCCCCGACCAATCTGAAGGAATAGGCTGGAATGTTCTTATTGTTGAGCAGGGTTTCCAATTGTGCCAGGATGCTTTCGCGTGGTGATCCTTCTACTTGGTGCTCAAAGAGGTACATTTCATTTTTGAAATGGTCCACCACAATGACGTGCTGGTAGACGGCATAGTGCAGCATCGGAACAGAGTCAGACGCCCCGTGTTTGAGCGAAATATCCTCGAAGTAGGCGACCGAATCATACTGCATGTAGCCGAAAAGCCCATTCGAGATGAACTTGTGTTTCCCATTGTCATCCTCAAATTTTTCGGAAAACCGCTTTAGCGCATCGATCAGCGACAGATCGGGACCAATTGTGTAATGCAGGATTTCACCATTTGGAAGGGTTTCCTTTACTTTTCCATCCAAAAAAGAAAAGGCCGCCAGTGGATTGAAACACACATAGGAGTAGCTATCATCATGCCCGTGGTAATCCGAACTCTCCAACAGGATCGGATTCGCGAATCGGTCACGGATCTGTAGATAAATGGAAACCGGCGTGATAGTATCAGCCAGCAGTTTTTTGAAAGATGTCCGTATTTTGAATGCATTCATGGTCCAGGGATTAAAATGAAAAAGGCCCGCGGGGGAAACCAGCGGGCCTTCATGTATGATGATTTTCAAAATCTAGGCAACAGCTTTTGGTTCTTCCCCTGCTTGGAAAGTCAAATGCCACCACCAATATTTTGCTGTCAATGTTTTCATGATTCGATGGTCAAATTTAGGCAAGGATTGAAGAATCCAAAATTATTTCGAGTAAATTTTGGAACAAAAACAAAAAACATGAAGCCAATCCCCAAATATTTCAAGCGCGTGTTTGATGACTACCAAGTGTTGGTCAAGGTCAATCCAACGGATTTTTCGGGCATCGAGCTGATCGTTCATCCCGACGGCCGGGTAGAAAAAACAGAAATGTCCTTTGATGAAGAGATATTTGAGGATTTGGAAGTGGACGAATTTCAACCCGGTGGGGCTTTGGAATTCAATCTCTACCTGGCCAAAGCTAATCCCTGATTTGGCCGAAAAGAAAAGGCTGCCTCCAATCAAAGCAAACAGGCATCTGAATACTATTGAAGGTATACTTTTCCAAGAAAAAAGCCTTAAATTATCCCTCAATACAATAACCCAACACGAAAAACACTATGAAAAATAACCATGCAAGCCAGGTTGGTCTATGGATGGACCACTCCAAAGCACAAGTTGTCGAATTCAAAAACGGTGAAGCGGTTTTGGTCGAAAACATAGATTCTCCGGTCGAAACCATCAAAAGAATCGAGGGCGAAGTGAAGGATACAACAAGATTCACCTCAAGCAATGAACATTCATCCAACAACGAACACAAAAAACACAACATTGCCCAAAAAGAACTGAATGAATATTTCAGAATCCTTGAAAACAAATTGGCATCCTATGACGACATCCTGATTTTCGGACCTGGCGTAGTCAAAGAACAGTTCAGAAACAGACTGCGGGAAAACAAAAGCTTCTCTGATAAATGGCTTTCTGTCCAGACCAGCGACAAGCTAACAGTGAACCAACTGTTGGCTTTTGTCCGCGATTTTTACAAGGAGTCAAACCCTTAAGGGGCCACTCGAAAATCAGGTTTCTTCCATGACCGGGGTCATGTTTTTTGAATTCCAATCGGCGTAAATTGATTGAAAATCCAAAAGACATGGCTCCTTTCATTATACCCTTCTCCCAAATCCTCAACAAGGACGTTGCACAAGTCGGCGGGAAAAACGCCTCTTTGGGTGAAATGCTCCATCATCTAAGTCCATTGGGAATTCGGATTCCGGATGGATTTGCCACCACCGCAAATGCTTTCAGGTATTTTCTCCAGCAAAACAACCTAGTCTCCAAATTGGAGGAATTGCTCGATAGCCTCGACAAAACCAGCCTGGAAAACCTCGGCGAAATTGGAAAAGCATGTCGGGAATTGGTATTGTCCGCTTCGGTCCCAAAAGACCTAGGGGCAGCTATTCTCGAGAACTACCAACGACTAAGCGACGGAACACCCGTTTCGGTAGCGGTCAGAAGCTCGGCGACTGCCGAAGACCTGCCCACAGCGAGTTTCGCGGGACAGCACGATAGTTTTTTGAACATTTCGGGGGAAAAGGAATTGCTGCATGCGGTACAGAAATGCTACGCCTCCCTCTTCAATGACCGCGCAATCAAATACCGGCTGGACAATGGCTTTGAGCACATGCAGGTCGCGCTTTCTGCAGGGATTCAAAAGATGGTCAGATCGGATTTGGGTTCGGCTGGAGTGGCATTTACCAATGATCCGGAAACTGGATTCGAAAACATCATCTACATCACCGGTGCCTGGGGTCTCGGCGAAAACGTCGTGCAGGGCGCGGTCAATCCGGATGAGTTTTATGCTTTCAAACCAAACATTGAAAAGTCCTTGCCCAGTGTGATCCATCAAAAACTGGGTTCCAAGGAAACCAAAATGATCTACAGCCAAAACACGGCCAAGCCGGTGACTAGCGTACCGACTGCCACCCGGGAGCGAAACCACTATTGCCTATCGCTTGCCGAGACCGAAATTGTTGCTAAATGGTGCTTCTTGATCGAGAAGCATTATGGCATGGCCATGGACGTGGAATGGGCCAAAGATGGGGAAACCGGAGAATTATACATTGTACAAGCAAGGCCTGAAACCGTGCACGGTAGCAAAAAAGCACTGACAGTGAAAGAATATGCCCTGACCTCCAAAGCAAAACCGATACTCAAAGGAAAAGCCGTCGGAAGGTCGATTGCAAGCGGAAGAGCCTGCCTAGTGGATTCCATCGCGGATGCCTCCAAGGTTAGAAAGGGCGATATCATCGTCGCAGACATCACCAATCCCGACTGGAATGCGATGCTCAGAAAGGCGGTTTGCATCGTGACGAATAAGGGAGGCCGCACCAGCCACGCGTCGATTGTTGCCAGGGAACTGGGAATCCATGCCGTGGTGGGCACCGGCGACGCAACGAAAAAACTGCACGATGGGCAAGAAATCACCGTATCGTGCATCGAAGGAGACGAGGGAATGGTATATGAGGGAAAAATCGCCTGGACCGAAAAGGAAATTGACCTAGGGAACCTGCCAAAAACCAAAACCCATCCAATGTTTATCCTAGCCGATCCTTCGAAAGCATTCAGGCTGGCATCCTACCCAAACCAAGGAGTAGGATTGTTGCGCATGGAATTCATCATCAGCAACACAATCCGGATTCATCCCATGGCCTTGGTAAATTTCGACCAACTCCCGGAGGGAAACGACAAAAAGGCCATCGAAGGCATCACTGCCCAATACGTGGACAAGAGGCAATTTTTCGTCGAAACGCTGGCCCAAGAAATCGCGATGGTGGCAGCAGCATTTCATCCCAAAGATGTCATCGTGCGGATGAGCGATTTCAAAACCAACGAATATGCCCAATTGATTGGCGGGAAAACTTTTGAACCCGGTGAGGAAAATCCAATGCTTGGATTCAGGGGAGCTTCCCGGTACTATCATCCGCTCTACCGGGACGGATTCGGTTTGGAATGTAAGGCAATGAAAATGGTCCGAGACCACTATGGCCTGACCAATGTGAAGCTAATGATTCCGTTTTGCCGCACGATCGAAGAAGGGAAAAAAGTCCTGGAAACCATGAAAGCACATGGATTGGAACGAGGCAAAAACGGTCTAGAGATCTACGTCATGGCCGAAATCCCAAGCAATGTCATTCTTGCCGAAGAGTTTGCCGATATCTTTGACGGATTCTCCATCGGTTCCAATGATCTCACCCAACTCACACTTGGTATTGACCGGGACTCCTCGCTGATTTCCGATCTGTTTGACGAAAACAATCCCGCAGTGAAAAAAATGCTTGCCGATGTGATTGGCGCAGCCAAACGAAAAGACGTCAAGATCGGACTTTGCGGACAAGCTCCAAGCGACTATCCCGATTTTGCGGGATTTCTGGTGGAACTCGGTATCGACAGTATTTCATTCAATCCAGACGCCCTGATCAAGGGCATCGAAAACATCGCCAAAGCAGAAAGCAAAAAATCACTTTAGAGACAAGGCTTTGAAGCCTTCCTTGATTCTGCCCACCGCATCAAAGGAGTCGTCGATATTGATGACTCCTTTTCCCACTTCATGCCAGAGGCCATCGCCACAATCGATGAAATGTCCTTTGTGTTGGGGCTTGGTTTGCTTTGCGCGATCATAGTCGTAATCCGGAAGAAACACAAACGAGAGCAATTCCTTGGTCTTGTCCCAATCGGCTTCCTTTGCCTTTCCGTTTACCCTAACTTCCACTTTTCTAACAGAAAACAAAACCGTCAAGGTCAAATCAAAAAGTTGGTTTTCCTCCCGAATCAAATACCCAATTTTAAGCGGAGCCTCTTTTTTGGAAATCTCATAGATCGCTTGGATCACATCTTGGGCAAAAAACTGCCAATCCTCTTGGTTAAGCGGCACGGTATAGACTTCCTGTCCGTGTATGTCTTTCGTCAAAACACCAATTCCGCCTTCAGCGTCAAGCTTTTTATTGGACCATTTAGTCTTTGAATAAAGCTCCATCAGGGGCTTTTTCCAGACCAAAGGAACCTCCCCGTTGAAGTGAAAATCATCATGTAGCGTAAAACCTTCGTCCCTGATTTCCTCCTCGGTCACCTCGTCCCTATCCGTATAGACCAAGTCCAGGGACACATCCAAAAAATCCCGTTGGATACCAATTTTGAGTTTGTAATAATGGCTGTAGGGAGGAGGAATCACGCCCGAGTCAAAGGCAATTTCAATCAGTTGGATATCTTCTTTTTTTAGATGCATAAAAATGGTGAAAAGGGAATGGCCAAAATTAAGTCAAATCGGCGGATGCTTGACGTCAATTTCTGGAAAACTTGGAACAAACGAACCTGGAAAGGAAGGATTTTTCGAATTTTTGCCTCAGGGAGCAATCAAAAAAAGAGGCGGCATCGCACCGCTACAACCGCCTACCCTTGCTTCCGTCAAGACCTGGGGGATTCAGCAGGAGCTGGTCGTGCCGCCGGAGGGCAAAGGTAAGTCAAAATACATTCACAGCAAATGTTTGAACAAAAATCAATCCGACTGAATATCAGGGCACTGAACCCCGATCCAAAACTTTTTCCCCAAAACGAGGGTAAAAAAAAAAATGTAACCAAACAAACAAGCATATGAAAAATGCCATTTTGATAGTCATCCTTTTTGTAGTCGTCTCTGCCTGCGGAAGCTTAGGGCCGGATCAAAACTACTACACAGGCATGAAGGAAAGGAAGTTCCTAAGGCAAAACAAAGAAGCTGTCGTAAGCAGCCTTGACGGTCCCTTGAAGACTTATCGGGTCAACCGGGACGAGCGTTTCTACATCTTGGCAACATTTGAAAACGAACGCCTGACCAAATTGGAGGAGCGGGAAATCAGGCCTCTTTGGATGGATGGGCGGTCTACCCAAGATTCGGTCAGGGTAAGGTAAGCCCTCCCATTAACCCCGTTTGTGGAAAAACAATCCAAAAAAAGGTTTCGCTTTTTTGTTTATCCTTTTGCAAGGCACGGACACAAGTGATCCGAAAAAGGTGTTTGGTGCGTGTTTTGTGCCAATTCCTTATGCTCTGACTCTCCACCAAACCGATTCAATAATTGATATATTTGATTAAGTTTACGGTCAATAATTGGTAAGATTCGAGTGAATTCTATGCATATAGGAAAATTGAGTACGTTGGTGATCCTGCTATTGGCGGGCCTCTTTTCCTGTATTCCCAATAAAAAAGTTATCTACTACCAAAATCTCGAGGGCAATTCAAGCATCCCGGATGGGGATCTGATCCCTTACCAAATCCCCGAATACCGCATCCAATTCAATGACATCCTCGACATCCAAATCCAAACTGTAGAGGATATACTGGAAAAAGGTTTCAACTCGAGAGTCCAAATGGAAGCCAATCAGGCTATTTTTGGCCAAATCGCCCAAAGTGGCGGAGATATCTACTACATGAATGGATTCACGGTTGACAAAAACGGTTTTATCCGCATGCCACTGATGGGAGAAGTCAAAGTCGTCGATATGACACTGGATGATATCCGCGAAAAACTGGAAAACGACCTCAAGGCCTATGTCACCACAGAGATCTATGTAAGGGTAAAATTGGGCGGGATCCGCTTTTCCACCATTGGCGAATTCCGGAGACCGGGCAAATATGTGGTCTTGCAAGACCGCCTGACGATTTATGAAGCCATTGCCCAAGCGGGGGACCTGACCACCATTGCCAAAAGGGACGAAATCCTTTTGGTCAGGCAATATCCGGAGGGCACACGCCTTCACCGCATCAACCTCAACGACCGGCAAATCATCCAAACGCCCTACTACTTTATCCAGCCCAACGACCAGATTTATGCTGAGCCGATGAAAGTCAGGGAACTCGGTGTCGGGGAAAACACTGCCCAAACCCTGCTGCTGGTGTTTTCGGCCATCACCGCCGTCGCCTTGGTAGCTAACCTATTCGTCAACTGACAATGAGCCAGCCCAATTACCCTTTTCTTCCAGATCCATTTTTGCCACCACAAGAGGAGGATATCGAGCTTAAGGTGGTCCTTTTCAATTACCTGAAATCATGGCCTTTTATTCTGATTTGCACGGTAGTTGGTCTCTTAGCGGCCTTCTTGTTCAATCGGTACACCACTCCCGTCTACTCCGTCCAATCCAGCGTGATTGTCGCCGATGAGCCACAAAATCTCGGTGCAGACATGTTTGAATCCGTGGGCTTGCTGCCAATCAAGAGTAACGTGGAAAACGAGATCGGCATTCTAAAATCCTACACTTTGGCCAAACAAGCCATTCAGGAACTTGGCTTGGATGTGTTCTTTTACACCTCGGATCTACTTTTGATCAGCAGCCAGCAGTACGCCAATCTCCCTGTGTCCGTGGATGTGGATTGGGGCCATAACCAGCTCGTCCGCGGTAAATTTGAATTGGAAGTCCTGGACGCGAATACCTTTCGGATTACTGCATTGGACGATGAATACGAGCTTTTTGACCCCGCGGATCCATTTTACAAAACCAAAACCAAAGATCTCCCTACTTTTTCGAGTCAGTATGAATTTGGGGAAAAAGTGGAAACCAATTCCATCAGCTTCAAAGTCCAAAACCTGAAGGCAAAACCTGGCGATATCCTCCAGTTCGAACTGATCGACAACCATTCCCTCGCACTTATTCTCCAGGAAAAAATCGCAGTCGCGACCATCAATAAGCAAGCCTCAATCCTAAATATCTCCTTCGAAACCCCGGTCCGAAAGATGGGCGAGGACTACCTCAACAAGCTCATGGAGGTCTACCTACAGCGAGAACTCGACCTCAAAAACCAGGCTGCAGAAAATACCATCCGCTTTATCGAAGACCAACTCAGCGGCATCACCGATTCATTGGCCTATTTTGAAGGGAGACTGGAAAGGTACCGTTCGGAGAACCGGATTTTCAACCTGAGTGAGGAAGGTTCCCAGATTTTCCTGCGGCTGCAAGAACTCGAGAAAGACAAAGCACAAACCGAAATTAACCTCAAATATTTCCAAACCCTCCAAACCTACCTCAGCAATGATGAATTGGAGGATTTGGTGGCACCGTCCATCACGGGCAACACCGATCCGCTGATGCAGTCGCTCGTGACCAGCTTGAGCGAGTTGCAGGCAGAAAAATTACGTCTCTCAGCCAATTTTTCTGCCCAAACTCCTGCTGTGCGGGAAATCAACAACCAAATCAGAAACACCAAAAAGGCGCTGCTGGAAAACGTCAATTCGTCGATACGAAATACGAACACAGTCTTGGCCGAGATCAACACCCGTATCCGAAGAATCGAGCGTGAAATCAACGCCCTGCCCGAGACCGAAAGACGGCTGCTTGGCATTCAGCGCAAGTTCACCGTCAACGAAAACATCTACCTCTACCTGCTCCAAAAACGGGCAGAGTCAGAAATCCTGAAAGCCTCCAATATGCCAAAAAACGCCATTTTGGACTATGCACGGGCTGGGCAAAAACCTGTCTTTCCGCGAAAATGGCTGAACCTGGTGTTGGGACTGGCGGGCGGTCTGTTTTTCTCGATTGGCTTTATCACCATCCGGGATTTCCTCAACACCAAAATCGAAGATCCCAAGGAACTAGAAAGACAAATCAAAACCCCACTAATTGGGATGATTGGGCGGAATTTCAGCAATGATCCAAAGCCGGTCCTGAATAATCCAAAATCCTCCGTAACCGAATCCTTCCGGAATATCCGGGCCGACATGTCCTTTTTGGTGCCCAACCAGAAGCAATACACGATTCTATTTACCAGCAGTTTTTCGGGAGAGGGAAAAACCTTCGCCTCCGTCAACATGGCTTCGGTGTACTCTTTGTTGGGCAAAAAAACTCTTCTCATGGGACTGGATCTGAGAAAACCCAAGATCGCCGAGGAATTTGGCCTCAGCAACGACAAAGGAATAAGTACCTGTTTGAGTACGGGTACGCCTTGGCAGGAGGTGGTCAAAAAAACAAAATACGACAACCTGGATGTAATTCTTTCGGGTCCAATCCCGCCAAATCCGGCCGAATTGCTTGTCCAGGACAGATTTTCCGCGATCATGGAGGACATAAAAAGGGCATACGAGGTTATCATCATGGACTGTCCCCCGGTCGGGTTGGTATCCGAAACCAAAGAACTGTTCAAATACTCCGACGTCAACTTCTTCATTTTCAGGCAGGAATTTTCCTACAAGAGCAACATCCAAGTCCTGAACAACCTGATCGAAAAAGGTGGTGCAACAAAAATCTACGCCATACTCAATGATGTCCATATCGACAAAGGCTACGGATTCGGTTATGGCTATGGCTACGGTTATGGACATGCGGGTGGGTATGGCTACCACGAGGAAATCCAGCTTCCCTGGTGGAAAAGGGCATTGAGGAGGAGGAAGAATTGAGATTTGAGATTCGAGAAAGGGAACGGGTGAATTGAGATTAGTTAACCCATTACCTAACTTAAATCGTAAAGCGATCATTTTCTGAACACTGATTTCGATTCTAGAAGCTATTGACGATGGTCTATCAGCCATGGACAATTAACCAATAACCATTTAACTAATAACTAATCCCCCCTCTCTTGTGACCCACGTGGCGAAGCTGTGCCCGAATATTGGCAAAAGCATGAAAAAAATACAGATGGTGGACCTCAGGTCCCAATATGAAAGGCTTCAAGCCGATATCGACCAAGCCATGCAGGGCGTCTTGGAAAGGACTTCCTTCATCAACGGGGAGGAAATGAAGGTTTTTGCGGCGGATCTGGGCAAATATTTGGATTGCCCCACTGTCATCACCTGCGGCAATGGCACCGATGCGCTTCAGTTGGTCATGATGGCGATGGACTTTCGGCCCGGTCAGGAAGTGATCGTACCGGCATTTACCTATATCGCGGCCGTGGAAGTTTTGGCCTTGCTTGGGTTGAGGCCCGTTTTGGTGGACGTACATCCGGAGACTTTTCAGATCGATGCCAAAAAGATCGCCACCGCCATCACAGCAAATACAGTCGGAATTGTCCCCGTGCACCTCTTTGGCCAATGCGCTGACATGGGTGCCATCATGGAAATTTCCAAAAATCACGGGCTGAAAGTCATCGAAGACGCTGCCCAATCCCTCGGTGCCGTCTACAGGATGCCGGATGGCAGCCGCAAGCATTCGGGTACAATCGGACATGCCGGGACTACCTCCTTTTTCCCTTCCAAAACCTTGGGTTGTTTCGGGGATGGTGGGGCCGCCTTTACCAATGATCCGGAATTGGGCCAAAAAATCCGCATGATCGCCAACCACGGACAGCGGCAGAAATACTTCCACGAGAGCATCGGCGTCAATTCGAGATTGGACACCCTCCAAGCGGCGATCCTGCATGCGAAATTGCCGCATTTGGATGATTTTGTGCAAAGGAGGAATGCGGTTGCCAAGGCCTATAACCAAGCCTTTGCGCTGCATCCCCATATCCGGATTCCGCAGCTTGTGCCCAACTCCACACATGCCTATCACCAATACACCATCAGGATCCGGGGCGCGAATCGGGATCAGTTGCGGGATTTTCTGAAGAACCAAGGCATACCGACCATGGTATACTACCCACTGCCTGTGCACCTACAGCCAGCGTACCATTACCTTGGGTACAAGGAAGGCGATTTCCCGGTGGCAGAGCAGCTGTGCAACGAGGTGCTTTCACTGCCCATCCACACAGAAATGGAAGAAGACCAATTGGACCATATCATTTCCCAAGTCAAAAGATTTTTCGCATGAGTTACTCCGCACATCCAAGCGCTGTCATCGACGAGGGCTGCAAGATCGGCAGCGGCACCAAGATTTGGCATTTTTCCCATATCATGCCCGGCTGTACCATCGGACAGGACTGCAACATCGGGCAAAATGTGGTCATTTCACCCGAGGTGGTCTTGGGCAACCGGGTCAAAGTCCAAAACAACGTATCGATCTATACGGGCGTGGTTTGCGAGGACGAGGTTTTTCTCGGTCCATCCATGGTCTTCACCAATGTCATCAATCCCCGCGCGGCAATCAACCGCCGTGACCAATATCTCCCGACCATCGTCAAGAAAGGCGCAACCATTGGTGCCAATGCCACGATCGTCTGCGGCATCACGATCGGGGAATATGCCTTTATCGGCGCAGGGGCGGTGGTCACCCGGGACGTGCCCGCTTATGCCTTGGTAATGGGAAACCCCGCTCGGCAAAAAGGATGGATGAGTGCCTATGGGCATCGCTTGGAATTTGATGCAAATAATGTGGCGAAATGTCCGGAGAGTGGCGAGGAGTATTTGTTGGGAAAAGGGAGGGTTGAAAAATTAAGGCCATGAAAAACTTCGCATTGATCGGGGCTGCGGGATACATCGCCCCGCGGCATATGAAGGCAATCCAGGAAACGGGCAACCGACTTGTCGCCGCCATGGACAAGTTTGACTCCGTAGGGGTCTTGGACAGCTATTTTCCGGAGGCGGATTTCTTTACCGAATTCGAGCGGTTTGAGCGACACTTGGAAAAACTGCGCCGACAGGAAGCCGCTGTGGATTACCTTTCAGTTTGCTCGCCCAACTACCTGCATGATTCCCACATCCGATTTGGACTGAAGATGGATGCGGACGTGATCTGCGAAAAACCACTCGTGCTCAATCCCTGGAACCTCGATGCCTTGCAAGAAACCGAGCGCGAAACCGGCCGCAAAGTCTTCACCATCCTCCAACTCCGCCACCATCCTGCCATTATCGCTCTTCGTGAGAAAGTCGCCCAATCGGACAAAATCCACGATGTCGACCTTACCTACATCACTGCAAGGGGACATTGGTACCATAGTTCCTGGAAAGGAGACGAAAGCAAATCCGGCGGAATCGCCACCAATATCGGCATCCATTTTTTTGACATGCTGCTGTGGATATTTGGCGGTGTAAAGCATAACATCCTCCACCTCCATACCCATGACCGTGCAGCCGGCTACCTCGAACTCGAAAAGGCAAGGGTAAGGTGGTTTCTCAGTATCGATGCAAAGACCTTGCCCCAAGCAGCCACCAAATCAGGTAAAAGTATTTACCGTTCCATTACCGTAGACAGCGAGGCCCTCGAATTCAGTGAAGGGTTCACCGACCTTCATACCGAGAGCTACCGCCAAATCCTTGACGGCAAAGGCTACGGCTTGGATGCAGCAAGGGGGTCGTTGGAGTTGACGTATGCCATCAGGAATCAGCCTGTATCTCGACGGTCAGGCACTCCACATCCCTTTTTGTAGCGAAAAACCCAAAGCAAAGCTGGGGAAAAAGTGAAATGACCTTAAGAAACCTATCTCTTTACTCGTTTATAAGTCAGGTAATCGGATTTAGTTTCCATTTTTTTACCGCTTTTGTTCTTGTGCGACTTTTAGGGAAAATTGAGTTCGGAGTTTACCAGCAGTACAATCTACTGCTCACCACAATTCTTCCTTTTTTTGGATTTACCCTCGTTTCTAGCCTTTACTTCTTCAGTGGAAATTCAGAATATAAAGCTGAAAAAAGCTATTTTTTTAGTCAAACCTTTTTTTTGCTCATACTCTCAAGCTTGCTTTTCTCTATCTCATTTTTCATTTTCAAAGATCCAATCCTCGGGTACCTCAACCTTGGTGCGCTGAATGAAGCTGCCATTTGGTCGTTAGCTTCAATTGCCTTTTATTTGGCATCAAGCATTTGTGACAATATCTTCCTTTTGGATAAGAACAGGTTCGGTATCCTGTTCTTTCTGCCACTGGAAAAGATCACTTTTTTCACAATCATACTATCAGCGTATTTCCTCCAAGAAAGATTCATTGACGTTTTCAAGGGTATCTTTTTAGTCTCGGTACTCAAGTTTGTATTTACTGCTTTTTACTTAGCGAAAAAACATAGTTTGTTATACTTCTCAGCCGATCTTAAAAAGATTAAATCTCAGATTTCTTATTGTTGGCCGTTTTACCTTGGAACATTAGTATACATATTCTCAAACAAAATTGACAAATACATCCTGAATGGGTATGTCGAGCCCGGTGATTACGCCATTTATTCAGTATCGTTTTTAAGCATTCCTTTTCTCGCCAACGCTTATAGTTCGGTTAATAATGTAGCCTTGCCAGAGTTTGTTTCGCTCGTAAAGCGGAGGGATTTTGAGCAACTCAGGGAGCTTTATAGAAACATCGTCGTCAAAACTGGATCGATAGCAGTTCCACTTCTGCTTTTTTTCTTTTTCTATGGCGAGTTTGTTGTCGAGCTTGTATTTACCGCCGCATATCTGGAAGGGACACTTTATTATAAAATTGCGCTTTTGTCGTTTTTAGGTACAATGACCTCATACGGCCTTATTCTAAGGGCTGCAAACCAAACAAGGAAAATTTTCCTCATCAATTTGATTTGCGCTGCAATCACAGTCTTGATTGCATTTTGGCTTGTACCAAGCCAATTGCTTCTTGGGGCTGCAATTACGTCGGTTTTTGCAGTTGTATTACCAGGTTTGATACAACTATACGTCGAAGTTCGGTTGACTGGGTACAGATTTCGAGAGTTTTTCCCGTGGCAACAGCTATTCCAAATCGTTGGAATATCCCTTTTGATTGTGCCGATCGGCATTGGTCTTGGTCTTGTAATTCAGAAAGGCTACCTCCTCCCTGTTTTGTCTGCTATCATTTATTTTCCATTGGCCTTCTTCCTTCTCTTTAAACTACATCTATTACCGTTTAGAGACTTGGCAAAGTGGCTTGACAAAAGATGAAAACATCTTCAATAACGATAGGCCTTACTGCACTTATGGTATTGACACTGTTTGCAGTATCGAATTTTGGTCTCGTGACTTATTTTTTGGCAATTACCCTAATTGGTTTTTTGGTTCTTTTTCTGGCAAACAGCAACTTGATCAATATTGCTTTTCTGGTTTTTTTGCCCACAAACGATATTTTCCACAAAGAAGACTTTCTTTTTTCATTTTTGGGACTAAAGCAAATCTTGGCATCTTTTGTAATACTTTTCTTTCTGAAAAACTGGAGATACATCAAACCAAGATACTCCGCTATCAGATCTAGCAAGAAGTATAAACATTTATTGGGAGCGCTAGACACAATACTCATAGTTCTTATTTTTTATTTCAACTATACCTATTTCAAGAATGCGTTTTTCGGAATCCATGGGTATTCGATCGAATCGGCAGTTTTGAAATCCATCAATATGACACTTCAGCTAATGGCATGTTTGTGCGTAATCCGTACCGCACTTTGCAAAATGCAATTACAACAAATCAACAGTGTCATGATTTCCTCAATTACCCTCATGATCATCTTCTCCGCCTTCAGTCCACTACTCCCGAGTTTGGGATTTAGATCTCTCGGAACCGAGAAATCTGAATTTGAACAGGTCGGATTCGAAAGGTTTTCTGGAATTGTCGCCGATGGCGATTCCAACACCCTGAGTGTTTACCTCACCCTTGCGGTTGGCATTTGTCTTCTATTTTATATTTACTACCAAAAAAAAATCTATATCCTTTATCCAGTCCCACTGATTATCTTGATCGGTATCGCCGGAAGTAGGACCGGAATAATCGCGCTCGTTGTGATGCTGTTGGTGTTTTTTGCTCTGGTGAAAAATCAGCACAGTTCGAGGACAAAAATTCAACTTTTGTTGTTTCTCCCATTTATTATTGTGGTTTCAATACCCTTTTTCGAGCTGATTATCAATCGATTTGAGCTTATCAATGAGCAATTCGATATAAACTCGACCTCAAACCGCATTGGAAAATGGGCGCTTTACGTAACCTTCCTTTGGCAACACAAAACCTATCTCCTGACAGGTGCCCGGTCGGAGCTTTTGATATCTTGGGATTCCCAATATTACTCAGCCCACAATGCCTTTATTACAATCACCTATAATAGCGGATTGTTGTTTTCATTGGCATTTTTAACTTCAATCGGTCTATTCATTTGGTTTTCCTACAAGAATAAAATGTACGAGCACCTGATGATATCCATTCCTAGTTTCATTCTGATGAATACCGTTAGTGATCTTGGAATCATTTATTCGATGCTGCTTTTCTCAATCATCCTGATTCGAAACCGCTTCTTTTTTGAATACCGAAATTTCCGCGCAAAAATGGGCAATCCGGAAAAGATGAAAAACGCGTTAGTTACCAGTCCATGAATCGGTATGTCTTTATTTGTGGAAACCTCTATCCCCACCAAATCGGAGGCTTGGAGGTCTTCAACCATCATTTGATCAAGGAACTTGGGAAGATAACCGAAGTATCAGTGGTATCCCATCAAGGGAGACCCAATGAAATTCCAAAACGAGATTTCATTGGAATCAAGACGCTACCGCCACACGGTTTATTCTTTTCTTTCGGTATCTTTTTCAGAATGCTTTTTGCAAAATTGGATGATATCAGGGTAGTAGTTAGCTTTTCAAAGGCACATTGGATCAATTGGCTTCCCTACATAGCCTTGAAAAAATTACGGAATCTTAAGTATGTGGTGGTTATCCATTCAGGTGATTTGGGCGAATGGAGAAACACAACTATCCACCTAGCGTTATTCAGAAATGCACATGCGTTGTTTGGAGTTTCTGAGTCTATCTGTAATGCCTATCGGAAAAGCGTCAACCAACCTGTAATTTACCTTCCGCCCTTGATCCCATTCGAAAGGGAAAACTTAGAAAAATCAGCATGCAGACATACACTTGGAATACCTCAAAACAGAAAAGTAATCCTTGCGGTGGGTTCATTGAGGCAGGTTAAAAGACCAAATCTTCCAATTGCAGCCTTGGACCTATTGGGATATCAGTTTTTAAAAAAGGAACGGATTCTTTTGGTTTTTGTGGGCGATGGAGAGCTCCGCAATGAGTTGGAAACAAGTGTGAAGAAACTGGGCATTGAGGAGTTTGTTCGCTTTGATGGCATTCAACTGCGTGAAAAAATCCCGTTTTATCTTAAGGCAAGTGATGTTTATTTGATTTCTTCAGAATATGAGGGACAACCCTTGTCGTTGCTTGAGGCATTATCGTATCCAATCGAAATTGTGGGCTCTGACGCGGATGGTGTAAGGTCAATCCTGGACGCTTTTGGAGGTAATGTTTTCGAAAGGGGAAATACTGAAGCCTTGGCCAATCTCTTGAAAAAGGTACTAACCGATCCAACATATGAACCAAAATATGCCCGGTCGAATTTGTATTTCCATGAGAGGTTTGACTATCAAAAGGTCCTGCATTCTTTTGTCGAAAAGACAAGATGACAGAAACGCACCAAAAAAGCATTATCCTAATTTCCAACACACTTCTAAAGGGAGGGGCCGAAAAGCAATGCGTGTTATTGGCAAACTTCCTGTCCCAGCATTTCCGGGTGAATCTTTTAATTTTCAATAACCAAATCGATCCTCAACTTTTCTCCCAACTGAACCGCGCTAAAATCGAAATCAAAATACTAGAGGGAAATTTGGTTCAAAAGCTACTAGCAATTAGGAATTTCGTAAGGTACTCCCGCCCAAGTGTAGCAATTTCCTTTTTGCTGACCTCTAACATTATTGGTGGAGTATTCGGAAAGCTACTTGGAATTCAGAATAGATTTATGGGAATAAGGACAAATGAGATACATGGTTGGAAATGGTATGCTCAGTTGGTAATCCATCGTTTTTTTGCCACGAAAACAGTTTTCAACAACTATTCGGGAGCCAATTCATTTTGGCAAAGAGGCTTTTACAAACAGAAATCCGTTGTCATCCAAAATGGCATAAAAGCCCCAGACTTGCGAAAGGATTATTCAAACGATTCTATCGGTTTGAAAATCCTTACTGTAGCGAGATTTGTAAAAGAGAAGGACTTGTTGACCGCGATCGAAGCAGTCTCAATTACGAGAAATCGATGGCCTCAACACAAAATTACCTACTTTATTGTCGGTTATGGAGAGCAAGAAAACCTAATCAAATTGAAAATCAAAGAGTTGGGACTAGGGGAAGTGGTCAATATTGTAGTCAATCCAGACGACCTGCAAAGCTACTTTTTGGATGCAGACCTTTACCTAAGTACATCCATAAATGAAGGAATGCCAAACACAATCCTAGAGGCGATGAGCTACGGATTGCCAATTATTGCTACAGATGTCGGCGACGTTTCCGAATTGGTAACAACTGGCTCTAATGGATTTGTTGTGATGAAAAGAAATATTGATGGCATTGTTGAGTCAATAAGTTATTTTTTGAGAGAACCCTCTCATTTGGAAAAAATGGGCTCCCGAAGCCGAAAGATAGTTGAAAGCAGCTTCACTGTCGAGAAAATGGGATTGGCATATAAAGACATAATTGAATCAAATTGAAAAAAAGGATTGCGGTCATTGGCCTTAAGGGTATCCCAGCTACAGGAGGGGCGGCTACTGTCGGCGAAAGTCTGATCGATTACCTTAGAGATTACTTTGAATTCGAAGTGCTTTCGACTGCATCCCACGCAAAAGATCAAACTGTAAAGGGCATTTCCCAGATCATTTTTCCCGCCCACAAAAATCCAAAAATCAACACGCTTCTTTATTACCTCAGGTGTGCGTTGTTTGTGCTTTTTAAAAGGAAATACGACCTGGTACACTTGCATCATGCCGAGAGCGGCTTCATAATGCCACTTTTGAGGTTGAGGTACAAGGTCGTTACTACATACCATGGGATGTTTTTGGATGATTATTCAGATCCAAAATTCTCAAAACTCACAAACCGCTTTTTTAGATTTTCACAGTGGATCAACGTCAGTCTTTCCAATATCAATATTTCTGTATCAAAAATTGACACTAAAAAAGTTAACTCGAAGGCCGGAAAAGAATTAATACGGTATATACCAAACGGAATTAGAATTCCCAAATTGAACAGCCCCCGAGAAAGCAAAGGCTACGTCACTTTCGCCGCTAACCGGATTTATCACATCAAAGGATTACATACTTTGATAGAGGCGTTTCGCAAATCCGGGATTCAAAAAACACTGAAGGTAATTGGCGACCTAACGCAAATCCCAAAATACAAGACTGAGATTGAATCCATATCTAGGGGTCTCAATATTGAGTTCATAGGTAAAATATACGACAAGGAGATTTTATTCGATACCATCCGTGACTCGGATTATTTCATTTTCCCATCGGAAAAAGAAGCAATGCCGATGATGTTGCTCGAAGTTGTTGCACTAAGAATACCAGTAATTGCAAGCGATATACCTGAGGTACGCGCAATTTTCGATGAAAAGGAACTTATATTTTTCCAATCCCAAAACCCCATGGACCTAGCCAACAAACTTTTGCTATTGGAGAATGATGCCGATCTGGGAGTAACAATCGCACAAAACGCTTACAATAAGGTAGTAAGTGAATATCGCTGGGAACATATTGCTGCACAGTATCGAGAAATTTATTCGGATTTGCTGAAAATGCCGCTAAGTACCCCAAAAAACGGCTAACCATGCAATCGATCTAAAGGACATATGTGCGGCATCTTTGGACTTCTGATCCATCCTGATTACCAAGCCAGTAAACATGCTGCTAAAGAGGTTCTCCACGGCTTGGCACGGATGAGCGAGGCAAGGGGAAAGGATTCGTCCGGCATGGCATTTTTGGATTTCGGCCAAAACGAAGCCAAGGTACTGAAAGGCAATCTGCGGCTTCGGGAACTTCTGAAAGACCCAAGCACGCAATCCAAATTGGATGCATCTTTGGATGCTTGGCGTAAACAAAGGGTCCCTTTCCTCGCGTTTGGCCACGCCCGCTTGGTCACCAACGGCTCCCAATTGGAGCAGGTCAACAACCAACCTGTTGTCAAAAACGGTGACCTGCTGATCCACAACGGCATCATTACCAACCACGAAGTGCTCTGGGAAAGCCTCCATCAAAAGCGGGAATTCCAGATCGACTCTGAGGTCATCTTGGCGACTTTGAGCGACAAACTTCTCTCTACCGCCAGAGAAGTCCCTCTCAGCCAAGTGTTTGACCGCATGGAGGGAACATTTTCCATCATGGCCTTTTTGGGTTCCCGGCAGGAGATGCTGCTCGCCAGCAACAACGGTTCGCTGCACTATATCCACGAACCGGGAAAATTCCTGGCTTTTGCTTCAGAGGCATACTTCCTTCAAAAAATCACCCAAAAAAAGGCGTGGAGACAGTTCTCCGACACCGATCCCGAAATTCGCGCCGTAGGTCCATGGGCCGGCGTATGGATTGACCCGGAGCGCTGTCAGATTCAAAATTTGGATTGGCACCGACCGGTGAAGGCCTCACAAGAGTTAAAGAAAAAATGGAATAACAACATCTTGGAAGTGAAGGGAAATCATCCGCAGAAAGCGATGGTCCTAGAACCTGAGGTGTATTTCAACAGAAATCGTGAAACGGCACTTTTCAATCTATTGGAAAATCCCAAAGAAAAAGTCCGCACACTTCGTCGCTGCACACGGTGTATCCTCCCCGAAACGTTTCCCTTCATCCATTTTGATGCCAAAGGCATCTGCAATTACTGCCATGGCTACAAGCCAAAATCCCGGGGAAATCGACTTCCCGAATTGATGGACATGCTAGAACCCTACCGAAAACCAGGACGGCAGGATTGCATTGTGCCCTTCAGCGGTGGAAGGGACAGTACTTTTGCACTCCACATGGCAAAAAAGGAATTGGGGTTGAATCCGATTGCTCTTACCTACGATTGGGGGATGGTGACGGACTTGGCGAGAAGGAATATCTCCCGGGTCTGCGGTAAACTCGGTATCGAAAACATCGTAGTCGCCGCAGATATCCGCTGGAAGCGCGAAAACATCCGGAAAAATGTAAGCGCCTGGCTCCGAAAACCCCATTTGGGAATGGTGCCGCTGTTTATGGCAGGAGATAAGTATTTTTTCTTCTATACCGACCGACTCAAGAAGCAAACCGGCATCAAGCTGAATCTCTGGGGGATCAATCATCTGGAAAACACCGATTTCAAAGTGGGATTTGCGGGGATTCCGCCCCAATTCGACAAAGAGAAAATCTACTCGCTTTCACTGGCAAGGCAATTGAAACTCTTCGGGTTTGTCGGTAGCCAGCTCATCCAAAATCCCGGCTACCTCAACCAATCTTGGCTGGACAATCTGGGTTCTTTCGCCACACGGTTCTTGGCCCCCAAGCGTGATGAGTTTCACCTTTTCGATTTTTATCCTTGGGATGAAGCTGAGATCGACAACACCTTGCGAGAATACCATTGGGAAAAAGCCATCGACACGAGCACTACTTGGCGGATAGGCGATGGTACGGCCGGGTTTTACAATTATATCTACTACACGGTCGCGGGTTTTTCCGAGGTGGATACTTTTCGCAGCAACCAAATCCGGGAAGGGATGATTACCCGCGAAAAAGCGGTCGAGCTGGCGGAACGTGAAAACGAGCCCCGCTTCGAAACCATCCGCTGGTACCTAGAAATGATCGGGCTGGATTTCACGGCATCCATCAAAAAAATAAATGCCATCCCAAAGCTTTATTGAATAAATACAGGAACCGAGCGGGACAAAATGTGTAATTTTCGGTTGTAAGGTAAATCAGATTCATGCTTCGAGGTTTGGAGATAGAGAAAATTGATCATTTGGCGGCAAATCCGGCAAGCCTGCAGGAATCTCCTTTCCAATCCGAAATACCCGAGGTCTTCGCTGATTTGATTTCGGCGTATGCTGCGGATTGCTTGAGGCCACATTTTGTCAATGTTCCGGGCACGGTGCCGGCAAGTGGAAACCCTGATTGTCTGGTGGTCGGCTTTTCCATCAACCATCAGGCAAACCACAACCAATTACTCAATACCTGCAACGCTGCCTTGGTTCATGGCGGAATTTTTCTGGGTTGGACCGAAACGTATCAGACCCGTAAAGCTTCCCTCAAAAACAGGCATTCCAAGCTGATTTTCCCCGTCGCGTATGCTTGGGATGCCATATGGCACAGGTTTTTGCCCAAGGTCCCAATTCTTGGAGCAGCCCATGATTGGGCATTCGGAAGCGAACAGCGGCTGATGTCCAAGGTGGAAATGATCGGCAGATTGTATGCCGCCGGATTTGAATTGCTCGCGGAAAAGATCATCGATGGGAAGCAATATTTTGTCGCCCAAAAAACAACCGCTGCAATACAGGCCGAATCCCCGACTTATGCGCCCTTGGTGAAGCTGAAGCGTGTCGGGCTGCGGGGCCGGGAATTTCATATTTACAAGTTCCGGACGATGTATCCTTATTCCGAATACCTTCAGGAAATGGTCTTTAGCCAAAACAACCTGCAAGTTGGGGGCAAATTCAAGGATGACTTCAGAATATCCAAGTTCGGCCGATTTTTGCGAAAAATCTGGCTTGACGAGCTGCCCATGGTTTGGAATCTGGTCCGCGGCGACATCAAGATCGTGGGCGTAAGGCCTTTGAGCAGACATTATTTTAATCTCTACAGCGAGGAACTAAAGACCAAGCGAACCCAATTCCGTCCGGGCTTGCTCCCGCCATTTTATGCGGACCTTCCCAAAACCTTGGAAGATATTATGGCTTCGGAAATGAAATACCTCCAAGCCTACGAAAAATCCCCCTTCAAAACCGATATGCGCTATTTTTTCAAAATCCTGAGCAATATTGTACTCAAAGGAGCTCGGAGCGCTTGATGGAGTTGGCAGTCGCAGCGGTCAGTTCGCAGGGGAGATGGCAGGGGCAAGTGGCAATGTAACAAGTGAAAAACACAAATTTTTCTTCCAGAGATTTTTTCCTATAAATTAGTTAATGGATTTCAGAGATTTGCTGGCCTACGATAAGGCCTTTAAGTTGGCGATGGAGATCTTCGAAAAAAGTAAAAGATTTCCGAAAGAAGAGACTTATTCCCTTACAGACCAAATTAGGAGAAGCAGCCGATCCGTATGCGCAAATATTTCCGAAGGATTTAGAAAGCGTCAGTATCCACTGCACTTTCTTTCAAAATTGAGCGATGCAGACATGGAAAACAGTGAGACCCGGGTTTGGCTAGAATTTGCCTTTGCTTGCAAATATCTTGAGCAAATGGAATTTGAAGAGCTTACGAAGCAAAACGTAGAAATAGGGAAATTAATCAACTATATGATTCGAAATCCACAAAAATTCGGTTCAACTCTGCCTGAGAAATAGACGAAATCTTATTTTACCTGTTTGAACCGACGTTTCGACGAACCTTTTTACGCCGCTGCTCAAATAAGCTTCTGATAGCTATCTTCTGAACTCTGCCCACTGTCACTGCCGACTGGATATCCACCCCACAATCTCCTCCATCACCAACTCCTTCTCTGGCTCATTGATCAGTTCGTGGTAAAAATCGGGAAACAACTTCATCGTCATATCCGAGCCTTTCAGCTTTTTGAAAAATTCCCTTGATCCATCGGGATTGGTCAGTCCGTCGGCGGTACCGTGCATCAGCAGTAAAGGCAAATCGAATTTTTCTGTATTCTCCCCTATGAACCTCATCATCCGCAAAAGCTGATGACCCGTCCTTGCAGTGACTTTTTCGTGGTAATTGAGTGGATCTGTGTTGTATTTTTTGACTTCGATCGGGTCACGGGACACGAGGTTCGCGTCGACCTCCATGACTTTTTGTTTGGGAAAAAGCCGTCCCAATAGGGATGCAAGGGCGATGAGTCCCTTGGAAGTGCCTTCCGCAGGTTTCAGCAAAGGCGCGCTCAAAATGACCCCAGCGGCTTTTGGCTTGTACGCGATACAATAGGCCGCCACCATCCCCCCACCCATGCTGTGCCCAAAAATGAAGGCCGGAATTCCCGGAACGTAGTTTTTCACTTTTCCAAAAAGCGCATCGATGTCCTTGAGGTAGTCTTCATACCTTTCAAAATAAGCCGTTGGCGAGGGCTTGCTGGATTTGCCATGTCCCCTTCCGTCAAAGGTAAAAACAGCTACCCCGGCATCGGTCAGCTTCTTGGCCAAATGGGCATACCTGCCGCTATGTTCCCCCAGGCCGTGCACGAGCAATACCGAAGCTTTCGGCTGCTCCGGCATCCAAGCCTGAAGGTACAATTCCAGTCCGTCGTGGGTTTTGTAGGAGGTCTCGAGGTGTTTCATGGGGAATCTTCAAGAATAGTGCGGTAGGACATTGATTTAGTGAAAAAGCCCCTGAATTATCGCCTCAAGGGATCCATTTGATGTGTTTGAAATTAGGCTTTCGCTTTTCCAAAAAGGCATTCCGACCTTCTTTCGCCTCCTCGGTCATATAGGCAAGCCGTGTCGCTTCACCCGCAAACACCTGCTGTCCCACCATGCCGTCGTCGGTCAGGTTCATGGCAAACTTCAACATCTTGATGGAAGTTGGCGACTTGGCGAGGATTTCCTGCGCCCATTGGTAGGCGGTGTCTTCGAGTTCGGCATGAGGGATCACCGCATTGACCATACCCATGTCGTAGGCATCTTGGGCGGAGTAGTTTCTACCCAGGAAAAATATCTCCCGCGCCTTCTTTTGACCAACCATTTTGGCCAAATAGGCTGAGCCATATCCTGCATCAAAGCTCGTCACGTCCGCATCGGTCTGTTTGAAGATCGCGTGTTCCTTGCTGGCCAAGGTCAAATCACATACCACATGAAGGCTATGTCCCCCTCCCACGGCCCATCCCGGTACCACGGCAATGACGACCTTGGGCATAAATCGGATCAGTCGCTGTACTTCAAGGATATTCAATCGGTGATAGCCATCATCTCCCACATAGCCCTGATGTCCCCGTGCGCGTTGGTCACCGCCCGAACAAAAGGAATATACCCCATCTTTGGGTGATGGTCCTTCGCCTGAAAGCAGGATCACGCCGATCGAGGTATCCTCCTGCGCATCATAAAATGCATCATAAAGTTCCTTGGTGGTCTTGGGTCGAAACGCGTTGCGTACCTCAGGCCTGTTGAAGGCAATACGGGCCACGCCATCACATTTTTTGTAGGTTATATCTTCGTATTCCTTGGCAGTTTTCCAATTGATTGACATAGTCGGATCGGTTATTTTTACATGCAAGATAACAGCCTTCGGGGAATTTTGTTGATTTTTGGACTTCAGCAATCACGTCCATGGGGAAAATCATCCTTCCACACCAATCCTATGCTTTCGATGACATCAAAGGGGGAAATTGGGCCGAATCTGAGCCCTATTTTGCGGATTCCCTCCGATTCTGCCAAGATTGGTTGTGTGGGCAAACCTCCTTTGAACTGAAGACATCCGGCTCAACGGGCACTCCAAAAACCATTCGGGTGCAGCGAACCCAAATGGTGGTTTCCGCAAGAGCCACTCAGGGTTTTTTCCGGATTGCAGCCCACGCTCGCCTCCTGTGCTGCCTGAATACTGCCATGGTCGCAGGGAAGATGATGCTCGTAAGGGGCATCCTTTGGGATGCGGATATCTACTTGGTCAATCCGACCGCTGACCCGTTTTCCGCCAATAAGCTTCCCGAAAGATTCGATTTTGTGGCGATGGTACCGCTCCAGGCGGAAACTTGCCTCAACAACCCAAGGGGGCTACAAAAGCTGTTGGGAATAAAACACCTCCTAATCGGTGGCGCGGGGCTTTCGCCCACCCTTTTTGATAAAATCAAAGAGCAAAAGCTCAATGCATACCAAAGTTTTGGCATGACGGAAACGGTATCGCATTTTGCCCTGGCCAAAATCGAAGGCGAAAATCTTTTGTACCGCACACTTCCCGGAGTCAAGATCGGTACCGACGACTCGGGCAAGCTGTGGGTCAAGGCTCCGATGGCAATAGATCCTTTACTCCAGACCAATGATTTGGTAGAGATGGTTGATGAGGAAAGTTTTTTTTGGAAGGGCAGGGCCGATTTCACAATCAATTCGGGGGGCATCAAAATCCAGCCAGAAATCCTTGAATCCCAAATCCAGCCTTGGATCCATACTTTTTTCGGAGCGGTACCTTTTTTGATTGGAGGGAAAGCGGACGAACGCCTTGGCCAGAAAGTAGTATTGCTGATCGAATCGGAACAAAAACCTGGTTTTCAAACAGAAAACTTGTTTGATTCGTTATCCAAACATATCCCCAAATACCAAGTTCCAAGGGAGATACTTTTTGTCAAACCCTTTGAGAAAACAGAGTCCGGGAAAATCAATCGGCTCAAAACACTGGAAAAAATCAAATGAAAACAACAATCGTATTGCTTCTGATGGCCCTTCTTTTTGCCGCTGACCAAAGTTCTTCCAAGTTGACCCTGAAGGTGACGGGGGTCAGAAACGATAAAGGAGTCGTGAGGGCACTTCTTTTCAAGGGAGAAACAGGCTTTCCTGATGATCCTGCAAAGGCTATCCGCAACGCCTCCGTCAAGATATCAGGAACCCAAGCCGAAATCGTTTTTGATGACATCCAGCCTGGAACCTATGCGATTTCGGTATTTCACGACTCGGAAAACTCAGGAAAGTTAAGGACTAACTTTCTTGGAATACCAAGGGATGGCTACGGCTTCTCCAATAATTCGATGGGGACCTTTGGCCCACCGAGTTTTAAGGACGCATCATTTCAAATTACCGCTGGTCAAAATACCCATATCATCAAGCTCAGGCACTGAATATCTTGGTCGCGTCTAATCACCACCATGATTCTCCTAGATTATCCCTATGTCTCGGATTTTCTCCTTGACACTATCTCGAAGTTTGAATTACCAGTCATTGCTACCAAAAACGCGCTTGAACTAGCCAGCGGGAGAAAAGTGCGCTGGATTTCCGAGTCGGAAGCGCTTGAAATCCTCCAAAAGGATCCGCATCATCCTGTCTATACAAACTCGGAAAATAGCGTCCAATGGATCAAGGAACACCTTCCCAACAGTAGCCTGTACGACACGGTGCATGTATTCAAAAACAAGTTCGAATTCCGGCGCTTGGTAGCAGATGCCTATCCTGAAATTTTTTTTCAAGCAGTGGCTTTGGAGCAGCTGGATCAAATCGAGCCAGAAAATCTGGTTTTTCCACTGATTATGAAGCCATCAGTTGGTTTTTTCAGCTTGGGTATACAAAGAATAGATCGGGCGTCAGACTGGAAAACGGCAGTTGTGAACCTAAAATCTGACATCTCAACATTCGAATCCCTCTACCCGACTGCGGTTGTAGACAGTTCACAAATCCTACTGGAAAGCTATATCGAGGGCGATGAGTATGCGTTTGACTGCTATTTCAACAAGGACGGCAATCCCGTTTTATTGAACATCCTCCACCATACCTTTTCATCCGCAGATGACGTAAGCGATCGGCTGTACAGCAGTTGTCCTTCACTCATCACCCAAATGTACAAGCCGATCATGGATTTCTTGGAAATGTTGGGGCGTAAGATCAGCCTTCGAAATGTTCCGCTGCACATAGAAATCAGGAAAAAAGGCGGAAAAATCTATCCCATCGAAGTAAATCCACTGCGATTCGGCGGCTTCTGTACCACCGCGGATTTGACTTGGTATGCCTATGGCATCAATTCCTACCTGAGTTTCATACAAGGAATTCAACCGGATTGGGAAAATATCCTCCCGCCCCGTACTGACAAAGTATTCAGCTTGATTCTATTGGACAACCAAGCAAATATCGATCCGCAAGAGTTCGACCATTTTGACTACGAGGCATTGCTAGGGGATTTTGAAAAACCCTTGCACCTCCGCAAAGTACCCTTTGACAAATTCGGCGTCTTCGGGTTTCTTTTTACTGAAACAAGGATGAAAAATAAAAAAGAACTGGACGCCATCCTGTATTCGGATCTCAGGAAATACATCAAACTCCGTGACCGGCCACTTTAATCCTATATAAGTAGAAAGCAAGTCGCCGACGGTCTATTTCCTCAGCCGTAGGATTTCGGATTTCAGGTCCAGGATCATCGCCGATATCTCATCCAAGGTGGCCGGCTTTGTTTTATCTTTTGGATTGGGGAAATCCGTGCTGATAAATGCCTTCGCCTCCCAGACCTCCAACACATCCTCGCCCCTGAGGTCATAGGGTTTGTAGTGTTCGTTGTCCGAGACCAAAAAAAGCTTGCCGTTTTCTTCCAAATAATTGAACACCCGTTTGTAGACCACTCCCTCTGTGGCTGTCACGAGGACATAAGTCTTCCCACTTTTGATATCCTTCAGTTGCTCTACATAGGCACCGATGACTATCGTACCCGGGACAAGTGGCAGCATGCTGTCGCCACTGAGCTCAAAAGCACGATAAGTTGCATTGGAAGCTAATGTCGGCAAATGGAACTGCGGCAAAGTCTCCACATATTCCGGGTCCGCAAAGCCGTTGAGATAGCCTGCTGAGGCCTTTTGCCCGACCATGCTGATATTTTCGCGATCCTTCCGGTCTACCGTCACGGCGAGGACTTTGATGTCTTTGGCTTGGGAAGCCCTTCTGCCAAACTGCTCGATATCATGGTTGATAAGCTCGTCGATACTGACGATAAAAAGCCCCGAAATCACCGCCAAGGTGGCAAGCTTAGGCTCGGAACGTCCATCCTCGTAGGCGGAGATCATCGTACGCTGCAGGCCCAACTTGTCTGCCAAATCGGTCTGGGTCATGCCGGCTTGGGTACGGAGAAAGCGGATGTTCTTAGCTAGTATCATGGCTTTGGAATTTAGGCCGAAAACAAAAGGAAGTCGTGGTCGTCGCGGACGTTGTTTTTCAAAGAAAATGGATTGAGCCCCGAAAAGGCCATCCTGCGCTTTTCCAGCCTTTCCTGAATCTCCGCGATGATTTCACCAACCGGCTTGGGTTCACTGACAAGCAAGTAGCCGTACTGCGGCCGCCTTTCATCTTCGATAAAAAATTTGACCTGGCAATTGCCGGAAGGAAGCTCCTTTTGTGTCACGCTGATGTTGTTGATCGTTTCCATATCCCCTGTGATTTGACAGAGGCTAATGTCGGAATGTTATTTTTATTAACCAATACATGTTGGTAAAATTAACATCATCATGACAGAGGATGTCGGGGAAGGAAGAATTTTAAGATTGAAAAATTGGTTTAAAGGTTAGAAGGTTGGAAAGTTAAAAGGTTTTGATGGTTCAAAGGTCTGGAAGTTGAAAGTTAAAAGGTTGAAAGGTTGGGTTTTGAATAGGATTTCATAGTCCAATCACTAAGTCCCGAAAATTGCCGCGGTGGATGACTTTGGTGTCGACATGTGGGGGTTTTTGGAAGCAAGACCGCAACTTTTTTGGAATATGGTCTACGCAGGTAGCTACTCACGGGGATAACCGACTTCCTGGATGGGTGAGCCTTTTGTATTTTTGTTCTGAATGGAATTAGTTGAAGGCTATCAGTCAGCGTTTTTTTCCTTGAAAACTATTTAAAAAAGTACCGAAATACCTTGAACACCAGAAACAGGATCAAGGCAATCCAGAAAAAAATCCCGGAAGCTAAAAAGAATACGTGAAGGCTACCAAATCCCTCCCAGAACGATTCTCCCTCTATAAATTTCTCATTGACGACCTCATGAAATCCATTATCCCCCAGTTCAACTGAATCAGGCAAAATGACTTCCAAGGAATCGGAGACAATGTTGTCTTGAGCAAAGGTGGATTTGTAGGGAAAAAGGAAAAGGAAAAGAAATAGGTAAAAGTGCGTGTGGGTAGATTTCATAGCAATGGCTTTAGGTCTTGCTTTAAAAATAGTTTAAATCCATTTCAAACGAAATGAATGTTTGGAAATAGATTCCTTCTCCGTCGGAATGACGAAGAAATGCATTTGCTACCTAAATCGCTTATTCAAATAAGTTTGGTCAATCCAATTCAAGCAACCAATGAAAAAGTAAATAGACGATACAGGCTGAAAATTGAAATAGTGTGTGCTTTACCGGTGGAAATGATCAAGGACAGGTTGGGCAAAGTGCAAATCCAAACATCAGAAATTGTATCATGAAAAATATATACAAGATCAATAGAAACACAAAAATTACAATCCTTGAATACCACTTTGGGCTTTTGGGTTTGATCAAGGCATGGGATTTGGCCATAAGAAAGATTGTTATGAATAGCCAAACGACCATCAAAACCTTACTAATCGTTAAAGGAACCGAACCGACAACCGCAAACGCTGGCCAAACAATTCCCCAAGTGTAAAAGAAAATTACACCTAATGTCAGGTAATAACGCTTTTCATCGATCGTTGCTTCTTCCATTCGACCTAGGATTCATGTTTTACCAAATTAAGAAAATATAACTTCATTGTTGGTCCTTCAAATAATCTGACTCCAAAAAAAATACGACAAACATCCAATATCGTAGGACCTCTCTTTCCAATGATCTTTGGTAGATTCCTCCTCCGTCGGAATGACAAAGAAAGGCTGTCGCCCTAAGAAGCGCTTTTTAATTGTAGTGGCCAGTCTAAAATATCCATCAACTCCAAATAAACGATCCCTCAAACTTTCAAACGTTTTAACTTTTTAACCTTTCAACCGAATTTTTCAATCTCTCAATCTTCAAATTTCAAAATCCCCTACCGAAACTTCCCCTTCAGCGCAGCCAATTTCGCAGCAAAGTCTCCTTGGGATTCAGGCGTCTCTTTCGATTTTTTCTCCACAGGTTTTTGTTTGCCGCGCTCTCCAAATGGATCGGATTTCATACTCAGGCCAATTCGCTTCCGCGGTATATCGACTTCCATCACGGTAACCTGGACCTTTTGGTTGACCGAAACGACGGCCGCCGGGTCGCTGACATAGCGGTCGGACAAATGGCTGAGGTGCACCAAACCATCTTGGTGCACACCGATATCGACAAATGCCCCAAACTTGGTAATGTTGGTAATGATGCCCGGCAACTTCATACCGACCTTCAGGTCCGACATCTCGTTGACGCCATCCTGGAATTGGAATACCTCAAAAACTTCCCGCGGGTCACGACCCGGTTTGGAGAGTTCGGACATGATATCCTGCAGCGTCGGCAGGCCGACAGTCTCAGAGACATAGTTTTTCAGGACGATCTTCTCCCGCAATTCCTCCGAAGTCATCAAGTCTGCTACCTTGACGCCAAGATCCTTTGCCATTTTTTCCACCAAGTCATACCGCTCCGGATGTACGGCGGAGGCATCGAGCGGATGTTTGGCATTTCGAATTCTTAAAAAGCCCGCCGCCTGCTCAAATGCCTTATCGCCCAAACGGGGCACTTTTCGGATCTCTGCCCTGCTTTTAAACGGGCCATTTTCGGTTCGGTACTGCACGATGTTTTGGGCGAGTACGGGGCCAAGGCCAGACACATAGGTCAGCAATTGCTTGGAAGCTGTATTGACCTCCACGCCGACGCCGTTGACACAACTCATGACGGTATCGTCTAGGGAGTTTTTCAAGGCAGATTGGTCCACGTCATGTTGGTATTGGCCGACGCCGATGGACTTTGGATCGATCTTGACGAGCTCGGCCAAAGGGTCCATCAACCTACGTCCAATGGAAACAGCGCCGCGAACCGTCAAATCATAATCGGGGAATTCTTCCCTTGCCACCTCCGAAGCCGAGTAAATCGAAGCCCCGCTCTCGTTGACCATGGTGACGATGATATTCTTGGGCAGTCCGAGCGATTTTACAAAAGCCTCGGTTTCCCTGCTTGCAGTACCGTTACCGATGGCGATTGCCTCAACTTTGTGGGTTTCCACCAAGTGCCTGATAGTCGCGCCAGCTTCGGCGGTTCGCTTTTGGGGTTCGTTGGGAAAAATGGTATCGTAGCTCAGTAGTTGTCCCTGTGGTCCAAGGCAAACGGTCTTGCAGCCTGTCCGAAATCCCGGATCAATGGCCAAAACCGATTTCTCTCCGAGTGGCGCTGCCAAGAGCAACTGACGGAGGTTTTCCGCGAACACACGAATGGCTTCCTCGTCTGCCTTTTTCTTCGTGAAAAGTCTCACCTCGGTCTCCATCGAGGGTTTGAGCAATCTTTTGTAACAATCCTTGATGGCCAATCTGACCTGCTCGACAGACGAATTTGCGGCCCCTGTGAGGACCATTTTCTCCATCAATAAAGTCGCCGACAGCTCCTCCGGACAGGAATCCAGCATCAAAAAGAGCTCCTTCTCCCCTCTTCGCATCGCCAACACCCGATGGGAGGGTGCGGTCTTGATCGGCTCTTTCCAATCAAAATAATCCTTGTATTTGATTGCTTCTTCCTCTTTACCTGGTATGACTTTGGACACAAAAACCCCCTCATTGATGAATAGATCCCGCATTTTCTTACGCAGTTCCGCGTTTTCGTTGATCCATTCGGCGATGATATCCCGGGCGCCCTGCAAGGCTTCTTCCACTGTATTGACCTCTTTGGCTTCATCGATGTACTTTGCCGCTTCGGTCTCCACATCCCTCAGGTCTTGTCTGAAGACCAATTCTGCCAAAGGCTCCAATCCTTTTTCCCGCGCCACAGTTGCTTTTGTCCTGCGCTTTGGTTTGTAAGGCAAATACAAGTCCTCCAACACTGCCATCGTCTCGGCCGCGAGGATCTGCTTTTCCAGTTCCGGCGTCAGTTTGCCTTGTTCCTGAATGGATTTGAGGATGGCTTCCCTCCTTTTGTCCAAATCACGCAGCTGCTGTACCCTGTCCCTGATTGTAGCCACCTGCACCTCGTCCAAGCTGCCGGTAACTTCCTTCCGATACCTCGAAATGAAGGGAACGGTGGCACCTTCGTCCAGCAACTCAACTGTATCCGTGACTTGCTTGACTTTGATGCCCAATTCTTGGGCGACGATTAGGAAATGGTTGGTGTTCATGATTCACTGAAATTTGGAGCAGCAAAGTAAGCAGTATTGGAAAAACCAACCGTCCATTTTGAAAAAAATCCGGCACTGAAGATGACAACCCAGTGGCGGTCAAAGCAAAAAAAAAGCCCCGGGAGATTCCCAGGGCCAATCTTCAAGATCAAACGAGCTGTACTTATTGCTGTAAACGGAAGATCAAACCGCCGGTGAACCCAAACTGGACAATCGGAGACCAGCCGGTGACGCCGACCGCCGTGCCGCCTCCCGGGCTCCACCAAAGGCTGGCGCCGGAGCTGATGATCGGAAACATCAAATTGGCCTGAAGCCTGATGCCGATTCGTTCAGATGCATAGTATTTCACACCGCCTTGGAATCCTACAGAAAATCGCGTTTGCGATCTGTAGTCACCATTTGGGAACGCCAGTGTCCCTGTACCCAATTTACCACCAGTGAAGAAAGTCGCCTTTTCGCTTACGGGAAAAAGTCTGTTTGCACCAATCATTGCGTAGTGGATTTGTGTCCTGGTATCCACATTTGCCGCGCCAGGTATTCTACTAGTCCATGCCCGGGTAGCCATATAGCTATAGGACAACTCCACTTCAACAAAGCTATTGGGTGAAAATCCAAGATTACCTCCCCAGTTTTGGCCATCCTCCAACTGAGCACGTCCGCCACCCACGTTGAATCCTGCTGGAAATGTATAACCTGTAATCGGTGTAATCTCTACGCTTTGGGCCTTAGCCGCTAATCCAAAAGTTGAAATCAAGAGGAAAGCAAGTAATAATTTTTTCATAGTAAATAGTTGTGGATTGAGAAATGCTTGGATGGCAAATTTAGACGTAAATGTCAAAATGAAGGAGATCAGGAAACTAAAATTTCGGGTTTTTTCATTGAATCATGACAAAGTTTTTCCGATTGTGAAACTAATCACAAATCATTCTTTTTGATTTCCCTACATTCGACCAAATTTATTGCCCGAAACAACATGTTTGCGATATGAAAATCAAGACCATCCTAATAGCCTTGGCCCTCCTTGCCGGCCTTTCCGTTTGGTTTTTTTATTTTACAGGAAAAGGAAAATCGATCAAAAAAAGAGCGCGTCTCGAACTCATCGGCCTGGGTATCGTCGGCACCAAAAACGAACCCAAGACCGAGGTGGCTGATTTTGACTTTTCGGGAAGACTATTGGACAAAGACGGCAACCAAGTCGACATCTCACAGTTCCATGGAAAAACCTTGTTCATCAACGTCTGGGCTTCTTGGTGTGGACCTTGCAGGATCGAAATGCCTTACATCCAGAGCCTTTATGACAAAGTAAAAGAGCGGGGCGATATCGAGTTCCTGATGGTCGCCACTGACAAAGATTTCTCGAAAAGCCTTCAATTTGTACAGACAAAGGAATTTACCTTCCCTGTCTACCATGCCTTCGAAGGTCTAAATTCCTCGATGTTTACCAAGACCATCCCGGTCACCATCATCGTGAATCCGGAAGGAAAAGTCGTGTATTACCTCAATGGCACCAATAATTTCGATACAGACCATTTCAGGGATTTCCTATTGGGTGTGAAGTAGCGCCTGAATGGTTGCTTTTTTCGGAAAAGAGCGACGTGTTTTGATAGGAAGGGTACTTGGAAATTAGCCAAAATTGGCCCAACAACAACAGTCGTCTGTTCAATTCAAACGAAAGACCAGGCCAACATTGATGCTGAAAGGTACGATCGGTGTCCATCCACTGACATTGGTACCGGTGCTGGGATTCCACCAAAGACTCCCTCCTGCACTGACAATGGGTAACAATAGACTTCCCTGCAACTTTGCACCAACACGATCGGAAAAAAGATATTTCACACCACCCTGCATCCCAAAGGTGAATTTGGTAAGGTTGGGACTTGGCCCGTCGGAAAAGATCAAGGAAGAAAAGCCTACTTTGACCCCGGGATAGAAAGCGACTTTTTGTGACACCCAAATCAACTTGTTGGCGCCGGCCATAATGAAATGCAGCCGGGCCTTGCTGACCGCATCATTTTGCAAATAAGCCGAGCTTGCCCTGGCAGTAGTTGGCAGATATGTATAGGACAATTCCCATTCGATACGGTCCTGAGGTGCATAGGAAGCGGAAATTCCAAAATTGGCATTTCCCTCGATTTTGGCAGTGCCACCCGTGATATCGAAACTGGATGGAAAGGTATAGCCGCTGAATGGGCTGATTTCAAAGGTTTGGCAAAACCCATTTGCGGCATAAGCCAACATGATTGGTAAAAACAGAATGAACCTGAAACCTTTTGACATCATGAATCCCGTTTTGGTCAACTTTCATTAGAAAAAGTAGTCATTTTGGTCAAGTTAAACAAACTCGAACAGACAAATCCAAACTGATTTAACCAATCTCAAAAATGCGAAAAGTGTCCAATATCACAGTTCGTCCAAAGGACAAGCGCTAGATTTGTGGGACCAAAATTCAAAGGATGAAAATCGACTGGAAAAAAGAACTCAAGAGTTGGGGATTGATACTTTCGATCTTCGCGTTCCTGTATTTCACTGGGCTGATCACACCCATCATGGGAGGCATACAGTCGCTGCTGCTGGCTACCGGCATCAAAAAGCCAAAAATCGAACTGGTCAATAAGGAAAACCAAGAGTTTGACTACCGCGGCCGATTCGTTGACATGGAAGGCAATCCGGTGAACTTGGAATCCTATCGTGGAAAGACGGTATTCATCAACCTTTGGGCGACATGGTGTCCACCTTGCCGGGCTGAGATGCCGCATATTTCCGAGATGTACAAAAAAGTGAAAGACACGCCTGACCTTGAATTCCTGATGATAGCACTGGACAAGGATTTTGGGAAAAGCAAAAAATACATCGATGACAAGGGATTCACTTTTCCAGTGGTCCACGCCGCTTACGGCCTCAACGAATCCCTACAAAGCCAGGCCATCCCCACTACCCTTGTCGTCAATCCCGATGGCGAAATCATCTTTTACCAAGAAGGCATGAGCAATTTTGACACGGAAGAATTCAGGGACTTTTTGACGAACACGAAAAACAAAGTTGCTGAAAATTAAGGCTTTGAATTTCTGCCTTGTCGCAGCAAAAACTAATTTATAATCTTTTCGTTGATGCTGGTATTTCACACAAAAAACCAACATCTATGAAAAAGAGACTTTTGATTCTGTTGTTTTGCTTTGGGTTTGTCGCGATTGGTTTTGCACAGGAAACCCCCGAGCCCCCAGTTTTCGACTATGCAAAGACCAAGCACGAACTTTCGCTGAATATCGCGCCTGTCTTGGTTGGAGAATATCCATTTGATCTTTTATACAGGAAACACTACGTCAACAAAAACGGAAAAAACGTGGCGCTTAGGCTAGGTGGGTCGATTGGAGCAAACTTCGGGCAGTTTGAGAACAACGGAAACAAGCAAGACCAAAATGGACAATCCTTTCAGGTCTATATCGGTAAAGAATGGCAAAAGGCGTTTCATCCACGAATTATCGGATATTATGGCACCGACCTGTCATTCGGATATGGCCGCTCATTCAGTGAACTTAATCCAGTCGATCCAAACCAAACAGTCACTTCCCGACGGACGACAACCGCCAACATCGGCGCCACTGCATTCCTGGGAATGAGGTATCACCTATCCAAACACTTTTCGATATCGGCCGAAACCTCCGGCACGATCAATTACTCCAACATGACAGTATATGATCTTCAAAGTAATCAGACAGGCTCAGGAGAAACGAGCATCCAAAACAACAACCTCGGCCTGTTTTTGTCTCCCCTCCGCGCCATCCGGTTTGCTTTCCATTTCTAAATAATCCTTGACCTGACGGGTCAGCGCACAAAGACTTCTTGCAGATTCGGGTTTTATTCTGGAATTTTTGGTTCCAATCCCTAGAAACCCATCCGCATGAAGTCTTTGCTTTTTTTACCGAAAACCAATTCACCAGGCCGAGAAATCCCTAGTCAATCAAATAAGACCCCAAACCCCAGTAACCATGCTTGACACCATCATCATCGGCGGCGGGTTTTCGGGCATCGGCGCGGCGAAGCTGCTTCACGAAAAAGGCCTTTCTTTCAAGGTACTCGAGGCCCGCGACCGCATAGGCGGTCGGGTACATACCAAGCATTTCTCCGAGGAACTTTACCTTGATTTGGGTGGTCAGTGGATTGGGCCGGGACAGGACCGGATGTACCAACTCTGCGCGGAACTCACCGTGCCCTATTTCGAGACGTACAATTCGGGCTATCATATGCTTGATTTTGGGGGGAAAGTGAAAAAGTTCAAAGGCCTGATCCCCAAACTGGACCTGATTTCCTTGGTCAATATTGACCTTGTCATCAAGAAGTTGGAAAGCATGGCCAAATCCATCGACCAGCAACAGCCTTGGACCCATCCAAAAGCAAGCTACTACGACAGCGTTTCTTTGGCCTATTTCCTGGAGGAAAATTGCAAAACCAAAGCCAGCAGGAATTTGGTCAAGCTTGCCCTCGAGACGGTGTTTGCCTGCGAACTCAACGAGGTTTCGCTGCTTCACGCCCTATTCTACATCAAGTCCGGCCGCGACCTCAACACCCTTATCAACATCGAAAACGGCGCCCAACAGCACCGCATCGTAGGCGGTATGCAAACCCTGATTGAGCGGATGGCGGAGCCGTTCAGGGAAGAAATCCTATTCGAGCATCCTGTTCAAAGTATATATCAAGAAAAAGAGTCGGTGAAGGTAATCGCCCAAGGTTTTGAGTATATCGCCAAAACAGCCATTGTCGCGATTCCTCCTCCGCTTGCCGCCAACATCACATTCGATCCTCCGCTTCCCTTGGAAAAGCGCCAAGTCATGGACCGGATTGCCATGGGCATCGTCATCAAATGCTTCATGATCTATGAAAAGGCTTTTTGGAGAAAAGAGGATTTCAGCGGTCAAGCTTTTGCGGACGAGCATTCACCATTCCAAAGCATGTTTGACAGCTCGCCAAAAGACGGCAGCTACGGCATCATCCTGGGCTTTTGCATCGGAGATCGGGCCAAGGCATTTCTCGAAAAAGACAAGACCCACCGACAAGCAGTGATGCAGCAGATCCTTGCGCGGTACTTTGGGGAAAAAGCCAACAATCCCATCCAATACGTGGACCATACCATGTCGGACGAAGCCTGGAGCAAAGGCTGCTATGCGGGTCTGTACCCGACAGGGGCCTGGACAGGATTCAGGGACAGCTACCGACAACCCCATGGCAATGTCTTCTGGGCAGGTACCGAAGCATCGGAAAAATGGTACGGCTATATCGAGGGCGCTGTCTTGGCTGGGGAAAAAGCGGCAAGACTGGTGGCGGATTGGGGAAAAGGCGGATAAAAGTCGATAGTCAATAGACCATAGACCATGGCAGGGGAAATGGGATGCGGGAATATTTGGAGGATTTCACTAAATTATAATTCCGTATAAAAAGGGACAAAGAATCGTATTATCCATAATTGGGATTCAAATACCAACCAGAATATCTAAAGCAAGCAAAGCACATGATGAGGTATCCAATTTTCCTACTTTCTTTCCTAATCACCGGCTGCAAGCAACCAATTAAAGACGCCGACATTCCGGGCGTAACCGAGGCGGAACTAGAAAAATTCCTACTCCCCGATTCAGTATATGTGATTTTGGAACCTGACTCTGATCTTCCTTGGGCTTTTAAAGACGAAAAACCCGCCACACTTTCTGAGGCTGAACTGATAGAAATCGAGAAAATCTTGGAAAAAGCGATCGAGGAGAATAACCATCATCAGCGGGAAATGCTTGAACAGCACAATAAAAACCACCCGGATAGACAAATCGCAGAAACAGGATATGAATTGCGGACAGAAGGATACAAAAGGCAATATGTCCCGATACTCAACAGCAAAGGCCAAAAAGAGATTTGGATCAACTTTTTCTGTAGTGATAATTTTAACGATAGTTGGAGAAAGGGGGTCGTGTGGGTTCTCGATGGAGGAAATTGCTATTTTAATCTCAAGATAAATCTTGCAACCAAGACATATTCGGAATTAAGGATCAATGGATATGCCTGAAAATGAAACATTCATGCCCTCAGGGCATGTCACTTGGTTTATTAAGTTTTGAAAGATAAAACCACAAAGTAAATCCCATCAAACAAGGACGGGATTAACGAGAAAAAAGCGAATAAGCTCGCGGAATTCTTTTCCCGTAATCCACTAGGGATTTCTATTTTGGATCACTTTTTTTTCGGCAAAAACGTCTAATTTAGGATTCAAGTATTTTTGAACATCCAGCTATGCATTCTAAAGCGCTTTTGCTTGTTTTCCTAATCGGCTTCCCGATACTCGCATCGGCACAATCCTACAAGAAATCCATCCGGGAATTTCAGGAGGATTTGAACAAAAGCTTCACAGACCCTGAAAAATCCCCGCTCTCGAAGGAGAAAATGGAAGAGTTCAAAGGGCTTCCCTTTTTCCCGATTGATGAAAAATATAGCGTCACGGCTAAACTCGAGTGGCTGCCTCCATCCAATCCCCTGCGCATGCGTACCAGCGATGACCGGCTGCGGGCTTATGACCGCTTTGCAAAGGCCACTTTTACGCTTGATGGGAAGGAATACACATTGATACTTTATAGCGATAGGAGTTCCAGGCAAAAGGAAGAATCCAAAAACAGGCTATTCCTACCATTTACCGACCAAAGCAACGGCACGGGAACATATGGAGGCGGCAGGTACATTGACCTGGAGATTCCCGAAGGAGACACGATTGTCATCGACTTCAACAAAGCCTACAACCCCTAATGCGCGTACAGCGACCGGTACTCTTGCCCCATACCGCCGAAGGAAAATGACCTGTCCATCGCCATCTTGGCTGGGGTAAGGTATTGAATCCGAACATCGGACCATTTTCAGATTATCCAATGTCGATTCATCGACTGTCATTTGAGCCTGGATACGACAGAAATAGCTGTCTACCATGCCAATGCAAGACACAGATTCGAAGCTATGCCCCACTTTCTATCTGATCAATACTTTGCTTTAGGGAGTTCGTTAGGGATGAGATTGCCGACATGAGTTCATCGGTTGCGCGTGCAAATTCAATTTCATCTCCTCTCGGACGTGATACCGTTGAAAAAGTCAACTTGAGGGTACTATTGTAAGAATTCAGCGCTGTCGCATACTTTTCACGGCTTGCAGTTATTTCAGCTTCCAACTTTTGAACTAAATCAGTATCGCCTTCCTCTCTCATTTTTAGCGAAATTTGTCCAGCCCTCAATATCTGTTTTTTGAATTCCTTAACCAGAGAAATTTGGTGCAACTCGATTCCACTGGTCCCTCGGTTTGGAATTGGCTCCAAGACAGAAAACCGGTATTGGCCTTTGAGCCACAAATCAAACTCCCGCTCCAGAGAAACAAGGCTGGAGCCGATCACGCCCTCAACCACCTGGAGGTTCGACAACATTTCAGAATCCATGTCCTCGAATCGCCGGTTTCTATAAGAATCAATCACCTGTCTCAGCAAGTCCTTTGAGTCAAGAAAAAACACAAAGTGCTTAGCGTAGGCATAGTTCAAGGAGGCTTGGCAAATATTTCCCTGAATCGTACCGTCAAAATCGTCCCAAGAGCTCTCGATGAATGAAGGCAAATCTGGCAAAGAGGAATAAAATTGAAAATTCTGGGTCGCCCCCAACAATACCTCCGTCCGCCAGAAATCTTTGTTACCCTTTAATTCATCGCCCTCCCAATGGCTTTCTTCATAAATGGTGGCAAGGCCCTCATCCAACCAAGCTGGCAAATCTGGTATATCGGCCCTTGTCGCGAGATGGAATAGCTCATGTTTCAAGGTACCAGTTCCCAGAAAATTGCTGATAGACAAAATGCTGTAGTCCTGAACCAACGAGTAACCATAGTTTTCAGCAGGTATTTTCATTCCGTGAACCTTCAGGGCAATTTCCTGCATTGACTTGACGTCCGGCAATAGGTAGGTTGTGATGACCCTGTCATTTGGCGTCAATCCGAAATAGCTGGTGTAAAAAGCGAGTGTTTTTTCAAGGTCCTCAAAGATTTCATTCCGCTTTGCAGTAGAAACTTTTGAAGACTTGTGGGTCACCAGGATAAAGTTTTTGCCCGAGGCGGCGACATAATTTTCCGGGAGGAATTCTTTGACTTTTTGCAATGCTTCCTCCATCTCGTTTGTTGAAAAAATCCGGCTATTGAACACATCCTCGGCAATGTTCCTGACGATTTCGACCTTCTTATAATCCTGAAAACAATTGTAGACTTTCCCCAATTTGCCTGAGACGCCGGCGGTAGGCAGGGGATAGACGGGAATCACGTTGTAGGCTAACCAGTAATCGCTATCGTATTGGATTTGGCAGCTTTGCATCTCGGACCTTACAAAATCCTTAATTGGGGGTGCCAGCTGTCTGTAGTTTTTGAGAATATGGTTGAACCTGCTGTTCGCTGCCGCCTGATGGCCACTCATACAGAGTGCTTTGCCGATAAGAAAATCAGTGAGCATTGTCTTACCATGAGGTTTCTTTTGGATTTCAATCAATTCTTGGTAGGCTTGTTTATACTTGCCGTTCCGTAAGAGGTCGACATACCTTTCTTTATCGAATTCTACCTGGGCCCACCCGATCTGACTGGTGATCAAGAACAAAAACACAAACGAAAAACGCCTCATATGCCTGTCATTTTCGATCGGTGGAATCAAGTTCAAACTCTGGAATCAGCTCGATTTCCGGAAACTTACCGGTTTGCTTTGTCTGGTTGGTCATCACCTGAATACTATTGGTGTTCAAGAAAAGCGGTTGATCATTCACTTTGATCTCTGATGAAGTCACAATGGTGGTAATCATCAAGATCGTCCCCAAAACGCCAAATATGATCCCCGGTGAAGCTGAAATGATATTGAATTTTACCTGGTCCTTGAATTCGGCACCTATCTCAGACCTGGATTCAGACAACTTTCCGATTATGAAAACCGCGCCCAGGATCGCGAGCACCATCCCGGTAAAGAATCCCAAGTATTTTGTCAGCACCCTGGAAATCAGCAACAAGCCCGCTTGGTTGTACCGATTTTTTATACTTTCCTCTTCCAGATGGAGCAAAATCAACCATTGGTCGCGGGTTTCTGAGGATTTGCCTGTGCCTAGAGAATCGGCCTGAAATAGTGCCTTGTCAAAATAACTTCCTTCTCCCTTCTTCCCTACCGAATCGTAAAATTCCGACACTTGCTTATTTGCGAGATAAATGAACGCCAGCGCAAGTACAACTGGTAGACCAATCAAGAATGGCAGCAGCTTTTTCTGCCATTCATTTACCTGATCCTTGCCTGCCTTATCAAGGGAGTTGTTTTGATTTTCCATCATTGGAGATATCTACCGATTTAAACACCAAACAAAATAGCCTCAACGGCTAATAAACCTCATAAAAGTTAAGTATTTTGAGTGAATGGATTGCCTTTCCTGTTCGAATTCTTATGTGAAGGCGACCATAATCCAAAAATCAATATTCCAAGCTCGTCGAAGTTCACATGTCGGCATGATCATGAACCTCCAAAAAGTCAAATAAATGCATCCCCGAACCATATCAAGCAAGCGTTTCAGTCACTCCGAGGTTTTAAAATTGGGCATTTACTGAAAGGAAATGACAGCTGCGGCCCGTCATGCTGAACCGTAGCTTGCGGAGGGAAGCATCCCCCTGAATTGAGGAGACCCTTCGTTCCTCAGGGTGACGACTCACAAATCTGTCATTGGTATCGATAATGGAGACCAAATTTTGGGAAAAATATTTTTCTGCTTCTATGGCCATTTCGAGGGAAATTATTAAGTTTAAAAAATTTTGGTAGCGAAAAAACATCAAAAGTCAAGAATTTACCAAAGTTTATACGGCTGTAGTCAGTTACAAATAAACCCACACTTGGAGTCTTTTACAGAGACTCCTTTTTTTATGCCAAAATTCTAAACCTGTTTTTTGAATATTTACATCAATTATGAAAAAACAGATTGTTTTTTGAACCTATTTTTTGATTTTTTACAAAATTGTCGGAATCATGAATCAATTTGAAGCGATATGCCTACATCCCTGAAATAAATTTTCGAAAAATGGCCAAAAAAAAGACCAAACACCGATTAGGATCGATATCTGGTCTTTTTTCAGAATAAAATTCCGTTTTTTATTTTGAAGAAATCAAATGTTTCGAATGGGAGCGGAATCAGTTGGTTTTTGTACCGAATGCCTTTTCCAAATATTGGTTTCTCTTTTACATCCTCAGATTCTGCATTTCGAGTTGTGGCGCAAATGGCTGCTCGTAGTAGCGCTTGCCCGTAGCCTTGTAGAGGGAATTGGCGACGGCTGCGAAAACCGGAGGAAAAAGAGGTTCGCCCAGACCTGTAGGATCTTCGTTGTTTTCCACAAAATGTACCTCGATTTTCTTCGGAGCCTCTCCGATTCGAATCATGCGGTATTTGTCAAAGTTCCGCTTGGAGGGAGCACCATTATCGAAGGTCAATTCCCCAAAGAAAGCATTTCCGATCCCATCGACCACTGCTCCTTCACCCATATTCCTCGCAGCATCCGGATTGATGACTATCCCACAATCCACCGCGGCATATACCGATTCGACCACCGGTTGATTGTCCTTGATGACGGTGTCGACTACCTCGGCAACATAGGAATTGTGGCAGAAATAAGCGGATACCCCACGGCTGACGTTGGCCTGAGGCGTATTCCAGTTGGATTTCTCACGCACCAATTCCAAGACCCCGGCATAGCGTTTCGCGTCGTAGTCATTGTTTTCCCCAACTGGGTTGGTTTCGGCTCTTTTGAGTAACTCCAGCCGAAATTCGATCGGGTCCTTGCCCATTTCTTCCGCCAATTCGTCCAAGAAACTTTGCTCTGCTCCAGCTATAAAGTTGGATCTGGGTGCACGGAATGCGCCGATGGTAATATTCGACGGAATGTCCCAGGCTTCTGCCAAATAATTGTCGATGGCACCGGCAGGGAATCGGTTTGCATGCAAGGGAGTTTCAGGAATACCTCCAGCCTTTACATGAAAAGCCAGTAGGTTATTGTTTTCATCCAAGGCCGCGCGGTAAGTAGCAGAGTAGGTTGGTCGGTACACTCCCGCTGACATATCGTCCTCCCGGGTATAGACCAGTTTGACAGGCGCCTGGATTTTTTGGGAAATCAAGGCAGCTTCGACCATATGATGACTGTAGGCACGACGACCAAATCCCCCACCCATTCGGGCAAGGTTGATTTGGATATTTTCCCGAGGAATGCCCAAAGCCTGCACCAATGTACCCATAATAAACTCCGGTGCTTGGGTAGGGCCATACACCACGGCCTTGTCCCCCTTTACATCCGCAAAGCAGTTCATCGGCTCCATGGTATTGTGAGCCAAAAACGGTGCGGTGTAGGTTCTTTCCAGCACTTTTGCTGCTTTCTTAAAAGCGCCTTCGGGATCCCCGTCTCTTCTCACCACATTTCCGGGCTTTTGGATGTATTCAGCCATTCTCGCTTTGTGGGATAGGGTGTTTTCCAGTCCTGAGGGGATCGTTGCCGTACTCGTACCTCCTCCCCGTCCCGCCAAGGTGAAGGAGCTCTCAGGTGCCTTTTCCCATTCTACATTTAGGTTCTTTTTGGCCTGCATAACTTCCCAGGTTGAATTGCCGACTATGGCAACGACCTCTGGAAAGGTGGTCGTATCAAAGAAATTTCTGGCATAGTCCTCTTTGAAAAGAGAAATCGGAAATACATCCATGATCCCGGACATCCCTGTCACGGAGCTTTTGTCGAATGACTTGAGCCGCATACCAAACGCCGGAGGCATGACCAAAGCGGCATATTTCATCCCTTCTACCTTATGGTCAATGGCAAACAGCGGCTTTCCAGTGACAATTTTTTCTCCATCAACATTCCTTTTGGAGGTTCCGATGATCTTGAAACTCTTGATTTCCTTCAAGGGCACTTCCTCGGGCACTTCCAAAGTAGCGGCCAGGGAAGCCATCTCCCCATAGTGTGCCTTTTTGCCGGAGGCTTTATGCTCCAACTTGCCCGCGGCAGTTGTGATTTCGGAAGCTAGCACATTCCACGTCTGGGCAGCGGCAGCTACGAGCAAGGCCCTCGCAGTAGCCCCGGCAGTACGAAGCGGGGTCCATCCTTGACGGATGCCTTGGCTTCCTCCGGTAAACTGTCGATCAAACCGCTGAGGAAAAAAGTCCGCCTGCTCCACAAAAACATTTTTCCAATCCGTATCGAGTTCCTCCGCCAAAATCATCGGCATGGAAGTCTTCACATTGGACCCGAATTCGGGATTGGGAGAATAAAGTGTGACGGCACCATTTTCCCCGATTTTGATATAGCTGTTCAGTTCAAACCATTCCTTGGGTAACCCAATCATCTCTTCTTCGGTCGGCTTGCATCCAGCCAGCCAACTGAAGCTGAGCACCATTCCCCCACCTGCTAAGGCCGAGACTTTCAAAAATGACCTGCGGTCCAATTTCTTATCTAAAGTTGCCATAGGTGTATAGGGTTAAAGGTTTTGAGCGGCTGTTTTAACGGCTGCTTTGATTCTGAGATAGGTACCGCAGCGGCAGATATTGCCGTTCATGGCGTTGTCGATATCCTCTTCGCTCGGATTTGGATTGTTGGAGAGAAGCGCGGAGGCCGACATGATTTGTCCTGCTTGGCAATAGCCACATTGGGGGACATCGTGCTCCAACCAGGCTTTCTGTACGGGATGGTCACCGTTTTCGGAAAGGCCTTCGATGGTGGTGATTTTGGAACCGCCCACACTCGATACAGGCATGACACAAGACCGAACGGCATTGCCGTCCAAATGGATGGTACAGGCACCACAAGCCGCTACGCCGCAGCCATACTTGGTGCCCACAAGGTCGAGGTGGTCACGCAGTACCCATAGGACAGGCGTAGCCGGATCGACGTCCACCTGCATGCTTTTGCCGTTGATATTGAGATTGAAAATGGCCATAATGAGTTGATTTGAAGTTTAAAATTAATGGTTCTGAAGTTCAATCGCTTACGAAATTCAAACAGATTTCTACAGAATTCACTCACTGCAATTTGTCATTTCTCGATTTCATGCGTATCGCGTACACTGCTGAATGTCAAGGCCAGCATTTTCCAATCCGAGCCTTCTTTTTGGTAAACTTCAGTCACGGTAAATTCAGTAACAACATCATTTCCTCTTACATTGGCAGTGAGGGTGATTCTTTTCCAGACGATAGCGGTGTTTCCAACGATCTCGATCGCGATATCTTTGATGTCGGCTTTCTTGTACCAAATGCTTCCCGTTTCAATGATTTCGAGTTCTCTGGCGGTCGTCCAGGTCCCGCTCATGTGGACAAACTTTGCCTGAGGATGAAACAAAGGAGTGAGTTTGGCGATGTCCTTATCTGCCATCCACTGCCACTTGTCCATGGATAGTTTTTTGATTTCCTGCTCGGTTGAAGATTGGGCAAACGAGAGGTTTGCGCTTAATAGTAACAGGGCAAATACGAAGAGTTGCTTTTTCATGGGTTTTTTAATTTCTCAAAGATCCTTCGATTCACGAATTCACGACTTATACAAAACACAGGATTACTTACCAATTTCACTGATTGAGTTGAATCGCTAATAATTTGACCTGTAAGTAGTTAATTTTGAATCATCATCTGCTACAGCCATGGAAGATATCCTAAGATTTGAGACCGTCAGCCAATACAATGCCTTCAACAATCACAAGACCCTGCATCCGCTTGTGTCAGTGATTGATTTTTCCAAGGCCAATCCCCGCAGGCTTCGCAAAACCTATTTTGGCTTTTACCTGGTCATACTGAAGGATGTCGTCTGCGGTGATCTTCGCTACGGCAAAAACACCTACGACTACCAAGAGGGCACTTTGGTTTTCATCGGTCCCGGGCAGATTTTCGGGACGGACGGAGGAGAGGAACTCTATCAGCCAAAAGGTTTTGGCGTGGTATTCCATCCTGATTTGATCAAGGGCACTTCGCTTGGACAGCGGATCAATGAGTACACGTTTTTCAGCTATCAGGTCAGTGAGGCACTTCATGTCTCCGAACGTGAACGTCAATTGGTGCTGGACTGCTTTTCCAAGATCCAGTATGAACTCGATCATGCCGTGGATAAGCACAGTAAGACCCTTTTGGCAGACAATTTTGAACTCTTGCTCAACTACTGCATGCGGTTTTATGACCGACAGTTTATCACCCGTGAATCGGCCAACAGCGGGATTTTAGAACGCTTTGAAGGCTTGTTGCAAGATTACTTTTCCTCCGAAAAACCCCAAACGGTCGGACTGCCATCGGTCACCTATTGCGCTGGCGAGCTAAATCTATCCCCGCATTATTTTGGCGATCTGATCAAAAAGGAAACCGGTAAAACCGCCTTGGAATACATCCAACTGAAACTTATTGACGTGGCCAAGGAAAAAATCCACGATCCAATGTTATCTCTCAGCGAGATTGCCTATGGCCTGGGGTTCAAATATCCCCAGCACTTTACCCGACTCTTCAAGCAGCAGGTAGGCATGTCGCCGAAGGAGTATCGGGAGTCGGTGAATTGAGGCATAGGTAGACTCCACGTTTTGTTATCTTCCTGAAAAATCACCTACGCGTTCGAAAAAAGAACCAGCTAACTGGTTTTCCCTACTCCTGCTCAGCTGCAATAACCTGAGCGTCTAAAACCGAGAAAAGCCAAAAAAACTAGGCGGCTTTTGCTGAAGGAAAACATTCCCCTAGACTCGAATCAGGAACAAAATCTCCTGAAAAAGGAATTCCACAAATTTCCGATATTTGGGCGCATAGGCTTCAAACCAACAAAGACTACCACGGCAAACATGGGACAAATCATCAAAAATCACGCGGTTCTGATTTGCATTGTGATTTCAGTGTCTTTGGTAAGTATAGCGGCAGCTTTGTATCCCGGGGGTTCCCTGCTCGATATGGATTCAGAAGGGTTTGATTGGACAAAAAACTTCATCACCAACCTGTTCCAAGATAATGCCCTCAATGGGAAGGAAAACCCCGGAAGAATATGGGCGATCATCGGGATTGCATTCCATGCGCTTGGCTATGGCATATTCTTTATCAATATGTCCAAAAAGATTTCCAACAATCATGGAGCAAAGGTTCTAAAGATCGTCGGCATCTCCAATATCCTATTCACCTTCCTGATTGCCACTCCCCTCCACGATATGATGGTAACGATATCAAGCACGCTGGCCATGCTCGGGATATTTTACATCACGGTGTTTACCCTGAAGACCAAGCTCCATCTGATCAAAATCTTCTGCATCCTGTCGATGCTCATTTTCTACTTCACCCTGTTCCTCTACGGATTGGGGGATTGGGGTTTGCTGGCCATCATGCAGAAAGTCGCGTTTACAGTGTCCATGCTCTTGGTGCTGGTCTTGGAGTATTTCACAAAACAGACGGACTATGCTCGAATCAGCCCTGGTGAACAAAGCCTGAACGCGACGCAGCGCTAGAGGATGTTTTATCAAGTCTGAAGGCCTTAAATCCTAGGCAATTGACGCCGGAAATAGATTTACCGCGTATCCAAAAGTGAAGACATCAGCGGGATAGAATTCCTACTTTCCCACCAAATAATCCCCCATTTTTCCTAACTTTTTGAAAAAATCGGACCCTTTTTCCCTTGCCAATTCCAAAGTACAAGGGGACACGTATTAAGCGATTCAGAAAATGAAAAGTGCCATAGAAATCCAGGACCTCGCGCCCTATCCAAGCCAAGAAATGGCCGAACGCAAAGGCCTTGGGCATCCCGACACACTTTGTGATGAGGTGGTGGAATCGGTTTCCAAGGCACTGTCAACTTACTATCTGGAGCATTTTGGCAGCGTTTTCCATTACAATGTGGATAAGGCGCTTTTGGTCGGCGGCGCATCCGCGCCCAAGTACAAGGGAGGAAAAATCCTGGAGCCCATTGAGCTTTTCCTTGCGGGAAGGGCCACTTCTTTGGTTAATGGAGAAAAAATCCCCGTGGACGAATTGGCCGTGGCGGCTGCCAAGAAATGCATTTCCTCCCACCTGCGGTTTTTGGATGTGGAAAAAGATATCCGCATCATCCCCAAAATCCGCCCCGGCAGCAGCGAGTTGGTGGCGCTCTTCAAACGCTTCGGAGCCGGTGAGATTCCCCTTGCCAACGATACTTCTTTTGGCGTGGGCTATTATCCTTTTTCGGATTTGGAGAAAAAGGTGCTGGAAATCGAGCTTTTTCTGAATAGCCCGGAGACGAAGTCGCTTTTCCCTTATATCGGTGAGGACATCAAAGTGATGGGGGTCAGGCATCAGGGCAAGGCGCAGTTCACCGTCGCAGTGGCGATGGTAGACAGGTTTATCGCCGATATTGGGGATTATGTGGAAAAAATCAATTCGATTCGCAGCAGCGTGGCCGGGAGATTTGGCCTCGACCCCGCACAAGTTTTTGTCAATACCGCGGACAATTACCCACAGGAAAACATCTACCTGACCGTCTCAGGTACCAGCGCGGAAAACGGCGACGACGGCCAGGTCGGTCGCGGCAACCGCGTCAATGGACTCATCACGCCGTTCCGGCCCATGAGTTTGGAGGCGTCGGCTGGGAAAAACCCCATCAGCCATGTCGGCAAAATCTACAACCACTTTGCCTTCGAACTCGCCCGGGAATTGGTGGCGCAGGGCTTCGGGGACGCCGCAGAAGTATTTTTGGTATCCCAAATCGGCAAGCCCATCACCCAACCCCAAAGCATCCAAATCAAACTCCAAAACCGCACCGCCTTCCGCTCAAAAATCGAGGCCTTTGTGATGGACTACCTCGGCCTCCTGCCCCATTTTTGGAAAAAGATTGTGTTGGCAGATAAGTAAGGGCAAACTTATTCTCCATTTGCTGCTGTTACTGGTTCTATCTAGTAAGTCGTTGGGCTGTTTTCCACAAGCTATAAATCGACCTATATTCCCTTTTTGCCGACTTATGGCGGTTTGGAGCTGACTCGTGTCGGCTCTAGGGTGACTCATGTTAGCTTTTTGCTGACCCGTGTCGGCACTTTGCTGACACATGTCGGTTCCGAGGTGACAGGTGTCGGCTTTTTTCCTACTCGTGTCGGTTCTAAGGCGACTCGTGTTAGCTTTTTGACCCGTCCTGAAAAAAGTTGACAGTTTTTGTAATAATACTGACCCGTCCTGAAAAAAGTTGACAGTTT
>NZ_AMZY02000010.1 GCF_000330725.2 Mariniradius saccharolyticus AK6 | reverse complement strand
ACCCTCGCCTTGCACTCGGCCACCCGACCTTGTAATGATAAATCCCTGCAAATTAATACAGGATTTTTTTACTCTCGGATTTGCGTCCGATCTTTTGGTTTTCAAGAGGAACGGTTTAATGGGGTGATTAAATTCGTTCACAAAATTGAGGTCGGGGATGGAATCGAACCACCGTGTAGAATCTTGCGGACCCTCGCCTTGCACTCGGCCACCCGACCATGAATGTGAAGTGCCGACCAAATGCCAACGACATATTGTGTGCACTCAATGATAAAATTGACGGGAACGGTTTAATGGGGTGATTAAATTCGTTCTTTACGCAGAGGTCGAGGATGGATTCGAACCACCGTAAAAGGCATTGCGGGCCTTTGCCTTACACTCGGCCACTCGACCTTGATTTGATACGACAAAAATATCTATAGTCACTGAAAAACCAAATTTTTGATCTTTTTATTTCAATTTTTCTATTGCGGCCTGTTTCGGGTCATTTTTCGATTACCTTACTGTTTCTAATAGCACTTTTGGTGTAGGTTGGAAATGACCAAAGGTATCTCCAAATATTCTTTTATTTATATTGATTCTAAATAAATTGATCAGCTCGTCACATATACCTAAGTAATTGAAAAACAAACAATTATATTATTTTTTTTTAACGTTGGATCCTTCTTTCAGTCATTTCGGCCAAATTTGAAAAATTGAATTGGGGTAGTACATTTGCAGAGTTATTTGAGAACCTGCAATCAACTGTTTAATTAAGTAATATTTATGTCGATCAATCGCTCCTTATTAAGTGTTCCCCGAATGTTGAGTACATTTTTGCTGCTCTTCATTTTGACGACAGGAACACAAGTCTATGCGGTCAATCCTGATGTATCCAACAGTGAGGAAGCCATTTCGGCTGGCAAGACTATTTTCAACGCCAACTGTCGGACATGCCACAGGCTGGATCAAAAGAACGTGGGTCCTGCGCTAAGGGGTGTCACGGATCGCCACTCCATAGACTGGACAAAGAGATTTATCAGAAACTCCCAGGCGTTGATCGCATCCGGTGATGCGGAAGCGGTAGCAATTGCGAAGGAATTCAACAATTTGGCAATGCCAGCTCATGAATTCCTGACCGATGATGACCTGATGAATTTGTTGGCTTACATCGAATACGGTGACAAGGCGGATCCAGCTGCGGCGGCCGCGCCAACAGCTACAGAAGGTGCGGCTTCAGCGGGAGGTGGAATCCCAAGTGAGTATTTGACTGTTATCTTAGGAGTGTTGGTCCTGGTTTTGTTTTTGATTTTGGTTGTTTTGGGATTGATTATCTCCATTTTGACCAAGTATCTCAACAATCAAAAGCTCGATGCGGCGGACGAAGAGTTTATTAACCAAAAATTCGAAATTGGGAAAATTTTCAAGTCCGATGCCTTCCTTATCATCTTTACAACCCTTTTGGTCGCATTTGTAGTAAAGACAGCTCTCGATGAGTTGTATACCGTCGGTGTGCAGCAGGGCTACGCGCCAAAACAACCAATTGCTTTTTCGCACCAATTGCATGCTGGTCAGTACGAGATTCCATGTCAATATTGTCATACAGGTGTGGAGATTGGGAAGTCTGCCAATATCCCTTCTGCAAACATCTGTATGAACTGCCACGCACATATCCAAAATGTGGGTGGAAAAGAAGGCATTTCTACAGAGATCCAAAAGATCTATAATGCGGTTGACAACAATCAGCCGATCGAGTGGGTACGAATCCACAACCTTCCTGACTTGTCTTACTTCAACCACGCACAACACGTAGCGGTCGGCGGTATAGAGTGCCAGACTTGCCATGGGCCAATACAGGAAATGGAGGTAGTCTACCAATACAGTGCCCTGACAATGGGATGGTGTATTGATTGTCATAGAACAACCAATGTCAATGCCCAGGGCAACGAGTATTATGACAAGCTGGTTCAGCTACACAGCGGATCCAAACAAGCGCTGAAAGTCAAAGACATCGGTGGCTTGGAGTGTGCAAAATGCCACTATTGATAATATCTAATCTGAACTTACTTTTCTTCGATATAAAATGAAAGAAAATAAAAAGACCTATTGGAAAGGTTTGGAGCAGCTGACAAACGATTCTGAGTTTGTCAAGAATGCCGAGAGAGAGTTTCCTGATTATCTGCCTGTAAACGGTAGTGAAGAAGGTTCGTCGAGGAGGGATTTCCTGAAGTTGATGGGATTCAGCTTGGCAGCAGCTTCATTGGCTGCCTGTGAGGCTCCGGTTAGAAAGGCTATTCCTTATGTCAACAAACCTGTAGACGTCAACCCTTCTATTCCAAATTACTATGCGTCCACCTTTGCATCGGGAGGTGACTACGCATCTATTGTCGTCAAGACGAGAGAAGGCCGTCCCATCAAGATCGATGGAAATGAACTTTCTCCAATAAATAAAGGCGGTATCAGTGCGATTGTGGAAGCCTCCGTGCTTTCACTTTATGACAAACAGCGCTTGGCAGGGCCCCATGTAAACGGGCAGAAGTCTGATTGGGCGACATTGGATGGAGCGGTAAAGTCCAAGTTACCAACTGCGGGGGTTGTAAAGATCGTATCCAATACAATCTTGTCACCCTCAACAGAAAAAGCGCTTCAGCAATTTGCTACTTTCTATGGTAATGCCGAGGTGATCACCTACGATCCTGTTTCAAACTACGGCATCACCAAAGCGGCCGAGAGTACTTATGGCCAAGCGATTTTGCCGACCTATGATTTTTCAAAAGCCAACGTAATCGTGAGTTTTGGAGCGGACTTCTTGGGAACATGGATCTCTCCGACGGAATTTGCAAAACAATATGCGCAGGGCAGGAAGATTTCCAAGGCGAAGCCGGCGATGTCCCGGCATTTCCAATTTGAGTCCAATCTTTCCCTTACTGGTGCCAATGCGGACTACCGTACACCTATCCGACCATCCCAAAGCGGACTAGCCGTTTTGTCCTTATACAATGCAATTGCAAAAGCAAAGGGCGGTTTGACCGTTTCTGCGCCTGCAGTGGAGGTTGCCTATTTGGATCAGGCAGCAAAGGAGTTGTTGGCAAATGAAGGAAAATCCATCGTGGTATCGGGTTCAAATGATCCGAACGTACAAGTCGTAATAAACGCAATCAATGACCTGTTGGGCAACAACGGAGTTTCTGTTGATTTTTCAAAACCATCTAATTTCAGGAAGGGAAATGATGCCCGCATGAATCAATTCGTTTCCGAATTGAAGTCGGGAACTATTGGTGGAGTGATATTCTATAACTGTAATCCGGTATACGACCACCCAAGGGGATCGGAAATTGCCGAAGGAATAGCTAAAGCAAAATTCTCCCTTGCTACGAATGGTACATTGGATGAAACAGCCTCTTTGGTACAGTATGTCGCGCCGGATCACCATTTCTTGGAATCTTGGAACGACTTTAACCCAAGAAAAGGAGAATTCAGCTTGGCGCAGCCAACTATTTCCCCACTGTTTGATACCCGTCAAGCACAAGAGTCTTTTTTGAAATGGGCGGGAGTTGAGACTAGTTTCTATGATTTCCTACAAGCTAACTGGAATGCAAGCCTAATCGGAACCCAAACTGCAGTGACATCTGCACAGGAATTTTGGGATAGATCGCTTTTCAATGGCGTTTATTCTATTCCTTCTGAATCGGCGGCAATAGTTGGAAATTCTGATGTTGCTTCGGCAGCTGCGGCGATTTCTAAAAGCTACAAAGCTGATAATGCTGGAACTGAACTCGCGGTTTATACAAAAGTCGGCATAGGCAATGGTACTTTTGCCAACAACCCTTGGCTTCAAGAAATGTCAGATCCAATCTCCAAGGTGACTTGGGACAACTACCTGACAGTTTCACAGAAATGGGCCAATGAAAATGGATTGAAAATGGTGGAAGGTGCCACCAGGAAGGCCAAAGTAACTGTAGGTGGAAAGTCGTTGATCGTTCCTGTGCTTGTTCAGCCTGGTCAGGCGTATGGCACCGTAGGCTTGGCTTTGGGTTATGGAAGATCAAAAGCTGGAAGAGTTGCGAACGGCCTGGGTGTAAATGCCTACGACTTGTTGAACTCGGCAAATGGCTTTGTAAACTATGATGTCACAGACGGTGTGTCAGTGGAGCTAACTTCGGATGTCTATAAGATTGCACAAACCCAGACCCACCAGACATACATGGGTAGGGAGTTTGTAATCCAGGAAGCTACCTTGGGAGAGTACAAGGAGAATGCATCCGCAGGCAGGTATCATCCGAAAATCTACAAAGAAGGTGAGTTTGTGAAACCCTCCAAGATATCACTTTGGAGTGGACACAAGTATAGCCAGCACCATTGGGGATTGGCAATTGACATGAACTCCTGCATCGGCTGCGGTGCTTGCACAGTTGCTTGCCAGGTGGAGAACAACGTCGCTATTGTTGGAAAACAGGAGGTGCTCAATAGAAGGGAAATGGCTTGGATTAGAATAGACAGGTACTATTCTTCACCAAAAGAAGCGACCACCAACAAGGAGCTCGAACAAGCGGCTGAAAACCCTGAGGTTACATTCCAGCCAATGATGTGCCAGCACTGTAACAATGCTCCATGCGAGACTGTGTGTCCAGTTGCTGCCACCACCCACTCTTCTGAGGGTCTCAACCAAATGACCTACAACAGGTGTATCGGTACTAGATATTGTGCCAACAACTGTCCATATAAAGTAAGAAGGTTCAATTGGTTCAAGTACCATGATAATAAGGATTTTGCGGCTGTGAACATTGCCCAAAACGACGACATGGGCAAAATGGTACTCAATCCAGACGTAACTGTAAGGGCAAGAGGGGTGATTGAAAAATGCTCCATGTGCGTGCAGCGGATACAGGCTGGAAAACTCACCGCGAAGAGAGAAGGTAGAAAAGTCCAGGACGGTGAGATCAAAATGGCCTGTCAGACCGCATGTCCAACCGAGGCCATCGTGTTTGGGGACATGAACGATCCAGCCAGCAAGATTACCCAATTGCTGCAGATCAAGGAGGATACCACATCTGCTCTCAAAGAGGTCAATGAAGAAAGAGCCTACCACGTATTGGAGGAAGTCAATGTGAGTCCGAACGTGTGGTATTTCACAAAGATCAGGAATAAAGAAAAATCAGAAGCATAAATTTAAATTTTAAGATATGCAGGTTACTTCATCTGTACGCGAACCGCTGATTACCGGCGGAAAAACCCTTAAGGATGTCACGCAGGACATCTCCCGTCATGTGGAGACCAAGCCGAATATGCAGTGGCTTCTCGCATTTTTGGTATCCGTCGGTGCTTTAGGTCTTGGTTTTGTAGCCTTGGCAGCCACACTTTGGGAGGGTATCGGAATGTGGGGCCTCAACAAAACTGTCGGTTGGGCCTGGGATATCACCAACTTCGTATGGTGGGTCGGTATTGGTCACGCAGGTACTCTTATTTCAGCGGTATTGTTGCTATTCAGACAAAAATGGCGGATGGCAATTAACAGGGCCGCTGAGGCAATGACAATTTTTGCTGTCATTTGCGCAGCTATGTTCCCCGTAATCCACATGGGTCGTCCATGGTTGGGTGCATATTGGGCATTGCCGCTGCCAAATACTTTCGGTTCGCTTTGGGTAAATTTTAACTCGCCCCTTTTGTGGGACGTGTTTGCGATCTCGACTTATTTTTCTGTATCGTTGGTGTTTTGGTACATAGGTCTTATTCCAGACTTTGCTACAATCAGGGACAGGGCTACCGGAATAAGAAAAACGATATATGGAGCATTGTCCTTTGGGTGGGACGGTGCTGCCAAGACTTGGAGCCGTTATGAATCCGTTGCGTTGATTTTGGCTGGTTTGGCGACTCCATTGGTACTTTCAGTTCACACTATCGTATCATTCGACTTTGCTACTTCGGTGATACCTGGATGGCATACAACAATCTTTCCTCCCTACTTTGTGGCCGGAGCGATTTTCTCTGGATTTGCAATGGTGTTGACCTTGATGATTGTAACGAGAAAAGTTTACAAGCTTGAAGACTACATCACAATCGGCCACATTGAGCTGATGAATATCGTAATCATTATCACCGGTTCGATCGTTGGTATCGCCTATATCACTGAATTCTTCATTGCATGGTATTCTGGTGTTGCAGCTGAGCAATATGCATTCATCAACAGGATGTTTGGCCCTTATTGGTGGGCATATTGGTCTATGATGACATGTAACGTGATCTCTCCTCAGCTTTTCTGGTTCAAGAAAATTAGGACATCAATTGTTGCAACGTTCCTTCTGTCCCTTGTTGTAAACATTGGAATGTGGTTTGAACGGTTCGTGATCATCGTGACATCGCTTCACCGGGATTATCTTCCATCTTCGTGGGTGATGTTTTATCCAACATGGGCTGATGTCGGTGTTTATTTCTTCACTTTCGGTCTGTTCTTCACACTTTTCTTCCTGTTTGCGAAGTTTTTCCCGGTGATCAACATGGCTGAAGTTAAATCGATCGTAAAATCCTCTTCAGAAAAAGTAACCAAATAGACGAATGGAAAGAGATAAGAATTTTATCCTCGGGGTGTTTGAAGACGAGGATGTTTTGTTGGATGCGATAGTAAAAGTCAGGGAAAGTGGAGTGAAGATCCACGAGGTCTACTCACCCTTTCCTGTTCATGGAATCGATGATGTCCTTGGTTATAAAAGAAGCCGGTTACCGATTGCAGCATTTTTGTTCGGCTTGCTGGGTACTTCTTTGGCATTGACCATGCAGTTTTACATGATGAAATTTGACTGGCCAATGATTATCGGTGGCAAGGACTACGCTGCTGTACCAGACTTCGTGCCGGTAACCTTTGAAATGACTGTACTTTTGGCGGCGTTTGGAATGGTTGGTGTGTTCATGGTTGCGAGTAACCTCAAGCCTTGGGCCAATCCCAGGATTTTCGACCTTCGGATTACTGATGACAAGCACGTGATGGCGATCGACCTTGCAGTCAATACAGCAATTGGTGAATCTAAGGTTTCGGAGGTATTGAAAGCTTCGGGTGCTAGTGAAGTCAACAAGAAAAGCTTTGAATAGGAGATTATGAAAATACAGAATTACATATACGCACTTACGATGATCGGTATAGCCTACGGGCTTTCCTCATGTGGGGCAGGGGCAGATAACCCTGGGTATGAGTATGCTCCCCAAATGTACAATTCGGTAGCCTACGAACCCCTTACTCAGATTGATAATGAGCAGGAGGGCAGTTGGTTATCAAACCGTGAAGACGGAAAGGGAGAGTTTTACAATAGCAACATCAACAACCCTCACAAGATGAACATGAGGGAGCCGGTTGCGAACACTGTTCCTAGGACCAAAGATGGTTCTTTGCCTTACCGCTTGAAAGCATTTGAACTCGAGGAGGCGGCCAAGATTCCAAATCCTGTCGCTTTGACGCCGGACGTATTGGCTCAAGGGAAAGTACTTTACAACCAGTATTGTATAGCCTGTCACGGTGCCAATGGCGAAGGGGACGGAAAAGCCGGCCTGGTAGTAGGTGGTGTTGCTAATTTGAAGGGTGGCGCCTACATCAATCTTCCTGAAGGACACATTTTCCATGTGATCATGAAAGGAAAGGGTAGGATGGGCGCTCACGGCTCGCAGATTCCACAAGAGCGTATTTGGAAAATTGTCCACTATGTCAAACAAGAAATTCAGAAGCAATAATCATGGGACACGGTTCTACACATTATAATTTGGATCAGAGATTCGATTTTTCTGCGGGTGTAAAGAAATCGATCATGACAGTGTTGGTGATTGGTGCTGTCATCCTTGGAGCGGGTATAGTGCTCGCCATGTTTGGAGGTAGCCATGATCATGGGGGAGAAACCGGTGCGCACGCCTTTCATTGGTATCAAAGGCTGTTTGCCAACCTTTGGATCAACAATGTCTATTTTACTGGAATCGCAGTGATTGGTGTGTTCTTCTTTGCAATTCAATACGCGGCACAGGCAGGTTGGTCAGCACCTGTTTTGAGGATTCCGTTGTCATTTGGGTATTGGCTTCCGTTTGCGGCAATCATGATGATTGGCACGGGTCTGTTTTTCTTGGTCACACACCAATTCTTCCATTGGACGCATCCTGAGTTGTTTGATCCAAACCACCCAGAATATGACAAGATAATCGATGGAAAAGGCAATTTCTTCTTTTGGCCATTGGCAAAAGGATCCTTTCCGATTTTCTTCATTGCGAGGATGGTTATCTTCTTTGGCTTTTGGGTGTTCTTTTTCAACAAGCTTCGGTCCCTTTCTTATGCGGAAGACCTCAATGGAGGTACAGAATATTGGAGAAGAATGAGGACTTGGTCCGCTTTATTCCTGGTGTTTTTTGCAGTATCTTCCTCTGTGTCTGCATGGGATTGGGTGATGTCGATCGACACACACTGGTTCTCCACGATGTTTGGTTGGTATGTATTTGCTTCTTGGTTCGTGGCGGGTTTGGCATCGATCACTTTGGTGGTTGTGTTCCTAAAGGACAACGGTTACCTTCCGATGGTCAATGAAAACCATATCCATGATCTTGGAAAATTCGTATTCGCTTTCTCTGTTTTCTGGACCTACATCTGGTTTTCGCAGTTCTTGTTGATCTATTATGCCAACATTCCTGAAGAGTCTGTTTACTTTGTGGAGAGGCTGCAAAGTGACGTGTACAGCCCGTTTATTATTGTAAACCTGGTCTTAAACTTCTTCCTTCCATTCTTGGTTTTGATGACTAGGGATGCAAAAAGGCATACGATCTTCCTCAAAGTCGTTTGTTTCTTGATTATCTTGGGGCATTGGTTCGACTTCTTCCTGATGGTTCAGCCGGGTACCTTGGGGCATAACGGTGGATTTGGTTTGATGGAAATCGGTATGCTGTTGGTTTATGGTTCGGTGGTTGCTTATGTGGTGCTGAACAATTTGGCTAAACAGAATCTTGTTCCAAAAAATCATCCGATGTTGGAAGAAAGTTATCATCATCATATTTAATTATCCGAAAAATCTAAGTTTATGTACGGATTTCTAATTGCGGTAGGTGTTCTCTTGTTGTTGTCCATTATTTGGATGGTGTACAGGATTCAGACGCTTGTGTCTGTCGTCAAAGGCAGTGATAAGAAGGTTGCTTCTGGAAGCAACAAGGTAAACGCCATCATGTTCCTCTTGTTCTTGATCGGTGGTGGTGCCTTGATGTTTTGGTACTCCATCAAGGAATTTGACAACTATAATCCACCGCTTGCCTCGGAACACGGTGCAGTCACGGACCAGTTGTTCTGGATTACCATGGCGGTCACTGGGTTCATCTTCATTGTCACCCATATCCTATTGTTCTGGTTCCCTTACAAATACAGATACCAAGAAAACAAACAGGCTGCATTTTATCCTGACAATAACAAGTTGGAGGTTATCTGGACTGTGGTACCAGCGATCGTTTTGGCATTGTTGGTGATCGGTGGGTGGAGAGCTTGGTCCGATATCACAAGGCCTGCCCCGGAGAATGCCCATATTGTCGAGTTGATGGGGTATCAGTTTGCTTGGGAAGTAAGATATCCTGGCGTAGATAACGTACTGGGTGCAAATGATTTTCGCCTAACCACGGCATCTAACGTTTCGGGTGTTGACTTTACAGACAAGAATGCGTTGGATGATTTCTCTTCCCCAGTTGTCGTGATCCCGAAAGGCGAGCCGGTTCTGTTTAGAATCCGTGCCCGTGACGTGCTTCACTCGGTTTTCGCCCCACACATGAGGTTGAAAATGGATGCTGTGCCAGGTATGCCGACTAAGTTTTGGTTTGTTGCCAACAAGACAACGGAAGAAATGAGGGCGGAGTTGAACGACCCTGAGTTTGAATTCGAAATTGCCTGCACCGAGATCTGCGGAAGAGGACACTTTTCCATGAAAAGAGTAATCAATGTTGTTGAGCCTGCCGAATACAGAAAGTGGTTGGCCGAGCAGAGACCCTATATAGTCATTAATCCTGCATTGGTAGAGAATCTTCCTGCCGATGTGAAAGAATTGGCTGATATTACCATTAGCGAGTACAAGTAAAACAATTATCAAATATTATGGCAACAGCTCATACAGCTTCCCACAGCGCTACGGCCCATGATCACCATGAGCATGAGCATCATGATAATTTTATCACCAAATATATCTTCACCCAGGATCACAAAATGATCGGAAAGCAGTTTCTGATCACAGGTATCTTTTGGGCAATCATTGGTGGTTTGTTGTCAGTAATTTTCAGACTTCAATTGGGTTTCCCTGACATGCAATTGGAATTCTTGAAACCGATCTTGGGTGGATGGATTACTGCAGAGGGAAAGCTTGACCCAGACTTCTATTTGGCTCTGGTTACAATGCACGGTACCATCATGGTATTCTTTGTGTTGACAGCTGGCCTGAGTGGTACATTCTCCAACTTCTTGATTCCCCTCCAGATTGGTGCCCGGGATATGGCGTCTGGATTTATGAATATGTTGTCATACTGGTTTTTCTTTTTGTCCAGTGTGATTATGTTCGTTTCCCTCTTCATTGAGACTGGTCCAGCTGCTGGTGGATGGGTTGTTTATCCTCCTTTATCTGCTTTGGAGCAGGCCATTCCTGGTTCAGGATTGGGTATGACCTTGTGGTTGATTGCGATGACATGTTTCATAGCCTCTTCTCTTTTGGGCGGTATCAACTATATCACCACGGTAATTAACCTGAGGACTAAAGGTATGTCGTTCTCCAGACTACCGTTGACGATTTGGGCGTTTTTCCTTACGGCGGTAATTGGGCTTCTTTCTTTCCCTGTGCTGTTTTCAGCTGCGCTGCTTTTGGTGTTTGACAGGAGTTTTGGTACGAGCTTTTATCTCTCCGATATCTACATCGGTGGCGAACCTTTGCCTAATACTGGCGGTAGTCCTGTGCTTTACCAGCATTTGTTCTGGTTCCTCGGACACCCTGAAGTATACATTGTTTTGTTGCCTGCATTGGGCATCACATCCGAAATTATTGCAACCAATTCACGCAAGCCAATATTTGGATACAAGGCAATGGTGATTTCCATGTTGGGTATCACGATCCTCTCATTCATTGTATGGGCGCACCACATGTTCGTTTCTGGAATGAATCCGTTCCTTGGATCGATCTTCATGTTCCTTACCTTGATTATTGCGATTCCGTCTGCGGTGAAGGTGTTTAACTACCTCACAACGCTGTGGAGGGGTAATCTGATCTTTACGCCGGGTATGTTGTTCTCTATTGGCTTGGTATCATTCTTCATTTCAGGTGGTTTGACTGGTATTTTCCTAGGAAACTCGGCTATTGATATTCAACTTCATGACACCTATTTCGTGGTGGCACACTTCCACCTCGTGATGGGTTCGGCATCCTTCTTTGGTCTTATGGCTGGTGTTTACCACTGGTTCCCCAAGATGTTTGGAAGGATGATGGATGCGAGGCTAGGGTATGTGCATTTCTGGTTGACATTTATCGGAGTGTACATGGTGTTTTTCCCGATGCACTATATCGGAATTGCCGGGTTCCCAAGAAGGTACTACACTTGGACAAACTTTGAGTTTTCCAATATGTACACAGATTTGAACATGTTTGTGTCTGCTGCGGCTATCGTAACATTTGCCGCCCAATTGATATTCTTGTTCAACTTCTTCTATTCCATGTACAGAGGCCGTGTGGCATCCTTGAATCCGTGGAGATCCAACACACTTGAGTGGACTACGCCTTTGCATCCGGGTCATGGTAACTGGCCGGGAGAGATCCCAGCGGTGTACAGATGGCCTTATGATTATTCAAAGCCAGGAGCGCCGGAAGATTTCATTCCTCAAACTGTGCCTTTGTCTGCGACTCCAGAGTCCAATCTTCCTCATGAGCAAGAGCTTGTGAAATTGGAAAAGGCGATCATCGCTGATGAAGAGACATTGTTGGTCGCTAATGAATCAAAAGCATCTTAATCAGATAAGCAGCTTTCGCAGGATCAGTTTGGTCACTGTGATAGCTGTTTATTTCCTCATATTTGTCGGAGGGATCGTACGAAGTACCGGTTCTGGTATGGGCTGTCCCGACTGGCCAAAATGTTTTGGGAGCTGGGTTCCGCCGACGAGCGAGAGCCAGCTCCCAAAAAATTATCAAGAGATTTATGCCGCAAAAAGGGTTGAAAAAAACGACCGTTTTGTTGCCCAGTTGGAAAGTCTTGGCTTCAACGAGAAAGCAGATCAAATCAAGAACGACAAGTCTATCCTTGTTGAGCAACCGTTTAACGCTGTGAAAACTTGGATAGAGTACGTCAACAGGTTGATCGGGGTCGCAATCGGGATGTTGGTGATTCTAACGGTTTGGAGATCATTGCCCTTATTTGCAGTAGACAAATCGATACCGGTGATCTCGATACTTACACTCGTGTTGGTGATATTTCAGGGCTGGATAGGGTCGATCGTAGTATCCACCAATTTGTTGCCTTGGATGATTACGGTTCACATGATGTTGGCGCTCTTGATAGTAGGATTGTTGCTCTTCATTCATCAAAAAGCCTACAAGCTTAAGTACCCGGTTTTTCACCAAACGGAAAAGTCGTCTTTCCTTTACAATTTGCTGATGTTAGGCTTGGTGTTGATGCTCGGGCAGATCGTGTTGGGGACGGAAGTTCGGGAACAGGTTGACATGGTGGCGGTTGAGTTCGGGAATATGGTAAGGGGAGAGTGGATTGCGCAGCTCGGTCTCGAGTTTCTGATACACAGGAGTTATTCCCTTCTGATTCTCGGGGTTCATGTTTTGTTCTTTGTGAAGGTATACCAGCATTCAATCAGAAGGGCTGGCATTTATAAGTGGAGTCAAATATTGGTGCTTGTGTTGTTGGTGGAGATTGTTTCTGGTGTAGGAATGGCTTATTTCGCGATTCCTGCATTTCTTCAGCCGATTCATTTGTTGTTTGGATCCTTGATTATCGGGATTCAGTTTGTGTTATTGATGCAGCTGAATTCACAAAAGAATTTAAAATTGGTTTCTGTCAGAAATGAACACAGTTGATATTTCGGATAAAAGTGTCTTGAGCCATTTGTCGGTTCGATTGAGAGCCTACATGGATTTGGTCAAATTTCGCTTGTCGGCCTTGGTGACGTTTTCGGCGATGTTTGGGTTTATTCTTGGGGATTCTGGTACTTTCTTCTCCTGGGAAAAATTCTTTGGACTAATGCTCGGCGGCTTTCTGGTTTCAGGTGCTTCGGGTGCGGCCAACGAGATTTGGGAAAGGGATATTGACAAGCTGATGAAGCGGACCCAGAACCGTCCTCTTCCACTACAGTTGATCTCCTTGACAGAGGCATACTTTTTCACGTTTGCGACCGCTTTGTTGGGGATTTCGATTCTATGGATATCCACCAATCCGCTTACCACCATGCTTGGTTTGCTGAGCATGGTTTTGTACGTGTTTGTATACACACCATTGAAGCGGGTTGGGCCAATTGCCGTGTTCGTAGGTGCAATTCCGGGTGCAATGCCACCTTTGTTGGGATGGACTGCGGCGACAGGGATGATTTCCCATGAAGCGCTGATCATTTTTGGGATTCAGTTTATCTGGCAATTCCCACATTTTTGGGCTATTGCGTGGGTAAGTGATGAGGACTACAAAAGGGCTGGATTCAAATTGCTGCCTAGCGGTGGTGGACAGGATCTGAATACTGCGATACAGATTATGGTCTATACGCTGTTTTTGCTTCCCTTGGGATTGTTGCCAACCTATTTTGGTTTAACAGGGATAAACTCGGGCGTGATCGCGACTGTTTGTGGGGTTTTGTTTTTGGCCCAGACATTTTCACTGATGCGTGATTGCTCGAGAAAATCAGCTTTGAGGATCATGTTTGGTTCGTTTATTTACCTGCCTGTAGTGCAGATTGCATATTTGTTGGATAAAGTGTAGGAAAGATGGAAGAAAAATTTGCCTTTGTAGAAAATGCGGAGCAGCCGATAGCGATGCATCCAAAGAAGTTCGCACTGTGGCTGTTTATCGTTACGGTGGTCATGATATTCGCCTCGATGACAAGTGCATATATTGTGAGACAGTCTGAGGGGAATTGGCTGGAGTTTGATTTGCCTGAAATATTTTGGTATACGACCGGGGTGATTATCCTGAGTAGTGTGACGCTTCATTGGTCGTATCTTTCAGCAAAAAAAGATGAATTGGGTAATTTGAAAACCGGCATGATCATTACTACGGTGCTCGGTCTCACTTTCCTTGTTGGTCAGTGGTACAGTTGGGTCGCCTTAGTTGACCGGGATGTATTCTTCGTGGGTAATCCTGCGGGGTCATTTCTTTATGTTTTCACAGGACTACATGCCTTGCACCTGATCAGTGGTGTGATATTTCTGATTATTGTATTAATTTCGTCCTTCAAGTACGAAGTCCATTCAAAGAGTATGGATAGGATGGAAATGTTGGTAACGTATTGGCATTTCCTCGGAGGTTTGTGGATTTATTTGTTTATGTTCCTTTTATTGAACCATTAATAGTAAACTGAATTTATATGTCAACGACTGCAACAGCGATTGGGGTGAGCCCCAAAAGAGGTGTCTGGGGAGGTGGTAACGAGCCACTGAAAGCGAGCTACGGGAAACTCATGATGTGGTTTTTCCTGCTCTCGGATATCTTCACCTTTGCCGCATTTTTGATCACCTATGCCTCGATCAGGGTAAGTTATCCGGCGTATGCTGGACCGGCAGACCAGTTTGTAGGCTCGAATGAATACTGGCCTGTGCCTGAAATGGTGTTTGACGCCATTCCATTCACCCACAGTGTGCATCCTCCGTTGGCTTTTGTGGGCTTGATGACATTTATTTTGATCATGAGCTCCGTGACGATGGTTCTCGCAGTAGAGGCAGGCCACAGAAATGACAGAAATGACGTCACCAAATGGCTACTTTGGACGCTTCTTGGTGGTATTACCTTCTTGAGCTGCCAAGCTTGGGAATGGACCCACTTTATCCATGGAACTGATGGTGGTTCATTGATCACCTACGTCAATAAACTAGGTCAGGTGGTTACCGAGACTGTGCATGGGGCGAATCTTTCGGTGAATGAATATGGTCCAGCGGCATTTGCGCAGTTGTTTTTCTTCATCACCGGTTTCCACGGATTCCACGTGACCATTGGCGTTTTCCTTTTGTTCCTTGCGTTTTACCAATCTGCCGTTGGTGTGTACGAGAGGAGAGGTCACTATGAGATGGTTGAAAAGATTGGTCTCTACTGGCACTTTGTAGACTTGGTTTGGGTATTTGTATTTACATTCTTCTATTTGATCTAACGATATATTGTATATGGCATCACACGGAAATAAACCGGCATTGGAAGTAATTCCTAGAGACGAGGAGAAAATCAAGAAAATTTGGAAAACAGCTTTCATACTTTTGATCTTGACCTCAATCGAATTCGTATTTGCGTTCACCATCCCGAGAGGCTTGCTCCTCTATGGTATCTTCATCGCACTGACGATTTGGAAAGCCAAGTACATCATGATGGTATTTATGCACTTGGGAGATGAGGCTAAGCCTCTCTTCTATTCGATCATCGTCCCACTCATTTTCTTGGTGTGGTTGGTGATAGCCTTGGTAAAGGAAGGTACCGACATCTTCCATATCAGGTGGTAAATCGGTCTGTGTAAAAAAAATTGAAAAAAAGTAGGTTGAAGTAGGAACTTCAACCTACTTTTTTGTTTACTACTCAAAGCATCGACAAACATGAAAGGACTAAGGATATTGCAGGGGCTTGTGTTGCTCTGTATCCTGATGATTCCAGTGCTGATCATCCTGTTTCTCAAGACATTCGGTACCAACCAATACGATATCCCGATTTACTACCAAGATGGGGTTGAAAATCCTTTCAAGGAATGCAACGTGGTGGAAAGCGGACAGCATTACATTCCTGATTTTGAGCTGACGGACCAAGACGCCAAGGCCCGGGGTAGAAAGGACATGAAGGACAAAATCACCGTGGTGGATTTTTTCTTTACTTCTTGCCCGAGTATATGCCCTGTGATGTCCAAAGAAATGGAGCGTGTGGATGCCGCTTTTCGGGATGAATCCAACGTGCAAATATTTTCGATTTCTATTGATCCCGAATATGATACGCCGGAAATCCTTTCATCTTATGCCAAAGATCACAATGCGACTGCTGGAAAATGGCATTTTCTGACCGGTGACAAAACAAAGATTTATGAACTCGCACGCTGCGGATTTATCCTCCCAACTCTCGATGGGATGGGCGTGGCAGAGGATTTTGTGCACAGCGACAAATTTGTATTGGTAGATGGGGAAGGCAGGATTCGTGGATATTACAGCGGTACGAATCGAGATGAGGTTGATAGATTGATATTGGAGATTAAAATTCTAATGCATGGAAAAGAATAGCACTATTTCTGTTGGTAAAGAAAAGAAAGTTTACAGGGGGATCGTGGGGATTGCGATTGCGGTCCCTGTTGTCGTAGCAATCTTACTGTTTATGCCTTCCAAGTTGGACCTGGCAAGTGACTGGGTGTACTTTCTCCCACACCTTAACGCAGTGATCAACACGGCTGCATCGCTATCGCTTATTTTGGGGTTGGCATTTATCAAACAGGGAAATATCGAATTTCATAGGGCCGCTATCACAACGGCTATGGGACTGGGAGCGATTTTTTTGGTATCATATGTGATCTACCATGCCTCCGCCGAAAGTACGCCTTTCGGGGGGCAAGGCTGGATACGACCAGTTTATTACTTCATCCTCATTACCCATATTGTATTGGCGGCGGTAGCCCTTTTTCCGATCCTGTTGGCATATTACTACGGACATACAGACCAAAGGGCCAAACATAGAAAAATCGTTAAGTTTGCTTATCCTATTTGGCTTTATGTGTCCATGACTGGTGTTATTGTCTATCTTATGATTAGACCTTATTATAATTTCTGACAAGTAGCAAGGAAAAATGAAAATCTTCAAAACCCTATTCTTTTCCGCATTGGTCTTTTTGACGATTCATGGTATTTCCTATTCCCAGTGCGCTATGTGCCGTACGACTATCGAAAACAACGTCAGTAACGGAGAAACGACAATTGGCGCTGGCTTGAATATGGGGATTCTGTACCTGCTGAGTATGCCCTACCTCATAGCAATGGTATTGGGATACCTGTGGTACCGCCATGCAAAGAGCCGGAAGAAGAAATTTCTTTTTCACGGTGAAAAATATTGATTCATGATCAAAGTAGGGGTACGGATTTTGCTTTTTGCGTAACTTATGGTTATGCAGCAGTCCACCAGATTTTTTTTGTTTTTGGCCCTCCTCGGATTGGGGGTATTTTTTATGTTAAGTTTTTTTCTGTTTCAGGAAAAAGAGGAGGATAGACTTGCGGCGTCGATTTCCGAAAAGATCCAAAAGATCGAAGATGAATTTGGACAGGACTATTTGCGGCTGTTGCTCGATAATCGTCCCGAAGATCCACTCACCTTTACCACACTGACTGTCGAGGCGTTTCATCCATATTATGTTTTTTCCGAAGCTGGGGACTTGGTGTATTGGTCTGATTTTTCACACATGCCGTCCTTTGACATGATCAATCCAAAGGAAACCCAGCGTATTTTGGAAAACAGCAAGGGAATCTACTACTCTAAAATCCGCAGGTTTTCAAGAAACAGCCAGGGATATTGGCTGATCCAATGGTATCCGCTGTTCCAGAAAAGGGATTTTCAAAACCAATACCTTGAGTCGGGATTCAATTCAGCGGTTTTCAATGATCCGCCGCTGACTCTTTCCGCAACCCAGGAACCGGGTTTTTTGGATATCACCGGTAAGCGTGGAGAGTTTCTGTTTTCAGTTCAGTTTGACCCGGAGATGATGCCCGATGAACCTGGCAATAAGATTGCTGTGTTGGTTTTCTTCTTTTCCCTGATGGCATTGCTGACGGTCCTTACCTTTGGGATGGTCAGGCTAAATTGGCGCAAAGGAAATTATTGGAAAGCGATCTTCTATGCAACGTTCGTATTGACGGTTGTTCGGGCTTTGATGATATTTTTCAGCTTTCCCCAGAGCTTCTTCAATTTCGATTTGTTCGATCCATCAGGTTATGCCTCGTCATGGTTCAATTCGAGTTTGGGTGATTTGTTCCTGAACATGGTCTGCGCATCGATCGTTTTTGGGATGGTGTTTTCGCTTTTTTCCAAGGATGAGTTCAAGAGTTGGGTGAAAAACCGGGTGATAGCGCAAGAGAACGGCATTTACCTGCTTTTGGCCTATACGGCGTCTACCCTTTGCTTGATAGCATTTTATGGATTGTATATCGATATCCTGTCCAACTCCCAATGGGACCTCAATATTCTGAACCTTCCGACTTTGGACAAGTACATGGTCATCAGTTTGGCGATCGTGTATTTGGGAGGTGCAGGCTACTTTCTGTTTTCAGTTTTGGTATTGGGCCTTTTTTTCCACAAAAACCCATTCAAAAAGCCCCATGCTATTTACCTATTGGTTGGATTTGCCATACCTGTTTTGGTATTTCTGGCATATTGGGATTGGGTGTGGTCAATTGCTTTCGCGGCACATTTCCTACTCTTGGCAGTTGTTGTCAACTTCAGTTTGTACCGCCACATCTTCAAGATTGGTTTAAACGCCTTTCTGATTTTCTTTTTTGGCTGCCTGATGACCGCAATAGTGACGGGAGTAGCTTCACACGAAGTGTATTTGGAGCGGAATTATAAGTCAAAGGTGAGTTTTGGGACAGAGCAGTTGGTGGAAAACGATGTTTTGGCGGAGTTTTTCCTTGCCGACATCATCCAGCGAATCGGGAATGATTTGTTCATCAAAAACACTCTTTCCGATCCTTTGATGCAAAAGGATGCCATCGACAAAAAGATAAGGAAAATACACATGATCAATTATTTTGATCAGTACCTATTGAAAATCAGTGCATTCAACGCTGTGGGAGAGAATATTCTCGATCGGAGTTCCACGGCAAACTTGGAAGAGTTGCAGCGCCGCTATATCAACAGCGATAATGCCACTTCCGTCCGCGGTCTTTATTTTACAAAACGAGGCACTGAAAGGGATGGAAGCCAATATTTTGCTTTTATACCCATGTTTCGGCAGGACGTGTACCTCGGAACAATTTTCTTGGAGCTCGACCAACTACGGGTGCTGCCGGGCTCGGTCTTCCCCAAATTGCTGATCGACCAAAAGTTCATGGGTGGGATTAATGAGAAGAAGTTCGACTTTGCTGTCTACGAAGATGGACAGCTGCAATATGGGGTCGGATTGTTCAACTACCGCGCATCGGGTTTGGGTGATTTGCTCAATCAGCCCGCATTATTCGAAAAGGGGATTTACCGTGGCGGATATCACCATATTGGGGTGAGGCAGGAGCAAAAGGTGGTGATTGTCTCTTCCTCTGTTTACCCGATCTATTATATCCTTGCGGATATTTCCCTGTATTTTTTGGGTTTTATCATCTTTACGCTGATCGGTATGATTTTCGGGACGCTTTTGGTGAAAAGGGGAAAAGTAGACTTCACCTATGCGACCAAGCTCCAACTCTACCTGAATTTTGCCTTTTTTGTGCCGATTTTCGTCATCAGCTTGATCATCGTGGGGCTGTTCACAAATTCTTACCAAGAAGAACTTCACAGGCAGTATATCCAAAAGGCATCCCTCGTGCGGGATAACCTGACGCCTGTGATCGAGCGACGCAAAGAGGGTTTGCTTGAACGTGACGAGCTGCAAGAGGTGATGAATAACCTGTCGGGAACCGCGGACACAGACATTAATTTATACAATCGGTTTGGCTACCTGATGGCCACTTCGCAACCCAATATCTTCGAAAAGAAGGTCCTTACCGAGTTTATCAATCCTCGGGCAATCGTCGATTTGGTGGAGGGGCAAAACAATATCACGTTACTTGAGGAGAAGATCGGCAATCTTAATTTCAAATCTGTTTATTCGGCTATTAGATCCAAAGATGGACAGGAGGTACAGGCTATTGTTGCCGTACCGTTTTTCGAGTCCGAGACCGAACTGGATTTCTTGATTGCGGATGTGCTGAGCAACATTATCAATATCTTCGTATTGGTCTTCGTGCTGTTTTTGTTCATTTCCTATTTTGTTTCCCGAAACCTGACTTTTCCATTTAAGCTTCTTACCCAAAAACTCAAATCAACGGGCCTCGATAATAACGAACCGATGTACTGGCCTGCCAACGATGAGATCGGCATGCTTGTCAACGAATACAACAACATGCTCTACAAGTTGGAGGAAAGTAAAAAGGACCTTGCCGAGTCCGAGAAGGAATCCGCGTGGCGGGAAATGGCCAAGCAGGTAGCCCACGAGATCAAAAACCCGCTCACACCGATGAAGCTCACCCTGCAGCATATGCTGAGGCTTCAGGCAGAGGGCAATCTGGACGATCCGAAAAAGCTCAAGAAACCGGTGGAAACCTTAATTCATCAAGTCGATACCTTGAGTGACATCGCTACCTCATTTTCCAACTTTGCCAAAATGCCGACGCCGAAGAAGGAATTGATGGATTTCAAGGAATTGGTGACGGGCACTTTGGAGCTTTTCAAAAACAGGGAAAATGAGAAGGTCATTTTTGGAGATCTTACGGATCGAGATACCCTTCCTGTCGTGGGTGACAAACAGCTATTCGGAAGGATTGTCGCCAACTTGATAATAAACGGTTTCCAAGCCAATGACCCCAATAGGAAGCCCGTAATCCACGTATTTCTGCGAGAGGTAGAAAAACAGGTAGTGTTGGAAGTCAGGGACAACGGCATGGGCATTCCCAAAGAACTCAGGAAAAAAATATTCATGCCAAACTTCAGCACCAAGTCGGAAGGCTCCGGCTTAGGTTTAGCCATCGCAAAACGCGGTGTGGAGACGGAAGGGGGCAAAATATGGTTCGAGACCGAGGAAGGGAAAGGAACGTCTTTCTTCCTTTCTTTTGATCTAGCCCTTGATACAGAACCACATTGATCGCAAGCATTGGACTTGGCTCCCGGATTTTTTTCTTTTATACCCGTTAAAATGCTTTGTGTTCTGCTACACGCCTAGTTCTTATTGAAAATAGTACCTTAGGGAGTTTATTCGCCATTTGATGCGCTCCTCCTTCTTCCTCACCCTTCTGGGTTGCATGCTATTGCTGGGTCCTGCCGCTTGGGCCCAGCAGGAACGATGCCGCTGGGTTTCAACCCAGGAGGTGGGAAAGGCATTTGTGTTGGATTCGCTTCCGGTCGCAGAGGAAAGTATCCGAGTGACGGACAAAAGCCAAAAATCCTATCCTTACCAATATTCGCTGGCCACCAAGCAGATCAAGATTAGCATGGAAGCACAGCAAGTCCCCGATTCACTGCTGATATGCTATCGGACTTTTCCGTATGATTTTTCCAAGACATACGCACGCAGGACCTTGGCCGCTGATTATGATTCGATGGCACTGTTCAAGGACAACAGGCGCAAGGCCGTACAGACTTTTGATTTTCGGGAGGAACTTTTTCCGACAACCAACCTCAACAAATCCGGGAATCTTACCCGAGGAGTTTCTTTTGGAAATACCCAAAACCTCTTCGTCAATTCTTCCCTCAATCTCCAACTCAGCGGACAGCTTGCCGAGAATCTCAATATCCGCGCCAGCATTACCGACCAAAACGTTCCCTTTCAGCCGGAAGGAAATACCCAGCAGTTGCAGGATTTTGATCGGGTGTTGGTCGAATTGTACAACGATCGATTCAACTTGGCAGCTGGAGATGTGGTTTTGACGCAACGCAGGTCTGAGTTTCTACGCTATTATAAAAACGTGCAGGGTGCACAAGCCACTACCAACTATCGCCTCGGAGATAAATGGAAGGCTTCTACCCAAGGCGGGATTTCAGTGGCCAAGGGCAAGTTTGCTTCCATCGTGCTGGAAGTCAGTGAGGGAACCTTGGGACCCTACCGCATTCCCGGACCCCAAAATGAGCGCTTCGTCATCATCATGGCCAATTCGGAGCGGGTATTCTATGACGGCAGACTGCTCCAGCGCGGATTCAACTACGACTATGTCATTGACTACAACCAAGGCGAGATTACATTCACGCCCAATGTCTTGATTACCAAATACACACGTATTCGGATCGATTTCGAATATGCGGAGCGTGACTATTCGAGATCCATCCTGACTGCCAACCATATCCAGGAGACCGACCGGGTGTCATTGTACATGAATTACTACCGGGAACAGGATAACCGCAATCGACCGCTGTTTTTTGACATGACAGACGAAGACAAGCGGCTTTTAGCCTCGGTAGGAAACGATGTGGGCAGTGCCCTCGTGCCGCGAGTAGACAGTGTAGCCTTCGACCCAAATCGGATACTGTACCGAAAGTTGGAAGATGTCGATGACCTTGGTAATCCTATCGTGTACTATGAGTATTCGATAGATCCCCAGGTTGCCCATTTTGCGATCGCGTTTACGGAAGTGGGACAGGAAAAAGGCGATTACGTCAGGGAAAAGCAATTGTCAAATGGCCCGGTCTTTAGGTTTGTTCCCTCGATCCAAGGTGTCCCGCAGGGCAATTACTCGATTTTTGCCCCGTTGCCGGCACCGAACAAAAAGCAAATGTTTACCGCCGGATCCAGAGTCAAGATTACCGAACATGAACAGGTCTATACCGAGTTGGCATTTTCAAATACCGACCAAAACCTGTTCTCCGACTTGGGTAATGAGACCAACCAAGGATTCGGCGTAAAGTCAGGTATTCTATCCGAAAACAGGGTTTTAGGTGTTTTTCCTGGTTACAAGTTTCGGTCTTTGACAGAGTTTGAATACAATTCGCAGCATTTCAGCTTTATCGACCGCCTGCGCTACATCGAATTTGACAGGGATTGGAGCTTGCAGCAAGAGGACATGTCCGTCCCGGCACATGAGCGGATTTTCAATACCCAGGTCGAATTGAGCAGGGACGCCGACAACCAGTTTAGCTACCGTTTTAACCTTAGAAACCGCGGTCAGGTGCTCGGAGGGACGCAGCACCTGGCGAAGTGGAACCAACAGATTGGCAGGAGGATTTTTGTTAAACAGGAATTCTTTGGGCTCAATGCCGACGTCAATCGCCTCAATTCGGCTTGGGTCCGCTATACGGGTGACATTCGTTACAAGTCTCGGATTTTTGTCCCCGGCTACCGTTTGATCCTCGATCGCAATGCCGTAAAGGACATCGAACGCGATTCGGTCGTGAGTACCGCGATGAACTTTTTGGAGCATTTCGTCTACCTGCAGACCAACGACACGCTTCCTTTTTCAGCATTTGTCAACGCTTCGGTACGTGCGGATGATTTTCCGATCGATGGCGTAATGGTCCGAGATACCGAAGCGCGGCAAACCAACTTCGGTTTCAAACGGCGGTTCAATAACCACGATCTCAGCGCTACCTTTACTTATCGTGAATTGGATTTGATCAGAACAGGAGCCGGCAGGGAGACGACCGTACTTGGAAAAGTTGATTATTTGGGGACTTTGGCAAAAAACAATATCCGAAACGAATTGAGCTATGCACTCGGGAATGGCAGGGAATTCAGGCGCGAATTTGTGTTTCTGCCCGTGCCAACTGGCGAAGGAACGCATACATGGCGCGACGACAACGGTGACGGAATCCAGCAGCTCAATGAGTTTTTCATCGCGATTAATCCTGAAGAAAAGAACTTCATCAAGGTGTTTGTGCCCACCACGGAGTTTGTGCAGGCCTACACTACGATATTCAATTATCGACTCAATGCCAAGTTTCCCGATAACTGGCGCGATGGGGGAATGATGCAAAAGTTTCTCCAGAAGTTCTCCAACACCACCAGCGTCAGCATTGAGAAGAAAATCACATCAGATGATTTTTGGGATCGGGTCAATCCGTTTGTCGGCGGATTTGCACCGGAGGATTTGTTGTCCGTCCGACAGGTAATTCGTTCAACGTTTTTCTTCAATCGTTCTTCTGCAAAATATGGCTTCGACCTTTCTCTTTTTGACAACCAAAACAAGCAACTGCTCGCAGGGGGCTTTGATGATTTGGCACAAAAGGACTGGCGACTCAATACCCGGTATAACTTCAGCCCAAGTATCAACCTGCGGCTTTTGGGACAAAAGGGGAGAAGAATCTCCAACTCGGACTTTTTGGAAAACAGGAATTATTGGGTAGAACAATCCGCACTTGGTCCGGAACTCGCCTGGCAGCCCAGCAGTCTGTTCCGAACGACCTTGCTATACCAATACACGCTCAAGCAAAATGTCGCCAACACTGAATTCAACGAAGAGTCGATCATGCACCAAGCAGGACTGGAACTCCGCTACGCCAAGGCCATCAAGACCACGCTGAATGCGAATCTTAGGTATTCCTACCTCGAGTACAATGGCATTGCCAATAGCCCCGTCGGTTACGAGATGCTCAATGCACTCACTGTGGGAAATAATATTACTTGGACCTTGAGCTTGCTGCAAAAGATCGGCGAGGGACTTCAGATGAATGTCGTCTACGAGGGTAGGAATTCGGAGGGTTTGGATCGGGTCGTACACATCGGCCGGATGCAGGTGACTGCCTTGTTTTAAGGCAAACGCTGAAGTTGGAATTTGATTTTTTTCAGCCTTAAAAACTTCCAGCAGTGACGGACAACATTTCAGTTATCTCCTTTCCCCCCCGACAAAAAACCTTAACTTTGGAAGCTGTTGGAGTTTTGTTGCATGGATTATTTAAAAGGACTCAATCCCCCCCAAAGAGAAGCTGTAGAACATACCGAAGGGCCCCTGATGATCATCGCAGGTGCCGGTTCGGGTAAGACCCGTGTCCTGACGATGCGGATCGCGCATTTGATCCATGCCAAAGGCGTTGACCCCTTTCAGATTTTGGCCTTGACCTTTACCAACAAGGCGGCAAGTGAGATGAAGCACCGGATCGAGAAATTGATCGGACTGGAAGCAAGGAATACCTGGATGGGGACTTTCCACTCGACATTTGCCAAAATCCTGCGGGTTGAGTCGCATTTGCTGGGATATCCATCCAATTTTTCGATCTATGATACGGACGATTCCAAGTCGTTGATCAAGGCAATCGTCAAGGAAATGAAACTGGACGACAAGGTCTACAAGCCAAGTACGGTCCTTTCCCGTATTTCCGGTGCCAAAAACAGACTGATCTCGTGGGAGGCTTACCTTGGAAATGCAGACCTTAGAAATGAAGATGCGCTTGCGATGAAGCCGCTGATGGGCGAAATCTACAAGACTTATCAAAAGCGCCTTTTCAAATCCGGCGCGATGGATTTTGACGACCTGCTTTTCAATACCAATGTCCTCTTCCGGGATCATTTGGATGTGTTGAACAAGTACCAGCAGCGGTTTCGGTATGTGATGGTGGACGAGTTTCAGGATACCAATCTTTCCCAATACCTCATCACCAAAAAACTCGCTGCCGTGCACCAAAACATCTGTGTGGTGGGCGACGATGCGCAGAGTATCTATGCCTTCAGGGGTGCAGATATCCAAAACATCCTCAATTTTGAGCGGGATTATCCTGATTTGTTTGTGGTCAAACTGGAGCAAAATTACCGTTCTACCAAGAACATTGTCCAGGCAGCCAACAGCATCATTGCCAAAAATAAGGCCCAACTCAAAAAGGAAGTCTGGACCCAAAACCACCACGGCGAGCAGATCGAGCTGATCAAGGCAAGCTCGGACAATGAGGAAGGAAAGCTGGTAGCTACGACGATTTTCGAGGAAAAGAATAACAAGAAACTCAACAACTCGGATTTTGCGGTCCTGTACCGCACCAACTCACAATCCCGTGCCATAGAGGAAGCCCTTCGGAAAATGAACATCACCTACAAGATTGTCGGTGGATTGTCATTTTACCAAAGAAAGGAAATCAAAGACCTCATGGCCTATATGCGCTATGTAGTCAATAAGGACGACGAGGAGGCTTTCAAGCGGATTATTAATTTTCCGAAAAGGGGCATCGGAGACAGTACGGTCGAGAAAATGATCGTCGCGGCATACGAACATGATATCCCGCTTTGGGAAGTGATCCTCAATGCCACTAGTTTCCTGGGCGGTCGGGCAGCCAATGCCGTGGATGATTTCGCCACGATGATCAAGAGTTTTGGGATCGAAGTAGAGCGAAAGGATGCCTACGAAGCTGCCAATACCATTGCCAAGCAATCCGGATTGTTGAAGGAACTCTATGAGGACAAGACCATCGAAGGGCTCAACCGCTATGAAAACGTCCAGGAATTGCTCAATGCGATCAAGGAATACGTCGATAGTCCTGAGAATGAAGATAAAAGCTTGGGAGCGTTTTTGCAGGAAATTGCCCTGTTGACGGACAATGACCGGGACAAGGATACAAGCGACGCCGTCACTTTGATGACGATCCACTCTTCCAAGGGCTTGGAATTCAAGCAGGTGTTTGTGGTGGGCATGGAGGAAGACCTTTTTCCTTCCCAAATGATGATGCAAAGTCGGGAGGACCTGGAAGAGGAGAGGAGGCTGTTTTACGTTGCCACCACCCGTGCGATGGAAAAGCTCTACCTGACCTATGCTTTGACACGGTACCGGTTTGGCAGATTGCTTAACTGTGAACCAAGCCGATTTCTGGAAGAAGTCGATCCCGCTACCATTCGGGTCAATAAGCGGATGAGTACCGCGCTTTCAGGGGCATTGAGAAACGAGTCCGTCGAACCCCGTTCGGGCTTTATTGGCATCAAAGGTCCGCAGGTGAGGCCGATGACCACCGCCAAAGTCCATAGCCCGAGTCCCGACTTCAAACCATCCAATACCAACAACCTGAAGGAAAGCATGCTCGTGGAGCACCCGAAGTTTGGATATGGGAAGGTGCTTAGGATTGAAATTGAGGGACTTAACAGAAAAGCCACGATACAATTTGAAAATTTTGGAGAGAAAACATTATTACTTAGCTTTGCGAAGCTTCGAATCATCGACTGAACAATCCCTGATACAAGTTTTTTTCTTGATCACTACTTAGACGGGACAACCCCATGAGCAATACAGAAACCAATAAACAGTCCGTCATCCTGAAGGAGTACGGCAAAAACATCCAACGTCTTGCCGTACATATTTCTGCTATGGAGGATAGGGATAAAAGAACACAAAGCGCCTTTCTTTTGGTGGAAATGGTCAAACAACTCAACCCCCAAATGAAGGCAGAGAATGACCAAAAAATCTGGGACGACCTCCACATCATGTCCAACTTCAAGTTGGATGTGGATGGACCCTATCCCGCACCCGAACCCGAGATTCTTGACCGCAAGCCCAAGCGCGTCGGCTATCCGAAAGGAGAGGTCAAGTTCAAACACTATGGTCGAAACATCGAAAAGCTCATCGAGAAGGCTGTCGAAATCGAAGACGATGAGGAGCAGGAAGCTGCGATCATCTATATCGGACAGCTGATGCGGAGTTTCCATTCGACTTGGAATAGGGACAATTTCGACGACGGAATTATCCTTGACGATATCAAAACCCTGTCCAAGGGTAAGCTTCATATCGATTTGGACAAAGTCCGTGAAATGGGCCTTTTCGAAACCAATACGAGACGTGATTTCCAGCTTCCTTCTGAGCAAGAATCGGATCGTGCTGCCAAGCACCGCAGGAAGTTTGACCACAACAGAAGAAGAAACGGCGGCCACCCCAAAAAGCGTAGATAAATGTCATCATTCAAAGTCACCGGCGGCCTGAAGCTCAAGGGCGAAATTATTCCCCAAGGCGCCAAAAACGAAGCCTTGCAGATTCTCTGTGCTGTCCTGCTCACGCCCGAAAAAGTCACCATCCACAAGATCCCCAATATCCGGGACGTCGTGAAGTTGATCGACTTGCTTTCGGATATGGGAGTCAAAGTCGAGAAGCTCGGGCCAGAATCTTACAGCTTTGAGGCGGACAACGTAAACCTCCAGTATCTGGATACGGATGAATTCCTGAAAAAAGCTTCCGCACTGCGCGGGTCCGTGATGATACTCGGACCCTTATTGGCGCGCTTTGGACATGGACGTCTTTCCAAGCCTGGAGGCGACAAGATTGGCCGTAGACGGATGGATACGCACTTCTTTGGTTTCCAAAAACTCGGAGCCGAGTTCCACTACGATAGCAAGCGCGAGATTTACCATATCGATGGCAAAAACCTGAAAGGGGCCTATATGCTCTTGGACGAGGCTTCCGTGACCGGTACCGCCAATATCGTCATGGCAGCGGTTCTTGCAGAGGGCAAAACCACCATTTACAACGCGGCCTGCGAGCCCTACCTGCAGCAGCTTTGCGACATGCTCAACAGGATGGGTGCCAAGATCACTGGCATCGGTTCCAACTTGCTGCACATCGAAGGGGTGAAATCTCTCAAAGGTACCGAGCATACCATGCTGCCTGATATGATCGAAATCGGATCCTTTATCGGCATGGCAGCCATGACCCAATCCGACATTACGATCAAGGATGCCCAAATTCACCGCCTAGGGATCATTCCCGATACTTTCAAGCGGATGGGGATCAAGATGGATTTCAGGGGAGACGACATCCACATCCCTTCCCAAAGGCACTACGAAATCGACACTTTCATTGACGGATCGATCCTGACGATTGCGGATGCGATTTGGCCGGGATTTACGCCTGACCTGCTAAGCATCGTATTGGTGACGGCGACCCAAGCCAAGGGAACGGTATTGGTACACCAGAAAATGTTTGAGAGCCGATTGTTCTTCGTCGACAAATTGATCGATATGGGGGCACAGATTATTCTTTGCGATCCGCACAGGGCCACGGTGATTGGTTTGGATCGGAAGTATCCCCTCCGAGGCATCCGGATGACCTCACCCGATATCCGGGCGGGTGTTTCCCTGCTGATTGCGGCAATGTCCGCCGAGGGTACTTCGATCATCGACAACATCGAGCAGATAGACCGCGGCTATCAGCATATCGATCAGCGCTTGAATGCGATTGGGGCGAATATCCAACGCATTTGAGATATTAGGAAAAAATTCAACAACATACCAAAGCCTCCCGGGATTATACTCGGGAGGTTTTTTGTTTGAAAGTTTATGCCGTTTAACCATTGAAGGGCTTGAGGAAAATTTGGAAATCAAGTTCACTTATGATTCCGCATACCCGTATATTCATTCTATGAAATGGTGGATTTTCATAGCCTTGATTTTGTTCATTACCCCCGCATTTGGCCAGGACGAAAGGCTTGAGGAGAAGCTGGAAGAGGCGATGCGGCTTTCCGAACAGGGGCAGCATTTGGATGCTTATGCCGTTCTTTCCGGGATTATCCAGGATCGGCCTTACCTGACCGAACCCTACTACTACCGAAGCCTGGTCCGGGATAGGGCCGGAGACACGGAGGGCGCTTTGACTGACCTGAACAGCCTCCTAGAACTCGACCCCTTGCATTACGACGGCATCTTCCTGCGTGGCACGATGCGCTACCGCTTGGGCCAATACGCGCTTGCCCTCGAGGATTTCAGCAATCTGCTACATATTCCCCCCGGGCCGACCCAAACCATCATCTACCAGCGTAAGGGTTACCAGTCGGGTGTATCGGGTGTTTTTACCCAGCAAAGCGGCAACAATGCACATGTATTCGAAAACATCGGTCTTTGCCAGCTTGCACTTGGTGAGTGGCGGGAAGCGAAAAAGAGTTTTGACGAGGCGATTTCGCTGGCACCTGGGACCGCGGATTACTACCTGCATCGCGGCAGGGCTTTCGAAATGGCCGGTGATACCGCCCGGGCCAAGGAGGATTTCATGAAAGCGCTCGATATCAATCCTTATCACCCGATGGCCCATCAATACCTGGCTGCCTTGGCCAATGCCACCGGCGATTGGGAAAGTGCGGAGAAATTCTACGACCAAGCCATCGAGGACCAGCCGGACTTTGCGCTGTCCTACAAACAGCGGGGTTATCAACGCTTGCGGGCCGAAAAGTGGACTGAAGCCCTCGAGGACTTTGACAAAGTGCTGGAAATCCAACCCGATGACGCCGAAGCACTGAAGTACAAGGCTTATGTGCTCCAAAAGCTCAAGCGGGCGGATCAGGCATTGGAGTTGTACAACCGGGCGATAGGACTCAATCCCATGGACGCCCAGGCCTATTTTTCGAAGGGAAACATCCTGTACCAGAAGCAACAATACCTCGATGCGATTGCTGCCTATACCTTGGCACTGTACTACCAACCCGACCTGCTGCAGGCCAATTACCAGAGGGGCTTGGCTTACCATTATTTGGGAAAAAAGGCTGAGGCCTGTCGGGATTTACAAAAGGCCGCGGAGGCAGGCTTGAAGCAGGCCGTGGATGCGATGGCGAAGATATGTAAGTGAGGGAGCGCTATCCATCTTGAGTATGAATCACCTGATTCAACCATGCAAGGGTGTAGCTGTGCTACACGGAATAAACACGGAGTATACTCGGGTGGAGGTCGGGACACTGTCAGGACAGGGTCAGGACACTGTCGGGAGAGTGTCCTAGGAATAAGGGAGAATTGGCTGGGCTTTTGTAACTGAGGGATTTGTCGGGACTAAGCGTAGTTTGTAACTACGCTTTTCTATCCCTATGAATTTGTAATTCACCTGATCTCAAACTATATTCCGCTGTGGTGTTTGGTCTTGATTTCCAATTACAAATTGGGTTGATAAAAGGGTGTAGTTGCATCCAAGATAGCCATCGGGATACACCCAGCCACCACCGAAGGTACTTATTTCACTCAGGGGGGGCTAACGGCTTTACCCTTACACAGGTTTTAATAGGCTCTAATTTGAATGAATGGACAACGGGTGGAGATTCTAAGGGAGACCAGAAAGCAATAAAAACAGGTTACCGAAACATGGATAAGTGGATGAAATATTAGAATTATGAAAAAAATGGAATTCCCTACTATTGGTAGTGCATTGATATTTATAATCTATTTGATGCACCAACGTTTCTACTTTGATGCCAATCTATTATCGATAGATTGCCATAGGAAAGCGGAAGCAATTTACAATACGGGCTTGGGCATACCTGTATTTTTCGTATTGATATTTGCAGCTTTTTTGACAGCCTACAGTTTTCGAAAAGAAGTAAAAAAAAGAATTGTTGATTTTCTTTTAATTTCCATAGTTTTCTTCCATTGTATATATCTAGTAATAAATACATCTATATCAATACTTAGCTGATAAAGAGTTCCCCACCTGGGCGTAGAATGGCGAAGGCGCTAGGTGTAGTTTGTAACTACACCTTTTTATCATCACGAATTTGAAATTCGATTTTTTGACGTTAGTTTTAATTATGGGTGAAACATATCAGCCCCACCTGGGGATACACCCAGCCACCACCGAAGGTATATACTACACTCAGGGGGGGCAAACAGGGGAAGCGGGTGGACACCGAGTGATGCCAGTAAAGAATATAACAGACTATTTAAAGGTATTAAGGATTGAAAGTAGTAACGGATTGCAAGTTTTGCGGATGTACGATCAAGATTAAGGCAAAAGAGACAAACAGGTTAGAGCTCAGTAAAAGAGTAGGGAAATCCATCAACCTGCTTTGTCCCAGTTGTAAAAAAAGTTCCCGCTATCACCTTAACAAGATAAGGGCGGAACGTCCAATTATTTATGGCTTTGTTCATCCAGTGGCCATAGTTTTCGGAACGGCTGGAGTGGTAATGCTTTGGGATCATGGCACCGGAATTAATTCTTATAAATTAATTCCGGTTTTCTTAATCGTTTTGGGTAGTGTAGCGACAGCAATATCCTTCCACCTTAATCATAAGGTGAAGTACTTTAACGCTTTTCTTGTGAATTAGTCTACCCAATATATTTTGGTTCTTATGCTATGTGTTCGGAGTCTTTTTCTACCTTCTGTAAAAATCAGTTTGAGTTCCAATATAGTGTTTTCTTTTTTCCACTTGGCCGTTTTTTCTTTCCATCTCCGCCTGGGCGAAGTGTGGCGTAGGCGCAAGGCGTATCCCCCACCTGGGCGTAGAATGGAGAAGGCGCAAGCGTTTGTAACTACGCTTTTCGATCCCTATGAATTTGTAATTCACCTCATCTCAAACTATATTCCGCAGTGGTGTTTGGTCTTGATTTCCAATTACAAATTGGGTTGATAAAAGGGTGTAGTTGCATCCACGATGGCCATCCTGATACACCCAGCCACGACCAATGGTCTAAAATATACCTAGAAGGGTGTTTGAATCAATGATGATTAACTGGATTCAACCAGCCGTTGTGGAAATTTTGTTATACACCGAGATGGGAACGCTATTGAGATCGAACAGAATATTTAAGGCAGCTTTGGCGGCATCAATTTTAATAGGTGCATGTTGTTATCTTTATATAGTCGCACCTGATAAAGAAGATCGCAAAGCATGGGAGAATATCGAGAAAATAAGATTGGTAAAACTTGGAATGGACACGACTAGAGTGATCGAAATAATGGGGCAGCCTTTAGAAAAAAGAGTAGAGGGCGGAGAGCTTTATTTTGACTATGAGGTCCCCTCTGGATGGTCCCTTCAATGTCAGATCATTTTTGATTCACGAGGGAATGTAGTTTATCTCAGTCCTTTAGATCATTTCAATGAGTGATCAATTCTGTAATCTTTGTCAAGAGCTGATTCAACCAGTGGGTCAAGATTGGAGAAGGCTCTTGGAGTAATTGTCCAACCAGACAGGGTTTAATGGTGCGTTGGTTCAAGAGTATCCAGATGAATTGCCTATTACTTTGGGTAGGATTATTTTTTGGCAACACGTGACTTCATTGGGCGATTTTCATACTTCTTTTTTAGGCTAAAGCCCAGAGCTTGCATCATGTTCTATATAGCCCTCCAGCTAAAGCAGGAGGTAATTCCCAGCTAAAGCAGGAGGCAATTTTTGGATTATCGACTGGATCAGCGCTTCATAGGAATGGTGCTTTAGCGTATTCCTGAGGGATAGCGATAGATGGTTCTGGCCTTAGCCAATCAAAAATAGCATCGCGTACTATGCCATTTCCAGAACTCCAAAGGACCATCTTGGCTATCCAATGAATCCTTTCAATCCCTGCAGCAGGTCCCGCTTGGTCATGATGCCGCCTTTTCTCCAGAGGATTTTGCCTTTTTTGAACAGGATGTAATGGGGAATGGACCGCACGCCAAACTGCTGTGCCAATTGGGGATGCTTGTCGACGTTGAGCTTGTGGAGTTGGATTTTCCCATCCAATTCCCCGATGACGGCTTCTAGGACCGGATTCATTGTTTGGCAAGGCCCGCACCAGTCCGCATAGAAATCCACCAAAATGGCCGCTTCGGATTGTTGGATGATTTCCTTGAATTTTTTCTTGGGCATGGGAATCGAGCTGTCTGGGGGACCTGAACAAGCAAACCGAATGGTTCGGTTCCAGCTCACTTGAAATTTGTGCGCTGGGATTGGAGGCGGCGGACTGTGTCTAGGATCAAATCCTGCACTTGGGGAGTACTTTCAGGGTATCAACCTACTTTTTGGCATTTCTCTTTATTTCTTCCAATCTTTTGAATAGATCGGTTTTCGAAATTTCCCTGCCGTTTTTCTTTATTTGCTCCCAGATTTTTTCCCGATCCGATCCTTGGAAGGGATTGTTGCAGTTTTCAAGAAAATAGGAATGCTCAATTTTCGACATGATCAAAATTAATAGGAAACCATTTAAAAACCAGAAAAGAGGGCTTGGAGATGTTTGTAGGTATATTTATTCCGGAGAAAGAAAAAGTCCTGCGTCTGGGCACACAGGACAATAAAGAAGCTCACAAAAAAGCCCATCAAATTTCTTGACGGGCTTTTTGGAATTTCAAATGTTATCACGACAGCACCAGTATTGTGCACATCAAGCGCTTATCAGTTTCCTCCTGATGGAGCGGCTGGCGGAGTAGGGAGTTTGATACCCAATTTGGCCACGACCAATTCGGTAAACTTGTCTTCTTCCTTGGTGTAAAGCAGGATGGGAGAATTGCCGGCAGATTCCGCAAAGATGTGCGTGTAGTTGTGCTCGGCAGCTACTGCATTGATCGCGTTGAATACTTTCTGTTGTACAGGGGCCAAGAGTTCTTGCAGTTTCCTCTGATAGGAGGTCTGTGCATCCTGCTCAAACTTCTGGATGTCCTGCTGGAGTTTCTGCAATTCCTGTTCTTTGGCCATTCTGGCGTCTTCCGTCATGGTCTGTGCTGCTTGTTGGTAAGCCTGCACTTTCTTTTGGAAGTCCGTTGCTTTGGTTTGGATATTGGTCTGAAGCTGTGCTTGGTAATCCTGGATATCGGCTGCGATCTGCTCCATCTCCGGCATCAAGTCCATCAGTAATTCCACGTTGGTATAGCCAATTTTCAATTCTTGGGCTTGGGCTACGAATCCTACGCACATCAATGCGATTGCGGAAAGGACAACTTTAATTTTCATCATTTGTGTGTATTTGTTATTTGTTTTCTATTCCTAATTCTTCCAAGACAAACTCCGAGTAGTCATGCCTTGGATCTGTATAAATCATCAAAGGTCCAGCCGCTTTGTCAAACAACACCACAAGGTTGTTGCGCTTGCAGACCCGGTCGATGGCGTCGTAAATCTTGGACTGCAGGGGTTGGAGCAATTCTTTCTGCTTTTGGTAGTATTGGCCGTTGAGGCCAAATACCCGGTTATTGTAAGCGATTGCTGCCTTTTCCTTTTCCTTGATGGCTGTCATGCGCTCTTGGTACATTTCCTCAGTCAACAGGACTTCTTCCGCTTTGAGATTGGCATACATTTCCTTGATAGCCTGTTCCAAATCCTGTGCCTCTTTCTTCCACTCATTGCTAAGATTTGTTAATTCATCTTGTACGAGCTTGTAGTCAGGATGTTTGTTCAGGATAAATTCAGAGTCAATGTATCCAAACTTTTGGGCCTGAGCCGGTTGCGTCCAAATGCCCAAACCCAAAATCAGCGACAAAATTAACAATATAATCCGTCTTTCCATCATTATCTGAATTGTTGCCCAATCGTGAAGTGGAATTGAGGTCCACTTCGCTGGAACGTGCCTGGCGCCGCATCGAAACCATAACCCCAATCAAGACCCAAGAGACCGAAGGCAGGCATGAAAATCCTGGCACCGAAGCCTGCGGATTTCTTCAAATTGTAAGGGTTGAATTCCGCATAGGAGCCCCAGTTGTTACCTGCCTCAGCAAATCCCAAGAGGAAGATTGTTGCCGATGGATTGGGGGAAACCAAGAATCGGAGCTCCATGACGTATTTGTTATACACGATACCGCCATATGGTTCTCCGGTTCCCCTTGTCAATCGTCCCGGCGTGATAATCTGGTTTTCATAACCCCTCAAGCCGATGATTTCCTGACCAAGGGCGAAGTTGTTGAAAGTCATGCCATCACCACCCATCACGAATCTTTCCAACGGAATAATGCCGATTTTATTACCATAGGAGCCTAGGAAGCCCATATGTGCCCTTGTGGCAACAACGAATTTCTTGGAACCAAACAGTGGTGTGTAGAAGGTCGCGTCAAACATCCACTTGTGGTATTCCAACCACCTGAATTTTTCCTGGTCAGTCGATTCTGAATTGAGATTTGGATTCAGGGAAGCATAAGGTGGTGTAAGCGAAGCTACCAAAGAAATATTGGAACCCATCCTTGGGAAGATCGGGTTGTCAATGTTATTTCTAGCTACAGTTGTATTCAGTACGATGCTGTTCAGCCTTCCGGTTGGGAAGCTTAGGCCAAAATTCCTTCCAAATTCAAAGAAATCATATAATTGATATTGGAGTGCAGAACTGAATGAGAAGTAATCGTCAGGCCATGTCACCCTTTTCGCAAACCCGATGGTGGCACCGGTAATTTTGAAGAACCCAAGTTCCTGTGTTGGATTGGCGCGGTTTTGGAAATTGAGCTGTCTTTGTACGGAGTGGTTGAAGCTGAGGCTGAGGGCATTTGGCTTTTTCCCGCCAAACCAAGGTTCGGTCAGCGAGAAGCTGTAGTTTTGGAAAGAACGGCCGTTTGCTTGTACCCGGAGCGATAGTCGTTGTCCATCGCCAACCGGCAGTGGTTTCCATTTTTCGAAGTTAGTGATATTCTTGAGCGAGAAGTTGTTGAACACCAAGCCCACCGTACCGACGAAGCCGAAGAATCCACCCCAACCACCGGAAAGCTCGATTTGGTCATTGGGACGCTCTTCGAGTTTGAAAGTGATGTCTACTGTAGCGGTTTCGAAGTTTGGCTTGAGATCAGGTTCGATTTTTTCAGGGTCAAAATAACCCAATTGGGAGAGTTCCCGGATCGTTCTGACCAATAGGCTACGGTTGAACTTTTGGCCTGGAAGGATACGGATTTCCCGCATGACCACGTGGTCGGAGGTACGTTCGTTGCCTTGGATGTTGACCGAGTTGACCGTTACTTGTGGGCCTTCCATGATGCGTAGCTCGATATCGATCGAGTCCTCTACGACTTTTATTTCTACGGGGTCAATTTGGAAGAATAGGTATCCGTCGTTTTGATATAATGAACTCACGTCATCCTCCTTTTGGGGGTCGTAATTGAGACGCTTGTCGAGTTTTTCCTTGTTGTATACGTCACCTTTTTGGATACCAAGTCTGGATTGGAGTACTGCATCCGGATGCAGGTAGTTGCCGACAAAAGTGATGTTTCTATAGAAGTATTTCTTGCCTTCTTCTAGCGACAGGTCCACATTGACTGTATTGTCGGAAAACTTGTATACGGAATCCACCATGATTTCCGCGTCGCGGTATCCTTTGGAATTGTAGAAGGCAATCAGTTTTTCTTTGTCAGTCCGGTAGTCCTTGGTTACGAATTTGGAGGAACTGAGAAAATTCAGTTTGACAGTTTTGTTGATATAATCCTTTACCTGATCTTGGCTTACAGGATTTCTTTGGGTGATTGCGGCCTTGGTGGATTCGGTAGTAGCGTCGGATACCCTTGACAGCCAATCCCTCACCAAGTGCATCCTTGGGTGCTCCTTGGTTTTCTTGAGTTTGGATTTTGCCTGTGCTTCGCTGATTTCCTCCGCACCGTAAATCTTCACGCGGTTGATCTTGACCTTGGTCTTGGGATCGATTTGGAAGCGGAGTTTTACGGAATTGGGCAGGGTTGTATCCCGTTCCTGGACCACTTTTACTTCTGTGTTCAGGTAACCTTTGTCTCTGTAATACTGCAAAATACTGCGCTGGGAACTGGCCAATACATCATCCCTGACTACACGGCCCCTGATTTTGATCTTTTCCTTGAGTTCTCCTTCTTGTGTTTTGTTGATTCCAGCAAACTCGACCCGGCTGAATCTCGGTCTTTCCGTCAGTTCCAGCAAGAGGTAGATATCGTCTCCTTCCACCTTGGTGACCAGTATCTTGACGTCGCCGATGATACCTTGTCCCCAAAGTCTTTTCAGTGCGCTTGAGATTTGGTCTCCCGGCACGGAAATGACATCATCCACCCTCAGGCCGGACAGGGAAGTGACCGCAACTTCGTCCAGTGTAGTCAACCCGACGGCCTTGATTTCTGCGATACGGAATTTCTGGGGCTTCGAATAATTCAATTCCAAAATGTCCACTGGCCGTGTCGGCGTGTAGCGGCTTTGCCCCAGGCGGATTTGGGCCTGAGATTGAAAGAACGCCAACAGGAGGCAGAGGAATAGTAAACTCTTTTTCATCAAATCAAATTATTTTACTTGCGCCCCGGTCAGGCCAAACCTTCTTTCTCGTTTTTGATAGTCCGAGATGGCCTGTACCAAGTGCTCTTTTCTAAAATCCGGCCACAGTACCTCGGTAAAATAGAGTTCCGTGTAAGCCAACTGCCAAAGGAGAAAATTGCTGATCCGCAGTTCCCCACTGGTCCTGATCAAGAGTTCCGGATCAGGGATGTTCTTTGTATTTAAATTCGCAGCAATGACTTCCTGCGTGATTTCTTCTATTTTTAGTTCCTTGTTGACGACTTTTTCGACAATGCTTTGTACTGCTTCCCTGATTTCCCAACGTCCGCTATAGCTGATGGCGAGTACGACGGTCATTCCGGAATTTGCTTTTGTGAGTTCGATGGCTTCCTTAAGCTTGTTGTGGGCTTTTTTGGGGAGGGTATTGACGTCACCGATGGAGAGCAGCCTGATGTTGTTTTTCATCATGGTAGGTACCTCTTTGGCGATTGTTTCCACGAGGAGTTCCATGAGTGCGTCGACTTCGTCCTTGGGTCTTGCCCAGTTTTCGGTCGAAAAGGCATAAAGTGTCAGGAATTTTACTCCCAATTCGGCACAGCCTTCTACACATTCCCTGACGGCGGTGACGGCGTTTTTATGGCCAAATATCCGCATGGCGCCCTTTTGCTGGGCCCATCGGCCGTTGCCGTCCATAATTACCGCGATGTGTTGGGGGATTTTTGTTTTGTCTAATGATTCTTTCATTGCGTAGAATCCCGTACTCCTTATTTTTTGGAGGTACAAAAATGCTATTTCTTTTTCAATATTCTACGCTTCCAACCAATTAATAAGAGAAGCACTTGACGGAGTAAAATGAATAGCTGAGCGTCACACCGAGAAAATAATACCAATCCTTGTCGCTGTAATTTCCATAGTTATAGCCATAAAGCGCATTCGGATTGTTGGGGTCGGGGAACCTTGGGATGGAGGCTTGTTTGCTGTCGATCTTGTCCAGGTTATCCGTGAACGTGGCCCTGAATCCGAGCTCTGTCGCGAGTATCCATTGCTTGCTCAGCTTGTACTTGATGCCAATACCAAAGGGAATCACGGGTGTGCTTACCAAGTAGGTCCCCGCATCGGGATCACCTTGGAAGGTTTGTCCGCTTCCGGAGAATGTGGAATATCCCAAGCCCAAGAAGCCATAGGGCGAAAACCTGTACCGTGCCTGTGGATGCATGAAGTCGAGGAAATGATACTCTGCCACGACCGATACCTCCGCAAGACTGCCCTTGAAGAATCCATTGCGCAAAGCTGCCGCAGGATCTATTGGCCTGAGGCTGTCCGCGGCATTGAGGCGCGCAAAGGAAATGCCCCCTCGTATGGACCATACATTGTCAAAATTTCGTCTGCCAAACAACGTGCCTTGAAAACCCAGTTGCTCGGGATTGACCAGCCGGGTAATATCCCCGGAATAAGTGGCCACTCCCAATCCCCCGCCGAAGTCATATTTCTGTGCGAAGACCCCCAACGGAGCCGCTACAAATAGTGCTATCAACAGGCAAACAAAGGATGAAATCCTGGACTGATTCTTTTTCAAGACGCTGCAATTTATGAAGTACACAACGATATAAAAACCCGTTTCCGTATTTGCCGGGTTAATTTTTGTTAATCAAAATCGGTATAAAATTCCCCTTTTTCGAAGGCAAACCCATTGGTGAAAGGACGCCCCGAGCGGGTACTTTTAATTACGCATGTCAAATCCCCAATTGAGTTTTTGACGGAGGGTATCAAAATAACTGTTTGGTGCGAATTTGACTAATTTGGCGGAAAAATCAGCCTTTTTCACCTTCAATTTTACAGAGGCATCAATCGGCATGGACCTCGAGTCCAAAGAGATCAGGAATTTTTCGCTTCTGCCTTCAATCCTGAAGCTGATTTCGCTCTCGTCCGACACGATAATCGGCCGCACGTTGAGATTGTGTGGGCTTACTGGGGTGATGACGAAGTTCCGCGCACCGGGCGTAATCAGCGGGCCTCCGCAACTCAGCGAATATCCAGTAGAGCCAGTCGGTGTCGCTATAATCAATCCATCCGCCCAATAGCTGTTGAGGTACAGGTCATTGATGTAGGTATGCACCGTGATCATCGAGGAGGTATCGCGCTTGTGGATCGTGAATTCGTTCAGCCCGAAATTCAGCCCGTTGAAATGAGCCTTATCGGATTCCAAACTGAGGAGTGACCTCGCTTCGAGGGTGTATTTTCCGGAGAGGAGATTTTGTATCGCGTCGTTGATATTCTCTTTTGCGACTGTGGCAAGGAATCCCATCCGTCCCGTATTGATACCCAGGATCGGTACTTCGGTACGTCCTACTAGGCAGACGGTATCGAGTAAGGTACCATCGCCACCGACCGAAAACACAAAATCCATTTCTTCAATGGCAGTTTTCGAGAGCGTTTCGGGCAGCTTTCCTTTGTCAAAAAATTGTCTCTTGAGTGACTTGTGGAAGCTTTCGGTCAAATAAAACTGAATTCCATTTTCTTTCAGAAGTGAAAAAAGTGAGTGGATAGCCGGGAAAAATTCTTTCTGTACCCCAATCCCATGTAAAGCGATCTTCATCCAGGCCAAGGTTTATAGCTCCAAAAACCTCAAAAGGTTACCGATTCTTTCCTGTTCGCCGCTAACGCCTTCCTCTTCTTGGTAATGATCCAGTATTTTGTAGCCAAACCGTTCCAAGGTTGCTTTGATATGCCGCATTTCCGTCCGGTCCAGCTTTAGTGTCAGCTTAATTTTAGAGTCGTCCAAAGGATCATTGGAGATGAAGGAACTGAGGATTTTTGTGTTTTCCGATTCGATGATGCGGGCGATTTCAAAGAGGCTGTAGTCCGTCATAAACATGGAAAGTACCACTACTGCACCTTGGGACTGAATCGAAAGCGAGTTGGCAAAGGCGCCTATCGCATCCTCCATGGTCACCACGCCAAGGTAATTGTTTTCCCGGTCAACCACCGCTACCATATTGGAATGGTTTTCCGAGGCGACTTTGATGACATCATAGATATGTTTGTCTAGGTAAACAAAGCATGAAGGCGAATCCAGTTCGATTTTGGAAACGGCGAGATCTGGGTTGTTCAGGGAAAAAATCAGGTCCTCAGTCACAAATCCCAGGAATCTTCCCCCATCCACGACAGGAAGTTGGCCCGTCCTGATTTCTTCCATCCAGCCCAAAGCCATCTTCACCTTGTCTTTCAGCTTCAAGGGGGGGATCAGATTATTGATGAATTCGTAGGCCTGCATGCAATAAAGATATTAAAGGAATTTGAATAAAAAAACGAAATTTCAAGCCTGCTGGTTCGACCCGATCACAAGGTTTTCGGAAGAATATTTGCCCACCGGAGCCAGTTTTGAATGATTTCTTTTCCAAATTCCGTCAAGTAGGCTTCCGGGTGGTATTGGATTCCCAGAATCGGCAATTCCCGATGAGCAATCGCCATCACTTCACCTTCATTTGTTTCGAGCAACACTTCCAAGCAATCAGGTATCTCCGTCAATAGCAGGGAATGGTAACGCGTGACCATGAATGATTCCGGCAATCCGGATAGTATTTGGTGTGTGGAAAGGGATTTCACGGCATGCACTTTTCCATGGACGGGTTGCTTCCCTTTTGCCAGGGTAGCACCCCAATGTAGGCCGATCGCTTGGTGTCCAAGGCAAATCCCGAGAATGGGAACCTTTTCAGCAAAGTGGCCTAATATCTCCATCAGGTTTCCCGCTTTTTCGGGTGATTCTGGGCCGGGAGACAGGATCAATCCTTCCCAGTTTCCGGCTGTAAGTGAATGCAAGGATTGGTCATTTCGGACGATTTTGAGGGGGATTCCGGTCTGCAGGAGGTAGTCGGCCAGGATATGTGAAAAGGAATCGAAATTGTCAATCAACAATACCATCCGCTGTGGCCTTTACCAAATCATAAATCTTGTCGATCGTATCCTGAAAAATCGGCAGCAAAGGCTGCACCCACGCCACGATCCACGGCGCAATCGGCTGGACGAAGGGGTAGATTTTGGAATCTTTGGTCCAGTTGGCGATGAAGGAAAATTCAAAAGACTCGGCAATCCATATCAGAAAACTCAAAAAGAGGACGGATTTGAACACCCCCAATATACCTCCCGCAATGTCATCCGCCGTTCCCAGTACAGTGATGTCCATGGATTTTTTGACCAGAAAAGCCAAGCCGCGGACGATCATCAGCACTCCAAAAAAGATCAGCAAAAATGCAACAAAGGGCAGTACAAAGGAAGAATCCTTGAGTTGTTCTGCCAAAATGCCGGCACCCCAATGCATCAGATGAAATGCCAACATCAATGCGACAATAAAGGCAACAAAAGAAATCAAGCCCACAAATAGGCCTTCTTTGAATCCTTCATAGGCGCCAATGGCCAAAAATATGATGATCAGGATATCAAACATCTACGCAAGAAGTTCTTTCACTTTTTGGGAAATGAGTTTGCCGTCTGCTTTTCCAGCCAGGGATTTTGTGGCTACACCCATTACCTTGCCCATATCTTTTGCGGAGCTCGCACCTGTGTCGGCAATGATTTTTTTCAATTCCGCCACCAATTCTTCCTCTGTAAGCTGCTTGGGCAAAAACTCATTGATGATGGAAAGCTCAGCCATTTCCACTGCAAAGAGGTCCTCGCGGTTTTGCTGCTTGTAGATGTCTGCCGAATCCTTCCGCTGCTTGGCTGCCTTGGTCAGGAGTTTGATTTCATCGTCAGCCGTAAGATTTGCGCCCGCACCCTCCTTGGTTTCTTCCAGCAGGATGAGCGATTTGATTGCACGAAGCGCCCGTAGCCTGTCTTTGTCTTTGGCGAGCATTGCGTTTTTGATCTCCGATTCTATGTTTGCCTTCAAGCTCATGATCTTGTTCTTTGGGTTATCGGTGTAAATTTGCGGTAAAAGTACCCCTAAAATTAAGTAAAATGACCAAACTCAGTGTAAATATTAACAAGATCGCGACGCTGCGCAATGCCCGCGGAGCCAACAACCCAAACCTTGTACAAGTGGCATTGGATGCGGAAAGATTTGGTGCCCAAGGCATTACTGTCCATCCCAGACCTGATGAGCGGCATATCAAATTCCAAGATGTTCTGGATTTGGCGAAGGTGATCAGCACTGAGTTCAACATCGAAGGCTATCCGGACCAGCGGTACATGGATTTGGTCAAATTGGTCAGGCCGGCACAGGCGACTTTGGTGCCCGATCCGCCGCAAGCAATCACTTCTTCAAGCGGTTGGGATACGATTGCCCATCAGGCTTTCTTGAAGGACGTTGTTTCTGAGTTACAGTCCTATGGCGTGAGGGTGTCTATTTTCATCAATCCCGAGGTGAAATTTTTTGAACCTGCAAAGACTACGGGTACAGACCGGGTGGAATTGTACACGGAACCTTATGCCTCCAATTACCCTATCAATCGTGAAAAGGCAGTGCGACCTTACGTGGAAGTTGCTGCAATCGCAAAGGAATTGGGCTTGGGACTAAATGCCGGACATGATTTGGATCTCCACAATCTCAAGTTTCTCAAACAATCCATTCCGTTTTTGGACGAAGTGTCCATCGGTCACGCCTTGATTTGCGATGCATTGTATTACGGTTTGGAAAATACAATCCAAATGTACCGTCGCCAATTGGAGGATTGAGCTTAGCAATTATTCTTTCAGCCGGTTTCTCCAGGCAAAAGCGAGCATCGGGAGTTCCTGGTAGCTGTTTACTCCCGCTTTCACGCCTTGGGTTTTGAGAAAAAGATCATTCGACTTGCGGCTGATCTCCAGATTAAAGGGTTTGATCAGCTCGTTGGATTTCTGGATCGAAACCAGGTCGTTTCGGATTCCGGCGGGTAGGGATTTATAAAAATCAATGTAGACTTCCTTGGACATTCGGTAGAGGTCGCGCATTTGGTAGCGCAATAGCCGCAATTGTCCAGAATATTGGAGCAGAGCCTCCTCCGAATTGCTGCAAATGACCCAAGCAATGAAATTGGCCTCTCCTTCGTCGGTCACACCGTAGCTGTGCGCCATTTCGTGGGCAATGGTAAAAGGTTTTTCGAGTGGGTGCAAGGTGGGGTCGATGTAGCTTTCGCCTGTGTAGGGGAAATAGATTCCCAAAATTCCCATCCTTCGCATAAATCCTGCGGGGTAAAATTGCTTCGTGCGGGGATTTCCTGTAAAGTTCAAGCCCAGCAGGTAGAGATTTTCCCGCATGTTGGCCCGTACCAATTTTTCCAAATCCCCGTAATCCATAATCGATTCTATCGCCACGGTATCTTCCTCGATATTAGCGCGAAGCTGGTTGACGATATTGGCTGTGAGTTTGATTTCACCGAGGAGTTGATCTTCATTGAGCGGCACGGGTGTGATGCCGATTTGTTTGAATATCGGGATCCTTTGGTAATTGTATCCCCACAATATCAGGAAGAAAAACACAATCGCTCCTAGGTAGTTGGCCAAGGAACGGATGGAATAGCCGACCTTATCTTTCCATCCCTCCATGCGCCAGACTTTGTAGAAATAGATTCCCAAAAACAGGAATATGGATGCCACAAAAATGTAGACCGTGGCAAATGGCAGGATGGAAAGTGTATTGTCGATGAGATTACGGATGCCGGGAAAAAACAACCGAGAGTAAAAAAGCTCTGTTTTCTCCGGATATTTAATGGCAAAATGCCTAGCCAGCACGCTGACTAGGCCTAGTGAAGCCCATGTATAATTTCCCCTCAACATCCGAGACCCTGGTTCAACTTAGATTCCTTCGGCCTGTACCTCGGAAACTTCCGGAACCATTCGTGTCAATAGGTTTTGGATGCCGGCTTTGAGTGTCACGGTACTGGACGGACAGCCCGAGCAGCTTCCCTGGAGCAATACCTTCACGATGCCATCATGGAAGCTATGGAATACGATTGCTCCACCGTCCTGCTCGACTGCCGGGCGGATATATTCGTCCAAAATACCCTTGATTTTCTTGACCGTTTCCGAGTCGTTTTCATCAAAAAGTGGGTCTTTGTCAAAAGTGACCTGAACGGCTGCCTTTCCGGCTTCCAGGTATTTCTTGATATGGTCACGAATGAAATCCTGTATTTCTGGCCATTCGACCGAGGTTTTCTTAGTGACGGTCACAAAATTGGAAGTGATGAACACCCGCTCAACAGCCGAGAAATTGAAAAGCTCATGGGCAAGGGGGGAGTTTTCCGTACTGGCTTGGTCGGGATAGTCAAAGCTGATTCCCTCGTCTGTGAGCATGAAATTGACGACAAACTTGAGCGAATTTGGGTTGGGATTCGCTTCCATGTATATGTGGACAGGTCTTTTTTGAGTTTGGAGCATGGTGTTGATTTTAGATTCTAAACACGATTTATCGTTCAAAGTTCCGCTTTCTTGTCCTTATCGGAAAATTGTCAGCATGAGTTGGACAATTAGTCGTCCTGGTATTTCTTTTTCAGAAACTGAAACATGTATGTCAGCGTGATTTCGATGTTGGTGGAATTCATGTCAAAAATCCGGTCTTGGGTTTCCGGTCTTCCAAATTCATAGGAAAATCGAAAGTCTCCCTCCAAGGTACTTTTTCCAAAGAGTTTTGAAAGTCCCGCTCCGGCCGTGATGCCGTACATGAATCTGTTTGGATCGTCGGATGGTCCTCCATAGGTGGGCAGATTCGTTTCGTCACCTTCGAAGCCTCGCTGCACATCACGTGCCTGCAGCATATACCCAATGTGCGGACCAAGCTTAATGTGGAACCTCCCGCTTTTTCCCGCATAGAAATTTGAGAGAACGGGTACTTTCAGGTAATCCCATTCGGAAATGTTCGTCTGGTTCAGTTCGTTGCTTTGCGTGTAGCCCAAAGTGATTTTTTGGAATTCGATCTGGATTCCGGCGTTTTTGGACGCAAAGTGTTCAATGACGAGCGCAAAAGTAGGGGCTGTAATTCCGCCAGTTCGTACTTCAGCTCTGCCTGGACTGTATCTGTACCTCATCGTGGAGGAAGATATACCGCCCCGAATGCCGATGCTTGTCTGCGCCCATGTCTCTACAGACCCAAATACCAAAAGACAAAAGAGAACGGCAATAAATTTTTGCATGCCCAAAAATAAGCGTTTACGACCATTTCTCACCAAGAAGCCTATTGTTTCACCTTTATTTGAAATCTGGCTTGAATAGGGTTCCCTTTCTGATCAACTCCTTCGACGACGACGATCTTTGGGGCAGGGCTGTCGTTGGTGAAGAAAATTACCTGGATTTGTCCTGAGTCGGGGTCGGAGATGAGTTGGGGATTCCAATACAAAGTCGCTCTTTCGTCCCATTGCGGAGCTTCCTCCAGTTGTTCGTAATCGAAGACTAAGAAATTTCCGGGTAAGGAGAAACCTTCCAACGTAAACGAGTTTATGTCTTTGCTAGCGAGATTCGGCAACGGTGAATTTCCCCCGCCTTTCTTGAGATAGACTGCAATGACACCGTTCCTGCCTTGGTCGCCCATCATCGAACTGGTCCGAGAAACTACCTCCACACGTTCCACGTCGTTGGGATTGATGGTCGCGAGGTTGGCTGCGACAGAACTCCCCGGTAAAATCGCACCGTCAAGCATGACCATGGGTTCCTGGGAGTTGGATGCGGAAGCCGCCCCACCTCTCAGTCTTACTTGTCCGAGCGTGGTGACCGACATGCCGGGCACATACTGTTTGAGGCTTTGAAGCAAATCTGTGGTGTTTCCCCCACGCATCAAATCCTCGCCATTGACTACATAATCGGGATTGCCATAGATGGCGCGGGTCCCTGAGGATTCTTTGGTTTCATTGACCGTCACCGTCTTGAGATCAATTGTTTTGTCAGTCTCCGTTTGCCAATGTTGGAAAATAGGCTGATCGACGGTGGAGATTTTAGGCATGCTGGTGGATGAGGGTACAAAAAAGGGAGGAACAAGTCTCGGCGTAAATTGGAAAGTACCTCGGGCATTTCCTTTTTTGTCCAATGTCATCAAAACAAAGTCTAATGGCCCGTAATAGTCCATTTGGTCGAGTACAAACTTACCCTCGCTGTCCGTTTGCAAGTCCACCGAGCCTTCGAAATTGTTAAAATAGGCCGTGAAAGGTACTGCTTCCGGTTTGCCTTTCTCGTTGGTAAATTTGCCTGGCATCGAGAGGTCGTTTTCGATCGGATACAAAAATTTATCCGTATTGATATTGGCTGGGACTTCCGAGAGTTTCATGCCATCGATTATTCCGGGGTTGATATTTACTGGGGTGGCGTAATGGGCGTCGGTAACAGAAACTGAGAGATTAGCAAAAATGGGGTCTCCCGTCCTGTCCCGCAGGCTAATCGTTAGGACAACTTTTTCACGTTTGTCGTAGGATTCCTTATCGGTCGAGAACCCTGCCTGGGCAAAGGGTGAATCCACTTTTGGTTCATCGCCCGTGATGCGGTCAAAGGCAGAGATGATGGGCAGCGCCTTCACAAAATAGCTTTCCGGTCCATAATTGCGGTTCCAGTTGGTGTAGGCACGCAAATAGTATTCCTTTTGTGCAAGCGTGTCGGGCAGGTAAATCGTTCCGATTACCTGTCCATTATCGATCTTGAATCTTTTCTGGATGACGATATCCCGCTGCTTTGAAATTATCTCCACATGCATGACTTTGCTGAGATCCTTTTTGAACTCTGGACTGGAATAGTTTACATATCCTTTGAAGAAAAGTTGGTCACCTTGGTAGTAGTAGGGACGATCCAAGTGTAGGTAGACTTTTTCCTGGAGGTTTGCGGCATTTTTTGCAAGGCTCGAATTTGCTCCTTCCAGGTTTGGTTTGAAATCAAAGGGAAGTAAGGTGGAGACTTTGCGCTTGTCCATATCTCCCGAGAATGTCAGGTCTTTTTGGTTGATGACCATGCCGTTTTCTGTGACATAAACGTAACCCCCGTTTACTTCAAGCCAAGAAATGGGGTAAGGTGCATCCTTGTAGGTGTTGACGTTGGAGAAACCTTTTTCATAATGGATTTCGATCCGGCCTTTAAGGTTGATGCGGTATTCGCCCGGTCTGCGGCCTGGGCCGACAAGGTTTTCTGGCTTGTATTCAATCACGGATTTTCCGAGTTCATTGGCAAAGACATCCGTGCGCATATTGCGTGTTTCTGCACCTCCAGGTTTGTCTCCATAAAGGAAAAAGCCTTCTTGGTTGTGGCGGTTGGAGATCATCGCCCGAAACATGTTCATCGGGCTTTTGAGGTATGTGTCGGTACGGTTCTTGGCCCATTTGTCTTTTACGGCCTGATTCGAGGTGTCCATTTCCATAAACCGCGTGGCCCCCGCAATGCGGTAGAATTGCTGTGTGACGAAAAATTCCCGCAAGTCAAAAGTGATTTTGTAGCCGAGCGCGTCATTTCGGATTTCGATGGGTTGGTAGGCGGATGCTTTGAAATTGCTGGCGGAATTGTCACTCGGGAAGTCAATCACCCAGGGATTGAGGATCTCGCATTGGGCTGCGAAATTGTCATTTCCCAGGAAGTAATTTTTGAACCGACGGAGTTCGCGTTCCCAAGCTTTGTCCCTGGAAGCTTTTACCTCTATGTCTGAGAGTTCTTGCTCGAGAGAAACCATCGCGACATTGTACGTAAGTTTGCTCCCCGGCTTCACCGAGGCAGGTTTCTGAACAGCCTGGTACCCGATGAATGAAAATCCTAATTCCAGTTCGCCTTCTGGGACATTTTCCAGCACGTAGTTTCCGTCGATATCGGTCGTGGTGGCAATGGTCGAGTTAGAGATAAATACGTTGCAAAAAGGAAGCGGCTCTCCGGTTTTGCTGTCTGTGATTTTCCCGGAAATCGTCCCCGTTTGCGAAAATCCCGAATGCCAGGCGAGCACTAAGAACAAAATGCCAGTAAAAATTTTCATAGTGGTTTAGTTCGTAATTTACGAGTGAATATAGTTTTATTCTGAATGGTTTAAAAAATTGAGACACAAAAAATGCACAGACCTTAATTTCTGTGCATTTTTAAGCGTTATTCAGAATCGGTTTTTCCTTTTCTCTTCTTTTCAGTGGGAATATCCTCCAGATCGTCCCTGTCCCTGAGTTTTTTATCCTCTACGTTTTTGTTGAGAAACTCATTGATCTTGTCGATCGAGAAACTGCTGGATATTTCCCCAAATGAGTTGATACTCATTTTGAAGCCTTCCAAATCCTTGTGGACTTTCGGGTTTTCTTCCTTTTTTGGTTTCTTGGCCATAGTCTTTTGGATTTGTTCAATTACAAATTTACGATTGGATAGACAGGGTCTCTAGCGCAAATTTAATCCGTTTTGCCAATTCTTCTTTCCCGAGAATGCTGAATACCGCCATCAAATCCGGTCCGCCACCCAATCCAGTGACGGCCAAGCGTACCGCCTGCATCACTTTTCCAAGCTTGAATCCAGTGGTTTCTGCGGCTTTTTCGAGCAGTGCCTTCGCAGCTTCGGGGCTGAATTCTTCCGTGAATCCTTCCAGCTCTTCCATATACTGCGTCAAAACCGAAACGGCTTCCTGGTTCCATTTTTTGGAAGCGACTTCCTGGTCGAAGGTGGTCGGGGCGATGAGCATAAACTTGCTGTCTCTCCAAATGTCCTGAGGAAAGGTGACCCGGTCTTTCATGATATGGGCGATTTTCGCCGCTTTATCTTCTGAAATACCCAGTCCATCTTTTTCGATGTCGGCTTTGAGGAATGCACCTAGTTCAGCGTCGGTTTTTTCGCGAAGGTACTGTTCGTTGTACCATTTAGCCTTGTTGATATCAAACTTGGTTCCCGATTTGCCGATCCGCTCGATGGAAAATGCCTCGACCAATTCGTCCAAGGTAAACAATTCGCGCTCGTCGCCCGGATTCCAACCCAAAAACGCCAGAAAGTTCAATACCGCTTCAGGCAAGTAACCTGCCTCGCGGAATCCCATGGCTGTCTCCCCGGTCACCGGGTCTTTCCAGTCCATCGGAAAGATCGGAAAGCCTTGTTTCTCGGCATCTCGTTTGGACAGTTTGCCGTTGCCGTCCGGCTTTAGCAGCAGGGGCAAATGTGCAAACTGCGGCATGGTGTCCTCCCAACCCAAATACCGGTAAAGCAAAACATGCAAAGGCGCTGAAGGCAGCCATTCTTCACCTCGGATCACATGCGTGATTTTCATCAAGTGGTCATCCACGATATTGGCCAAGTGGTAGGTCGGCATGCCGTCGGATTTCATCAGGACCTTGTCGTCGAGGGTGCTGCTGTGTACCACGACCCAGCCGCGAATCATGTCATGCAGGCGCACTTCCTCCTTGCGGGGGATCTTGATGCGGATGACATAAGGTTCGCCGAAAGCAAGTCTTGCCTTCACCTCATCTTCAGACAGGGTGAGGGAGTTTTTCATTTGCGTGCGCGTGATGGAATTGTATTGGGGAGAGACCACACGGGCAGCGGTCAACCTTTCCCGCATGGCTTCCAATTCCTCGGCCGTATCGAAAGCGTAATAGGCATGGCCTTTTTCTATCAGGTCCAAAGCGTATTGCATGTACATGGGTTTCCGCTCCGACTGACGGTAGGGTCCGCAGTCTCCTGGGTGCCATGGGCTTTCCTCGGGGGAAATCCCCAGCCATGCCAAGGCTTCCTGGATGTATTCTTCCGCACCCGGCACAAAGCGGGCCTGATCTGTATCTTCGATGCGAAGGAGGAACTTACCTCCGGTTTTTCTGGCAAAAAGGTAATTGTACAGGGCGGTTCTCACCCCGCCGATATGGAGTGCACCCGTGGGTGAGGGCGCGAATCTGACGCGAACGGTTTGGTTCATGGACGATTGATTTCCGATTGAAAGAGGCTATGAAACATATCCTGTTCGGATTATTAGGGCGCAAAGATATAAAAACAAAGGCAGTAAAGCTGTCTAATTTGTGTATGAAGTCAGATAGGAATTTTGCTATCCTTATTGGCTCAAAATGAAACACAGAAAGCAAAAAAAAGGGAACCCGTTTGGATTCCCTTTTTGATACTGGTAAAGACGACTAGTCTTTGTGGTGTTTGATTTTTTCTTTGATCTTGGCGGATTTGCCTTGACGTCCCCTCAGGTAGTACAATCTTGCCCTTCTGACTTTGCCATCAGACATTGAAATTACTGATCTTTTAAAGGACAAACAAAAAAATCTCCTTACCTAATGTGTTCGATATATATATATATTTGTGAATGTTGGATTAGGCGCCGATCCCAAGAATTATTTTTAAAAACCTTTAATCTACAAAATCATGAGAAAGTTAAAATGCTTGATGGTTCCTCTTTTGTTCGTTTTGTTGAGTACGGACATCGTCAATTCACAGGTAGTGATTCCTGATCCGCCTAAGGAGAATCTGTGCAGGTGCCGGAAAGGGGGTTGTTTTGGTGGAAACCAAATTTCCCTGAATTCCAGATGTGGCCAAGGTTCATGTGCCGATGGTTCGTCAAATTGCCCCTATGATGCGCAACAAGGATAAATCTTGCCGTGGTCTGCACCCCGCCCGCCTCATATGGGCGGGGTTGTTTTGGAATGTCGATTATGTTTGGGCGTTGGCTCTTTTTTTTCTCTTTGGTTGCTCCTGGACTCAGAAAGAAGCAGTGATTCCTGAAATTAGGGACATCGATATCGTAGTCAAAGGAATCGAGATTGATACACTCTATTTGGAAAGGGAGTATTTTTCTGGGGTTGGTTTTTTTGCAATGGGGTCTGACACCCTCTTTTTTGTGGATCAGATTTTTGCCAGCATCCACGTCTATGATCATTTAGGTCGATTTTCGGGAAGTTTTTTGGGTAAGGGAGAAGGTCCTGAAAACCAGAACAATATCCATGGTTTTTCGCCCTATGCGAATGAGGGTAATCACCTTGTGTTGGACAATTTCGAGTTGGTGCAATTCGACGGTAGCTTTAAAAAGACTGATAAATGGCCTTTGGAATGGGAGTATTCAGATAGTTATTCTGAGATGTTGAATAGGCCTTCCGGAAAGATGCTCGGATTGTATGAAGTAAATTGGATGGGCAATGGGGCAAATACTAATTTTGAATTATTTGGCACACCGGGAACCGAAGAAGTATTGATTCCGATCACGATGACACACCCGTTATTAAACGGTTATTTATCGGAAGAGTACTATGAGGAAGTTTCGATTCTTGGTCGGTATAGTTTGAAGTCGAAGCGGGTTGTCCAAGGCATAGGGCTGAGGTCAAAAGAGTATTTGTCGAATAAGTTCGTGCCAAACTTCGATTTTTTTCAATTTGAGACAGTCGGAGACAGCATTTTCGTTTCATTCGCCATTGATCCATTGATTCATGTATTTGATAGGGAAGGGAGGCTTCTAATGCTTTTCGGCTCAGACGGAACCAACATGAAAAAGGATTATCCAAAGACCAATACCATCGAGGACGCCTTAGACAGGTATGCGCTCGATTTGGAAATGGCTGGCTATTTCGATCATTTGTATGTAGAACCGCAGAGCGGCATGGTATTCAGATCCTATTTTCAAAATGGGCGTCTGGATCAAACTTCCCGCCTTCAGATTTACGATCGTTTCAAGCTGATCGGTGACCTGGAAGTACCCGGCCGGTTCAGGGTGATTGGTAAAGCGGGAGATTTCTACTACGCGGATGGGATTGTGGACGAGGAAAACGATAAGTTGGCGATTTACAGGTTCAAACTAAAGCATTGAGATGGGTGGGCTGCGGCTATGTTTTTCGTTATTGTGTCTTGTCTATCACATGCCAATGAATTTGACGGCACAGAAGCTAATTGCGATGAATTCCGAGGGACAGACTATCCCGTTCTTCACGGCTTCGTCGAAGAATATGGCAGTGATCAAAGTCGGAGACGAGCATGGTCAGGTTTTCTTTACAGAAGATGAATTGGAAAAATCTCCGATTTGGATTATCCAGCACTTGGCGTTTGAGGACTATGCACTTGATGTTTCCGCGATGCTAAGAGAGGAGAATCAGATTATTCTGAAAGACCGCACGATTGATTTACCGACAGTCGGGGTGAGTCCGCTTACTCCGGAGACCTTGGCAAGGTTTGCCAAATCATCGATTGGTAAAATTTCGGAAAAGCTGAATTTTTCCAAGGCAATCTTATCTGAGGTGTCAAGTGATCAGGTATTCCAAAGTCTTGGTTACTTCTTCCATTCTGGACTTAGTGACCGGGCCAAAGTAGATTCCCGTTTCCAAACAGGTAATTTTTCATTTTTGGCGGCACAGTCCAGGCTGTTTCAAAATGACTCAAAAAGCCTACCCTATAAAACCAAAATAGGAGTTGCCGCCGTTTTTCTAAATGATATTTTGTTTGCGGTTTTGGACTCAAAGACCAAGGATTGGTTGCAAGCAGAGATAATTTGTGGTCAGTTTGAATGCATGACAATTAAGGATTTTCCTATTCTGATCAAGTTTTTTCCAGATGGGCAATTGCATAGCCTTGAAATACCGGCCCGAGAGTTCAAACATGTGAATGGCAAATTCTACACCGTCTCGGGTAGAGTAGAGTTTATCCAGACGAGTGACCTGCCCTTTTTTTCCAAGATTGAATTTGAGGTAAACGATTCAAGTCAAAAAACGCAGGTGTATTGTTCCGTTCTAGAGTTGCCGTTAGAAGTAATTAAGCCTGAGTCCCTACAAACACAAAAAGCGACTGGTACTTTTCTGTCAGCGCTGGGCTCTTCCACGTCATTTCCCGATTATACCGTCGGAGGAAAAGAGTTTGAAAAGTATTTTCGATCCAAGAGTTTGTCCAATCCTCAGGTTAAAGCCCATAAGCTCACCGAAGAATCTTATTTCTATTTTGAAAAGATGGGTGAAAAGGATCCCAGTTCTGTAAGGTATATGCGGGAAACATCCGAGTACATCCGATCAATAATCAAAACATTGGAAGCACATGGGCTGGTGTGGTAGGCTATTGATGATCTTATTTTGCGCTTCGTTTGAACTAAGCGTATTCAATCAACAGCAAGTTTTTTTGGAACCGAGGATAGTGTGGATAGATAGATCAGAACTTATTGGTGCCGAGAGTATTAAAAGTACGTTCACCTTACATAATCGGGGTAGCCAAAAAGTGAACATATTGTCCGTGAAACCTGATTGTAGTTGCACGGGATACCATGTAACTGCCAAGGAAATCAAACCAAACACGAGGATTACCCTTTCTTTGGATTTTCAAGGAGAGAGCCTCCTTACCATGTCGGAATTATACGCCGTCATAGAGACAGATGGTAATCCAAGGTATCTAAAGGCCTCGATAAAGGTTAAAAAGTAGCTTTGTTATTGGCACGGAAATTCTTTTCTATCGCTTGGCTCACAGTCAATTTTAAGAGTCACCCAAGACTGCGACGACCCATTACCTCGTGAAAAGGTTCCAAATCCGAAAGAAAATGGATGTGCGCCTCGAATTCCAATCTGTAAACTTGAATTCTGCAAAAAAAAGGGAAACCGTTTGGATTCCCTTTTTGATACTGGTAAAGACGACTAGTCTTTGTGGTGTTTGATTTTTTCTTTGATCTTGGCGGATTTGCCTTGACGTCCCCTCAGGTAGTACAATCTTGCCCTTCTGACTTTGCCTTCACGCAACAGCTCGATTTTGTCGATGGATGGTGAAAGGAGTGGGAAGATTCTCTCTACACCGATTCCGTTGGATATCTTTCTTACAGTGAAAGTCTCCCCGTTGGTGCTGGGGTTTTTTCGCTGGATGACAGTTCCTTGGAATTGCTGGATACGCTCTTTGTTTCCTTCGATGATTTTCACGTGGACATTGATGGTATCTCCAGCTCTAAAAGAAGGGAATTTGGCTCTCACCTCGTTGTATTCCGCTTCTACAAATTTTAGTAGTTCGCTCATAGCCGTATGATTTATTTGCTTGTTGCCAAGATGCCTCGGCGCAGCGTTTGAATGGATTCTTAATTCTGTTGCTTTCTTACTATCGCCTTTCCGCTATTTCCCTTCCAACAGGTCGGGTCTTCGCTCTTTTGTCCGGCGAACCGATGCTTCAAATCTCCAGGTTTCGATATTTGCTTGGTGGCCTGAGAGCAACACCTCGGGTACCTTCATGCCTTCATATTCGGCAGGTCGGGTATATACCGGCGGTGCCAGCAAGCCGTCTTGGAAGGAATCTGTGAGCGCGGAGGTCTCATCGTTGAGCACTCCGGGTATCAACCTGATGACGGCGTCTGCGACTACTGCCGCGGCCAACTCGCCACCCGATAGCACAAAGTCCCCGATGCTGATTTCCCGGGTAATGAATTTCTCCCTTACCCGCTCGTCGACACCTTTATAATGTCCACAAAGGATGAGGAGATTGCCTTTCAGCGAAAGCTCGTTGGCCATCTGCTGGTCAAAGGTCTTTCCATCAGGAGTCATGTAGATGATCTCGTCGTAGGTCCGCTGCTGCTGGAGATGTTCCAAACAGCGGGCTATAGGTTCGATCATCATGACCATCCCCGCCCCGCCTCCAAAAGCATAGTCGTCGACCTGCTTTTGTTTGCCGGTGGCATAGTCCCGTAGGTTGTGGACTTTTACTGAAGCGAGTCCTTTTTCTTCCGCTCTTTTGAGAATCGAATGGGAAAAAGGGCCTTCCAGCAGTCCAGGTACCACGGTGACGATGTCAATGTGCATCAGTCTTCCAAGTATATGTCAAGCAATCCTGTGGGCAGCTGGCAGTAAACTTTCTTTTCTGCCTTGTCGACTTTTTGGATGATGTGTTCCTGAATTGGTATCAGGACTTCCTTTCCTTTATGTTCGACGCCCAACAAATCCTGGGTTTCCAAATCGTAAATCACTTTCACTTCCCCGATTTTGCCGAGTGCCTCGTCGTGCACCTCAAAACCAATCAGGTCATGGTAGTAGTATTGGTCTTCTCCAAGTTCCTCGAGTTCGGTCAGCGGCAGGTAAAGTTCGCTTCCCACGAGTGGGCTGACTTTTTCGACCGTATCGATGTCCTCGAATTTTGCCAAGACCTTGCCGTTGGGCTGGATGACAAAATGTTCCAGGAAAAAGGGAACCAAGCGGGATTTCTGTTCGACAAAGACGTGCTCAAGTCCCTCGTAGTCCTCAGGGTAGTCCACATCCAACACGATCCCAACCTCACCATGCAGTCCATGAACTTTGGCAATGTGGCCCAAATGGAAACATTTGTCTTTGTTCATGGCCCGGAAATCAAATTACGCTTGTGTTTCTTCGCCTTCAGCAGGAGCTTCCGGAGCCTCTTCAGCAGGGGCAGCGACAACTTCTTTTGCTTTCAGTGCGTCCAAACGGGCCTGGTTTTTGGCAGCTTCCGCCTCGAATGCCTTTTGCTTGGCATCTGCTTTAGCCTTGGCCAATTTGTCGACTTTTCCGCTGATGGCAGCTTCTTTGGAAGCCTTCCACGCTTCGAATCTCTCGTCCGCTGTTTCTTGGGTGATAGCACCCTTCAACACGCCGATCTGAAGGTGTTTTTTCAACAATACACCTCTGTAAGAAAGCATTGCCTTTACCGTATCGGTAGGCTGTGCACCGTTCATCAACCACTTGAGAGCACGCTCATTGTTAATGTTGATGGAAGCAGGGTTTGTGTTGGGGTCGTAAGTCCCGAGCTTTTCGATGAATCGTCCATCACGTGGAGATCTCGCATCAGCTACGACAACGTCGTACATGGCCAATTTTTTTCGGCCTCTACGCGCTAATCTGATTTTTACTGCCATATAGTTTTGATATTAAATGAATTGATGGATCTCGTCCATCTCAAATTTTGGACTGCAAAGATAGCGGTTTAATATTTAAAAGCGCAAATGGCCCTGATTAATTTGCTTGAATGAAGTGGAATTTGTAAAATTGCGCCTCAGTTTGAGAGGCGAGAGAGGAGAAGCGAAAGCCAAGATTTTGGATTCTAAAGTTCCGAAGGAAAATTTTGAACCGGTCTTGTGTCATAAGTCTCCCGTCTTGCATCTAGACCGGCCTCGTAGTTCAATGGATAGAATGGAAGTTTCCTAAACTTTAGATACAGGTTCGATTCCTGTCGAGGCTACAAAGATGCCACTTCAAATGTAGGAGTGGCTTATTTGTTTGAATGATTGGCCCCGTGGTACAATGTCCGCCCGGCTGAAATCGGTCGGACGGGCCCGCCCGGCTGTCGCCAGTCGGACGGGGATAGTACGTAGGTCTCCGGAACCTAAGATCCACCCGCCCGTCCAGAGAGCGTCTTTTGGAGTATGATTCCTTTCTATGTTGGACATTCGGACAGGGGTTCGATTCCCGGCGGGGCTACTTCTTTTTTTGTTGAAAACTTGTGCATATCCCCTGCTTTCCGGTGGAAAAATTGTTTATAAAAATATCAACAAATGATTGGAATTCAGGTATCAACGTGCGAAATTTGATAACATCAAGTGAGAGATAAAAGATCGGAAATACGATTCCGGGTTCGGTTTTGAAATAGGAAGTGAGAAGCGAAGGGACAAGAAGAAACAGCAATGTTTTGGAGTCTGAGACGGGAAACCGCAGAAGCATCATCACGACAAAAGGAGTTCGAAAGAACGACTTGTTTCGAATCGGGTTTTTGTTTTGGGCAACTGATTCAAAGTCACAATAACTGTAGCTTGACATGAGTTGGTGGTTACGATTACCAGTTCATGAATCGGGAAGTGTCGCCAAGATGCTTCCCGATTCTGTTTTTTAACCTGCCAAGGCTTGACTTTGGCATTGCTGTGGAGATAGTCCTGGCATTTGACGCAGGGCTACCCTTTCGACCTTGTTTCCGACGCAGACATTTTGCGCGGCATGTACCAAAGGTGCAATCCCTTTGTCATTTATTCGGCACTCAAGTCTATGGCACTCAAGTTGCTTTTACCCCGTAATTTGCGGTTTAACTTTAATGGAAGGATGACGCGGAAATCCGAAGTGTTGGAATACTTGGAAAAGCTTCCAGAAAAGGAAAGGATCGCCTTGGATAAGTTGCGTTCCCAAGTCCAATCGCTAGTCCCTATGGCGGAAGAAGGCCTCAGCAGGGGTGTGCCGTTTTACTACTACCTTGGCAAAAGGGTTGTTGGATTCAGGTCTTCCAAAAAGCACCTATCATTTTTTATCATGGACGGTAGAGTTTTGAAGGACTTTTCAGATAAGTTGGAGACCTTTGACCACTCCTCCACCGTCCTAAGATTTACCGCCGATAAACCGCTACCGGAGGCGTTGATTGCCCAACTGGTACGCGCACGGATATCGGAAATTGATCACCAACTGACCAAAAAAACATGAAAAAGATCTTTATCAACCTGCCGGTTGCCGACCTGGGTCGGTCGAGGGAATTTTACTTGCAGCTGGGTTTTGTGGAGAATCCCGTTTTTTCAGGTGAAGATCAAACCTGTATGGCTTGGGGAGAAGGTGTCCTGGTTATGCTGCAATCCAGGGAGTTTTTCGCCTATGGGAGCAAGCGGCCAGTAGCAGATGAGCAAGGGGCGATTTCTGCTTCTTTCACCTTGCCGCTGGCTAGTCCCAAACAAGTGGAAACCGTCCTTTCCAAAGCAGTCGCAGCGGGTGGAAGGGTAGCTGGTGAGACTATCGATGAGGGATACATGCAAGTCCATACACTCGCGGACCCCGATGGGCATATTTGGGGCATCATGTACCTTGATAGGAAGCGGTATCTCGAGGAGAGCGGGAAGGGGTAGGGTTGGGGGCCAGTTTGGGCTTTGGTATTTCTAATGGTCAAAGGTTTGTAAATGGAGCAGCATTATCAGGGAATATTTACCGGTTTGTTTGGTCGATTTTGTAGTTCATATCTCAGATAGGTACATCTCGTTTAGCTGTGGTAATGTCTTTAACAATGAAAAAAGCTGTATCAATATTTGTTTGCTGTTTCGTTCTTTTGGCCTGTTCTTCCGACAGACATAAGGATCAAAGTTTGGAATTGGAAAACTTTGCCACCTTTTTTCCCGATGGCATGGTAAGCACAGCCGGCTCACGGTATCAAGGTAAGCTACATGGTAGAGCGTTTTCTTTTTTTGAGAATGGAGAAAAATGGCTTGAGCAGCAATATGAGTTTGGCGTTCTGGATGGGGAACAGCTTGAGTACCGGGATGGAAAATTGTTCTCTGTTGAGAACTTTCAAAACGGGCAAAGAGATGGGTGGGCAAGGTATTTTAATATTGAGTGCGGAAATCTGTTTTTGGAAGGAGGTTATAAAAATGATAAAAGGGAGGGCTATTGGTATGAGTACTACGGGCCTGAGATTTCCACAATTTACTCTTATGAGGCTGATTCAGTGATTTCGGTGGTGTTTACAAATCCTGACTTTACTAACTCCGCAGACTCTGCACCATTACCCACATATCGAGATGAATGTTGTTGTGCCAACCGTTGATTGTATGTAGTAAAGCACACTCCCAGTATACCCCTAGTACATGCCTAGTACACCATTCGTACACTTTTCGATAAAAACGAAGAAAGCACGGTACTTTTCGAAGAGCATGTAACAGGCCAAGGAAATCCCTGATTGGTGGATTCTGCCTTCAAAAAAAAATAGATTCTAATCTGGCTGGTTATTTGTCCCTCAGCTCACGCCTAAATCAAACCTCCAAGCGCTCTCCCGGCTCGATCCACATGCCATCCTTGCGGATGATCTCGATCAGTTCGTCCACTGCTTTTTCGGAAGCTACGGAGCGCTTGACCACTTCTTTGCCTTTGTAGAGGGTGATTTTTCCTTTTCCGGATCCCACATAGCCGTAGTCCGCATCAGCCATCTCGCCGGGTCCATTCACGATACAGCCCATGATGCCGATCTTGACACCCTTGAGGTGGTCCGTACGCTTTCGGATCATGGCGGTGGTTTCCTGAAGGTCAAACAAAGTCCGGCCACAGGAAGGACAGGAAATGTATTCTGTCTTGGACATCCGCGTGCGCGCGGCCTGCAGTACCCCAAAGCTGACGGAATTGTGCAGCTTGACCTGCTCCAGCAGTACTTCCCGCGGCGCTTCCCGGTATGCCTCCAAACCGATCATAATCCCCTCGCCAAGACCATCGACAAGCAGTCCGCCCACGTCGGTCGCGGCGTAAAGCATCGTCTTGTCCTGGGTCTGCGCGGGGTAATCCACCTTGACGACAACGGGGATTTGGCTGTGGTTTTCCATCAGTTGGACAAAGGCCCGGCGCAAAGCCGCCATGTTGTGGGCATTGTCGCTGTGGAGGATGATGACGACATCATGTCTGCCTTCGATGAAGGGCAAAGCCTCTTCCACCTCGACATCCGACAGGAAGAGGAAATTCAATCCGTAATGGAATTCCTCGGCAAGCTTGAATTCAGCCAGGGTAAAGGCGGGGAACTTGTTGTTCCTATCCTCTGCGGCCAGCCAGTGGTTGTAGTATTGGATTTCCTTCATCCCGTTGGGCAGCATGAAGGGAATCGGATGGTCGCCTGAAAACACATAATCGGCCCCTTGGTCGTTCATTTTCCACTTGTCCAATTCGGGCAAATAGAAATGGCCAAGGTTTTTCATTTCCTTTTCCGTGATATGGGCGACTGCCGAGATATCCGTGATGACCCGTGGTACGTTGGTTCCCCCAAAGTTGAACACTTCGATGCTGTTACGCTTGTTGTGCTCAAAGGGTGTAATCGGGTAATGGGTAATGGCTGGGATGGGCGCATGGTTTTCGCGGCCCAGGTATCTGTCGACCAAAGTCTTTGCCACAGGCGATTCAAACTCAGGATCCTCGGTCAATGACACACGGACCGTATCCCCCAAGCCGTCTTCCAAGAGCGTACCGATGCCCACGGCGGACTTGATGCGTCCGTCTTCCCCGTCGCCCGCTTCCGTGACGCCGAGGTGCAGCGGATAGGTTTTGAAGCCCCCTTCGTCCAGTTTTTGGACCAAAAGGCGGTAGGCTTGGACCATGACTTGGGTATTGGAGGATTTCATCGAAATCACGATGTCGTGGAAGTTTTCGTCTTCACAAATCCTCAAAAACTCCAGCGCCGACTCGACCATGCCGAGTGGGGTGTCTCCGTAGCGGCTCATGATGCGGTCTGAAAGCGAGCCGTGGTTGGTGCCGATACGCATGGCCGTACCGTGCTCCTTGCAGATTTTCACCAAAGGCAAAAAGCGCTCGCGGATTCTTTCGAGCTCTTCCTGATAGCTTTGGTCGGTATATTCAATGATCTCAAACTTCTTCTTATCGGCGTAGTTGCCGGGATTGATACGGACCTTTTCCACGATGCGTGCGGCTACTTCCGCTGCATTGGGCGTGAAATGGATATCCGCTACCAAGGGCGTATTGTAACCCCGCTTGCGGAGCTCGTTGCGGATGTTTTGGAGATTTTCGGCTTCCTTGATGCTGGGGGCCGTGATGCGGATGAGTTGGCAGCCGCTCTCAATCATGCGGATGCACTGCTCCACAGAGCCTTGGGTGTCCATGGTATCGACCGTGGTCATGGATTGTACCACGATGGGGTTATCCCCGCCGATGATGACGTCGCCGACACGTACAGGGATCGTCTTTCTGCGTGAATAAGACGTCAGGCTGTCGCAATACTTGATTTTTTCCAGTAGTTCCTTGGCTTGCATACCGTGATTATAAATCTCCTAACTGAGGTCTGATAACTATCTCTTCAACAACGGAATAGGGCGAAAGGTTGTAGGCCGACCAAACCGCCTCTGCCACATCCGACGCTTTCATAAATCTTGATTCGGGGATGTCGGCTCCCTGCCAACTATCCGTGAATGTCGCTCCCGGCATGACCGAGGTGACTTTGATCTGGTAATCCTTCAATTCCTGCCGCAGGCATTTGGTAAATCCCAACATGGCCCATTTGGAAATCGCATAGCTGCCACCGTTGGCATAGGCTGTCAGTCCCGCAATGGAGCCAATGGAGAAGATATGCCCGGATTTGCGGGCGATCATTTCTGCCGTGAATGCCCGCGTCAGGTAATAGGCCGAATACAGGTTGGTCTGCATGAGGAGCTCAAAGTTGCCCTCAGGCTCCGAGTGGATCGATCCGGGAAGGAATACCCCCGTATTGTTGACCAAAACATCCGGAATCGCCTGCTTTTTGACCGCTTCCGCAAAGGCAATGACATCGCTTTTCTGCGAAAGATCTGCCCGCATCGTGAACAGAGATACTCCGGGAAACCTGTTTTCCAGTTCATTTCTCAACTCATCCAATCCCACTTGGCTGCGTGCACAGGTGTAGATCGAAAAGCCCTCTGCAGCAAATCGCTCGATGATTGCCTTTCCGATTCCTTTGGTTCCTCCGGTGACGACGATGGACTTGGACATGGGGATGATGGGGAAAATTACTTCGTGTTGTAATAGTTAGTATGACAACTATCTACGGTCGACAAAGTTACATTTTTTTGAAAACTTTGCTAAATAAACGTTTCACACGCCTTTTCCTTTGAATTTATAGTTTATTTTGGAGCTTATGGAACACCAAGTGACCGATAGGCTGGAATTGGCCGCACATTTTGTGAACACGACCCATTGCCCGATTTTTCTGACGGGAAAGGCCGGCACGGGGAAGACGACTTTCCTTCGCAAGCTTGCCCAACTGACCCACAAGCGCTTTGTCATCGTGGCGCCGACGGGTATCGCAGCGCTTCATGCCAAGGGAGTGACCATCCATTCGCAGTTTCTGCTGCCTTTGGGTTCCTTTTTGCCAACTCGTGAACCTGAGGGGAACTATGGCAATAGCGGTGGATTCTACACACAATACAGCCTTGGCAGGAGGCATACGCTGAACGCCAGCCGAAAAAAGGTACTTCAATCCATCGAGTTGCTCATCATCGATGAGGTGAGTATGCTGCGGGCGGATGTCTTGGATGCCATTGATTACAGGCTGAAAAGTGTACACCGCAATTTTTCCGAGCCCTTTGGCGGGGTTCAGGTGCTGATGATTGGGGATTTGTTCCAGTTGCCGCCGATCGTCAAGGACGAGGAATGGCGGGTTTTGGGTAAGTTTTACAAAAGCATGCACTTCTTTGAGGCGGCGGCGCTGCGGGAATCGGGTATGGTGTATTTGGAATTGGACAAGATTTTCAGGCAAAAGGATGAGCAGTTCATATCGATTTTGAATCACCTTCGTGAAAACCGGGTCACGCCCGCCGATATCCAAACCCTCAATTCGTTTTATAAAGCGGAGGATCAAATCAAGTCGCTGAAGGATACCATTACCATTACGACTCATAATTACAAGGCCGACTCGATCAACCAACAGGAACTCCAAGCCCTGCCGGGAAAATCATATTTTTTTGAAGCGGTCATCGACAAGGACTTTCCTGAGTCGATGTATCCATTGCCCAAGGTGCTCGAACTGAAGGAAGGGGCGCAGGTGATGTTCATCAAAAACGACTCGAGCGGTTCGGCGGAGTATTTCAATGGAAAAATGGCCAAGATTGCCGAAATCGAGGGGGATGAGATCGCTGTCATCATGGAGGGGAATGCATTCCGCACGACCCTACGCCGCGAGATTTGGCAAAACAAACGCTATGTGCTGAATGAGACGACCAAGGAACTTGAGGAAGAAATCATCGGTACTTTCGAGCATTTTCCCATTAAATTGGCTTGGGCGGTGACCGTGCACAAGAGCCAAGGACTGACCTTTGAGCGGGCGATTATCGATGTAGGGCAGGCTTTTGCCCCAGGGCAGGTGTATGTGGCGCTGAGTCGCCTGAAGGGTTTGGAAGGACTGACCCTGCGGACCCGCATCCAAAGCCATATCATTTCCGCCGATCCGAATGCCTCGGATTTCACTGTTTCCGCCAGCCAACAGGAGCCTTTGGAAAAGCTGTTGTCCTTCCATCAGCGCAGGTATTTGGAGAAGCTTTTCACCCACACCTTTTCCTTGGAAACCCTGCTCCAAAGCATTGAGGCCTTCCAAAAGGATGCCGACAGCTCGATGGAGTTTGAGGATGTGGAAATGCGCCTTGCTATCCCGACTTTGATGGCCGACCTCGCTTTGGAATCCGAGAATACGACCAAGTTCCAGCGCCAACTCGTCAGTTTGCTGCAGGCCGCTGAGATGGAGAAGTTGTCCGAAAGGCTGGAAAAAGGCTCAGCCTATTACTCCAAGATATTGGAAAAGGCGCTCAAATTGGTCCTGATACATTCCGCCGAAGTTGCGCGGTTTTCCAAGACCAAGGAATACCAAGAGGGCCTGTCGGGTATCGAATTGGCCCTGTTTAGGAAATGGGAAGAAGTGCGTCGGGTATTGCTGCTTTCGCGTGCCATCATCGATGGGGAAGAATTTGGCAAGGTCAACCAAATCACCCAAGAGCTGATTGATTGGCGCATGCAGGCGGCCTTGGAAGCCAAGCAGGCAGCTGCGGAAAACCCCAAATTCAGTCTTTCGAAGACCGGCAAGAAGAAAAAGTCGGAAAAGGAACCCTCCCTCAAGCGGGTCAAAGGCGATACCTACCTGTTGACCTATCAGCTTAGCAACGCGGGAAAAAGTATTGCGGATATCGCTTCAGAAAGGGGATTGGCCGAATCGACAATTAGAACCCATTTGGCCCGGGGGATTGGAGAAGGGCAGGTGGATATTTTTAGGCACATGGGACAGCGGCAGATCGATGAGATAGAGGCTGTTTTGGAAAAACATGCCGGCGATCTGTCTGAAATTCGTCAAACCTATCCCGACCAATACGACTATGGCAGCCTCAAGATGGTCAGTGCCTACTTGGAATTGAAGGAGCGGTTGGGAATGTAGGGCGGTCTTTCGTTATCCTGCGTTCGGAAACGCAGGATGTTTCTGATAAAAGGGATTGCACCCTTTCGGGGCTTGGGGAATTCGGCTGATCCTTTTTCGCGAAGGGCTACACCCTTCGCTAGTGGATTGCGTCCCTTTGGGGCTAATGGGTTGGGTTTATCCTCATATGCATTCCTTTAGGCTAAAGCCCCCACTGAAGTTGGGCTTATCCAGACTTCAACCACAGCAGGAGGCAACTGAGGTGATCGCTTTTGTGGGCGAATAAGGCTCTGCACAGTGCAATAGGAACGGTGCTTTAGCCCATTCCAACAAAAGCACTTCACTCCGATTACTGCCTACATTTCAATAGAATATCTGTCTTGAATTGGGTGTCGTTTTTGAGCGTTTTGAAAAATCCCGACAAATAGTTCTTGCTTTTTTCTATCTCTTTGGGATCCATTTGGTCAGCGATATAGTCGTAAGCTTTGAAAATCTCCTCCTCCTTTTCCAAATAAAATCCCCGCACGTAGGCGTACAACTCATCCGTGCGACAAATGCCCCTAAAGTACCTTTCCCGTACGGATTGGATTGGGATTTCCTTGCTTACCCCCGCATAGGGCGCATCCACCAAACCAGACATGTCAAAGTCATAGGCCAAGGGGATGTATTGCTTGTTGGCGAGCTGCATGAGTTGGATATTGTGTTGGTAGTAGCTGGACCAGTCGGTGTTGGCAATCATGTACTGGAAAAAATCGAGTTTTAGGGCGGTGGTATCATGGTGTCGTATGGGATTCACGTTGACATCGGACCTGAGTTCACCCCCAAATCGCTCGGCGATTTCCTCATCGTCCTCGACCAAAATCCCCTTCAATTCATAAGTTTTGGGCTGCTTATCGTTGAGGTCCGTGAGTGTAATATTCACTATTCTGGTGTGGAAGTAATAGGGAGTGACCGGCTCATAAAGCTTGTAGCAAAGGTATTCCTTGAGGATCAAGTCGTTGGAATATTTGGCATTCTGGCAAGGCAGGACGAGTTTCAGACTTTTGTTTCCTCCCAAAATCGTACCCTTGCGGTCGCCTTTTGGGATTTTCATCTTGATGGGGGTAAACATGCACCTGTCTTGTCTGAAATTTCCCCGGGCACGTACTTCCACTTTCACCGAGTCCCAGGTCCCCCCTTCATTTTTATAGTGGAAGTAGGTGGGGATATAGGTTTTGGACTCGCTATTCTTTTTTATTTCTTGGAATGAATAGGACATTTTGACTTCAAGGGGAGCATCCTCACGAAATAGCTTGGACACCGTTTCGTCCTGGGCCATCGCTTGGCTAAGTACCAATGTGCAAAGAAGGAACAAGAGGCTGAAGGCCTGCTTGAAAAGAGTTTGGCTGGATGTCATGGGTTCATTCATTTTGACAAGTGGACATTTAAGTCATGAGGATCAGATAAACCAAGAAGGTCAAAAGGCCGAACGCCAAACCCAAAATGAACACGAGGTAAGCGTAGCTGAGAAGCTGGTATTTTCGGTTCAGCACTTTGCCCTGGTAGTAGAGGGCGATGGCCATTTGTTCGTGAATTTCCTTCTTCGATGGTAGGATGCTTTCGATTTGGTTGAGGTAATCCTGGAGGGAATAAGTCGAGCTTTCCCCAAAAAACAGGATGCTGCTTTTCCCGTGATCCTTTGGTACGGATTGCTTGGTGATGATTTTTGGCCTTGCGGCCTGTACCGCCAAAACCATCGAAACGAAGCATGATATTGCGATCAGGGAAATGGGCAGGACCATTTTCAAGCCCTGAAAATCCAGTACCTGCGAAACCATCCCGTAGCCGGTAATGGCGATGATGGAGGATATCACAAGCGCATTGATGCTGATGACCATGTTGGCCTTATTATCGGCAATTTGCAGAAGGTTGCAGTTGTTTTTGAATGTGACGCGAAAAAATGTCTGTCGCTCACGTTCTGTTTTTTCAGCTTTTGGTTTTTTGATTTCTGCTTCCATAGGATATGTTGGACGATGTCGAATTTAAGGAAAAAAATTTCTCGAATGCTGATATTTTCAATCCGTACATGGATGATTTTGACAAAAACAAAAAATCCTCCGTTCGGGAGGATTTTAAAGCTATCCTGCGGCATTCAGGATATCGTTCCAAACGCGGAAGAAATTCTTGTGGCAGATCTTCTCGATATCCTCCCGCGAGTATCCCATTTTCAGCAGTTCGGCAATGAGGTTGGGATACATCGACGCATCCTTCATGCCCTCGGGCAATGAATCTCCGACACCGTCAAAATCAGAACCGAGGCCCACATAGTCAATCCCGACTAGCTTGACGACGTGGTCGATATGCTCGGCGATTTTGGAGACATGTACAGTCGGCGCATGTTGGGCGCGGTAGGCCTTGATATAGGCTTGGGCTGCGGAATCCTGCATGGTCAGGTTATTGGTTTTGAGCCATTCCTGAATATGCGCGCGGATGGAGTCACCCGCCGCAGCGTACCCCTGGTCAATAAAACTTCCACCGAAGGTGATCATCACCATGCCTTTTTTCTCTGCGATTTTTTGGATGATTTCATCGGACACATTCCGCTCAAATCCGGGCGTAAAATGCCTTGCCGAGCTATGGGTAGCGACGAGCGGTGCTTTGCTAACCTCTGCCACGTCAAAGAATGTCTTGTCGTCCACATGGGAAACATCCACGATCATTCCCAAGCGGTTCATTTCCAGCACTACCTTTTTCCCAAAATCACTCAGCCCATTGTTGGTACGGGCAGTGTCGTAGGAAGAGTCGCCGATAAGGTTGTCCTTGCCGTGGGTCAGTGTCATGTAGCGGATTCCCCTATCAAAGAAATATTGCAGGTTATTGATATCGTCTTCGATGGCAGCGCCATTTTCGATGCCCATGGGAAGTGACAGCAGGCCTTTCTTAAAGTTTTCCTCGATTTCTTGCGGGCTTTTCGCCAGGGCCAATTTGTCGGGCCAGGTATTTACCAGCCGTTCCACCATCATGATAAGCGTGTCTGCGAGGACTTTGGCCCCACCTTTCTCTTGGTAAGAGGCAGGAATATAAATCGCCATAAATGGCGCGTCCAAGCCGCCTTCCTTGGCCCGCACATAATCAATATTGCCCTCGGTCTGACGGTTAATGAAGTCATAAACCTCTCCATTCAAGTGGTTGCCCAGGTTGTACATACGGAAGGGCAGGTCCATGTGTCCATCCACAATGATGGTTTCGTGGGCGATCTTCTTTGCCTCAGCCAAAACTTCCTCCTCGGAGAGTTTGGTATAGTCTATCTTTTCGGTTTTTGCGGAACAGGCCATCAATAGGCCCAGTCCCAAGACGATCCATATCGATTTTCTCATCATTTCTGGAATTTTACCTTAATGTATCATTTTCGACAATTTTCAATTCATCAAGATTGATAGATGGTAGATTATTTGGTACGGGCAGCAAAACTTTTCCATCCGTATAATTTTCATAAGGTTTACCCACGAAATTCATTAAATTTTACTGAATCAACCAAACATCCTATATGCAACGCGCTGCCAATTCCCTGTTTTTGCTCCTGTTGTTGTTTTCCGCCTGCAATTCCGGCCCATCTTCCAAAGTAGTCATTACAATCGCCGATCAATTCCAAGAACAAATTTCCGATGGCAGGCTGCTGCTCTTGCTGCACCACAGCGAAAGCCCGGAGCCACGGTTTGCAGTGAGTGATGAGGTCGGTTCGGCGCAGGTTTTTGGGATGGATATTGAGAATTACAAAAAAGGGGAGCCCTTGTCGTTTGACTTGGAGTCTTTTGGTTTTCCAATCGAAAACTGGGAAGATGTCCCCGCGGGAGAATATTGGGTTCAGGCCTATTTTGTGAAATATGAGACTTTTAAGCGCTCGGATGGGCATACCGTGAAGATGCCCATGGACCAGTGGGAGGGAAGGCAATGGAACCGCACGCCCGGCAATATCTTTAGCCCGGCCAAAAAAGTCACTTGGGATGGCAAGACCACGATCGAACTACACATGGACCAAATCAATCCACCGGTCGAAGAACCGGCAGATACCGAGTTTGTGAAGCATATCAAGTTCAAGAGCAAAATGCTGTCGGATTTCTGGGGCAGGGATATGTACCTCGGTGCCCATGTGCTGTTGCCGAGGGATTTTGAGAAAAACCCAAGCGAGTACTATCCGCTGATGATTTATCACGGACATTTTCCTTCTGATTTTGGAGGGTTCAGGACCTCACCGCCCGATGAGAATCTGGAGGACGAATACAATGCACGGTTTGGCATCTACGGTTACAACAAAATCCAGCAGCAGGAAGCCTATGATTTTTACCAAAAGTGGATTTCACCCGATTTTCCCAAATTCATCGTGATCGAAATTCAGCATGCCAATCCGTTCTACGACGATAGCTATGCCGTCAACTCTGAGAATCTGGGGCCTTATGGGGATGCGATCACCTACGAACTCATCCCTTACATCGAGCAGCAGTTCCGCGGCATTGGCGAGGGCTGGGCGCGCTTCACCTATGGGGGTTCGACGGGGGGCTGGGAGGCGCTGGCCGTGCAGGTCAAGTACCCCACCGAGTACAATGGCTGCTTTGCGGCCTGTCCAGACCCGATTGACTTCAGGGCTTACACGACGGTCAATATCTATGAGGATGAGAATGCATATTCATTTGGAGGACCTTTCAAACAAATGGACCGGGTGGGAAAAAGGAATTACCTCGGGCATGTCTCCACGATGCTGAGGGATATGAATTACCGGGAGTTGGCATTGGGTGGCGAGAAGAGCCTTTCGGGAGACCAGTGGGATATCTGGCAGGCTGTTTTTTCCCCAGTAGGCGAAGATGGCTATCCCAAGCCCATTTGGGATAAGTATACCGGTGGAATCGACAAGGAAGTCGCGGCCCATTGGAAGGAAAATTATGACCTGACCCATATCATGCAGCGGGATTGGGGCAAACTCGGCAAAGACTTGGAGGGAAAAATCCACATTTACTGTGGGGATATGGACAATTATTACCTCAACAATGCCGTTTACCTCTGCGAGGAGTTTTTGGAAAGTACCAAAGATCCTTACTATGCCGGGGAAGTGAAATACGGAGACCGCTTCGAACACTGCTGGAACTGCGATCCAAACCTGCCCAACTACATTACCCGCCTCAGGTACAATACGATGTATTTGGATAAAATCGCCGGAAGGCTGAGGGAGACTGCACCACCCGGTTTCAATCAGAAATCTTGGGTATTGATCAAATAACAATGAAACACAAGGGATTTGCTGTTCAAGGTCTTGGAAACCCGATTTCGAAATCGGGTTTTTTGTGACCATATCCCATGAATAGTCGGTACCTTTGATCAATAATTTTGTCCAAGCATAGAAATTACCGTTCCGATTAAAATTCTTGTTGGATAAACTTGCTAAAATTAGATCTGGTGAATCCAGAAAATACCATGAAAAAATCAGAGAATATCGATTACGAATTGCAGAAAAACATGGAGGTCATCTCCCATTTGGACGGTTTTGTGACCAATGCCGTGGAGAACGTCCTGGTCGATCCGGACGATTGCTGGCAGCCATCCGATTTTTTGCCCGACATGGGCAAGCCAGAGGCATTTGAAGAATTGAAGAAATTGCAGGAAAGAGCGGCCAATATCCCGGATACGGTGATTACTTCCCTGGTCGGCAATATGATTACAGAGGAAGCCCTACCGAGCTACCAGACCTATTTCAATATGCTCGAAGGAATCAACGTGGAGGGTAACCTCTTGAGTAATTCGGGTTGGGTCAAATGGTCCAAGGCCTGGACAGCAGAGGAAAACCGACACGGCGACCTGCTCAACAAGTACCTTTACCTTTCGGGACGGGCGGATATGAAAAAGGTGGAGCAAACCATCCACCGCCTGATCTACAACGGCTTTGACCCGCGTTCGGAGCGTGACCCTTACCAGGCGATCATTTACACTTCCTTTCAGGAAAGAGCCACCAAGATCTCCCATGTCAATACCGGCAAACTAGCAGACAAGGCCGGCGATGACGTGCTCTCCCGAATCTGTAAAACCATTGCCGGTGACGAAGCGAGGCATGAAAAGGCCTACAAAAGCTTCATGAGCGAGATTTTCGAGATTGATCCAAGCGGGGCGATCCTTGCCTTTGAAAAGATGATGCGCAAACAGATCGTCATGCCGGCCATACTCATGGGCAAAGGCAGCAGCAATCCGACCCTATTTGACCAGTTTTCCGCCATTACCCAAAAAATCGGCATCTACACCGGCTGGGATTACGCAAGGATTATTGACCACTTGGTCAAGCTTTGGAAAATCGAAAGCCTGAGCGGCCTGAATGACATGGCGGCCAAAGCCCAGGATTACCTATCCAACCTTTCGGATCGGTATATGCGCCTTGCCGACAGAATGAAAGTACCTGACGAGGTATCCCTCGCTTGGTTGAGATAAGAGAAGAGCCTGACTTGTTCAGGCTTTTTTTTTGAAACTTGGTTTTGCCTCTTTTTGTCAAAATCCAGCGAACAAAATACCTGAAAGGCCAATTATATCTATTTAAATAAGAGAAAGCCATGCGAACCATAAAGAACCTTCACCCGGCTACCTACCATCCCATCGCTGATTTGACTACTTACAATCCGCTTCCTTCGCCAAGCTTGCGGCAGATTGACCCCTTCATTTTTTTGAATCACCATGGTTTTCAAACCTACGGTCCCAATAACCATGGGCTTCCATTTGGCCCACATCCGCACCGGGGCATGGAAACAGTGACATTTATCTTGGAAGGGGATATCATGCACAAGGATTCCGGCGGGCACGAATCGGTGATAAGGGCGGGCGGAATCCAATGGATGGCTGCAGGGCGTGGTTTGATCCATGCCGAGGTATCTTCTTCGCAGTTCAAGAAGGAAGGAGGACCATTGGAAATCCTTCAGCTGTGGCTGAACCTTCCTGCCAGGCTGAAAATGACTGAGCCGAGGTATATCGGATTGCAAAAAGAGGAAATCACCCACTTCACCCTGCACGAAGGCGCCGTGAGGGTCCAATTGATCGCGGGGGAATGGAATGGTGAGCGAGGCAGTTTTGAAACCCTCACACCGATTCTCCTGAGTACCGTTTTTCTTGACAAAGGAGCAAAACTCCAAAAGGAGATTCCACAGACTGAAAACGTCTTTTTCTACATCGTGCGTGGGTCGATCAGGATTATCGGTGACAGGGTCCCCTTCAGGACTTTGGTGGAATTCAACAACGATGGCGATGCCATTGCGGTCGAAGCTTCGGAGGATGCGGTTGTGATCTTGGGCCATGCTAGGCCATTCGCAGAGCCTATGGTCGCACAGGGGCCATTTGTGATGAATACCCAAGACGAAATCCGGCAAGCATACTTTGACTATCAGATGGGCAAGTTTGGAACTTGGAAAGGGTAAATTCGGTGTAGTCGGATTAAATACTCGGAATCGTAAACGCAAAGCCTGAAACTTATCTATTAATCTTTTGGTAAAAATAAAAGTGGCAGCTTTTGGCTGCCACTCGATTTTTCAAAAGTTTGAAGACCAAGAATTGCAAGGCCATCATTAACATTAAAAAGTAACTTAATCACCCGTGTCAAAGGTATGAAAGAACTCGGTGATTACAAATAGTATGTTTCAGGTATTTTTTAATAGGAATCAATGATGTCTTGGGATAATAGCCTATAAATTTCCGCCACCTGCTCGTTGTAGTTCAAAAATTGGAAATGGCGGTCCAGTGTCTGGAAATCGCCCCTGATTGCTGGACCCGTTTGTGCACGCTTGGCCCCGAGCTCGAGACTCTTGCTGATGGTCTCTATGATGAGCGGTTTGAGCATCTCAAAATCCAACCCTTGTCTCCTCATTACTTCCTCTGACAACCTAAGCATATGGTTGGAAAAGTTGCTGGCAAACACCGCGGCTACATGCAGGGCGAGTCGGTCCTTGGATCGGAGGATGTATTGGTGGGGAGAAAGGCTTTTGGCGAGTTTTTGGAGTTTTTGCAGCGTGCTTTGGTCTTCGGATTCCAACAGAAACGGAACCTCCGCGAAGTCAATGTTGCGGTCTTTGCTAAAGGTTTGCAAAGGATAAAATATCCCCGTGTAAGCCGCCGAACTGTACCCCAACACATCCAAGGGCACAGAGCCCGAAGTATGGACCAAGATGCTCTCCTCGGGCAGGATAATGGCATCGGAGATCTCCGCAATGGCATTGTCGCTTACCGCAAGGATGAAAACCTGTGCTTCGGAATCCGAGAAATCCAGGTCATCCTTGGGCTCCGCAAGGTAAACCCTGTTCGTGATTTTTTCGGCTTGCTTGATATCCCGGCCATAGACTTCCGTAAGTGTATGTCCGGCCTCTTCCAATGCTGTGGACAAATGCCAGGCGACGTTCCCGGTGCCGATAATTGCGATTTTGTACTTCATAGCGGAAGTTAAATTTTTCAGGGGAAAAATCGTAGTCTGCCTTGGATTTGAGGATTTGGGCGCAATCCAAGTTTTGGGAAATCAAATTAAGTCGCCTGGTCTGAAAAATCGAAACGGTCAATTATTATCCCTGATTATGAAATTGTTGCAAAAAATCACTGGTACAGTTCATGGATTCCCAAGTCCAGAATTACAATAATTTTATATCTTGCAGCGATGGAAAACTTTGTCGTATCAGCGCGGAAATACCGGCCGTCCAACTTCAACTCCGTGGTTGGGCAGCAGCACATTACCACGACGCTGAAGAATGCGATCAAGAACAACCATTTGGCACAGGCTTTCCTTTTTTGCGGGCCAAGGGGTGTAGGTAAAACCACCTGTGCGCGGATTTTGGCAAAAACTATCAACTGCCAAAACCGCACTGCCGACTTCGAAGCCTGCAATAAATGCGATTCCTGCACGGCGTTCAACAACAACGCATCATTCAACGTCCACGAGCTCGATGCCGCTTCCAACAATTCGGTCGATGATATCCGCAACCTGGTCGAGCAAGTAAGGTATGCGCCCCAGCATGGACTTTTCAAAGTGTATATCATTGACGAAGTGCACATGCTCTCCAATGCGGCTTTCAATGCCTTTTTGAAGACATTGGAGGAACCGCCGAAGTACGCCATCTTTATTTTGGCGACCACGGAAAAGCACAAGGTGATCCCAACGATCCTTTCCCGTTGTCAGATTTTTGACTTCAACAGGATACAGATCAAGGACATTGCCGATCACCTCACCCATATTGCAAAGCAGGAAAATATCGAGGCAGAGGAAGAGGCTCTTCGCCTGATCGCCACAAAGGCTGACGGCGCGCTGCGGGATGCCCTTTCGATTTTTGATTTGATCGTTACCTATTCGGCTACCAATAAGCTTACCTATCAGGAAACGATCAACAACCTCCATATCCTCGACTACGATTACTATTTCAAGGTCTTGGATGCGGTTTTGGCGGGAAACATCGGTCAGGTCCTGCTTACCTTTGATGAGATTTTAAAGAAAGGATTTGATGGGCACAACTTCATCGTGGGTCTTTCGGAGCACCTGCGCGACCTGATGGTGTGCAAGGACCCTGAGACTGTGACGCTCATGCAAGTTTCTGAGTCAGCTAGAGCCAGATACCTCCAACAATCCGAACAGACTTCCATTTCATTTTTACTTTCGGCACTCAATATTTGCAACCAGTGCGATATCAACTATAAGAGCAGCCGTAACCAGCGCCTTCATGTCGAATTGGCGCTGATGAAACTTTCCAAGCTCCCACAAGCGATCAGCTTGGCGGCTTTGGCACAGGAGGATTCAAAAAAAAAAGCTTAGCCCAAGCATCTCCTAGTGTCGAACCCGCGTCACCGGCACCTTCACTTTTCAAAAATGGCAATGGACTGGAGGCAAAGAAGACGCCCATCCAGAAAACCGTTTCGATTCCATTAAGCATCACAGCAGCTAAAAAGATTGTCTCCCAGCAATCGGTCGATGTGCCTGCACAGGTTGCTCAAGAGCGTACCGTCCATGAAAAAGTCGAGGAACACCAGGTTGATTTTTTTGATAAAGAAAAGCTGTCCAATGTTTTGGTGGGGATTATACAAGCCTTCAAGGAAGAGCATAGAAATCTGGAAGCAGTCGCGCTGAATCAGCCTTTTGAATTGGAGGGTGAAAAGGCAGTTTTCCATTTGGTATCGGACATTCAGGCCGGTATTTTTCAAAAAATCAAACAAGAAATCACGACCGAACTCAGACGGAAACTCAACAATTACAATCTACAGATTGAATTTGAGGTACGGGAGGAAGTCAAAGATGACAAAAAGCGACTCTACACGAGCACCGACAAGCTGCATTACCTTCGGGAAAAAAGCGACTTGCTTGATGAACTGCTGAATCGGTTCAAACTGGAAACCGACTTTTAGAATTCCAGTGCCAAGCCAAAGTTGATCGCATTTTGAAGCTGTACAGCCTGTTTGGGAGGACCGTTATCTTGCGGGATAAAGACTTTTTCGTCGTAAATCAAGATTGTTTCCATCCGTGTGGTGATGTACTTGTTGACACGGAAGCTGATGACCGAGTTGAGGTTGACGACAAAGTTGCCGAGTCGCTCGAAGTTGGTAAAGAGGTTTAGATCTGCTCTCCACCTGACGTTTTCGAGAATCTGGAAATCCGTCATCGAGCTGAAGGAAAGCCCCGCTTCTGCATACAAGCGTTCGCCGGGCACCACGCCAAAAGCACCCGCATTGCTCAGGGAATCATCCATGACAATCGTGAACCTCCCCGTAAAAGGTGACGCGATGAGCGAAAGGCGATCTTTGTTTTTGAAATCCCGGCGATAGTTGAGACCGGTGGAGGATTGGATGTAGGCTGGCGCCAGAAAGTCCGAAAGCCGGGTCCTCGCATCTTCCTCCGCACCCGCAGGTCTGAAGTAGCGGTATCCAGCCAAGAGCTGTGTACGTGCGTCCAGCTGCGTGGAAAGGAACCACTTTGGCGAAAGCTCGCGGCCGTACTTGGTGATAAAGAAAAAGTTGTCGTTTGTTTTTCTAGTGGCAAAGCTCCTTCCACCTTGGCGGTTGAAGCCGAGGTTGATGGTCAATTTGGTGTCCCAGATGATGAGGTCTTTTTTGTAATTGGCGAATAGGTTCAGGCCAGTATTGAAGGCGAGGTTGCTCGAACCACCCGCATTCCAGTTGGAAAGACTGACCTGTTGGATGCTGAGGTTGTAGTTCCCGCCTTTTTCCCAATAGACAGGCTTGGGTGCCTGTTTGATAATGACCGAATCCCCCAGCATAATTATTGTGTCGCCACTAATCAGCAGCGTATCGGCTTTTTGAAGCGGATCCTGCGCACGGACTAATCCCCATGCAGTAAAAAGCAATAAAAAAGAAACAAGAAATCTTTTCAACATTTCAGAAATAGCGCTCGCTCGATCAGGGCTTCAAAATCGTTATTTTTTGTCCAATGCGGATATTGTTATCGGATAAGTTGTTCCATTTTTTGATATCATCCACCGAAACACCATACAGTTGGCTTAGGCGGAATAACGTCTCTCCCTTTACTACAGTATGTATCACCCGATTGGCATTACGCTCGGCGGTGGATGTAGAGGGGGTGCTTGGATTCTGAGCTGCCTCCGTTTTTGGAGTCAGGGTTTTGGAAGGGGGGCTTGTTTCTTCGCCTGCGACGATCCGCCGGTATTCATTGGCAGGGACCATTGGGATGGGTTCATTCCGAGGTCTGAAATCCTGCAGATTTAGGATCATGCCAGCTTTGAGATCGCGGTCCTCGCGGATTCGGTTTTTTGCCTTCAGCGCGGAAAGCTTAATGCCGTACATTTGGGAAATCGACCAAAGTGTCTCTCCGGGTTTTACCACGTGGGTTTCGGCTTCTGCTTTTGATCTTTTGGGTTCGGTGTAATAATACTCCCCAGCTAGGATTTTCTCATTTTTGCCGAGGTCATTGATTCTCCTGAATTTACCTTCTTTGAGACCTACCTCTTGTGCTAGATTTTCCTGACGGGTATTTTGGGCGGCCTTGATTGCATTCAAGTCGTTGGCCTTGATTTGGTTTGGCTGGGTGGAATTTTGGGTATTCCCGGTGATTTTTGGGTAAGGATTGGCTGGAGGGCTTGAAATGTACCTGGCCGGAGGCGAATAAGTGGTTTCGGAAGCTTGGGTCTGCGTTGACGAGGCAATGGCAGGAACTGATTTTTGTGCACCTTGCCTGATGTATAGGATTGAATACGGCCTATCATCCGGTACATTTCCCCTCAGACTCCATTTGTTGTATTCTTTCAAATGTGCTTCCGTGACGCCAAGCCTTGGGGCCAAGGCCTTCAAAGTAGTAGGCCCTTGCACTTGGACTTCCTCCAAGAAGCCTGAATTGGATGCCAGCATCACCGTTGGGGCTTCAAATGCCACCATGTGCGCTAGGAACTTCTTGAAATACCAATGGAAATTCCGATCCACTTCCACCACCTTTTTCCCATTGTACTGTGTGCCAAAATAGGCTTTTGCACCACCTAGGCCCATTTGATAGGAGACCAATGCGCACATCCAATTGTTGAATTGCGCATTGTGTTTTTTAAGGTAACGGGCAGCACCCTGGCTGGAAGCAACGATGTTTTTGCGCTCGTCCACTTGGCTGTCCACACGCAGGGATACCTCCTCTGCAGTGCCCTGTTTGAATTGCCAAAATCCTACCGCATTGGATGTGGAAACAGCGTCGGCGATCAGGCTGCTTTCCTGGATTGCCAAGTATTTGAAGTCGGTCGGTACGCCCGCCGCACGCAATTCCCTCTCCACAATCGGCAGGTAAAGGTTTACCCGCTCTGCTTTCACTTGAAAATAGGAGGCGTTGCGGTAGAGTGCGTCCACATCGGCTTGGATTTCCCTCCTTGCTTGCTCATTGATCTTGATTGTTAGGTCCGCAAAGCGCATTTCCGACGGCACCTGCGGCACTTGTCCAAATACCTCTCCGAATATCAGAAAGGCAAAAGCCAATAAAGTCAAGCGAATTGTATTGTTCTTTTTCATTTTTTTCTCGCCATCATCAGTCCGTCCCGGATAGGAAGGAGGATATTTTCCACCCTTGGGTCTTGTTGAACCATTTTATTGAAATCTAGGATCACCTGTGTGTCTTTGTCGATTTTTTTTCCAGCCTCGGGGATTACCTTTCCTGACCACAGAACGTTATCCGCCAAAATAACGCCTCCTGGCCTTACTTGGTCTATTACTAGTTCATAATAACGCATGTAGTTGGCCTTATCGGCGTCGATAAAGACCATATCAAACTGCTCATGGAGGCTCGGAATGATCTCTAGGGCATTGCCCAAGCGGTAGTCGATGCGGTCGGAGAGACCTGCCATTTCAAAAAATCCCCTGACCATCGTCTCAAGTTCATCGTTGATGTCGAGGGTAATGAGTTTGCCTCCTGCTGCCAGGCCACGCGCCAAGCAAATGCCCGAATATCCGGTATAGGTGCCGATTTCTAGGATTACTTTGGGTTGGATGGATTTCGAGATGAATTCCAGGAACTTCCCTTGGAGGTGCCCGCTGAGCATTCTGGGCATCAGCACTTTTGCGTGGGTTTCACGGTAGATATGCTTCAAAACCGGATCTTCCTCGCTGCTGTGCGCTTCACAATATGCCAATAAAGCTGGGTCGATGAATTCCATCTTATGCGGGAATATAGTTGAGGTAGCTGAGTTGATTTGGGTCCAGGGCCTCATTCGCGATCGTCAGGATATCTTCCGCGGTGGTTTCACGGATAATTCCAAAAATGGTATCCAATGAGTCTATCCGGCCTTTGTCAAGCAGGTTTTTCCCAAAGACCAACATCAGCGCCGCGTAGTTTTCTTCAGCCATGGCCATTTGGCCAATGGCCTGTTCTTTGGCCATGTGAAGTTGGAGGCTTCCCATTTTGCGCGTACGCAGTTTCTCCATTTCATGGAGGACAAGCTTTTTGGCTTTGCCTGCCGTGCCCGGTTCTGTGCCAAAAAAAACACCAATAAACCCGGTATCAGAGTAGGCTTGATAGTTGGATTCGACGCTGTACACATAGCCGTGCTTTTCGCGGAGTGCAAGGTTCAGACGGGAATTCATACTCGGTCCGCCGAGGATGTTATTGAGCAGGTAGAGTTGGAAGCGACGCGGGTCATACATGGAGTAGGCTGGCTTACCTATCGCACAATGGGCCTGCGTGATATCTTTTTCGAGCGTTTTGGTCTTGGGCTGGTAGCTTGCAAATTTGCTTCGGACGTAAAGGCTTCTCTTCGCAGGAATCTCCGCCAAAACACCTTCCACCTGTTGCAGCACCTTTTTGAATGAGACGTTGCCCACAACCGAAAAAACGATCTGGGTAGTGTCAAACCTCGTCGAGATAAAATCAAAGAAATCTTCTTGCCCAAAGCTTTTGACAGTTTCCTCATTTCCCAAAATATTCCTTCCCAAGGCATGCCCCTCAAAAACCAATTCGTCAAAGTCGTCTTGGATGGAGTCTTCGGGAGAATCCCTATACATGGACATTTCCTCCAGAATCACTTGGCGTTCTTTCTCAATCTGTTTTTTGGGAAAAGTCGAATGAAAGGTAATATCATAAAGCAGTTCAGCTGCTTTTCCAAAATGGTCCTTCAGGAGGCTGGCATAGAAACAGACTTTTTCCTTGGTTGTATAAGCATTGAGCTCGCCGCCGAGGGATTCGAGGCGATTGATGATGTGAAAGGCTTTCCGTTTTTTGGTACCCTTGAAGGCCATGTGTTCCCAAAAATGGGCCAACCCTTCCTGTTCTTTGGACTCGTCACGGCTGCCGATGTTAAGCACAAACCCACAGTGCACCAGCCTAGTATGCGGAATTTCCTGATGTACGATTCTGATGCCGTTGGGCAATTCTTTCAAGTTGTACTGCATGTTCAATGGTTCCAAACTTTAAAGTACAAAATTCCCGGGTTTGCCGCAGTCAAAAAGGAATATCGGTCGATCGAGGTGTTGAAAATGGGGTGCGACATAGGAATTAAGAACCCTCCAATCCCTTGTCACGCATTTTGCTGAATTCGTCGTACCTGCGGTAGATTGCGACCGTAAATCCGATCAGCATGATAATGGTGCCAATCCATAGGATATTGATTTGAGGTTTGAGGATAGCTTTCAGTACCACATAGTCCTTTTGGTAGCGATTGACCTTAAAGGAAAACTTGTTTTGCTCTGGCAAGATATTTTCCAATTCCACCTTTACGCCCAGTTCATTGTCGATCGCGGGGATTTTGCCGACTTGGTTACCACGGATGATGAAAACCGGCTGCAATTTTTTCTCGACATCATAGTCCATCACACTCAAGTTGGCCCTGACGGCGATATCCCCATCATTTAGCTGCATGCCATCGATCTCTTTGAGCACCTCTGCTCCTTCAAATTGCGTCACGAAATCAGCAATAAAAAACTGTTCACCCGGCGATACTTCAAAGGTTTCGTCTTCCTTCCACTCCGGATCCTCAAAATCATTGATGGCTGATACGAATGTGTAGAGGTCTTTGGTCAAATAGCGTTTGGAGTCGGGTGACGAAATCAGACCCATGCTGCTGTTGAACTGGGACATGGGATTCAGCGTGAATTTCAGCTCGTCGTTTTGGTAATAGTCGATCTGGAAATAATCATTTTCCTCCAATACGATTTTAAGCGTGTCCCCTTTTTTGAAATAGGTTTTGCCGTTTTTGACAATGTCTTCCAGCGCAATCGCCTCGTTGACATTGCCCGTGGATTCTATGAGATTGACGTTGACGTAACCAGGAACGCCGACCACCTTCTTCTGACGGCCTCTGTAAATGGCCGTGTAATCCTTGATTTGGGTCGGTTTGTTTATCCAAAGCAGCACGTGCTCTTTGTTCATTTCATCCTCCCAGGAATTGCTGTAGGTCAATCCGGACATGTTGTAGGAAATCACCTCGGAATAACCAGAGGAAAACATGACCCCGATCAAAACCATCCCCAAGCCAATATGCGCCAAAGACCCTCCCGCCAATTTGAAGTTGGATTTTTTCAATAAGCGAATCAAAATCGTTGCATTGGCCACAATTGTGAAAGTTCCTGCCAAAACGACAATGATGTAGGTGATGTCGAATACTTTTCCGGTAATAATGATAATCGCTGACAGTACAACGGAAATGACATATGGAGTCACTAAAGCTTCACGGAGCGCCTTAGAGTCCATCTTGTTCCACCAAAAAAACTGCCCAACAGCTGTCAATAAAGCAACCGCCACAGCAAACCACAATTGGAACTTGGTGTAAAAGCCGATCTGATCCGCAGGAGGGGCAAGGTTGGAAATGCCGCCGAAGCTTTCGACCAAGGCATTCCAAACGGGAATGGACGTGGGCAAAATCACTTGGAAAGCCATCAAGGCCAAAGTCGTGGCACCGATGAAGATCCAGAATTCCCTGGAATAGACAGAGGCCTCTTTTTCGGAAGTCGGGATATGTTTCCAGTTTTTTGCCGCCAAAAATATGGCCACAAACAGGAAGAACAACATGTAAATCAATAACTGACCTGAAAGTCCCAAGTCAGTAAATGAGTGTACCGAGGAGTCACCCAACACGCCGCTGCGCACGAGGAATGTAGCATAGAGTACCAGTACAAAGGACGCAATGACCAAAACAATCGAGGACTTCAAGGCGGTGCTGCTTTTCTTGAAGGTAATCATGGTATGGATCGCTGCCACCATGATAAGCCAAGGCACGTACACGGCGTTTTCGACCGGGTCCCAATTCCAATACCCGCCAAAGTTCAGCGTCACATAAGCCCAATAAGCACCCATGATGATGCCCATGCCCAAAATCATGGCCGAGAACTGTGCCCACGGCAAAGCAGGCCGCACCCATTCAGTGTATTTTTTGGTCGCCAACCCGCCCATCAGAAAGGCAAAAGGCACCAAGGTGGACGCGTATCCCAGGAAAAGCGTCGGCGGGTGAATGACCATCCAGATATTCTGAAGCAAGGGATTCAAGCCAGTACCGTCTTCGGGTACGAAATCCGGGTTCATCTCAAAAATCGGCGCATCCATCATGTCCCGCAATAGGATAAATGGAGATGATCCGATCTTCAAATCACCGATCACGACCCCCAAAATCATCGAGACCAAAAAGGCCTGAACCAATGAAAACACGATCATCACAGGTCCTTCCCAAAACTTATTGGTATGGATCAAGACGAGTCCCAGCATCACATTCCAAAATATCCATAGGATAAACGCACCCTCTTGGCCTTCCCAAAAACTCGAAATCATGTAATGAACAGGAAGTGCTTTGGAAGAGTGGGAATAGGCGTAGAAATATTCGAAACGATGGTTGTAGATGATTTCGAAAAGTGCAAACGCAACCGTGACGCTGGCCACGGCATGGATGTAGAAGAAAGAACGGCTGAATCTCCGCCAGTTGGCTTTTTCCAACTCAGTGGCTTTGATGTACTGGTAGTAAGCAAAAGCAGTCACCAAGGAACTCACAAAGGAAACGATGACTGCAAAATGGCCGAGATTACCGACGAAGGTATTGATCATAAAAGGGGGAAGCTACTGTTGGGTTACATACCAGCTGTTGAAACTTCCGTTTCCTGGTATTTGGAGGGGCATTTCATCAGGATCTTATCAGCTACAAAAAGGTCTTCGTTTTTGTAAGATCCGATTACGACGACTTGTTCTGCCCGAGAGAAGTCCGTAGGCACGGGTTCATTGTAATAGACCTGCTGTACGGTGCCTTCGTTGTCCACCATCATGAAGTAGAAGGATGTTTTGTCTTCATTGACTTGGATTCCCTCCACATTCCCATCTGCACTTTTTTTCAACTGGCCCACCACGTGGATGGCTTTGTCGTTTCCGTTTGATTTCATTTCTTTGGCAGTAGCAAACGACTCATAGGTACTGGCATCGCCCAGCATCGAGACGATAATCAGGATTGCTATGCCTATAATCACAAGTCCGATGATATGTCCTTTTTTCATAATAATTAGTTGATTATTTTCAAGCCAACGCTTGGGATTCCATTATTCCTGTGATTCCAACAGCTTCTCCAACTTGCTGACTCTTCTATTTGTTTGGATGACGTATACGGTGATTCCGGCAAATACGATACAGATAATGCCCACCAAAACATAGATTTTTCCATCAGCACGCATCGCATCCGCCATCTCTACACCAGAGTTTTGGTAATCCTCAGAGGTGATTTCGATTTTATCTTGTGCGCTTGCCTGAAGGCTCCAAGCCATCAGCAAAAGAATAATCCATTTCTTCATGATACCTGATTGATCAATTTTTCTTCGATTTTTCGCTCTGCCCGGCGTAGCCTTACGCGCAGTGTTCCGATCCAAGCGCCCAAGAGCGTCCAACCAATGATCGCGGGATAAAACACCATCCGAAGCTGGGAATCCAGGTCGTAGGCATTGAAGCCGGGATTACCCCCGTTTCCGGGGTGGAGGCTGTCGGTCAGCCTTGGAAGCACGAATATCAAGGGAAGAAAGGCAGAAAAAGCGAAAATATTGTATACAGCGCCGATGCGGGCCCTTTGGCTGACATCGACAAGGGAATTTCTCAGCACCAAATAGGCGAAATACATCAACATGCCGATGGCCGCCGCATTGAGTTTGGGGTCATTGACCCAAAAGGCGCCCCAAGTGAAGCGCGCCCAAAGCATCCCTGTCAATATGCCTATGGAGCCAAAAAGTATTGCTGCATTGGTAAATTCGATGGCGACATCGTCATCTTTCAAGTCGTTGCTGCGGAGGTATCGGATGCTGTACACCACTGCCACCAATAGCAAAAGGATCATCGTAAACCACATGGCCACGTGAAAATACAATGCGCGAATGGTCTCGTTCAGAATAGGTAGCCTGGGTACATCCAACAGAAGTCCGGCCGTAAGGGTATAGGCCAGCAGGATTATGGCCAGGACTTTCCACCACTTTGCCTTCATGGGTTACTTTTGCAATTTTCAAGCGCAAAAATAGGGCATAAGTTCCTCATTACGGTGCTTTTTGTCATTTTATGTTGGGAACGGCAGGAATGCGATGAAAAGCGTCGGATTCATGTGAAAATCCACTTCCCAAAAAGTTAAATCCATTTACTTCCTAACTCCTCCAAACGTAGGGGAAAAGCAGGTAGGCTGTCGCGGTCACAATGGCATTGATGGCAACTAAGGTCAAGACCTTGTCCGAACTCGTGGACCAATCCAATCCGTCCATGGCATTTTTGGACACGCGAATAGCCATCAACAGGATCGGGATGACGACTGGAAAACTCAATATCGCCATCAGCGTCGCATTATTACTAGCCTTGGAGGCGATACCCGAAACCATCGTCAGGCAGGCCGAGAATCCCAAGGCACCCAAAACCAGGTTGACGAGGAAAAGCCCTTGATTGGCAATCGGATTGCCCAAAATGACGCTGAATACCAAGTAACCGAGCAAGGCCAGGAGCAAGGTCAGGAGCGCATTGTAGATCATTTTGGATAGGATGATGGACTCTGGCGAAGCCACCATGTAGTAGTAGAGTTGCCGCCCCTGATGCTCCTGGACAAAACTTTTGGCCACTGCATTTACTGCCGAAAAAAGGATAATGATCCAATACAGTGAATTCCAAGTAGGTGGGCTGATATTGCCGTCCCTCGCCCCAAAACTCAAATAAGTCAAAAACACAGCCGATATGACATACAGCAAGATGCCATTGAGCGCATACTTCTGCCGCCATTCGAGCGTAATTTCCTTCTTGATGAGGGTCTTGAGTTGCTGGAACATGGCGCAAAAATAACCTAAACTATGTATCGCCCGCTATCCATTTTCTACAGCCGAGAGAGTTTCTAGCTTTTGGTAAGAAAAAAATCGATTTTTGCCTTTCTAGGTTTTGGATTGATCATTCCTAAATTATGAAAAAGTATCGCCTTGATGCTAATCCAAAGTGTCCTATCAACCCTTTTGTAATTTCTACCCTTTCCTACCTGCCTTTCCCCAATGGGTATGTGTCCCTCATTGATAATGAATGCCAATACTTTGGTTAGGGCGATTCCGAGCAGGTCTGCGGTTTTGATATCAAAATCGGTTTCTGAGTCGCTTTTTTCAAGGGCAGGGTAAACCTTTGCTAAAACATCTCCGGTATCTACCCCAGCATTGATGTAATGTATAGAACCTCCAATATGATCGCTGTCTTTCTTAAACCAAGGCCAAAACAAGGTGTCAAAGCCGCGATACTGCGGGGGAATTCCATAGTGCACATTTATAGCCGCCACCTTGGCGACTTTAAGGACACTGCCACTAAGAAGCGGAGCATGGCAGGTTACCAATAAGTCCGTGTCCAATGAGCGCAGCATTTCTAATCCATCTTGGGAATTGATACGTCCATGGTCAAAATCAATGATTTTGAAATTACTATCGTCAAGCGAAATGACTGGGGATTTTTTTCTAAGGGAGTTATTTCGAAGACGGCTAAGAACTTTTTTTCCAATAAATTCGACGTATCCTTGGTTTTTTGGGCGTCTTTTTAAAAAACTATTAGATCGCTTGTGTCTAATTATAATCACGTTGTCAAATCCCGTCCTTAAGTGCTGCAGCACAAGGATATCTCTGGGAGAGCAATTACTTATGATTACAATATTCATAGCTATAAATTAACAACTTTTACATGGATTCCGCGCTATCTTTGGTTTGGAGCGAGACAATTTTGGAGAATTCGGTAAAGAAAAATTCCATCCACTCGTTTCTTGGTTCGGGTTTCAATCTGCCCACTTTATGAAGGAGGATTGCCTTGAGGCTAATCCCGAGGGGCCTTTCGTACAATTTGAAATTTCTACCTTTTTCCGTCTGGGACAGTTTCCCGTCTTCGACAATAAAACGCAACACCTTGATCTATGCGACTTCAAGCGATTATGAGGTTTTGAGGTCCAATTCGGTTTCTCTTTCCTTCTTTTCCAAGGCAGGGTATACTTCGGCCAAGACCCTGCCGGTGTCTACGCCTCCATTGATGTAGTGGATGCTCCCTCCGATATTGTCAAAATTCCTTAATTACCAAGGCCAAAGGAGCGTGTTGTTGCCTCGATGATTTGGCGGTATCCCAAAATTCACATTGATGCAAGCGAGACATTTTGGGTGATTTTTCGATTGTCTTTTTTCGCAGAAAATTGATGATTTTCCTTCCCCAAAAATCCCAATTTCGTTGCTTGGCTTTTCGACCCGCAGACGTGGTGGTTTTGCTGTCAGGGTGTATGACCGTCACATTGGGGAAATTCTTGATTACCTGGTGAACTACCAATTTTTCCCTCGGCGTGCAGGCGCTGATCATTACGATGTTCATTTTATGCTAGGTACCAACAAACTTACAGGGACTTTGTTAACCTGCCCAGACAAATTTTTTGTAGGGAGTTCAGGTCATTTTTTCGGCAAAACTGGGTGAAGATTCTGCCAAATTGACATTCAAAAACCTTTGGAACAACACTTGTTAAGTACGTATCGTCAAAAAGATCCAAAACTCAAACTATTTATAGCCATGCAGGAAAAAGGTACCATCTCGATCCATACCGAGAATATCTTCCCGATCATCAAGAAATTTTTGTACTCAGACCATGAAATCTTCCTCCGGGAACTGGTCTCCAACGCGGTAGACGCCACCCAAAAAATCAAACGCCTCGCCCAACTCGGTCAATATGGCGGCGAATTGGGCGATATCAAGGTCGAGGTGGCTTTTGACAAAGACAAAAAAACCATCACGATCTCCGACCGAGGTTTGGGTATGACTGCCGACGAGGTCAAGAAGTACATCAACCAGATCGCCTTCTCAGGCGCCACCGAGTTCATGGAGAAATTCAAGGACTCCAAGGACGCCAATGAGATCATCGGCAAGTTTGGTCTTGGTTTCTATTCTGCCTTTATGGTAGCGGACAAGGTCGAAATCCAGACGCTTTCGTACCAAAATGGAGCCGAAGCTGTGCAATGGACATGCGACGGCAGCACCGAATTCGAGATTGCCAAGGGTTCGAGAAAAGACCGCGGCACGGACGTGATTCTGTACCTTAATGCGGATTCGGAAGAGTTTTTGGACAAGTGGAAGCTCCAGGGAATCCTCGACAAATACTGCAAATTCCTGCCCGTGCCGATCAAGTTTGGCACCAAGACCGAAAGCCAGGAGGACGGTACGGACGACAAAGGCGAGAAGAAGTGGAAATCCGTCGAAGTCGACAACATCATCAACACGACTTCGCCGATATGGACCAAGTCGCCTTCGGATTTGAAGGATGAGGATTACCTCGCATTTTACAAGGAATTGTATCCATTTGGCGAGGACCCGCTGTTTTGGATCCACCTGAACGTGGATTATCCCTTCAATCTGACCGGGGTTTTGTATTTCCCCAAAGTCAAAAACGATTTCGATTTCCAGAAAAACAAAATCAAACTCTTCAGCCGTCAGGTGTTTATCACGGACGAAGTGAAGGATATCGTGCCGGAGTTTTTGATGCTGCTGCATGGGGTAATCGATTCTCCCGACATTCCGCTCAACGTGTCCCGTAGCTTCCTACAAGCCGACAGCAACGTCAAGAAAATCAATACCTACATCACCAAAAAGGTGGCCGACAAGCTGGGCGAGCTCTTCAAAAAAGACCGCAAAGTCTACGAAGGCAAGTGGAACGACATTGGTCTGTTCGTAAAATACGGCATGGTCAGTGAGGATAAGTTTGCCGAAAAAGCCAAGGACTTCGCGCTCCTGAAAAACACCAAGGGCGAGTTCTTCACGCTTTCCGAATACCGGGAAAAGGTGAAGCCTTTCCAAACCGACAAAAGCGAGCAGCTTGTCTATCTCTATGCCAATGACGTCGCCAAGCAGGATGCTTTTATCCAAAGTGCCAACAAGAAAGACTACGATGTCCTCGTGATGGATTCGCCGATCGACAACCACTTTATCCAACACCTCGAGATGAAGGAAGAAAAGACTTCCCTCAAGCGTGTGGATGCCGATGTGGCCGAGAAGCTGATCGAGAAAGACGCTTCCTATGCCAACCTGCTGAATGAGGAACAATCCAAGCAGGTGAAGGAAATCTTCGAAAAAGCCATCGACAACAAAGCCTACAGCATCTCGGTCGAGGGCCTCAGCCCAGAGGAAATGCCCGTGACTGTGACCATGGATGAGTTTATGCGGCGGATGAAGGAAATGGCCCAAATGGGCGGCGGCATGAGTTTCTATGGCTCGATGCCGGACAACTACAAGGTTGCCATCAATGGCAACCACCCCGTCATCGACAAGATCCTCAAGGCATCCGACGAGGGCGAGCAGTCCAAGCTTGCGAAGCAGTCCTTTGATTTGGCGCTCTTGGCCCAAGGCCTGCTGACGGGCAAGGACCTGACGGAGTTTGTGAAGCGAAGTGTGGGAATGATTTGATCCAGAACCCCCGAGGTCTTTTTTTTTACCTCGGGGGTTTTTTCTACTCCAAAAAACAATACTATAAAGGATTGATTTTTGCTTTTTAATTTCTACACCACCTTGCTTAACAATGCATACCTGACAAGCTGACTTGTATTGGAGACGTTGGCCTTTGTCAGGATGTTTTTTCTGTGCGTTCGGGCTGTCTCATAGCTGATCCCCAGTTCTTTTCCGATTTCTCGACTTGTTTTTCCTTTTATTAGGAGATGGATAATCTCCAATTCCCGGTCGGAGAATTGCGTCTCAAACCGATCCATCTTGAGGTTTTTTGGTTCTAGGTGAAACTGCTCTCCGGAAAATTTATTGATCACGATGGCGTGTGGGATATTGGAAGGGAGTATGTGCGAAACATCTGTGATGATGTTGGCAAAAATGAAAGGGATGTTGTTGCCATCGAAAACCAAGGGAATGTTTTGGTTTTGGATCGTGATCACTTCACCCGACTTCTTGACGGCGCGAAAGTAAAAAACCACATATACGTAGATTCTTTCATTCAGCGGCAGGCTGTTGACATATATCATCGCCTGCTGTACAGTCTGAGTGACAAAGGGGAAATCGTCCGGGAAAACAAACCCAGAAATGAAGTTCCCCTGCATTTGAAGGACTTCTTCTTTGGACATTCCCGTCAGCGCTTCAGCGTCACCTGTTACCAATTCAATCGACCAGTTTTGGGTGTTGGCTACAAAGGTAAACCACTTGCCCACCGTCCAAAGGCTGAGCAGGAGCGGGTTGTTTTTGAGTTCCTGCTGATAGTCTTTTTGTAAGATGACGTAATCTTGTTTGCCAAAGGCTTTAATGATTTGGATGTAGTCGTTAGTGGGATTTTCCATGGTCGTGGTACCTCATTTGAGGTATTTATTTTGGATGTCGCCTAGAGTAGATTAGCTCAAAATAATCAAAAGCGTCATGAAAACCTTCAGATTTTTGTCAAAGATCCTCGTACTAATGCTGGTAATCCTTCCTTTTGTTTTATCCTGTGAGGAAAAGTCCGAGAATGATCCTCAGCTTCCTTTAGATCCTGGATTGGTAAGCGACAGGCTTAGAATCCCCCTTGCGGTAAAAAGAACTGGTGAAATGCCGAAATCGCCCAAAATCACTGACATGCAGATGGACAAAGACACCATCTTTTTGTTGGAGGATTTTGATAACCGGATTCGGTTTAGAAACTCTGATCTAAAAGGCCAGGAATGGTCGATTTATATTCAAGTAGCGGGAGCTTCGTCCTATTGGGATATCGAGCCGGACCCAGAGGAAAGCTCGGATTCCTTGGGAGTGATTTATTGGGGAATCGACCCCAACGGTTTGGACCTCCCGATTAGCTTTGATGTCGACATTTACATTCACGACAGGAATGGAAAGACCTTCGACAATTTCAAGCGCGTGGTAAAGGTCGAGAAAAAAGGTTCCGCCTCGTGTACCCCTTGGAGTTCAGGCGATCAGTGGATTTGGTTGTATACCAACGTCGGAAATCAATTGTATTTCTCCGCCCCAGGAAAGCCGGTCGGTATCGTCGCGTCGACCAATGGCTGCTGCTTGGAGGGACAAACAGTAGACTGTATTGCCAACAATATCCCCGAGGAGGATTGGGTGGAGCTGGAATATGCTGTGTACGAGATGGGTAACCTTGAATACATGATCCTCAAGTCGGATGGGACGATGAAGGGAGAATTGATCGAGCAAACGCAAAATCTCAACTATCAAGGATCGGATTTTTGTGCCAAATCTCCAGCCTACAACAGGCGGACGAATTACAACAAGTACGATGGTAAATTCACCTTCGATCCTTCAAACCAAACAATGGTATTTACCGAGATCGTACCGGGCACCAAGCAGGTTTATGTACCACAAACAGGCCAAACCTACACCGAGTACGACCGATGCTATGTGGGGCCGCACGCGACATATGAAATCATCGGCTGCAGATGGATAATCGAGACTTCCCGTGCAGGAGGGGAGGGGCCTTCTTCAGAAAAGGTCCGTCTTTTTGAGCGGAGAAAAACTCCAATATCGAAGGAGAATGGTGAATACGCTATTTGGTTTGATTGAGTTTGGGATTGATTCCCGAAAAAGACTTCGATTTCGTGGGTAAGTGATTTTTCAGATGCCGGTCCCTTGTGGATCGGCATTTTGTTTTTTGGCGTTTTTCCGCGTCTGTTCGTAGAATGGAAGGGAGCTAAGCGTAGATAGTGTCTACACCTTTTTATGTAGTGGAATTTGTAACTCACCTGATCTCAAACTATCTTCCGCCGTGGTATTTGGCGGGGTATTCCAATTATAAATTGGATTGATAATTGGGTGGAATTGCAAATTCCATCCAGTCCACCACCAAACGTCCACACTACACCTAGACGGGGATTTTTTGTTTTCCAGGTTGTTGGTGGACTTCAGTGAAGTGGAATTTGTAATTCACCTGATCTCAAACTATATTCCGAAGTGGTATTTGGGCGTGAATTCTAATTTCAAATTGGATGGTATATGAGGGTGGAATTGCAAATTCCACCCAGCGCCACGGTAGGTGGCTTCGAATCTTCAAAGCAGATAATAGAATGGTATTCTTAATTGGCCTTGGTTTACTTGTCTGGGGGCTTTACCGCTACAACAAAGAGATTAGAAAAGACAAAGCTGGAATCACGATTTTTACTTGGTATTGGAAAACCCAAAGGAACGGATTCATTTATGCCCTTTTGATTGGAGGAACTATATTATGCTTACAGGAACTGGTTCGGTTCATCAAGTTTTTGATGGGGTAGTTAAGGACGAATACTTCTCTTTCCCATCCCGATTTTTCCCTTATTTTTGTATCCATGCTGTCCAAAAAAACCAAATATGCTTTCCATGCCCTCACCTACTTGGGAAAGCACCGCGACCAAAAAACCATCCTCATCCATGATATTGCGGAGGAATACGGGATTTCGCACAAATTCCTCGAGAACATCCTCCTCGAACTCAAAAAAGCCGGTGTCCTTGGCAGCAAAAAAGGGAAAGGCGGCGGCTATTACCTGATCAAAGAACCTAAAGATATTCCACTTTCCAAGGTCATCCGTCTCCTCGACGGGCCGATTGCCCTGCTTCCCTGCGTCAGCCTTAACTACTACGAACCCTGCGTGGAATGCAAAAACGAAGCCGCCTGCGGGCTCAGAAGCGTCATGATCCAGGTTCGCGACGAAATGCTCAACGTGCTGGAAAACAAGACTTTGGCTGATATTTTGGATAGGGAATAAAAATTTTTACGCTAATTCCCTATAATAATTATAGAGTTTACATACTTTTGTATTTGCTATGCATACCCAAATCGATATCCATTCGCTTCAAGAGCAGGTCAGGGGCTTAAGTCCAGCCGATGCTTTGGTGTTGTTGGGGGACTTGTTTCCCGGGAAAGTGACTTTTTCGACTTCCTTGGGACAGGAAGACCAAGTCATCACCCAGATGATTGCCCAAAGCAAAGCACAGGTGTCCATTTTCAGCCTCGATACAGGCAGGTTGTTTTCTGAGACCTTGGACCTGTTGGCGCGTACGGAGAGTAAGTACAAACTCCACATCAAGGTCCTGTACCCGGAAAGGCCCTCGGTCGAAAACCTCGTGGCCAATGTCGGCATCAACGGCTTCTACGAGTCGGTCGAAAACAGAAAAATGTGCTGCTACGTCCGCAAGGTCGAGCCATTGAAGCGGGCTTTGAAAGGCCAACAAATCTGGGTGACGGGCCTGCGCGCCGAACAAAGCGCCAACCGCGCCGGCATGGAGAAAATCGAATGGGACGAAGCCAATAAGATCATCAAGTTCAATCCGCTTTTGGATTGGTCTTATGACGAAATGATTGCGTATATCCAAAACCATCAGATTCCTTACAATCCGCTGCATGACAAAGGCTTCATCAGCATTGGCTGTGCGCCTTGTACGCGGGCGATTCTCCCCGGTGAAGATGCCCGCGCCGGTCGCTGGTGGTGGGAAGATTCGAAAAAGGAGTGTGGTCTGCATGCGAAGTAAGACACGAGACACAAGATGCAAGACGCAAGACTTCGTAATTCGATATTCATCATTCGACATTCGACATTGAAAAATTGAAAGATTTGAAAATTGAAAAATTAATTAATGATTCTTCTTTTTTCGAGGGTTTAACTAATAAATAATAAGGTTCTAAGGCTTGCAGAGGCCTCGTACTTCGTACTTCGAAACTCACATTTGACTATGTCCAACCGATTTATACCCAATCCAAAAGAAGCGGAATCCATCCATATCCTGCGGGAGGTGGCGGCACAGTTTGAAAAGCCGGTGCTGCTTTTTTCGGGAGGAAAGGATTCCATCACCTTGGTACGCCTGGCCCAAAAGGCATTCTATCCTGCGCGGATTCCATTCCCTTTGCTACACATTGACACAGGACACAACTTCCCGGAAACCATCCAATTTCGCGATGAATTGGTGGCTGAATTGGGATTGGAACTGATCGTACGCAATGTGCAAGATTCTATCGACCAAGGGAAAGTGACCGAGGAACGGGGCCGCTATGCCAGCCGAAATACCCTTCAGACCACGACCTTGTTGGATGCGATCGAGGAATTCAAGTTTGATGCCTGCATCGGTGGCGCGCGGAGGGACGAGGAAAAAGCACGGGCGAAAGAGCGCGTGTTTTCTGTCAGGGATGATTTTGGGCAATGGGATGAAAAAAACCAAAGGCCGGAGCTTTTTGACATGCTCAACGGCAAAATCCACCAAGGCCAAAACGTCCGGGTGTTCCCGATTTCCAATTGGACAGAACTCGATGTTTGGGAATATATCCAATCCGAAGGCATCCGCATTCCTTCGATCTACTTCGCACACAAGCGCGAGGTTTTCTTCCGGGATGGGATGATTTGGACTGCCAACGAACACGTGTACAGGGAATCCAGCGAACTGGTGGAAGAGCGGATGGTCCGGTTCAGAACGGTCGGTGATATGACCTGCACGGCCGCTGTGCTCTCCGAAGCAGAAACTTTGGAAGAAGTTGTGGCTGAAATCCGCCAATCGACCATCTCCGAACGCGGCGCGCGGATCGACGACAAGCGCTCAGAAGCAGCGATGGAGAAAAGGAAAAAGGTGGGGTATTTTTGATTTGACACAAGACGCAAGACGCAAGACACAAGAGGAAGGGAAAAATAGGCGAGAGGGGAGAAGCGAGAGGCGAGAAACAAGAGCCAAGAAGCAAGAAGCGAGAGTCAAGAAACAAGAGGTGAGAAGCGAGACAAATGGAGGATTGGCAGAAAGTAATAAGTTGAAAAAAATAGGGAAGGGTGGCCGTCGGAATGGGCGGACCTAACGAGTTCAAGGGTAAAAAATATAAATGGACGTGATCTCAAGTCTTTTGTCTCACGTCTCTAGTCTAATAAAATGGAAAACAGGAAACTCATAAAAATAGCAACCGCAGGCTCGGTGGATGATGGCAAAAGCACGCTGATTGGCAGGCTTTTGTACGATACCCAATCCCTGACTACGGACAAATTGGAAGCAATCGAACGTACCAGCCGGCAGCGCGGGTTTGACTACCTCGATTTTTCCTTGGCAACGGACGGGTTGGTTGCAGAGCGCGAGCAAGGCATCACGATCGACGTTGCCCACATCTATTTCAATACCGACAAAACCAACTTCATCATCGCCGATACGCCCGGTCACGTGGAATACACCCGCAACATGGTGACAGGCGCTTCGACTTCCCAAGTAGCGATTATCCTGATCGATGCGAGAAAAGGGGTGATCGAACAGACCTACAGGCATTTCTTTATCAGCAATCTGTTGCGGATCGGTCACGTCGTCGTCGCCATCAACAAGATGGATTTGGTCAATTACGACGAGGATGTGTACCTCAAGATCAAATCCGACTTTGAGGCCTTGGTAGAAAAGAGTGACTTCGAAGTCGACCAAATCACCTTCATTCCGATTTCGGCGCTGAAAGGGGAAAACATCGCCAAAAAATCCGAGCTCATGCCTTGGTATGTTGGAAACACGCTCTTGGACCATTTGGAAGTACTCGAGCCATCCGACTTGCACGAAAGTGCGGTGGCACGGTTTCCGATCCAGTACGTGGTCAGGCCAAAAACAGAGGCATTCCACGACTTTAGGGGATTTGCAGGCAAATTGTATGGAGCTTCCCTGAAAGTCGGTGACGAAGTGACCGTCTTGCCTTCATTTAACCAAACGAAGATCAAGTCGATCCGATTCTTTGACCAGCAATTCGATGAGGTCTTGCCGGGAGCTTCTGTGACCATTTCCCTCGAAGACGAAGTGGATATCAGCCGAGGAGATATGTTGGTCAAAGCGGGTCAGGAGCCCCATTCCGACAAGCAAATCTCTGCCACGATCTGCCAAGTCAACAGCCGGCCGCTGCGTGTAGGGGACAAGTTTACCCTTCAGCACGGTGTCAATAGAGTCCTTGCGAAAGTAGATACCATCGACGCGGTGGTCAAAACCGATTTCTCCGGCGAGGAACCTGCGCAGCAGCTTCGGCTCAATGATATCGGTAAGGTAAAATTGCGCCTGAGCAAGGCGATCCATTTTGATCCCTACAAATCCAACCGCTCCAACGGTAGCTTCATCCTGATCGATGAAGGCAGCTTTGACACGGTCAGTGTAGGCTTTATTTCTTAGATGATCAAAGCCTGGATCTTTCTAGGCTTTCTTTGATACTCATAAACCACAATCCCTATAGGGAAAATTAATTACAACCATGCAGAGTTTTAGGACAGAAATCGAAAACCCAATCGTCGAAAAAGACATTCTCGAGTTGGAGCGGAAGATCCGCCTATTCCGTGAGGGAAAGATCGACGAGGAGAAGTTCCGCAGCCTCCGACTGGCGCGGGGCGTGTATGGACAGCGGCAGCCCGGTGTACAAATGATCCGGATCAAATTGCCCTATGGCAAGGCGACCGGCGCACAGTTGAGTCGAATTGCCGAAGTTTCTGATACCTATTCTACCGGAAAACTCCACATCACCACGCGCCAAGACATCCAAATCCACTACGTCAGTTTGGAGGAAACGCCAGCCTTGTGGGCGGAGTTGGAAAAGGACGACGTGACCCTGCGCGAGGCCTGCGGCAATACCGTCAGGAACGTCACTGCCTCCGAGATCGCGGGTGTAGACCCAAATGAACCCTTTGACGTGACACCCTACGCGGACGCCGTGTTCCGGTATTTTCTGCGCAATCCGATTTGCGGGGAAATGGGCCGGAAGTTCAAGATGGCTTTTTCTTCTTCTGAAGAAGATACAGCGCTTTCCTACCTACATGATTTGGGCTTTATCCCACAGATTCAAACCTTGGAAGGAAAAGAAATCCGTGGCTTCAAGGTGTTGTTGGGTGGCGGCTTGGGCAGTCAGCCACGGCATGCGGATTTGATCACGGAGTTTTTACCAGAGGACGAATTGATCCCGTTTATCGAGGGTGTTTTGCGGATTTTTGACAGACATGGTGAGCGGGCAAGAAGACTAAAGGCAAGGATGAAATTCCTAGTTTCCGATATCGGGATCGAGGCTTTTCTCAAATTAGTAGAAGAAGAAAAGAAAGCACTTCCCTACAAGACCTATACGATTGATGCGGCAGGTTTCGAAAACGCAAGGGTTTTGAATACCCCGCAGGTTCCTGCTGTGGACGAGCCAAAGGACCTGAACTACGAGCGTTGGAAGTTGACCAATGTATTCCCGCAAAAACAGGCGGGCTTTGTTTCCATCGGCGTGAAGGTGACCTTGGGCGATTTTGATACGGATCAGGCTCGAGCATTAGCGGATTTGGTCAGCAAATTTGCCAATGACGAGATTCGGTTTACCCTTCGTCAAAATATCCTTATCCGCGATGTTCAGGAGACGGCGGTTCCGTTTTTTTACCAAGAATTGAAAAAGATCGGCCTCGCCGATTTCGGCTACAACACCTTTGGAGATATCACTGCCTGCCCGGGTACGGATACCTGTAACTTGGGTATTGCCAGTTCGACGGGCATAGCCAAGGAACTTGAGCGGGTGATCTTGGCAGAATATCCCCAGTACCTCAAAAACAAAGACCTGACCATCAAGATATCAGGCTGTATGAATGCCTGCGGCCAACACAATATGGCGCATATAGGCTTTCAAGGCATGTCCATGAAAGTCGGCAAAGCTGTCGTTCCGGCACTGCAGGTACTGTTGGGTGGCGGCACCTTGGGCAATGGCAAAGGGAGATTCGCAGATAAAGTCATCAAAATCCCCAGCCGAAGGGGTCCACAGGCGCTCAGGATTCTGATCGCTGATTTTGAAAATAATGCAGGCAAGGAGGAAAGTTTCCTGGATTACTATGACCGTCTTGGCCATATGTATTTCTACGAAATCCTGAAAGAGCTTGCCGATACGAGTACAGTCACCGAAAGCGACCAAGTCGATTGGGGGCATGAAGAAGCCTACCAAGTGGCTGTCGGCGTGGGTGAATGCGCGGGTGTGGTGATTGATTTGGTAGCTACCTTGCTCTTGGAAGCAAGGGAAAAACTGGATTTGGCCAAGGAGACATTCATCGAACGGAAATGGTCCGACAGCATCTACCATACCTATGCAGCGATGGTCAATGCCGCCAAGGCGATTTTGCTCAGCGAAAGCAAAAGCACCAATTCCTACGCCAACATCGTGGCATTGTTTGACGAGACATTCATCCAAACAGGTAAGATCAGCCTCAAGTCCGACTTGGCTGCGATCATTTACCAGATCAACCAAAACGAACCTTCCGAGGCATTTGCGAAAGCCTATTTCCAAGATGCTTTGGGTGTGTTTGAGGCCATCAGTGCCTATAGGGAAAGGGAGGTGTTGGCATGAGTACGTCCATCAAACCCAAAGTCACCCTCGTCGGTGCAGGGCCGGGAGACCCCGAACTGATCACGCTAAAGGCCGTCTTGGCTCTCAACAAAGCCGATGTCGTGCTCTATGATGCGCTGATTGATAAGCGGCTGCTGAAGCATGCCCCCGACAAAGCCATCAAGGTTTTTGTGGGAAAAAGGGAGGGCTCTTCCATCAATCCCCAAGAGGAAACCAACAGGCTGTGCGTATCCTATGCGTTGCAGCACGGACATGTAGTGCGCCTGAAAGGCGGCGATCCATTTGTATTTGGAAGAGGGGCGGAAGAGATCGACTATATCCAGGCTTTTGGCATTCCGACGGAAGTGGTGCCGGGTATTTCTTCCTCTGTCGCTGTGCCGGCGGCCGCAGGCATCCCGGTGACCAAAAGGGGCATTTCTGAGAGTTTTTGGGTCATCACAGGAACTACCAGCAGCGGCCAACTTTCCAATGACCTCCGCATTGCTGCGCAATCTACCGCCACGGTGGTCGTCCTGATGGGTACCAAAAAGCTCGCCGAAATCGTAGATACCTACACGAAGCAGGGCAAAAGCTCCCTTCCGATTGCGATCATCCACAGCGGCACCACCCATGAGCAACAGGTGCTCGCGGGTACCATGGCCGACATCCTGTCCAAAGTGGATGGGTTGGGGGATTTGGCACCGGCTGTGATTGTGATTGGGGAAGTGGTGACGGAAAGCTATCAGCTCAAGGAAATCTACCAAGAGGTCGTCCGTGTGCCGAAGGCTGGAAAAGAGAATTCCTACCCGAGTGTTTGAAAAGTAATCACTGAAATTTTCCATGGCCAATCCACTTTACCCCATCTTTCTTAAGGTCCACCAACTCAATGTCCTGCTCGTGGGTGGGGGATTTGTTGGCACGGAAAAATTGGCTTTTTTGCTCAAAAGCAGTCCTGAGGCCCAAGTCACCGCAGTGTCAAAAGCCTTCAATGCAGAGTTTCTGGAATTGGCTGCACAAGCGCCCAACGTGACCTTGATAGACGATGCCTATGACCCCAAATACTTGGGAGCAAAGCACCTCGTCATCGCCGCTACCAACGACAAGTCCGTCAACCGACAGATCCACGATGATGCCAAGGAGCGGTATCTCTTGGTCAACGTGGCAGATACGCCGGCGCTTTGTGATTTTTACCTGGGCGGGATTGTGACAAAGGGAAACGTCAAGATCGCGATTTCCACCAACGGCAAATCCCCAACGACAGCGAAGCGGCTGCGCCAACTTCTCGAGGAGGTGATACCCGAAGACATCAATGACTTGGTCGAAAATATCCACCGCTACCGGGAGACACTCAAGGGGGACTTTGAATACAAAGTGGAGGAATTGAACCGGCTGACCGAAGTGCTCGTAAGGGAACGGGAGAAGTCGCTCTGATTCGCGGGCCAAAATACCGACGAATTCCCTTGGCTTTCGTGCCGGTTTATATGAATCTCGGTTTTACAGGGGAAGAATTTTTACCCTAGCTGACTTGTTTCATCTACGGTTCATTTTTACAATGTAGGAAAAACTGTTCATCTGGGTGAAAAAACAAGGCTTCAAGCTCGGAGTAAGTGCGACTTCTACCTACGCTTTTTGTAGGTTTTTAAATTGAGAACTTTCTAAGACGAATATCCCTGATATGCCCTTTGATTAGGCAACTGGGCAGGAAAAAAATAGATCCCGCACGCTTCGATCGGCGGCTTACCACTGTTACTTTTCAGTGGTTTAGAGAATGCTTTTCTTCCTATATTTCCCATCAACTTTCTTGAAGCATGAAACGAACAGAATTTCTAAAGCTGACCGGACTGGCTGTCGGGGCGTCTTTTGTAACCAATCCCTTTGATCTGTTTGCCAACCAAGCAGTGGAAGTTCCTGCAACTGCTTTAGAACTGAGCCGTTACATGTTGTCCATGGCACCTGAACGGAACCCGACCGTAGACCGTGTAATTGTAGGCGATCCTGATGCTCCAATCAAGAAAGTCGCCACCTGCTGGACCCCGTATTGGGATACGCTGCGCAAAGCCAAGGATGCCGGCGCAAATGTGGTCGTAACCCATGAGCCCACTTTCTTTACCCATTGGGACATGGACGAAAAGCAAGGAGACTACCACCGATTTCCCGCTGCCCAAAAACAATACATGGAATGGGCCGAAAAGAAGAAGGCCTGGATTTTGGAAAATGACCTCGTCGTGATCCGAAACCATGATTCGATCGACCAGATCATGGATTTTGGCATGTCCGCGGCTCTTGGGAAGGTTTTGGGTTTTGGTCCTGGGGATATCTTGCGACAGGAAAAGTACTACACGGTATACAAAATGGGACCGATCAAGGCGGGTGTTTTTGCCAAAAAAATCTCGAAAACACTGGCGGAATTCGGTCAGCCGGGCGTGGGTTTCTATGGGGACGAAAACAGGCTGATCCAGTCCATTGGCGTTGGGACGGGCAATGCAAGTGATCCGATGCAGTTTGCGCACATGGACCCTGATATGTACCTCGTGATCAACGATGCGTTCCGAACCTGGTCACACGGAGAATTTGCGACGGACTCCGGGAAGCCGATGGTGATCATCGACCACGGTACCTCAGAGGAACACGGCATGCGGCTCTTGCAGCAGCATCTCCGAACAAAATTCCCCGAAATGGATATCGTACATCTGGAGCAAGGATGCAGCTATAAATGGATTGTGCCATAGTTGCGCTAGGGATGAGCGATTCCGGCCGATAGATTTTGCCCAGTATAGAGGAGTCTGTTGAAGTTTCTGCCAAATTCGAGCCAACCCTGTTTAGAAATCGGAAATTACTTCCAAGCATTCCGCAAAAAACGCAACCAGTTTTTGTGCATTACTTTTTCAATATCCTGGTCTGCATACCCTCTTTTCTTCAAAAGACCGGGGATTTTTTGGAGATCGGCGATCGATTCCAAGTCATAGGGGCATTGTTCGCGTCCGAAGGCTCCATCCAGATCAGAGCCGATTCCGATATGGTTGGCATTGCCGGCGATCTGACAGATATGGTCCATGTGATCAATCAGTTTTTCGAGGCCACAGTCCATGGCCTTTGGGTCAGACTTGCCACGAACCCAATTGGATACCATCATCCAGGCATCCATGGCGCCACCAATTACCGCCCCGCGTTCGACAAGTACTTTGATTTGTTCGTCGGAAAACTGGCGGTTGTGATCGACCAATGCGCGGACATTGTTGTGGCTGGCCCAAACATGACCTTGGAAATGGTCCATTGCTTCCCAAAAGCTGTCATCGCAGAGGTGTGTTGCGTCGAGAATGATGTTGAGCCGCTCCATTTCTCTGAGAAGTTCACGGCCTTTCCCGACCAAACCTCCCTTTGCGTCCGTGCCATTGGCGTATCGACCGGGGCCATAATGTGCCGGACCAATTGCCCGAAGTCCCGAGGCATATGCCTTTTCGAGGTAATGCAGGTTGACGATGCTGTCCGCCCCCTCTAGCGAAAGGATGTAGCCGATGGGCTTTGTGCCCAAAGGGAGCTCATGGACCCACAGGTGGAGGTGTTTTTCGAGCGATTCCAAATCCCGGATTTGGACCATTTCCCCTTCATCCTCCATGGCCTTGTACCAAGCCAGTTGGCCTTGGGTCTGTGCCCAGGCTTGCTCGGGCGAATGCCAACCCGGCAAGGGATTGTCAACATCTACATAGCGGGCGATTTGTGTGGCTACCACAAGTCCGATATTGCCCTTGCGCAATTCTGGAAGAGAGACGGTAGCCTTGGCACGATCAGGCTTATCGGTCAGGCCCTTTTCCCGCGCATTGATCGCGGAAAGCGGCTTGGTCAAGTCCCTGTTCCATTCCAGGGCGTTCATACTCAGGTCCAAATGGGCATCAATGGTAAACATGCGGCGAGTGCTTTTTTGTAACCTTGGAAAAATAAGAAGAAAACGGGAATGGATGCTCAGGCTTGATCACAAACAAATTTGCAAAGTGAGCCCCGCATTGCCAGAAGCATATTTTCCCACCTCCAGCACAGCATAACTCTTTTCAGCGAACACTTTCCTGTAATCTCTCCAAGAATAAAAAACATCGAAAAAACAAATTACCCCAACTCAAACAGCGCCTCGATTTCCACGGGGATATTGTCTGGCAGTGAACCCATGCCTACTGCACTGCGGACGCCGATACCGTTTTCGGTTCCCCATATCGCGGCGAACAACTCGCTGCAGCCATTGATGACATAGGGATGCCGCTCAAAATCCGGCGTGCAATTGACCATACCGAGCACCTTGATGACCCTTTTGATCCGGTTGAGCGAGCCAATGTTGGCTTTGATCGTGGCAAGCATCGCGAGGCCCACCTGCCGCGCCGCGAGTTTGCCAGCCTCGATATCCATATCCTCACCGATGCGGCCGATAATCAGCGTGCCGTCCTCTTTGACGGTCCCATGTCCGGAGAGGTAGAGGTATTTGCCATCAACAAGGCAAGGTTTGTAAACGCCCAAGGGCTTGGGGGCGGGAGGTAGGCTGAGGCCTAGGGAAGCGAAGTTTTCTTCAGGGGTATGCATATTTTAGATTTGAGACGGGAGATATGAGATTTGAGACGTTAGATATAGGATACAAGATACAAGAATCAAGAGGTTAGAAATGAGAGAGGAGAGATCTGAAACAAGATGTAGGAAGCAAGAATAGGGAGAGTCTTGAATTCTGGAAATTCCATCTTCGGTCGTCGGCATTCCTTCCATTTTCCCATTGGTCCTCCTTCACCCGGCATTTCTACACAAAGATATCCAATACAAGCACACCTGCCAGGCCGACTACTGCGACGATGGTTTCCATCAGGGACCAAGATTTGATGGTGTCCTTGACACTGACGTTGAAGTATTCCTTGTACAGCCAAAACCCCCCATCGTTGAAATGGGAGAACATCAGGCTGCCAGCACCAATCGCCAAGACCAAGAGATTCGGATCAACTCCCGATGCACCTACCATCGGCGCGATGATGCCCGCAGTGGTCAGGCCGGCCACAGTCGCCGAACCTACGCAAACCCTGATAATCGCCGTAATCGTCCATGCCAAAACCAACGGATGCACGTCCCAACCTTGCAGGTTGTCGGCGATGGTCTGACTGACGCCTGAGTCTAGGAGTACCTGCTTCAGTGCACCTGCACCCGCGATGATCAGCAGGATCATCGCAATGTCCTTGGTCGCTGCCACATAGATATCCATCAGGGCAGGGATTTTGAAGTTCCTGCGAACACCCAAGGTATAAGTCGCCAAAAGCAGGGAAATCAACATCACCATTCCCGGATCGCCGATGAATGAAATGATCGGGGCAAGGCTGCTTTCTTTATCCGCATTCAGGTTGAAGATAGACGTACCAACCAATAGGAATACGGGAAACAACGCCGAAAAGAAGCTGTTGAAGGTGCCGGGAAGCTCGGCTTCCGCTTTGGGTTTGGCCTGGAATGTATCGAGCGGCTTGGCATCTATTTTCTTCAAAAACTTGGCAAACAAGGGTCCCGCAATGATAATCGTCGGTACGGCCACGATCAAGCCATAGGTCAATGTCAGGCCCATATTGGCCCCAAACTGGGCCACCAAAGCGGCAGGTGAGGGATGCGGCGGCAGAAATCCATGTGTGACCGATAGTGCGGCCAAAAGCGGAATCCCTACATAGACGGCAGGTAGTTTGAAGCGGTAAGAAACCGTAAATACCAAGGGTACAAGCAGTACAAAACCCACATTGTAGAACAAGGGGATACCTACGACCAAGCCAGTGACCATCATCGCCCAAGTGACGTTTTTGACCCCGAAGATGTCCATCAGGGTATCAGCGATCCTTTGGGCGGCACCGCTCTCCGCGACGAGCTTACCCAACATGGCGCCCATCACGATCACGATCACCAAGTCCCCGAGCAGTCCACCCATGCCTTTTTGGATCGAACCTGCGATGCTTTGCGGGGGAATGCCCAATAGAAAGCCCGCCAAAATGGAGGAAATCAGGAAAGCCAGAAATGGATTCAGCTTGAGCCAAGTGATCAGCAGAATGAGCACCGCGATGCTTACAAAAACAAAAAGGATGGTCATGGTTCGTCTGGGTTTGATGGACAAGATAATTAAAAATGGGTTTTCAGATGGCTTTTTTGGGACAAATGCGCAAAGCCGTTGAGAGACGGGAAATGGAGAAAAGTACCAAGTACCAAGTACAACGTACCGAGGCGATGGGCATGGGGGACAATGTATTGAAAAGAAGATTTTAGGAATATTATTGTTTCCAGAACCTGACGGTTTCCGTGTAATTGTTGTCGCTGAATCGCATCAGGTACATGCCGGGAGGAAGGTTTTCCAAACGAGTGCGCCAATTACCATCTGGATATCTTTCGCTGAAGAGAAGCATTCCACGGTAATCACTCAGGCTGACCATCGTGTGGCTGGTTTGAAACTTCTGTGGGAAAAGGACATGCAACTCCCCTGAATGATAGGGGTTTGGCCAGATGCTGATGCCTGATTCGGAAAACTGTTCTGCTGCACTGCGGATACGGAAGACCGGTGTACAGGTGCTTTTCCCATCCAAGTCATGCTGGCAGATTTTGAAGAAGACATTTTTTTCCGCGAAAGACTCCAGATAGCTGAACGCGTATTTTTGTTCGCCTTCCGAATCTCCCATTGACTTGACTTCCCCCACCTTGCTGAAGTTGGAAATCCCGCCTATGGATCGGTGGATCGAGAAATGCCGATTGTCTCTTTCCTGCACTGAAGTCCAATTGACCGTGATATGGTTTTGGTTTTGGATCGCCTCATAGTCTTTCCAAATCAATGGCAACACCGACAGCGGGCCAAAACTCCCCACAGTGAAGCTTTGTCCGTTGATCTCACTCAGTGAGACCGTGCGCCTAGCCCACTGTTGGTCAGGGTCGATCGCCACCAAATGGCTTCCCGGCGCAGCCTGCCCGTTGCTTACAATCCTCAGGTCCTCGACGGCAAACACCACCAAGCTGTCTGCCGAGATCCGCATTTCCAATGTTCCCGGGCCTGCATTGAGCCCCTCGATTTCGAAGTAGGAATTGAGTTGGTACAGGATCGGCGTGCCGTCATTGTCGTCATAGTTGGGATCCCAATTGGCGCCGGGAATCTCCACCATTCGCACACGTAGGTTGCCACCGTTAGTGTTGCCGAGGAATTGGACTTTCCTGATGCCGCCCTGATAGCTGTCTTCAAAGGGGAATGTCCCGTTGGTTTCACTTAGCGTGGTAGGTGGGTTTTGGTAATGAAAACGGTGGAGGTTGAGCCATTGTCCACCTTCATAGAAAAGCCCGCCCGTACCTGCCGTATTGACAAAAAGATCAAAACCGTTGAAATCCACCTGGCCATCCCTCATTATGAGGTTGCGTTTGATCGAAACGTCCTCGAAAGCAAGGACAGTTCCGGACGGCTTGTGGACTTCGACCTGGGCCACGTTCAGGTTCCAATTGATGATCTGCTGCATACCGTCCCCATTCAGACGCAGATAGGTTGGGGACTCGGTGATGCTTCCGCCGTTCAACAAGGCGATGTCCCCCGCTACAAAAACAGAGTCAGGTAATTGCTTTGTAGCATTGTTTTCGAAAAGGAGGTTGTGGTATTGATTGGGTTTTGAGGCGCTAGACAAAACCCGTCGCACCAAGCGTTGTGTGCCTGAATTGGAGCGGTAGTACACGTTTCCTTCCATTCTGAAATCTGCCACATCCAAGGTTGGCTCGCTGCCCAGGAACACGAGGTTTGCTCCTGGTTTCACATGGAGGAGTGCGCCGGGAACAGCCGCTGACCTGCGTATGATTTGCTCCAAAGGCGCTGAGCATTCGGAAACAAGGGTCGCGCCCGGTTCTATGATGAAGTCGCCGTATGGACCCATCCCATTGAAGATTGTTTGGTTGTTATAGGAAAAAGTCGCACAGATGGGCGTGCCTGCCGTATTTACCTTTTGGAGAACCGTCCCCGATTGGATGATGAAGGTATTGGCTTTGAATCCGGCATTGACGGTTAGTGTAGCGCCAGGATCAGGGTCAAAAACCACCGTGTAGCGGCTGTTGATATTGCTTGCGCTCCAAGAACCGCGCTCGACAACCGTCCTCGATACTCCTTTGAAAACGACCCGACCTGCTTCTGGATAAATCCAATCCGTCAAAAGACTCGTGACATTGTTCAGGAAAAATACCCCACCGATTGTTTCCATGGCTCTCAATGCACCATATACCCTTAATTCGAAGGATTGGAGATTCAACTTCCTTCCCGGTGTGGATGCGCTGAAGAGATACACATGATTTGCGGCTTCGTTGGCGGTGAGCCTGATTTCATGTCCTTGGTCGATAAAAATGTTATTGCTTTGGGTTGGCTTGGTAGTGGCGGCAACCCAAGCCGCACCATCCCATCTCTGCCAAACAGCCGGATTGTTGTAATCCCCGGAGCTTATGGTCCGGTAGTCCCCCAGCTCCAGTGGTATTTGTGCCCAGGCGGACTGACCAATCCACAAGGCCAAAAAGAACAAAAGAATGACATCCTTTGGCAAGCCAAAAGATTTTGAAAACCCAATACGATTTTTCCCGCCGTAAACACCCATATTTGAAAAAGTCTATCACCTTCATGAATTTAGTTGTATGGGCAAGCATTTGAAAAAGTTACTCCTTATTTACCCGTTTATTTATTCGACTATTTTTTTTGCCAACGCACAGCAATACCAGGTTTCGCTTTTGACCTGCGATCCGGGAGACCAATTGTACTCGGCTTTTGGACACAGCGCCATCCGGATATGGAACAAGGAGACCAACCAGAACTGGGTGTACAACTACGGGACATTCGATTTCAATACACCGTTTTTCTACCTCAAATTCACCCAACGAACGCTCGACTACATGCTCAGCGTGACGACATACGAGCGGTTTTTGATGGAGTACAACTATTTCCAGCGCAATGTCCGTGAGCAGGTCCTCGACCTCAGTCCGGAACAAATTGCGAAGCTGATCGAATTTTTGGACAACAACTACCTGCCCGAAAACCGGTTTTACCGCTATGACTTTTTCTATGACAACTGCGCGACGCGGATAAGGGATGTGATGGAACAGGTCCTGGGAGAACAGCTGGATTGGAATGAAGACCTGCTGGCTGAACAAAAAACCTTTAGGAACCTGATCGACGAATATGTGTACCCCTTGCCTTGGGCGGATTTTGGGATTGATTTGGCATTAGGCTCTGTCATCGACATAGATGCAAAGGAACGCGAAAAGCAATTCCTGCCTGATTACATGGAGGCGGCATTTGACCGCGCCGTGATTGTTGGTGACGGCCCTAGCCGCAAACTGGTAAAGGAAAAGCTCGAAGTGCTCAATTTTCCGCCAAGGGAGTCAAAGATGGACCTGCTCAATCCCTATGTGCTTTGGTGGATATTTGCCATAGCGGTTGTGGTTTTGACCTTTGTAGGATATAAGAAAAAGCGGCTTTACAAGGGCTTCGACGTCGGTTTTTTCGCGGCGTTGGGATTATTGGGACTTGTCATTGTGTCACTCTGGTTTTTTACTTTCCATTCCCAAACCAAACTCAACTGGAACGTGCTTTGGGCATTGCCAACCAACCTGATCCTTGCTTTCGCTTTGTTGGGAAATCAAGTCAAACCTTGGGTGAGGAAATACCTGCTCGCGGCGATGACCTTGACCAATGTGGCCCTGTTGGTTTGGATATTCGGGATTCAATCCTTTCATCCGAGCATCGTGCCGGTTTTGTTGGTGATTTTGCTTCGGACAAATTTCTTGTATTACAATATGGATAGGTTTGGGTGGGAGAAAAAAGCATAGCCGATTTCTCTTTTTCCCAAACTTTTTGCTTCCCTGCGAGTGTTATCTATTTTCAATTTTGAGGTATGGAATTCAAACTCACATCGGAGTACCAGCCCACCGGGGACCAACCTGAGGCCATCCGACAATTGGTCGAAGGCGTTGATAACGGGGATTCTGCCCAGGTGCTGTTGGGTGTGACGGGCTCGGGAAAAACCTTTACCATTGCCAATGTCATCCAGCAGGTCCAAAAGCCAACGCTGGTACTCAGCCACAACAAGACCCTTGCAGCACAGCTTTACGGGGAATTCAAGCAGTTTTTCCCGGAAAACGCGGTGGAGTATTTCATATCCTACTACGACTATTATCAGCCTGAGGCCTTTATTCCCACTTCCAACACCTACATCGAAAAAGACCTTTCGATCAATGACGAAATCGAGAAACTACGCCTGAGTGCCACTTCCGCATTGCTGTCGGGCAGACGCGATGTGATTGTGGTTGCTTCTGTTTCATGCATTTACGGTATCGGGAATCCTGACGAATTTGGAAAAAACGTGATCCGCCTGCAGGAAGGAGACAGGATTCCCCGGAACCAATTGCTGTTCAAGTTGGTGGATATCCTCTACAGCCGCACCAACAATGATTTGAGCCATGGGACGTTCCGCGTAAAGGGAGATACCGTGGACGTCTTTGTGGCGTATGCTGATTTCGCCTACCGGATATTCTTTTGGGGCGATGAGATCGAAGCAATTCAACGTATCGATCCGGCTTCGGGAAAAAAGATTTCGGACGAAAAGATCATTTCCATTTTCCCGGCAAATCTCTTCGTGACAGGCCGCGACGTGATCGACACGGCCATCCATGAAATCCAGGACGACATGATGGCGCAGGTGGCTTTTTTCGAAAAGGACCTGAAATTCATCGAAGCAAAAAGGCTAAAAGAACGGACCGAATTTGACATGGAGATGATCCGCGAGCTTGGCTATTGCTCGGGGGTGGAGAATTATTCAAGATATTTCGATAGGAGAAAACCGGGAACACGGCCTTTCTGCTTGATTGACTATTTTCCTGACGACTTTTTGATGGTCATTGACGAAAGCCACGTGACCGTGCCGCAGATCCGAGGTATGTGGGGCGGTGACCGTTCACGCAAGGTGAACTTGGTGGAATATGGATTCCGCCTTCCCTCAGCCCTGGACAATCGGCCTTTGAATTTTGACGAGTTTGAAAGCCTGATCAACCAAGTCATCTATGTCAGCGCGACGCCTGCGGATTTTGAGTTGGCCAAGACAGAGGGCGTAGTGGTGGAGCAGATCATCCGTCCAACAGGATTGCTGGATCCCATCATCGACGTGCGGCCCAGCGCCAACCAAATTGATGATCTCTTGGAGGAAATCGACGAGCGGGTCAAAATGGGCGATCGTGTATTGGTGACTACCTTGACCAAAAGGATGGCGGAGGAACTCCAGAAGTACCTGGAGCGCGTCGGGGTGAAAAGCCGCTACATCCACTCAGAGGTGAAGCCGCTCGACCGGGTCGAGATATTGAGGGAGTTACGCTTGGGAATTTTCGACGTATTGGTGGGCGTAAATCTATTGCGGGAAGGCTTGGACTTGCCTGAGGTTTCCTTGGTGGCGATTTTGGATGCCGACAAGGAAGGATTCCTGCGCAATGAGCGTAGCCTCGTCCAAACGATCGGCCGCGCAGCGCGAAATGAAAACGGCAAGGTCATCATGTATGCGGATACCATTACCGAATCCATGCAGTCCGCCATCGACGAGACCAAGCGGAGACGAAGCCTGCAATTGGCCTATAACGAGGAAAATGGTATCGTTCCCAAAACTGTCCGCAAATCCAAGGAGAAGATCCTCGGCCAAACCAAAGTGGCCGACAGTAAGAAAAACGCCAAATTCTACGACGAACCGGTGGATGCGGAAGCCTTGGTAGCAGCGGATCCTGTCGTACAGTACTTGAGCAAGGATCAGTTGGAAAAATTGGTTGCCCAAACCCAGAAGCAGATGGAGAAGGCAGCCAAAGAACTCAACTTCATGGAGGCGGCCCGTCTCCGTGACGAATGGCAGGGACTCAAAAACAGGCTTGAGGAATTGAAAAGGGGCGTTTGATAGACAGGCTTTTCCCGAAAAAGACAAAAGAATTCCAAAACAATGACCCTGCAGGATATCCACAAATTGGCGAAAGAGGGCGAAGGCCTCCGGCTGGAGTTCAAAAAGAAAGCCATGTTTCCCGAGAAAATTGTGCGTGAATTGATCGCTTTGGCCAATACCGAAGGAGGGTGTTTATTGGTAGGTGTGGATGATGACGGCACGGTCAGCGGGCAGCGCTTCATTGAAGAGGAGGTTTTTGTAATCAAAAATGCAATCGCGGATCTGATCCGACCCACTTTGGATTATGAAGTGGAGATTTTCAAACTGAGCGAGAAAAAGGGCGTGGCGGTTTTCCAAATCCCTAAATCCCCTTCACGGCCGCACTACATCCTTGATGGTGAGCGCAAAAGGGCCTACGTGCGCTCCGGAGAGAAGAGCCTGCAGGCTAGCCGGGAGATGTGGGAGATCCTCAAGAAAAGCAGAGTTCCGAAGGATATTGTTTTTACCTACGGCGAAAAGGAAACGGTGCTGATGAAGGCCTTGGCGCAGAAGGGCCAAATCACACTCGGCGAGTTCCAACAGCTGGCCAAACTGCCCCGTTTCTTGGCTTCCAAGACACTCATCAGGCTTGTATTGGCCAACGTCCTTCAGGTAATGCCTATGGAGAAGGAGGACATTTACATTCTCAAGGAAGTGTAGGGAAGCTTTGTCCCAAAGCGCTCATTGAAGCCCAAGATGCCTTGAAGCCCGCCCGTATGCATCGCAAGGATGTTTGATCCGGGAGCAAATGCTCCTTTTTTCACTTGATCCAGGATCCCAAACATCATTTTTCCAGTGTAAACGGGGTCCAAGGGGATGCCCGTTTGCGCGAAGAAATCCAACATAAAATCAAGCAACTCGGGTTTGTGCTTTGCATAGCCGCCAAAGTGGTATTGGTCCAAAATCCGAACAGCTCCCCTTGGCTGAATTTGGTGAAGTTCCAGAAGTTGGTTTATCTCATTTTGGATAGAAAGCCACTTCAGCGATGAGAATCCCAAAAGCGTCTGATGGGAAAACAAGCTCCCCGCGATGCCCGCAAAAGTGCCACCCGTACCGATTGCGACCGCAATGTGGCTGAAATGTTCATCCTCAGCCAATAGGATTTCCTTCGTACCGCTAATAGCAAAAGCATTGGTCCCACCTTCAGGAATCAGGAAAAACTCGACGAATTGCTGTTTCAGACTTTCCAAGAATGTTTCCTGGGTTTTGATTCTGTAACTCTCCCGGTCGACATAATGCAGCCGCATTCCAGCCTCCGTCGCAAATCTGAGTGTCGGATTTAGCGGAAAGGTTTCTTCCCCTCTGATGACGCCAATAGTCCTGAAACCAAGTATTTTTCCCGCTGCCGCAACCGCATGGATATGGTTGGAAAAAGCGCCTCCAAATGTCAGCAGGGTATTCTTTCCCTGCTTTTTGGCTTCCGCGATGTTGTATTTGAGTTTGAAAAACTTATTGCCGGAGACCATGGGATGCACCATGTCCAATCTCCGCAGAGAAAGCCTGATTCCCTTTTCCCGAAGGATGGGCAGGTCGATTTCTTGGGTTAAAATTGTCTCAGGAAAAAGCATTCGCCATTGGTTCTTGTTGGGGCATCTTATATTGGTGCAGAAGTTTTGGTAATCCATAGCGTTACCAGTCCAAGCTGCATTGGCAAGCAATTTCGCACTTCACATTTCAAACTTCGTACTTCTATTCTCTGCCAAATATCCGAATCTTTCGCAATTGCCCTTATTTTTGCAGGATGGCGGAGGATTTGGAACTCGAAAATTATGATGAGGATGAGGAGGTAGAACTCTTTGAGCGTTTTTCATTTATCGTTGACAAGGGCCAAGGGCTCACGCGGATCGATAAGTTTTTGACCGAAAAGGTGGCCCACGCCACGCGCAACAAGGTCCAGACGGCTATTGACGCCGGAAACGTCCTGGTCAACGGACAACCTACCAAAGCCAATTACCGAGTCAAGCCCTTCGACGAGATCAAGGTATTTATCGATCGGCCTCCACGAGATACGGAGGTCTTGCCCGAGCCAATCCCGCTGGACATAGTCTTTGAAGATGACTATCTCCTGATCATCAACAAGCCGGCCGGCATGGTAGTCCATCCTGCGCACGGCAATTGGACCGGGACCTTGGTCAATGGCTTGGTGTATTATTTCAATCAATTGCCGACTTTGCCTGGAAATACGGGAAGGCCCGGTCTCGTGCATCGTATTGATAAGGATACTTCGGGATTGTTGGTGATTGCAAAATCCGAAGCGGCGATGACGGATTTGGCCAAACAGTTTTTCCACCATCACATCGACCGAACCTATATTGCCTTGGTCTGGGGCGAACCCGAGGCAGATTCCGGTACCGTCCGTGCACACGTGGGCCGCAGTCCCAAGGACCGCAAGGTAATGGAATCCTATCCCGATGGTTCGCAGGGAAAACATGCCGTCACGCATTGGAAGGTGCTGAAGCGCCTGAGGTATGTGACACTGCTTGAGTGCAAACTCGAAACCGGCCGGACCCATCAGATTCGCGCCCATATGAAACACATCGGCCATCCACTTTTCAACGATGCCATGTACGGCGGAGATAAAATCCGCAAGGGGACGCAGTTTTCCAAGTACAAGTCATTTATAGAAAACTGTTTCCAAATCATGCCCCGGCAGGCACTCCATGCCATGTCACTTGGCTTTGTCCATCCGATTACACATGCCAAAATGTACTTTGAGGCACCCTTGCCGCAAGACTTCAAATCCCTGATAGAAAAATGGGAGAATTATGTAAAGTTCGAATCATGATCCTGTTTTTGTCCTAAGGGATGTTCGAATACCACCAAAATTGACTTGGTCCGCACTGATTTTCCTTTTGTTTCAGGTCTGGAAACTCAAAACACGTTGTTAAGTTTTCAAAATTCAAGTTTCCGCAATCGATTTTATGTGACGATTTGTTAAAAAATAATCTTTAAAATAAAAATACTGTAAATTATTGTTAAAATATTTGCAATATTTTTAAAGAATCAATTTTCCCATTAATTTTGAATCGAAATCAGTTGGTAAAAGTCGACTGAAAAGTAGGATGGAAATCCAGGTGGGCATTGCCCGGAGGTTCGAATCCTTCTCCTGCTACTGGTTATTTTGGGTTTATTGTTAATTGACTAAAGCTGTGAAATCCTGTTTCACGGCTTTTTTTATGTCCATAAGTCAGGTGGTACGTTATCGACTTTCCAATTTTCAGGCAAATTCACAAAACTTAAATTCGTTTACGGCAATCATTTCGACAAAAAATGACGAATATGTAAATTTTGAGATATTTTTTTAAAAAAATTTTAACAAATGAACCTGTTTGTTAATTTTGAGCCGTTCGATCAACAAACGGTTTTTTGAATCTACACACTGTAGGGTGTTGAAATTGGCAGACAAGCCCTCCTGTCTCGGGGGTGGGGAACCTTTTCTGGTTATGATCAGGATTGGACTGGAAAAAGCGCATGAAGAGCTCTTGTGTTGCCTAACTGCCCCGTGGAGGTTCGAATCCTTCTCCTACAGCTTTTCAACCTAAGTTGAAACCAATCGGCAAAGACCAAAGCGAGGTCTTTGCCTTTTTTTTTTAAGTGGCACAATTATTACCTTTCGTATTGATTCCATACCAATCGAAGTGGCTCGGGGTTTTTTCCCAGAATCTAAAGATGCGGGAGTAGATTGTTTTGGATTTCCTTTACGTGAAGGAATATAGTTTTTCTGAATAGTTAATCGAGTCCCTATGAGTGAAGAAGTACCAATAACTGAAACAGAAAAACCCAGGAAAAAAAGGAGGCTTTTGAAAATCCTCCTGGTGCTGGGTGGTATCCTTCTCGTCTTTCAGATACTTTTCTACTTTGGTTCGGATCTTTTGCTGCGCAATTACCTCAAGGAGAAAGTTTACCAAGCTTCGGGTAACAAATACGAAATCGACTTTGATACCTTTCGTATCCTATTTATCCAGCGGGGGATCACCTTTGTAGGACTCAAAATCAATCCCGTAGAAGGCCAATTTGATTCTTTGGCAGCCAGCCCGTACTACAGGGCTGCGGTAAAGGATGTCACGGTCAAGGGTTTGAATTATCTTTTTCGAAAAAAGGAGATCGTCGTGGGCGATATTGAGCTCGTTGGCCCTCAATTGGAATTCAAGTTTGTGCAATCGGAAAAAAAAGACAGTATTCCGGGACAATCTCCCCTTGAAGTGCTGCGGCAAGAGATAAGAAAGTCGTTATTGTCTTCTCAAATCAATGAAATCAGGATAAAGCAGATTGCGATTTCTGATGCCGACCTGTTGTTGAAGGACTTTATTTCCCAGAAGTCGATCCAGGCTGAAAATACTTTTTTCCGTCTGAAAGATATCCAGATCATGCAGGACCGAAGTCCTGCGACGCCTTTCAACGCTGAAGGATTCGAGTTTGGGTTTGACAATTTCGCCATTTTATTGGCGGATAGCGTGCACACGATCAAGGCAGCGCAGATTCGCGTATCATCCTTGGATCAGTTCATCGAAGCAAAGGACGTCCATATCCAGCCGGATTTCTCGAAGTTTTCCAGGAGCTATTTCAGCATCGATTTGGACGATATCAAGCTGGTGGATGCCGACATCAACCGGGTGTTCTATACATCGGAGGTTAAGGTTGGGGAGTTGCTGCTGCGGCGTCCCAATTTCAACATTGTCAGCCGGGAGGGACAAAAGACGGCTGCTGAGCCAAAGCAATTTGACCTCTACAGCTTGATCGATGGGATTTTGAATTCGGTCGAAATCAGGGATTTTGAGATTATTGAAGGGTCGTTTCGAAAAAGGAATCTCGCCCAAGCCCAAGGCGAATACCGAATCAAAGCGGAAAGGATTGATTTTCAAATGGCGGATTTTTACGTAGGTCCAGAAGAATCCCGCAAAGTCAACCAGTTTTTTTATGCAGAAGACGCCTCGGTTTCTCTGCGGGAATTTGAGTTGGCGCTTAGCGACAGCATCCATTGGATCAAGGGCGAATACGTCAAGCTGAGCTCTTTTGAGGACAATATCCGGATTGAGGGATTACAATTGTTCCCTGTGCAGTTTGCCGAGATGCCCCGGGCACGGAACATTCTCGACATTGAGGTCTCCGAACTCATGATCAATAATGCCAACCTGAAAAAAACCTACAACGAGTCGGTTTTGGATATGGAGGAAGTGGTTTTGGTGGAGCCCAAAATCGTATTGAAGGATTTGCAGGGGAAAAAGAAAAAACCTTCGGAAGCCAGTGTGAGCGTCGTTTTTCAGGAATATTTGAAAGGGATATATTTCAAACGGTTTGAGATCCGCGATGGCTCATTGGTGATGGACAATAGGCTCAAGATCAGGCAGGACAGCCTTTCTTTTGGGAAAGTAAACCTGTTGCTGGAGAATTTTGCACTGGATGAAAGCACCGAGGAAAGTGACAGCAGAAGTTTTTTCCTGGCAGACAACTTGCATTTGGAGTTTGAGGATTATGCCTTGAAGCTCGCCGATAACCTGCATTTTTTCAAGGCAAACAGGCTTTCACTCGATACCAAAAAACAGGAAATCATCATCGATGGCTTTTCCATCAAACCTCCGCAAAATGTCCAAACAAAGGCTGTTTTGGAGACTTATGGGAAGAATTCTGTGCTGGACATCTATGTGCCCAAGTTTGAAGCGAAAGGTGTGGACATAGTAAGTGCCTATTTTGATGGGATACTGCAGGTCAAACAAATCAATGTGCCTCGACCACAGATTTCCATCAAGAGCTTCAAACCTACAGAAACAGACTCTGCTGTCCAGGATGTGATGACCCGGCAGGAAATTGCGGATTTATTAACCAATTATTTTGATGAGGTAAGGGTGGATTCGCTGAGTCTTTTTGATGGTACTATGTCATTGGAAAGCAGCAGTACTAAAGGAACCCAGAGCTTTTCGGACAAGGACATCGATCTCGGCATCAAGAATTTTCAAGTTCAAAAGGGCGCGGAAATTTCCAACATGGGATTTCTGTTTTCGGAAGAGGTTGACCTGCAGTTGAACAGGTATATCTTTAATATCGCCGACGGAAAATATACCATGGATGCCGAGCGTATCAACTTCAACTCGGCAAATGAAGAAATCATAGCCAGAAATGTAAAGTTGAGCCCAAAACTAGACCTCAACGAGAAACTGAAAATATCGGCGACGATACCAACGATGTTGTTCAGGGGAGTGGATTTGGAAAGGTTTCTTTTTGAAAACCAATTGGGTCTACAAAAATTGGAACTGGACGATGCCCTGGTCAATATCTTGATCAACGATGATGCTGTGCCGTCAGAAGCCCCAAGGCGGAGAAGGCAGGCTGGGCCCCGTAGCTTGCCCAAGACCATCGATGTCATCCAGATCGATACAATTACAGCAAAGAAAGCCCAACTTTTTGTATCCATCAAGGAAGGTGGAGTTCAAAAGGAATTGGTCAACACAGGTATCAACTTGAATTTCTTCGATTTCTACCTTGACAGCGCTACTATCAGTAAGCGGGATTTTGTCGGTATGTTTTCGGGTGTGACGCTTGGTGCGGAGGAGTTTTGGCTTACATTGGCTGACAGTGTCCACAGAGTGACTTTCAAGAATGTCCAGTTTGATACCCGTAGGGAGGCAATCTTCCTACAGAGTTTCCGAGTGATTCCCAACAATCTTTCAGGCAAACCGGGCATTCCGGTGTTCTCGGGACATATACCCGCAGTCTTGATCAAGACAAAATCCTTGGAAGCATTGCAGCAGGGCAAAGAAATCAGTTTGCAGGAGTTGAGTTTATTCAGGCCGGATTTGGAGGTTTTTGTGGACCAGCAAAAGGCCCCACCCAAAACGAAGAAGGAAACCAGCTCCTCCTCGGGGATGTTTGAGTCCTTGAGTCTTGAGGATTTCAGGATTGTGGAAGGAAGTTTTGGTGTGTTGGACAAAAATACCGGTGCCGAACCATTGTTTTTAAATGGTCTGAATGTCTCCTTGGCGGATATCGTCATGGACCTTACGGGAAAAGAGAATTTTGATCCAAAGTCTTTGTTGAAGAATGATTTTGAGGTTTCCTGGTCCGATTACCAAATCCTTTTGAAAGACAGCCTCAACCGGATCAAGATCGGGAATATCAAGCTCAATAACCGTCAAGCTGAAATTCGGGATTTGGAGTTTTTGCCAAGAATCGGCAAGTATGACTATGCCCGTCGGATCGGTGTCCAAACGGATGTGGCCCATATTTCGGTTGGAAACATCACGTTGGAAAGGCCGGATTATGAAAAGTACCTGGCCGACAAAACCTTGGTGGCAAAATCCCTAAAATTACAGGGAATAGAGGCGGAAATGTTCAGGGACAAGCGTTTCCCCAAAAAGGAAAACGTGTTCAAACCAATGCCCCAACAGATGATGAAGGAAGCGGGATTGGCGTTGCGACTGGACACCCTGACGATTGAAGATGGTTTTGTACGTTATGAGGAGTTTCCCGATAGGGGAATGGTGCCAGGTTATCTCGAGTTCTCCAACATCAGCGCGGCTTTTTTCCCCTTCTATGTGGGCCTGGAAAGTGGTCAGGAATATCCATTGGAAGAATCCTTCCTGATTGCCAACGCCACCCTGAATGGAGAAGCCAAGTTGAACATGCAGGGACATATGTTTTACCATCAGCCCTTTCCCATGCGCATCAACGCCCAATTGGGTGAGTTTAGAGTGGGGATTTTGAACTCAATCCTGAAATCAAATGCATTTGCCAGTGCTCGGGATGGAAGGATTTTGAACGCAGATTGGTCCTTCGAAGCCAATGACGACGAGGCGATTGGGAAAATGACATTCCTGTACGAGGATCTCAACGTCCAACTATTGGATGAGCGGACATTGACCAAAGGAAAGGGTATGAAATCCATGTTGACCTTTGTGCTCAACACATTTGCGGTCCGATCCAACAACCCGCGGGGCTATCAAAGAAAGCCAATCAATGCGAGCATCTACCAAGTAAGGGACAAGGAGAAATTTATTTTCAACTATTGGTGGAAAACCACATTCAGTGGTATCAAAGGAAGCCTGGGCCTAGGTCAAGCCAAGAAACCGAGAGAGAAGAAAACTTCCGAGGCAAAACCGCCTGTGAAATAGAGTCGGGAAATTACCCACCCGCCTTTGTTGCCCTCACCATTTCCTTTTTGCCTGGGGGGCCGGGAAGGGTTTCTACCGTCAGGCCCAGCTCAGCCAAGTCGCGTTTGACTTGTCCTTTGGCACAATAGGTCACGAAAACGCCGCCCGGATTCATCGCTTCCACGACTTTTCCCAAACTTTCCTTGGTCCACAGTTCCGGCTGCTTGTTGGGTGCAAAAGCATCGAAAAATACCACATCCGCTGGATACAATACGGCATCCACCAAAGTGGTTTGGTCTTTTTTCATGTTGAAATACTCCGAAAAAATTCTCCCCTCGTTCCAGGGTGCCTCATGCAATCTTTTGAAATAGGGCGCGTAGTGATATATCGACGTATCTACTTCGACGTAATTCAACTGGCTGTAGATCTCTTTTTCCAACGGAAATGGCTCTATCGTATGGTAAAGGACCGGAACGTTGTATTGTTCGGCCCATACCAAGGTCAGCCAGGCATTCAAGCCCGTCCCAAAGCCAAGCTCGAAAATCCGGATCGGAAAGTGGTTCGAATTTTTGCTGTACCAAGCTTCCAGGCCATAAAGCATGAACACATGGATGGATTCGCGGTACGCCCCGTGAAAGGAATGATAGGTCTCATTCAGTTCCGGCACAAAAAGTGAATGGGAACCGTCCTCGGTTTGGATGATTTTGACTTCCCGTTTCATCTCATTTTGCATATATCAGGGCCACGCAATAGGCCGAAATTCCTTCCTCCCTTCCCACAAATCCCAATCTCTCGGTCGTGGTGGCCTTGATGGAAATGTTTCTTTCTTCAACGCCCATCACTTCGGACAGGCATTTCTTCATCTCGGGAATATGGGGATTGACCTTGGGGACCTGTAGGCAGATAGTCGAGTCGATATTGCCGACTTCGTAGCCTTCCTGCCGGATAAGCTGCATCACCTCGCGGAGGAGGATTTTGCTGTCGATACCTTTGTATTTGGGGTCTTTGTCGGAAAAATGATAGCCAATGTCCCGTAGATTGGCGGCGCCCAGGAGCGCATCACAAATCACGTGGATCAACACATCTGCGTCCGAATGGCCGACGGCGCCTTTTTGGTGCTGCAAGCGGATGCCTCCAAGCCAAAACTCGTACCCCGACTGCAATTGGTGTACATCGTATCCGAATCCTATTCTAAAATTGGTCATATGGGATAAATGGTCCGAGGACCTCAATTGTTTGATTTGTAATAAATAACCGAGGAGTTTTCCTCCTTGAGGATGTTCTTTGCCCAAGACATGATGCTGTCTATAGGGATGTTTTTCTTTCGCTCAAACTCCCGAATGTACAGGTCAGGATGTCCCAAGTAAGCAAAATAAGCCAAATTCATTGCCCTTCCGATCAATTGGATCTGATCGTAGGCGAGGCCGGCTTCCGCTTGGTTGTTGATTTTTTCGAGGAACTGATCCGGAAAACCGTTTTGGAGAAATGCACCGACTACCTTATCAAGCGCTTCCTCGGCCTGTTCAGCAGTTTGGCCTTTTTCCATTTTCCCTGAAAAAACCATCAAACCCGGATCGGAGGTGCCGGTGACATAATTCTCCACGGAGGAGAAGACGTGGCCTTTTTGCACCAACTGACGCTCCAGGATGGAAGATTTCCCAAAACCCATCACATCGGTGATCAAGTCGGCTTGTAGGAATCCTTCTTCAAGCTTTCCAGGCACATGATATACTTTGTAAAGCGCGTCGCTCGGGACGTCGGCGTACACGGTCTTGATTTTCTTTTTGGTTTGGCTTGGTTCGCGGGGAATGTCGGCTTTTTTGATGTTTCCCGCCGGGATCTCCCCAAACCACTTTTCTGCCAAACGCTGCACATCGGCTGTTTTCACACCGCCCGCCACGACCAAGATGGCATTGTCAGGTCGGTAATGCGTCCGGTAAAAGGCCTCCACATCCGCTTGGGTATAATCCACAATGTCTTGAATATCCCTGCCGATGGTCGGCCATTGGTACGGGTGCACATCGTAGGCCAAGCCCCTTGTTAGGTGGAGCACATTACCATAAGGCTGGTTGAGGTAGCGCTGCTTGTACTCTTCGATTACGACCTTCCGTTGGGTTTCGATGGTCTTTTCCTGCAGGGTCAATTGAAACATCCTGTCCGATTCGAGCCAAAAGGCTGTCTCCAGATTCACCGCGGGCAGGGTGATGTAGTAGTTGGTGTAGTCCGTGTTCGTAAAGGCATTGCAGGAACCGCCGACGCGCTCGAGCGCGGTGTCAAAGACGGGGACGTTTTTGCTGCTGCCAAACATCAGGTGCTCGAAGAAATGCGCCAAGCCCGTTTTTCCGCGAACCTCGTTTTTCGACCCTACTTTATAAAGAATATTGACAACGGCGATTTGGGAGCCAAGGTCCTCGTGGACGATGACGTTAAGGCCGTTGTCCAAGGTGAATTGTTGGTAGTTGATCATAGACGCTTTCCGAAAGCTATCGGCTGGATAACTATCGGGGCAAAGCTAGCAAATTAAGCGCAAAATCAATTTTCGGGGAGGCTTTCGGCTTGGTATCCGGCCGTTTTCATGGCGGAGAGGACAGCTTCCTTGGGGACATTGCCGTCGACAGTCATGATTCTGTCGGGATGGCCGAGGTCTACGGACCAAGCAGCACCGAGTTTATCCATTTCAGGTGTGATGGCAGCGACACATCCGCCGCATTTGACGTTGGTTTTGAATTGCAGTTTCATTTTTTCTTACGAGTTTAATGGAAATGGGAATTTGAATCAAAAATATTTTGGTTAAGTGATTTTATTTGAAAGACCGATTTTACCGCAACCTCAGACTATTCCCCACCACAGACACCGAACTCATCGCCATGGCGGCGCCGGCGATCATGGGATTGAGTAGAAAGCCAAAGCTGGGATACAGGACACCCGCCGCAATCGGAATGCCGATCAGATTGTAGATAAATGCCCAAAAGAGGTTTTGGCGGATGATGGAGACCGTCTTTTTGGAAAGTTCCAGCAGGGCTGGGATCTGCCGCAGGTCCGAGCGCACCAGCGTCACCCCGGCGGCATCCATCGCAATGTCCGTCCCATGTCCCATCGCAATACTCAAATCCGCCAAGGTTAGCGCCTCGGAATCGTTGATCCCGTCACCCACCATGGCGACTTTTTTGCCCTGGGTCTGCAGCGCTTGGACATAGGCCGCTTTCTGTTCGGGCAATGTACCCGCTTTGACATAAGGAATCCCGACCTGTTCAGCTACCCATTGGGCAGTTTTCGCTTGGTCCCCAGTCAGCAGGTGGACTTCGATGCCAGCAGCTTTGACTTGGGCGATCGCTTCCATTGATCCGGCTTTGATCGGGTCAGCAATCTGGATAGCAGCAATCAGTTCCTCATTTTCTGCAGCGTAAACAAGGATGGCACCTTGTTCAAGTGCATGTTCGGTCTTGGTTGAAAGCGATAGGTTGGGATTTACTTTTTCCCCCATCAGCCAGGCAAGGTTACCGACGCGGTAGGTCTTCTCGGCGATTTTTCCGCTGATGCCTTTGCCTACTCGGACGTGAAAATCTTGTACTTCGACAGGTCCAGCCTCATTTTGAAAATAGGTTTGAATTGCCTTGGCCAGCGGGTGTTCGCTTTTTTGTTCGAGGGCATGGATGATCTGGGCATGCCCGGAGTTCCAATGCGCGGTAGGGAATAACTGCGTCACACTTGGTTTGCCTTCGGTGACCGTGCCCGTCTTGTCCAGCACGAGGGTATCGATTTTCCGGCCTTTCTCCAGGCTTTCCGCGTCTTTGATCAGGATACCCATCTGGGCGCCCTTGCCCATGGCAGCCATGATGGCTGTGGGTGTCGCCAGACCCAAGGCGCAGGGACAGGCGATTACGAGCACGGTGACAAAAGCCAGCATGCCTCTCAGCCAAGCTTCCTCGGTCCCGCTTAGGCCCCAAATCAGCAAGGTGAGTACACCGATCACCAGCACCGTGGGCACAAAGACCGACGCGATCTTGTCGACCAGCTGCTGCACGGGGGCTTTGGATCCCTGTGCCTGCTTCACCCGCCGGATGATATTGGAAAGCAAGGTTTGTTGGCTGGATTTCTCTACGCGGATGGCTATGCTGCCGTTTTGGTTGAGGGTACCAGCGAAGACAGGGTCACCCTTGGCTTTGGCAAGGGGGATAGGTTCACCGCTCAGCATGCTCTCGTCTACATAGGAATTGCCCTCCAGGACGATTCCATCCAAGGGGATTCTTTGTCCCGGCCGGACAAGGATGGTATTACCTGCTTTGACTTGCTTGGTTTTTTTGATGGTTTCATTTGTCCCGTCCAGTACGCTCACCTCGTCGGGTTGGAGGCCCATGAGTTTTTTCAAAGCGGCCCCAGTGCCCACCTTGGCCTGTGATTCCAATGTTTTTCCCAGCAATATGAAAAAGAGGATCACCGCCGCTGCCTCGAAGTACACGTGGGGTTCGATGCCTTTACCAAGCAGGTACTTTGGGAAAAAGGTATTGAAGCTGCTGTACAGATACGCAATCCCTGTAGAAAGTGCCACCAATGTGTCCATATTGGCTTGGCGGACCTTGGCCAGTTTCCATGCTTGCACAAAAAACTGCCGCCCAAAAACCAGCAAAATCGGCGTCGTCAACGCCCACATGATCCAGTTGGCATAGGGCATGTGCATGGCAAACATCCCTATCAGGAACACGGGTAGGGCCAAGAGTCCTGCAAGCATGGTTTTTTTCTTGAGCGCCAAATAGGCTTGGGTTTGGATGCTTTCCAGGTCCTCCGCTTCCAAATCGGCAATCAGCAGTTCGTAGCCGGCATGCTGTACTGCCTCCTGAAGTTGCGGGAGATTGGTTTCCTTTTCATCCCATTCCACCCAAGCGGCATGGTTGGCGTAATTGACCGCCGCGGATTTCACGCCGGGATGCTTGGCCAGGGATTTTTCCACGGTAATCGCGCAAGCCGCGCAACTCATGCCGATGACGGGTATTTCCTTTTTGATCGTTGCCATGGTTTATGAAAATGTTTACCCAAAATTAGAATCCACCGCGCGGACAGGCTTACATAATTTTGGGAAAAATTAAACACCCCGCCACCGTTCCTGTAATGCCGCGAATCCTGAGAACTTTATACATTGCAAGGGAGTTAAAAAGCATTGTAATTTTGCAGAAAACCCAAGCATCAACTTTCATGGTCAAATCCAGCGTCGACCCCGCCTGTACCAGACAATTCTCAGCTTTATTTCTCGACTACCTGGGCCAAAAGCCTGAATTGGCCGCCTTTTACAACCAGTTTCCGGCGATCGGCAATTTTGGCAAGCTCATCCAGGAGCGGCGATTTGATAAAGTGCGACGTGAAAGATTGGTGCGCGTACTGCAAGAGCAATATGCGGGCATCGCTTTGGGGGAGATGAGCTCCCATCAGATTATTTCCCTGGCCGATGACAATACATTTACCGTCACCACTGGGCATCAGCTAAACTTGTTTACCGGTCCGCTGTACTTTATTTACAAAATCGTATCGACGATTAACCTGGCCAAGAAGCTGGGGGATGCCTATCCCGGGTATCATTTTGTGCCGGTGTATTGGATGGCAACCGAGGACCATGATTTCGAGGAAATCAACTACTTCAAGTTGGATGGAAAAAAGTACCAATGGAAAAGCGACCAGAAAGGTCCGGTGGGCGACTTTGTATGGGATGGGGGTTTTAAGGAATTCCTGAAAGAAGTTTCGGCCTTTGCCCCGGAGTTTTTCCTGCAAGCCTACCAAAGTTCCCGGAATTTGTCTGAGGCAGTCAGGAAGTACGTACACCATCTGTTTGGGGAAAAGGGCTTGTTGGTCGTGGACGGTAACCATCCCGAACTGAAAAAGGCACTGATTCCTATCCTAAAAGCCGATTTGCTGACCCATGATCCGTACACCTTGGCGACGGCGCAAACCCAACGATTGGATGAGTTGGGCTACAAGAGCCAGATTTACCCCCGGGAGATCAACCTTTTTTACATGCAAAAAGGCCTGCGCGAACGAATAGAAAAAGTGGGCGATATATATAAGGTGTTGAATACCGATATACAATTCACCCAGGAGGGGATTATCGAGCAGCTCGAAAGTCATCCAGAGCGCTTCAGTCCCAATGTGGTGCTGCGTCCGGTCTACCAGGAATTGATCCTGCCCAACTTGGCCTATTTGGGCGGGCCGGCCGAGGTTGCCTATTGGCTGCAGCTTAAATCTATGTTTGACCATTTCGAGGTGCCTTTCCCTGCCCTGTTGCCAAGGAACTTTGCTGTAATTCTGGATCAATCGGTCGACAAGAAGATCGCCCAACTCGGGCTTCAGGACACGGATCTCTTTGAATCGGTATTGGATTGGAAAAGGAAGTTTGTGGAGCATCAAGCCTCCGTGGACTTTCAAATGGAAACGGAGAAAGCCCAATTGTCGGCCCTGTTCCAAAAAAAGGGTGCCGAAGCTGCGGCCTTGCAGAAAAGCCTGCAAAATGCCTTCGAAGCCGGGAAAGTCAGGGCCTTGAAAATCCTCGAACAACTGTCCGATAAGGTCAGGAAAGCAGAGGAAAAGCGCTTGGAAATCCAGATCAAGAGGAGAACAGATATCCAGTCCTTTTTGTATCCTGGCGGCAGTCCGCAGGAGCGGACCGAAAACATGATGCGGTTTTTCTTGGCCAAGCCCAAACTGTTGGACGAGTTGTTGGAGATGTTTGATCCCTTGGATTTTTCCTACATGATTCTCCGAACCGATGCTCAGCAAAGCGCAAATTAGGGAGGACCACAAGGCGCTGCGCCAATCGCTTTCTGCCTTGCAACGGGCGGCGCTTTCTGCTAAGATTCGCGCACGGATATTGGAGTGGTTGACTGTAAGACCTGAAATAGACCATGTGCACCTATTCCTGCCCATCGAAAGGCTGGAGGAGGTAGATACCTTTCCGCTGTTTCAGGAATTACAACAAAAAGGCTACACCTTATATACATCTACGCTTGATAAAAATGGGCAAGGGCTTTTGACCTTGGATATTACCGCGGTCCGCCAATTTAAACCCGATAGCTGGGGAATCCCCCAACCCATTGCCGCAATCCAAACCAGTCCTGACCAGATCCAATTGGTTTTGGTACCGCTCTTGGCATACGACCGGGTAGGACATCGCTTGGGCTATGGCAAGGGATACTACGATGGATTCTTGGGGAGCCTTTCCCAGCCAGTGTATAAAGTGGGTTTGAGTTTTTTTGACCCGATTCCCGAGATACCCGCTGAGGACCACGACGTGCGTTTGGATTTTTGTATCAGCCCGTCCAAAATCCATGAATTCCATTCATAATTGACCTGTCCTGAGGCCTATTTGCTTGACCGATAGATTGCCTGAGGGGAACAACACTTGCAAAAGACCCATAGATTGGTAGTTTTGCCCCGTAAATATCCATTCAGTATGAAAAGCATTTTCGGAAAATCTATCTCACTCGCTGCCCTTTTTTTCCTTTTTCTGATTCCCAACGAATCATTTGCCCAATACAATACCGGAATTGGTTTGAGATTGGGAACAGGAAATGGTTTCACCGTCAAACATTTTGTGACCCAGCAAGGCGCCGTGGAAGCGCTCATTTATTCCAGATGGAGCGGGCTGATTGTTTCCGGGCTATATGAAGTGCATTTCGATATCTCTGAGGTAAGGGGGTTGCAGTGGTTTGTGGGTGGAGGGGCGCACTTTGGTACTTGGAATGCCGGTAACCACAACCTGCCCCGTGTCCCAAAGAGGGAAGGTATGCAGACTTTTGGCCTCGATGGGATTATCGGCTTGGATTACAAAATCTACAATGCCCCGGTCAATTTGTCCTTTGACTGGAAGCCGGCCGTGAATTTCAACGAGTCTGCGGGGTTTTGGTGGGATGAATTGGCACTTTCGGTGAGATTCGCGTTTTAGATTCCTCATTCCTGTTTTGTTTTTTGGCATTTGCCATATTTTTGATCAAAGTACAGCCGCTGACAAGCGGCTTTTTCATTATATCAGGGGAAAAAGACGAAAATCCCAAGCAGAAAGAAGTGAGGACAGGCGAAATCCCATGTTCCAAACAAAATTTGGCATGTGTTGCCTCTATCGTGACACGGATTATTGGGTTTTGTATAGAATCGGGATACCTGTTTTTTTAACTTTCTATCTTTTTTCGAAGAAAATCTGAAAAAATGAACCCGTATTCCAGACTTTGATCAAAAATGGGAAAGAAAAAGACTTGATTTTCTACCCAAATCAAGAGTTGGAAAATATTTTTCACTATCGGGAAAATTTAGAATCGCCTTGAGACCACACCATTTGTAAAATATGCATAATATGTAATCAAAAACGTGATAATTTATCAAAAACGAAAAAAAAGATTCGTTCAATTGATGTTTAGCTAAAAAAACTAAAAAAAAATCACCTTTTGTATTTTTTGACCTTTTGTCAAAAATCAAAATAATATTCTGTTTTATATTCCTGTATGCGCTTTTTTAGATACTGAACCCTGCAAATGGATTTCAATTCCAAATATTCGGCTTTTATCACCATTAAAAAGCGATAAAAACCGCCGGTTTAACTATACCAACACAAATTTGAAATTTGGAATATTTCATATATTCATGGATGTTAAAAATGGTTAAAATGTGAATAAAGGAAGAAAAAATTATTTAATACCTATATTTTTTTAATAAAATCCATCATTTTGAAATATGCGGGAAATAAATTTTCTTTACACATCAACTAAACTAAAATACCTTATGAGAAAAGCTTTACTCTTTGTGATTGCGCTTTTCACCATGGCACTGAGTTTCGAGGTGTCGGCGCAACAACGGGTAGTTACCGGAAAGGTAATTTCCGATGAAGACGGTCAAGGCCTTCCCGGCGCGACCGTTCTCGTGAAGGGTACAACAGTGGGTACTACCACCGATTTGGATGGTAATTACTCCATTAATGTACCGGCAGGATCGGATGTCCTGATCTTCTCTTTCGTTGGTTTGAAAACCATCGAAGAGTCGATTGGCAATCGGTCTGTAGTTAACATTACACTCACTACTGACGCTTCCCAACTCTCCGAGGTGGTGGTAACGGCGATCGGTATTGAGAAGGAAAAGAAAGCTCTTGGCTATGCAGTCTCGACTGTGGGTGATGAGCAAATCCAAAACAGACCGGAGGCTGACGTTTCCAGGGTCTTGCAAGGAAAAGTAGCTGGTGTGAACATCACTGCTACAAACGGTATGTCCGGTTCAGGTACCAACATCATCATCAGGGGCTATTCCTCAGCTACAGGATCTAACCAGCCTTTGTTCGTGGTGGATGGGGTTCCATTCAGCTCTGCTACAAATGCGCAGACTAGCTTCGCATCAGGTGGTGCTACTACATCTTCCCGTTTCTTGGATATCGATCCCAACAACATTGAAAACGTTTCTGTGTTGAAGGGTCTTTCTGCGACGGTGTTGTATGGTGACCAAGGTAGAAATGGTGTAATCTTGATCACGACCAAGTCTGGGTCTAGAAAAAGGAAGCAAGGTGAAATTACTATCAACCAATCTTTGTTCTCCAACTCGGCAGCTTCCCTTCCAACCTACGGTCAAATCTACGGTAACGGTTTCCAGCAGCAGCCAGGTCTCTTCTTCTCCAACTTCGGACCAAGAATGGACTTGGGATTGCAAATCAACCACCCAATTGCATCCTCTAACTTGGCGAGCATCCGGAATGCGTTCCCGGAATTCTTCAACCAAGATGGAACGCCTATCAAGTATGACTACAAGGCTTATCCAGATCCATCTGAGGTGTTTTTCCAAACAGGTCTGGTTTCCAATACCTCTGCCCAAATCTCTGGTAGTTCTGACAGGACGAGTTACAATGCTTCCTTCGGATACACGAGCGATGAAGGCTTCATCCCAGGCAACCTCTTGAAAAAGTACAACTTCGGTTTGGGTATCAACTCTGCTGTAACTGATAAGTTGACCGTGGCCTCCTCCTTCACTTTTGCAAGGACGGACTTGAAATCACCACCAGTCAACGCAGCCTTCGGTTCAGGTCCAAACGGTGGTGTTCCTTCTGCATTTGCCAACACCTTGTACGCGCCAAGATCTATCGACTTGAGCATGCCTTTCGAAAACCCGGTTGACAAGAGTAACGTCTACTTCAGGGCAGGTAACGACCAAGTTAACCCATTTTGGTTGGTGAAAAACTACAAGAATACCTCTCTGGTGAATAGGTTCTTCAACTCTACCTCTTTGAACTATGACTTCAATGACAACTTCTCCGTAACCTACCGTCTTGGTTTGGATACTTACACTGAGGTTCAAGAAGCGAAGTACAACAAAGGTGGGGGTACCGGTGTAACCTTGGACGTGAGGCAAGGATACTACAGGACTATCAATATCCAAAACACCATTTGGAATCAGGATTTGATCTTGAACTGGAGAAAGACCTTGTCTGAGAAAATTGGAATGAGTGCGTTGTTGGGTGGAAATACCCGCTATGATAACTACAACCAAAACGGTATCTCTTCCACAGGACAATTGGCATTCGATCTTTTCCGTCACACCAACTTCCTAACTTCTGCTTCCATCGACCCGCTTGGTGCTGGCAGAATGGACTACTTGGTTGAGGAGCAACGTTATGGTATCTATGCCAACGTGACATTCGATTACAGCAACTACCTGTTCTTGAACGTTTCCGCTAGAAATGACTGGACTTCAACGGTAGAGCAGCCTAACAGAAGAATCCTGTATCCAGGTGCTTCAGTTTCGTTTATTCCTACTGACGCATTCGGTTGGAAATCTGCAACCTTGAATGACTTGAAATTGCGTTTGGGTTACGGTACATCAGCTGGTTTCCCTCCTCCATACAGAACCAGAAATATCTTGGGTCAATCTGCAAGGGCGTTTGAAAGAGGTGGAACTGTATTCCAATCCCAAACCGTATCCAACCAATTGGGTAACCCGAATTTGAAGCCTGAGTTGCATGAAGAAGTGGAATTTGGTGTAGAAGCAGCGATGTTCAACAACAAAGTAAGGTTTGACATCTCTCTGTATCAGAAGAATACCAGAGACTTGATCACTCAAGCTCCGATTGACCCTGCAACCGGATTTACTTCTACTTTCCTTAACATCGGTAGAATCAGAAACAGAGGTATCGAATTCCAAGGTACTGCTACTCCAATCACTACGCCTTCCGGATTTAGCTGGGAGACTATTGTGAACTTCACAGCTTACAGAACCATCGTGATGGAATTGGGTGAAGGTTTGGAAGAAGTTGTGGTAGCTGGATTTACCGATTTGGGTAACTTCGCAATCCCTGGACAGCCTTTTAACATTATCAAAGGATCCGTATTTGCCAGAGACGAGCAGTCTGGTCAGCCGATTGTAGATGCTGTCGGTACCTATCTGACTGCGCCTGAAATTGGTATCCTTGGTGACCCTAACCCTAAGTGGACTGGTTCTTGGATCAACACTTTGAGGTACAAAGGCGTATTCTTGAACTTCATGCTTGAATACAGAAGAGGTGGTGTCATCTTCTCTAATACGGTTACAGCTACCTTAGCAAGGGGTGTGACCAAAGACCCTGTGGTTGACAGAGAATTCTCTTTCATCCTTCCAGGTGTAAAGAGAGACGGTACTCCAAACGATATCCAAATCACTGCTTCCAACTACTTCTTTGATGGATACCACGTAGGCGCTGACGAAGCAAACATCTTCGACGGTTCCGCTGCTAGATTGCGTGAATTGTCTTTGGGCTATGAATTGCCTGCCTCTATCCTTTCCAAAACGCCATTCAGAAGAGCTTCTGTTGCATTGAGTGGTACAAACTTGTGGTTTAGAGCGCTCAACTTCCCTCCAAACATGAACTATGACGTAGACGTGTTGGGTGTAGGTGTTGGCAACGGTTTGGGCTTTGATTTCGTGACTGGTCCAAGTTCCAGAAGATTCGGTGGAACAATCACCTTAGGTTTCTAATCCTAAACAAGACAGACAATGAAAAGAAAATTATATAGTTTATTGCTGGCGGGCGGGTTGCTTTTCGCAAGTGCCTGTAACAATTTGGATGATTTCTTGGATAGCCCCAACGAAGTTACCGCCAATACTGCTGACCCTTCATGGGTACTGAACAACGTCCAAACTGCATTTGCTGGTCAGTTCAACACTTTGAGTCAATTTGGCATGCAGATCACAAGGATTGTTTCCCAACCAAACGTGAACTGGGCCAATGCATATTTTGCCCCCACAATGAATGGTACATGGAATACATCCTATGCTACCATCATGGCAGATATCAAGTTTTTGGAAGAGTTGAATGAGACAAACCCAATTCCAAGGCATTTGGCCTATGCCAATGTGATCAAGGCTTTGGTTTTGATGAACTTGGTGGATTACTTGGGTGATGTTCCTTTGTCAGAAGCTTTGGACCCTACTAACTTCAATCCAAAGGTTGACAGCGGTGAGGACGTATACAAGGCCGCTTTTGATGCCTTGACCGAGGCTAAGGCGCTGTTAGCGACCACCACCACGAACATTCCTACGGATTTGTACTATGGTAACAATGTGACAAGATGGGGGAAATTGATCGCCACTTTGGAACTGAAGTATCACCTCAACCTCAAGTTGAAAAATGCTTCTGCCAGCACTGCTGCCATCAATGCTTTGATTGGAAGCGGAAACTTGCTTGCAGAAGGCGATGACTTCGTTTTCAGATACGGTACCAGCCAAACTAACCCTGATTCCCGTTCACCTAGATTCAGCCAATATGGTGGCGGTGGAGGTGACTACCAATCTACCTGGTACATGTTCCATTTGACTGAGGCCAAAGGTTTCGATGATCCGCGCGTAAGGTACTACCTCTATCGTCAGGTGAAAACCAATCCAACAGACGCAGATAAACTAAGGTGTCTGGGTGAAATTGCTCCAGGACATTATTTGGCGGGTGGATTTCCTTTCTGTTTGCCAAACATGTCGCCAACAGGCAGAGGCTATTGGGGTAGGGATCACTTGAACAACGAAGGTATTCCACCAGATGGATTTGAAAGGACTATGTACGGATTGTATCCGGGTGGTGGTAGATTCGATGATGACTCTGCTGCTCCTGTCAACTCTCCAACCATGGGTGCTGGTGGTGCTGGCTTGCAGCCAATCATGCTTGCGGCTTATGTTGACTTCATGCTCGCTGAAGCTGCCTTGACTTTGGGTACAACTGGAGATCCAAAAGCACTGCTTCAAAGTGGTATCAGGAAGCATATGAACTTTGTCAGAAGTTATGCTTTGGGAAGCTCTCAGGCCTCAGTGGCAAGAGGATTCTTCTCTGACGCACGTTGGACTGAACTCGTTAACGCCTACATTGAGCATGTAAGCGAGGAGTATGATGATGCCGCTACAAACAGAAAACTGAATGTTGTTGCAAGAGAGTACTGGCTTTCTTTGTTCGGTAATGGTGTCGAGGCATATAACCTGTACAGAAGAACAGGACAGCCTGATGGCATGCAGCCTGGTTTGGCTTCTGACGTAGGTTTGTTCCCTCGGTCCTTCTTGTATCCTAACGACTTTGTTGTTACCAACAAGTTTGCGCAACAAAAGGCCAATTTGGGTCAAAGAGTATTCTGGGATACCAATCCTGAAGGTAACGGCTGGGTTTATTAATCATCTAAAAAAGCTGAACTATGAAATTTATTAAATATAGTCTTGGAATGTTGGTAACCATGCTGGTGTTTATCACCTCATGTACCGACTTCGTGGAGCCGAGAATTCCATATAGTACTTTTGATACAGGTACTTATCTGAGGACAACAGCAAGGACAAGTACCAGTTTTAACTTCTTTGACCTGGCAAATTCAAAATTTGACATTACTGTTGAAGCTGTCGATGCCGAGAATGGTGCCACAGTGGATAATGTTGAAGTTAGGGTAAGGAGGAGGAGGTTGATACCGGGTGTAGGATTGCAGTTTGTTCCCGCGGCTGGTCCCGGAGGTGCTGTGAATGATGTTCTTCTGGAAACAATCCCTGGATCCGCGTTCACGCAGACTCCTGATTCGAAATTTCTACGTACACAGATTGTCGTGACTGCCCCAGAGGCATTGAGCGCCCTCGGAATCACAGCAGCCCAGGTAAATGGAGGTGATGTGTTTGAGATTCGCCTTAAGTTGACAGACAAGAAAGGCCGCGTATTCAATGATGTGAATGCGAGTGCTGATATCAAGGGTGGTTTGTTTTACGCATCCCCTTTCTTGTATAACGTAGGAGTAGTTTGTCCAAGTGATTTGGGTGGCACTTATGATTTCGTACAGGTGGACCAAACTTCCCCCTATGGAACTTGCCCTGGAAATACTTTTTCTGGTAAAATCACTTGGACACCTATCGCTGGAACGACTTCTTATGCAATTTCGGACGTCTCTTATGGCATGTTAGGATGTCAAGGTACGCCGGCAGCTGGCGCAGGAGTAAGAATCAATGATGCTTGCGGTTTACTTTCCTATTCTGGAGCCGATGGATTCGGTGGAGTTTATACCTTCAATTTCGTTAGCAATAACGGAACAGATTTGGTATTCACTTGGAGTAACCAATTTGGAGAAAGCGGTAGAGTGACTATTAAATCTAACCCCGGTAAGCCGTGGCCTGCTGGCTTGAGGTAATACCTCTAGTATGAAGATTAGAAAAACAGCGTCGAAAGGCGCTGTTTTTTTTTATTTACGGCTAAGAGCATTATGGTTGCTTGGTTTAGGGTTAGAGTATTTTTTTCGCTCATCAATACCATTCAACGTATAATAAGACCTTTGATATCAATGATTTTAATTATATATTCGTAAAAACGAATATACGGTTTTTTTAATCCTTTTTGTTGTTTTACTTTTGCTTTCATACAGCCTAACCTTATGGATCAATATTCCTATATTTCCAATGCCCATGTAGCCTACATCGACGAATTGTACGCTGCCTACAAAGAATCCCCCACTTCAATAGACCCAAGTTGGAAGACTTTTTTTGATGGGTTCGACTTTGCGATTACCAAGTTTGGCGAGGACGCCGAAGGTGGATCCAGCGCGGTTGCCGCAAAAGCAATCTCCTCGGAGGCGAAACCGACCGGCGCCTTGGCGACGCCCGGCACCATCATGGACATGGAGCAGTTGCCAAAAGAAATCAAAGTTCGTGCACTGATTCATGCCTATCGTTCGCGAGGACACCTGCGTTCCAAGACGAACCCAGTTCGTGAAAGAAGGGATCGGAAGCCCCTGTTGGATATTGAGGATTTTGGGCTTGATCAAAATGATTTGAATACCGAGTTCCAAGCAGGCAACGAAATCGGCATTGGCACTGCCAAGCTTTCCAAGATTTTGGAATCCCTCAAAATCATCTATGAAGGGGCGCTTGGCTTTGAATATACCTATATTCGAGAGCCCTTGATGTTGGATTGGTTGAAGACTAAGATCGAGAAAGAAGCGCTGTCATTCAATCCATCTGTTGACGAGAAGAAGCGGATACTTTTTAAACTCAACCAAGCCGTTGTTTTTGAGAACTTCCTTCATACAAAATACTTGGGACAGAAGCGTTTTTCCCTCGAAGGGGGCGAAAGCACGATTCCATTCCTGGATGCCGTAATCAATACGGCCGCTGACTATGGTGTGGAAGAAGTCATGATTGGCATGGCCCATAGAGGCAGGCTGAATGTACTCGCCAATATCATGGGCAAGACTTATGAGCAAATATTCTCCGAGTTTGAGGGGACTGCAAAGCCTGACCTCACCATGGGGGATGGGGACGTGAAATACCACATGGGGTATTCCTCCGATATCATTACCACGGGAGAAAAGAAGGTCAACCTGAAACTAGCCCCCAACCCTTCCCACTTGGAGGCAGTCGATCCGGTGGTGGAAGGATTCATCAGGGCAAAGATTGATTCCCAACACAAAAACGATTCGAAAAAGGCGCTTCCGATCTTGATCCATGGTGACGCTGCGGTTGCGGGGCAGGGTATCGTCTATGAAGTCACCCAAATGGCAGGCCTGAAGGGTTATAATACCGGAGGCACAGTCCATTTTGTGATCAACAACCAAGTTGGATTCACGACGGATTTTGACGACGCCCGGTCTTCCATCTACTGTACCGACGTCGCCAAAATCATTGACGCACCTGTCATCCACGTCAACGGTGACAATGCGGAAGCAGTCGTTTTCGCGGCCAAATTGGCTGCAGAGTTCAGGCAGAAGTTTGCAAGGGATATTTTTGTGGACATGGTCTGTTACAGAAGGCATGGCCACAATGAATCCGACGAGCCCAAATTCACGCAACCCGAACTGTACAACATCATCTCCAAGCATCCCAATCCCCGCGAGATATATGTAAAGCGTTTGACCGAGCGCGGTGATATCGATGCAGAGATCGCAAGGCAAATGGATGAGGAATTCAGGCAGTTGCTTCAGGATCGATTGAACATGGTGAAGGAAAAACCACTTCCTTACCAGTTTACCAAATTCGAAAGAGAATGGCAGTCGCTGCGGCGTTCCACCCCTGAGGATTTTGAGAAGTCCCCCGAAACGGGTATTTCGCTGGAGGCGGTTGAGAAAGTCGCTGATGCCCTGACGACGATACCTAAGGGTTTCAAGCCGATCAAACAGATAGAGATACAGCTGAAGCAGCGGAAAGACATGTATTTTACTTCGAAGTCCTTGAACTGGGCAGCAGCCGAATTGCTGGCCTATGGTTCTTTGCTTTTGGAGGGAAAAACGGTCAGACTAACCGGGCAGGATGTGCAGCGGGGCACATTTTCCCACCGACATGCGGTCGTGCACGACGCCAACACGAACAAGCCCTATAATTTCCTCAAGGAATTGAAGGACAGTAAAGGGCAGTTCCATATTTACAATTCATTGCTTTCCGAGTATGCCGTTTTGGGTTTTGAATACGGATATGCCATGGCGAGCCCCCATTCCTTGGCGATTTGGGAGGCACAGTTCGGTGATTTCGCCAACGGTGCCCAAACGATGATCGACCAGTTTATTTCCTCCGGTGAATCAAAATGGGGTAAAATGAACGGCATGGTGCTTTTGCTTCCCCATGGTTATGAGGGTCAAGGTCCGGAGCATTCCAATGCCAGGCCGGAGCGTTTCCTGCAGCTTTCTGCGGAATACAATATGGTCGTGGCCAACATCACCGAACCATCCAATTTCTTCCATTTGCTGAGACGGCAATTGGCTTGGGAATTCAGAAAGCCCTGCGTGGTCATGTCTCCAAAGTCCTTGCTGAGACATCCCAAAGTGGTTTCTCCTTTGGATGAATTCACCCAAGGTAGATTTAGGGAGGTTTTGCTTGATACAAATGCTGATCCGAAACAGGTGAAGCGTGTCGTACTATGTTCGGGCAAGGTATTCTATGACCTTGACGAGGCGAGGGAAAAGGACAAGATCAAGGATGTGGCCATCATTCGCGTAGAGCAGCTGCACCCACTCCCCAAAAACCAGATTTTGGAAGCATTGAAAGCCTATCCAAACGCTGAAATCGTATGGGTCCAGGAAGAGCCTGAAAACATGGGCTATTGGAATTACATCCTGAGGATGCTCTACAAGGACATCAAGATGGATGTGATTGCCAGAAAAACTTCAGCGTCACCGGCAACGGGTTACAACAAAGTCCACGTCGAGGAACAATCCGGTATCGTGAACAGAGCACTGAAGATTTCATAAGTTAGAAGTCAGGTTATTTTTCCAACCATTCATTCCCAAAAGGAATAAATACCAAAAGAGACAACAATGAGCCTAGAAATGAAAGTCCCCGCGGTAGGGGAGTCGATCACTGAAGTAACCATTGGCCAATGGTTCAAAAAAGATGGAGACCAAGTCCAAATGGACGAGGTTCTCTGCGAACTTGAATCTGACAAAGCCACTTTTGAACTCACTGCGGAGTCAGCTGGGACCTTGAGGATCAAAGCGCAGGCAGGAGAAACCCTGGAGATTGGCGCTACGATCTGTGTCATCGAAAACGGAGCCACTGCTAGCGAGGCCAAAACCGAGGTGAAGGCAGCGCCAGCCCCAGCTGCAAAAGCCAAGACAGGAGAGGTCAAGGAAATGATCGTGCCTACGGTGGGTGAATCCATCACCGAGGTTACGTTGGCTACTTGGCTCAAAGCCGATGGGGATTTTGTACAACTGGACGATATTATTGCCGAGGTGGATTCCGACAAGGCAACGTTTGAATTGCCTGCAGAGGCTACAGGTATCCTGAGGCATGTGGCCAAGGAAGGCGACACACTGGAGATCGGAGGCTTGATCTGCCGGATCGAAGTGGTCGAAGGTGGTAAACCGACTGCGGAAGCTGCCGCAACACCAGCCCCAACCGCTGCGCCTGCACCCTCAAAAGAAAGCTACGCGACAGGACATGCTTCGCCCGCAGCCGGTAAAATCATTGCAGAAAAAGGCCTTAGCCCAGCTGATATCCAAGGAACTGGGAAAGATGGCCGCATCACCAAAGAAGACGCGATTGCCGCACAACCCAAAGCCATGGAAACTCCCAAAGCCGAACCCAAGCCAACAACTCCAGTGGGCGCAACTCCTAGTCCCGCTCCAGCAAAGACCTTTGGAGCGAGGGATAGCAGAAGGGAAAAGATGTCTTCCCTGAGACGTACAGTTTCCAGGAGATTGGTAGCGGTGAAAAATGAGACAGCGATGTTGACCACCTTCAATGAGGTCAACATGGGCCCAATCATGGATATCCGTAAGAAATACAAAGATCAATTCAAGGAAAAACACGGCGTGAATCTCGGGTTCATGTCTTTCTTTACCAAGGCCGTGTGTGTTGCCCTTCAGGAATGGCCCGCAGTCAATGCCATGATCGACGGCAATGAGATCGTTTACCACGAATTCTGCGATATATCGATTGCGGTATCCGCGCCAAAAGGCTTGGTGGTGCCTGTTATTCGAAACGCTGAGTCCCTGAGTTTCGACGAAATCGAAAAAGAAGTTGTCCGATTGGCTACCAAAGCACGTGATAATAAGTTGTCCATCGAGGAGATGACCGGCGGAACATTCACCATCACCAACGGTGGCATCTTTGGTTCCATGATGTCCACGCCAATCATCAACGCACCCCAGTCCGCGATTCTAGGCATGCACAATATCGTAGAACGGCCCGTAGTGGAAAACGGTCAAATCGTCATCAGGCCTATGATGTATGTGGCGCTGTCCTATGACCACCGGATCATCGATGGCCGCGAGTCCGTCAGCTTCCTTGTCCGCGTCAAACAACTTCTCGAAGACCCGACCAGGTTGTTGTTTGGAGTTTAGGATTTTGGTTTGTAAGTGTTTGATCTCATAGAATTGATGAGCCAAGGGTATTTGAAAACCAGAGGCACAAAGTCTCACGTCTTGTGTCTCAAATCTAAAATCTAGAAAAATGTATGACCTTATCGTAATCGGATCTGGACCAGGCGGATATGTATCCGCGATCCGTGGCGCGCAGCTTGGGATGAAAACCGCCATTATCGAGAAGTATCCAACACTCGGTGGTACTTGCCTCAATGTGGGCTGTATTCCGTCCAAGGCGCTTTTGGATTCCTCGGAGCATTTTCACAATGCGACCCATACCTTCCAAACCCACGGTATTCTGCTGGACAACTTGAAAGTGGACTTGCCGCAGATGATCGCCCGAAAGGACGACGTCGTCAAGCAGAACGTGGACGGCATCCAGTTTTTGATGAAGAAAAACAAAATCGATGTGCACCAGGGTATAGGCTCCTTTGTGGACAAAAACACCATCAAAGTAACCAAGGCCGATGGGACTTCATCCGACATCCAAGGCAAGCATATCATCATTGCCACAGGCTCGAAACCTGCCTCTTTGCCGTTTATCAACATCGACAAGCAGCGCATCATCACATCCACCGAGGCGCTTAAAATGAAGGAAATTCCAAAGCACCTGATCGTCATTGGTGGTGGGGTAATTGGAATGGAATTGGGTTCTGTGTACGGAAGACTCGGTGCCAAAGTATCCGTGGTCGAGTTTATGGATGCGATCATACCATCCATGGATAGGACGATGGGCAAGGAATTACAGAAATCCCTCAAAAAGCTCGGTTTTGAGTTTTACCTCAAGCACAAAGTGACCGCGGTTGAGAATTTGGGTGAGGAAGTGCTTGTAAAGGCCGAAAATGGGAAAGGGGAAACCATTGAAATCAAAGGTGACTATGTATTGGTTTCGATCGGAAGAAAACCGTATACCGAGGGCTTGAATGCAGAAGCAGCTGGGATCAAACTCACTGCGCGCGGACAGGTGGAAGTTGACGACCATTTGCGGACCAATGTGCCTAATATCTACGCGATTGGCGATGTCGTCAAAGGCGCCATGCTTGCCCATAAAGCCGAGGAAGAAGGCGTGTTTGTTGCCGAAACCATCGCCGGGCAAAAGCCACATATCAATTACCTACTGATCCCCGGGGTCGTTTACACTTGGCCGGAGGTAGCTGCGGTTGGCTACACCGAGGAGCAACTGAAAGAAATGGGTATTGCTTACAAAACGGGGAAATTTCCATTCATGGCTTCAGGCCGCGCCAGGGCCTCGATGGATACAGACGGCTTGGTGAAGGTGCTTGCTGACGCCAGTACCGACGAAATCCTGGGAGTACATATGATCGGACCGAGAACGGCGGATATGATCGCCGAGGCAGTAGTGGCCATGGAATACCGGGCTTCCGCAGAAGATATCGCTCGGATGTCCCATGCGCACCCGACCTATACCGAAGCCTTCAAAGAGGCTTGTTTGGCTGCCACGGACAATCGGGCACTGCATATATAAATTCGATACTTTCAAAAAAAAGGCTCTTGGAAACTTCAAGGGCCTTTTTTTGTGTGATATCCCCGTTGTTGTCTTCAGCAAAAGGGAATATAGGGCAAGAAGGAATCACAGCGTTTCCAGGTTTTTGTCAAGCTGCTTTGCCAGGAAGAATCGCACAATAATTGCCAATGCGAGCGCCAAGGCAAGTGCCAATGCCCCATAGGCTACCATTGTTTCTCCGCCCCAGTTGTTGGCCGCAATTCCCGAAAATGCCCATACGCCCACCCAGGTTGCTTGGGCAATATTTTGCTTGAAAAGCAGGTAAAGATAGATTCCAGATGCAATCGCCAACATCGCCAATGTCCAGACTGCAGGACCTGAAGTCAGGATTCCCAAGTCATATACCAGGACGGAGACGTTGACGAGGGTAGCCACTGTCACCCAACCTGTGTACACTGCAATCGGCGTGGCTATCCAAAGGTATTGGGAAATTGAGTTGTTTTTTGAACCTATTTGTAGCCGATGTCCCAAAACCAGCAGGGAGACCAAGAGCCCAATGATGACAATCGCTGAAAGATAGAGCCATTCGTTGCACCATGTGACGATCCAAGCGAGATTAAGCAGATTGCTGATGCCAAACCAAATGCCGGATGGAAGCAGTGATTTTTCTGGGCTTTTTCTCAGCAATGTCCACCCCTGATAAATCAAGTAACCGAGCAGCAGCAGGTAGATCAAGCCCCAAATGGAAAAGGTGAATCCGGCAGGCGTGATCAGGGTTGGGTATTGGTTGCTGATTTCCCCAACCGATTTGACACCCGCAGCGCCAGAACCATACAGGTAATTGAAATACAGGGTGGCGCCGAAAGTCAGCCAGTTGAAGAGGTAAAGGGAAACGTTGCGCATGGGATGGTTTTGTAGGCTAAAGTACAAAAATTGCCCTTTTGTTTAGGAAGTGGATTTAGAGCGAAGGTTGACAGTTCGCTAATGATTTTTTGAATCAAGAAAATTGGAAAACTATTCCCTGACATCTCCTGTCAATCACTATTTCAGACGGCGCTGAATGGGTAAATTGATGTGTTAAGAAATTTCAATGTAGCTAAAATTTGATCAGCTATGAACACCATATTATTTGTGACAGGACCCGTGGGAGTGGGGAAGACCACGTTTATTGCAAAGCATTTTGCCAAAAGAGAAGGGTATTTTGTATTGGACCTGTGTAGGATTTCCCAGGACCTTTTTGGGACGATGGCGGCGTTTGGAGACGATCGCTTGGCCGATATTTATAACCAGGCTACCGAGGAAGCCATGGATGCCCTGATGGAGGACAAAGTCCTGGTCGTTGAATACAGCCTTTCGGGTTATGATGATGAATTTGTCGCTTTGGTGAAGGCTGCCAAATCAAACGGATTTCGGGTCGAAATCGACCAAATCACTGCTGACAAGGACTTGGCTTCGGCAAGATTGCTGGATCGGAGAGGGGCTGAGGATTTTTTGCCATTTGATCGGGTCAAGGAGGATTTGTTGGAAATACTCACCGGAATCATAGAATGTATGGCCTACAATCATGATTGGGAGCGGGTATGCCACCTTTCGGGACCGGGTGTTTCGGTGGATTTTTTCAAAGCGGAACAGGGGGGGCGAAGCACCTACTTTTTCGTGACCGAGGAGAAAAAGTACTTCGTGTTTGACCAGCGAAGGGATGATGCGGAGCTGGACAATGTGGAGATCGTCCATAGATACGGGTCCTTTCGGGAAGCTTTGGCTGCATTGCAGGAGAAGATTCCCTTGGTTGGCTTGTATCCCAGCCACATCAAGGATGGATATCTGAAAGCTGTCAAAGATGCCTATCAGAAATACCTTTCAGCTTCCCCGGTCATCCCTGCCAAGGATTGGGAGATTTTTCTGAACTGATCAAAACGCCCTAGACAGAAAGGGACATGCCTAGACAACTTGGGCTTACTCGATCACCAAACAATCGGTATTTTGATGCAGCCAAAGGAAGCTCGCCGGGCAATCTGTGCCGATCTTCTGCTCTTGGATTCTGCGCCAAGCATCTTCCTTCCCTTTTCCGGAGACCAAGAAAATGATCTTTTTGGACTGCAGGATATCCCGCATCCCCACGCAGAGGCCATAGGCTGGTTCGGTTCCTTGGGACAGTGCCGGGTCGTGTTGGATGGTGGAAGGTGCCAAAGTTGCTTTGTGAAAAAATGGCTGTAGGAAATCTGCAGGTTCGTTGAAGGCGATATGCCCATTTTTCCCTAGGCCAAGGATACATATGTCAAAAGGCCCGTTTGCGGCAATCAATTGGCGCATTTTTTCACATTCGCTATCAGCCAAATCAGCGGCCGTGTCAAATGTCATGTAGCGGTCCGCAGGGATACCCAGCGGTCCGAGCAGGTGTTTTTTCAGATATGTCTCGCAGGAGTCAGGATGGGAGAGCGGGATGATACCCCATTCGTCCATTTTGACGACCCGCATAGAGTGAAACGCTTCGGGCTTTTTGGCCATTTCGGCGTACATGCCTGTGGGAGAATTCCCCGTCGCTGCGCAAAAAAGCAAATCCGGCTTTACGGAAATTTCCTTAAGGACGATTTGAGCGGCTCGCTGACTCAACTCTTCGTAGTTTTTGCAAGAGACAATGTTCATGGTTTTGGGTTTATTTTCATTTCCAATAAGGCATAACTCAATGATTTTCCATGGGCATCTAGAGCCAATGAGGTCGTCACTCCCGTCCCCAGTGCCTCTGTGCAAGTAAATAAGAGCGCATGGAGACCAGGGATTTCGTATCGTGAAACCTCTCCTTTGACCTGATCGCTGAGATGGGCCTTGACTTTTTCGGCGGTGACTTCCTGTATCAAGCGGGGATAGTCGTTTTCGTCAAATGGAAACAGCGATAGAACCAATGTGTTTCCTTTGTCTCCGGCCCGGCTATGGGCAATTTTGGCAAGCTTGATCATGGGATTATTACTTCAGGATTGATTTTATCTCGGTCCAATAGTATGGAAACGACGCCGATGATTTCCTTGACGCTTTTTCTCGCCCCTCCTCCTCCCGCGGGTCCGTTGGTATAGAGTGCTTCCACTTCTTCTCCGATAAGATTGGCCTTGTCCTGGCTGTGGCTTTTTCCCACGACCCTCAGTCGTACTTCGTAGGGTTCAGATCCTTGGGGAATTACAGGGCCATGGAGCGAACTCAATCCGATGAAATCTACCCTGAATTCATCGAAAAGATTCCGGATTCTTTTCTCGATGATTTCGCCGGCTAGTGCCGCTCTTTCCTTGGCATGCGCGCCTGCGTAGGAGATTTCTCCTTCGCCCATAAATCCCGCTTGGTAACCAACACTGACCTTCAGTTGGGATGGTTTGGGTTTTCCAGTTCCGCCGGTGACTTTGATTTGGTCCTTTTTGATTTCTTCAAAATGCACAGAGCGGAAGTCGGCAACCACATCGGGCGTGAAGTAATTTCCTGGATCTAGGACTTCATAAAGCAGTTGCTCCTTGGCGGTCCGAATCGTGATTTCGCCGCCTGTTCCGGAGACTTTACCAATGATACCGCTGCCGTCAGGATACACATCCACAAAGGGATGCCCCAAATTTTCCATTCCGGCAACAGGCTTACTGACAGGATCGGCAAAATAGCCTCCCGTTATCTGTCCGGCACATTCCATTAGGTGCCCGAGAACCGTTCCTTTTCCCATCAAATCCCAGTCCGCCCGATCCCATCCGAACTCGTGAATCATTGGTGCCAAAAATAACGATGGATCCGCCACCCTTCCCGTAAGGATGATATTGGCATCCGTCTTTAGGGCCGGCAGAATCGCATCGACACCCATGTATGCATTGGCGGAAATGAGCGTGCCGTAGGTGCTTAATGCTTTGTTTCCCTCCATACTTGGCTCGTCTCCTGAAATGCTGGCAAAAACATCATCCCCCAAGACCACGGCGACTTTGATCGTGAGTTGCAGCCTTTTGGCGATATCGATGATCTTCTGTGCTCCAGACAAGGGGTTTGCTGCTCCCATGTTTGTTATAAGCCGTGTGTTGTGTTTGACCAAAAGTGGCAGGAGGCCTGTAATCCTTCTTTCCAACATTGGGTCGTAGCCCAGGTTTGGATTTTGTTGCTTGGCCTTTTGTGCAAGGGCAATGGTACGCTCCGCAAGGCATTCGAGGACCAAATAGTCCAAATCTCCTTGTTCTGTAAGAATAAGCGCTGGTTCCAATCGGTCTCCCGAGAAACCGGCACCGCAGCCGATTCTTATGACATCTTTTTTCATCACATTCAGATAGAAATGATCCCCATCAAGACCGAAACAGTCAAAATCACCAAAGTCACCAAAAAGGCCCAAGGAATGGTTTTTATTTGATGCTCACCTAGATCGACCCCAGCCAAACCAATCAAGAGGAACGTCGATCCAGTCAAAGGACTCACCGCAAATCCGGTGGTCATCTGACCCATGATAGCGGCCTGGGCTACTTCGATGCCGGACGCTTGGAACGATTCGGCAGTTGATGCTAACAGCGGCAAAATGCCAAAATAAAAGGAATCTGGGTCAAACAATAGACTCAAAGGCATGGAAAGAATACCCGTGATCAAAGGGAGGTGTGAGCCGATTTTTTCAGGAATGAATTGATTAATAGAGCCCGCCATTGCCTCCATCATGCCTGTGCCCTTTAAGATTCCTGTAAAACAACCTGCTGCAAATAAGATAGAAGCCATCAGCATCGCTTCTTTGGCATGGGCGTCAATGATTTTTCGCTGTAAGTCAACTTTCGGGAAATTGATCGTAATCGCTAGCGCAAATGCAATCATGAAAACGACGTAGGGCGGTGCCATACCTGACACCAAGAAGCCAATCGCAAGAACGATCAGGAATACATTGAAAAGAAAAAGTTTTGGACCCGCTAGTTCATCGTATTCGGCTTGGATGTCTTGGTCTGTCACAAGGCTTGGTCCAGGGACTGGAAGTCTGGCTTTTTCTTTTTTCCCAAAAAAAACAGCAATCACGAGCACAGTGATCAATCCGACCAGCATGGGAATCAAGATAGGGTTGAAAAGCTCGGTGACGCTCAAATCAAGCGCAGTCGCCGCCCGCAGAGTAGGACCTCCCCAAGGGAGGATATTCATCGTTCCTGCCGACAATGCTACGACACTGGCAAGGGTAAGCCTTTTCATGCCTACTTTGTCATAAATCGGTACCATCGCTGGGATCACCACCAAAAACGTCACAGCCCCAGAACCGTCCAAATGGACCAACATCGCCAGGATGGCGGTGGCGACGGTGATTTTGACAGGGTCATTTCCGGCAAACCGCAACAGGCGATTGATGATGGGTTGGAATGTGCCTGCATCCATCAAAACACCAAAAAACAGGATGGCGAAAATGAACATGATGCCGGTCGGAGCGATGTCCTTTAGACCATTTCCTATCATTGTGGGAAGTTCCGCGCCAAACCCTGCCACAAGTCCCGTTATGACTGGCACGGCAATCAAAGCCACCACGGGAGAAGCCTTTTTGGTAATCACCAAATACAAGAGTAGCAGTATTGTTAAAAGGCCGAGAAATGCCAGCATGTTGAAATATTTTGTTTGGGAGAGATTATCCAAATAAACAGAAAAATATCAAGCGACTTATCAAATTTTAGACAATTGGTTCGCTGAAACTCTAATATGAAATGCTGTGAAATGGGATTTGTCTTATATTCAGCCTCAAGCTTGTGATTCGGTCCTAAATCCTGCCAGTCTGAAATTGATTATTTCTATCAACATCTACCAAAAATGAGATCATCCTTATTTCTTTTCTGCTTGTTGGTACTACTTCCGTTTTTTGTCTTTTGCCAAGAAACTGAAACGATCGTTTTTCAAAGCGGGAAAGAAGGTCATGCTGTCTATCGTATACCTGCGATCCTTGCATTGCCCAATGGGGATTTGTTGGCATTTGCAGAGGGAAGGGTAAACGGCAGCGCCGATTTCGGTGATGTAAACCTGGTCATGAAACGGAGTCGCGATCAAGGAAAGACATGGTCGTCTTTGGAGACGTTGGTGGACTATGACAGTCTTCAGGCAGGTAATCCAGCCCCGGTCGTGGATATGTTGGATCCGGATTTCCCCAAAGGCGTCGTCTTTCTTTTTTACAATACTGGCAACAACCATGAATACGATATCCGTCTCAACAAAGGCGTAAGAGAGGTTTGGATGATGAAATCCTTTGATTTTGGCCATACTTGGGAAGAGCCAGAGAACATCACCCTGAAAGTGCATCGGCCAAACAACCCACAATTTAATCCTCTTTATCAGCACTCCGAAGGTTGGAGGCACTACGCCAATACGCCGGGCCACGCTTTCCAATTTCAGGAAGGGAAGTACAAGGGAAGAATCTATGTGCCGGCCAACCATTCTGTAGGACCTCCCCAACAAAATTTTGAGGAGTACAGGGCGCATGGGTTTTTCTCGGATGACCATGGAAAGTCTTTCAAGATTTCAGAGTCTGTTTACCTCCCCGGCTCAAATGAATCCATCGGTGCTGAACTCTCTGGTGGCCGAATGATCATGAGTATTCGCAACCAGCGTGGAGACATAAGGCAGCGGATATTGGCTTACTCATCCGATGGGGGAAACAGTTGGGAAGAGATCAGGTTTGAGGAAGCGCTTCCCGATCCTGTATGCCAAGGGTCCATTTTGGCCATCGGCCAGTCGGATGGAAAGACAATCTTGGCCCATTCCAACGCCTCCGACCCAAATGACCGCAACAACCTGACGATCAAAATCAGCTTCGACGAGGGGAAATCGTGGCCAAAGGTCATACCTATTGACAGGACAGATGATCCCAAAAAAGTGTCTTGGACCGCTTACAGTGATCTGGTGAGTTTGAACGGTTCAACCTTGGGTATTTTGTATGAGCGGGACAACTACGCCCAGATTGTTTGGAGGACTCTCGTGTGGCGCTGATGGATAGAATCGGCCTTTTGACAATTTCTAAATCGGCTACCGTTCATCCTTTCCCGCAAACGATTGATATCACATTTTCTTCCAAAAACATCGAGAACACAGGTTGATTTTTTTTCGACTTCCTGCAAAATCCCTATTTTCGGAAGGATTTGGCTTTGATTGGAGAATAATGTTTTTTCGAAGCTGAGACCTTACCCAACCAGCGTTGTGCCCATGCAGAAACCCCAACTAACCTTCTCCCAAATCATCAACATGAATGTTGGTTTTTTCGGAATTCAGTACAGTTTTGGGCTTCAACAATCGGCGGTAAACCCGATCTATGACATGCTGGGCGCGCAACCCCACGAGATCCCGATTCTAAATCTGGCAGGACCAATGACCGGGTTATTGATTCAGCCGATCATCGGTGCGCTTAGCGACCGGACTTGGAGCCCAAGATTTGGTAGACGGAAGCCTTTCTTCTTTATCGGGGCGGTTTTTTGCAGTATTTGCCTGTTCCTTTATCCTTTCAGCAGCACGCTGTGGATGGCGGCCGGTTTGCTTTGGGTGCTTGATGCTGCCAACAACACCGCCATGGAACCCTATAGGGCGCTGATTGCTGACAAGTTGCCCGAGGAGCAGTACGCGACCGGATTTCTCACCCAAAGCTTCTTCACGGGCTTGGGCATTACCTTGGCCAATCTTTCCCTGTTTTTCTTCCAAATGTACATTCCCGGCACTGCGGGTTCGCTGCCCGTATGGGTGTACGCGTCATTCTTCCTGGGATCCGTTTGTTCGATCGCCTCGGTTGGATGGAGTATCTACAAGACTTCGGAAATTCCGCCCTCTCCCGATGAATTGCAGGTATTGAAAGAAAAAAACGAGGGCATGCCGCATCCCGTGATCCAGTTTTTTCTTTCTGTCGTTACGTCTCTGTTCATTTATGCACTGTTTTTGGTCTTGTTGGTTCCTGCGATTTTCGATCGGGGTATTCTCCGAAGGACCGTTCACGCCATCGAAAAGCGTCCGTCTTCCAAGGTGCTCTTTTCCCAAAACTTGGAAATCATCAGTGCTATTCTGGATATGCCATCCGTGATGTGGAAGTTGGCCTTGGTGTACCTTTTCCAATGGTATGCCTTGTTTGTCTATTGGCAGAATGCCGCCAAAAGCATCGCGCAATCCGTCTGGAATACCTCTCCCTCCGAAAACATGGATTTGTATGAGGAAGCCGTTGGCTGGACCGGCCTCGTCAATGGTTGGTACAATGTCGTCACCTTCCTTTCGGCCTTTGCATTGGTTGGTGTGGCCAAGCGGTTTGGTCCAAAAAAGGTCCATTTCTTCTGTTTGATTGTTGCAGGCTTGGGTTTGTTGGTATTCCCATTTATCGAAAACAAATACTTGCTTTTTGCGCCAATGACCGGATTTGGCATTGCATGGGCAAGCATGATGGGTATTCCCTACCTCTTGGTGGTCAATGAAATTCCGAAAGAGCGCTATGGCGTCTACATGGGAATTATCAACATGATGATCGTGGTGCCGATGATCTTCCAAACCCTGAGCTTCGGTTTTGTCGCGAAAAACTTCCTTGGCAACGACCCGGGGATTTCCATCGCTTTTGCAGGTGTATTGTTGCTCTTGGCGGCAGTGGCCGTGCTTAGAATCAAAGAAAACCAATCCGTCGAGACAGGAAGCGTACAGATGGGCGGCGGCCATTAGGCAGGCCCTTCCTATATAAATTTCTTGTCTCTTGATACTCAAATCTCACATCTCATTTCTCAATTTCCCCAATGTCACTCGACCCATTTCTGACTGATACGATCAATAAAGCATTTGAAGATCACGGGTTTTCTCCCAAGGCTAAGGACCAGGGCTTTGTAGCCAAATTGGAGGCGGGCATCCCACTTTTGGCCAAACTCTATTTCAGCCTGTACCATTCCCATCCGCAGAAAGACGAAATCTTTGGCAGCCTCGTCGGAGTCATCGTGGAAGCTTACATTTCCCGAGGAGCGGACCTGAAGAAAAGGGATGCTGAAAAGTCCGCAAAGGGATTATGGTTTTTGAGCAATGAACTGGTCGGCATGAGCCTGTATGTGGATCGGTTTGCGGGGGACTTGAAGAAGATGACCCACAAATTGGGCTACCTGGAGGAACTAGGGGTGAACTTGCTGCACTTGATGCCATTGTTTGAGAGCCCACAAGGGGAGAGCGATGGTGGCTATGCGGTATCAAACTTCAGAAAGATCGATCCGAGGTTTGGTGGCTTGAAGGATTTGCTCGCGCTGCGGAAAGAAATGCAAGGGAAGGGGATGTACCTGATGCTGGATATAGTGCTCAACCATACGTCGCACCGACACGAATGGGCGGAAAAGGCTAAGCAAGGCGATGGTTACTACCAGGATTTCTACTACATGTATGAGAATCGATGGATTCCCAACCAATACGAGACGATGATGCCCGAGATCTTTCCGGATGCAGCGCCTGGAAACTTCACTTGGGTCGAGGAATGCCAAAAATGGGTCATGACCGTTTTCCACAATTACCAGTGGGATTTGAACTACATGAACCCGATCGTCCTGAGGGAAATGTTGGACAATATCTTTTTCTACGCCAACTTGGGAGTCGATCTGCTCCGCATCGATGCGCCGGCGTTTATCTGGAAGGAAACGGGCACGAGTTCCCAAAACCTTCCCCAAGTGCATACCATATTGCAGTTGATCAAACAAGCGGTCCTGATTTCCACACCTGGAATGGCGATATTGGGGGAGGCGATTGTTGCGCCAAAAGAGATCATCAAATACTTCGGAACTGGAGAGTTCCGGGCAATGGAATGTGATTTCGCATACAATGCCACGCATATGGCCTTGCAATGGGATATGCTGGCCACGGGCGATACGAAAGTGATGCTGGCTGCGCAAAGCGATATTTTGAAAAAGCCCTACGGAACATCTTGGATCAACTACACACGTTGCCACGATGATATCGGCCTGGGCTACGAGGATCGTAGCATCATGGAAGCCGACAAAGATCCATACCACCACAGGAAGTACCTGATGGAGTACTTTTCGGGTAAATTCCCCGGCAGCCCATCCAAGGGAGCGCTTTTTTCTGTCAATCCAAGAACGGGCGACGCGCGGATTTCGGGGACACTTGCGTCACTTTGCGGATTAGAAAAGGCCTTGGATACAAACGATGAGACAGGCAAAGATCTCTCGATCCAAAAGATCGTGATGATGCAGGCGCATACGTTTTTTTTGGGAGGAATGCCGATGTTGTACTATGGCGACGAGGTTGGCTATATCAACGATTACAGCTATGCGGATGACCCGGGTAAGAGCTATGACAATCGCTGGTTACATAGGCCAATGATAGATTGGGAAAAAGTGGAAAAGAGAAAAACGCTTGGCACCATCGAGCAAAAGCTGTTCAGCTACACCCACAAGCTTATCCAAATCAGGAAGAAATTGGCTGTGATTTCTGATTTTCAGAATATAGAATGGATGAGTCCGCACAATACCCATATTGCCGGATTTGTACGTCGTATGGAAGGGCAACAGTTTTTTGGGCTTTTCAATTTTAGCCATTACCACACGGTATTGAGCTGGCATGCCTTTAGGGAGAAAGGCTGTACATCCGGCAAACTCTTGGATCATTGGACTGGGCATACAATCTCCATCGGCGAAGACCATGAGCACCTGATGTTCCAACCTTATGGTTTCTACTTGTTGGAGGTGGTTGGGTGAGTTATTGGGAATTGGTTAATAGTTATTGAGAGGCGATTTGGATTTGCTGCCAAATGGGGGTTCCCTATTTTTCGGTCATGGAAGTGGCTTCATTCAATTTGCCCCTACTTTGTGACAAGGAAGGCTGATAATTACCCCTACTTTGTGACAAGAAATAGCTAAAATATCCCCTACTTTGTTACAAGGTGTGTGTTCTTTGCTAATGGTTTTTTCTGAAAATCAATGGATTACGTCTAGTTTCTTGAGTAGGCAATCCCCCTTTTGCGTTTTTTTCCTGCCAAAGAAGTCACACAATCAAAAAACCACAGCCCTTGCCGACTGTGGTTTTTCACTGTGATAGTTTCAAGTTGATTATTGCCTTGACCTAGAGCTTGAACTGCACCGGCAGCTTCATCTCCACGTCGACGGGTTTGTTTTCTTTTTTCCCGGGAGTCCATTTCTCACTATTGGTCAGGAGTCGTACTGCCTCTTCGTCGCAACCAGCGCCTATTCCTCTCAATACCTGAACATCAGATACCGACCCATCTTTTCTGACAATAAAGCTGAGCATCACCATCCCTTCAACACCGTTCTTTTTCGCTGCTTCAGGATATTTGAGGTTGTTCTTGAAATAGTTGATCCAGCCCTCCATTCCCCCTGGAGGAACAGGCATTTCATCTACTTGTTGTTGGACGGTTTCCTTTGATTTAGCAGTTTCGTGGGCTGTTGATGGGAACGCGTAAAACATCGCTGCTGTCAAAAGCGCGGTAATAATTAGTTTGGTTTTCATAGATGGGATTTTATTTTGGATTAACATTCGTCTAATGGATTAATCGGTCTCTTTGAATTCAAGTCCAACAATTGTCTGTTGCTCGGGAAAAACTTCCTGTCGGGGATCAGGTTTCGATTTTCGGAAACCGTGTTTTCGCCCAATTTAAACCGCACCGGTAGACGCATGCGGACGTTTACCTTGCGGCCGCGCTGCTTGCCAGGGATCCAGTTTGGTGACTTTTTGACCACCCTCATAGCTTCCTCGTCGCAACCCGCGCCGATCCCCCGGAGGATTTCTACGTTTTGTACAGAGCCGTCGGTTCTTATTTCAAAGACCAAATAAACGGTGCCCTCTACCCCCATGCGTTTTGCCAAGGCGGGATATTCGAGGTTTTCCATCATGAATTTCCCCCAAGCTTCCATGCCTCCGGGAAACGTCGGCGACTCTTCCACAACGTCAAATACTTCATTGGCCTCCAAAACAGTACCGGTTTCGACGGCGGCGGGTTCAATGGCTTCCTGACTTTCTTCACATGCTATCGCCATGAAAAGTAGTCCAATCAATGGCAACGCAGGTAGAAACCGTAGTTTCTGAATCAATTTGGATTTGGCTTGGGTCATCATCAGGATGCGTTTTTTGGTGAGAAACTGGTTGAAATTGTTCAAGAGCAGGTGTTCGTTTTCCTCATACAGAAGATTGAGCAGCATCTGGGCGTAGGCCTTCGGTGCCTTGATATGTAGCACGGCTTGGTCAGCTTCGAATTCGTGGATTTCCCTCAAATCAGCTTCGATGCGCGACATCCAAGGAAAAAACCAATACATGCAGCGGACGATTTGGAAGATGATCAGGTCGATGCTGTGCCCCTTTGCAGCATGGATGGATTCATGCAGCACGATTGTGTTTGCCTGCTCCTCATCTTCAGGAATCGACGGTAAAAGGATAAATCCGAAAAAAGAAGCAGGGGAAAAGGCCGGATGGATATGGATTCTTTTTCCCCGGAAGGTATCGACCTTGGCACGATTGATCAGCACCATGGTACGGGCAAAGGCCCAAAGCAGTTTGCTTGCAAACAAAACGGTGCCTGCCAAGTAAAACATCGAAAGGATTTGCCAGGTGGACCATTCGTTTTTTTGCACGCTTTCCTCTCCAATGGTGACTGCCGGGAGTTGGTAGCCGAGCAGCTCGGAAGATGTTGGCCCCCAGTCGAAAGACAGGAACGGCAAAACGGCCGCTGCCAAAAGCATAGAAATAAGGTAGCTCCTGTTCCAGGAGAAAAATGTCAGGCGGGAAAGCATCAGCTTGTAAAACCCGTACAGGACAAGGAGTATAATGCTACCTTCCAATAGGTTGTTGAACAAATTTTCCATCAGGCTTCTTCCTTAAAATTGTTGTCGATCAGTTTTTGAAGTTCTTCGATTTCCTTTTGGGAAATCCCTTTTTCCTTGACCATAAACGAAAGGACGTTGGCCATGGAGCCGTTGAAATAGTTTTGGATCACTTGGTGGAAAGACCTCTTGCCGTACGCGCCCTGGCTGACCAAGGGAAAATACTCAAACGTGTTTCCGTAGGCCTTTTTCCCCAAAAATCCCTTTTTCTCCAGGTTTTTGATATTGGACGCAAGGGTGGTGTAGGGAGGCTTTGGCTCTGGGAGTTCGTTGAGGATGTCCCGAATCAGGGCCCTTTCAAGCTTCCAAATCAATTGCATCAACTGTTCTTCTTGTACGGTAAGTGTTTCCATGCTGCCAAGGTAAAACAAGTATTTTAGAATAACTACGAAAAAATCGTAATTCTACGAAAAAAATGTAAATATTTGATCTTTCGTTGCGATTGAAGCAATTCAAACATCGACGGATCTTCCATCCGAGGAAATTTTTATCGGAATTGTGGCAAATTCGCCATATTTGAAACGGTCTGTAACCATTCTATCAAAATAACTTCAAACTGCCGCGTTTTGGCGAAAAAATGCTCCAACTCTTTGAAAATGCCTTTCGGCTACCTGACAAAATCGCTGTGATCGACAGCCAAGGTTCTTATACTTACGGCGATTTGTTGCGGAAAAGCGCTGCGGTAGCCTCGTATTTGTTGAATGGAAAGACCGACCTTCACCAAGCGCCGGTTGCTTTCATGGTTTCGCCTGGGTTTGATTATGTGTCGGTTCAATGGGGAATTTGGCGGGCTGGGGGCATTGCGGTTCCCTTGTGCATCACCTATCCCTTTCCCTCTCTTCTGTACGTGGTTGAGGATACGGGTGCACAAACAATCGTCTACGGCCCCGAGTATGCCGAAATCCTGGCTCCCTTTGAAACGACGGAACGGATTAGGATGGTAGAGATTTCCGAAGTCCCGCAGTCGGCTGATGTGGACTTACCCGAGATCGGTTTGGATCGTGGCGCCATGATTTTGTACACATCAGGCACGACAAGTCTTCCAAAGGGCGTCCTCACCACCCATGCCAATATCCAAAGCCAAATCAGCACGCTGGTGCAGGCTTGGGAATGGACAGAGCGGGACCACACGCTTTGCCTGCTTCCACTCCACCACGTGCATGGAATCATCAATGTGGTTTCCTGTACGCTTTGGTCCGGCGCCACCGTCCAATTTCTCCATCCCTTTGATGCAGTGCGTGTTTTCGATGTTTTTTTGGAAGGTAAAGTCAATGTGTTCATGGCTGTGCCGACGATTTATTTCAAGTTGATTTCACATGTCGAGACCTTGGATGATACCGGGAAAAAATCGATATCCGATTGTCTGGCCAAATTCAGGTTGATGGTTTCCGGTTCGGCAGCATTGCCTGTTTCTGTCATGGAAAAGTGGCAGGTTATCTCCGGCCATTACCTTCTTGAGCGCTACGGAATGACCGAAATCGGCATGGCCATTAGCAATCCATTGCACGGACAGCGCAGGGCGGGCTATATCGGGATGCCGCTTCCGGGGGTTGATGTACGGATCTGTGATGAAAACGATCAGGAAACCCAAGACCAACCTGGAGAAATCCAAGTAAAAGGCCCGTCGGTCTTCAAGGAATATTGGGGTAAACCAGAGGTGACGAGCAAGTCCTTCACGGCAGACGGCTGGTTCAAGACAGGCGATATCGCAGTCGTCGAGGATGGGTATTTCAGGATTTTGGGTCGAGACTCTGTTGATATTATCAAATCAGGCGGCTACAAGATCTCTGCCCTCGAAATCGAGGAAATCCTACGCACACACCCCGAAGTCAAGGACTGTGCCGTCGTAGGCGTTCCGGATGAGGAATGGGGTGAGTTGGTCGCAGCAGCCGTGATCGCTGATGCCGGCTTGGATGTAAAGGCGCTCAATGTCTGGATGAGGGAAAAAATGCCCGCCTACAAGACTCCACGTCAATACAGGATATTGTCCGAACTTCCACGCAATGCCATGGGCAAAGTCACCAAAAACGAACTCAAAACCCTCTTTCAAAGATGATCATCTACGGTGTAGCCTTGTTGGCATTGTCGTTTCTATTGGGGCAATGGATGGGTGAGGCGCTCGGGCACTTGCTTGGCATAGATGCCAATGTCGGTGGCGTCGGCTTCGCCATGATTATCCTCATGCTGCTCAAGGACTGGTTTCTACGGGAAGGATGGATGAAAAAGGACATGGATGCAGGCATAGATTTTTGGGGAAAAATGTACATCCCGGTCGTGATAGCTATGGCGGCTTCGCTCAATGTAAAAGGAGCGGTTTCCAGTGGGCTTCTGGCCATCTTGGCGGGATTCGTTCCGGTAGCGGTCTGTTTCGCGGTTTTTCCTCATATGCTTCGACGCTTCAAGACAGATTGATATGGAGCTGTTTGGAGGATTGATCGCAAAGAACGGATTGGTTTTCGCTTTCCTTATCGTCGGGTTGTTGACCTTGGGTTCGGAGTTTTTCAGCAGAAAATACCTCAGGTCCAAAATTCCAGGTTCGGCGGTTGCCATTTTCGCGGGGCTTTTGCTCGGATATTGGGGTGGAGTTTGGGGTAACGGAGAAAAAGGGCTGGCAGATGTCAAGCTTTTCAGCGGCCTTGGATTTTTCGGTGGTGCCATGTTTCGGGATTTTACCATCGTGGCGACAGCCTATGGCGCCAGTTTTCTGCTGGTGAAAAGGTCCGGTTGGCTTGGATTCATTTCGCTCGTGTTGGGCATAAGTTTGTTTTTTGTTTTGGGTGTGATCATCGCATTGGTCTGGGGATATCGGGATGCGGTGAGTCTTTGTACCATCGGGGCAGGGGCCTGCACCTACATTATCGGACCGGTGACAGGGGCTGCAATTGGTGCAAGCTCTGAAGTCATCGCCTTAAGCATCGGAACAGGCTTGGCCAAGACGATTGCGGTGACGATTCTCACACCTTTGGTAGCCAAGCGAATTGGTCTCGACAACCCACAGGCAGCCATGGCCTTTGGTGGATTGATGGGGACTTCAAGTGGAGTCGCCGCAGGATTGGCTGCAACGGACCCTGAGTTGGTTCCCTATGGGGCAGTTACTGCGACGTTTTACACAGGACTTGGCTGTTTGGTTTGTCCTTCGGCGTTTTATGGTATTTTGGAACTCATGTTTTGAAATCGGGGAAAATGATGCAAAAGATAGGTTTTTCGTTATCTTGGTTTTCGGTGCTTGCACCTGCCCTCCTCTTGCTTTTCGTCAATCCCCTATTTGCCCAACAAACGGCAAAAACACCCCCAATCGGTGCCTGTAATGGGCTCAAAGACGCCAACATGCTCAAAGACGCCGGTTTTGTCTTCGCTGAGGAAGGGGTTCCCAATTTCCTTCAAATGGATTTGTCGGAAGCCCAGTTTGATAGTTTGTTGGCTGTGGCGCCGAAACCCGCCATGCCCGTAAAGGCCCTGATTTACTTTCTTCCGGGAAAATTGAAGTCGGTGGGCCCGGAGGCCGATCACAAGGGTATTTTGGAATATGCGGAAACCGTTTTCAGACGGGCAAAGAAACGTGGTGTGGGGATGGTTGTATTCGGAAGTGGTGGGTCGAGAAGGATTCCCGACGGTTTTTCCTACGAAAAAGCTTGGGAACAAATGCGGGAACTGTGCGTCCGCTTGGCGCCATTGGCGGCAAAACACCAGGTTGTTTTGGTCCTGGAATCCCTTAATTCCAAAGAGTGCAATTTCATCACGACACTCGGCGAAGCCGGCAAAATGGTCCAAGAAGTGAACCATCCCAATTTTCGTCTTTTGGCGGATCTGTACCATATGAAAACCGAAAATGAAGGCCCAGAAAGTATCCAACAATACGGCAGCTTGATCAAGCATGTCCATATTGCGGAGCGTGAAGGTCGTGCGGCTCCAGGAATACACGGCGAGGACTTTGGGCCCTATTTCAAAGCCTTGCAGGATGCGGGATATCAGGGTGGGATTTCCTTGGAAAACAATTGGGGAGACAAGTCCTCCGAGGCACCCCAAGTCGTGAAAACGATCCGCGAACAGTGGCTGAAGGCAGTTCAATCAAAATCGCTGAAATGAAAATCGAGCAAGTCCCACTCGACCTGGTTTGGCAAATTCGCCACGAGGTCATGTGGCCCAATCATCCCGTGGATTTTGTGAAAGTCGCTGAGGACCTCGATGGCACACATTGGGGGCTGATGGTCGGGGATGAATGTGTTTCGGTGATATCTGTTTTTGAAAATGGGTCAGAAGCCCAATTCAGGAAATTTGCAACCTTGGAAAAAGAGCAGGGAAAAGGCTACGGATCGGAGCTTTTGGCATTTGTGTTGGAGAGGCTAAGACAAAAAGGAACCAAACGGATTTGGTGCAATGCCCGCGCCGAAAAGACCGGATTTTACAGAAGGTTTGGGATGGTCGAAACCGCCCATGTTTTCGAAAAGGAAGGAATCGCTTATGTGGTGATGGAAATCATCCATTGATCAAAATTTTGATAAGCCTTGATTCTCAATAGAATAAATTAGACTGATTTTGTCCCTGCGGCTTTTTTTCCGGGGCATATTGAACACCATCGTCAAACCTATTGTCATTTCCCTGTGCTTAGATTGATTCAGCCTCGCGTCCTTTTTTCCACCAAGATCAATTGTGTGATTTTGTTGGCGCTTTTGCTCTGCGTCTCAGGATTCGCCTTCGCACAGCAGGGTAAAGTGACGGGAAGGGTTTGGGATGATGGGTCCAATCAGCCTTTGGCCTTTGCGACCGTGGCCATTTTTAAAGGGGAAGGGGTGTTGGTCGAAGGAACGGTGACAGATGCAGAGGGAAAATTTGCGGTGGATTTGCCGTTTGGAGATTACTATGGGCAGGTGGAGTTTATGGGTTATGAGCCGTATAAGATGGGTGAATTCTCCTTATCCAAAGAAAAACCAGTCCAAACTTTGGGTGATATCCGCCTCCAAACCAATACCTCAAACCTTCAGGAAGTAGTGATTGAAGGTGATAAACCCCTGATGGAGCTTTCCCTGGACAAAAGGATATTCAACGTCGGCGAGGATTTGGCGAATGCCGGCCGCACCACAGCGGATTTGCTGACCAACTTGCCATCCGTTTCTGTCGATACCCAAGGAAATGTCCGATTGCGTGGTTCTGACAACGTGCGGATTTTGGTCGATGGGAAACCATCCGGACTCGTGAGCTTCAAGGGAAGCCGCGGTTTACAACAGTTACCGGCCAGCATGGTCGAACGCGTCGAGGTCATCACCAACCCTTCTGCACGCTATGAAGCAGAGGGAACGGCGGGCGTGATCAACATCATTTTGAAGAAAGAACATCGGCAGGGCTTTAATGGATCAATCGAAGGGATTCTCGGCACGCCAACGAATGTAGGCCTTGCTGCCAATCTCAACTACCGTCACCGCAAAATCAACTGGTTTGTCAACTATGGTATCGCAAGGCGAAAACTCCCGAGGGAAGGAACACTCTATCAAGAAGCCTTTGGAGGCGACACGCTTCTGATTTCGAAGCAGTATACTGAGGGCTACGTCAATTCCCTCGACAACAATGTCCGTGCAGGATTGGACTATTTTTTCAATGACAACAACGTCTTGACGGCTTCTTATCTACTGCGAAGAAGCGATGCGCATCGGATTACGGATATTCGCTATGAGGATTTCATCGGAAGCGTTGATAATTTGGACAGCTTTACGCTAAGGAGGCAGGATGAAAAGGAAAAGGAGCCCAATTCAGAGACCTTGGTTACCTACAAGCGGAGTTTTGGTGAAAAAGGGCATGAGTTGACCACCGTGTTTACCTATTTGGATTATTGGGAAAACTCCGATCAATTGTTTACCCAAAATACGTTCTCGCCCGAAGGCATTTTGGATCCCGAAAAAGCACTTGTCCAGACTTCGATCAACGATGAGTTCGAAAAACAATACTTGATCCAAGTCGATTACGAAAAACCCATCGCCAAGGAAGGAAAATTCGAGACTGGTTTGCGAAGCAGTTTCCGGAACATGGAAAATGACTTTGTCGTCAGCGAACAGGACGAAAACGGAGATTTCAACCCGATTCCAGGGCTGGAGAATATTTTTCTTTACCGTGAAAACATCCATGCGGTCTATGGCATTTTGGCCAACAAAAGCAAAAAATTGGGCTACCAAGCCGGTCTCCGTGGAGAATTCACAGATGTCAAAACCACCCTGGTCAAAACCGATGAGCAGAACCCGCGGGAGTATTTCAACCTTTTCCCAACCGCACACCTGACTTACAAATTCAGCCAGGAGAATGCCTTGCAGTTTAGCTATGCGCGGAGAGTGAAAAGGCCGCTTTACAATGACCTCAGCCCGTTTATGACTTTTTCCGATGCCCGGAATTTCTTCAGCGGCAATCCGGACTTGGATCCGGAGTTTACGGATGCTTTGGAAATGGGGCATATCAAATACTTTGAAAAGGGGACGCTGTTTTCCACGGTCTTTTACAGGTATACCACCGATAAGATCGAGCGTATCAGGTCGGTAGATGGAGAAGGAAATGCCCTGATTCGTCCGGAAAACATCAATTCGGAGAATTCATTTGGTTTGGAGTTTACAGCTGACTATGCGCCACATACTTGGTGGAAAATGGATATCAACGCCAACTTCTTCTACGCCACGATTGACGGCAGCAACATCCAGGACAGTTTCACTGCCACGACCTATTCTTGGTATGCGCGGTATTCCTCCCGATTCAACTTCGCCAATGGGTACCAAGTCCAGTTCAGGGCCAATTATCAGGCGCGCCAAAAAACAGCCCAAGGCGAGCGCAAGGGAATCTTCTTTATGGATATTTCGGGCAGCAAGGATGTGTTCAAACGACGGGGAACCCTTGTTCTCAACGTCATCGACGTACTCAATTCCCGTCGGGACCGCTACGTGGTCGAAGGCGAGGGCTTCTATACCGTCGGCAACTTTCTCAACATGCGCCGCCAAATCAACCTTACCTTGAATTACAGGATTCGGCAGGGGGGGTGATTTTTGCCAAAATCTCAATCATCCACCAGCGTAAATACCATCTGCCTGAACTTCCAGCCGGTTTGGTCACCGGACGTTTGGCTTGTTTGCTTCATGATGATGCCAATGATTTTTTCCTGCGGATCGGCGAAATACTGGGTATTGAAGTAGCCACCCCAATCGAAGGTTCCCTCGCCGCCGATACCGCCTTCTGCGAGGCCTTTTTCATTCACCACACCAAACGCCAATCCATAATGCTTGCCTCCGCCCCAAAGGCTGCCGACTTGGTTTTGCATCATGGTCTCTATGGTTGTTCGGCTGAGGATGCGGACGCCATTGAGTTCGCCGCCGTTGAGGTACATCTGAAGAAAGGTCGCATAGTCCTTGGCCGTGCTGGACAAGCCAGCGCCTCCGGAGAAGAAGCGTTTGGCGCCTTTCACGGGGTATTGCGGATCGTAAAATGTGACCGGGAAATTTTCCCATTTGCCGTTGACTTTTCGATGGACCTTGACGAGTCTGTCGGCTTTTGCCTCAGGCAGGTAAAACCAAGTGTCCTGCATCCCGAGCGGATCGAAGAGTCTTTTTCTCAAAAACTCATCAAAAGGCATCCCCGAGACGATTTCGATCAAATAGCCAAGCACGTCCAAGCCTTCCGAATAGGTATATTTTTCACCCGGGTTGTGGTGGAGGGGTAGTTTTGCGAGCTTTTTGACATTTTCCTCAATGCTGATGTTTGCGGTGGAATACAGATCCACAATCCCTGCTTTGTGATAAATCATCCTCATCCGTTCGTCCCCGTCGATCACACCGTAGCCCAAGCCCGAAGTATGCGTCAGCAAATGGCGGATGGTGATTTCTTTACTGGCCGCAACAGTGGTGTAGGAAGTATCCCCGTAACGGAAATTCTGCAGCACCTGCGGGTTTTTGAATTCGGGTATGAACTTGGAGATCGGATCGTCCAACCTGAATTTCCCTTCTTCCCAAAGCATCATCACCGCTGTGGAGGTGATCGCCTTGGTCTGTGAAGCAATACGGAATATGGCATCTTTTGACATCGGCTTGCCTGCTTCCACGTCCGCAAATCCTTTTGCCGTATGATAGACGATCTTGCCGTTTCGTACGACCAAGGCCACCAAACCCGGATTCTCGTCATTTTTCATCGACTCCTCGAGCATGGCATCCAACTTTTTCAGCCTGTCCGGTGAAATCCCCACTGATTGGGGAGTTCCTTCAGAAAGCGGCGGTGATTTCTTTAGGGATGGCGTCTGGGCGAAGGCAAGGCTGGTAAATACCAAAAGGCAGAATAGCGAGGTCAGTTTTTTCATGGTTGAATTTTGGGAAAGGATTCACAAGCTGTATAAATCTAGAGAAAAATTCGCGCACAGTTCATTCAATTTGATAGATGGATTGGTTCAACGTGGTTTTGGTATTATATTCCTTTTCCATCTCAAAAACAGCTCTGTCAATGATTTCGAAAATTTTCCCACACCTACTGGGGGCTTTGTTTTTTTTCATTACTGCCGCCTCAGCAGAAACAGGCAAAATGCACATCCGTTTCAACCAAATCGGCTACCTGCCGGGTGACACGAAAAAGGCGGTAGTATTCTCAAAGGAACAGGTCAGGGAAAACTTTCTGCTCGTAGATGTAGCATCTGGAAAAACCCTGTTGGAAATCAAGCCCCAACGCCTTCAAAAGAACAATTGGGGTGGGTTTATGTATTGGGAGTTGGATTTTTCGTCAGTGACGCATTCAGGAGATTTTCTAATCAAAGGAAAGAAGTCGGGTATAGCCACCAAGCCCTTCAAAATTGCCCCAAAAGCCTATACAGGCTATCAGGAGCAACTGCTGGAATTTATGCGACAACAGCGCTGTGGCTACAATCCTACCTTGGATATGGTTTGCCATCCAAAGGACGGGCGATCCTTTTTTGGTCCGATGCGGGACAGCACCTATGTGGACCTGAGTGGTGGATGGCATGATGCGGGCGACCAACTCAAATACCTCATCACGTCGAGTTATGCTACTGCCCATATGCTGAAGGCCTTTGAGCTTTATCCGGAGCAGTTTGACGACCAAGTCAATGCACTTGGGCAACCCGGCGGAAACGGCATTCCCGATGTGCTGGACGAGGCGAAGTGGGGCCTTGATTGGCTTCATAAGATGCATCCCGAGCCCGACCAACTCTTCCACCAAATCGCCGACGACCGAGACCACCGAGGTTTCAAGATTCCCAACAAGGACAACGCGGATTATGGCTGGGGAGAAAATTCCTATCGGACGGCCTATTTTGCCACGGGAAAGCCACAGGGTTTGAACAAGTACCAAAGCGAAGCCACCGGCGTCGCCAATTTGGCGGGAAGAAGCGCCGCAGCGATGGCGATTGCGGCAAGGATATGGGAGGAACAACTGCAGGACCCGGCTTTTTCAGCGCAATGCAGGCGTGCGGCCATTTCCCTGTATGAACTTGGCCGAAAAAAGGAAGGATACCAACAAGGCAATTCCTATGGTGCGCCTTATCGGTACAATGAAGAAACTTGGGCAGATGATATGGAATGGGCTGCTGCAGAGCTTTATAAACTGACCAAGGAACCCAAGTACCTCGCGCAAGCCAAGGCCTACGCGCTGCAAAGCAACACCGCCGACTCATGGACCGTCCGGGATTCGGCTTCACACTATCAGCTGTATCCCTTTATCAATATGGGGCATTTTGCGCTCCATGCGGAAGTAGATGCGGATTTCCAAAAGGTACTCGAAGGCTACTACCTCGATGGTATTCGACATACCCTACAGCGGGCAGAAAAGAATCCATTCCATATTGGCGTGCCCTTCATTTGGTGCAGCAACAACCTGCTTACCAGCTTGGTGACGCAGGTGATTTTGTACGAAAAAATGTCGGGAGATAGGCAGTTTGAGCCGTTTTTGGCCGCGCAGCGGGATTGGTTGTTTGGAAAAAATCCTTGGGGTACCTCGATGTTTACGGGTATGCCGACTGGCGGGGAATACCCGGTTTCAGTCCATACCGCGCCCTACGTGTTGTTGGGAATGGAGGTGCCGGGGGGATTGGTAGACGGGCCTGTGTACACCTCTATATACAACAAGCTAATTGGACTGACACTGTGGGATCCGGATGAATTTGCCACAGTCCAAAATGAGCACGTAACTTACCACGATGATGTCGGCGACTACAGTACCAATGAACCCACCATGGACGGCACCGCGGGTTCTATTCTGATGATGGCCCACTTTGGAAGGGGGAGGTAGCTTTTCCGAAGTTTGGAGATTTGGAAAAGCGCATACTTATTTTTCCATTTCTCGTTCCAAATAGGGCCAAATCGTCTCAAAAACGATTTTATGCCCGGCTTCGGTGGGATGGATGCCGTCGGGAAGATTGAGGTCGGGGTCTCCCGCCACACCTTCTAGCAAAAATGGTATCAAGGTCACGTTTTCCTCCTGTGCGACTTCAGGGAAGACAGCCCGAAATGCACCGGCAAATTCCTGGCCCATATTTGGTGGAATCTGCATACCTGCCAAAAGGATACGGGTAGATGGGTATTTTGATTTGACAAGTTGAACGATCCCTTTCAGGTTTTTCTTCGTTTCGTCAGGCGTGATGCCGCGCAGGCCATCATTGGCACCGAGCTCTAGGACAAAGATTGCGGGTTCTTCTTCCAGAAACCACTCCAGCCTACTCAGCCCGCTTGCTGTGGTCTCTCCGCTCAATCCTGCATTGATGACTCGGTAGTCCAATCCCAAGCTGTCGATCCGCTGCGCGGTCAAGCCCGGAAATGCTTCTTCCAGTTCGATCCCATAGCCTGCCGTGAGGCTGTTGCCAAAGAAGAGGATGAGTTTTTTTGGTTTGGATGTTTGGGAGGACTCTTCCGTCACTTCGGGTTTGTTTTCTTCTTTTTTGGAGGAGGTGCAACTAAACAGCACTAGAAATATAAAGACGAAAATATTTTTTGGTTTTATAATCATGGATTCAAAGTATTAAATAGCTTGTTTCACTTGGGTCAATTACAAGCATAAATCTATCCTTTTGACATAGAATTTCAAGATATTGAAGATTTTCAAAAATTCGGGAAACCAGTAGTTTGTTTGGGATATTTCCCAGATTGACCTTCACGAGATGTTTTGGACCGTACTTTACTAAAAAGGAGTTTTTAAAGTCAGCATCTTTTGAAATCAGAACTAATCCATTTTTATCGGCGTACTTGATGATTTCCGAATCTTTTGTTTTTGATCCCTGTAAAACGTTGTTAACGTGAATACATTCGTGACCGGCTGATTGCAATTCCTTCACAAAAAAAAATGGGATATGTACATCACAAAGGAACTTCACGCAATTTCCCTAATTGAATTTCCTTGCAATGCCATTTTTGCGAATTCGAGAACAGCGAGAATATCCTCCCTTTCCAACTCTGGATGGTCGAATATAATCTCTTCAAAGCTCATTCCTGAGCCCAAAAGATCCAACAAAACAGAAACGGGCCACCGCATCCCACGTATACAAGGCGTGCCGTGACAAATTTCAGGGTCGATTGTAATTCGTTCGATGTATTTCATTAAGGCAACTTTAATCAAATGTACAATTTTTCTGGATCTTAGCTTGGGCGCTTGGATTTCCTGTATCTTTAACCTTTATAAATGTTAGGATGTTCCATGAAAATACTTCAATAAAGCTCTTGGAATTGTCTTTGGTCATATCAGAATCTTCATCCATCAAAATAATCAAACCCATAAGAGGAAAAATCGCTAAATAAGCGATCCTTCGGTTTGATTTATTCGAACCTTCATCAATTTATTAAACTCAAATACGAACACAATTACGCCTATCCAATCAATCATGTCCATCCTCAGCGTAAAAAACGTTTCCAAAACCTACCAAAGCGGCAACCGAAAGCTCACCGTCTTGGACCAGGTCAATTTCGATATTCCCGAAGGTGAAAGCATCGCGATCGTCGGGCCCTCCGGCAGTGGAAAGACCACTTTGCTCGGCCTTTGTGCCGGTTTGGATTCTGCTTCCACGGGCTCTGTCGTACTCAATGGACAGGCTTTTGAGAAGCTTTCCGAGGACCAACGTGCCGCCGTCCGAAACCAGCACGTGGGTTTTATCTTCCAAAACTTCCAACTTTTGCCGACCCTCACTGCCCTTGAGAATGTGATGGTACCCTTGGAACTGAAAAAAAGAAAAGACGCCAAAGAAAAAGCTAAGGCCTTGCTTGAGCAGGTAGGCCTTGGTGATAGGATTACCCATTATCCCAGCCAGCTTTCCGGTGGTGAACAGCAGCGTGTGTCGATTGCCCGGGCTTTTGCCAACGAGCCAAAGATCCTCTTTGCGGATGAACCTACCGGCAACTTGGACACCGAAACTGGCGACATGATCGAAAACTTGATTTTTGATATGAACAAGGAAAAAGGAACGACGCTCGTCCTCGTGACGCACGACCCTGAACTTGCCAAACGAACCAATCGAATCATTCGCATCAAGGGCGGCAAAATCCAAGAAGACATCCATGGCTGATTTTTCCTGGATCCTGACCATGGCGATTCGGGATATTCGGAAGAATTTCTCGCGCCTCCTATTGTTTGTTTCGTCCATGGTGGTGGGCATCGCGGCCTTGGTAGCGATCAGCAGCTTTGGTGAAAACCTCAAAAAAGACATCGACCAGCAGTCCAAGGAATTGCTTGGGGCGGATTTGGTTTTGGAGAAAAACCAGCCGCTTGGCGAACAGCCTACCGATACCTTGGCTATCCAAACCGCGGAAGAGGTGAATTTTGCATCGATGGTGGCATTCCCCGAGACAGGCGCCAGCCGGCTGACCCAAGTTCGGGCTCTGGAAGGTGGATTTCCCTTTTATGGAAAACTTGAAACCATCCCGGAAAATGCCGAGGCGACGTTCCGGGATGGCGGTAGAAAAGCCCTCGTCGAAAAGCTGCTCATGGCGCAGTTCAACGCCGAAGTGGGTGACAGCATCAAAGTGGGCAACCTGACGTTTGTCATCGAGGGTGAGCTACAAAAGGTGCCTGGCCAGACCGGAATTGCAGCCACCGTAGCTCCGGCAGTATATATCCCAATGGCATTCCTTCAGGAAACTGGCTTGGTCCAATACGGCAGCCGGCTGAATTACGAGCGCTATTACCAATTGCCTGAAACGGTAAACCCGGACGAACTTTCCAAGACCTATGAGGAAAAATGGGAAGAGGAGAAAATCGACGCCGACTCCGTGGAGGATAGAAAAAGACAAACCGGAAGATCTTTTCAAAACCTTTCCAACTTCCTTAGCCTTGTGGCATTCATTGCGCTTTTGCTGGGCTGTGTGGGCGTAGCGAGTGCCGTCAATGTTTTTGTGAAGGAAAAGCTTCCTTCGGTAGCCGTTCTCCGTTGCTTGGGAGTTTCTTCTTGGGCGGCAATGCGGATTTATTTGGTGCAGATTATCCTGATGGGATTGGCGGGGGCTGTACTTGGTGCGATTTTGGGCACTGCCCTTCAATTCATACTTCCAACAGTGTTTGCGGATTTCCTTCCGGTGGAAGTTACCGTTGGAATATCTTGGCAAAGCATCGGTTTTGGGCTCATCACGGGGCTTTTGGTTTCTGTGCTGTTTGCCTTGTTGCCTTTGCTGAAAATCAGGCGGGTTTCCCCGATGGCTACCTTGAGACCAGAGGAAAATGAAAGCAGCTTTGCAAAGGATGGATTAAGGTGGCTCGTCGTTTTGGGAATCTTGTTGTTTGTTTTTGGCTTCAGTTTCTTTCTCCTCAATAGATGGCAGGAGGCACTTGGATTCACGGGCTTTGTCGTAGTTGCGTTCCTCGCACTTTGGGCAGTGGCATTGGGGATTATGTGGCTCATCAGGAGGTTCCTGCCAATTTCACTTTCCTATCCCGTTCGTCAGTCACTTGCAAATCTGTACCGTCCCAACAACCAAACCGTCTCGTTGATCGCGACGATTGGATTGGGCACCGCCATGATCAGCACATTGTTTTTTGTCCAAAACCAATTGTTGGATGAGGCCAAATTTGCGGACAAGGATGATCAGCCCAACATGCTTTTCTTCGACATACAGACTGCCCAAGTTGAGGCGGTCTCCGAGCGTATCACGCAAAAAGGACTGCCCATCATGCAGCAAGTGCCGATCGTCACGATGGCGCTTGAGTCGATCAATGGCTTGACCAAAAAAGGAAATGACACGCTTCCCGAAGCGGAAAGGCGGTCACGGGGACTTTATAATCGTGAGTTTCGGGTGACCTACCGCGATAGCCTGATTGCTTCAGAGCGCCTTTTGGAGGGAAAATTGAGGAAAGTCGAACAGCCTGGCGATAGTATTTTCGTCTCCCTTGACCAAGGCTATGCCAGCCGTACGGGTATCAAAATGGGGGATGAAATTGTGTTCAACGTACAGGGACGCCCGATCAAAACCTATGTGGGAAGCTTCCGCGATGTCAAGTTCAACCAGGTATCTACAAATTTTCTCGTGTTGTTCCCGGACAATGTGCTAAACAACGCGCCGAAGTTCCATGTCATCATTACCAAGACCAAAAACGACCGACAAGCTGCCGATGTACAAGCAGAAGTGGTGCGGGAGTTTCCCAATATTTCGGTGATCAACCTCGGCATGATTGTGGAGACATTGGAGGAGATTCTGGACAAAATCAGTTTTGTGATCCAGTTTATGGCCTTTTTCAGCATCATCACTGGGGTTTTGGTCTTGATCAGTTCCCTCATCATCAGCAAATACCAACGGATGCGGGAGAGTATCCTTCTACGTACTTTGGGGGCGGGAAGCGGGACTGTCAGCACGATCAATACCTTGGAGTATTTCTTCCTCGGTACTTTGGCTTCTTTGAGCGGGATATTGCTTTCCTTCCTGGCGACTTGGCTGTTGAGCAAATTCGTGTTTGAATTGCCGTTTCGGGGAGCTTATGAAGAAGCCCTGATTGTGTACGTGGGAATTACTGCCCTGACGATCGTGCTTGGTTGGCTCAATGGCCGCAAAATCATCAAGATGCCCCCCATGGAGATTTTGCGCTGAGAATATTTTTTGACCAAAACGAAAGAAATCCCATATTGCCATTTCAATAAATGATTAGTCATGGGAGTTAAAAGATTAATGATCGTTTGTGTGCTGATCTTGGTATCTCTGTCTGCAAAGGCACAGATGCACGTGGGTGTCTATTACAATGGCTTTTGGCCACAAATCGGCATCGGGACAGACAACGAGAAGAAGAATTTTGGGGAGCTGCGGCTCGTAGCTCCAGATCGCGTGTTTCGCAATTTTGGTGCAGAGGGTATTTTCAACAGGAATTTCCACCAATCGGATTGGTACAATATCCATGGAGGAATCATGGTTGGCTACGATGGCAATGCAAGTATCGGGATTCCTTTGGGCCTGACATTCAAGCCAATCACTTCGTTTAGAGACTTTGGGATTTTTATGGAAGGCACGCCTTTTTATTACGTTGACGATGTTTATTTGCGTGCCAGCATGGGATTGAGGCTGCGCCTTGGGGGAGATTGAATTGGTAAGCACCCATGATCTAGGAGTTTTTTCCTATACTTTATCGATTTAATGTCCTACCTCGAAGCGAACAGTGTTTCGAGCGAAACGGGGATTGGACTTGTCTGTTTGCCAATTAAGGATCCAGGAATAAGCGAATTGGGCTTAATCCAACGGCAAATAGACAAGCGGTTTTTTTATTGGTCTGAAAAAATCTATTTTCATGAAAAACCACCAGTCCGCTATGAAGAAGAACCTGCTTTGGCTTTTATTGGCAGTATTTGCTTTGCCGTTCCAATCTTACTCCCAAATCATGCCCGCTCCGGACAGAAAAGAAGGAGAGGGACCTTATGACAAATTGATCATACGAGGCGTGACCATGATCGACGGCACAGGAGCACCGCCGATTGGGCCCGTTGACATCGTGGTCCAGCGCAACAAAATCACCGAAATAAAGGTCGTCGGATATCCCGGCTTGCCGATCAAGGAAGAGGGCCGCCCGCTAGCAGGGCCAAATGACAAGGTTTTGGATTTGGAGGGGCATTTCCTTTTGCCCGGATTTATCGATATGCACGGACATATTGGCGGCACGGGGCAAGGCACCCCGGCGGAGTATGTCTTCAAACTTTGGATGTCCCATGGCATCACCACCGTCAGGGACCCTGCAGCTGGCAATGGTCTATCTTGGGTCCTTGACCACAAAAGGAAATCCTTGGCCAACCAAATCACGGCCCCCCGTCTGTTGGCGTATACGGTTTTTGGTCAAGGGGCGACCAAGCCGATTACCAACGCTGCTGAAGCCCGCGCATGGGTCAACGATAACAAAGCTAAAGGAGGTGACGGCATCAAATTCTTTGGAGCCAAGCCCGAGGTAATGCAGGCCGCCCTGGAGGAAAATAAAAAGATCGGTCTTCGCTCGGCCATGCACCATGCCCAGATGGACGTGGCCAGGTGGAACGTACTGCATTCGGCACGTGCCGGATTGACTACCATGGAACATTGGTATGGCTTGCCAGAGGCGCTCTTTGCGGACAGGACCGTGCAGGATTACCGCTTGGATTACAACTACCAAAATGAACAGCATCGTTTTGGTGAAGCGGGTAAACTCTGGAAGCAAGCCGCGCCGCCTTATTCTGAGCATTGGAACAAGGTCATGGACGAGTTGCTCGCCCTGGATTTCACCATTGACCCGACCTTCAATATCTACGAAGCCAACCGCGACCTGATGCGCGCGCGCCGTGCCGAATGGCATGAACAATATACCTTGCCTTCCCTTTGGAGGTTTTATAAGCCATCCCGTGAATCCCACGGATCCTATTGGTTTGACTGGACGACCGAGGAGGAAATCCAGTGGAAGGAGAATTATCGCCTTTGGATGACCTTTGTCAATGAGTACAAGAATCGTGGCGGGCGCGTGACCACGGGTTCTGACTCAGGATTTATCTACCAACTTTACGGCTTTGCCTATATCCGGGAAATGGAATTGTTGCGGGAAGCTGGATTTCATCCATTGGAAGTGATCCGTGCGTCAACCTTGCATGCTGCCGAAGCCCTGGGAATGGACAAAGAGATAGGCTCGGTAGAAGTCGGAAAGCTGGCAGATTTTGTTATTTTGGAAGAAAATCCGATCCAAAACCTCAAGGTTCTCTATGGTACTGGTGCGATCCGAATCAATGATCAAAATGAACCCATCCGTGTCGGTGGCGTCAAATACACCGTGAAAGATGGCATTGTATACGACGCCAAAAAGCTGCTTCAGGACGTAAAGACAATCGTGGACCAACACAAGGCCAGAGAAAATGCACGGTTGACCCAGCCCGGATTGGAATACTAGAAGATCATGGTGCGCGCTTTTTGGATCCAACAAAATGAGCGATTGAGTCGTTAGCCTTCAGTACAAACCGTCACACATGCCACACATTCAAGCCAACGGCGTCAATTTGTATTTTGAGGAATCCGGTAGCGGAACGGAGACCGTTGTGTTTTCCCATGGTTTGCTTTGGAGCCATAAGATGTTTCGTGCCCAAGTCCAGCACCTACGGAAAAGATATCGAATCATTGCCTACGACCATCGTGGACAGGGGCAAAGTGAGGTCAAAGGACCTTTTGACATGGATACGCTGTATGAGGATGCAGCTGCTTTGATTAGCGTCCTGTGTGAGGATCCTGTACATTTTGTTGGCCTGTCAATGGGTGGATTTGTGGGCATGCGTCTTGCGGCGCGTCGCCCCGATTTGATCAAGAGTCTGGTTTTGTTGGAGACTTCTGCCAATGCCGAACCTGTCGAAAATCTACCCAAATACAAGATGCTCAACGGACTCGTGAAATGGGCGGGAGTGATAGGCCCGATCGCAAGCCAAGTTATGCCGATCATGTTTGCAGAAAGCTGGCTGGAAAACAGGAACAATGCGAAGGAGATTGAATTTTGGAAAAATGAGCTCAAGGCGAACAAACGCTCGATCACGGGACCAGTTGAAGGGGTTATTTTTAGAAAGGGAATAGAGCAAGAACTGCACAAAATCACCTGCGCAACAATGGTTGTAGTCGGCGACGAGGATGTGGCCACCAAACCCGAAAAGGCGAAGTTTATTCAAATGTCCATCCCAAACGCGGTGCTGCACCTTATTCCCGGTGCTGGACATAGCAGCTGCATCGAAAAGCCTGCAGAGGTCAATCGGTTATTGGAACAATGGATTGAAGGAAAGGACTGATCTTTTGACTGACGGCAAAAGTCTACCCGGGACTGTTATGTTTTTTTCAAAAATTGATATTGAACTGATTTTTCATAAATAATGGGCTAATTTTGTGCCCTTCAAACACTGTCAAACTTTAAACCTTGGATAAAGTGGGAAAAAGAACCGTCAAAGTAGGACTGGTACAGACCTCGTGTTCGTCAAACTTGGCTGAGAACATGTCCAAAGCGATTTCCGGAATCCGAGAGGCAGCCGCCAAAGGTGCACAAATCGTCTGCCTCCAAGAGCTCTTTCGCTCGCTCTATTTCTGTGATGTCGAAGACCACGACAACTTCAAATTGGCCGAGAGTATTCCCGGACCATCGACCGATGCACTTGCACCTTTGGCAAAGGAATTGGGTGTGGTAATTGTAGCGTCCTTGTTTGAAAAAAGAGCGGAAGGCCTATACCACAATACCACCGCGGTATTGGACGCTGATGGTTCTTACCTCGGCAAGTACCGAAAAATGCATATTCCGGACGATCCCGGCTATTATGAGAAATTCTATTTCACGCCGGGGGATATGGGTTACAAGGTTTTCAAGACCAAGTTTGCCACCATCGGTGTGTTGATTTGCTGGGACCAATGGTATCCGGAGGCGGCGAGAATCACTTCGCTGATGGGTGCCGAAATGCTTTTTTACCCTACTGCAATCGGATGGAACATTGCCCAGGATGAAGCCACAAATTCAGAACAATATCAAGCTTGGCAAACCATCCAAAGATCCCACGCCGTTGCCAATGGTGTTCCTGTAGTTTCTGTGAATAGGGTTGGATTTGAAGGAGATATGAAATTCTGGGGTGGTTCCTTCGTGACAAATGCTTTCGGAAGGGTTCTTTTCCAGGCTGACCACGAGAAGGAGACAATCCATGTGCAGGAGCTAGACATGGACAATTCTGACAGGTACCGCACACATTGGCCGTTTCTTCGTGACAGGCGCATCGATTCGTATTCACCCATTTTGAAGCGGTTCATTGATGAAGACTAATTTGCAGCCAAAGAATATCTTCGAAATGGCGGCTAGCGGAAATATAACACCTAAGGAGTTGGGATATTTTTTCCCGGCAGAGTTTGCCCCGCACGCAGCTACCTGGCTGAGTTGGCCGCACAAGGAGGCTTCTTGGCCCGGAAAGATCGATACCGTTTTTGGCCCGTATTCGGAGTTTATCAAGCAGGTCGCGATCGGTGAGGAAGTCCATATCAACGTGGCCGATGAAGCCATGAAATCATTTGCTTTGGGGCATTTGGAAAAGGCCGGCGCAGATCTGTCCAAGGTCTTTTTCCACTTTTTCCCTACCAATGATGCGTGGTGCCGGGACCACGGCCCCGCCTTTTTGATCAATCCGAATGCAGCCCAAAAGAAAGTGTTGGTCAAATGGAAGTACAATGCATGGGGAGATAAATATCCTCCCTACGACCTTGACAACCTGATTCCGATTAAAATCGCGGAATTCCGAAATTTACCCTGCTTCCAACCGGGCATCGTCATGGAAGGCGGTTCGGTGGAATTCAATGGGAAAGGCACACTCCTGACTTCGGAAGCCTGCTTGCTCAATCCCAACAGAAACCCACAGCTCAATCAAGACCAAATCGAGTCGTACCTGCGTGGCTACTACGGAGTGGAAAATATCCTTTGGCTAAAAGATGGGATCATCGGAGACGACACAGACGGACATATCGATGATTTGACCCGTTTTGTGAATGAGGACACTGTGGTCACCGTCGTGGAGCAAAATAGGTCGGATGAGAATTATGCCGTTTTGCAGGAGAATTTGCACCTTCTTCACAAGCTAAGGCTGGAGAACGGCAAGCAAATGAATGTCGTCGAATTGCCGATGCCGGGCCCCGTTGTGTATGAAGACCAACGACTGCCTGCCTCCTATGCCAATTTCTACATTGCCAACCACGCGGTAATTGTGCCTACATTCCGTGATCCAAATGATGCGGTCGCATTGGATATCCTCGGTACCTGTTTCAAAGACCGCAAAGTCATTGGCATTGATTCCCTGGATATCATTTGGGGATTGGGGAGTTTCCACTGCCTCAGCCAACAAGAACCGAAAGTTTAATCTCAAAAAAAAACAGAAAAAGCCCACCCTTTTTCGATGTGACCTCAATGTTCAAAATAGGCCTTCAGCTGATCGTATTTTGTTTTTTCTGTCTAAAAACAACTGCGCAGGAAAACCAAAACCACGTGATATTGATTTCATTGGACGGTTTTCGGTATGACTATGTGGATCGATTTCACCCAGAAAACTTGAGCAGGTTCGTCGCCTCTGGCACTGCCGCCAAGTCCATGATTTCGTCCTTTCCGACAAAAACCTTTCCCAGCCACTATGCGGTCGCAACAGGCATGAGACCAGAGAATAACGGGCTTGTGAATAACTCGTTTTTCGATCCTGAAAAAGGCCAAGTGTATTCGATCGGAAACAAACCAATCGTCCACGACCCCTATTGGTATGCCGGGACTCCGCTGTGGGTCCAAGCCGAACAGCATGGGGTCAAAGCTGCAAGTTTTTTCTTCGTGGGTTCTGAGACTGCGATCAAGGGGACTCTTCCCAGCTTTTACTATGTCTATGACGGCAACGTGCCCAACCTGACAAGGGTCGGGAAAGTCCTGGAATGGCTACAGTTACCTGAAGCCGAGCGACCGCGGTTGATAACCATGTATTTTTCGGACATGGACGATGTGGGTCACATGTATGGGCCTGACAATGATGCCCAACTTTCCAAGAAACTTGAGAAACTGGACAGGGAATTAGGATCACTTTTCGAAGCCTTGAAGAGTCTTGATCTTCCGATCACAGTCGTCATCGTGTCTGATCACGGTATGACCAATGTGCCAATCGAAAACTTGGTTGATCTGGATCAAATGACCAAAGGAATCCAAGGAAAAGTGGTCAACAATGGTTCTCTAGCCCATGTCTACTTGGACGATCCCTCCTCGGCCGATCTGGTTTTGGAAGAATTGAGAAAGTTTCCCTTGCCGATAAAGGTCGACAAAGTGTCTGACAAGACGTTTTACAGGAATGTCGACAAGTTTGGAAAGCGGATGGGGGATATATTGATTATGGCAGATTTGGGCTATTACCTGGCCACGGCCTCAGACATGGTCAAATACCAACAACGCTCGGCGCGGTTTGGCACAAAGGTTTTTGGAGAACATGGCTACAGTCCGGAATACAAGGACATGCACGGGATTTTCTATGCGAATGGACCTCAGATACGACCGGGCTTTCAGATAGAGACTTTTGAAAACGTACATGTGTATCCGCTGATCTGCCAAATTTTGGGATTACCTATTCCGGCGGATATCGACGGATCTACAGAAGTACTCCAGCCAATTTTGAAAGAAAAAGTACAATGAAACCGGATATCCTAGGACGACAAGATGTTTCGGTGTTGGTAAGGTCATTTTACGCCAAAGTCCGGCAGCATGAGCGTTTAGGTCCGATTTTCAACCAGGTTGTGCAGGATTGGGAGATACACCTCGAGCGATTGACGGATTTTTGGGAAATGGTTCTCCTACAGACAGGTCCAGGTGCGGGAAAATTTAGCCCGGTGCCTGTACACAAAAAAATGGACCGAGACACCGGAGGCATCATCGGTCAGGAGCATTTTGGAAATTGGCTTGAATTGTGGTTCGGCACGATCCACGAACATTTCGAAGGAAAAAATGCGGACTATGCCAAGGAACATGCGCGCAATATGGCGCATATCCTTTTTTTCAGGATCATGGAGCAGCGGGGCTACTCGCTGAAATGAATCGTCGTCGCCAGCCTGTGTTTTAAACAGTAATCAGCTTAAAATGGTAATCCATTTTCTCAGGTCGTTGGAATGAGATGGTTTTTCGGAGGTGATAAAAGGCTTCCAACAGCAATGCATTATCAAGATCGCCTGCATCCACTGGCTTGAATCCAACCCACTCGATAATCTTTTTGACACTGACTTTTTCGATAGAATTAGGCCCGCAATAGTAGGTTTCCTTCACCAAACCCATAGGGTCGGATTTTGGATAGTCTATCCCGAGGTTATTGAAGGCTTTGAAAAGCTTTTGGTCACCGATGCTTTTTTGGATTAACTGGGTATTGCAGCAAAAATCTTTGGTATAGGCCCCGTTGGTACAGTCGATGATGATCTTGCAGCCCAAATCGGATCTTTCCATCGCTGAGCATACTTTTGGAAGGTGCTCGTTTTCGCAGCAAATCAATAGTACATCCGACATCTCAATCGCTTTTTCAAAGCTAAACACCTTGTCTAGATGCATGTTGAGGATTTTCCATTCGATGTCCTTGGTGACGAAGTCTTCCCTGACACCAAATACAACGGTCTGATTGGAGTTAAGCAACTTGTTTCCGAGTGTGGCTGACAACTTGGTGCCGCCTAAGATTCCTATTTTCATAACCTTGAATGTTGTTTAGCCACCAGTTTTAGAGGCTAAGGGTGGGTGATTTTTTTTGGTTTGTTTCGATTGGACTGAAGGAGATTTTTTTTCGAAACAGTTGAAATTTAGAGCATTGCATTTCAAAAACAAAGCTTTTTTCGGGGGGTGAAAAGGTTCAAAAAATGAAAAGCAAATATCCGTTTGTGACAATCAAATTTCGATTCTTAAAGCGGATTTTTAGGTGAATTTTTTTTCAAAATATTTTCGAAAGACACATTCCCAGGCATCCGTTTTTTCACTTTTTTGTTTTTTCCAAAAACATTCAGTACAAAAACCTTTGAAAATCAGGACAGTAACACGATGGATTTTTCAATTAATCGTGGGCACGTTTGGAATACCATAGCGGGTCCTGGCTTGGAGGTGTCTTTAGGGCGAAAAACAAAAAAGCGGACCGACTTGGCCCGCTTTGTTTTGGATCGATGATTCTGTGTGAGATCAGACAGTCAAGATCTCATGCTCTTTTTTCACCAACAACTCATCGATTTTGGCGGAATACTGGTCCGTATACTTTTGGACCACTTCTTCGGCGCGTTTGATGTCGTCCTCTGAGGCTCCGTCCTTCTGCAATTTCTTAAGAGAATCATTGGTTTCTTTTCTGATAGTCCTTACGGAAACTTTACCAGCCTCTGTTTCTTGTTTGGCCAATTTCACCAATTGTTTCCGGCGCTCCTCTGTCAGTGGGGGAATGGTAAGTATGACCATTTCGCCATTGTTTTGCGGCGCAAGGCCCAAATCCGAATTGATGATAGCTTTTTCTATCTCCCCGATGAGGTTGCGCTCCCAAGGCTTGATTGTCAAAGTCCTCGCGTCGGGTGTATTGACTGAGGATACTTGCTGAAGTGGCGTTGGGGAGCCGTAGTACGATACCATGATGCCGTCAAGCAAATTTGGCATTGCTTTACCCGCGCGGATTTTCACCAGTTCGGCAGAAGTATGGTTGACCGCTTTTTGCATCAATTCTTTTGCTTCTTCCAGGTATAGTTGAATTTCTTCCATGTCTTTCTGGATTAGTTGGATGATATTAAAGTGCCGATTTCCTCTCCTTTGACAAGGTTTTCGAGGTTGCCGGGGACGTTCATGTCAAATACAATGATTGGAAGGTTGTTTTCTTGGCAAAGTGTAAATGCCGTCATGTCCATAATGTTGAGGTTTTTTTCATATGCCTCTTGGAATGACAGCGTGCCGTATTTCGTTGCACTCTTGTCCTTCTCAGGATCGGCGGTATAGACTCCATCTACGCGGGTACCTTTCAATACCACGTCAGCTTCGATTTCAATCGCCCTAAGCGCGGCCGTGGAATCTGTAGTGAAATAGGGATTCCCTATTCCAGCGCCGAAAATCACAATTCTTCCTTTTTCCAAATGCCTAATAGCCCTTCTTCTGATAAAGGGTTCGCAAACGCTTTCGACCTTGATGCCAGACATGAGGCGGGTGTACATGCCATTTTGTTCCAAAGAACTTTGTAGTGCCATTGCATTGATTAATGTCGCTAGCATTCCCATGTAATCTCCTTGAACCCGGTCAATTCCCGTCCTCTCTGCCTGGACGCCTCTGAAAATATTGCCTCCCCCGATTACGATCGCGATCTCGACACCCAAGTCCTTAATTTTTTTGATTTCCTGTGCGTACTGCTCAAGTCTGTTGGAATCGATGCCGTATTTTTTCTCGCCCATGAGAGCCTCGCCGCTCAGCTTCAGCAATATTCTTTTGTACTTCATTGGTCTTTTGAGTTTGAAAAAGGAGGTTTGAATCCTGTAGAAATTTCGATAAATCCGACAAATATATATGCTTAAGTCAAGAATCTAAACCCAATTCCCGCTAAAATTGGATCAGCACCTGATTTTTCTCGACACTTTCGCCCTTTTTGATTTTAATTGATTTGACCACCCCGTCGCTCGGGGATTTGAGGATATTTTCCATTTTCATCGCTTCCAATACCAACAGGGCATCTCCTTTTTTGACGGCGTCGCCTTCCATCACTTTGATATCAAAAATCAAACCGGGCATCGGTGCTTTGAGATCTTGTGGGGCAGTGCCCTTAGAAAAATTCATTCCAAGCTTTTCCAAAAGCAAATCAAATTTGTCCTTGAGCTGGATTTCGGCCAGTTTATTGTTGAGTTTCAAAATGACCGTCTTGGACTCTTCATCTATTTGTATCAATTCAACTTTGAAGGACTGATTTTGGTGCAGCAAGTGGTAGTGTCGTTCCCTCACTTTGGTCAATTGCCAATCTTGTACTTCTTGTCCGACAAGCCATTGGTCTTTCGATTTTTGTACCTCAAAAACGGACTCGCTGATGGTTGCTGTGTACATTTCAATTATTTTGCGCCAAATATACGACTTATCTCCAAAATGCATGGGTAGCAATAGATTTATAACTAATTCAATAATAGCATCTTTCTTTTTTGCAAGTTTGGCCTGTAAGACAAGCCAAACGGAGGTTTCTTCAACGAACGATAGCTCGATGGTCGTGGTGGATTCCTTGGCGCAGCAGCAGCCTATGGAATCGGACGAACAAATAATTAGACGTCTCGAAAGTGAAATCAGTGAGTATCGGGCAAGTAGGACTCGGGATTTTGATTTGTTGCATACAGCATTGGACTTACGATTTGATTATGGAAATGAAACCGTCGTCGGTGAAGCCGTTTTGACCTTGAAACCCTATTTTTTCCCTCAGAAAACCGTGGTGTTGGACGCGAAGGATTTCGAAATCCATGCGTTTGGTTTGCTTGAAGAAGGCAGATCTACTGAGCTTAATTTTTATTACAACGAACGAAAGGTCACAGCTTATTTACCAAAATCCTATTCAGCAAACGATACGATTCAGGTCCGTATCAAATACACTGCTTTTCCAAATAAAAACACAACGGCGGCCGGTTCTGCAATCACGGATACCAAAGGAATCTATTTTGTTAATCCTCAATCAAAACCTGGTAAGCCCACGCAGATTTGGACTCAAGGGGAGACGGAGTATAATTCCAAATGGTTTCCAACGATAGATAGCCCAAACGAGCGGGCAACGCAAGAAATCAAAATGACAGTTGATTCGAAATACCGGACTTTGAGTAACGGGAAGCTGTTGTCATCCAAGGAAAACGGTGACGGAACCAGGACCGACCATTGGAAACTTGACCTGGCACATGCACCTTATTTAGCTGCGATAGCAGTTGGTGATTTTGTCGAAATAAAAGACAGTTGGGATGGTATGCCGGTGAATTACTACGTCGAGCCGGAATTTGAGAAGGGCGGAAAAATTGTTTTCCAAAATACGCCAGAGATGATAGCGTACTTTTCAAGTCTTCTCGGAGTACCCTACCCTTGGTCTCATTACAATCAGGTCGTGGTCAGGGATTTTGTGACTGGGGCGATGGAGAATACCACGCTCACCATTTTTATGGAGGAACTCAATCTGAATGAGCGCGAGGCAATTGATTCGGAGTGGGACGGGATTATCGCCCACGAACTCTTCCATCAGTGGTTTGGAGACTACGTTACGACTGAATCTTGGGCTAATTTAACCCTGAATGAAGCGTTTGCCACCTATTCGGAATACCTCTGGTATGAGTACAAAAATGGTCGGGATGAGGCTGATCTGCATCACGTTTCGGAAATCGAAACCTATTTGGATGAGGCGGAGGTAAAGCAGGAAGATTTAATCCGCTTTTATCATGACAAACCTGACGACATGTTTGACAGTCATTCCTATGCCAAGGGAGGTGCGATACTTCATATGTTGCGTAGACATTTGGGAGATGAGGCGTTCTTCAAATCGTTGAATCATTATTTGAAAAAACATGCGTTTCAGTCCGTCGAAGTCCATGATCTCCGGATTGCTTTTGAGGAAGTCACGGGACTCGATCTGAATTGGTTCTTTAACCAATGGTTTTTGGCTTCCGGGCATCCGATATTGGAATATGAGGTGGATTATAGCCAGGAAGATAACCTGCTGCTTACAGTTTCCCAGCGTCAGGATTTCTCAACAACTCCTTTGTACCGGATTCCATTCAAGGTGAGTTGGTATGTAAATGGAGAACGACGCGAAAAGGAGCTGGTAATTGATAAAGCGTGGCAGCAATTTGCGATTGAAAACGGGGAACCTGTTGACTTACTGATGGTAGATGAAGCGGTCGACCTGTTGGCTGTGAAAAAAACTAGTCGTGGGAAGCAGCATTTCATCAATCAATTTCAGGCTTCGACGCTTGGTATTGCGCGATATGAAGCGTTGGACAGCTTGAAAAGCATGTTTGCTTCAGATGAAGGAGTAAGGGAAATCGTAGCCGCCGCACTCAAGGACAGCTTTTGGTCTATTCGAGAAATGGCTTTAATTGGAATTGCTGAAAATCCAAATTGGCTGCTCGAAATCGAAGGACTTGAGGAAACGATTTACCAAATGGCGGAAAATGATCCGAAAAACACCGTGAGGCTAGGCGCCATTGAGTTGCTGTCGGTGATGGATGCTGATAAATATGCGAATGACTTCTTGAGATGGATCAATCATCCGTCCTACTATGTTGCCGGGGCAGCGTTGTCGGCCTATTTGGAAAATGAGAACAATGTCAACCGAGAGGAAATCGCCGGGAGATTTGAAAATGAAAAGAACATCCGTATGCTGGTCGCTTTGGCAGGTTATTATTTATCGGAGGAAACTGCCGGAAAATCAGTTTGGTTTAGTGAAAAACTCGATCAGCTGAATGGCGAAAATCGTTACTACTTCCTTGGGTATTTCAGCGAGTATTTCTCCTCGGTGGCCACCGATGATAGCAACATCGCTATCGAAAAATTGTCCAGCATAGCGAAGAACGACCGCACCAACTATGTAAGAATTGGGGCTTTTATGGGGCTTTTCGGGTTTATTGACCAGCCAGGTGTACTAGACCTAGCGAAGGAGATTTACGCCCAAGAGAAAGATCCATTGGCGAAGAGGTACGAGGAAATGTTTCTGTCACAATACCTCGATGAGAAGTAATCCCTTGATTTTTATAGGATTATTTTTTGGACCCGAAAAATACTCGGAAAAATTTTTGCTTTATTTTGAATCTTTGGCAAAAGGGTATAATTTTGCCATCCGTTAAGTTTACTAGGCTTCAAAACAGTCGAAAAAATTAACGAAAAAGCAGTTGGGGGAATACCAAAGCGGCCAACTGGGACGGACTGTAAATCCGTTGACGTATGTCTTCACAGGTTCGAATCCTGTTTCCCCCACTGATTGCAGAATGCAAAAAAATCAATACCTTTGCGCTGCAATTTAAAAGCGGGAGTAGCTCAGTTGGTAGAGCGGCAGCCTTCCAAGCTGCAGGTCGCGGGTTCGAGCCTCGTCTCCCGCTCTATGCTTTTATAGCATAGGGTGTTTATTAGCCGACGTAGCTCAGGGGTAGAGTACTTCCTTGGTAAGGAAGGGGTCACGGGTTCAAATCCCGTCGTTGGCTCATACAACAATGGCACATTTAACTAATTCATATCTTTAACTAAAACTGAGGATTTTCAAGCATGGCAAAAGCAACCTTTGACCGTTCCAAACCGCACGTAAATATCGGTACGATTGGTCACGTAGACCATGGAAAGACTACCTTGACTGCTGCCATTACTACAGTATTGGCTAAAAAAGGTCTTTCTGAATTAAGAGATTTCTCTTCTATCGACAACGCTCCTGAAGAAAAAGAAAGAGGTATCACAATCAATACTTCTCACGTGGAGTATCAGACTGAGAAGAGACACTATGCGCACGTTGACTGCCCAGGTCACGCTGACTATGTGAAAAACATGGTTACTGGTGCTGCACAGATGGACGGTGCTATCCTTGTGGTAGCTGCAACTGACGGACCGATGCCTCAAACAAGAGAGCACATCCTTCTTGCTCGGCAGGTAGGTGTACCAGCTCTAGTTGTTTTCATGAACAAAGTTGACATGGTGGATGACCCTGAGCTTCTTGAGCTTGTGGAAATGGAGATCAGAGAACTGCTTTCATTCTATGAATTCCCAGGTGACGATATTCCAGTTATCGCTGGTTCTGCGCTTGGTGCACTCAATGGCGAGCCAAAGTGGGAAGCTACTGTGATGGAATTGATGAACGCTGTGGATGAGTATATTCCAATCCCAGAGCGTTTGATCGACAAAGACTTCTTGATGCCTGTTGAAGACGTATTCTCTATCACTGGTAGGGGTACCGTTGCTACTGGTAGAATCGAAAGAGGTGTTATCAACTCTGGTGATCCAGTTGACATCATCGGTATGGGCGCTCAAGGTTTGAAGTCTACTGTTACCGGTGTGGAAATGTTCCGCAAAATCCTTGACAGAGGAGAAGCAGGTGACAACGTTGGTCTTTTGTTGAGAGGTATCGAAAAAACTCAGATCAGAAGAGGGATGATCATTTGCAAGCCTAACTCTGTGAAGCCACACGCTCACTTCAAGGCTGAAGTTTACGTCCTTTCAAAAGAAGAAGGTGGTCGTCACACTCCATTCTTCAACAAATATCGTCCACAGTTCTATTTGAGAACTACTGACGTGACGGGCGAAATCAAACTTCCTGAGAATGTTGAGATGGTTATGCCAGGTGACAATATCACTATCGAAGTGAACCTGTTGAACGCAGTTGCCCTGGAGAAAGGTCTTCGTTTCGCTATCCGTGAAGGTGGTAGAACCGTAGGTGCTGGTCAGGTGACTGAAATTCTTGACTAAGAATTCACAGACTCAATATATCAAATGCGATCCTGAATTTTTTTTGGGATCGCATTTGTTTCTCTATTCCACAATAACTACCTTTGCGTTCCTTTTGGGGACCAAAAATTCATACGGGCATAGTTCAATGGCAGAATAGCGGTCTCCAAAACCGTTGATGGGAGTTCGAATCTCTCTGCCCGTGCAAACAATGTAGTAACCATGAATATTAAAAGTTTTGTTATCGAATCTATCGACGAGATGAAAAACAAGGTCACTTGGCCTTCCTATTCATTTCTGCAAAACAGTGCTGTTTTGGTCTTGGTCGCCTCGCTTATTTTTGCGTTGGTTATTGGGGTGATTGACTTGGGATTCGAGAATTTAATGAAGTGGTTTTACGATCTATTCTAATCGAAGTTAATACTGATGGCTGAACATAAGTGGTACGTGCTTAGGGTGGTAGCCGGACAAGAAAAGAAGACCAAGTCTTACTTGGATAACGAGATTGTCCGTCAAAAACTTGAGGAATATATTCCTGAAGTTTTGATTCCGTCCGAAAAAGTTTACGAGATGCGCAACGGCAAAAAACGAGTACGGGAACGTAATTTCTTTCCTGGCTACGTCCTTGTCAATGCGGATCTTACCCATGGTGAAGCTAATCATGTGATAACGAGTATTCCCGGTGTTATCGGTTTTCTAGGATCAAACCAGGGGGGAGCTTCCAAAACCCCTGAACCATTACGGCAGTCTGAAGTCAACAGGATCTTGGGTCGTGTTGAGCAGATTGATGAGTTTGCCGTGAAGCTTGAGACACCATTTATAGTGGGAGAGACCGTAAAAGTAATGGACGGTCCCTTCAGTGGTTTTGCCGGGACAATTGAAGAGGTGTTTGAAGACAAGAAGAAACTTAATGTTATGGTTAAGATCTTCGGTCGGAATACACCAGTTGAGTTAAACTTTATACAAGTAGAAAAACAAGATTAAAAATGGCTAAGGAAATCACTGGTTATGTGAAATTACAGGTGAAAGGTGGCCAGGCAAATCCATCACCTCCAATCGGTCCGGCCCTTGGTTCCAAGGGTCTGAACATCATGGAGTTCTGTAAGCAATTCAATGCGAGGACCCAAGACAAAATGGGTCAGGTATTGCCGGTTTTGATTACTGTTTTTTCTGACAAATCATTTGAATTCGTAGTAAAGACGCCTCCAGCAGCAAACCTGTTGCTAGATGCCGCGAAAATCAAAGGTGGTTCAGCAGAGCCAAACAGGAAAAAAGTCGGTTCCGTCACTTGGGATCAAGTAAGGGATATTGCGCAGGTGAAAATGCCTGACTTGAACGCTTTCAAAGTGGAATCTGCCATGAAAATGATCGCAGGTACCGCTAGAAGTATGGGTATTACTGTTTCAGGAAAAGCCCCTTGGGAGGAATAAAATTACAATTATGGCTAAGTTAACGAAAAAACAAAAAGAGTCTCTCTCTAAGTACGACCAGAGCCAGCATTACTCCTTAGAGGACGCTTCTTCTTTGATCAAGGAAATCACCAATGCTACGTTCGACGCCTCTGTGGATGTTGACATCCGCTTGGGAGTCGATCCTAGAAAGGCTGACCAAATGGTTAGAGGCGTAGTGGCCTTGCCTCATGGGACCGGAAAGGACATCAGGGTACTCGTACTCTGCACTCCTGACAAAGAACAGGAAGCGAAGGACGCTGGAGCAGATCATGTGGGTCTAGATGATTATATCGCTAAGATCGAAGGTGGATGGACAGACATTGATGTCATCATCACCACACCAAACGTAATGGCGAAAGTCGGTAGATTGGGAAGGGTTTTGGGTCCAAGAGGTCTCATGCCAAACCCAAAATCTGGAACTGTGACTTTGGAGGTTGGCAAAGCAGTAAAGGAAGTGAAAGCTGGTAAGATCGACTTCAAAGTTGATAAAACTGGTATTATTCACGCAAGTGTTGGGAAAGTTTCCTTTGATCCTGAAAAAATCCAGGACAACGTGAAAGAATTGGTTAACACTATTTCCAGGCTGAAACCTTCGACGTCCAAAGGTACTTACTTCAAGAGTATACACCTTTCCAGCACGATGTCTCCGAGCATTAAAATAGATAAAGGCAGTTTTCAAGGTATCTGATCATGACTAGAGAAGAAAAATTAGAGATAATCGAAAGTCTTACCGAGAAGTTGAAAGAAAACCCTTACTTCTATGTTACTGATGCATCAGGATTCACAGTAGCGCAGGTAAATGCTTTTAGAAGAACATGTTTTGAGAAAGGTGTAGAGTACAAGGTGTACAAAAACACCCTAATCAAAAAAGCCTTGGAAAACCTCGGTGGAGATTATACCGAATTTTCCAAAGTGGCGCTAAAAGGATTCTCAGGAATTATCTTCACCAAAGAGAGTGGAAAGCTTCCTGCCAATATCCTTTTGGACTTCAGAAAGAAGATGGGCAAGAAAGAAACAAGACCCGTTTTCAAAGGAGCTTCCATCGATTCAGATGTGTTTCTAGGCGAAGATCAGTTGGAGTTCCTCTCCAACATCAAGTCTAAGCAGGAGCTTCTTGGCGAACTTATTGGATTGCTACAGTCACCAATGAAGAATTTGGTCTCTGCACTTCAATCGGGACAAAACACCTTGGCTGGCCTTGTCAAGACTCTTTCTGAAAAAGAATAATCAATTTCAAACATCATTTAATTAAAAATCAACAATTTAAATAATAATACAATGGCAGATCTTAAACAACTTGCTGATCAGTTGGTAAACTTGACTGTAAAAGAAGTAAAAGAATTGGCTGATATTTTGAAGGACGAGTATGGCATTGAGCCTGCAGCTGCTGCTGTTGCCGTTGCCGCTCCTGCTGCTGGTGGTGGCGCTGGTGCCGCTGCTGAAGTGGAAGAGAAAACTTCCTTCGACGTAATCCTTAAAGCTGCTGGCGGTCAGAAATTGGCTGTCGTGAAGCTTGTGAAAGAGTTGACCGGTCTTGGCTTGAAAGAAGCAAAAGACTTGGTAGACGGTGCTCCAAAAGCAGTGAAAGAAGGCGTTGCTAAAGACGAAGCTGAAGCTTTGAAGAAGTCTTTGGAAGAAGCTGGAGCTGAAGTCGAAATCAAGTAATTTGATTCGCCTTTTCCAAAGGGAAAGGGTATGGATTTAGACCTGACTGTATAGTCAGGTCTTTTCCTGTTTGTGCGCAGGTTAAAAATTGCACTATTCCAAGCGAAAATTGTCGCTTTCTATTAGTTATTTTCACCAAAAACATATACTGCCTTGGCTATCCAGAATCAAACTGAAAGGAAAAGTTTCTCATCTATTAAGGTAGTCAAAGACTATCCTGATTTCCTAGATATCCAATTACAATCATTCAAGGACTTTTTTCAATTGGATACTCCGGCCGAGAGAAGGAGACAGGACGGTCTTTTCAAGGTGTTCTCTGAGAATTTCCCGATCTCTGACTCCAGGGAAAATTTCACCCTTGAATTTATCGACTACACGGTAGATCCACCAAAATATAGCGTTGAGGAATGTATCGATAGGGGATTGACCTATTCCGTTCCTTTGAAAGCTAAACTAAGGTTGCTCTGTCATGATGAAGACAATGAAGATTTCGAGACGATAGAGCAAGAAGTTTTCTTGGGTAACCTTCCCTACATGACCGAGAAGGGCTCATTTGTGATCAATGGGGCCGAACGTGTAATTGTTTCCCAATTGCACCGGTCACCGGGTGTGTTCTTTGCGCAAAGCAAGCACACTAACGGCACCAAACTTTATTCAGCTCGGATCATTCCATTCAAGGGCAGCTGGATTGAGTTTGCGACTGACATCAACAATGTCATGTATGCCTATATCGACCGCAAAAAGAAATTCCCGGTAACTACCTTGTTGAGGGCTATTGGGTTTGGTTCGGATAAAGAGATCCTAGACCTGTTTGGACTTTCGGAGGAGATTGAAGCAACCAAAAACAACCTCAAGAAAATCACCGGACGGAAATTAGCGGCAAGGGTCTTGAAGACTTGGGTGGAAGATTTCGTGGACGAAGATACTGGTGAGGTGGTTTCCATCGACAGAAATGAAGTGCTGTTAGAAAGGGATTCAATTCTGACAGATGAAGATATTCAGATGATTATGGAGTCGGGCGCGAAGTCGATCATCCTGCACAGGGAAGATGTGAACGTGGCTGATTTTTCCATCATATATAACACACTCCAAAAGGATAACTCAAACTCTGAAAAAGAGGCGGTTGAAGTAATCTACCGTCAATTGAGAAATACTGAAGCACCGGACGAAGCTACCGCCCGCGAAGTTATTCACGGATTGTTCTTCTCCGACAAGCGCTATGATTTGGGTGAAGTCGGTAGGTACAGGATCAACAAGAAGCTTTCCTTGGATATCGATCCAGAGAAAATCGTGTTGACGACTGAAGATATCATTAGCATCGTCAAGTATTTGATTGGTTTGATCAACTCAAAAGCGGTAGTAGATGATATTGACCACTTGAGTAACAGAAGGGTTAGGACTGTCGGTGAGCAATTGTACAGCCAATTTGGTGTTGGTTTGGCGAGAATGGCCAGAACAATCAGAGAACGGATGAATGTTCGTGACAACGAGGATTTCAAACCGGTTGATTTGATCAATGCAAGGACCCTGTCCTCAGTGATCAACTCATTCTTTGGTACAAATCAGCTTTCCCAGTTTATGGACCAAACAAACCCATTGGCCGAACTGACCCACAAAAGAAGGCTTTCAGCGCTCGGTCCGGGCGGTCTTTCAAGGGAAAGGGCTGGATTTGAAGTCCGTGACGTTCACTACACGCACTATGGTCGTCTTTGTACGATCGAAACTCCGGAAGGTCCAAACATTGGTCTGATTTCATCACTTTGCGTGCATGCAAAAGTGAACTCCATGGGATTCTTGGAGACCCCTTATAGAAAGGTGAAGGACGGTAAAGTTTCCATGGACTCCAAGGACATAGTATTCCTGACTGCGGAAGAAGAGGATGACAACAATATTGCTCAGGCAAATGCTCCATTGGACGAAAAAGGGAACTTCATCAATGAGAAGGTAAAAGCAAGATTCGAAGGCGATTTCCCTGTGTTGGAGCCGTCTGCGATCAGCTACATGGACGTCGCTCCAAACCAGATCGTTTCTGTGGCCGCTTCGCTGATTCCGTTCTTGGAGCACGACGATGCCAACAGGGCCTTGATGGGATCCAACATGCAACGTCAGGCAGTTCCTTTGTTGAAGCCAGAAGCACCTATCGTTGGTACAGGTCTTGAGTATAAAGCTGCCATCGATTCAAGGGCTTTGGTTTTGGCAGAAGCTGATGGTGTTGTCGAATTTGTCGATGCCAATAAGATCACAATCAAATACGACCTGACCCAAGATGATCTTTTGGTGAATTTCACCAATGAATACAAAACCTACGAATTGGTCAAATTCCGTCGTACGAACCAAGACACTACCATCAACTTGACTCCTTTGGTTTTGAAAGGGCAAAAAGTGAAAAAAGGTCAAGTCTTGGTGGAAGGATATTCAACCAACAAAGGTGAATTGGCATTGGGTAAAAACCTCAGGGTTGCCTACATGCCATGGCAAGGTTACAACTTCGAGGATGCGATCGTAATTTCTGAGCGCGTTGTTCGTGAGGATATCTTCACTTCAATCCACATAGAAGAATTCCAACTTGAAGTAAGGGATACGAAGCGTGGTGAGGAAGAATTGACTTCTGAAATTCCAAACGTATCTGAAGAGGCCGTTAAAAATCTTGACGAGAACGGTATCATCAGAATCGGTGCTGAAGTTAAAGAGGGTGATATCATTATCGGTAAAATCACACCAAAAGGTGAAACTGATCCAACTCCGGAAGAGAAACTTCTTCGTGCGATCTTCGGTGACAAGGCAGGTGATGTGAAGGATGCTTCTTTGAAGGCATCCCCATCTCTAAGCGGCGTTGTGATCGAAACCAAGCTGTTCTCTAGACCTAAGAAGGACAAAGACCTTCGCGCAAAATCCAAAGCAGAAGTCGAAAAATTGAAAGGCAAATACGCCAAGGATCTCCTAGGTATCCGTGCAAAGATGATCAATAAGTTGGTCACGTTGCTGGATGGAAAGACCTCTCAAGGCGTAAAGCATAAATTCGGCGATGAGATCATCAGCAAGGGGGTTAAGTTCAACTTGAAAAATATCGAGCAGAACCTCTTTCCTGCTAAAAATCCTTACCGTGACGAGTCTAACTACAACGTCCCTGAGGAAGCGAATTTGATTTCGGATATCGTTCTTGACGACTGGACAGACGACGCGCATACAAATGGCTTGATCCAAAAACTGGTCAAGAACTATGTGAATGCAAGAAACGAAATCTCAGGAAGGTTCAAACGAGACAAGTTTACCTTGGAGGTTGGAGATGAGTTGCCTGCTGGAATCGTACAGCTTGCAAAAGTGTATATCGCGAAAAAGCGCAAGCTTAAGGTTGGTGACAAAATGGCTGGCCGTCACGGAAACAAAGGTATTGTCGCCCGAATCGTGAGAGAAGAGGATATGCCATTCTTGGAGGACGGAACCCCGATGGATATCGTCCTCAACCCACTCGGTGTACCTTCAAGGATGAACATCGGTCAGATTTATGAGACCGTACTTGCTTGGGCAGGGTACAAGTTGGGCAAGAAGTATGCTACTCCGATTTTCGACGGAGCTACAATGGAAGAAGTTTCGGCCGAATTGGCAGAGGCAGGTCTTCCGGCATATGGACGTACCTATTTGTACGACGGTCTTACTGGTAAAATGTTTGACCAGCCAGTAACCGTGGGGATTACCTACATGTTGAAATTGGGTCACTTGGTCGATGACAAGATGCACGCACGTTCCATCGGTCCTTACTCTCTCATCACGCAGCAGCCTTTGGGTGGTAAAGCCCAGTTTGGTGGACAGCGGTTCGGGGAAATGGAAGTATGGGCGCTCGAAGCGTTTGGTGCATCCCATGTGTTGCAGGAAATCTTGACCGTGAAATCTGATGACGTCGTTGGTAGGGCCAAGGCATACGAGGCAATCGTGAAAGGTGAAAACCTTCCGAAGCCAAATATCCCTGAATCCTTCAACGTATTGGTTCACGAACTGAGAGGCCTTGCTCTTGAGATTACCCTCGATTAATTCAAATTCAATGGGCCGTCAGGCCCTTCACATATTTCTTCGACAATTATGGCGTTCAGAAAAAACAAAAAACTCAACATTGACTTTTCCCGGGTCACCATCAGCTTGGCTTCTCCTGAATCCATTCTGGATAGCTCACATGGTGAAGTAACCCAGCCTGAAACCATCAATTACAGAACCTACAAGCCAGAGATGGGTGGTTTGTTCTGTGAAAGGATTTTCGGGCCTGTCAAAGACTGGGAATGTCATTGTGGTAAATACAAGCGCATAAGATATAAAGGTATTATCTGCGACAGATGTGGCGTGGAAGTGACTGAAAAGAAGGTCAGAAGGGAGAGAATGGGCCATATCGAATTGGTGGTTCCAGTTGCCCATATCTGGTATTTCAAATCACTTCCCAATAAAATCGGCTACCTGTTGGGGTTACCTACCAAGAAATTGGATCAGATCGTTTACTACGAAAGGTATGTGGTGGTACAGCCAGGAATCAAAGCTGAAGACGGTGTACAATACCTTGATTTCTTGACCGAAGACGAGTATTTGGACATTATCGACAAGCTTCCAAAGGAAAACCACATGCTTGACGACGAAGATCCGAATAAATTCATTGCCAAGATGGGTGCAGAAGCGCTTGAAATGCTCCTTTCCCGTTTGGACCTGGATGATCTTTCCTATAGCCTTAGACACCAAGCCGCGACAGATACTTCTCAGCAAAGAAAGGCTGAGGCATTGAAGCGTCTCAAGGTTGTTGAGGCATTCCGTGAAGCAAGGACCAGAATTGAAAACCGTCCCGAGTGGATGGTAGTGAGAATGGTTCCTGTTATTCCACCAGAATTGCGTCCCTTGGTTCCTTTGGACGGTGGTCGTTTCGCTACCTCTGACTTGAATGACCTTTATAGAAGGGTGATTATCAGGAATAACCGTCTCAAAAGGTTGATCGATATCAAGGCTCCTGAAGTAATCTTGAGAAACGAAAAACGGATGTTGCAGGAAGCAGTCGATTCCTTGTTTGACAACTCAAGAAAAGTCAATGCAGTAAGATCTGACGGAAACAGGGCTCTGAAGTCGCTTTCCGACATGCTCAAAGGTAAGCAAGGTCGATTCAGACAAAACCTCCTCGGCAAAAGGGTGGATTACTCTGGCCGTTCGGTTATCGTAGTCGGTCCGGAATTGAAATTGCATGAATGTGGTTTGCCAAAAAACATGGCGGCTGAATTGTTCAAGCCATTTATCATCAGGAAACTGATCGAAAGAGGTATTGTTAAAACTGTAAAATCGGCCAAGAAGATCGTTGACAGGAAAGATCCAGTCGTTTGGGATATCCTTGAGAACGTATTGAAAGGACACCCTGTATTGCTCAACCGTGCTCCGACATTGCACCGATTGGGTATTCAGGCATTCCAACCGAAACTGATCGAAGGAAAAGCGATCCAGCTTCACCCATTGGTTTGTACTGCCTTCAACGCCGACTTTGACGGTGACCAGATGGCGGTGCACGTACCACTTGGTCACGAAGCGATTTTGGAAGCTTCCACATTGATGCTTTCATCACACAATATCCTGAACCCAGCCAATGGCGCGCCAATCACCGTTCCTTCGCAGGACATGGTTTTGGGTCTATACTATGTGACCAAAGGCAAAAAGTCAACTCCAGAAGAGCCTGTATTGGGCGAAGGGATGACTTTCTACGGCGAAGAAGAAGTGATCATCGCACTCAATGAAGGCCGACTTTCTCAGCATGCATTCATTAAGTGTAAGGTGAAAACCCGGGATGAAAATGGTCAGTTGGTTGAAAAAATCATTGATACCGTTGCAGGTCGCTTGATTTTCAACCAGTATGTACCTGAGGAAGTGGGATATGTCAATGAATTGTTGACCAAGAAAAAGCTTCAACAGATTATCTCTGAAGTAGTAAAAATATGCGGTGTGGCCCGGACGGCTCAGTTCCTTGATGATATCAAGCAGCTTGGCTTCCAAATGGCTTACCAAGGAGGTCTTTCCATGGGCCTAAATGACGTAATCATTCCTGCTGACAAGGATCCGTTGATTACTAAAGCAAAGGATGAAGTAGATCAAGTTTGGAACAACTACTTGATGGGTCTTATTACGGATAACGAACGCTACAACCAAGTGATCGATATCTGGACTAGGACCAACTCCCATTTGACCAACATCCTGATGAAGCAAATGGAAGAGGACAAGCAGGGCTTCAATGCGATCTACATGATGATGCACTCTGGTGCTAGAGGTTCTAGGGAACAAATCCGTCAGCTCGGAGGAATGAGAGGTCTGATGGCCAAGCCACAAAAGAACCTTCAAGGTTCCGTTGGCGAAATCATCGAAAACCCAATCCTTTCCAACTTCAAAGAAGGTCTGGATGTATTGGAGTATTTCATTTCTACTCACGGTGCGAGAAAAGGTCTTGCTGACACGGCCTTGAAAACAGCTGATGCAGGTTACTTGACCAGAAGGCTTGTTGATGTGGCTCAAGATATGATTATCTCCGAAGAGGACTGCGGTACTTTGAGGGGCTTGGTGGTACAGGCATTGAAAGACAACGATGAAATTGTAGAGCCACTTTCTGAGCGTATCCTAGGAAGGGTATCAGTGCACGATGTCTACGACCCAGTGACGGAGGAACTCCTTGTTCCTGCGGGTATAGAAATAACGGAAGAAATCGCCAAGAAAGTCGATGACTCTGCTGTTGAAGAAATCGAAATCAGATCAGTACTGACCTGCGAAACCAGAAGAGGGGTCTGCGCCAAATGCTACGGACGAAACCTTGCGACTGGCCGTATGGTACAATCCGGTGAATCCGTCGGTGTTATCGCCGCACAATCTATCGGCGAACCAGGTACACAGCTTACTTTGAGAACCTTCCACGTGGGTGGTACAGCTTCCAACATTTCCGTAGAGGCAAGCATAAATGCTAAGTTTGAAGGTGTAGTTGAGTTTGATGAGGAATTCAGATCTATAGAGACTACCAACAAGGATGGTGAGAAAGTTACCATCGTTATGGGGAGATCCGGTGAAATCAAGATCAATGATGCGAAAACCGGAAAAACTTTGGTTTCCAACCACGTACCATATGGCGCTACATTGAACGTCAAGGATGGTCAAAAAATCGCCAAAGGCGAATCCCTGTGTACCTGGGATCCCTACAACGCGGTTATCCTGTCGGAATTTGACGGCGAAATCGAGTACGATTCAATCATCGAAGGCATCACTTTCAAAGAGGTTGCTGATGATCAAACCGGTTACAGAGAGAAAGTAATCATCGAAACAAAAGATAGGACCAAAAACCCAGCGATTGTAGTCAACTATGGAATGGACGAAAGCAAGTCTTACAACATTCCAGTGGGTGCACACTTGGCCGTAGAAGCGGGAGAAATGGTGAAAGCTGGACAAATCCTTGTGAAGATCCCAAGATCTGTAGGAAAAACCCGTGACATCACCGGTGGTCTGCCAAGGGTAACCGAGCTTTTCGAAGCAAGGAATCCTTCCAACCCAGCCGTGGTTTCTGAAATCGATGGCGTCGTTACCTACGGAGGTATCAAGCGTGGTAACAGGGAGATCTTCATCGAATCCAAAGATGGTGTGAAAAAGCGCTACATGGTGCCTCTTTCCAAGCATATCCTTGTTCAGGAAAACGACTTTATCAAAGCAGGTGAAGCCCTTTCTGACGGTGCCATCACTCCAAGCGACATCTTGGCCATCAAAGGCCCTACAGCCGTACAGGAATATTTGGTAAATGAAATCCAAGAAGTATATAGACTTCAGGGCGTGAAAATCAACGATAAGCACATTGAGGTGATCGTAAGCCAAATGATGCAGAAGGTTGAGATTCTTGAGCCTGGAGACACCAACTTCCTTCAAGGTCAGATTGTGGACAAGTGGGCATTCCGTGAAGAAAACGACAACATTCTGGATAAGAAAGTTGTCATGGATGCCGGAGATAGCTCGACTTTGAAGCCAGGTATGATCATTACAGCCAGAAGGTTGAGGGACGAAAACTCAAGCTTGAAGCGTAAAGATTTGAAGTTGGTACAGGTGAGAGACGCGGAAACTGCGGTTTCGCAGCCGACCCTCCAAGGAATCACAGCGGCTTCTTTGGGCACCGAAAGCTTTATCTCTGCGGCGTCCTTCCAGGAAACCACCAAGGTATTGAGCGAGGCGGCTATCAGAGGCAAGCGCGACGAGCTTTTGGGCTTGAAGGAAAACGTGATCGTAGGTCACTTGATTCCTGCAGGTACCGGACAGAGGAAATTCCAGGGTATCATTGTAGGTTCGACAGAAGAATACGACCGCTTGGCGGGAGAGAAAGAAAAAACCTACGGCAAACCCCGAGAGGCTGTAAAATAAATTTGATCAATAAATCATAAAAGGCCTGTAGCAAATACAGGCCTTTTTTCATCCAAACCATATAAAACCATGGAAGACGGAAAAGGACAAAAACCAAACTTGGATCACCAAATCAATGTGGAACTGACCGAGGACATCGCTGAGGGGATATATTCCAACCTCGCCATGATCGCCCATTCCAACTCGGAATTTGTGATTGATTTTATCAGATTGATGCCGGGTGTACCCAAGGCGAAAGTGAAATCCCGCATTATCATGACACCAGATCATGCCAAGCGATTGCTGGCTGCATTGAAAGACAATATCAGCAAATACGAGGATGCCTTTGGGAAAATCCAAACAGGTCAGGAAGCGCCGGGTTTCCCGATGAATTTTGGGGGGACATTTGGGGAGGCCTAACCAAAAATATAACAGCTTAATTTTGTTTGTTTTAACGCTTTGCATACCTTTGCAGTCCAAAAAATCACAAGTTAACGGGATAAACCAAATTTTAACAGTTAATGCCTACTATACAACAGTTAGTAAGAAAAGGTAGAACCGTCCTTGAGTTCAAGTCAAAATCCAAGGCTTTGGATGCTTGTCCTCAGAGAAGAGGTGTATGTACCAGGGTGTACACTACCACTCCCAAGAAGCCTAACTCAGCAATGAGAAAAGTGGCCAGGGTAAGATTGACGAACGGTAAAGAGGTAAACGCTTACATCCCAGGTGAGGGCCACAATCTGCAAGAGCACTCTATCGTATTGATCAGAGGCGGCAGGGTAAAGGACCTTCCAGGTGTACGTTACCACATTATCAGAGGTGCATTGGATACTGCCGGAGTAAAAGACCGTAAGCAAGGTCGCTCCAAGTACGGTGCTAAAAGACCTAAGCCAGGGGCACCTGCAGCAGCAGGAAAAGGCGCTCCAGCTAAGAAGAAGTAATTAAAACAACAACAAAGAAATGAGAAAAGCGAAACCAAAGAAGAGATATATTCTTCCTGACCCGAAGTTCCACGATACCTTGGTGACCAAGTTCGTGAACTGTCTGATGGTCGATGGCAAGAAGAGTATTGCTTACAAAATCTTCTACGACGCAGTCGAGAAGGTTGAATCAAAAGTAGGTGAGAACGGTCTTGAGGTTTGGAAAAAAGCGCTTAACAATATAACTCCATCCGTCGAGGTGAAGAGTCGTAGAGTTGGTGGTGCTACATTCCAGGTTCCGATGGAGGTTAGACCCGAAAGAAAAATGTCCCTAGGAATCAAATGGATGATTGCCTACGCCAGAAAAAGGGGTGAGAAAACAATGATGGACAGACTTGCAGGTGAAATCATCGCCGCTGCGAAAGGCGAAGGCGCCGCTGTCAAGAAAAAGGACGACACCCACAGAATGGCCGAAGCCAACAAAGCATTCTCACACTTTAGATTTTAACTAGGATGGCAAGAGATTTAAGATTTACCAGGAATATCGGTATTGCGGCGCACATTGATGCTGGCAAGACCACTACTTCCGAACGTATTCTGTATTACTCAGGAAAATCCCATAAAATCGGTGAGGTGCACGAAGGTGCAGCAACGATGGACTGGATGGCGCAGGAACAAGAAAGAGGCATTACGATTACCTCTGCTGCCACTACAGTTTTTTGGAATTACAGAAATAACCAATACCAAGTTAACTTGATTGATACTCCGGGACACGTTGACTTTACTGTTGAAGTTAACAGATCTTTGAGGGTTTTGGATGGCCTTGTGTTTTTGTTCAGTGCGGTAGACGGTGTAGAGCCACAATCCGAGACAAACTGGCGCTTGGCTGATAATTACAAAGTAGCCCGTATCGGTTTCGTAAACAAGATGGACCGTGCAGGAGCTGATTTCCTCAATGTTTGCAAGCAGGTGAAAGAAATGCTGGGTAGCAAGGCTGTGCCTTTGCAACTCCCAATCGGCGCCGAAGACAAATTCAAAGGCGTCGTTGACTTGATTAACAACAGAGGGATGGTTTGGAACGAGCACGATCAAGGTATGACCTACCAGATTGTTCCAATTCCAGACGATATGAAAGAAGAGGTGGATCAATGGAGAGAGTATCTTCTAGAGGCTGTCGCCGAATACGACGAATCTTTGATGGAGAAATTCTTCGACGATCCTAATTCCATTACGGAAAGAGAAATCCTTGATGCCTTGAGGCAAGCAGTGATCGATATGAAAATCGTTCCAATGGTATGCGGATCCTCTTTCAAGAATAAGGGTGTACAAACCATGTTGGATTTGGTAATGGAACTTTTGCCTTCTCCATTGGATAAGGACGATCTTTATGCGACAAAACTTGATTCTGAAGAGCAAGTATTGATCAAGCCTGATTTTGGAGATCCTTTTGTCGGATTGGCTTTCAAGATCGCTACTGACCCCTTTGTTGGACGTCTTTGCTTCGTGAGAGCTTATTCAGGTGTACTCGAATCAGGTTCCTACGTATTCAATAGCCGTTCTGGCAACAAAGAGCGGATTTCAAGGGTATTCCAGATGCACGCCAACAAGCAAAACCAAATCGAAAGATTGGAAGCTGGTGATATCGGTGCCGTTGTTGGATTCAAGGATATCAAAACCGGCGATACCCTTTGCGACGAAAAACGCAAAGTCGTCATGGAGTCAATGGTATTCCCTGAGCCAGTAATTGGGTATGCGATTGAAGCTAAAACCCAGGCTGACGTCGACAAATTGGGCATGGCGATCTCCAAATTGGTGGAAGAAGATCCTACCCTCCAGGTGAATACAGACCACGAAACTGGTCAGACCATCTTGAGAGGTATGGGAGAACTTCACCTGGAAATCATCATTGACCGTCTCAAAAGAGAATTCAAAGTTGAGATCAACCAAGGTGCACCACAAGTTGCATATAAAGAAGCTCTTTTTGGAAAAGTCGAGCACAAAGAAGTTTACAAAAAGCAGACCGGTGGTAAGGGTAAATTTGCCGATATCGTGTTTGAATTGGGGCCAAGGGATCCAGATCCCGAAACAGGTGAGATCAAGCCGGGCCTTGAGTTTGTAAATGGTATCGTCGGTGGTGTAATTCCAAAGGAGTTTATCCCACCTGTGCAGAAAGGATTCCAAGAGGCTATGAAGAATGGTCCTTTGGCTGGATATCCAATCGAATCGATGAAGGTAAGGTTGTTTCACGGTTCATTCCACGATGTCGATTCCGATGCGCTTTCATTCGAATTGGCGGCGAGGATCGGCTTTAAGGAGGCTGCCAAAAAGTGTAGACCGCAACTTCTAGAGCCAATCATGTCTGTTGACGTCGTAACACCAGACGAATACACTGGTCCGATCACAGGCGACTTGAACAGGCGTAGAGGCTTGATGAAGGGAATGGATACCAAAGGTACCTCTACCGTTGTTAAAGCCGCAGTTCCTTTGTCAGAATTGTTCGGATATGTGACAGATTTGAGAACGATCACATCAGGAAGGGCGACAGCCTCTTTGACGTTCTCCCATTACGAGCCTGTTCCAAACAACATTGCTGAGGGTGTGATTGCAAAAGTAAAGGGTGAGAAGTCCTAAATCTTGAGAGAAAATGAACCAGAAAATCAGAATAAAATTGAAATCATACGATCATACACTGGTGGATAAGTCATCAGAAAAGATCGTAAAGGCGGTAAAAGCTACCGGAGCCATTGTGGTTGGTCCTATTCCCTTGCCGACGAAAAAGGAGAAGTTCACTGTATTGAGATCTCCCCACGTCAACAAGAAGTCTAGGGATCAATACCAGCTTTGCACCTACAAAAGATTGGTTGACATCTACAGCAACAGTTCAAAAACTGTTGATGCGCTGATGAAAATCGAGTTGCCGTCTGGCGTAGATGTAGAAATCAAAGTCTGACGAATATCATTTATCCAATTTAAAAAGACCTACACCCTTTTGGGTGTGGGTTTTTATTTTGTCCGTCTGCGATTGATGCGGGTAATTCACACTTATTGGCCGTTAATGTCCGCATCGGCGCAATTTATTTTTGTAAATAATTGAAAATATTAAAGTTGGGGTTTGTAAGGCAAATTATAATATTTAACTTTGCAGTCCTTAAAAAGGGACCATGTGCTTATGCCCATGGTGGAAGTTTATTATACAACACAAGATGTCTGGAATAATAGGTAAAAAAGTAGGAATGACTAGCATTTTCAGTGCCGATGGACGAAACGTCGCATGCACGCTAATAGAAGCTGGTCCTTGCGTAGTGACGCAAGTAAAAAATGTAGACACAGACGGGTACAACGCTGTTCAGTTGGCGTTTGGTGAGAGAAAAGAGAAAAACACTCCCAAACCATTGATCGGTCACTTCAAAAAGGCCGGTACAACTCCGAAGCAGAAAGTTGTTGAATTCAGAGACTTCAGAGTCGAATTTGAAGGTCAAGTCAATCTCGGAAATACCGTGAAGGCCGAAGAAGTGTTCGTCGAAGGTGACTTCGTGGATGCTATCGGGACTTCAAAAGGTAAAGGTTTCCAAGGCGTTGTGAAACGTCACGGTTTTGGTGGTGTTGGTGGGCAGACCCACGGTCAGCACAACAGACAACGTCACCCAGGTTCCATCGGTGCATGCTCTTGGCCATCAAGAGTATTCAAGGGAATGAGAATGGCCGGCCGTACTGGTGGCGATAGGGTGAAAGTAATCAACCTTAGAGTTCTCAAAATCTATCCTGAGAAAAACTTGCTTTTGGTGAGTGGTTCAGTTCCAGGTGCAAAAAACTCTTTTGTAATTCTAGAGAAATAAGAAGATGGAATTAGCAGTATTTAAACAAAACGGTGAAGACACTGGCAGGAAGGTTACACTTTCTGATGACATATTCGGTATCGAGCCCAACGACCACGCGATTTATCTTGACGTGAAGCAGTATCTAGCCGCACAAAGGCAGGGTACGCACAAATCAAAAGAGAGAAACGAAATCGCAGGCTCTACCAAGAAAATAAAGAAGCAAAAAGGTACAGGCGGCGCCCGTGCGGGTTCTATCAAGGCTCCAAACTTCAGAGGAGGAGGCAGAGTATTTGGTCCTAGACCAAGAGACTATTCCTTCAAGTTGAATAAAAAGCTGAAGCGCCTCGCTAGAAGGTCCGCGTTGAGCTATAAGGTGAAAGAAAATAGCCTTTTGGTATTGGAGAGTGTGTCATTCGATGCGCCTAAGACGAAAAGCTACATTTCAATGCTACAAGGCCTTTCTTTGGCAGATAAGAAGACGCTTTTTGTCCTTCCTGAGAACAACAAGAATGTCTATCTGTCAAGCAGAAATCTACCTAGGACAAAAGTGATCACTGTTGACAGTGTCAATACTTATGACCTTTTGAATGCGGACAGCCTGGTGTTGTGTGAAGGCTCGGTAAATAAGTTAGAAACCCTTTTATCATTGTAAGAAAATGGAGATCCTAAAAAAACCTTTGATTACGGAAAAGATTTCTGCGAAAAACGAGCAGGGCGTTTACGGGTTTATTGTGGAGAAAACTGCAAAGAAGCCCGAAATCAAAAAGGCCGTTGAAAAGATGTATGGGGTAAAGGTTGTTGAGGTGCGTACAATGCGGTATGCTGCGAAACCAAAGACCAGGTATTCAAAAAACAAGATTGTTTCCGGATATACAAATGCATTCAAGAAGGCGATTGTGCAGGTGGCAGAAGGTGAAGTCATTGACTTTTACGGAGAAATTTAATTGAATCAAGATCATGGCAGTTAGAAAATTAAAACCGGTAACCCCAGGGACTAGATTCAGAGTAGCTCCCTCTTTTGATGAAATCACTACATCAAAACCTGAGAAGTCGCTGCTGGCTCCAAAGAAGAAAACTGGTGGTAGAAATAACCAAGGTCGAATGACCTCCAGGTACATTGGTGGTGGTCACAAGCAGCGCTACAGAATCATCGATTTCAAAAGACGTAAATTCGATATGTCAGCTGAAGTGCTCACAGTCGAGTACGATCCAAACAGATCCGCTAGAATTTCTTTGGTACAATATGAAGATGGAACCAAAGCTTACATCATTACCCCAGAAGGCTTGCAAGTAGGCCAGAAAATCGTTTCTGGTGAAAGCGTTGCTCCGGAGATCGGTAATGCGATGCAGTTGTACAACATTCCTTTGGGTACTATCATCCACAATATCGAACTGAAGCCTGGTAAGGGCGCAGCTTTGGCAAGATCTGCCGGAGGATATGCACAGTTAGTAGCGAGGGAAGACAAATACGTTACCGTAAAGTTGCCATCCGGTGAGACCAGGTTGATCTTGGGAACTTGCATGGCGACTGTTGGAACAGTATCCAATGCTGACCATATGAACGTTGTTCTTGGAAAAGCTGGTAGGAACCGTTGGTTGGGAAGAAGGCCAAGGACCAGAGGTGTTGCGATGAACCCTGTCGATCACCCGATGGGTGGTGGTGAAGGGCGTGCATCGGGTGGTCACCCTAGGTCTAGGAAAGGTTTACTTGCCAAGGGTAAGAAGACCAGATCTCCTAAAAAGTACTCTAACAAATTCATTGTCAGTAAAAGAAGCAAATAATTATGTCACGTTCGTTAAAAAAAGGTCCTTATATAGAGCATCACTTGGCGAAAAAAGTGGATGTAATGAACGAGTCAGGGAAAAAATCTGTCATCAAGACTTGGTCCAGAAGGTCGATGATTTCCCCGGATTTCGTAGGCCATACCTTTGCTGTGCATAATGGAAACAAATTCATCCCCGTGTTTGTCACTGACAACATGGTAGGGCACAAGCTCGGTGAATTTGCACCAACCAGAAACTTTAGGGGTCACATCGCCAAGAAAGATAAAGGAAAGAAATAATCATGGAAGCAGTAGCTAAACTAAAAAATGTACCTACCTCGCCTCGAAAAATGAGGTTGATTGCTGACCTCGTAAGAGGTAAGAGGGTAGGTTTGGCGTTGAGCATTTTGAAATACACTCCCAATCATGGTTCCCTTAAGCTCGAAAAGCTGTTGCTATCTGCGATAGCAAACTGGCAGGCAAAAAACCCTGATGAGAAGATAGAAGATGCTGACCTCTATGTAAAAACCATCTTCGTTGACGAAGGTCGTATGCTGAAGAGGCTGAGGCCAGCTCCGCAAGGAAGAGCCCACAGAATCAGGAAAAGATCAAATCATGTGACCCTCATCGTAGATTCCTTCGGTGCTGGAGTTACCGCTGATGAAACGGAAAAAACAGAAAAATCTAATTAAGATCAGACTATGGGACAAAAGATAAACCCAATCGGTTTTAGGCTTGGAGTCATCAAAGGTTGGGATTCTAACTGGTACGGTGGCAAAGATTTCGCTGAGAAGCTGTTTGAAGACCAGCAGATCAGGAAATACGTCAACGCCAGGATTCCTAAAGGTGGTATTGCAAAGGTTGTGATTGAGAGGACTTTGAAGCGCATTACCCTCACCATCCATACTGCACGTCCGGGCGTCGTCATCGGCAAAGGCGGAGCAGAGGTTGATAAACTGAAAGAGGAACTGAAGAAGCTTACCAACAAAGATGTTCAAATCAACATCTTCGAAATCAAACGTCCTGAATTGGATGCTAAGTTGGTAGGCGAGTCAATCGCCCAGCAGTTGCAGGCTCGTATTTCTTTCCGAAGGGCAATGAAGCAAGCTATCGCGGCTTCTATGAGAGTTGGGGCAGAAGGTATCAAGGTAAAGCTTTCCGGACGTTTGGGTGGAGCTGAAATGGCGAGATCAGAAATGTACAAAGAGGGTAGAATCCCATTGCATACTTTGCGAGCTGATATTGACTATGCGGTTTCTGAAGCCAATACGGTTTATGGGATCATAGGTATCAAGGTTTGGATATTCAAAGGTGAGGTTTACGGTAGAAGAGATTTGTCTCCAAACGTAGGCATGACCAATGAACCAAAAGGAGCCGCAGCCGCAGCACCGAGAGGAAAGCGGAGAGAAGGCAATGGTCCGAAGAGAAGAAAAAAGAATAACTAATTTTCACCCTTTTGTGAGAAATCATGTTACAGCCGAAGAGAACCAAGTATAGAAAAATGCACAAAGGCAGAGTCAAAGGAATTGCCACCAGAGGCCACAACCTCGATTTTGGCAACTTTGGTATCAAGTCTTTGGAGCCCGGATGGATCACCTCACGTCAGATTGAAGCGGCACGTATCGCGATGACGAGGGCGATGAAAAGAGAAGGACAGGTTTGGATCAGGATTTTCCCTGACAAACCTATCACCAGAAAACCAGCAGAGGTTAGGATGGGTAAAGGTAAGGGTGCGCCAGAATATTGGGTTGCCGTTATCAAGCCAGGTACGATCCTTTTCGAAGCTACAGGTGTGAGTCTCGAGACTGCTCAAGAAGCGTTGAGACTTGCTCAACAAAAGCTTCCAATAAGCACAAAATTCGTAGTACGTAGAGATTACGTTGAATAAGCAAAAAGATGAAAAATTCTGAAATTAGAGCACTTTCCGAAAGTGAACTCCAAGAGCGGATAGCCGCTGAGCAGACCAATCTAACCAAGTTGAAGTTTGCACATGCTATCTCTCCAATTGAAAATCCAAACAAAATCAAGGAGTCAAGGCGTTTCATCGCGAGATTGAAGACTGAATTGACTGCTAAACAACAGGCTAAATGATGATCGAGATGGCTACTACTGAGAGAAATCTTCGTAAAGAAAGAATTGGTAAGGTAGTGAGCAACAAGATGGACAAGTCCATTACAGTTGCCGTAGAGCGAATGGTTCAACATTCGATGTACGGCAAGTTTGTTGCGAAGACTACCAAATTTATGGCTCATGACGAGAAGAACGACGCTAATGAAGGCGATATCGTCAGGATCAGCGAAACTCGTCCGCTGAGTAAGAAGAAGCGTTGGAGACTTGTGGAAATTATCGAAAGGGCTAAGTAATCATGGTACAACAAGAATCAAGACTAAGCGTTGCGGATAATTCCGGTGCCAAAGAGGTATTGGTTATTCGCGTGTTGGGCGGTACAGGAAAGCGCTATGCCACCATTGGTGACAAAGTCGTCGTGACTGTAAAATCAGCCCTCTCTTCCGGTAATATCAAAAAAGGTACCGTGTCTAAGGCGGTGATCGTGAGGACAAAGAAGGAAATCAGACGCAAAGATGGATCCTATATCCGCTTTGAAGATAATGCAGCAGTGCTGTTGAACAACAACAACGAGCCTAGAGGTACACGTATTTTCGGGCCCGTGGCAAGGGAGTTGAGAGAAAAGCAGTACATGAAGATTATATCCCTAGCCCCAGAAGTATTGTAATCATGGAAAGAAAATTCAATAAGCAACCAAAGTTGCATGTAAGGTCCGGTGATACCGTGAAGGTGATCGCAGGGGACGACAAAGGCAAATCAGGTAAAATTCTTTCTGTTGACCTTGAGAAAAGAAGGGCGATCGTAGAAGGATTGAACCTCGTGACCAAACACGTTAAGCCATCCGCATCCAGCCCACAGGGTGGGATTCAAAAAAAGGAGGCCCCAATTCATGTGAGCAACCTGATGTTGGTGGATCCTAAGACAGGAGAAGCAACTCGTACAGGTAGGAAAAAGAACGAAAACGGAAAGCTGGTAAGGTATTCCAAAAAAACAGGGGAGGTGATCAATGGCTAATCCTAGAATCAAAGAAAAATACAACTCAGAGATCGTAGCTGCGCTTAAGGAAAAATTCCAATATAAGTCTGTGATGCAGGTGCCTAAATTGACGAAAATTGTCATCAACAAGGGTATTGGAGCTGCAGTGGCCGACAAGAAATTGGTAGACCAGGGTGTAGAGGAACTTTCTCTGATTTCCGGCCAAAGGGCTGTTGCGACAAAAGCGAAAACCTCTGTTTCCAACTTCAAGTTGAGAGAGGGCATGCCAATCGGAGCGAAAGTCACACTTCGCGGTGACAAGATGTATGAGTTTCTTGACAGGTTGGTGACAGTGGCACTTCCTCGAGTAAGGGATTTCAAAGGTATCAGTGACAAGGGCTTTGATGGAAGAGGCAATTATACGCTTGGAATTACCGAACAGATCATTTTCCCTGAAATCAGCATCGAAAAAGTCAATAAGATATCTGGTATGGACGTTACCTTCGTGACGACTGCCAATACCGATGAGGAAAGCTACGCACTGTTGAAAGCTTTTGGGATGCCTTTTGTTAACAAAAACAACTAAGAGATATGGCAAGAGAGTCATTAAAAGCTCGAGAGAGAAAAAGAGAGCGTCTTGTAGCAAAATATGCCAAGAAAAGAGCTGAATTGAAAGCAGCTGGCGATTATGAAGCTTTGGATAAACTTCCAAAGAATGCCTCCCCAGTGAGATTGCACAACAGATGTAAGCTCACCGGACGTCCAAAAGGATACATGAGGAAATTCGGGATCAACAGGGTGACTTTCAGGGAGATGGCCCAAGCTGGCAAAATCCCTGGACTTACTAAGTCTAGCTGGTAAAAATTAAGCAAGAGTTTTTATTGTAAAAATCATTGTGTAACTTTGCACGCCCGAAACCAGGGTGTGCAGTTAGACTTATATAAATATGACTGATCCAATAGCTGATTATCTAACTCGATTGAGGAACGCCATCAAAGCTTCCCATCGAATTGTTGAGGTACCTGCTTCCAATATCAAGAAGGAGATTACAAAAGTACTTCATGATAAAGGGTATATTCAAAACTATAAATTTGAAGAGGAGGGTCCTCAGGGAACCATCAAAATAGCTTTGAAATACAACCCGTCAACAAAGCAGAATGCCATCGTTAGCCTGTCTAGAATTAGCAAACCAGGCCTGAGAAAGTATGTGAAACATGAAGACCTTCCTAGGGTAATCAACGGTCTAGGAATCGCCATTCTTTCTACTTCAAAAGGTGTAATGACCGATAAAGAAGCGAGGACTGAAGGAATAGGAGGAGAAGTACTTTGCTACGTATATTAATAAAACGTCATGTCAAGAATAGGTAAAAAACCGATAGATATTCCGGCGGGTGTTACTGTAGACGTGTCAGCGCACAACGTTGTCACTGTTAAAGGTCCCAAGGGAACCCTCAGTAGGGATGTGAATCCCGACATTACTGTGAAAGTAGAAGGAAAGGAACTGCTAGTCGAGCGTCCTACCGACTCAAAGAGACACAAGTCTCTGCATGGCTTGTACCGTGCGCTTATCAACAACATGGTTGTAGGTGTATCCCAAGGATATAAGAAAGAGTTGGAATTGGTGGGTGTTGGTTACAAAGCATCTAATCAAGGTCAGGTGTTGGAGCTTTCATTGGGTTATTCGCACAGCATCTTCTTTGCACTGCCTGAGTCAGTAAAATTGGCTACCGAAACTCCAAAAGGTAAAAACCCTTTGATTACGTTGGAGGGCATTGACAAGGAACTGGTAGGGCAAATTGCTGCCAAGATCAGGTCATTGAGAAAAGTGGAGCCTTACAAAGGAAAAGGTGTTCGCTTCGTAGGTGAAATTGTAAGACGTAAGGCTGGTAAAACTGCTGGTAAAAAATAATTAAGATGGCCTTTAATAAGAACTCAAGAAGACTCAGAATCAAAAAGGGTATCCGTAGGAAAATCTCCGGTACTGATTCTAGACCTCGTTTGTCAGTATTTAAAAGCAATACTGGTATCTATGCCCAGTTGGTCAATGACCTAAAGGGGCATACATTGGCCCAGGCTTCGTCCAAAGAACTCGGGTCGGTGAATAACACCAACGTGACAGTATCCAAAGAAGTCGGTAAGAAACTTGCTGAAAGGGCTTTGGAAAGCGGAATCACGGAAGTTGTATTTGACAGAAGTGGCTATATATATCACGGTAACGTCAAAGCTCTTGCCGAAGGCGCAAGAGAGGGAGGCCTTAAATTTTAATCTATTATGTCTCAAGTTAGAAGAAAACCAATCAGGGCTACAGATACAGAATTGAAAGAGAGAGTTGTAGCTATAAACCGAGTAGCCAAAGTGGTAAAAGGTGGTAGAAGATTCTCGTTCTCGGCAATTGTCGTAGTAGGTGACGGAAATGGCATAGTAGGTTACGGGCTTGGCAAAGCGAACGAAGTGACTGACGCAATCACAAAAGGCATTGAAGACGCTAAGAAGAATCTCGTAAAGGTTCCGGTACTGAAAGGTACTATTCCTCATGATCAGCTTGGTAAATTTGGCGGCGGATTTGTTTACATCAAGCCTGCGGCACCCGGTACTGGCGTTATTGCCGGTGGTGCAATGCGTGCTGTTTTGGAATCTGCTGGAGTTACTGACGTTTTGGCGAAGTCAAAAGGTTCCTCAAACCCGCACAACGTGGTTAAGGCTACAATAGATGCCTTGGTACAGTTGAGGGATGCGATTGCAGTTTCCCAACAGAGAGGTGTGAAAATGTCAAAGGTTTTTAACGGTTAATCAAAATGGGAAAGATCAGAATTACTCAAGTCAAAAGTACCATCAAGAGACCAAAGGATCAGAAGGCGACAATTGTGTCACTTGGACTGGGAAAAATCAACAGGACGGTAGAACATGAAAATAATCCTTCTATCGCCGGTATGTTAAGGAAAGTTAGTCACCTTGTAAAAGTGGAGGAAATCTAATCATGAAATTACATAATCTAAAGCCTGCAGAAGGGTCTACCAAATCCCGCAAAAGAATCGGTCGTGGTACAGGTTCTGGTAGGGGTGGTACGTCTACTAGAGGTCACAAAGGAGCAAAATCTAGATCAGGTTATAAATCCAAGCTTGGTTTCGAAGGAGGTCAAATGCCTCTTCAAAGGAGAATTCCTAAGTTTGGCTTCAATAACAAAAACAAAGTTTACAACAAGCCTATAAACTTGGATGTACTTCAGGATCTGGCTTCTCAGTACAACCTCGAGGTTATCACCTTCGATTCTCTTGTAGAACACGGATTGGTTGGTAAAAAAGATGTCGTAAAGGTCTTAGGTAGAGGCGAGCTCACTGCCAAGGTATCCGTAAGTGCCCACTCATTCTCTGCTTCCGCAGTTGAAGCGATCGAAAAGGTTGGCGGAACAGTAAACAAGATTTAATCGGTTAGATGAAAAAGTTTATTTCAACAGTTAAGAATATCTTTTCTATTGAGGATCTAAGAACCCGTATTTTTAATACGATTGGATTTTTGATCGTCTTTAGATTGGGTTCATTCATAGTATTGCCAGGCGTGGATCCATCGAAGCTTGGAGATGCGCCTGAAGGTATCTTCGGTTTGATTGATACTTTCCTTGGTGGGGCATTTAGCAATGCATCCATCTTTGGTTTGGGAATCATGCCTTATATATCTGCTTCCATCGTGTTGCAGCTTTTGACTGTTGGAGTTCCTTATTTTCAGAAATTGCAGAAAGAGGGAGAATCCGGTCGAAAAAGGATTAACCAAATCACCCGTGTTCTGACGATTGCGATTACAGTCGCACAAGGAGTTGGGTACATCACTGCGACAATTCTGCCTACGGGTGCTGTCATGGTCAGTACTTCGTTGTTCATGTTTAGCTCATTGGTTCTACTGTCAGCCGGAACGATGTTCTGTATGTGGCTGGGAGAGAAAATCACAGAAAAGGGGATCGGTAACGGTATTTCTATGTTGATCATGATCGGTATCATTTCCCGCTTTCCTGGCGCTATCATCGCGGAGGTGGTTTCGAAAGGTACCTCTGGCATGTTGCTTTTGTTGATTGAAGCTGGAGTGTTGTTCTTTGTGGTTGTCGGAGTAGTTGCGTTGACTGAGGCCACCAGGAGAATTCCTGTTCAATATGCGAAGCAGGTCGTTGGAGGGAAGGTATATGGCGGCCAAAGGCAATACATTCCTATCAAGGTCAATGCATCTGGTGTAATGCCGATCATCTTCGCTCAATCTCTCATGTTTCTTCCTGCGCTGATTGCGCAGATATGGTCATCTGAGAACGACATCGCGAATTATATTGGAAGTACTTTCAGTGATTTCACATCTTGGCAATACAATCTTGTGTTTGCAGTGATGATCATTCTTTTCACCTTCTTCTACACTGCAATCACCGTTAATCCGGAGCAAATAGCTGAAGACCTAAAAAGAAACGGTGGATTCGTTCCTGGAATTAAGCCTGGTGCTCCTACTGCTGAATTCATTGACAACATCATCTCAAGGATTACATTGCCGGGTTCATTCCTGTTGGCAGTGGTTGCGATCCTTCCAGCATTCGCGATTGTTGCAGGTGTTGGTGGCGAGTTTGCCCAGTTCTATGGAGGAACTTCTCTATTAATCATGGTCGGTGTGATCATGGACACATTGAGGCAAATTGAAAGTTACTTGTTGATGAGGCATTATGAGGGTATGATGAAAAGTGGGAATATGAAGAATAATCCCTCAAATTACGCCGCCGCTGTATGATTCATTATAAGACTTCCGAGGAAGTTCAGATAATCAAACAAGGTGCCCTCATTCTAGGAAAAGCTCACGGAGAAGTAGCAAAGTATATTAAAGAAGGGGTAAAGACCTCTTTTCTGGATAAGATAGCTGAAGAGTACATCAGGGACAATCAGGGTGTACCTTCGTTCAAGGGTTACAATGGTTTTCCATCTTCGCTCTGCATCTCCGTAAATGAGGTTGTGGTTCATGGTTTTCCAAGTAACTATGTTTTGAAAGATGGCGATATAATCTCAGTAGATTGTGGAGTCTTTCACCAAGGTTTTCATAGCGATAGCGCTTATACTTACCCTGTCGGTGAAGTCTCCCCTGCTGTATTGTCGTTGCTCAAAGCAACAAAAGAATCTCTCTATCTAGGTATTGAAAAGGCCGTCTTTGGTAATCGGACCGGTGATATTGGAAATGCCATTCAGCGATTTGTCGAAGCCAAAGGTTATACTGTCATTCGGGAATTGGTTGGTCATGGTATAGGGAAGAGCCTTCATGAAGCACCTGAAGTTCCGAATTATGGCAAAAGAGGGTCTGGCACTCCGCTTAAGAGTGGAATGGTGCTGGCAATTGAACCGATGGTAAATCTCGGCACAAAGAACATTGTTCAAGAACGGGACGGATGGACGATCAGAACAGCTGACCGGAAGGTCTCAGCCCATTATGAGCATACGGTAGCGATCTTTGAGGACAGAACAGAGATCTTGACCACGCACAAGTACATAGAAGAAAATTTTAATTTCTAAATATGGCGAAACAGACATCTATAGAACAAGATGGTACGATCATAGAGGCGTTGTCAAACGCAATGTTTAAAGTTGAGCTTGAAAATGGGCACCAGCTTATCGCCCATATTTCAGGGAAGATGAGAATGAACTATATCAAGATCCTTCCGGGTGACAAAGTAAAGTTGGAGCTTTCACCCTACGATCTTTCAAAAGGTAGAATCGTTTACAGATACAAATAAAATGTCATGAAAGTAAAGGCATCAATTAAGAAGAGAAGCGCTGACTGTAAGTTGATCAAGAGAAAAGGTAAACTTTACGTCATCAACAAGAAGAATCCTAAGTTTAAACAAAGACAAGGTTAATCATTATGGCTAGAATTGCAGGCGTTGACATACCCGATGGCAAGAGAGGCGAGATTGGTTTGACATACATCTTCGGAATCGGAAGAAGTTCGGCCAGGCACATCCTCACAAAAGCAGGTATTTCGTTCGACAAAAAAGTAGGAGAGTGGAACGATGACGAATCCACAGCTATCAGGACCATTATTTCTGAAGAATTCAGGACAGAGGGAGCTTTGAGGTCCGAAATACAGCTGAACATCAAAAGGTTGATGGATATTGGTTGTTACAGAGGTTTGAGACACAGAAAGGGCTTGCCTGTCAGGGGTCAAAAAACCAAGAACAACGCGAGAACAAGGAAAGGAAAGAGAAAGACTGTTGCCAACAAGAAGAAGGCGACCAAATAAATCTTGAATTAGATCATGGCTCAGAAAAAGAACGATAAAACAAAAGGTAAAAAGAGAGTTGTTAAGGTAGAAGCAGTAGGCCAAGCCCACATAAAGGCTTCCTTCAACAACATCATCATCTCTATTACTAACAACTCGGGTCAGGTGATTTCCTGGGCTTCTGCCGGTAAAATGGGTTTCAGAGGTTCAAAGAAAAACACTCCCTATGCTGCACAGATGGCAGCTCAGAACTGCGGTCAGGCCGCATATGACTTGGGACTGAGGAAAATCGAGGTTTTTGTAAAAGGTCCAGGAGCAGGAAGAGAATCTGCGATCAGGACTTTGCAAAATGTAGGGTTGGATGTTACCACCATTATCGACGTGACTCCACTTCCGCACAACGGATGCCGTCCTCCAAAACGTAGAAGAGTTTAATCTCAAAAGAAAAAACAGAAATGGCAAGATATACAGGTCCAAAAGCGAAAATCGCCAGAAGATTCGGGGAGCAGATCGAAGGATACAGCAAAGCTCTCCAAAAGAAGAATTATCCTCCCGGACAGCATGGGAGAGGTAGAAGGAAGAAACAATCCGAATACGCTATCCAGCTCGCTGAGAAGCAAAAAGCCAAGTACATCTACGGAGTGCTCGAAAGACAATTTGCCCGTATGTTTGATATAGCTTCTTCAAAGCAGGGTATCACCGGTGAAAACCTACTTCAATTGTTGGAATCAAGGCTGGACAACACCGTCTTTAGGTTGGGAATTGCACCAACTAGGAGAGGTGCCCGTCAATTGGTTTCCCACAAACATATCGCAGTAAATGGCGAGGTAGTCAACATTCCATCATATATCCTGAAACCAGGGGACATCGTTTCCGTAAGGGAACGCTCCAAGTCGCTTTCAGCGATCACTGAGAGCTTGGCCGGAAAATCTAACCGTTACCCTTGGCTAGAGTGGAACAGTGCTTCCTTCTCGGGTAAGTTTGTCTCAGTTCCTACGAGGGAGGACATTCCTGAAAATATCAAGGAGCAATTGATCGTTGAACTTTACTCTAAATAAAAACAACCAGACTTTAAAAGAACTATTGATATGTCGATACTAGCATTTCAAATGCCCGAGAAAGTGGTGATGGAAAAAGCCGATGATTTTCATGGCTTGTTCACCTTCAAGCCACTTGAGAAGGGCTACGGTGTTACGATTGGCAATGCCCTGAGGAGGATCTTGTTGTCTTCCTTGGAGGGATATGCCATTACGTCCGTGAAGCTTCCGGGAGTGGTGCACGAATTTTCTACGATCGAGGGCGTTGTTGAAGATGTGACCGATATCATTTTGAACCTAAAGCAGGTGAGATTCAAAAAAGTCCACGATTCTATCGATGGCAAAATCACCGTAGAGGTCAAAAATCAGTCTGTATTCACTGCTGGAGATATCGCTAAGTTCACTTCCTCTTTTGAGGTATTGAATCCTGAACTTGTGATTTGCCACCTCGACGATTCAAAAAGTTTCGAAATTGAACTGACCATCGAAAAAGGGAGAGGTTACCTTCCAGCTGAGGAATCCAAACCAAAAGAGCAGGTTTTTGGTGTGATCCCAATCGACGCCATTTTCACTCCTATCAAGAATGTGAAATATAGCGTGGAAAACACAAGGGTAGAACAAAAAACCGACTTCGAGAAATTGATCCTTGAGGTGACTACCGATGGATCGATACACCCTGAGAAAGCACTTCAGGAGTCTGCAAAAATCCTGATACAGCATTTCATGTTGTTCTCTGACCAGACGATGGTGCTTGATTCTACCGGTATCTCTGAACCAGAGCCGATCGATGAAGAATTCCTTCACATGAGAAAGCTTCTCAAGACCTCTTTGGGCGACCTAGATCTTTCTGTAAGGGCTTTCAACTGCTTGAAAGCTGCTGACGTGAAGACTTTGGGCGATCTTGCCAAGCTTGAGATTTCCGACATGATGAAATTCAGGAACTTCGGTAAAAAGTCACTTGCTGAATTGGAACAGCTAATCCAGGAAAAAGGCTTGACCTTCGGAATGGACCTTTCTAAGTATAAACTTGATGAAGAATAAATAAAATGAGACACGGTAAGAAATTCAACCACCTTGGACGGAAGGCTAGCCATAGGAAGCTGATGCTTTCTAACATGGCCAACTCCCTGATTCTTCACAAGCGTATCACAACTACGCTTGCCAAGGCTAAGGAGCTAAGAAAATATGTTGAGCCTTTGATTTCAAAGGCCAAAGACGATACCACACACAGCAGAAGGGTAGTTTTCTCTTATTTGCAAAACAAAGAGGGGATCAAAGCGCTTTTCGGTGAAGTGATCGAGAAAGTAGGCAACAGGCCAGGAGGTTATACCAGAATCATCAAGACTGGTTTCCGCTTGGGTGACAATGCCGAGATGTGTATCATCGAATTGGTCGATTTCAACGAACTGATGTTGAAAGAAGCTAAGCCAGCCAAGAAGGCAACTAGAAGAAGCCGTAGAGGTTCTGGTAAAGCAGCTGAGTCTACCGCTGCGCCTCAAGCATCTGCTGCTGAAGACGCGGGATCTGGTGAAGAAAAAGTTGCTGAATAACTTCATGAATATTGAATTAATTGAAAAAGGGATTGGACGTAAGTTCAATCCCTTTTTTAATGTCTGATTGGATTTGAATCCCTGATTCCCTCAAAAAATACTTACCTTTGCACCGTTTTAAACTTCACAATGGAAAAACAAAAAGCATCACTTCTACTGGCAGACGGTACTGTGTTCCACGGTACTTTGATTGGAAGCCCCGGTACTAACGGGGGTGAAATTTGTTTCAACACGGGTATGACCGGATATCAGGAGATATACACCGATCCTTCGTACACGGGACAAATTATTGTGACCACTACATCCCATATTGGAAACTATGGGGTCCACAATGATGAAGTGGAATCAAAAGCGCCAACCATCGCTGGAATCGTGGTCAATAGCTTTTCCGAGGTTTACAGCCGACTTGATGGGCATGGGTCCCTTCAAAATTACCTTGTCGAGTATAAGATAACGGGAATTGCAGATATTGACACAAGGAAACTTGTTCGCCACATCCGCTCTGTGGGCGCGATGAACGCTATTATTAGTTCCGAATATGAAGGCAATCTCGACGGCCTTAAGGCAGAATTGGCGAAGATCCCTGATATGAATGGTCTGGAGCTGTCTTCCCAAGTTTGTACCAAGGAGACCTTCTATTTTGGAGATGAAAATGCACCAAAAAAAGTCGCTTGCCTCGATTTTGGGATAAAACTGAATATCCTGAGAAATCTCGCAAGCAGAGGCGTTTACTGCAAAGTATTTCCAGCCAAGACTAGCCTAGCCGAAATGGCAGCCTGGAACCCAGACGGCTATTTTCTTTCCAATGGCCCAGGCGATCCTGCAGCGATGCCTTATGCTGTAGAAACGACCAAGGAAATTTTGGCCACCAATAAGCCTGTATTTGGTATTTGCCTTGGACACCAGATTTTGGCGGAGGCCTGTGGAATATCCACTTATAAAATGCACCATGGCCATCGAGGGCTGAACCATCCCATCAAGAATCTACTGACGGGAAAAAGTGAGATCACCTCACAAAACCATGGCTTCGTCGTGAACAGGGAGGATGTCGAAAAAAGTGATGTTGTCGAAATCACCCACGTACACCTGAACGACAATACGGTAGCCGGTATCAGATTGAAAAACAAGCCTGCGTTTTCTGTCCAATACCATCCGGAATCCTCCCCAGGACCACACGATTCCCGGTATTTGTTCGATGATTTCGTAACTTTAATGCACAATAACTCATAACTCTTAAACCTTTTACATTATGACATTGATTCAGTCGATTCATGCGAGACAGATTTTAGACTCTAGGGGTAATCCAACCATCGAGGTGGATGTATACACCGAAAATGGAGCTTTTGGAAGGGCAGCTGTGCCAAGTGGCGCCTCCACAGGTGTGAATGAAGCTGTGGAACTCAGAGACGGAGACAAAAGCAAATACCTTGGCAAAGGCGTCCTCAAGGCGGTTTCAAATGTGAATGACGTCATCGCTCCTGAGCTTCTCGGTTTGAGCGTGTTTGAGCAAAATACGATTGACCAAATCATGATCGATTTGGATGGCACGCCTACGAAAAGCAAACTAGGCGCAAATGCGATTCTGGGGGTTTCGTTGGCAGTTGCCAAGGCCGCAGCCATGGAAGCAGGGCAGCCGCTGTACCGCTACGTCGGTGGTGTCAATGCCAACACCCTTCCTGTTCCGATGATGAACATCATCAACGGTGGCTCCCATTCCGATGCGCCGATAGCCTTTCAGGAATTTATGGTAAGGCCGGTTGGTGCCGAAAACTTCTCCGAAGCGATTCGGATGGGTTGCGAAATTTTCCATCATCTGAAAAAGATCCTTCATGACAAAAACTTGAGTACCGCCGTCGGTGACGAAGGTGGATTTGCTCCAAACTTCTCAGGAGGTACAGAAGAAGCGCTTGCTTGTATCTTGGACGCCATCAAAAATGCGGGCTACAAGGCTGGAGTTGATGTGACGATCGCGCTTGACTGCGCCGCGTCTGAGTTTTTCAAAGATGGCAAATATGACTACAGTAAGTTTGAAGGTCCATCAGGAAAAGTGAGAAGCAGGGAAGAACAAGTCGCTTATCTGGCCGAATTGACTGAAAAATATCCAATCGACTCGATCGAAGATGGTTGCGCTGAGGAAGATTGGGAAGGCTGGTCCATGCTTACCGCAAAAATCGGCAACAAGATACAGCTGGTAGGTGATGATTTGCTGGTCACCAATGTGAAGTTTTTGGCAAGGGGGATCAAAGAAAAATCCGCCAACTCTATCTTGATCAAGGTCAATCAGATCGGAACCTTGACAGAGACACTCAACGCGATTGCAATGGCCCACAAGGCAGGTTGGACTTGCGTGATGTCACATAGATCAGGTGAGACCGAAGATTCGACGATCGCTGACCTGGCAGTTGCTACCAACTGCGGACAGATCAAAACTGGTTCTGCTTCCCGTTCGGACAGGATGGCCAAGTACAACCAATTGCTGAGAATTGAAGAACAATTGGGCGAGTCAGCGATTTTTCCAAAGAAGAAATAAATCCCACAATTTCTACTAAATAAAATGGCTGCCAGAGAAATTTGGCAGCATTTTTTTTGCCTTTCTGTCCCAGTTGCCTCTTTTGTTTTTTCACCTTAGATTGAGTTACCAATTACTTATGTAAGCCCAAATTTTATCGATGAAGTATTTTTCAGGCAAAGTGGTTTTGATTACCGGTTCAAGCAGGGGTATTGGAAAAGTAACTGCCCTTCGGTTTTTGAAGTCGGGAGCCAAAGTCGTATTGAATGGCCGTTCGTTTGAAAGCTTGAATGAGACTCAAATGGAGTTTCGCCAGCTTGGCTTTGATCCTTTAGCGTCCGTGGGCGACGTGAATGACCCGGAGTTCTGCAACACGCTTATCCAAAGGACGGTTTCCCACTTTGGTCGCTTGGACATCCTTATCAACAATGCCGGCGGAGGTTTCCGTGGCAGGGTAGATGAAACATCTCCGCAGGTTTTCCAAGAGGTCGTAAATGCCAATCTCATGAGCGCCGTGTATTGTACCCATGCAGCACTGCCCGAAATCAAAAAAACCAAAGGTAGTATTGTCTTTATTTCCAGTCTCGCAGGGATTCGTGGGCTTCCAAACAACGGCCCCTACTGTGTTGCTAAAATGGGACTTACTGCTTTTGTTGAGACGCTTCGGCTAGAATTATACAATACGGGGGTTCACATTGGGATCCTTTATGTGGGTTTTACCAATTATGATGGGAAAAAGAGGATAACCAATGCGGATGGCACTTTGGTCCCGATTAGTCGCCGATCACACCATACCCGTGAACAAGTGGCGGAGATTATTCTGCATACCATTAGAAAGCGGAAACGAATAGTCTATCTCACCTTGCCAGGTAAGTTATTGGTGTTTCTCAACAGGTTTTTTCCAGGTCCTTTGGAATGGATTTTGGTGCGTAGTACGAAGTCGAAGTTCATGAAATAGGCCTGTTCCCAAAATTAATTTGGTAGGTATAGAAAGCGTGTCGTTTTTTTACATGTCTTGGGAATGAATACTTTAGAACCGATATCCTAGTTGGAGTATAAACTTATGGGTTGTTGAGGCCAAGGATGGGAAATTGGACATGCCGTTGCCGTTTTCGTAGCGGATTTCTGTGGATATTTTTTTGATACGAATGCCAGTACCGAGTAGGAAGCCAACTTCAAAAATTCGTCCACCTTCTACAGCCTCTCTTGTTTCAAACTTTTCTGTTTCGAAGAATACGGTCCGCAGATTTTCTTCATTTGTATGGCTAATGGCCAATCCTGTTGCCAATCCCAAATTGGTGAACCATTCAGCATTACCGATTAAGGAACTGTATCGAATCATGTTGTTCATTTTGATCTGATGATAGGCGAATGTCGTGCTCGAGTACTCGGTTAGGTTATTGTTTTTCTGGTTGACGCTTTCCCCAGAATGTTGGTAGGAAGCATATACGAGTTCGTTTACCATCGCCCATTTGTTCAAATTCGTCGCAAAGATTATGTCCATCGATCCACCGAATGTAGGATTGATGGAAGTTCCATAATCCGGATTGGTAAGATTGGGATGGAACTCGCTTTTGAATTGAAGCCAAGTAGCGGAGACTCCTCCCACAACGCCCCATTTGACGAATGTTTTTTCGTCTCTTTTACTAAATTCCAAAGGCTCGCCAATACAGTCGTAGTAAGATTCAAAAAGGCGTTTAAGACTTTCTTTTTTGTACAAAACGGACTGGGTCGCCTTTTTCATGGAGGGACAATCTTGCAGGTACACGCTGAGTTGGCCTTGGTACATCTTGTTTTCTGCCACATAACTCCTCGTATAGCCCCCTTCCAACTTCTCCGCATTATATTTCTTGTAGGTCAGCAATAGAAACCTATCTCCATCTTTGATGTAAAAATTTTCCTTCGAGAATGAGTTGACATTCAGGTAAAGACTTTTTTCCCCCTTTATCAGTGTCTGCAAAAAGACCTGCTCTTGGATCGTTTCGAGCCTTGCGGTGTTGTCAAGTTGATTGGTATTGGAACTGCTAACTTCCGTTTCTACCAACGCACTGACGTAGATTTCGTCCATTACAGCAAATGAAATCAGATCCGCGGGTGCAAATTCATTTGGACCCGACGCATCCCCGTGTTGGAAGGTAATCTTTTTCGGATTTTTCTCCCAATTGCGATAGTCGATCTTTCCCCGCAAAGTGTCCCCTTCGATGTTGACAGCGTATCCGGATTGAAAATTGCTTTGTCCGAAAAGTTGATTGACTGATGAAACCAACAAAACAGTGTATAAGATGCGGGCAAAGGAAGAGTGGAACATTTCGATGTTTTGAATAAGAGAATAGTTCGTGAATATAAATAGGTTATTTGAGAAAAAAATAATTTTCAAAAAATTAAAGGGCAGCCGGTGTTGCCCGTTTTTCAAGATGGATTAGCAGGTTATTTCATGAAAAATCCATTCGGCCCTCTTCCGACATTCAGTTTTTTTGTTTCTTGCCCATTGGCATCGAGGATACTTACGGTGCCATTTCCAGTGAATCCGGCATGATTGGCTACGAAGACTTGCTTTGTATTGGGATCGAAGCCTATTCCGTAAAACCCTGTACCCACATGCCAGTCTGCCTTGATGATTTTTTCGGTCTCGAGGTTAATCTTGGCCACTGCGTCATTGTAATCTGGCCAGCCTGAGGAAGTGATCACGTAGATATCGTCCCGTTCGCCCTTGGCAAAATCCGCTGTCGCGTCTGATAAGGTAAAAGTCCTGGTGCTGAGAATGCGCTGATTGCCACGGTTGATTTCGTGGAAATAGATCCTATCGGCATCCCGTGCATAAAGGAAGAGACGTCCGTTGATGATTTGAAGCTTTTCGGGCGCGCCCAATACATCCTCGCTGCCGACGATAGCATCTGTGGATGTCGATACGATGGTTAGTTTTCCAGCCGCTTGATTGGCTATGTAGAGAAAATTTTCATCCGCAAATACACTCTCCGGTCTCCTGGGAACTTTGATTTTTTTGGCGACAGAACCTCCATCCAGGGAGTTTACTACCGCTACATATGAGTCAGGATTGTTGAAATTGGCGTCATAAGGTCCCCAATCGGCGATGTACAGCTTATCCCTACTGCTGGCCAGCGAACGTGGCTGTACCAAATCAGCGGTGACGGCACCGATGCTTTTGAAGTCCTTTGGGTTGACGATTTCTACTTTGCCGGTATTGGCGACCAAGTACATGCGCCCCTGCTGTTCCACGATTGCCTGCAGCAATCCCGCAAATGGCCTTCCGTTGACGGTTTCGAAGACATTGGTTTTCAGTGTTTCTGACTCAGGCACATAGTGAAAAACTTCGCCATCATTGGCTCCAAACGCGCCTTCATTGGCGATAAGGACTCCGGTTTCATATTCTCCGAGGGGCTCCTTGGGAGTTTCTGGATTACAGGCGAAAACCGCCCAGGCGAGCAAAAAGGAAAGTAATCTGAACAGTTTCATAAAGCTATGGATAGGTTGAATTGATAATTTCTTCCAGGCATCGCCCGCAGGCGCATGATTTGGTATTCGGTATCGAGGAGGTTGTTGATTTGAAAACCTGCCTGTCCGGCAAGTGGACCCCAGTGCCATTGGGACTGCAGGCCGAGATCGAGGAGGTAGTAAGGCGCCACGGTGGACAGGTTGTCTGTCGTCACGAATCGCTCCGAAACCCATTGCTGGTTGGCAAAAATCCGAAGGTTTCCTTTGCTTATTGAGGCAAGCCCCTGCAATTTGTGGACAGGCGTATAAGGCAACTGCTTGCCCAGTCCGGGATCATTTTCAGTAGCTGCGGCGGTTTGTAGGGCGCGCGTCCAGGCATAGTTGCCCGAAAGCTCGAATTTCCAATCCCTTGTCAATATTTGTTCGAAATGTGCATGGTATTCGAATCCGTCATTTTGCACTGCGCGGATGTTTTCAGGAGACCATATATTTCCTTTTGGAAGCCAAATGATCCAATTGTCGACGGACATCCGAAAGCGGGTAAACGTTTGGCTGAGCGTAGTTTTGTTTTTTGAAAAACGGTGTGCCAGGCCAAATTCGCCAGACCAACTTTCCTCAGGAAGTATGTCTGGATTGCCGCCGGGGATCCAAAAGCGGTCGTTGAGTGTCGGCACTTTAAACGCCCGGGATACTGAACCCAGCCCGGTCAGTCCTTGGGTTTCGGTTTTCCCAAAAGCCCACTCGAATCCCAGACTAGGCGCGAAAGGAGCCCAGGTTCCATCATAAAGCAATTGTCGCAAATTGATGCTGAGTGAAAATCGCTCGCTGGGCTGGTATCTGCTGGCGTGATAGACTTCAGTACGGTTTTCCCGAGCCATATACGTGCTGAGCTTGCCGATGACATGGGTGTGTCGGATGCCGCTTTTGAAAAACAACTTCGAAGCCAAACTCCAGTCTACATCCGCTGAGCCCAGCAACTGGTCGGTCAGGTTCCGCGTGGCAATATTGAAAGTCTGGTCGTCTCGTACCCAGCCCGTTTTTACATGGAGGCTGGTATTTGCCCAAAATCGAGTATAGTCCATCGCCCAGCGCAAACTCTTGTCCTGCTGCACATCTTGCGTATTGGAACCCATAATGGGCGGAATCTGCCGATCGGTTTCGTTCCACCAAAACGCGCTGCCGATCAGTTGATTTCCCCGAACCTTCCATGCAAAGTCCTGCAAGAATCCCCATTGCTTTACCTGTGCGTGTGGCTGATTTACGATGGGAGTGCCGGGCTTGGAAAGATCCCGAAAGTGAAAATCGTTTTGGGCCGAGGTGCGGTAAGCCTTTGATCGGGTCGCGATGCGCTGATTCGAAAAGGCATATTCCGCACCCCAATTCCAGCGCCCAAAGCTGCCAACCAGTGAATTTGCCCTCGCCTGATGGCCTTGGTCAAATTTCGGCTGGGTCTTCAAGTGTAGGGATCCGCCTATCGCATCCGTGCCGAAAAGTGCTGCGCCACCACCGAAGTGGACCTCTACTTCTTCAAAGCCTCCCGTAGGCAAGACCGAGAAATCGGTCTGTCCCAGTGAGGGGCTGTTGATTGGCAAACCATTCCAAAACACCGCATTGTGTCCTGCCGAGGTTCCCCGCATGGTGAGCGAAGCCAGCATGTCTGGGCCATTTTGCCGTAGAAAAAGGCCGGTCCTCGCTTGCAGGAATTCCGCCAAGGCCAAGCCCTCAAATTCCCGCATATCATCCTTGGAGTAGGTTAGCAAACGCTGGCCCACGGCAAATTTCTTCCAACTACCGGCCCAAACCTGAACGGCAGCCAATTCCAAGGTATCGGGCTTTGCACTGGATGAGTCCTCGTGATTGAAGATAACGTGCGATCTTAGGGTGTCGGTTTCCAAGACCTCAGAAAGCTGCCTGCCATGCAGGGCAGCCATTGAGAGCAGCGCGCAAGCGATTGAGAGAATTGCCTTGACGGATACACCGACCATTTTTGGACCGTTCGTTTAAGTACTGAACACTCGTTCGAACTGACAAATCGGGACGGATAGAAAGGAAAAACAGCAGCATCCAAGTAGGGAAAAAGGCGTACGCTCCCCCTTGTTTTCCTGTGAAGGATATTGAATTGTCGTTTTTCCTCCTTGGCTTTTCGACCCGAAAGCCTTCGAATACAAAGAATTTTGGCAGGTCTCCTGGCTTCCCTGGTTTTGCTGGCCTTCTCATACGCCGTGGCGCACAATGGCAAGTGGGGGCAAAACACTATCTGAGTTTCAGCTCAGATGGGGCTACAGTTGCGGGGACAGCTCCGGTTTTGGACCGGATTCCCTTTTAATCCCTGACCCGACAAATCGGATCGGGAACCAACATTCCGATGCAAACATAGTTGTTTTTGCGTTGGTTTTTCATCCTGCGAACTGATATTTTAAAAAATAGAAAACGAACAGCCTTCCGATTCGGCTGTTATATTTGGAACCGTATGCACGCAAAATCAATATCTGCATTCCGCACGATCCAATCTGCAATCCTTTTACTGGGAATGTTTTTCATTTTTTTTTGTAGCCCCAAGGAAGTAGAAAAGCAGAAGTATTTGAATGAAATCAAGCCAGCCTATGCCACTGGGTTTACTTTTTGGAAGGGAGAGGGATTTTTGGTTTTGGAAGTGAAAAAGGCCTATGCGGGGCAAAATAATTCCATAAGGTACTTGATTCGCACCAGCGCTGACAGTGATTTCCCGGAGGAATCCTTCGAAGCCGTGGTCGTTTTGCCGGCTGAAAGGGTCGTGCTTACCGCCACTACCCAGATTCCCCATTTGGATTATTTGGGAAAAACAGATGCTTTGATTGGATTTCCAAACTTGGATTTGATCAGTTCTCCTGCAGCTAGGGGACGAATTGCTGCGGGTGAAATTGAGGATTTGGGTGCTGGCCCACAGTCAAATATTGAAAGGATAATTGATTTGAATCCTGATTGGGTACAGATTTCCACTTTGGGTAATGAACTTAGTAATTTGGATTTGCTGCGCAAGGCCGGAGTCCCGGCGATCTTGAACGGGGATTATTTGGAGCAGCATCCACTCGGGCGTGCGGAGTGGATCAAAGTGACAGGGGCGTTGTTGGGTAAGAGTGCAGAGGCGGACAGTATTTTTCGAGTATTGGAAAAAGAATATCTCGGCGCGATTGCACTTGTGAAGCAGCAAAACCTCATGAGGCCACGGGTCCTCGCAGGTATCATGTACCAAGACGTTTGGTACCTGCCTGGGGGCGATTCTTGGGCAGCCAAGCTACTGGAGTCTGCGGGTGCTGATTACTTGTTTTCGAATATTGAAGGTACCGGAAGTGCCGAATTGAGCTACGAGTATGTACTTGACCGGGCAATGGATGCGGATGTGTGGATAGGTGTGGCGGATTTCCCGAGTCTGGAAGAAATGGGAGTCGCAGACCGACGCTATCAGGATTTCAAAGCGTTTCAAACCGGGGAGGTTTACACCTACGCACTCAAAAAAGGTCCCACGGGAGGTTTGGAATACTTCGAACTAGGATATTTGAGACCGGATTGGATATTGAAGGATTTGATCAAGGTACTCCATCCCGAGCTGCTGCCGGATTACCAGCCCTACTTTTACCAAAAAATAGATGCAAAATAGACGACCTGCCTTTTGGTTTTCATCGGGCATTGGGCTTTTGCTGCTCTGCCTTTTGGCCAACTTGTCGGTAGGTTCGGTCTGGATTCCTTTCGGAGAGATCGTGGGGAGATTTTTTGGCCATCCTTTTTCCAAAGAATCCTGGGAAACGATTTTCATCAGTTATCGCATTCCGAAAGCGTTTACCGCCATTATAGCAGGAATTGGGCTTTCTTGGAGCGGATTGCAGATGCAAACCTTTTTCCGAAACCCCCTTGCTGGACCCTATGTGTTGGGGATTTCTTCGGGTGCGGGCCTAGGTGTCGCGGTGCTGCTGATGGCGGCGACGGCATTTGGTTTCTCGATTGGGACATCCGGTTTTGGCACTTGGTCGGTAGTTATCGCAGCCAGTATTGGAGCTATTGGGGTGTTGTTATTGGTCAGTCTGGTGGCGTGGAGGGTCAGGGATAGCATGACGCTGCTGATTGTCGGCTTGATGTTTGGTTCGGCGGTTTCGGCCTTGGTGGCGGTTTTGTCCTATTTCTCCGATGCCGAGCAATTGAAGCTCTTTACTATCTGGTCGATGGGCAGTCTTGGGGCCACCCAAGATGCGCAGCTTCCTGCGATGGGGACGGCCGTGGTGATTGGCAGTATCCCGCTACTCCTGCATATCAAAGGCTACAATGCCATGCTAATGGGAGAAAACTATGCGGCAAGCATGGGTATCCGAATCCAAAATCTCCGCTGGGCGATGATCCTGAGCACGGGAATATTGGCCGGTTCGGTGACGGCATTTTGCGGACCGATTGCCTTTATCGGCATTGCCGTTCCGCATATGGCAAGACTGGTGTTTAAGACCGCGGACCATCGGGTATTGTTTCCCGCGAGTGCGCTGATAGGGGCAATCGCCCTATTGGTATGCGACGGCATCAGCCAATTGCCGGGGTCGGCCTTGACATTGCCGATCAATGCGGTGACCTCCTTGGTCGGCGCGCCGATGGTGATTTGGCTGATATTGCGGAGGAATTTTTCGAGGGAATTCTAAGAGACTTGAGACGAAAGACTTGAGATATGAGACTATAGTACATCACGAAGTGATTGAATCCACGTCGTGGTAGTTGCCCCGGGTTAAACCCGGTGGAAAGTGTCGGTGTGGAAGGTTCTGCACCCCAACCCCTAAGGGTTGAAAAATTGGGATAATATGTAAAAAGTGGCAAGTAGATTCACGAGGTGAGACATGAGAATTTGCCGTAATGAGTTACTTTAGGGCTGCGATGACAATTTTAAAAGGCAGCAATTTAAAAATAGGGTATGGATCCGGCCTGAACGCAAAGGCCGTTGCGGATGGCCTTAACTTCTCTCTCGGGAAAGGAAGCCTTACCTGTATTCTGGGTCCGAATGGAGTCGGGAAATCTACGCTGATCAAGACCATCATGGGCCAAATGCCCCCTTTGGATGGGGAGATTTTTTTGGATGAAAAGCAGCTCCAATCCTATTCCCAGCAGGATATCGCCAAGAAAATTGCCGTCGTCCTGACTGACAAAGTCCGGGGCGGTAACCTCAGTGTCTACCAATTGGTCAGCTTGGGCAGGATTCCGCACACGGGTTGGCTGGGAAGCCTGTCGCAAAGGGATCAAGAGGCTGTGGAAAAAGCCATTTCCGCAACCCAAATCAATTATATCAGGGCACTGCCCATCAGCGAAATCAGCGACGGGCAACTGCAAAAGGTCATGATCGCGCGGGCCTTGGCACAGGAGTCGGATGTGATCATTTTGGATGAACCCACCGCGCATTTGGATTTGGTCAATCGTATCGAGATCATGCAAATGCTTCGTGAACTGGCCCATCGGGAGCGCAAAGCCGTGTTGGTCGTGACCCATGACCTCGAAATCGCCATTCAGACTGCCGATATTTTTTGGCTCATGCAATGCGGCAGCCCGCTTGTCTCAGGCAGTCCCGAGGACATGATTTTGGACGGGCAAATCAACCTGCTCTTCCCAAACGAGCGGTTCCAATTTGATCGGAAACTCGGAAAAGTCGTAGCCCAAGAGCGGCAAAAAATGGCGGAAGTTTTCGCTCCGGCGGAGTGGAAAATCTGGATCGAACTGGCTTGGAAAAAGCATTTGGGCACATTTGACATACCGGATGGCGAAATCCACGTCCAAACCAATCCGACCCGATTGACTTGGAAGGAAGGGACGCTTTCGGCGGAATTTGATTCTCTGTCTGGTTTGATTGATTACCTGAAATCGACCTTTTCTACAGATAAACATTCACCTTGAACAAGGGTTTTGTAAAATAAACCGAGGCGCGGCGAAACTTCATAAAATTATGGATGCCGACGTTTGCACCGTTTTAAAATTTTTTATTTAACTTGTCAAACAAACATAAAAATTTTGTAAAACATGAGTTTTGAAATCAAATCGACCGCTGAGTCCTATGACGCGATTATCGTAGGCTCGGGCGCTGGTGGTGGGATGGCTGCCAAGATTCTTTCAGAGGCCGGGTTGGCAGTGGCTGTCGTGGAAGCCGGTGGGGATTTTGATCCTGCCAAAGACGAATACCGTACCCAACTCAGGTATCCTTGGGAGTCACCGCGCCGGGGTGCTGGGACGCGTGTGCGGCCTTTTGGGGATTTTGACCAAGCGATTGGCGGCTGGGATATCGAGGGAGAGCCCTATACCCGTGGTGAAGGGACAAGCTTTGACTGGTTCCGTTCACGGATGCTGGGAGGACGCACCAACCACTGGGGCAGGATTTCCCTGCGATTTGGACCGAATGATTTCAAACGTGCGAGCATTGACGGCATGGGCGACGACTGGCCCATCGGATACGATGATGTGAAGCCTTATTATGATAAAGTTGACCGATTGATTGGCGTTTTTGGTACCAAGGAAGGCATCTACAATGAGCCTGATGGCTTTTTCCTTCCCCCTCCAAAGCCACGCCTTCACGAGATGTACTATGCCAAAGGCGCCAAAAAGGCAAACGTACCTGTGATTCCTTCGCGCCTCAGCATGCTTACACGCCCCATCAATTCGGAGCGTGGAGTCTGCTTCTTTTGCAATCAGTGCAACAGGGCCTGTCAGGTCTACGCCGATTTTTCCTCGGGGACAGTCCTTGTCAAGCCGGCCATGGCCAAAGGCAAAGTCGATCTCTTCACCCATGCGATGGTGCGTGCAGTCACCTTGGATGATGCAGGCAACGCCACGGGCGTCTCCTATGTGAGCAAAACGGATATGAAGGAATACAAGCTCCGCGCCCGGGTAGTAGTCTTGGGTGCTTCGGCTTGCGAGTCCGCCCGTATCATGCTCAATTCCAAATCCAAAACCCATCCCAACGGTGTGGGCAATAGCAGCGGAATGGTCGGTAGATACCTCCACGATAGTACCGGTGCGGACAGGATGGGTATCATGCCCGAACTGATAGACCGAGAGCGCTACAACGAGGACGGTGTCGGAGGTATGCACGTCTATACCCCTTGGTGGTTGGACAACAAGAAGTTGGACTTTGCCCGGGGCTATCATATCGAGGTCTGGGGTGGCATGGGAATGCCATCGTACGGCACTGGATTCTCGATGGACACAATGCGGAAGTACATCAAGGACGAATTTGGCAACCCAAGTCCAAACGGCGGCTACGGGGAAGGCCTCAAAAAGGACATCCGCCGTCTTTACGGAAGTACCCTCGGCATGTCCGGACGGGGAGAAAGTATCCCGATGTACAGCAACTACTGCGAAATTGACAACAAGGTGGTCGACAAGTATGGAATTCCTGTACTCAAGTTCCACTACAAATGGACCGATCAGGAAATCAAGCAGGCCAAGCATATGCAGGATACTTTTGAGGAAATCCTCACCAATGCGGGTGCGGTCCTTCTGGGGCAAAAACCAGGACCCGACACGATGTATGGATTGGCCGCTCCAGGCCGTATCATCCATGAAGTCGGCACGACCCGTATGGGCAACGATCCCAATAAATCCGTCCTCAACAGCAACTGCCAAGCGCATGACTGCAAAAACCTTTTTGTCGTGGATGCGGGACCCTTTGTCTCCCAAGCCGACAAGAATCCGACTTGGACGATTCTGGCACTTGCATGGAGGACTTCGGACTACATTGTTGCTGAATTGAAAAAGAAAAACATCTAATCGCCAAGACCATGAACAGAAGAGAAAACCTCAAACTCCTTTTCACCGGATCTTTGGCATCCGGATTTCTGCTGACGCACTGCACGCCTGAGCAAAAGCAGGCAGATATGAGCCCCAAAGTCCTCGGCGGTACGCCAGGCGGAAGGACCGAAGAAGAGAAAATCAGGGACCAAAAGCTCCTTGCAGATACATTTCTGACCGAGGACGAGCGCAAAAAACTCGATGTGCTTACCGATATCATCATGCCTGCGAGTGAGGGCTTTGGATCGGCTACAGATGCCAAGGTGACCGACTTCCTCGAATTCATGATGAAGGATTATCCCGCCTACCAGACGCCCATGCGGGGTGGACTGATGTGGCTGGACCACTACAGCGATGAGAGCTATGGAAAGAAATTCCTCGAACTCGATGAGTCACAGCGCATGACCATCATCGACGAGATCGCATGGCCGGACAAGGCCAAACCTGAAATGGAAGGCGCCGTCCGGTTTTTCAACATGCTGCGCAACCTGACTGCAACGGGCTATTTTACTTCCGAGATCGGATTCAAGTACATGGACTACAAAGGCAACACGCCCAACGTATGGGATGGTGTGCCCGATGAAGTGATGAAGAAACATGGGTTCGCCTACGAGGAAAAATACCTCTCACTCTACCTCAAGCCCGAGGACCGTGGCAAGGTCGCCGAGTGGGACGGAGAGGGGAATTTGGTTGGATAAGTATTGCATTACATAGATTGGGTTATTCAGTTCCCAAAAGCCTTCCCCTTGGGAGGGCTTTTTTTTTTCTCCCAGTTCAACGATGTTAATGATCCTCACTTTTCTTTTCCTAGGCAAAAACAAAGCAGGTGATATTTCGGACATTTCCATTTGTCAGAGAGTGTTTCCGAATCTCCGCGTTTTTGCAGTAATTGGGTAGATGATGGATAACCGATATCGTATAGAAAAGCATTTTCTTTCGAATGACCTGGTCAAGGTATTTTTGGTCGTTTTTGGCTGTCTTTTGTTTCAAAACGGCTTCTCACAAAACCTTCCCGAAGTGAAGCTCGATGAGGCATGGAAGGCAAAGATCCAAGGCTTGGCGCCGGAGAAGGCCAGTTTCCCTGTGTCCAAGCGGAAGAAAATCCTTGTTTTTTCGCTGCATACGGGCTTTGAGCATTGGGTGATCCCACATACCGAGGAAGTCGTCAAGATACTTGGAGCCAAGAGCGGTGCATTTGAAGTCACAGCCAGCAAGGATATTCGGATGTTTGAAGCGGGGAATCTTGCCCAGTTCGATGCCGTGGTCCTGAACAACACCTGTTCCAAGCCCGATCGGCGGAACATCTTTTGGGACAAGTTGGCGCTTGAAAATCCCGAAACCGATACCGTCTTGCTGATGCAGCGTGCCGCCGATTTGGAAAAGAGTCTACTGGCCTATGTGGAGGATGGCGGAGGATTGCTTGTCCTGCACGGGGGCATCACGATGCATAACAATTCCCGGGCATTCAGCAGGCTGGTGGGGGCGAGCTTTGATTATCACCCGGTGCAGCAGCTGATCGATGTCAAGCTGGCAGACCCCAGCCATCCATTGGTGCAGGCTTTTCCCAAGACCGGTTTCCGTCATGTAGACGAGCCGTATTTTTACAAAAATGCCTACGAGACGCTGGATTTCACTCCATTGCTCTATTTTGAAAATGGGAAGATTACGGAACAAAAGATTTCGAATCCTGAGGGCGTTACCTACGTCTCATGGATACGGCCCCAGGGCAAAGGCAAGGTGATGTATTGTTCTCCCTCGCACAATGCGCAGAGTTTCGAAAACCCCGATTTGCTTCGCTTTTTGCTCAATGGCATGCAGTACGTGGTCGGGGACGTGGACTGCGACGAGACGCCGATTGGCAAATCCAGAAACTAGTTCCGATCTTTTCCCAAGCCGATTTTGTAATCGTCCGGGGTTCCGGTCATGTTGATATTGACGAATCGGACCCGTTTGTCGGTATCACGATAGACAATGGCATCTTCACGGTCAGGATCGATTTCGTTTTTGTTTTTGCCACCGAAAAGCGACCTGAATCCCACCTGGGTAACCATACCCAAAGGAATACGCAGGAAATAGTCCATCTTCATATCCAGGCCCTGCGTACCGGAAAGCTCAATGAATCCCAAGCTGGAATTGATATTCATCCTGGGGATGTGCAATACTCCGCCCTTCAGGTCGAAGGTATTGGAGAGCGTGTCGAACCGGATGCGGTTGAGGTTTTTGTCGGAAAAATAGCCTGCCAGGGCCGACATCGGCCCGAAATTCACCAAGCTGCCTTGGTAAACCGTCAAGTCCATTTTTGCTTCTGATTTGTCCACGATGGGGGTAAGGTCTGGATACACGCGGAATTTGCTGTCAATGGTGCCGGAGACCTTGCCGTGCAGGTTTTCATTGATCAGATAGTCCTGGCCAAAGTTTTCAAACTTGAAAAGCAACTTGTCGATATCGAGCTTTTCCGCGCGCATTTTGCTCGAAAAGTAGAGTTCGTCCGGGTTGCTCCCATTGAAATAGCCTTTGAGACCCAAATTTCCATCTGCCAAGCTCAGTGCCAAAGTATCGAGGTAGAGGTAATGGTCCTCCGTGGTCCGTGCACGGCCAAGCACATCCTCCAGCCAATAGGTGTGATAGTTTAGCTTCTTGATGTCAGCCTTGAATTCCATGTTTCGAAAGGGAACCTTGAAGATATTGAATGCTTCTTGATGGTTGGTATCTTCTTCTATGCTCTTGAAACCCATCAGTGCGTCTAGGTCCAGAGCGTTGGCCTTGAAGTGGAAATAATCGGGTTTGGTCGCGTGGGCGGAATCCAATCCCAAGCCCATGTGGATATTGAAATCTGAAAGGCCCATTTTCCCGCCGAAGTTTTCGACCAAAAGATAGTCAGGCTCGTAGTGGATGCGCCCGCTGAAATTTTCCAGTTTCAAGGGATGCAGGGTAGTTTTCCCCTCCAATTGAGTGAGGTATAGATCTGCAGACTGCAGGTCCCCCTCGTAATGGAGATCGACCGTGCCATGAATATGCAAATTGCTGAGTACTTCTTCCCGCCAAGATTGCGGAAGGTAATTTACCCCGTTGTAGGTCAGGAGGTCATTAATTCTCAATTGTTTGGAGCGGACATCCCATTCAAATGTCGATTCTCCTTCGATTCTATCCTGAAACCATTTTTCGAAATTTTCCACCCTGCCATTCAAAAAGAAATCTGATTGGTCGATTTCACCCTTGAACCCCTTCACCTCCAGTTCGTTGTTTCCGATCAGTATATCAGCCTCGAAATCATGAAGCGTATGTGGGTACTTGCCAAGCTTGGCGTAGAGGTCATCGATGAAAAACTCACCCTTTGGCAAATGGTCAAAATGCATCAAATCCTGCGCGATTGCCGCAAAGCTCAACTTGAGCGAAAGGTCCTCTAGCGTTTCCCCGTCAGGCGTGTTGGTCAGCTTACCAAAATCCAGTTTTTCCGCACTTGCCTGTAATTTGACATCCACGGGCTTTTGAAGTCCATGGATAATCGCCGGAAAGTCGCTGATTGTCCCTGCCAAGCGAAAATCCGAATCCTCGATTTTGAGGCGAAGGGAATCGAGTGTGATTTTTCCTGCCTCCATCACCATATGGGCGTTGACGTCTTTGATTGGATAGGGATAGTCAGCTAAGCGGAAGTGGAGATTTCTCAGGGTCAATTCTGATTGGACACTTTCTTTGATTTTAGTGAGGCTGGCTTGGGAGGCATCCAGGTCCACCAGTTCGTCGAAATCCATGCTGAGAATAACCTGTCCTTCTATGCCGTCAATTCCATCCAAATTAAAGAACTCCCCGACGAAACCTAGATCGAAGTCGGCATTGAGTTTGATCTTGACATAGGGATCTTCGAAATTCCTGACGGTCAGGCTACCTTCAAAAATACCCTTGTCCGGTTTTGCAAATACATTTTGCAGTACCAATTCCGAGGTCTTCAGATTCCGCTCCGCACCATTGGTGTAGAATCCCGTGAACCTGACCTTTTCGACTTTTTTGTTGATCTCAGGATTGAGGAAATAGGCATCCTCACAGCCAAACTCAAGCGAGATTGCAGGAAACTGCTCACCTCCGAGTGGACCGTTGACGGATCCGTGGAAAAACACCTCGCCTTGGTTTTGGTATTCGTTGAGTGCCGCGGCAAGATCCGCGGGGAGAAATGCCGCGACCATCTTGAAATCGGGTTTTTGACCCTCGAGCTTCAGGTCGAAATCGGTCAGTTCATTGCTGAGATCTACGGTTCCTGAAACGGCGAAAAATGCCTCTTCCAACTGGATTTGGGAGGGATTCAGGGTAAGTTTTGGCTTTTCCAGATCATATTGAAGATCAAGGTCCAATTGTACATGTTTGTTCGAAAAAAAAGTGTGGGTTCCCTGATAATCCAGATCAAAAATAAGGTTGCCGATCGTCTCCAATTCTAGTTGGTTTTCCTGTATCGACACGCTACTCTTTAGTTTGCCAATGTGCATGACATAGTCGGTCTCCATCCCGAGGTCCCGGTAGGAAACATCGATTTTTTCTATTTCAATGGACGCAAGGTCAAGATCCAAGTCGGAGTCTTCCGTGGTTTTTTCCTCCTTCATGCCCTTGGCCAAAAGAATATTGATATCCCCATTTGGATACTTGACCACGTCCAAATGTCCTTGTTTTACTTTTATTTTTTTGATCGTATAGTTGGTGCTCAGCAGGTCAAGGACATTGAAGCCCAGATAGATATCCTCAAACCGGTACAATGGCTTCGAATTTTGTGCTTTGGAATCGTAAAACGCTACGCCTTTCAGATCAATCGAGAGATAGGGGAAATTTTCAAAAAAGGCGAGCCCCGTTCGCTCGAGGGTGAGTTCACCGACAAATTCCCGATTGAGGGAGTCGATCACCTTTTGGGTAAGTTCTTGTTGGTGTCTTTGCAGGATCGCGAAGGAGATGCCCAAAATCAAGGTAGGCACCACAAAAAATACAGTGAAAATAATTAAAAGCTTGCGTTTCATGGATTTGGGTGATATGCACTAAAACGCCCAAATCTACTAAAATATGTATATGTTGCGTTTCAAAAAAGTGAAAAACCCCTTCGGATTGACTGATTTGCACAGTTTTTCCGAAGGGGTTTAACAAACTCAGGCTCCAAATGGAAGCTTGAAAATCCTTTCTCCCGTGAGTTTGTACATCGCGTTGCACAAAGCAGGAATGTAGGGCGGAACGGGTGGTTCTCCCACGCCGGTTGGCTTTTCCTGGCTTTCCACGATATGCACATGGATTTTTTTCGGGGATTGCGGCATTCGGATGATCTGATAGGTGTCAAAGTTGTTTTGTTTGACCTTGCCATTTTCAAAGGTGATCGCAGATGTCATCACCAAACTCGTCGCGAATTGTGCACCCCCTTCAAACTGTGACCGTATCCTGTCCGTGTTCACCGCCACGCCACAGTCGACGGCGTAGTGGACTTCGGGAATGCTGATTTTTCCGTTGGTATCTTTTTGTACCTTGACGATACAGGCGACATAGGTCAGGAAGCTTTTTTGCGAAGCAAATCCCAAGGACTGGCCCTCGGGAAGCGCATTTCCCCAACCCGCCTCTTTGGCTACCCGCTCGATGACGCGCTTCATCCTGCCTGTGTTCCAAGGGAAAGCATCTATGGGCTCACCGTAGTTTTCATATTTCCCACCTGGCATTTCCTCCGTAAATGTGATATTCCGATCCTCGCCGAGATATTCCAAAGCTTGCTGCACAGGATCTACGCCCCGCGCCTCCGCCAACTCGTCCATCATGCAATTGATGGCGAAGGAATGGTGGATATTGCTCACTGAGCGCAGCCAGCCGATACGGGTATGGGCCTTGGACTCGTGGGTTTCGATTTGGATATGGGGGACGTTGTACGGGAAGTCCGTGCAGCCAAGGCCCAGTTCGCCATCAGAAGGATGGACCTCGTCGGCATTTCCGGTGGCACCAATGGCCGGGAAGACCGTGTGGTGGTTCCAGCCTGAAATCTTGCCGTCTTTGTCGATCGTGGCCTTTATTCGCTGCGCACTCAGGGAATGGTAGAAATCATGGTTCAGATCACATTGCCGTGTCCATTGGACCCTGACAGGTGATTTGGCGGCTTTGGAGAGCAAGGCCGCTTCGACCACAAAGTCAGGCTTCGATTTTCTCCCGAATCCACCACCGAGGAGCGTCACGTTCATTTTGACCTGCTGGTAATCGATGTCCAAGGCAGCGGCCACGGCTTGCCGGGCCCATTGGGGATGCTGCGTAGGCGCCCAGATCTCGACCGTGCCGTCGCCTTTGTAATCAGCGATTGCTGCCGGCGGCTCGATCGTCGAGTGGGCGTAGAATGGAGCTGCATAGGTACGCTCGATGACCTTTGCGGCACCTTGAAGTGCGGTTTTGAAATTGCCGCGCGTTCGTCGGATTTTGCCGTCCTTGGCGGTACTGGCAAGCATTTCTTCGAGCTGGATTTCGGAGTTATAGCTTTGGTTTGGCCCCAGGTCCCACTCAATTTCCAATGCATCAGCGCCTTTGATAGCCGCCCAGGTATTGTCTGCGATGACCGCCAAGCCTTCCAAGGGTTTGTCCAAGCCGGGAGGAATGCCCGCGCCGTCGATTTTCACGACTTGGCTGACACCGGGGATGGCAAGCGTTTTTTCATCCTTGTAGGAAATGACTTTTGCACCAACCACCGGGCTGCGGCGGACGACGGCGATCTTCATGTTTGGAAGATCCACGTCCGCACCAAAGACAGCTTTGCCGGTGGCGATCGCCTTGTTATCATAGATGGCGACATCCTTGCCAATCAGCGTAAAAGTGGAAGGGTCCTTCAACGTCACGGATTCCGGTGCCGGGATGGGTGCATCCTTGACCTTTTCGATCAAGTCCCCAAAATCGATTTTCTTGTTGCTCCCCGCATGGATAACTTGACCGTTTTCAGTGGTGCATTCGGATGCCGGGACGCCCCATTTTTCGGCTGCGGCTGCGACCAGCATATGCTTTGCTGTAGCGCCTGCCTTGCGCATGGGCTCATAAAACATCCGGACGGAAAATGAGCCGTCCGTATTTTGGTTGCCGTACTTTTCCTCGTCTCCCTCGGCCTGTACGATCTTCACCTTGTTCCAGTCAGCACCCAATTCATCCGCGACGATTTGGGGCAAGGAGGTGCGGATACCAGTGCCCATTTCTGAGCGGTGGGCAATGATCGTAACGAGATTGTCCGAGTCGATGCTGAGGTACACATTGGGTGCAAAAGTAAGCAATTCGCCCTTCGGCCCGCTGCATTGGAAATTGACGCCCAATAGAAAGCCGCCGGTGGCCAATGAACCGAGTTTGAGAAAATCACGCCTGGAGGGAATGAACACCTCACTTTTGTTTTGCGGTTCTCTTGTTTTGAACACAGGGATAAAACTTTTCATGGCTTAGCTATTTTGGGAAGCGGTAAGGATGGCATCTTTGATTCGGGTATAGGTGCCGCAACGGCAGAGGTTACCGGCCATGGCCGCCTCGAGGTCCGATTCGGATGGCTTAGGATTCGAGATCAATAGTGCTGCCGCGTTCATGATTTGACCCGATTGGCAATAGCCGCATTGGGGCACGATATGCTCTACCCAGGCTTTCTGCAGTGGGTGATCGCCGTCTTCGGACAGTCCCTCTATGGTGGTGATTTTCTGGTCCCCTACTTGGGAGATCGGGTAGCTGCAGGACCTTACTGCCTCATTGTCGACGAGGACGGTGCAGGCGCCGCAAAGGGCTTGGCCACAGCCGAATTTTGTGCCTTTCATCGCAAGCAGGTCGCGGATGACCCAAAGGAGCGGCATTTCCGGGTCGGCGGTGACATCTTGCTTTTTTCCGTTGACTGTAATCTGAAATGTTTCCATATATTGATTGACAGGGTAAATACAATGGAATTTATGGAATCTAGCGCAGGTTTGGTAGTCCTCAGGGGGAAATTTTCCAAACAGAAAGAGAATTATCTTATGTTGAGCCTGTTCGGCCTTGTATGGCACAAAAAATAAGTACCTGATTATGAATGAAAATAGATGGAAGCTAAGGGGTATGGAATTTTTTTGAGATTGAGGTTTGGAAAAAAACGGTAGTGCTATTACTTTTGCAACACTTTAACCGAAAGCGGTTAGATAAAACTCCTCCTTAGCTCAGTTGGTTAGAGCACATGACTGTTAATCATGGGGTCCTTGGTTCAAGCCCAAGAGGGGGAGCGAAAAGCGGTCATGTGGCCGCTTTTTTGTTTTTATAGCATTTCGAGGGGGTGCTTCGTTTGCTCATTGGTATAATCCCGAATCTGCGGGATTAGTCATGGGGTCCTTGTCCGCGATGGCTATCGGGACAAGCCCAAGAGGGGGAGAGGAAAGCGGTTGAATGACCAATTAGAATTCCGATTCTTTTAAATTAGAGTTTCATTGGCCAGCCTTTTTTCGGTTTTGATAGCTTTTGTGCGAATGCGCTTAGTAGGAAAGATTTTCACACAATTTTGCAAGCAGAGTTTTCCACACTAGTTTAGTGACGATCCTAAAATTGAAAGAATTGGTGCGACTTTGTTTTGAACTTAGGTTCTTTGTTGAAAATTACACCTATGGAAAGACTGCTTATTCTACTTTTATTTTTTGGAACGCCACTAATTGCCTTTGGCCAAAAAAGTCAATTATCTGTCAAACACTCGGTGTCGATGAATCTAAAAGGGCAAGTCCAAGAAGTCAGAAATTATGCATTTGAGCCAGGTGGAAAAGAGAGTGATACAGTAAATCTCGTCCCATACGATTTTTTTGGGATGCTAAATTTCATCGTGCAATTTGATCGTCAAGGATGGAAGGTCAAGAAAATTGATTTAAAACTACATGATAGTAAACTTGTTCCATCCGCAACTTGGTCCTATCGCTATGACTCGTTACATCGATTAATCGAAGAAACGTACATCTTCAAATCCATTGATCAGACAGATACCGCAAGCTTTCATTATTTGTATCCAAGTACAAACCATACTACGATTATTGAAAAGCGAAACAGTGAAATGAGGATGGCCTATCATCACAAGCTGGAAAACCGTACGGAGGAGGTTACTACAGTTAACAGCGACAGCTCCTATATCGCTAGGAAGTATTTTCAATTTGACGAACAGGAGCGGATAATCAAGGTGGAAGACTATGGTAACGAATCAAGGCTAAGGAACCTTACAATTAATTTTTTTGGAAGCGATTCTTACAGAAACCCGGCGAAGGTTTTGGAGACCGATCTACGGACAGGAAAAACATTTTTGTCTGAAAACGAGCTTGATGTGTTTGGGAATGTAGTTGGAAAAAAAATAAGTTCCGTTGAAAGCGGTGAATCAAGAACAACAACTTTTACTTATTCTTATGATGAACTGGGTAATTGGATAGAGCAAAAAGAATTCATAGATGGAGTCCTTAGAAAAGTCTTTAAGCGTGAAATAGTCTATTATGAAGATTAAGGTTTCAATTTGACCTGTTGTATATTCTCCAATGCTTATGCACACGTATGGATTCGATAACGTGAAACTATATAGAAGTAAGGACTGGAATACTGATAAACGTATCACATATGCCTACCTACCACAACAAAATCTTCAGGCCCGTGCAAAACACGGGGAATGGTGAAACCTCCTCCGAGACACGCTTCCACTACCAGCAGTCAGGCAATATCCTCAGTGCGGCATACCAAGGAGGAAGAATCATCCAAGGTCATCTGCTAGGCTTAGTGGATGAAAGCGGCTGTATCGATATGGTGTACCACCAAATCAATGATAGGGGCGAAATCATGACGGGCAAGTGCCATTCCATCCCCGAAATCCTTCCCAATGGCAAAATTCGGCTGCATGAAAAATGGGCCTGGACTTCCGGAGATATGTCGGAAGGATATTCGGTGATAGAGGAGGTGTAGGGATTGAATCCTTTCCGAGAGTATTTTGAGTTGTTTATTCCGATATGATCCATGAAGCTTGGGAATGGCGATTGGTCAATCCCGGTTGCCTCCGGAGTTCTTCATTTGTTTTCCATGATTTTTGTGAATATGGTTTAAAAATATCATGATAATTGTAAGTATTACTTACAATTATCATGATATTTGTAAGTAAAATTTGAGCTATGTTTGTAAGAAAGCAAGTCTTGGAGGGTTCTGGAAATGAGAGCTTATTCCTTTGGGGCGCACGTCAGACAGGGAAAAGTACCTTGTTGAAGAGTCTTTTTCCTAATGCGTTATGGTTCGATTTATTATTGTCTGACACTTTTTTGAGGTATCAATCCGAACCACAGCAGTTTCGACAGGCTGTATTGGCGAGTGGCAATACTGTTCCAGTCGTTGTCGATGAAATACAGAAAATTCCAGCTTTGTTGGATGAAATCCACTGGCTGATCGTAAACCATTCGGTGAGGTTTATCCTAAGCGGCTCAAGCCCTAGAAAGATCATTCGAGCCGGAAACAATCTGTTAGGAGGGAGGGCGCTTAGGTATGAACTGTATCCGCTCATTCACGCTGAAATCCCCGATTTTGAATTGTTGAGGGCCTTAAACAACGGGCTGTTGCCGCGCCACTATTTGTCGGAAAACCCTAAAAAATTGATTGAAGCGTACATTGGGAATTACCTAAAGGACGAAATTTTGGCTGAAGCGAAGATTCGGAATATAAATGCCTTTACGCAGTTTCTCGAAGCTGCTGCTTTCTCCAACGGCGAGATCGTCAACTACTCCAATATTGCTACCGAATGTGGTGTTAGCCATAATACTGTTAAAGAGTATTTCCAGATCTTGGAAGACACTTTATTGGGCCGTTTTTTGCCTTCATTTCAAAAAAAGCCCAAGCGCAGGGTAATTTTGGCTCCAAAGTTTTACTACTTTGATTTGGGCATCGTCAACAAGCTTCTGAAACGGGGTAGAATAGAGGCTAAAAGTGAGTCTTTTGGACATGCTTTTGAGCATTTTATTTACCAGGAGTTACATGCACACAGTAAGTATTCTGAAAAGGACTATATGATTTCTTATTGGCGTACTACTTCTCAGTTCGAGGTTGATTTTATACTCGGCGACCATGAGGTGGCAATAGAAGTGAAAGGGACGGACAATGTACAGCCGAGGCATTTGAAAGGGTTAAAGAGCTTTTCAGAGGAATATTCCGTAAAAAAGCTGATCGTAGTAAGTGACGATCCATTGGAAAGGAAAGCTGGGGACATTTCTATCGTTCCTTGGAAAATATTCTTGGAGCGGCTTTGGCAGGGAGAGATTATTTGAAAAAAGCTTACTCGTCCACATTCTGGTTCTTGGATATTGCTCATCCAAATTCTGTGCGTTTCCAAGTCGGCCTTAAAAACTTTCCCCAAACACCAAAAAACAAAGCCGCACGGAAATCCCGCGCGGCTTTCTCAGATGGAAAGGGCTTTTTTTTAGAACCTCAAGCCAAATGTGGTATAGAACGTCCGCCCGTCGGCTGGCATTAGGCCCGGTCCGGGATAGCCGCCCGCCCTGCGCGTAAAATAGCGCTCGTCGGTCAGGTTATTGATACCTGCTTTGAGGGTATATCGCTTTTTGAAGATATAGCTGGCGGACAGATCTTGGACCTTATAGGCAGGGATAAGACCGGTCGTTGCTGCCGCATTGGGCGTCACGGTGTTGGAGGCATCCGCAAACGTCTCACCAATGTCACTCAGTTGCCAGGTCATCGAGAAGGTTCTGAATCTATAGGTCGCACCGTAGCGGTTGATTTTTCTTGGGGCATTTTCGACTTGGTTGCCTTTCAGGTTGCTTTCGACCAATTGTCCATTTACCAAGCTTGTGGTCAGGAAATCCTGGTAAGTGGCATCCACAAAGGCAAGTGAAGCAAAGAAATGGAGGAAACCATACCGTGATGTTTTGAAAATGGCCGTCACAGGATCAAACTCAAGATAGCCTTCAAAGCCCTTACTTACGGATTCACCCAAGTTGGTGCGGAACTGATAGCTTTGTCCGGCCTGGTCGAGTTGGGTGATGGTGCCGATGCGGTTGGCGTAGTTCAGGTGGAAGTAGCTGAGGTCAAAGTTGAAAACCGTCCCGATATTGCCGCGGTATCCGAAGTCAAAGTTGTAACCCCGTGCATCCTGCAGATTGGGGTCAATCACGTCTGTAGTGGCAGGAGGAGTCAGGTCCGAAATCAACACCGGCCTGTATGCTTGGGAAAGATTCGAGTACAGTTCCGTTGTCGGAGTGATGTGGTATTCTGCCCCTAGTCCGCCAATGACAAATGACCTGGTTCTCGTTACCGGGTCCATGAAAATCGGGACTCCATTGCTCACCGAAAACTGTCCTTTGTTTTCTGACTGGATTTGCTCCAGTCTGAGGCCCGCTGTCAGGAGGAATTTTTCCGAAAACCGGAATATGTTCTCCGCAAATGCAGCCAAGTTTGTGTTTCGGAAATCCAAATCCCGTGGATAGGATGTACCGGGAAGCAAATCGAAGTTCATGTCCGTGCCGTTATCACCAACCCCAGATTGTACCCTGTCGATCTTCCCGTTGAAATATCTCAAACCTGTCGCAAGCGTATTCTTGAATCCAAAAAGGGAATGCTCGGTCGTCATGCGGAGTTCAGAACCATAGGTAGTGTAAAAATCCCTGTCCACCTGACGGTTGCCAAAGTCATCCTCGATATTGATTGCCTTCATGAAACCGATGCTGTTGCGCTCGGCAATCGTCGCAAATACCTTCCAATCCAATTTGGTAGCAGGCGAGACGATATATTGGGCGGAAAATGAAGGTACAAACCATGGCGTGCTGAACCAGTTTCTGCTTCGGGTACTTTGGCGGGAGTCCTGATTGAACTGCGCATCGGTTAATCCGCCTGGCTGTTGACTCTCCGTGGTCATATAGGTCGCTTCAAAGCCAAGTCTAAGTCTGTTGCTGGCTGCATAACTGACTTCCAAATGGGCGTGGTCGGTATTGAAATAACCATTTTCCCTCCATCCCTGGCCAATTCTTTTTTGGTAATAGGCAGTATAGCTCCATTTGCCTTCGGTGCCGCCAATATAGTTGAAGGTGCTAAAAAGACCATTATTGCCGAATGTATTGAGTGTCTCGGCCGTAAAGCGGGTAGATTGGTCCGGTCTTCGCAATACAAAGTTGAGCAGGCCTCCAAACTGCGGTCCGAATTGGAGCGACGAAGCGCCACGAATCACCTCGATTTTTTCCACAACTTCCATCGGCGGAGTGAAATAAGCCTCCGGATAGCCCATCGGGTCGGGCGTGATGTCATAGCCGTTCATGCGCACGTTGAATTCCCAGGATCGGTTTGGGCTAAGTCCCCTTGATGCCACTCCCAATTGGATTCCCGAACCGTCATTTTCCCAGATCGATATCCCTGGTGTACGGCCAAAAATCTGCCGGCTGTTGTTCATCGCAAGATTCGCGTCCAAGTCACGCACACGGATAACCTCGTTCTTCTTTCCGGCATTGATGCGAAAATCCTCGACTTCCGGGAGTTTTTCCTGGCCCAAAATCCCCCGGCTGCTCAACAGTTCAAATGAATCGATCCAAATTGGTTCTTCCGAAAGAACGATTTCAAGCTCTGTGGTTTGTCCCGGAACCAGCACGACCTCCTTAGAACCATCCTCATAGCCCAAATTCATCACCTTGACTGTGTAGGTCCCACTGGGGATGTTGTTCATTACAAAATTCCCATCCGTATTGCTCTGGACTCCCCTTACGGTGCCTACCAGTTGGATCGAAGCATAGGGCAGCGGGTTGTTGTTTTTGTCGGAGATTTTTCCCTTTAGAGCACTTTCCTGTGCCATTCCTATCAGGGGAACTAGGGATAACAGGAGGAATAAGTATATCGCTTTCATCTTGTTTATTTAGACTGAGTTAAAATAGTGATGCAAACATACCGCTTAGAATGATTCTAAACAATCACTATTTTTAAAAAATCTAAATAAACTTACCCCAAAAAGTAGATTTCAAAAATCATATGACAACGGTCATGAAATCACCCGGTTTTTCGGAGTTCGGAAAATATTTTTCATGAAATCAAATGGTTAATCGTTACACCCGGAGGGTAAAAAAGTGCTTGAGAAAGAGTCGTTGGTTCGATCCGTCGCCTAAGGATAATTGCCCGCGAGTTCCAAGGCCCGGGTAGTCGTATGGTATTTTACCAACATATTGGGGACCTCCCAAGCGGGCATTTTTCCTTCTAGGAAATACTCCAGAAACTTTTCTGTCACTTGGGCAAAATGTGCCTCATGTCCGACATGGTATTCGTCGGGAATCAAAATCTGATGTTCGCCGTTTGACTGTTTTTCCAAGTCAAGTCCGGGATACCTCGTCTGCAAGGCGATTCGAATGGCATCCTTCAGCGCTTTCTCCTGTCCCTCAAGTAGCCTGATATATAAAGTTGGCTTGAAGGCTTGTTCGGGGCCCTGCCGAATGATGAGTTCGGCTTTGCTGCCCCGCATGATGCTAAAATGCGTGTCTCCGCCACCTTCCGGAGCCTGAAAATCCCAAGTCACGCTGACCTTTGCATGCTTACCGCGGAGGGTGTAGTGCAATTCCCCGTTGCCGAACACCTGCAATGTATCACCTTGAAGGTCATTTTTCAGGTATTCGGGAAAAGCCGTTTTTCCAGTTACCTGCTGGAATTGCTCAATGGAAAGTGGAGTCGGCCATCTTTTGGCTGAAAGCATTTGTACATCTGCAGTGTCCAAAGTTTGCTCCGGGAAAGCCGCCCATTGGATCAAATCCACCAAATGGGTCGTGACATCTACCAAGCCTTCACCTTGCTTCCTGACATCGAAGAACCAGTCCGGCCGGACCAAGGGCTTTCCCGAAACTTGCTTGTAAAAATGATGCACACTCTCCTTGGTAATGGCAGGCTCCTCCAAAGTGCCTTCAACCAGCTCGCCGAATACCTCGGGATTCATCGATAACTCCCGCTGCAACATCGAAGCAATCTCAAAGCGCTCCGTCATGATGTCGTAGAGCAGCAAGTCCTTTTGGGCTGCCAAGACAAAGGCTTCCCGTAATTTCCCATATCCTTCCCGATTGATTACCAATGGTTTATCAGCATAGACATGGATGCCATTTTGGATTGCTGCCATGATGTAGTCAATCTTTTGGTCGTTTTTCCCCGCAACTACCATGACATTCCCTGGTTTTTGGGAAATCATTTTGTACAAAAAATCAGTGCCTACGTATGCTTCAATTTTCCATGCTGTGGGATTCTGAGGCTGGGAATTGTAGCTGTCGATCCTCCCAAGATAATCCTTGAGTTCGTCGCCTGCAGGAGCAAAGACATAGACGGTCGAATCCACGTGGGGATACATGGACTTGTGGATGAGTGCTGCGTGAAAATGTCCCGGATTAAGGGACATAAAGGTAATCTTGCGTTTGTCGGCCATGGTCTCTTCCTTTGGCTGCACACAACCAATGATAAGTAAAAGGGAAAATGCGATAATACACCTCATCAAGTTCAATTTTCCTGATTAGACTTTGACAAAATCCGTCCCATAAGGAGCTCGTTGGGATCTGCTGAGATGGGAATTTGCTTCATCGTCATTGACAAACTTTTCGGTTTTTGTATCCCATTCGAGTCTTTTTCCTACTTTCATCGCCACGTGGCTGACCAGGCACACCGAGCAAGAGCGATGGCCGATTTCGATCGGGGAGATAGGTTCCTTTCCCGTTTGGATGCATTCCAGCCAATTTCCGTGTTGGTCTGCACTCTTATAAAGATGGATTTCACTGGGCCCGATCACGGATTCCAATAGCCTTGGATCAGAGGCGTCTAATGCTTTTGAACTCTTGTCTTTGGCAACCGGGTCGCTAGCAGAAGCCACATAATCGCCCCGGGAGACCCATATCCAACCTTCCGTACCCTCGTACCGAATGCCGTTGGGGAAGCCGCCGCTCGTGAGCATGGTGACGCCATTTTCGTATTCGGCCTTGACCATAAAATCGCCGTGGACATTCCAAAATCCGAACTTGGGGAATTCCGCGACCGCTTCTATAAAACGTGGTCCGGTGAGTTCGGTATCCATGCCCCATGCCGCCGAGTCAAAATGGTGCTGTCCCCAGCCTGTGATCATGCCCGCACCGTAATTCTCATGTCGCAGCCAACCAGGACGATCGTATCCTTCCTGCGGGTGCACGCCGATTTCGGAGTAGGGCAATTCCGGCGTGGACCCTAGCCACATGTCAAAATTCAGGTTTTTCGGAACAGGCATCGGACTGGCCTTGGGCCCTGAAGGATCGCCCGGAAGCCCGATACGGACTGTATGCAATTTTCCGATCCTGCCGTTCCTGACCAGTTCGGCGGCAATACGAAACTGAGGACTGGACCGCTGCTGGGTACCCAACTGCAGGACTACTCCGGATTTCTTCACCACTTCCGTCAATTGACGGCCTTCTTTGATGGTGAGGGAAGTCGGTTTTTGAAGGTAGATGTGTTTTCCAGCCAAAGCTGCTTCCATGGCCGGTTGGGAATGCCAATGGTCAGGTGTACTGATGATCACGGCGTCGATGTCTTTGTCCAACAGCATTTCCCGGTAATCTCCATATTGCTTGACGTCGAGATAAGGCTTCCCCATTTTTTGGGTGTAATGAGCCTCGATCAAGGCTTTTCCTTCCGCCATCCTTTTGCTGTCCACATCCGAAACTGCTACGATGCGGGCCATATCATGTGCCCAGGTTCCGGGAAGGTCGTGTGACCGTGCGATCCTTCCGCAGCCAATTTGGCCGATATTGATCTTATTGCTGGGGGCATTTTTACCGAATACCGAAGCGGGGAAAATGGTCGGGAAACCCAAGGCGGTACCTGCCAATGCGGTGGTTTTGATAAATTCTCTTCGTTTCATGAGGTTTGAACCTTGGGTTTTTTATCGTGCTGCAAATGTTTTCCAATAACTCTCCGCTTCCGTCGCGGTCATTTTACCGTCAAAGACGATCATGCGGTACTTTAAAGTATTTGTCTTGCCGGGGAGGATTTCCCAAGCTTGGAGGCGGATGGGACAGAACTCTAGGAAGACATTTTCCTTGCCCCCGTTTGAGTCTTCCGGCCATACCCGCATGGGTTCGGGATGGGCGCGGTTTTCGGGATGGCTGAGAAAAAGGATTCCACTTTCCCCGGAAGGGTCGTCGGAAACCCCATACACCATCACCCATTTGGCATAGCTGCCATCGGCGGTTTTCCGGTCTTTGCCATCGGAGGTAAGGATATGACTGTTGCTTGCATCCCATCTTGCCGTCGCCCGGAAGCCGATTCCACCACCGTACCTGTAGGCTTCCAAGACCACGGGAGTTTTCAGGGGAGTGGAAATTTCCGTGGTATAGTCCACGGCATACCTGTTTTGCTCCATATTCCAAACGCGGATGCCGAGATCTTCCTCGATGGCGACTTGGGCGCCGTTCGGAGCAAGGAGATCGGTGTGTTTTTGTCGGACGAGGATCTCGGCGTTATCCTTTTTTTCTTTTTTGGAGATCAAACGGTCAAAATCCACCCGGCCTTTTCCGTCTCCCAAATTCCAAAAATCCACCTCCCGTCCTTCTACCAAGGTCTTTGTCCAAGGGCCCCAAATGCCATAGTGGTGGTAGTGGTCAGGTGGCTGTATGCGGGTGAGTTCCTGACCGGAAGGGGAAAAAAGCGGATGGATAAAGCCGGACTTTCTGAATTCAGCTTTTACGCCCTCGGGCACCTCAGCCGTAGATGTTTGGTAGGTCAACAAGACTTTTCCGCCTGATAGGAAATCGACTCCTGTTTTGGTCTCACGCAAACGGATTTGCTGGGAAAATGAACTTATACAAATCATGAATAAAAGCGGAATCGCGGCGGTAAGTCTTTTTGGGACCATCAGTTTGGATTGAGTTTATCGACGGAATAATTTATGCAAAAAAATCCGATTCGATTGAGGTCTTTTCCATTTCGGGAATGATGGTCTTTCGAATCCTCCCACAACCGTCCAATTGCCTTTCAAAAACCGAAAATTCGGATATCTTCGCTATTGCTATCCTTTAAAGATAAAGTCCATCTTTATTGATCGCGTTTTTCATCTTTGAAATACCAATGCTATGAAATCCAAAATCACAAGAAGAAACGCTCTCCAGGCTCTCGGTTTGGGGACTTTGGGCGCAAGTGTTCTACCCCTTGCCTGTACCAACCCTAAAACTGAACCCTTGCAAGCCAAAACTCCCATCTTGCGATTTGCCCATGTGACAGATATGCATATTGAGCCGGGAGTTGGTGCCGAGGAAGGGGTCAAGAGATGTTTTGACCATATTCTAAACAAGGAACAGCCGATCGATTTTTTTGTGAACGGCGGCGACCTCATCATGGATGCATTGGGAAAGGATGAAGCGGAAACAGAAGCCCAATGGGCCGTGTGGCGAAAAATCCGTGCCGCCTATCCAGATCTGAAGATTTACCACTGCATCGGTAACCATGACGTTTGGGGCAAAACTCCCCACGAGGAGCCTTTCCCGGGGAAGGCTTGGGTGATGCGGGAACATGGTATGGAAATGCCTTATTACACCTTCGAATCCAAAGGCTGGCATTTCATAGTCCTCGACAGTACGCACAAGAAGGAGGATGGCACTTGGTACACCGCCAAACTGGATACAGCGCAGGCAGCATGGCTCGAGCAAACGCTGCAATCCATACCCGCGGAGAAGCCGATTTTGATTGTTTCCCATATTCCAATCTTGGGCGCGACCCCATTTTTGGATGGCAACAATGCCGAAACGGGCAATTGGATCGTACCAGGAGCCTGGATGCACATCGATGCCAAGCCTTTGATCAATTTGTTTTTCAAACACAAAAACGTGAAGGCCTGCATCAGCGGGCATATCCATTTGGTGGAATCACTCCTCTACCAAAACATCCATTATCACTGCAGCGGGGCCGTATCCGGAAATTGGTGGAGCGACGAGCCCTATGAAAACACCAACAAAGGCTATGGGCTTTTTGAGCTGTTTGAAGATGGTTCACATACGTTCAAGTATGTGGAGTTTGACAATCCGAGCTAGTATGAAGCGACATTCCCAAGCCGCCGTTTATATTTTGATTCATGAAGGATGTTTTAATTGAAATTTGATAAATTGGGACCTATGGAAACATTCCCGAGTATATTCAATGATGTCGTGGGGCCTGTCATGAGAGGACCTTCAAGTTCCCATTGCGCTGCTTCCCTAAGGATCGGGCGCATATGCCATGACCTGATGGACGGCCAAATTTCTTCGATAGAAATTGACTTCGACCCCAATGGCTCTTTGGCCACCACCCACAAAGACCAAGGTTCCGACATGGGACTTTTCGGAGGATTTCTGGGCTGGGAGGCTTATGACGAGCGCTTGGTCCATTCCGAACAGCATTTGGGTGCTGCTGGCATTCAGGCGAAAATCAACATCAAGGATATTCAGGCAGAACACCCTAACACCTATAAAATCACCCTGACCAACCCATGGGAAAGCCATCAGGTAATCGCCATTTCCACCGGGGGTGGAATGATTGAGGTCATTGAGATTGACGGAACAAAAGTGTCCATGGCCGGGGATAGCTATGTGACTTTGGTTTTTGCCGACGATCCGGTCGGCATTCAAAAATACTTGGAAAAAACCGGGGACTGTGCAGATTGGGACATCATTGTCGACGAAAGGCCATTCGTCGAAATCAGGTCGAGGGAATCCTTGGACACGAACCTCATCCAAGACCTGCTTGCGCTCGAAACGGTAAGGAGCGCAAAACAAATCAGGCCTGTATTGCCAATCCTTTCAGTCAAGAATCAAACCGTTCCCTTCATCACTTGTGAAGAAATGTTGGCCTACAATCAGGACAAGGGGCTCAGCCTTTGGGAGTTGGCAGTACGGTACGAAAGCATGCGGGGCAATATCTCCGAAGCGGAAGTCCTTTCCAAAATGGAGGATATCCGGATAATCCTGAAAAATGCAGTCGAAACGGGATTGAAGGGAACCCACTTCGAAGACAGGATCTTGGGTCCACAGTCGGTCAAGTTCAAGTCGATGGTGGAGGACAGGAAGTTGGTCGCTGCGGACGTACTGAACAAGATCATCATGTATGTGTCCGCGATCATGGAGGTCAAGAGCTCCATGGGCGTGATTGTGGCGGCGCCGACCGCAGGATCCTGTGGGGCCATGCCGGGCTCGGTTTTGGCTGTGGCGGACACTCTTGGACTTTCTGACGAAGAAACAGTAAAGGCCTTGATGGTTGCCGGACTGATCGGCGTATTCATTGCGGCGCATTCCACTTTTGCTGCTGAAGTCGGAGGTTGCCAAGCCGAATGCGGTTCCGGTTCCTGCATGGCAGCGGCGGCGATCGTCAGTCTTGCGGGAGGGAGCTTGCAGCAAAGCCTATCCGCGGCATCCATGGCTTTGCAGAGTTCTTTGGGTATGATTTGTGACCCGATTGGCAACCGGGTGGAAGCCCCATGCCTCAACAGAAACGTCATGGCAGCTTCCAATGCACTCTCCTGCGCCAATATGGCCATGGCAGATTATGACCACCTGATTCCGCTCGACGAAGTCATCGAAACCATGTATGTGGTTGGTAACAGCATCCCCAATACCCTCAGGTGCACCAATCTAGGCGGACTTTCCATCACCAAGACTGCCAAGGAAATTGAGGCTCGACTCGGTCAGAAGCAGTTTTTTAAAAGTTGTTAGACAAAAAAGAGAGTGGAGGCACAAAGCTGGAATGCTATTTTTTGAGATCAAATGTCTTATTGGTCTCGTCCTCTGTTGGCATTGACTCGCCATACGTGATACCGGGTCTCTGCTTTTCAATCCTCCATCAACCTATTTGCAGATTCCTCATTCAACACTCAAAGCCCCAGTATTCGATTGGGCTTTTCCTTGGCCAAAAGTCGCCTCGAACTGCAAAGATGAATTCTCATATTTGTACAAAATCTATTAAGTGCAAATACATTAATTTATATTTGCAAAAAAGATTATTTTTGCAAATATAATAATCAGAAATTAGGCAGGTATGGAGACAAGGGACATCAAGACTTTCAAATCAGGAAACTGGGTCAAGCGGATGGAATACCAGAGTTTTAGGCCTGAAAAGATCAATTATGAATGGGTGATTTCAGATCCCAAGTTGGCAAATCTACTGAGTCAAGCAGATCGTTGCCTAGGTAAATTGGATGCTTTTTCAGAATTGATACCTGATGTGGATTTCTTTATCAAGATGCATATCACCAAGGAAGCGACGGTTTCAAGTAAGATTGAAGGAACACAAACATCCTTTCAGGAGGCTTTAACCAACGAACAGGATATTGAACCTGAAAGAAGAGAAGACTGGAAGGAAGTACAACGCTACATTGTGGCCTTGAATCAAGCAATAATGGAATTGGAAAAAATCCCAATTTCCACACGCTTGATCAAACATACCCATGCTTCATTGTTGGAGGGGACACGTGGCAAGGAAAAAATGCCAGGAGAGTTTCGAACCAGCCAAAACTGGATAGGACCGAGTCTAAAGAACGCAATTTTCGTCCCGCCGACCCATGACGAAATTTCAGAATTGATGGGTGATTTGGAGTATTTTATCCATGCAGATACAAGCGATACTCCGACCAATGTGCCGCATTTGCTTAAGATCGCGCTCATTCACTATCAGTTCGAGACTATTCACCCATTCCTAGACGGGAACGGTCGAATTGGGAGGCTGTTGATCACACTTTACTTGCTCGACAAAGGTCTATTGAAGCGACCGGTTTTGTACTTGTCCGACTTCTTTGAAAAAAATCGCAGAGATTATTATGACCATTTGATGCGGGTACGTGAAAAAAATGATATTCAGTCTTGGCTTGGGTTTTTTCTGGTTGGCGTAATCGAAACTGCTGAGGCAAGTATCAACACTTTCCAACGAATACTGGCCTTGCGTGAACATGTTGAGTTTACCAAGCTTATTGAGTTAGGCAAGAGGCAACAGGAAGCGAAAAAGCTATTGAAGGTTCTCTACGGCAATCCAATCATCGATAGTGCGAGAGTGGCAGAAGTGCTGGATGTGCATGTCTCCACTGCCATTCGCTTGGTCAACGACCTCGTCGACCTTGGAATATTGGTGGAGTTGACAGGCTTCAGGAGAAACAGGGTCTATGCTTTTCAATCCTACATCGACTTGTTTGCCCTGTCCTAAATAACAATGTCCAGCCTCAGGGATTTGACGGGGCTTTTTGTTCCAAGGAATTTCTAGCTTTTTGGGTCAGTAAAAATAAAATGGGATGATAGGCGAATCTGAATTTTAAAATACGGCCCTCGAAAGTCAGACCATTTATCAGGTGTTTTTCCAAGTTTCTGAAGTAGCAGAACTTGCGCTTGCTTCAAGGTCTATTTATGCCAATAGCTTTTCCAGTTTCATCTTCCACTTTTCCCAACCTGTCATATATCGGGTTTGAAGTCTGAAAAACGCAGGTGAGTGGTCACGATATACTAAATGACAGAGTTCATGGACAATCACATACTCAATGCATCCTTTGGGTGCTTTGATGAGTTCGGGATTTAAAATGATTTTTCCTCTTGGAGTACAACTTCCCCAACGTAACGGCATTTCTCTCAAAACAATGGAGGTTGGCTGGACTCCTTCGGGTCCGAACCTATGGATCCACTGATTTGAGAGTTCTTGGAATTTTTCTTTCGCCTTTGCCAGATACCATGCTTTTACCAAAGATCTTACATTTTTCTGATTAGGAGTTTCAACCACCAATTCTCCATGAAGCAGTTTCACCAATTCATTATGTGATTGAATTACTTTCAATTTATACTGCCTTCCTAGATAAAGGTGCGTTTCCCCGCTCACATACCTTCGCTCTGTGGTTCTAGGCTGAAAGGATAGAAAGAAGCTCTGCTGCTTAAGAATCCAAGGCGCTCTTTTGTGTAAAATCTCCTGAATCCGTTCGATTTTTGCATCTAGAGGAGCTTGGATAATGACTTCTGATTCAGGCGTGACGGTGATTCCTAAGGTCTTTCGATCCGAATAGGTGATTTGGTAATCAATTACTTTGGAGCCAAATTGAAATGAATCCTTCATGATTTATAACGTCTCTTGGCTACTTCCAAAATCTTGACCGCCAACTCATCCAACTCTGAAAAAGCCAAATCCAGCTGATATTTATCCCGCACTTCGTCTATCAAATAATCTCCAATCTCAATAATCAGCTTTCCTGTGATCATGTCCTTGTTTTCCCAATCCACGATTGGTTTTTGACTGGTTCCAAAAACTGCTGTCTTTACCAGCTGGTCAATCGCAAGCGAAGCCTGTTCGCTGATTAATCCCGAAACTTTTTTGTCATTCATTTTCTCCTTCACAAACTCCAATGTCAATCCATAAAAAGCGGCTGCCACTGGTTCCTGCCTCAAGGATTCAGGTAAATCGGAATCGGTGTGGTTCAAGACACCATTCATGACATCTTTTACTCGTTGCAGGTATTGAGTCTCTGATATCCGTCTTGCTTCATAGTCGGCGATCGCTTGGGAGAGCATTTGGGAAAACTTCTTATAAAAAGCCGGATCTTCCTCCATCTTTTCAGCGATATGCTTTGCTGTTCGGCTCGCAATTTTGTCCGCTTTAGCTGCCTCTCCTACGGTCTTTTCGACCTCTTTAGCAAAGCTCTCCTGATCAAAAATATTCACTAGTTCAGTAATCGGCTCCACTTTCTCAGCGGTCACATGGGTATCGATCAGTTTTTGGATTTGACTTTCATAACGGCTGTAATCAATCCGGTCTGAGTATCTGGCCGAAACTGCATTTCTCAGCTTGAGGAAGAAAAGTAAATCTGATTTATATCGCTCAATCAACTTCGGATCGGTATCATCGTGAAATGAAACCGTGGAAAGTGCCAGCTTTAAAGATTTTGCAAAAGCGGAAAGCTTGTCATAGAAAACAACCCGAAGCGCCTCATCTCTAAGAATCATCTGATACCCCTCCGCATCTCGGGAATTTTTGACTTCCTTGAAAATATCCCAAAGCTCAGAGTGTTTCTGCGGAAGTTTTTTGATTTCCTCGGCGATATTTACCAAGGTTCCCTCCACGTCTTTTTCGTCAAATTCCTGAAATGCGGAATACATTTTCAAGGCATCATCCAGATTTTCGATCACGCCGTAATAGTCAATCACATAGCCAAAATCCTTTTCTGGATAGACCCGATTTACCCGGGCAATGGCTTGAAGAAGTTTATGATCCTGAAGGTTTCTGGTTAGGTATAATACCGTGGTCTTTGGCTCGTCGAAACCGGTAAGCAGCTTGTCTACCACAATGATAATCTCTGGGTCAGGTTGATTCTGAAACCGACTGACGAGTTGTGACTCATACTTTCTGGGAGTTCCATGCTCCTGCATCATCCGCTTCCAAAACTTCTGCACTTTGTCGCTACTTTGCTCATAGACTGAGTCTTCTCCCTCTCGATCATCCACGGAGGAAATCAACACCTCCGAACTCACCAATCCAATTTCATCCAGAATTTCCTTGAATTTGATGGCGTTGACTTTCTTATCACAGACCAACATCGCCTTAAATCCAGTTCCCTTCCAATTGTCTCGAAAATGAAGGCTGATATCCCAACAAATTGAATAAATGCGCTGCTCTGCTGAATTGATCTGATCTGCTCTGCTGAATTTCTTTTTGAAATCGGCTTTTTCATTTTCTGAAAAGGGCTCTGAAACCATGTCAAAATACCGATCCAAGGGACCTGAGTTCACTTCCAGTCTTGGTAAACGTCCCTCATACAAAAGCGGAACTACTGCTCCGTCCTCTACTGCTTGATCTACTGTGTAGGCATCTATCACCCCCCCAAATTTTGCCGCAGTACTTTTTTCCTTTTTGAACAGGGGCGTTCCGGTCATTGCAATAAAGCAGGCATTCGGAAGGGTTTTCTGCATTTCGATATTGAATGTGCCATGCTGCGTTCGGTGTCCCTCATCAATCAAAACAAAAATATTAGGGTTGTCGAGGGGCTTTTGGATCTTCTTGACCGCGGCGGCAAACTTATTGATAATGGTCGTCACCACCGCATCGGAAGGACTTTCCAACAAATGAACGAGCTGGGAACCTGTGGCAGCATTACTGACTGCCATTCCGCACTTGCGAAAAGTATTGGTAATCTGTCGGTCTAAATCGGTTCGGTCAGTAACCAGAATGATCTTTGGATTGGGGATGCTTTGTTCCATGGCGATGGCCTGTGCGAGCATCACCATGGTCAAGGATTTCCCGCTTCCTTGGGTATGCCAGATCACCCCACCCTTTCTGCGTATTCTTCCCGTATCGTCCTTTTCTGGATGCCTGATTCGATCCATAGTTTTCTTGACAGCGAAGTACTGCTGATATCGGGTGATCTTTTTGGCTCCATCGTCAAAGAGGACAAAACTGTAAGTCAAATCCATCAAGCGCTCAGGACGGCAGAGGTTATAGAGGTATTCGTCTTGTTCGGTAACCTGAACTTCCTGCTGTTCCAAGGCTTCGAAATACTGCTGCACATATCGAAATCGCTCTCCAAATAGCTTTTTGCTTAGCTCTGGGGCCAATTTGGCGTTTTTGAGTTCGATTAGCTTGGCTTGGTGGGTTTTCTCCTCCAGCTCAGAAGGAAATTTCTCCTTCCATTTCGCCCAGAACTTTTCGGGAGTGCCATTTGTCGCATAGCTTGCCTCCTGAGTGGCCAAGGAAAGCAACAATTGGGAATAGACATAGAGGCTCCGAATTCCATCTTCCTGTTGATTTCTTAGATGTTGGGAAATGGCTTGACGAAGCGGATCCTTCATATCGGGCCGCTTGCATTCGATGATGACGATGGGAATTCCATTGATAAAAAGTACCAAGTCAGGTACATAGTGATCGCGGGAGGTACTTCGCATAACCCTATACTCCTCCGTAACCTGGAATTTGTTGGTTGAAGGATTTTCCCAATCGATAAAATGCAGGGTAAAGCTTTTCTTATCTCCGTCTACTGACTGCTCTACGGCCATCCCCAAGGTCAGCAAATTATACACCGACTCACAGCCATGGATGTAGCCTTCATTCAGAGGGATTTCCTGAAGGGAACGGATACCGTTTTCGATATTGGCATCACTGATGTAGGTGGTACGGGTGGAGCTGACTTTCTTCTCCGAATTGATCACGCGAAGCCGCTCTCGAAGAACTTCCTCTAAAATCACCTGTTGCGTCTTGTTTCCCCTTAGCTTCAGTGCCTCGGATTCGGTCAGGTACTCAAAGCCCAGCTTGCAAAGCCACTGGATCGCAGGGATCTGGGAGATATGGTCTTCTTTGAAACTGGGAGTGTTCATGCCTTTTTTTTCGCTTTTTTAAACCTGAATTAATTTCCTATTTGCCTCAGAAGGTAATTTTTTTGTTTTTGCAGTAGGTCACTTTAATCTTTTTGTTTAATCTTGCGTTGTATCTGGGAGGCTTCTCAGAAAAACATTTGGACCGGGGTGTCCCCGATCGGCAAGGAGCTCGGCGAAAGTTGGGCTCTTTGTTTTTTCAGGGATAGATCTTAAGTCCATAGAGTTTTCCGTTTTTTCGATAAAACTTGGGATTTATCAAATCAAATGCAGGATTCGCACGGTGGGACTCGATTACATGGCGGGCGGCTGGGTAAGCTACCAAATCCGCCAACTGCAATCCGTTGTTGTTTTCCCGCTTGGACTGAAACCTTATATTGAAACCGTAGGCTTTCAATCGATCAGCAGACACATATCCTGTACCCCTAGCCAGTAAGCGCTGAAAATGCTCCTCCAGTCGCTTATCCTCTTTCTTTCCTCTTTTCTCAATGATGATTTCCAACTGGATGTCCTTCTTTTTCAAGGCATCCAAGTAAAAAACTGAACGCTCGATGATGAAAGAAAGGGCCAATTCATAGACATCATTGGACAACCTTCCAAATCTTCGGATATATTCGATTTTTCGAATGGCCGAGGCAATGACGGTAAAGGGTTGCTCAGCAATTAATTGGTTTAGATGATTGTAAAACCATTTTTTCTTATCGAGATCAAAGAGCACCGAAAATTCCTTTTCACATTTTCGAATATCCCTGCTGTGAAAGATCACTTCCTTCTGACCCCAAAGGCCAGTTTTAATCCGATTAAAGCCTTCTCGGATCTGTTGATAATCCGAGTCGGATGCCAGTACGCCACAGAGCAGAAATACAGGAAAATCGGGATTGAGACTGGTCAATCCATGATCTCCGCTTTCGTCTATGAACAAGAAGTACTTCATCCGCCTAGAATTAATTTTCCCAATCTATTCTCTATCGCACTCGGCTGTCTCTTGAATAACCTACTCAGCTCCATGGGATCTTGGATCTCGGAATAGACTTTCTGGAGCAATTCCTCTTCTTTCTGAGTCCAATACTCATACGCCCGAGGGTAATTCTTTCTGGTTTCTAACTCCACCACGCCAAATCCCGAAGTATCCCGCTTCGGTAGCTTTTCCACTTCCTGTCGGATCGCCTCCAGATCGAGGGTTTTCTTTTGGACTGCTTTAGCGAGTGGAACCAGTTTCCTTCCGGTGGGCACCTTGCCTGGGGTGGATTCAAAAAACCAATTCACAGAATCTCCCCGCGTCTCTTCAAATCGGCACTGGGGAATCAGATAGAGCTGATTTTCCTTTCGGAGCCGATGGAGAAAGTCCCGGAACTTGATCCCCTGATGCCGGTCCCGCTCGATCAGTCCTTTCCTAACCAGAATCTCATAGACCTCATTGGACCGCAGCGGCCCAACGATCCGCTCACGATCAAAATATTCCTGTAGCGCTTGGGAAATGCGCAGGGCAAGGGCTGTATCGGAGGTGGAGATGGTCATTTTAAAGGTTTAACTATTTGCTTTAATTCTCAGATTTTCGGGTAAAAACTTATCAATCTCTGCATCTGAAAAGGTAAATTCATCATTTTCCTTTAAAGCTTTAGAAGCAAGCTGATATGCCTTACTGATTGTTTTCGGAGCTCCTCTATATGTATTCACCAATTTATCGTTCAATTGATCCCTTTTCAATTGAAGGATTTCGATTTCGTTATTTCCAATTCGTAAGTCAACGAGTAAGGAAAATAGTTTTTCTCTAACCTCTAGAATATCTAAAGCTGCCTGTTTATGCTTTTCTGCAATAGCTAGCAGATTAAAGTCTTTAGAATATAAAGTTAGCCCAAGAAGCGCAGTCGAAAATATTGCTGCAAATAGTTGAAAAACAATACCATCTCCGAGTAAAACAACCAAAATGCTGGTCGTGGTTAAAGCTGACAATATAATCTCAGTTAACTTCAAGAAATCACTTCTCTCTTTTAACAAATCTGCACATTTCTCATGAGTCTTATGGGTGTAAACTACACGACCATAAATTTCTCTTATCTGGGATTCCAGCAATTTTCTTTCTTGACTCATAGGTTCTTGAAATTATCATTCAGAAATAGGAACATCAATTAAATCCTTTGCTACCACTACATTATTCTTAACAATATAACATTCAACAAAGTGACTTCCCTTGAAATTAGTGTTTTCTTTTCTTTCACCAGAACCAGCATCACTTAATATCTGTCCTCTAACACAATCCCGTTTTATTGCTTGTTCTCCACGATTAGTGACTTTCCATTTCACTTCATGTGGAGGTGGAACATCTATTCTCTCAATAAAAAACCGTAAGGATTTATTTGGTCTAAGCTTAATTTTTTTAAGGAGGTAATCCCGTAAAGACCCTTCTCGGAATCCACTTTGCTTTACTTCACAGTCGATTTTCAAATCATATCTTATATCAACAGGATGGTAAGATTCAATGAATTCTTCTGTATTTCGGTAGTTCTCATTAATTGCACGAGCCTCCTTCTCCTCACCTTCATATTTAGGGAATTCTTTCCCAAAAATATCTCTCCATTTATCATGCTTTAATTTATCAGTTGAAGCGTCAATTGCCTCTACTGCCAAATCATATGCTTTTTTTGCTTTCCTATTAAACGATTTCCTGACTTTTACCCTCTGCTTACTCCCCAAAGCCCCATATTCCTTTTGCTCGGTTGGTTGATCATATAAATACTTAAAAAAGTCTCTACACATTTCGTCATAGTAGGCGAAGCTCTTTGAATCATAATAGTTGGTTGATTTCAAAAAATTATAAGCTAGTGTATCTATTAACAGACCTCCCATATAGACTCCATGTTTGTTTTTCCATGATCTTGCCATTTTGCAAAGCCTTCTAAGGTTTCGATTTTTATTCACCTCGAATTCGACCATTGCATCCATCTCTTTTCTTGGCTTTGTAATTTTCCACGATCCACTTCCATACGTGTCAGGATATTTATAGTCCTGATCTTCAACTTCAAAAACCGGTTGAACATCGATATGTGAATCGGTAAAATTTACCGTCACCACACATCTGTCGACCTTTATATCAGAAGAAGAATAGGTGTCAGAAATTGCGTCTTTTGCATCATGGAGTAGTTTCGATTGACCTCCAGCTTTATTGTATTCTTCCCATTTAGAAGCGGGCATGATAAAGAGCATATCCAAATCAGAAATGCCATTAATCCCAGTATACCTACCATATGATCCCACTTGCAAGCTATTCGCTGTTTTAGAATCAGTATCCCGAAATTTCTGATTCATTGCCCTTGTAATTCGACCATACCGGTAAGAAATACTTTCGGCGGATTCTTCTGCAATCTTGATATTATTTAAAAATTCCTTAAAAATTTCAGATGTATTCATATTTTAAGGTTCATTTAGTTTCACCCTCACCCTCCCCGTCAGCAGTACCTGCATCATTCCTTTTTTCTGTTCCCGCAGCTTATCCGCTTTGGCTTTGAGCAAACTGATTTCCTGATCAGCAGTCTGAAGCACGCGGGCGATGGCGGTTTGTTCTTCAAAATCAGGAATTTTAATTTTAAGAGAGAAAAAGTCAGACGGAGTCACATTTAAAAGTCCATGAGCTCGTCCACCTTCATGGGCTATTTTTGTTAGTCCTTTATCTAATTGATTGGCTTCAAAGAATTGCTCAAAAAACTCTGGGTCGGCTTCACCACTTTCCTTGATTCCAAAGCAGATATAAAGTGTCGTTACAACTGCCTTATCAAAATCCTTTAGCCTTTTGGTCGCTCCCCAAGGATACCCGTTTGAATAACTTTTATTGTAGCAGAATTCTCCTTTTTCAACAAGAAAGTAGTTGTCTGTGATTTCGCTAGCGATGTTTTTATTGAAAAAATCTGTTTGACGAACAAAGCCTCTTTGCGCAGAAATAGTCACCACGGTGGTATTTCCCTCAATATTCTTTCTTGTAACTCTATCAAACAAATCAGAGAGTTTGTACTCCCTCCACTCCCTTTCAAACCCCTTCAACCTCATCTTCCCCGTCAACAAATTTTGCATCAGCCATTTTTTGCGGAGTTCTTTTTGGGAAATGAGGCGCTCGGTGGTCTGAATGGCCTCGTCCATCTTCCCCAGCACCTGGGCGATGGCCCGCTGCTCGGGAAGGGGAGGTAATGGGATTTTCAGTTTCCTAACATCGGATGAATTAATGGCTGGGTAATTGGATCCAACTAATAATTGATAAAATTGTCTTTCGATTCCAGAGCTAAATAGATATTGGAACAAAAATTCATTACTGCAATTTTTTGCTGTGATTACAGCAAAACCAGTTGAAGCGATTAAGTCTTTCACTTCATTTCTTATCAAAGAAAAGGCTTGAAGGTTTGGACGAACCGTAGACATCAAAATATCACCCTGCTTTACAATTCTTCTTGCCCTTGAGGGAGCATTTCCAAACAAAACCCTTGTTGTTTCTATCTTAAAATCCTCCGAGTCCACATCAGATAAAGAGACATAGTCAAATTCATAATCTTTTTGAGTATTTCCCTTTAAACTTTCTTTATCAATATCTGCAATCTCTTCAAAATGCTTCACCTCCCACCCGCTTGGAATTTCAAGGTTAAAGAATAGTTTTTTTGCTTTGATCTCTGTCATTCGTTTTCGTGGTCTTTTGGATGGGATCGGTGGATTTCGGCAAGGATCGATTGGGCGATGGACTCGATTTGCGCTTCGGAAAAGGTAGTCTCCAGGGGCATCTCTTCCTTACCTATGGACAGCACCCAAACTTTATATTCATTGGTCTCATCTTCATCCAGCCAATGGCGAAGGTCCAAATGAACCGGGATCTGTGTTCCCCATTCCTGAAGGACTTTATGCTGATAACGTCTGATGGATAGACTGATATGTCCGACAAAATCATCTGCGCCGTGCGCCTCGATCTGATTTATAAAGAAGTCAATTCCTTCCCGGGGAAGGATATTTTCCAAGGATTCTCGTTGCGTAAAGAAGGTGTAATGGATCTGATTATCCAGTAGCTGATAGGTTTCTTTGAGCTGATCATGGACTTGGCGGATGACTCTTCTCAGCGCTTTGGGAATCGCTACAGTCGCCGCCTTATCCCGATCGGGTTCATCCAGAAAATCTCCTTTGACCCGAATTCGGCCATTCGGCGGCAGCCAGCACTCCACCCATTCCAGTCCACGTTCGGTATGGATTCGTTTGCCTATGGTTTCAGGCTCCTCAGCGGTGACCTTTTTCCAAAACTCCCATTCGTCAATAGGCTTTTGGATCAGGGAAATCTCTCCGTAAGGAATATCCAGATAGTCGGAGAATCCTTCATTGATCCGGGTGATGGCTTCGGTATCCAGACCAATTTCCAGGTCTGAGTTGGAGATGATGTTTTCGATTTCTCGAAGCTCATTGAGTAGGTGTGATTCCAGATGTACATCAGAAAAATCTTTGAATTGAGCCTTCAATTGTTTGCCTACACCCTTATCTATCTTATCAAGCGAAATAGGATCATCCGTGATGGGTTCTATGATTTGCTGGGAAAGAAATTCAATATTTTCCTCCTCGCTTAGAAAATAAAACTTCAATACTGATTTTTCTGAATTTGAAAGAGATTGGATAAATCCAGATACTTTTTCTTTCGCAATGGGAAGAGTTGATTCAGAGATTTGACCAATATTTTCAAAACCTCGATAAAGCTCGTTAGCAAGTTCTGTTAGGCATGGGGTTTCCCTGATGCCTTCCACTTTCCAACAGACAATAACCTCGCGAAAAAGAGGCAACAGTATCAATCTGGCTTGCTTGCGAATCGCATAAGCCCAATCGGATTGAACCGAAACCTGATGAGTTTCCCGAATCCCGGAAAGCAGACGTTGGCGGTGGAATAGGCTCATTTTTTATCCTTTCAGCAATTCAGTTAAGTATCGATCCATTTCCGCCTGTACCGCCTTCAGTTCAGCCTCCAGTTTGTCTATTTCCTGTTGCACGGCCGCGATATCCACTTCGGGTTCTTCTTCGAAGGTATCCACATAGCGGGGAATATTCAGGTTGAAGTCATTCTCTTTGATCTCTTCAAACGTGGCCACATAGCTGTACTTATCCTCCACCACGCCGGGCTTGAATTTACCTGCCTGAAAATCCCGATAGGTATCCACGATGTGCTTGATATCCGTTTCACGAAGCTTGTTTTGGTTTTTGGCAGCTTCGTAGTGTTGGGAAGCGTCGATGAAAAGTACTTCGGAATTGGAGCCTTTCCCTTTGTTGAAAACCAGAATTGCAGCCGGGATACCTGTACCAAAAAAGAGGTTTGCCGGCAGGCCAATTACCGCTTCGAGTAGGTTTTCCTCAATGGTCTTTTGACGGATTTTGCCTTCGGAACTTCCGCGGAAAAGTACCCCGTGAGGAACCACCACCCCGACTTTGCCTCTGCCTTCATAGGTTGTTTCGATCATGTGGGAGATAAAGGCCCAGTCTCCCTTGCTTTTGGGGGGAATGCCCCGCCAGAAGCGATTGTATCGGTCCGTTTCCGGATCCCAGGTGATGGTGGTTTTCTCCCCGTCTTTGTCTTCGACCTTTCCCCATTTATCCAAGGAAAATGGAGGATTGGCCACTACCGTATCAAACTTCATGAGCGTATCGCCTTCCTTCAGCTTGGGATTGCGGATGGTGTCTCCCCAGCGGATTTTGGCATTGTCAAAGCCGTGGAGAAACATATTCATCACTGCAAGAGCCCAAGTACTGCCGTTGGCTTCCTGTCCATAGAGGGAAAAGTTGGGCGAGCCTACTTCCTGCCCAGCCTTAATCAGCAGCGAACCCGAACCACAAGTGGGGTCACAGATACGCGAACCCGGTGCAGACTTGGTCAGCTTGGCCAGAAGCGTGGAAACCTCACTTGGTGTGAAAAATTCTCCGGCCTTTTTGCCTGCATCCGAGGCAAAGTTGGAAATCAGGTATTCATATGCCCCTCCGATGATATCCACCCCATCCAGATGCGACGGGCGAAGATCCAGTTCGGGTTTATTGAAGTCCAGAAGCAGGTTTTTCAGTCGGGTATTTTTGTCTTTGGGCTCGCCGAGCACGCTGCTGTTGAAGCTGATGTTTTTGAAAATCCCCGCTCCGTCTTCGCTGTAGAGCTTTTCCCGATTCGCTTCTTCCAAGTCCACCAAGGCGATATCGATCAGTTCGCCGATGTTGACCGCATTTCGGTTTTCGTAGAGGTATTTGAAGTGACTGTGCTCAGGCACAATAAACCGCTCATATTGCATGGCCCTTTTGGCCCGCTCCTGATCTCCGTTGTATTTTTTGAGATACTCGTCCTGCTTGTCGTCATGGACATCGCTGAGGTACTTGACAAAAAGCATCGTCAGCACATAATCCTTGTACACACTGGGATCGATACTGCCGCGAAACGTGTCACAGGCTCTCCACACCGCATCGTTGATGTCTTTTTGGGTGATTTTCTTACTCATAGCTTTGGATAATTTTCATCAAACTTAAATCAAGCTTATAGTCATTTAGTCGGTCTATATCCGCTAGGATCATTTTTTCCGATACCCTTAATTCAGATAACCTCACAAGGGCATCCTGCACGTCCAATGGTAGAAGCGGCACCTTCAATTCTTCCATTTGCGCTTTGGTGATCGATGGAATAGAGGTCCCTTTGGCCATTCCTTTCAAAAATTCCTGAATCTCCTTTGAATTAAGCCACCAGGCCAAAAACTTAGGCTGAATAACATTTGTCGTAAGGGAAAGAACCAAAAATGAGGTTGATGCAACGGCAATTGGGTTTTTTTCCTCGTATACGGTTGCGAAGTTTTTGGTTCCCTTCGCGGCAAACAAAACATCTCCGGCATTCAGCAAATGTTGTTCAGGAATGCTATCTTTATTCAGATCCGGGTAAAGCACAGCTGCCAGTTGCCCATTTTCATCAAAATGTTTGGATTGCAGATATACCACTTCACCATGATCTGTGGGCTTGGCGAAGAGTCCGGTTCTGATATTGACTATATCTTTTAGTGATTTTTTCAAATTTTATTTTCTTGTAATAGCGCTACAAAAATGTGAAATTCCTTTTAAAATTTGAAATTAATTCTTTAAAAAATTTAAGTAATCGTCCTACAAATTTTTTAAAGACGATTACCTTTGGCTAGAGGGAACAAAATATGTATGGTTATTTGGACCTTAGGGCTCGATATACCTCATTCGATAAAAAATGAAATTCCTCCTTTCCGCGCAAATCATACCTCCAACTTCGTACTTCTAACTTTCTACATCACCCGACTCTTCCCCCCGAATACAGATCATAAGCCGCCACGAGCAACCTGTTTTCGGGGGATTGCCCATAGGGGGGATATTCTTGGATTTCTTTCCTGCTTTCGACATAGATCGGATCGTATTTTCCTTCGATCTCATCCCACATGATCAGCAAGTAGGCATAAGGAATTCGGCTCTCGCGGCCTTTTTCGAACCAAGCCTCAAATTGCGATTCATCCAAAGCGGCAGGATAGTCAGGGCTGTCAAACATGGGAACTGGATTTGGCTTTTACGAACGGAATCACTTCCTCCCCAATCATCGCAATGGATTCACTGAGTTGCTGATGGCTGAGGCCGGCATTGTCCATCTGAAAGGTGAAACGGTCGATGCCGCCAAGGGAATCGCTGTGGCGGAGGATTTTTTCGGCCACTTCTTCTGGACTCCCCACGAGGTATGCGCCTCTTCGGGCGTTTTGTGCCTCGAAGTGCCCACGTGTTACGGGTGGCCATCCCCGTTCCTTGCCAATACGGGTAAAAGTCTCCGCATAGCCGGGGTAGTAGGCCTCGACTGCTTCCTCATGTGTCTGGGCAACATAACCGAGCGAATGGAGCCCAACTTTCAACTGGTCTTGTGAAAATCCCGCCTTGTCTCCCGCTTCCCGGTATAGGTCAACCAAGGGACGGAAGCGGTGTGTTTCCCCACCAATCACCGCAACCATCAGTGGCAGACCCAAGGAACCAGCCCTTGCAAAAGAACCTGGCGTACCACCCACGCCCAACCAAATGGGCAGGGGATCTTGCACTGGACGGGGATAAATGGGTTGGTTGTGCAAGGCCGGACGAAATTGGCCCGACCAAGTCACCGTTTCTTGTTTGCTGATTTGCAGGAGCAAACCCAGTTTTTCTGCAAAGAGCTTGTCATAGTCCTGTAGTTTCAGACCAAAAAGGGGAAATGCTTCCGTGAATGAACCGCGGCCGACGACCATTTCAGCCCTGCCATTGGATACGAGATCGAGCGTGGCGAATTGTTGAAAAATACGGACCGGGTCGGCGGCACTCAGCACCGTCACGGCACTCGAGAGTTTGATGCGCTTGGTTTGCCCCGCGGCGGCTGCCAAAATCACCACAGTCGCCGAGTCCAAAAATTCCTTGCGGTGATGCTCCCCAATACCAAAGACATCCAATCCCTTTTCGTCCGCCAGTTTGATTCTGGCAAGGAGCTCGGTCATGGCCGCTTCGGCAGTTCCGATTGGGTTGCCCTTGGAGTCGGTGACGTAGGCCGCAAAACTATCTATTCCAATTTCCATGGAGATTTCCTTTCATTTTGATTTGAAGGGAAAACCACGTTGGCAGGTAAAAGATTCAAACCGCGCTTGGACTTCTATCAATCTACCTTTTGGACTTCATACCATTCACTCGTCCCGTTTTCGTTGATGGCTTCGATGGTGAAATAGTAGGTCTTCGTACGGTCCATGGTTTTGAGCCAATATTCATTGTTGCCCAATACCATGATCGAAGTATACAATTTGTCTGGCGCGGTGCCGTAGTAGATGTTGTAGGCGAAGGCATCCGGCATGGGCGACCATTTGATAAAGGCGCTGCGTTTGTCCTTTTCGGTGCGGAAAACCATGAATTGCTTCACTTTCTCCGGTTTGCTGCCATTGCCATGACCGAAGACCCGGAAGCCGCTCAAGGCGAATTTTCCGGTCGGCATGTGGATGTTTTCCAACTTCAGAAAGCGTGTCTGTACCGGTTTTTCCAATTCGACGTATTCATGCGGAATGTCCGTTTTGTTTTTGCTTTTGTCGACCAAGACTTCCCATTTTTTTCCATCCTTCGAATGGTAGAGGATGTATTGATGGAATTGATCGCTGCGCTTGCCAAGGCGGTCTTGGTCCACATCCTGGTCGGCGTAGTTGATTTGGATGGCATGGACGGTGCTGATTTGGCCGAGGTCGGATTGAATCCATTCACCTTTGTCACCGGTCTTGGCGCTCCAATAAGTCTTCAAATCTTCATCATTGGCAAGGTTTGAAGAAAATGCCCCCAAAGTTGAGGACACTGCCATCGGATTGTTGAAGTTGAGCAGCATCCATCCTGTGAAGGCGCCAGCCTTGTCAGTGTCCGGGAGATAGTGTGGATAGTCCCCAAAAGCAGTACTGCTCCACATCATATCGTCTTTGTCAAAACCTGCAGGCCAAATACCCAAGCGTCGCTCAAAAGTGTTTTTCACCGAAATCATGATTGTACTGACGTGCCAGTATTTTCCTTGGTTGTCCTTGAAAGTACTCCCGTGTCCTGCACCCCGTGCAAACCCACCCAATTTCATACTCAGGGGATCGGATTGCGGTACAAACGGTCCAAGTGGGCTTTTTCCGACCACTACACCGTCGGAATAGCCACTGAATTCCGTCCCTGGCGCGCCATATTGCAGGTAGTATTTGCCGTTGTGCTTGGTCATGTGGGCACCTTCCATAAAAGGGTCGAGGAAGGTATTGTCCATGTGCTCGCCAAAGCGCTGCCAGCCGTATCTGTCTGGTTCTAGTAGGTACATCTCCTTGCGTGTGCCGATGGGGTTCAGTGTCTTTCTATCCAGTTCGATCCCGTAGAGCGGATAGCGGTTGGAGCTGCCGTTGTACATGTAGAGCCTGCCGTCATCGTCTGTGAAGAAGTCCGGATCCCAACCGCCGATGTCAAATTTCTCCACGAGGGGCTTCCACTCATTGGCTGTCGGGTTGGTGCTCATCCACACCGTGAAATCCCGCTCATAGGTCGAGCCCATCACGATGACCGTATCGCCCAAAACACCTACAGCCGGGGCACATAGTTCGTCATAGACTTTGTTCCAAGGCTGGAGAAAAAGGCGGGAGTGGAATTTCCAGTTGGACATATCCGTGCTGGTCCAGTATCCCCATTGATTGGTGGAGAAAAGGATAAACGTGCCCTTGAAATTTACAATTACCGGATCCGCGGTCGCCCGATGCCTGCCCCATTCCGAGAAATTGGGGATCGGCGTATAGCCATAGTCGATATTGATCGGGTTGCAGTAGGTTTGTTGCTGCGCGAAGGCATTGCTGCCGCAAAGGAGCAAAACAACAGCAAGCTTGGTCAGATGGGCTTTCATGATGGTTCGTTTAGAAAATCGGCTCAGACAAATATCGGCCAAACGATGGAAATAATGCACGGCGTTTTATTTGAATATGGATGCTTAGGCAAACAGTGGTCTTTTTCCCCAATCATTTTGAAAGCTTGAGTATTTTTAACGCTCCCTGTCCAACGAGGAAAAACACGATCGTCCCAATCACAAGGTCGGGATACTTTGAGTCTGTCAAGAAGACGAGCCCACCGGCGACGATCACACCAAGATTCACAATGATGTCATTCGACGTGAAGATCATGCTGGCTTGCATATGTGCTTCCTCGCTCTTGCTCTTTTGCAATAAATACAAACAGAGTCCATTGCCAATAAGGGCGAGGATAGAGATGATGATCATCGTCTGAAAACCGGGAATCGCCTCTAGTCCCGCAAATCGCCTGACCACTTCCATAAATCCCAAAACTGCCAGTATCAGCTGAAAAATGCCTGCAGATTTCGCGATGTTTTTCTTACGTGCAACCGAGCCGCCTACTGCCAAAAGGGCCAGTCCATAGACAATGCTATCGGCCAGCATATCCAAACTATCGGCAACAAGTCCCATGGAGTTTGACAGAAAACCGGTGGTCATTTCAAGTACAAAAAAGAAGAAATTGATCCCCAAGACCTGCCAAAGCAATTTTCTTTGTTTTCCCGTGTCTTCAGTGGCATTTATTTGGTTTTCCACAGAATTGCTTTCAACCAAGGTCGTGTCAAACTTCAGGCTTTCAAGACGTTCAAATACTTCCGAGTAATCGCCCGTGTGAAAAACAGCCAGCTTTCTGTTCGGGATATCAAAGTCTAGAGAAGCTATGTTTGGTAGGTCGGAAAGCTTCATCCGGATCATTTGTTCTTCGGATGGGCAATCCATTTTTGATACCTTAAAGGTTGTTTTCCTCATTTTCCAGCTTGTTGATCGGATTTTTCGAATTAACTATTTTCTATCGGCAGCGGTTTTTCGAGTGTTTCGTCAGAAAAAGATAAACTTCAATCGCCAGGGTTCGGCCAGTGAAATTTGGTCATTTGGTAAATAGCCCGTAATACATCGTCTCTTCAATTTTTCTCGCTTCTTGCTTCTCCCATCTCCTGCCTGCATCTGGTGACCTGGTAGGTCATACTTTGTTCTCGGTACGCATCAGCGCTTGTCTAGCCAAACTGTCTTTCCTGACCGCGCGCTTTCCTTCGCAGCGTCTAGGATTTCCATCACAATCAGGTTGTTTTCGAGACCACTGAGATCATCATTTGGAAGGGTGATTTGGCCCCGCACGACCGCGTACAACATCGAAAATGGATCATCCAGTGGCCTTTCCCGTTTTTCCATTTCAAATTTTTCTTCCGAAAAGCCATCATATCCTTCCGCCATTCTCAGCCTGAGTTGTTTGCCGTTGTCGACAAGAATCGCACCGGTCAGGCCGTAGATTTCCATATCCTTTCGTCCGATCGGCCAATTCCAGGACGCCTCGATGATTGTCTGGGAGCTTGGGTAGGTCAGGATGATGGTCGACTCATCCTCCACTTTTGGGTTGTCAGCGGGATTGAGTTGCTGGACCACGGCGGTCACCGATATGGGCCTTTGTCCATCCATCAGCCAAGTGCTGAGATTGGCGCCGTAGCAGCCAAAATCCATCAAGGCCCCTGCACCGTTCAGTTCGGGGTCTGTCAGCCATTCCAAAAACTCGGGTCCTACGCCGATTTTCTTGGGGCCACGATGTCCATCTCGGACGACGATCTTGCGGATATCTCCGATTTTTTCGGACTCCAGTATTTCGAGCGCTTGCTGGTGGCTGGGATACCAAGTGGTTTCATAGTTGGTCAGCAGTTGGATTTTGTGTCTTCTTGCCAAGTCCGCCATTTCCCGTGCGTGGTCGAGACTGACTGCCAGTGGTTTTTCAACCATGACATGGATGCCTTTCGGCGCGCATTTCTGCACGATTTCGAGGTGTTGATAGGTTGTGCCAAAGCCCGTAACGGCCTCGGGTTTGGTTTTTTCGAGCATTTCATCAATAGAATCAAAAACGATGTCCATCGAGAATCCATATTGCTTGGAGTACTTTTCAGCCAGTTCCCGATCCGGTTCGGCAATGCCTACAATGTCGATTTCAGGCCGCTTATCGGCATTCAATACCCAAGGAACATGGCCATGGTTGAGGCCGGCGACGCCGATTTTGAGGGGAAGTTCTTGGGCCTGGGAGTTTGTGAACAGGAATATCAGGAAAAGGAATATAATGCCGACATTTTTCATGAGATACAATTTAACGGATTTGAACAATACTCTTGCCTTTTGAGTAGCCTCTCCAATATTTTTCAAAAGACATGATGCAAGCCGGTGTTTTGGTTTATTGAGGTATCAATCCTCTTTTCTTCAACCAAAACTCAAAATTCTTGGTCCACATGTCTGAGGTAGTTCCCCGCGGAGCAAAACCGAATCCATGGTCGCCCTTTTCAAAGGCATGCAATTCGGCGGGATGTCCCGCGGAGACCCATTCGAGGTAGAGTTCCACACTGTGCGGCATAAAGTCCAAGCTATCATCGGTAGCCACAACCACGAAAATCGGTGTCTCTTTTTTTGGCATATTGCTGCCGAGGACAGCTTTTTTATACAAGTAGATAGGGGCTATAAAATCAGGTTTCCATTTTTCTTCCGCACTCAGCATCACCGACATGGTGACGGTGCCTCCAGCGGAAAATCCCATGAAACCGATCTTTCCGGGATCCAGTCCGAATTTTACAGCGTTTGATCGGACAAATTTCATGGCCTCTTTTCCATCGTTTTTGGCCATTTCGACTACGGGTGCATTGATCGAGTCCAGTTTGTCCTTGTTTTGCATCAGCGGCATCAGCTCTGCAAAGGGATTGTCTGTTTGGCTTTTGACCACCCTGTATTTCAACACAAAGGCAGAAATCCCCAGCGAATTCAACCACTCTGCCACACGGATGCCCTCATTGTCGATGGACAGAATATGGAAAGCGCCACCAGGAGCCACAATGATGGATGTTCCGGTTGCCTTTTCCTTCGGCGCGGGATAATGTAGCAGCACAGGTTCAGAGACATTGTACAGCATGCGGTTGTTGGGAAACGGGCTCGTCTCTTTCTCCGTCCAATCCCAGGTTTCCGAACCGGGCGCTTTGCCAGCATAGAGTTTAATGGTTTCCTGGGAGAAGGCAGGGAGGCTAAACAACATCAGCAAAAAGATATTGACAATGATTTTCATGACGGTTTGCTTATTGGCGATAAATCTTGAATGACCTTCTAATGTAATGAAACCAGACAATTAACCGGCAAAGGCACAGCTCTTGTGAAGAAAAAACGAACCATCCATCCATTGCGGGATTGCAGGTGGGGCTGATTCTCCTTAAATTTTTATCATAATCCTTTTGCCATGAAAAGAATCGTACTGGTATTTTCCCTTTTGACACTTGCTGTATTTCAGGTCCTTGCACAAGGCAAAGTCCTCAAAATCCTCATGATCGGCGCCCATCCGGATGATTGTGATATCAAAGGTGGAGGGACTGCCGCGCTCTTCGTAGCCATGGGGCATCAGGTCAAGTTCATCTCCGTGACCAACGGTGATGCCGGACACATGGAAATGGGCGGGGGTGTTCTTGCCAAGCGGCGGTACGCCGAAACCCAAGAAGCTGCAAAGCGGCTGGGCATCCAATACGATGTGTTGGACAATCACGATGGGGAACTCTTGCCCACTTTGGAAAATCGCCTAGAAATCATCCGAAAAATCCGGGAATGGGAAGCTGATGTGGTGATTTCCCACCGAAACAATGACTACCATCCCGACCATCGCTACACTGGGATTTTGGTGCAGGATGCAGCCTATATGGTGGGCGTGCCCAACATTGCTGCCGATACACCGCCGCTTCGCAAAAATCCCGTTTTCCTTTATTTTCAAGACAATTTCAAAAAGCCCAACCCCTTTCAGCCGGATATCGCGATCGATATCTCGTCGGTGATTGACAAGAAAATCGATGCTATGGATGCCCATGTTTCCCAGTTTTATGAGTGGCTGCCTTGGATCGGAAACCTGACCGAGCCGATTCCAACTGGGCAGGCGGAGAGAAAAGCCTGGCTCAAATCGAAGCGTTTTTCCACTCCAAATGCCTCAGTACTCAAAGCCTTGGAATCTTGGTACGGTGAGGAACAGGCAGCACAAGTCCAATTTGCAGAAGCTTTCGAAGTCTGCGAATATGGCACCCAACCCAACAAAGAGGAGATCGTACGGCTTTTTCCGATGTTAGGAAAAACCGCCTCGAAATAGGTCTTTCTGTTTACCCTGAGGAAATTTTCAGGTTTGAGCTGCAAACAAGTTCTGCGGGCTTTTGTTGAGTCGTTGGATATTTTCCTTTTCGATGCCCTTCTACCAATTCACCCGTATACAACAAATCCCCGCAAGTTTGGAGACCGTTTGGGACTTTGTCTCAAGTCCAGCCAATCTGAAAAAGATCACGCCTGATTACATGGATTTCCATGTCACGAGCAATACCGGCCAGGCCAAAATGTACCCCGGTATGATCATCACCTACACGGTCAAACCGATGTTGGGCATTCCGATCCAGTGGATGACGGAAATCACCCACGTGCGCGATTTGGAGTATTTTGTCGATGAGCAACGCATCGGCCCTTACAAGCTTTGGCATCACCAGCATAAACTGGAGGAAATCAACGGCGGCGTGGAAATGACCGACATAGTCACCTACAGCCCACCCCTTGGGTTTTTGGGAGCAATTGCGAATGCTTTGTTCATCCAAAAGCAATTGAAAGAGATTTTTGATTTTCGGGAAAAGGCAATCATTGATCTTTTTGGGACATGGAAAAGTTGAACCTGACAGCCGCCGACAAGGACCGTATCATCGAAATGGCTTGGGAGGATCGGACGCCCTTCGAGGCTATTCTTGCACAGTTTGGATTGAGCGAGGCCGAGGTCATCAAACTCATGCGCAGGCAACTCAAGCGCAGCAGCTTCGATCTTTGGAGAAAGCGGGTAAACCAGGGAATCAGCCAAAAGCATCTCAAGAAGCGGAATCCTGAGATCGATCGCTTCAAATGCGATCGGCAGCGTGCCATTACCGGCAACAAAATTTCCAAACGGTCTTAGCGTATCTGCGGGCGATGGAAGTAAATGGCATTCAGATCGATCATCAAACTGACCGGAGGGAAATCAACCTTGTCTGGTTGAAGCGGGATATCCGTACCCAGGACCACCTGCCGCTGCAGTTTGCCGAAAGGAATTCTTTGCCCTATTTGATTGTGTTTTTGTTGGAGCCCTCGATCATTTCCTATCCCGATACCAGCTTGCGACACTTGCAGTTCCAGTACCATTCGATCCTACAGATAAATAAGAAAATCGGAAAATACGGACTCGAGATAGTCATCATGCATGCGGAAGCAATAGAAGCTTTTTCATTTATCCATAGTCAGTACCAAATCAGGAACGTGTTCAGTTACCAAGAGTCCGGCATTGGATTGACTTACCAAAGGGACAAGAAGCTCAGCGCGTTTTTTCGGAAAGCGGGAATTCAATGGCATCAATCCCAGCGCGATGGCATCGTCCGCGGCATTCGCGACCGTGCGGGTTGGGATGAGGCTTGGTACCGGACGATGGAGGCACCCTTAGTCGTCAATACATTTTCCAAGAGAGAGCCACTTCCATTTTCCAATCCCTTTCCCGTTCCAGATGAATTGCGTTTACAATTGGTACAATATCCAAGTGGATTTCAGCCTGCGGGGGAAGATTTCGCTTTTCGGTATTTGGGCTCTTTTGTCCAAGAAAGGGGAAAAAACTACACCCGCCATATCAGCAAGCCGCTCGAAAGCCGCACGAGCTGTGGGCGTATTTCTCCCTACCTGAGTTGGGGCAACATCAGCGTGAAGCAGGCTTACCAGTTTGTCAAAAATGCGTCAAAAACATCCAGTTTCCCGGGTTCTTTGCAAAACTTCCTCACTCGGCTGAAATGGCGCTGCCATTTTATCCAAAAGTTTGAGGTGGACTGTACTTACGAAAACCAATGTATCAACGCCGGCTATGAATTGCTCGAGCATCCTAGTAAGCCGGAGCTGATCGAGGCTTGGAAACAGGGAAGCACAGGATTTCCACTCGTGGATGCCTGTATGCGGTGCCTGGAGGCTACGGGCTGGATCAATTTTCGGATGCGGGCCATGTTGGTGAGTTTCCTCTGTCATCACCTGTACCAAGATTGGCGGGAGGGGAGCTATCATCTGGCGCGGCTCTTTCTGGATTATGAGCCGGGTATCCACTTTCCCCAATTCCAAATGCAGGCCGGCGTGACCGGAATCAATACCGTAAGGATCTACAATCCTGTCAAACAAAGTCAGGACCATGATCCTAAGGGTATTTTTATCAAAACATGGCTACCTGAGCTCCAAGATATACCCGAGCAGTTTATCCATGAACCCTATGCGATGACGGCTATGGAGCGGCAATTATATGGTTTGTCGGAAAACTCGGCTTATCCGCCGCCGATTGTGGATGTGGAAGCCGCGGGAAGGTACGCCCGGGACAAGATTTGGGGTCACAGGAAAAACGCGTGGGTGATCAAAGAAAACAAGCGGATCTTGGCCATCCATACCCGCAGGGGAGAAATGGATCCCCAGTCCTAACGACAATGATTATGCCCAAAAACGTCAAAAAACAGCACCTTCCTACCAAGACCTGCGTGGTCTGCAACCGTCCATTTACCTGGAGAAAAAAGTGGGAAAAAGTCTGGGATGAAGTCAAGTATTGCAGCGACCGGTGTAGGAGGGAAAAGTGATAAAGGGAATCTTGACAGTTTCCAAAACTGAGTTTTCACTATATTTATCTTCAATCGCAAGTATTCAAGCCATCATCAAGATTCAGCTTTTCCATGAAAAAAATCCTAAGCTTTCTGCTCGTCATCATCCTTTTCCTCATCGGATTGGTCGTATTCAATACTTGGACCTATCCCTTTTCAGAAAATACAGCCAAGTCCAACAGCCCACTTGAGTTAAGCCCGATCTCTGAAACTTCACTCAAAAGATTTGCAGGTGGGCTTCGCATTCCTACCATCTCCAACGCCGACTATGAGGCTTTCGACTACGCGCCTTTTGATCAGTTCAAGGCATATCTAAAGGAGTCTTACCCGGTGATTTTTGCGCAAATGGAGTATGATGAGGTAAACGGGTATGGCATGATTTTCAGATGGAAGGGAAAGCAAGCGGACCTGAAGCCTATACTTTTTCTTTCCCACTACGATGTGGTCCCTGTCGCAGGCTACGACCCGATGGCTGATACGATAGCGGTTGAAGACTTGGTTTTCAGGCCGCAGGACCAAGCTTTAGCACCCATAGACTCCATCTCGGAATCCTGGGATTTTCCTCCCTTTTCGGGCGCCATCGCCAATGGCCGGATTTATGGACGGGGTTCTTTGGACATGAAAAACATGCTGTTCGCGATTTTGGAAGCCGCCGAGAAACTGATGTTGATGGGACATCAACCCGAGCGGGATGTTTACTTTGCCTTTGGGCATGATGAGGAAGTGGGTGGGAGGCAAGGTGCGGCAAAGATCGCGGCGGATTTCAAAAGCAAAGGGATCGAGTTTGATGCGGTCTTTGATGAAGGCGGCCTCATTTCGGCAAAAGGCAGCGTCGGCTTGTTGGACAAGGATATTGCCTTGGTTGGAATGGCGGAAAAAGGGCTATTGTCACTTCGGATCCACGTGAAGGGATTGGGCGGTCACTCGTCCATGCCGCCACTCCAAAGTGCGATTGGAAAAGCCGCCGTTATCATGCAGCGTTTGGAGGAAAACCAAATGCCTGCGATGCTGATACCTCCGATGGAAAATTTCCTCAACAACGTGGGTGGGGAAATGCCCTTCGCCTCCCGCATGGCCATCGCCAACCGTTGGCTGTTTGAGTCGATGCTTTTGAACAATTTCACCAAAACCCCGAGCACAAATGCCCTTGTTCGCACCACCACGGCGCTGACGATGATGTCAGGGAGCAAGGCTGCCAATGTGCTGGAATCGGAAGTCGATTTCGTGGTCAATTTCAGAATCCTTCCTGGCAATACCGTGGAGGATGTTAGAAAACACGTGGAAAATGCATGCGAAGGATTTGAGGTGCGATTGGAAGAGGTCGGTACACCAAGGGAAGCTTCCAATATCTCTCCGACGGACACCCGGGGTTTTGAAGTGATCCAAGAGACGATTGGGAGGATTTTTCCGGAAGCGGTAGCTACGCCTTACATCACAATCGGGGGAACGGATGCCTATAAGTATGAATTGGTAAGCAAAAATGTCTATCGATTCCTTCCCGTAGTCCTAAACGCTTCCGAACAAAGGACCATCCACAGCGAAAACGAGTACATATCGATCGAGGCATTCAACCGTATGATCCATTATTTTGAGGAGATCATTAAATCCTACGACCGTCAAACAGAAAATTAAGGACTGTGTGTCGATAACAAGCAACAAAAAACCTCAGATCATCACTGAGGTTTTTTGTTGATAGAAGTCGGGATTATTTCTTCCGCTGTGCAGCCATCCATTCCATAATCGTTACCGGCCTGCCGTTGAGCATTACCGCTGAGCCATCGAAGTCCCTGCGGGCCAAGTTTGCGTGGCTATAGATCCATGACCAATGCGCATTGTAGCGGAAATTTTCCCCGCCATAAAATCCCGTGATGTCGGTAACATGGTCGTAGAAGGTGAAATAGACGTTCTTCGCACCGGCGGCTTTTAGTCTGTGGTACAGCGGCACGACCGTTTGGTCGGCGACTGTGGTTGGGTCCTCCTTGGCGTGGATAAACCACATCGGGACGTTCTTGATTTTTTGGATTTGGGCATCGGTAATGAACTCGTTGTTGTAGGCGAGTGCACTGATATAGCCTGCTGCGAAATAATCCGGATGCTCCAAAATCAGCTTGAGCGACATGTAACCACCATTGGAACAACCGCCCACGTATATTCTTTTCGGATCGATGTTGGGATTTTTGGCTACGAAATCCTGGATTAAGGCAAAAACAGCCTGATTGTACACGTCATTGTCCTTGCCCCTTGTCATCCCCTCGGGGCCCTGCATCCAGAAAGTGGGCGCTTGCGGGGCCAAGACGTAAGCGCCGCCAAAAAGGACCTGGATTTCCGGCGAGGCATAGTTTGCCGCCCTATTTCCCAACAAAGCCATTGTCGGATCAAATCCACCTTCACCGCCACCATGCAGCCAAATGATCAATGGAACTTTACCCGTGGTTTTTGAAGGTGTGTAGCTGGCATACGACATGGTTTGGTTGTTGCCGTAGCTGAATTTTCCCGTCAGGTCAAAATTGTCGACGAGTGGCATGATCTTTCCAACAGGATTGTTCCAAATCCTTCCGGTTTTTGTATGGATGATGGTCAGCTTATAGTCTACCCAATAGTTGCCACCGCGGTTGTTGATGCGGGTATATTGGAATGGGGAGCCCAAAGGCATCACCGGGCTTACCGCCAATACCAAGGTGACATGTTTTCCCTCAGCGACTCTGTTTCCTTTTTCGTCAGAAACGTAGGCATACACGACCGTGCGGTTACCGGATGCGCTTTCTGGCGCGATCTCTACGCCTTCCAGACTCCTCGAAGCGAAGACCTGGTATTGGGCAGCGTTGGCTTCTTTGGCCGATTCACTGAGCGTGAGAATTACCTTGTTGACAGCCGGTCCCCAGTCAAATCCTTCTACCACCCAACGGTAATCGCCTGGAGCGGCAGCGGTATTTTCATCAGAAACTTTGGGATAAGCGCTAAGTGTATGGATCGAAATGTGGCCGAACACGGCAGCCAAAATCAAAACGAGGTAAAGCTTTTTCATAAGAGGTCGAATGGGTTTGTATGTAGTCAAAAAGTAAGACATTCGACGCGGGATCAATAGGGGAATTACAGGAGTGGGGTATTGATTTATACTTTTCAAGGTTTACAAGTTGTAAGGTTGAATTTGAACTGCTTTCTCCACTCGGGCCCAGATTGAAAAAACGGGGTATGGCGATTTACGATGCCTGTACGATGAGATATTGGAAACCAGAAATGGGTGTTTCTTTCGTTTAGTGATTAGTCAGAAGAATGTGCTAACTTAGGAAGGGAAATGCGTAAACCTTCGGGATAGGCATGACTGGAAAAATCGAAGACCATAAGTATACGCACCCAATAAACCTATGAAAATGAAAAAGGCACAACTGATTGAACAAATTCAAGATTTTCCTGAGGAGTTTTCCCTTGACGACTTGATTGAACGTTTGTTGGTATTGGAAAAAATTGAAGAAGGCCAACAGCAGGTCCGCGAGGGTAAAGTCTATTTAGAAAAAGAGGCCAAAAAGAAACTGGAAAAGTGGTTAAAGTAGTCTGGACTGAAAGAGCAGTGGATGACTTGACCAGTATAGCAACCTACTGCGAGCGTCATTCTCCAAAATATGCTGCTTCTATAGTTTCAAAACTTTTTAATAAAGTTAATATTTTGAAAACAATGCCTGAAATAGGTAGGATTGTTCCCGAAAAAAACGACGACAGTATAAGGGAATTGATCGAAGGAAACTACCGCATAATCTATCAGTTTGAGGGCCTTGACAAGGTAGAAATATTGTTGGTACACCATTCCTCAAGACCATTATCAACAGTCTGAATTGGCGCTTTTTTCATTTGAGTAAATTCCGGGAAATTTTTTTCCAATCACAATCACCAAACGCTAGTCAAATTCTAAAAGGCCCCAATCCTTCCATCCATCCAATTGGCGCGTTGGCTGAGGAAATTTTGTAGGTCGAGGATAGCTTGCTCGTAAGTGCGGTCTTTGCTTACTTCCCATTTGGCGTAGTTGCGGGTGACGGCTTCGTTGTCTTGGAGATACTTGGCAGTTTCTGCCACGAGGTTTTGGAGGTTTGCATTGCTCAGTGGGCCACTACGCAGACTTGTCCAACGGGTTTTCAATGCTTGCCTGAACACGGGGTCTTCCATCAGTCTGGTCCACCAAAAGGGTAGCATCCAAGGATCCCTGTCTACAAGGCTGTTGTAGTTGATCACCCAGTCATCCATCGGGATTCTCCCTCCTTCGTCAAAACCGATATTGAAATCCCAAACCGGTCCCATGGCCAACTTGCCATCCCTATCTTTCACCAGAAAGGTACTGAGGCGATAGCCGTCCACATTGCGGCAGAGCTCGTTGATGATGAAATAGTCCACAAAACTCCCGATCTCGATATAGTTGGCATAGGTCCTTTGGCCCGCCCCAAAATTGTCTTGGATCAAAGCGGTCTCAAATTCGTGGAGATAGTTTGCGATGTAGGCCTCCTGCGCGTCCGTGATGTCTTCCGCATTGGGATACTCGTACATGAAATACGTCTCCAGGTATTGATTGGTGTGATACGGTGGTGCAAATGGTGGAAACGTTATGACATTGCGGTTGATGTCGTATTGACTCCTAAAGCTGTTTTGTGCGGTGTAGCGCGCATCATCGTCCCAGTTGTTTAGAAAATAGGAAAGCGGTGCGCCGTCATGTTCGGGTCCCGCGTCGGCTTTGTCGATCTTGAGGATATAGCCTCCCGTCAGGTTGGTAGAACTGGCGTTGAGGGACTTGATATCGATCCGCTGGCTATCGCGTTTCAGTTTTTCGCAGAGAAAATATACGCCCATGTACTCGCCATTGACCTCGATCTCGACAAGCTTTCCGCGACTGGCGTATTTTCCGATCCGATTGGAAAGCTCATAAGCCACAGGGTTGTATATCAGGCTCCTGTCCCAGATGTATTTTTCGGATACATTCACCACATGGCCAATCAAGCGCCAATCTTCCTCTTTTGGCAATCCAAGCAGGGATACATCCGTTCCTTCTCCCGCGTCATCGATGGTTTCGAAGTTGAAGCCTTTTTTGTCAGAAAGGCGGAAGGAAGTTTTTCCCCTGTACTCGATGTCGATCCTTTGGGTTTGGATGAGCTTTTTCTCCTCATAGATTTTCATTTGGGCAACGACACCGGGTTCGTAGGGAATCGAAGCACCGCGGGTGTCGATGACGATGTAGGGAATCTTACTGTCCTCGGTGTCGATGGCAAAAACCTGTCCATCGTCGCCTATGGGAACCATTACCTCGACGGGTTCCTTGCATCCAGTCCAAATGAAGAGACTGATGATCGCTACCCAAAAAATGTGATTGAATTTGCCTTGCATAAATGTTGATTTTGGAAACAAAATTAGTTGATTTTTACGGATTGCGATTCAGCAATGTTTGAATCAAAAAACAATACCAAACATTACGGCTTCAGGTGGGTTTTTCCAAATGACGTGAGGATGACGTAGCGTCGACGTTTGACAACAGGAAATGAAAGGAGAATTTTGGCCGTGACTTCAGCAAAGAAAATCAGGTCGCTTCGAGTAGCAAAAGGGTGGACTCAACAGGAATTGTCCGATCGCAGCGGCGTGTCCCTGCGGACGGTCCAACGCATAGAGAACGCGGAAGTGAAGCCGAGTCTCTATTCCTTGAGGATTCTGGCCCGAGCACTTGAGGTGGATTTGGAGATGATTTTGTTGGAGTCGGAAGAGAAAAACCATGTGCCACAATCCAAACCCTTTCAAAAAATGAATGCCATTATTCAAACCCTCATAGCAAGTAAGTTTTCCGTATTGGGAGCAATCGGAGTTATTTGTTTTGCACTTTCTACCTACCTGTTTTGGCCCTTTACCGACTCAGGAATATCAGATTTCGGCGATGGCTCTGTTTTCGAAGTCGCTACAGTCAACTGCGGTTCCCCCACTGAATGCGATATAGAAGTCACCAAAAAGGCTTCTGATGGAAAAATCATTTGGCAAAAAACTTTTGGAGGCACCAGTTACGACCGTGCAGGACAAGCCCTTGCCGCAACCGATGGAGGGTGCTTGGTGCTTGGCTCTACGAGTTCCTTTGGGGCAGGAAATTATGATGCATTGCTCCTTAAAATTGATCGGCAGGGAAACCTTGTTTGGCAAAAGACCTACGGGGAATTTTTCAATGAATACGGGAAAACCTTGGAATTCACCTCTCGGGGAAACGGCTACCTGATCTCAGGAACCCAGCAAAAATGTCCAGGATCAAATGTGTCCAATGATTGTCAGGATTTAGTTTGGACTTTTGAAGTGGACGTGGAGGGTGTCGAAAAAATTTGATCAAAAAATCCGCCGACCGAATTGGCCAGCCCCCGTCTCTCAGCACATTTATTCCTTTTTGTGAGACAGATCGTTAACTTGGTTTTTCCGAAAATCAACCTCGTCGATCCATGTACAAATCTGTCTGGTTATTCGTCCTATGGGCAGTTCTGCTGTCTTGTTCCAAGCCTGAACAAAAAAAACCTGATGCGCTAAACGCCCACTACCTCAGTAATCGGTCGCCTTTGGCAGCTACACCGTATTTGGAGCTTCCACTGGGGAGCATCAAAGCCAATGGCTGGCTGGAGGACCAATTGCGGCGTATGGCTGATGGACTCACCGGGCATTTGGATGAGATTTATCCCGAGGTCGTCGGCCCTAGAAACGGCTGGCTTGGCGGAGATGGGGACGGCTGGGAAAGAGGCCCGTATTGGATCGATGGCTTGTTGCCGCTGGCGTATATCCTCGACGATGAGCGACTGAAACAAAAGGCGCGGCCTTGGATAGAATGGACACTGGCCAACCAAGCCGAATCCGGATATCTTGGCCCTAGTCCTTTTGAGACGGAACCTGAGCCCGAACGCGGCATTCAAAAAGGCCCAAGGGAAGATTGGTGGCCAAAGATGGTCATGCTCAAAGTGCTGCAGCAGTATTACCAAGCCACGGGTGACGAACGGGTGATTACAGCCTTGACCAAATATTTCCAATACCAATTGAAAATGCTTCCAGAAAAGCCTTTGGACCATCTTTCACTTTGGGCCAACCGAAGGGCGGGTGATAACCTGATGGTGGTCTATTGGCTGTACAACATCACGGGAGATGCCTTTTTGCTTGAGCTGGGAGATTTGATCCAAGAGCAAACCTTCCCTTGGCAGAAGATTTATACCAATGCCGAAAATCCTTTCCAATTTGACGACACTTGGTTTTACAACAAACTCAAGCGTTATCCTTTTGATTCGACGGAAATGGCGGTTTTGACCATTTCAAAAATTCCCGGATTGCATACCGTCAATGTGGCCCAAGGCCTAAAGCAACCTTTGGTCTATTACCAGAAGAGCAAGGATTCCCAAGCCCTCCCTGCGGTCAAAAAAGCCTTGGGCGACCTCAAACAATACCACGGTCAGCCTACAGGGATGTATGGAGGCGATGAGCCGTTGCACGGCAACAATCCCGTCCAAGGCATCGAGTTGTGCTCGATTGCTGAAGAAATGTTTTCCCTGGAAACCAACCTCAAAATCACGGGCGACATGGAATTTGCTGATCTGCTCGAAAGAATCACCTACAATGCCCTGCCGACTCAGGCATCCGACGATTACCGGACGAGACAATATTTCCAGGCCGCAAATCAGGTAGAACTCACCGACCAACTGGAAACTTCCTTCGAAAAAACCAACCACGAGGGGACGGATTTTGTGTTCGGCGTGCTCTCTGGGTACCCCTGCTGCACCACCAATATGCATCAGTCTTGGCCGAAGTTTGTCCAAAACCTGTTCTATGCCACTCCCGACCGTGGTGTCGCCGCCCTGTTGTACGCGCCAAGTACGGTCCAAATGACGGTGGCCGATGGCGTAACGCTCAAGATCGTCGAGACAACGGGATTTCCGTTTCGTGAGCGCGTTGATTTCGCATTGGAACTCACCAAGGAAGCCGAGTTTCCGTTCCACTTGCGAATTCCGGCATGGGCGAAAGATCCCAAAATCACCCTCAATGGGCAGGCAGTGGATTTTGTGGCCACCAATCAAGTCGCTGTCCTGAATAGAACCTGGAAAAATGGGGACAAAGTGACTTTAACCCTGCCCATGGAATTGAAAACCTCAACTTGGTACAAAGGAATGGTTTCGATCGAACGAGGGCCCTTGGTTTTCAGTTTAAAGGTCGAATCAGAAGAACGGCAAAAGGATAGGAAAGACCGCTTCCGCGCATTTTGGGAAGTGTTTCCGAAAAGCGATTGGAATTATGCGTTGGAAGAAAGTTTTCTCCGCAACCTTTCCGAGAATGTGGCATTGATAGAGAGAGAATGGAACGGCGATTACCCTTGGAATCTGGAGAATGCGCCGATCGAGCTGAGGTTGAATGGAGTCCACTTGCCCGAGTGGAGGACTGTCAAGAGCGCACCCGAGCTTTCCGAGAATATCCCACAAGTTATTTCCCCCGCTGAGCTTGAGCGCCGAAAACGTGAAATCACCCTGGTGCCATATGGCTGCACGACACTTAGGATCACGGAGTTTCCAGTGGTGAGGGTGGAGTAAAGATTTTTGGTATGGCAAATAAAGAAAATCAACGAAACCCTTCTTAATAAAGTGGAGATTTCTCACAAATAACCACACTTGCCTGCAAGGTGGATCAGGGCGGCGACATTTTTCGCATCAAATTTCAGCATCAGGTTCTTGCGGTGGGTATCGACTGTGGTGACGCTGATGAAAAGCTTTTCGGCGATTTCCTGATTTGTCAGGCCTTCGGCAATTTGCTCCAAAATCTCCTTTTCCCTTCGTGTCAAAATTGGTGCTTCTCCCGATTCGCTTTTCAGTGCCTTCACTGCTTCAAAACTCAGGTAGGATTTGAAAGCTTTTGCTGCATGTATTGCTTTCAGCAGTTCATCCTTACCGGCATTTTTTAGCACATAGCCATTTGCCCCGTTTTCGATCATTTTCTCCACGAAGCTTCGCTGGTCAAATGTACTCAATCCCAATACCCGGATTCCAGGATGTTGTTTTTTCACTTCTTTGCAAAGCTCAATGCCAGACATCCCGGGCATACTGATGTCCATCAATATGACGTCGGGTTCATCTTTCTCCAAAAACGCCAAACAGGACTCACCGTTGGTGGCATGCCCCATCCACTCGATGTCTTCCTCCTGCTGTAGCAGTGAGCGTATACCTTCAATCACCATGTAGTGGTCATCCACTATAAAAAGTCGGACCTTCATCAAAGTTGGATTTCAATGTGGATGCTGCTGCCTTTTTCGGGAGCAGAGTCGAGTGTAAACTTCGCATTCAGATATTCGAGGCGGCTTTTGATATTACTCCATCCGATTCCCTTTCCAAGCAGCATCTTGGAGTGCTCAAAGCCCTTGCCGTCATCTTCTACATCTAAAAGAATCAAATTGCTATTCTTGGTGAGTTGCACCAGGGCGGTTTTTGCTTCCGCGTGTTTCAGGATATTGTTGACCAATTCCTGAATGATCCTATAAATCGAAACCGCAGTGGTCTGATCGATTTCATTTCCCTCAATACCTATTGAGATATAGCGGAGATCGATCACTCCGCTTTGGTTGATGTCCTCACAAAAATCCTTCAAAGCCGCATCCAGACCGAACTTGATCAGGTTTTCCGGCATCAGGTTATGGGCAACCCGCCTCATTTCCATGATCGAGGTGTCCAACATATCAAGGCTTCTTTCGAAAAGCCTTGCATTTTCTGGGGTTAAAATCAGGTTGCCTTTCATAGTTTGAAATGAAAATTTAATTCCGGAAAGCAGGCCGCCCAAGCCGTCGTGTAGGTCCTTGGCCAATCGGCTTCGTTCTTGTTCTTCGCCTTTGAGGACTGCTTCAGTAGCAGCAAGTTGTTTTTCAGTTTCGAGTTCCTTGATCCTCTGAACTTGAAGCTGTTGTTTGTGTTGGTTTTTCCTGATTATTAGGAGAATGATCGCTCCCAATGACACTGCCAAAATCACCAGCATCCAGATGGTCAGCTTTCTTTTTTGGTTCTCGGCCAATTGGTTGGCGTTTTGTGCCTCGAGTTGAAGGATTTGGTTGCGCTGTTTCTCAGATTCATATTTTTTTTCGATATCAAGCGCATATCTTTTCCTGTCTTCACTCTGTAAGCTGTCTTTGATGGTATTGTAGCGGGTTAGAAAGGTGTATGCGCCTTTAAAATTCCCATTAGCGGCATAGATATCACTTAGGGTACCGTAACCTTCCTTCATAAAAACCAGGACTGAATCTGTTTCTGCAATCTCGAGTCCCATTTTGACATACTTCTCCGCTTCAGCGTAATTTTTCTGCTTAAAATTAATGTAACCGATCTGCATGAGGGGCTCAGTCATGTTCCAGCGTGAACCGGCTTCTTTGCCATTTTCATATGCTTGCTTGAAATAATGGATCGCGCTGTCGAATTCGCTGATATTCTGGAACGTACCAGCCTTTATCAAAAAAAAGTTTTGTTTCCTCGTAAAGTCAAAACTACCGCTGTAATAGACCGAGGCCGAATCAGCGTAAAGTTTCGCTTTTTGAAAATCCCGAATTTCAGTGAAGTAACTTGCCTGCTGCAAATAGCTAAGCATTAGATTACCAGGGTGATTTGCCTTTTTCGCAAAATCCAACGCTTTGTCCACATATTCTTTCTGTTTCTCGGGGAGACTAAGCTGCTGAAAAATCATCGCCAAATTCAGACAATGGGTCGAAACTCTTGCATAATCTTTCAAATCTTCGAGCAGTGCGATTGAGTTGAGTGATGCTTCCACCGCGGAATCCAGCATACTTGCATTTCGATAATAATTGGACAAACCTCCAAAAACGCGTGCTTCCTCTCTTTTGGCATTGGGGTGGGAGGATTGCTTGAAATATGATGCAGCACGATCCAGGTTTTCTTTCTGTTTTTGGTATTTGCCGCTTAGTTCCAGGGGAGTGGATTCGTAGAACAACGCAAGTCCAGCATAATACTCTAATTTTTTTTCTAAGGAAAAATCAACCGCTTCCTGATAGATTTCGTGTGCCTTCGCCAAATCCAATGGTTCGGTGTACATGGCGAGCATTATCAGATTGTATGCTTTGGTGGTATCAGGTAGATTTTGTTGCAGCGTCAATCTGACGCTGTCTGCCAAATGCTGTTGTGCAGCTAGTTCAAGACTCAGCAAGATAATGATTGGAATGAAAAGGAGTTTTTTCATGAAGCGAGTCGGCGTGTCTATAAACACTACAAATTATGAAATTACCCGATTCCAAAAACCTCCCCTTTTTAGAGGATTTTTGGGGGAGAAAATATCCTCCTTTTAAGGGAGTTTGGACGGAGACAATTAACGCTAGGTTTATATCGCTCAAATACCCTATATCCATGAAGTCCAAACTGCTGATTCTTGTGTCATTTTTGGTTCCGATGATGGTCTTCGCCCAGAAAAATGTTGTCCCGGCAAATCAGATTACTGCCTTGAATCTCAAACTTCCCGATGGAAGCAAGCAGGACAAGCGGTTTCTATCCACTGTGGCGGCAGCTTCACTGCTTGAAACCGAAGTGAATGATCCAAAGGTCACCCTAAGTGAGGTGGAGGTGTATATGCTTCCGCCCACACCGCAATCTGGATTTGATGCGGAAGTTTTGGTTTCTGAGTTAGAAAAATCCGGCTTTGAGATTTTACCCACGGATGACGACCGGATCGCTTGGTTGGTCAAAGGACAAACTGCCTACCTGATTTATTTTTCCATGGACAAGGCCGAAACCAACTTTTACCTAGGCAAATCCAACACCGTTCCAAAACCTACTCAAGGCCAGCCAGGCCAGCAAGTTACTCCAACTTCAACTCAGCCCACAGCTCCTGCTTACATTCCACCTTTGCCTCCTTCCAGGTCAAGTACTTCGCCTTCGGTAAATCAACAAGCTCCTGCTCCAAATCCTCCAGCCTCATCCCAATCCCCAGCTCAAAATCCTTCTTCAAATTCATCTCTTCCAAAGACTTCGGTAGCACCATTCACTGGTTTTCAGTTTACGACCAGCAATTTTGATGACGGTTGGATTTCCAGTATTCAGTCGGACTGGGTGTTGGCACAAAAAGGCGAAACGAAGGTCTACCTGTTTTTTGTGCTTCCCTACCGAATCGAAAATTTCAGTGGAACCGGGGTGGTGGACCGGGATTTTTATTGGGATAATCATGTGGCGCCTACCTTCAATACCACCACCAAAGCCTACCAAGACGGAGGGGAGTTTGTCAGTTCACTTCAGCCCAAATATGTGGAAGGTTGGGGACAAGATCCTCAGACAGGGCAGCGTAGATTTCTTGGGATGTATTTGACAGTCTCTCCCAATACCGCAATGTTGACAGTTGCAAGTACTGTGGATGAGAATAGCATGAGGCAAATTTTTCCAAAAGCATCCGACCGATGGACTTCTGATCTGGTAGCCATGAGCCGATACAACAAGTTTGCCATCGGACCGAATGACCTGAACGGCACCTGGCAAAGTGGCGGCAGTCAAATGACCCAATGGTACGATTCCTTCACTGGAGCCTATGCCGGGGCGACGATCGCTTCCTCGAGTGCTACATTTTTCTTTACAGGGCCGACTTACTCCAGTATTCATAACGGCGCCACGGGAGCAGTGGGAGCAATGAATACCTTTCAGCAAGAGTACAAGGGGAATTCAAGTATTTCGAATTGGACCATTACGCTCACCAACCGCTACCTAGGCAAAACCCAGCAGTTTGACGCACATTTCCAGGCGGTGAAGGGCGGACGTTTGCTCTATCTCAACAATGGAGCAGGGGAGGAATACTTGCTGGTGAAGATTCGCTGATCTCTGTTTCACATCAAAAATCCCCTTTTTACAGGATGTTGGGAGAGTAAGCTTAGGGCTAGCTTTCCAAAGAAATCAATATCTCACCCACACCATGAAAAATCTGTTTTTGGCTGTAATGATCCTTTTTTTCGGGATTCTTCTGTTTGGATCTGCTCAAGTCTTAGCCCAGGAAAGGCCTCCCACAAAGGAGGAATTGGAAAAGATGATGCAAGAGTTGGATCCTGAAGCCAGGGAAATGATGAAGAAAATGGGTATTGGGGTTCCCGATTTGAATAAGTTGGGAACTGCAATGTCCGGATCATTTGACGGCAGCGTGGAGGAGAGTGTTTTTCCTAAAAAAGATGAAGTCCGTATCGCAGCCGCAAAAAAAACTGTTCTAAAAGGTGCTGATCTGGCCCCCTACCTAGCCAAAGTTCATTCGGCAGTTTCATCCAAAATGGGCTCTGAAGCAAGCAATAACGCCAGCGAACTTTTCGGAATGGCGGGTTCACCAGCTGAAGGTGCCCAGATTGCCAATGGACTTTGGATGTTTGGTTCAACGGCCTATGCAATTTTGGTCTTAGGAAATACCCTGCAATCTGACCCAAACAATCCCGATTACCTAAACAATTACGCGGCTTTTCTCACCATGGCAGGTGCTGAAGAAGCGGCACTTCCCATCCTGAAACACCTCAATACCAACTATCCCAAAAACAGCACGGTCCTGAATAACATGGCTCAGGCTTGGTTTGGATTGGGGGATATTCCCGAAGCCGAAGCTTACATCGACAGCGCACTTATGTTGTATCCCGGACACTCCCAAGCCAACCTGACGAAGAGCGTAATTGAAGAGAAAAAAGGCAATAAGACCGAAGCGGCAAAAGCCCTGAAGGAAAGCATCAAATCTGGTTATAGCCCTGAGAAGGAAGAAAAAATCAAGGAATTGGGGCACCAAGTCACCGGAAAGGATATCACTTGGACCACGGAATTGAACGAAGATCCTTTGGGTTTTGGGCACATGAACTGGCCTGATTACCCGATGAATGTCCAAGAAAGCGAATACTTCGAAGGCGAATGGGAAGCCTACCGTGCTGAGATCACAAAGCTTTCTGCTAGGTATCAGCAGCAATTTGCTCTTGCGCAGAATGAGTATGCAATAAAGATCCAAGAGAGAGCAATGGAAATGCTGAATCCCCAATCCAACCTTCACCTCCCAAAAAAGCAGATGGTCTTTTCCTCCAAAATCGCAGCAAAAATGGAATACTACGATCAGGAAAATCCTGATCTGGAATTGCAGCGCTACGAGGAGCAACTTGCCAATCGGGACAAGCTGGAGGAGATGCTAAGGGAAATAGAGGATCGGCATGGCCTTATTTATAGAGAAGCAATGAAGAATATTCGGGATGGGGAAGGCTCAACCGATGCAGATAGAAAGGCATATTGTCAAACTAAAGATAACCTCAACAATAATCTGCTGAGAGAAAGCAATACCCTCCTCCGGGATGAAAACAAGAAGTGGATTGACTACTGGAGATTTGCCATGAGCCGTAGGCTCAACTATCTCCAATACACCCTTTGGCCGGAAGAATTTGAGTTGGAAAAACTCCGGGCGATGATCACTTGGCTGGGAATGATTAGCGGACAGGAAGTCAGGTTTGCAAGTCCTTGTGAGGTTCCGGAGGAGGAAGAGGAATTGGGTTTGGTTTCGGGCAAGTTGGGAGATTTCTATGACATGACTTGCAAGGAAAAAAGCGAGATGAACCTGATTATCGGGTCCGTTACCATCGAGTGCAACAAGATGACCACACAGCTGGACTCCAAGTTTTTCAAGTACACCGTCAAGGAAAATATGGATACTGACCAGATCATCCAGGGTTCGGTGGAAATCGGCCTTGATTGGGATTTGGCCAAGGCTTCCGAGTTGGGTCCGGTTAAGGCCGAGTTGAAAGGTGAACTCTACGGTTTTGTTGAGTTTGACGGGAATGGAGTCACGGATATCGGCGTGAAAGCTGGGGCAAAAGTAGCCGTAGGTTCCAATTTTATCAGTGAGGATACCAATAAGGCTACACTCGGATTTGTAGACGATAAATCTGTAACCCTTATAGGAGCAGAAGCCCGATGGGGATGGAACAGTGGCCCTTCCATGGAAGGAAAAGGAATACTTCAGGGCATGACCACCAAAATCAACTAGCCATGAAACCCATAATGAAACGCTATTTTGTCTTCCTTTTTTGCTTTCTGGCATTTTTAAATGCAAAATCCCAGGATTGCGAACCGGCAGAACTTGCCAAAATCCCCGGCTCGTGGAAATCCAACAAAGACGGCTCAATCCAAAATGTAAGTACTGCGGATGTGACGCAAGAGCGGGCTGTATTAGCAAAAATCCACGAATCCGTAAAGGGCAAATACACGCCGATTGGAGGTGTTTTGAGTTTCTCCGATTCCTTTTCTATTCCCCTTGGAGAAGGAAAAAATTGGGCGGCCAATCCTTATGGTCAGTCGATGAGATTTTTGGAATATGTCTGCAAAAGAGATCCTAAAAACCCACAGGCTTATGTTCCCAATCTGGAGACTTCAGCTTTGGTGACTTTTTATGTCAATCAGATTTCTGCTTCTCAAGAGCTAGGCGGTGCATTTAACCTGTTCCCAGCGGAGCTTCCTGAGGATCATCCCAATGGATATTTTATCCTGGAAAACTGTCCTAAGCAGCAGGGGGATCGACTTTTATGGGAGATCCAAATTCCTTCAGACAGTCATTCCTTGGGAGAAAAGGTTTACATCCTGACCTACAAGGACAAAAGTCCGATGGTTCCGCTGACTAAGGGAGAATATTTGAAGCTGAAGATTCCGCTTCTAAAAAAATCCTACGAAGAATCCCTCAGCTACCACAAGGAGATCGATCCCGATTTTGATGCAGCTAGCAAACGCGTTTTTGACCAAAGTCTGGAAAATCTGAGAGCGCAGGAAGAACTGATCCAATCCACCGAAGCCCTTTTGGAATCCATGTCACCAGAGGAATTGTCCGCACCGGCAATCATCGAACGTGGAGAGACCAAAGGGGAATTCAGGGGATTCAAAAAGGAAAATGATCCGGATGTCTATTATTTGGTGAAGCCCAATTTGGCCTATTTCGATCCCAAACTACCCAAATGGGTGCCCCAGCTTATATCTGTAAGCATCAATTATGACATCAATGAGCAGATCAATTTTGAGAATATCAAGAAGCTGGAGCAAGCTATTGATTATGTGTTTCTACAATCCCTTTTAGGCAAAACCCAATTCCTCTGATCCTATGAAACCCTTGTTCACTTTTCTTTTTCTCTTTTCAATAGGCTTTGCTTTTGGACAAACTCAGACCAAAGGCAATCCCAAAGCGGACAGTCTGGACGTCAATCTCAGACCTGTCTATGATCTCGACAGCAACCGATACGAAATCATCAAGATCGGTAATCAGTATTGGTTCAAAGAGAATCTTAGGACGACCCATTACCGGGACACGGTGAAAATTCCCAATCGCCAAGATGCCACAGAATGGTCCCAAATCAAAAGCGGGGCTTATGCTTTTTTCGAGAATGAAGCTAAGAACATGGAGCAATACGGATTCCTGTACAATGGTTATGCGGTGGCCACAGGGAGACTCTGTCCCGAGGGCTGGCATATTCCTACAGACAAAGAATGGATTGAATTGGAGCGATTTCTTGGGCTACCTGCTGCTGAATTGGAACAGACGGGTGATCGGGGAAATATTGCTCCCAATCTGAAAAGCCCATCCGGTTGGAATTCCTCCGAATTTTCAGGTGATAATTCCAGTGGCCTCGCCATCAAACCTGCAGGTGCTCGAAAAGACAATGGAGAGTTTGTCACCCTGGGCCAATACGGGAATTTTTGGACTTCTACCGTCTATGATGACCGCTATGGCCTGCTCTACCTCTGGAATCACCACGTGCATTACAATACAGATGCCGTCGGCAGAATATACACGCTGGCAACAAACGGCTACTCCTGCCGATGTGTCAAAGACCAAGCGGGAAAACAACAGGAAATGGATACCAAATTGAACATTGATTAGCCCCATAAATTTGAATACGATATGAAAACCAACATGATTTTACATTCCTTAAAAATGTTTTTGATCCTTTTGTCCCTGTCTCTAGTGACCCTTCAAGCACAGGGACAAGATAAAGGGGAAAAACAATCGCCCTTGAAAGGCTTGGGTTCCAAGTTGAAAGAAAAGGCAGTCCCTGCTGGACTTGGAGGGAAGTCATCCAAAGAAAAAGAAACGACACCTCAGGGTGAAACGACCGAAACAAGCGAAGGGGAGTCTAAAGAAGGGGAACTGGATCCAGATGAGGAAAAATTTGACGAAGATGAGGATGATCCGGATAAAATGATGGAAAAAATGATCCGGCAATTTGGCCAAGACCCGGAAGACATAAAAAGAAAAATGAGTGAAGAGGGGGCAGACGCAGATCCCAAAGCCATTCCCAATCCAGATGAAAATGCCATAGCAAGTATTAAAGCCACTCCGAGGAATGAAGCTGAGATGCTCAATTTCCTGAAGGATTTTGAAAATGGGGCAGATCAGGCTTTGAGTCCCGAGGCACACGCAGATGTTGCTCCGCATTTGTACAAAGGGCAGCAGACAAAAGAGGCCGGATATATGTATTGGTTGGCAGGCAAACAGGAACCTGCGGCTTACCTGATGTTAAAGGCCTCCATTGCTGATCCACAGGATGAGCTTTTGCTAAGCAATCTCGCCTCGGTCATCACCATGGCAGGCTATGCGGAAAACAGCATTCCAATCCTCGAATACCTGCATCAAAAAAATCCCCAAAGCAGTATAGTAAACAACAACCTGGGCCAGGCATGGCTCAGCCTCGGTCATATAACAAAAGCAAAACCCTATCTCGAACAGGCAGTCAGTGAATACGAGCAACACCCTGAAGCCAACCGTAGTCTGGCACGAATTGCAATGAAAGAAAACAACACTGCCATGGCTAAATCCTACCTGAAAAATGCGCTTAAAGGAGGCTTCTCCCAAGACGCCTATTTTGAACTGAAAGATATGGATCAAGGTCAAGTAGAGGAGAGGATCGAAATACTGAAGCTAGACGACAAAAGGAATTACCGGGAAATAGCGGTAACCAAAAGATTTACGATGCCAGTAGTGCCGGAGTCCAATGAGAGGGCATTAAGTCGTGAACAGGAAATCGCTGATTTTTTTCATGGTCTCTCCCTCACTGCAGATGCATTGAACACAAAATATCCCTCCGGAACGGATAAGCTATTCGACAGCTATCAAAAGATTACTACTCAAATGGTAGTCAATAACCGGAACATGAAAAGTCTCGAAGACGTGCAAAAACAATACAGTCTTGCTGCACAAGTCTGGAATCCATTCAAAATTCAGGCGCAGGAAGTCTTGATGACAGAATTGGACGATTCTTATGCTAGTAGTTTCAACAAAAGGATAGCTAAGTTGCAGGAAGCCAGGGATTCGCAAATAAAGGCGCTGGAGGAGTCTTTTGCTGCTGACATCCGAAAAATGGGCGAAATCTCCAAACGCATAGCAGACCTGGAAGACGGTGACGGTTCAGGAGCGGAGATTGATGCCTTGGAAAAACAACTCTGTGCGATGAGGAAGATGTTGAACAAAACAAGAATAGAGAAAACAGCCCCCATCAACAATGCTTTCGTGCAGCAAATGGAATCGTTGGCATTTCAGCGATTGCAGGAATATACCTATTGGTACACATTGTATTTTCTTCCTCAGGATCCTACAGAGTTTGCATACGCTTTATATGGGGAATACCTGAGTACTTTATCCCAACTTCAGAAATATTATCCTTATCCGGTAATCATCTATTCAGAAGAAGGTTGCGAATCGCAGGTCAGTGAATCAGTTAACCCCAAAGGAAAGATGTCAGTATGGGAGGACACGCATTGCATAACCCACTGGGACCTGGATTTCTATTTTGTAAAAAGTAAGTTCACCTGTAAGGAGGCAACTATTGGTGGAAAGCTTTACGGAGTAGAATTCGGCGGTGGCGAGAAATACGATCCTTCTACACTCGAGACCGTTGAGCACTCAGTTTATTTCGGTGGGAAAATTGGCAAGGTGACTGATAACATCGGAAAAGCCCTTGCTTCAGATCTCAGCGCGGGAGTGGTAACCACAGTAAAATTCGACGGCAACTGGAATTTGAAGGATATAATCGTCAAGGCATCCGCTGGGGCTGAATTGGGTTTGAAAGTCCCCAAATCAACCGATCCAAATGACAACGGATTGGACATCAGAAAAGCCGCATCCATAAGCGCTTCCACAGGGTATGAATTGTCTATTTTGAGCGGGTTCAGGGGAACCGGACCGAAGGTGACTACGGTAGGGAATATTTTCAGTAAAAAGTAAGGGATTCCCGATCAAGTGGATATATTAATTAAATCAAGGCCAACACATCCCCTTGAAATATGAAAAAGCATTTTGGTAAGCTTTATGGCAGGTATAAGGCCGGCATCATTTGTGCATTTGTTTTGATTTTTCAGGTGTTTTCGTTAGCTGCACAAACTGTTTCACCCTGTCCCACCGATAACTTAAGCAATTATCCCGGGGCTTGGAAACAGCTCGATCTATATTCAGCGCCAGGACACATCAAGGCAAAACCCGGAAGCTACGATAAGAGCGTAGCAAATGCCAATCTTGAAAAACTCCTGAATCTTGCCAAAAAAGCCTATCCCCAACCTATGGGCGGCAATGTCAATTACAGCAAATACCTGGACTTCTCCAATGTATATGACTACTTGCCTTTCGGTTACCGGCTTTACATAGGCCATCCGGGATTTGTCTGTACGGTGGGGGACAAGGTTACTGAAACTTATGAAACAGGAGTTTATCTTTCTTTTCAGATAAACAATTACGAGCCATTCGTATCTCCAATTACTGCTCGGGAAGTTTTCGGAACCGATTACCGAATCGGGGTCGTCAAAGGCTCTGAGTCAGATTACGGTATCAATGGGCAAAGGGTATTTCTTATCCACGAGAATTTTGTCAGTAGCAATGGTTGGATGGATCATTATACCGAGGAAATCTATGGCGGAAGAGAACCAAGACAGCAGTGGTTTGTCATCAGGAAAGAAAATGTCCCTTTGTTTAGGTACGTTACCCGTAAGGAATACCTCACCCAGTTCAGGGAAGAACTCTACACTTACAGAGACATATATATCGAAAGCATTGAGGAGGGCTACAAAAAGTTTCCTGAGAGTTATTCGCAGGTTTACGAGAGCCTTGCAGAGTTTAAGATACAGACAGAAAATGCGGTCAAGCGGGTAGATAACTACTTGCGCAACAGTAGCGAGGAAGAGCTCACTAAGCGGGTTTCTGAGTTATTTTTCCATGGAAATTTCATCATGGAAAACGAACCGGAAATTAATTTCCGTAAGGACAGGTTTCACATGGTATTTGTCAATGAGGAATATATGGATAAGAAATTACCGTACCATATTCCCCAATTCGTCATAGTGGAACTTTCTGCTCCTGCGCAAGATAAAACAGGAAGTTACGCCTGGAAATATAATTTCAGGCAGAAGATGATGGAAGGCTTGGACTTCAAGGAAATCCACAACATGCTGCTAAAATGATCCCTGTATCCAACAGGCAATTTGACCGAAAAAACAACGCACGATTTTTTTATCAACCGATTCAGAAAAATCCCCTAAAAACGGGATGGTCAACCACCTAAAAGGAGGATAATTTTCATTGTTAAATCAGCTGAATGGCACTATGAAGACATGTACGTTACGAATCGGTGTATTTTGCGAAAAAATTGTGAAAATATTCCTGACTATTGTCATCAACATCGGGACCTTGGCTGTAGTATTTGGCCAACAGGTAGAAAGATATGGCAATATTGCTTTTTTGCCACCCGGCGATTGGGTTAAAAATGAGGGAAATGGATACTTGGCTTTTACCAAAATCAACCAAGAATCCGGCGAATTTGGCAGAATTATTCTCTACCAGGCAGAAACCTCCTCAGGATCATTGGATGAAGATTTTAAAGGGGATTGGCAATCACTGATTGAGGTAAACTACCAACCCAAAGGGCTAACGGATTTTTCCAAAACTTCTTTCAATTCCGAATGGAATGCAGTCATAGGCGTAGCACCTTACGTGTACCAAAACCAAAATCAGGCAGTGGTTTTGGTAACTTTATCCAATCACAAACAAAAAATCAGCTATGTTTTTTTAAGTAATACGACTGCCTTTGAAAAGGAATTGGAGGATTTTGGAAGTTCTTTGGATTTACCATCTTTTTCCCATCCATCTGCTGTTTCCTCCAGCGAAAAGCCAATTTCTAATTCTTCCCCTGCGCAAGTAGTGGTCGACCAGCAAATCCTGGGAAAATGGAATAGGTCCGCTTCAGTTTCTTCCTTTTTTGCCAATCCAACAGCTTGGGGCAGCTCGGGCTACACGACTTGCCGGTATGAGTTTTTCCAGGATGGGACCTACCAGTACACCGAGCGGAATTTTGGCTATGCATACGAAGACATCATACTTGTAAGGGAAAGCGGGCAATATTCAGCCGATGGCGGAGTCCTTACCGTCAGTCCTACCCAAAGCAAAGTTGAACGGTATAGTAAGAAGAACGGGGTCGATGAGTTGGGAAATCTTAAGGAAAACAAAAGCAGGACTCTCGAAAAAGTGGCCTATCGCTATCAGTTGCATTACTTCGCAGGAATCGAACAATGGAATTTAGTACTTCAAGCCGATCAGCCTACCCAGCGGGACGGGAATTTCAGTTCCAATACTACATTTCCCAACGCTTGGTATTTCGATCAAAGATTCACGGAAGTAAATCTACTGAAATAACGGTCTTTGGCTGTGCAAATTGGATGGTATCCAATCCCATTACAAAGTCAATTTCCCTGATTACCCATCATTTCAAGCCGAAGTTTTGATTGTGTAACTCGTGTTGTGAGTGCGATGAACTCTTACTGCTCATAAAAAAATTTATTCCACAATCGTCCTGAACGTCAAATTCACCCGCGGCCGTTTGACCAACTTGGTGGGCGGGAGGCGATGCAGCCAGTGGGTTTGGGTGGTACCAGCCATTACCAGCAGACTTCCGTGCTCCAGCAGGAATTCGACTTTTTCTTGGGTTTCCTTGTGCTTGAAGGCAAACTTCCGCTCAGCGCCGAAGCTTACGGAGGCAATTGCACCGTCTTTTTTCAGGTCTTTTTCCCCGTCGCTATGCCAAGCCATACCCTCCTCACCCGAATGATAGAGGTTCAGCAGACAGGAATTGAAGGTTTCTCCTGATTCCCTTTCGATCACTTTTTTCAAGTCTGTCAGTTCCTTTGTCCAAGGCAGCGCCCGCTTGGTGGCGTTGGAGTAGGTGTATTCAAAATCCCGGTCCCCGTACCAGGCTACTTTCCGCTTGGTGATGTACTGTTTGCCGAAAATGTAGGCCTCGTCATTTTTCCATTCGATGGTATGGAGCAGGTTTTCATAGAAAGAATCCGCCTCTTTTTGGTTGAAAATCCTGCCATGGTAATGCACTATTCCATCCTTTGGAAGGTGGTTTTTGGTTTTGTCGATCTCGGGTTCGAAAAGGTTCATGCGGGATTTACGGTTTACTAATACCAAAGAAAAGAAGATGTGGAGGGTTTTGGTTTTTTTCTGAAGATAAAAAATTTTGCCGCGTTATCCGGAGGCTGTGCCTTCGGATTTCTGAGTTTAGTGCCTTAGGCTCGTTTGCTAGAAGCGTCGCCACAAGCGACACTACCATCAGTCCGTCGGTGCAACCGTTGGACAACAGGTCAAAACCATAGGTGCCGCGGAATTGAATCCTAGGCGTCACGATACTATCGATTCGACTACAGGGAGCGAACATTTAATGCTTTGATTGTCTTGAAAAGTGTTGGAAAAGAGCCATTTTCCCTGATGAATGTGCGGGATTATATTGACACGATCTATGAAAGCAGACACCAAATTGAAGGTGTAGACTCCCTTGCCATCAAGGATTTTGAAGAAGAGACCAAGAATTGGTGAATCCTATCTCAATTGACCGGATCATCAAATTTGATGGCTGTTCCGGAAATAGTGGCTCCGACATGAAGTTGGTTGTATTGTACATTGACCAAAGCATCTGCGCCTTCAGCTTTGGCTCTCTTGATGAGTTTTTTGGTTAAGCCGTTTGGACCAGAAAACCAACCACCATGAACTTGGATAAATTTGATTTCATTGAACTCCTTGCCAGGGTTTTTGACAGTATAGACTTCAATACCATCATAACTTCCTTCTACAGTTGGGATAGTTCTGGTGGTTGTGCAGCTAATGAGAAAAGAAATTGAAAAAAAGGCAAGAAAGTATAGAAAGAGGTTTTTCATCGGTCGATGGCTATTTGGTCTATTTGCCAACGTATTTTTTTGTTAATAGTTGCTTTTTTTGGGGTTCGTCGGGATATCCTGGAGGAATAGGTGGTAAAAAAATAGTTAGGCTGAGATAAACCATCTCAAAAACGAAGCGACTCGGAGAATACAACTCTAGTTTCCTTAACCTAACGAATACGAAAATTAGTTTTTGTCCTAGAGCGTTTGCGTCTTGATGGTACTCATCTGTTTGCTCTTTAGGGTCGATTATTCGGGACTTGGCATTCCCAATGTCCTGCCGGGATTTTTGATTCAGCCCTCCTAGGCAGCGAACCCTATCGGGAATCTCACAGGCCTGTATTCTTTCCGGCGTTGGTAAATGGCGGTGAAGGGTTCCACAACTCTGCGGTCGTCTTCTCCCTTGACTATAGGCAAACGCCCATTTGTAAGGGATTCTAGAAATTATTCGACTTGCTTTGGGATGTAATGGAAGGTGGTATCGATGGATTCAAAGTGCTGGTTGTCAGAAGTTATCCATGCTTGGGGAAACTGTTCTTCCCTTGGTATAGTCCATAGGTTGTTGAATTGAGCCTTGGTGATCCCAGACACTCCCGCGATGAACATTGCCCCGCTCTCCGGCTCTACCCCGACTGATGCGCCGTTGTTGCCGTGGATATGGACCTTGCCATGGATTCCCGGTTTTTTGGAATTGCTCAGGAGGATGAAGGCACGCCGTTTTCTAAAAGCGTAGCCTTTGGATTCCTGAGCTAAAAGCGTTTGGTTAGGTCTTTTGCTTCGCCACGAGCGACACTACCATCGGTCAGACGGTACAACCGCCGGACAACCACGTCTCCAAACATTCCCCTGCATTTTCCCAGTTCACCTTTTTTCATATTTCTTCGATTATTCTTTTCCAAGTATTCCTTCCGCCGTTTGTCAAGAATTGCAAATGAAATTGCGCTTGTGTATCTACATTGTCTCGTTTTTGAGACAATACAACATGAACAACCGCAGAGACTTCCTCATCAAATCCGCCCTTGGTGCCACGGGTCTGGCACTTGCCCCAGCTTGGCTGCAAGGTGCCCCCGCGATCATCCAGTCCCTTAGCAGGCCCAATTCCAAAATCAACGGCGTTCAGATCGGCTGCATTACCTATTCGTACCGCTCCATGGCTGACCAAAGCTTGGAGGCCAATATTCGCTACATCCGGGAATCGGGCATCAGCGCTGTGGAAATGATGGGCGAACCTGTGGAGTACTTTGCGGGAATGCCCCAACCAACCTTTAACAGGATGAGAGTATTCCAATTGGGGGGAAAAGAACGCCGTGGCGAAACACTTACGGATGCTGAAAAGGCAGAATTGGCGGATATCAGAAAACAGTCCGAGGCATATGCCAAGGTGGTATCCGAGTGGAGGTCCAAGGCTGATTTTAAGAAGTTCGAGCAGGCGGCCAAAATGTTCAAGGATGCCGGAATATCCGTTTACGCTTTCAAACCCAATGCTTTTGGCGCCAACAATTCCGATGCGGAAGTGGCCTATGGCATGAAGGCGGCGAAGATCCTCGGTGCCAGCCATGTGACTTTGGAGCATCCATCCAACGATGAGCAGACGCTGCGTCTTGGCAAATTGGGCGATGCCAATAAAATGAAGGTGGGCTACCATGGCCACGAGCAGCAAACGTTCACTTTTTGGGATACGGCCTTGGGACAGAGCGATAGCAACGGTCTGAATTTCGATACGGGCCATTATGTGGCTGCGGGCCATACAGACATGATGCCCTTGATCGAAAAATGGCAGGATCGGATTTGGAGCATGCACGTCAAGGACCGCCAAACCCCAGCCAATGGCAAAGGAAACCTCCCTTGGGGCACCGGCGATACGCCGATTGCCGAAATCCTGCAAACCATGCAAAAAAACAAGTACAAGTTTCCGGCGACAATCGAGCTCGAATACCAAGTACCCCAAGGTTCCGATGCCGTCAAAGAAGTCCAAAAATGCCTGGAGTTTTGCAGAAAGGCCTTGGTCTAATTTTCCCTAGAATCAACAACACAACTATGAATATTTCCCATTTCAAAAAATCCCCATGGTTGGCCATGGGAATCCTGTTTCTGTGGTTTGCCGCCTGTGGGCCAAAAGACGATCCTACTGTCAAACCTGACGAAAACAGGTTCACGCCAGTTGTCTTGACCGAGGGGATGGACGAACCCATGGCAATGACTTTTCTTCCCGGCAACCGCATTCTATTTGTCGAGCGTAAGGGCGGCGTGAAGATTTTGGACGAAACGACCAAGACTGTGACCCTTGTGGCCACAATTCCTGTCAACACGAAGTATACCAACAAGGAAGGCGCTGTACGTGAAGCCGAGGAAGGCCTGATGGGTGTGATTGCGGACCCGAACTATGAGAAAAACAACTGGATTTACATGTACTATGCAGATCCGGATTTGCCCAAGCATGTCTTGGCACGCTGGGAACTGAAAGGGAATGAATTGGTGGAATCCTCCAAAAAAGTCGTACTCGAAGTTCAGACCCAAAGGGAGGAATGCTGCCATACGGGTGGAGGCATGGCCTTCGACAAGGATGGTAACCTGTTCCTGACCGTTGGAAACAATACCGTCAACCCGCGGGAAGGCAGCTCCAATTTGGATGAAAGGCCCGGGCATGAAAACGCCGATGACCAGCGCGCCCCCGGCAATACCAATGACCTGCGTGGCAAAATCCTGCGCATCCATCCCGAACCGGATGGTACCTACACGATTCCGAAGGGAAATCTTTTTCCCGAAGGAACAGAAAAAACAAGACCGGAAATCTACACCATGGGCCATCGCAACCCTTGGAGGGTTTCTTGGGACAGCGAGACTGGATTCATTTATTGGGGTGAAGTTGGACCGGATGCCGTGGTAGATTCCATTTGGGGACCAAAAGGCTACGACGAGTTCAATCAGGCCAAGGGACCGGGCTTTTTTGGCTGGCCTTATTTCATCGGCAACAACCAAGCCTATACCCGCCACGACCATGCTGCCGGGACATATGGGGCGCCTTACGATGTGAACAAGCCGGTCAACGAATCGGTCAACAACACAGGCTTGCGGGAACTCCCGACTCCGGTGGTGCCCGCGATGATCTGGTATCCCTATGGCATTTCTGAGGAATTTCCAATGCTGGGAAGCTCGGGAAGAAGCGCCACAGGCGGTCCCGTGTTTAGAAAAGCAAATTTCAAAAAGGATGCGCCGTTTGTTTTCCCAGCCTATTACGAAGGAAAATGGCTCATCGTGGACTTTATGCGGGGCTGGATTATGGCTGTGACGATGGACAAAAATGGAGACTATGTTTCCATGGAGCGCTTTATGCCAAGCCATACCTTTAGTTCGGCGATCGACATGACCTTTGGGCCGGACGGGGCATTGTACGTGTTGGAATACGGCAGTGCTTGGTTCAGGGGAAATGCCAATTCACGTCTTATCAAAATCGAGTACAATGCAGGCAACCGCAAGCCCAACGTGACGGCGGCAGTGGACAAAAATGCGGGAGCGGTTCCATTTACCGCCAAGTTTTCCTCCGAAGGAACCAATGACTATGATGATTACGATGGAGGCAAGCTCAACTACGAATGGCTCATCAGTTCCGACAACGGAGTCAACACCCTCTTGAAGGAAGCCAATCCGAGCTTCGAATTTACCCAACCGGGTACTTATCAGGTGACCTTGACCGTCACGGATACAAAAGGCGAAAAGAACGCCCAAACCCTCGAAGTCACCGCTGGCAACGAACCACCTCAGGTCTCCATTGCTTTTTCCGGTAACCGCACCTTCTACTTTGGCCAACCTGAATTCTCCTACGAAGTAAGCGTTACAGACAAGGAAGACGGCAGCACTGCCGAAGGCAAAATCAAACAAGAGGAGGTTGCGATTACGTTCGATTATGTGCCAAAAGGTTTTGACCCGATCGAAATCGCTTCCAAGCAAAGCGGTGCGGAAAGCATGGCTGTATTGAACCTGGGCAAAAATCTGATCGAAGGCAGTGATTGTAAGTCTTGTCACCAATTGGACAAAACATCGATTGGCCCGAGTTACCAAGCTGTAGCCGAACGCTATCCAAAAACCCCTGAAAACGTGAAGCTGTTGATCAGCAAGGTGATCAATGGAGGCAGCGGCGTATGGGGCGACCATGGCATGGCTGCACACCCAGGTTTGAGTGAGGCAGATGCCAGGAGGATGGTTGAATATATCCTGTCTGTCAATGAAGTGAAGCCAACGGTTGCCTCTTTGCCTTTAAAGGGAAGTGTTAAGCCAGCCGTTCCAGAAGGTGAAGATGGGCAGGGAGGATATCTATTGCGGGCATTTTATGCAGACAAAGGTGCCGGACAAGTAGGTTCACTTTCTGGACTTGATTTTGTGGCTTTGAAAAATCCTTTCCTCAATCCACAGGAATCAAGTCATCGAAAAGGTGTCCAATTGATGACCACGCCCCAAGTCAATTTCTTTGTGACCGGAAACGACTCAGAGGTGGGATTTGAGGATATTGATTTGACCGGGGTGCAGCAGATCGATCTGTATGTACAGGTCAGTACCCGCGTACAGGCAAAGGGTGGACAGGTTGAGGTGCGTTTGGGATCGCCGACCGGCGCGCTGATTGGTACGAGCAATGCGGTGGCGCCAAAGGAGCAAGCATTTATGCGCCCTCCAGCTGGCGTGAATCCCATCGAGTGGCGCCGTCAAAATGCCACCAAGGCCCAAGTCGTCCTGAGCCAAGCTGTGGAAGGAAAGCAGAACATCTACTTTGTCTTCAAAAATCCCCAAGCCAAACCCGAAGAAATATTGATGAACATCCAGGAAATCAGGTTTATGAATGTGAGGGAATAGCTCTGTTATCCGAAGGCTGTGCCTTCGGATTCCTGAGTCTAGAGCCTTTGGCTTGGTATATTACTTCGCTTCAAACGACTCTACCTTGAGTCCGACGGTGCAACGGTCGGGCGACAAAACCACCGCCTAGAGAACTGGGCGGTTTTTTTATTGAAAAAGTTCATCAATAAACAATTGGGATCGCCGTTTGTGACTATCAGCTAAAGCGGAGGGGGAGAAAATAGTTTTTAGGCAAACGGGTTTATGATCGTAAGCTTTTTGTCAATGATTAGGCCATGGTGTAAATCTTCAGTGTAAAGGGACTCGCACCCAGATTCGATAGCGGTCGATACAACAAAGGCATCAAAAATTTGAAAGTCATAATTCTTACAAATGTCATATGCTAGCGTTATCGATTCTTCGGTGAGTGGTACATAATTGCAAACCTCCAAAAATTTGGTGCTAACCTGAATGACCGACTCCTTAGAATATTTCCATCTTCTAGTCAAGACATTTATTAATTCGCTAAGGGATTGGGAGTTAAAAACGGGTTCCTTTGAAATCAATTCAGCAGCTTTGATTCTTCGCTCAGTTTCAGAGGTATTCAAAAAAAAATAGAGCAAAACATTTGTATCAACCGCTATTTTACTCATAGTCAATTGCGTCTAATCTACTGAAAACAAACTCACCTTTTCCGTCGAAGGTCAATCCTTCAAACTTCTCAAAAAGATTTTGGACCGATGCGTCTCTTTCAGAATCAGATACAAGCGATTCAGTTTCACCGATTTCAAAAGCGATCAATTCAATTTTCTTGCCGATGTATGATTCGGGAATTTCCAATGTGTATGTCTTTTTTTTCGGGACGATGATTTGCCTGATCATAAGAGAGGGGATTCTTGATAATGATAAGTTTAGAAAAATTTTTAATTACCCAAATTAAAACACATTACGATTTGTAAGAGTGAATAGTTCGTATACGCTACTCTTAGATCAATGATAAAAGGCACTTATTTTCGATATCAGAAGACTATGCCTTCGGATGTTTTTGTATTGACCCTGTGGCTCGGTTCCTAGGTGCGTTGCAAAAGGCGACTTTACCAAAAGTCCGACGGCGCAACCGTCGGACAACATAACATCAATCAAACTCATAAGCCGCCTTTAGCCCCTTTTTGTCGAGTATTTCCTTGACCTTTTGTTGGTTGGCACCAAAGGCGCGTTGTTTGGAAATATCTTGCAGGTAGCGGTCGATGTAACTTTGGCTGATTTGGGAATTGTCACCGTATTTTTCCCTGAGGCCATCGAGTTGGGCATGGAGTTGCTTTTTGATTTCCGCATAGGCAGGGTCATCATACACATTGCGCATTTCGTTGGGGTCGTTTTTGCGGTCGATAAGTTCCCATTCATCCACGTCGAAGTAGTAATGCACGAGTTTGTAGTCCTTGGTGATGATGGCATAATGCCGCTTTACCATATGCACTGCGGGATATTCGTAGTAATGATAGTAAACCGCCTCACGGGTCCATTGGTTGCCATTTCCGGTCAAAAGAGGCATCAGGCTCTCGCCCTGCATATCGCTCGGGGCAGGGATTCCCGCCGCATCCAAGAAGGTCTGCGCAAAATCCAGGTTCTGCACCATTTCGTCGGAGCGACTTCCGGCCTTGATTTTGCCGGGCCATGAAATCAGTAGTGGGGTCTTGAAGGATTCGTTGTACACGAAGCGCTTATCGAACCATCCGTGTTCGCCCAAGTAAAATCCCTGATCCGAAGTATAGACGATGATCGTGTTTTCCATCAGTCCATTTGCCTCGAGGTAATCCAATACACGGCCTACGTTTTCGTCCACGGCTGCTATGGTACCGAGATAATCCTGCATATAGCGCTGATACCGCCACTGCATCTTCTCTTTTTCGGACATTTTTGGAAAATCCTTCTTAAATGCTTCATTGAGCGGCTTGTAGTATTTGTCCCAATTGGCGCGCTGGCTGTCGTTTTGCCTGCTGCGTTCTCCTTCGAAGGCGCGCCTATCCCAGCCCGATAGATCTGGAATTCCGAGTTCCTGCATCACTTCGGGATAGACTTTGGAATCGCCCGCCCAGTTCATGTGCTTGAGGAGGTTCATCTCTGCTTCGCGGGCCGCACTTCCACGACCCGAGTAGTCGTCAAATAGGGTGCTTGGTTCTGGAAATGTCTTTTGGGTATATTTGGCTAAGTGTCGCTCTGCGGGAAGCCATTCCCGGTGAGGAGCCTTGTGGAGGTACATCAGCAGGAACGGCTGGTCGGCTTTGCGTTCGTTTTGCAGCCAATCCAGGGTCATGTCCGTGATGATGTCAGTGACATACCCTTCTACGCGGACGGTTCCTTCATTCTTGGTGATAAAATCAGGATTGTAATAATTGCCCTGTCCGGGTAGAATCTTGAATTGGTCAAATCCCTTTGGACTGTTGCCAAAGTGCAGCTTCCCAAACATAGCGGTCTGGTAGCCGTTGGCACGGAGGATTTGGGGAAAGGTGACGTTTGTAGTGTCGAAGGGAAAATGGTTGTCCACCTTGCCGTTGATATGCGAATGTTTACCCGTCAAAATGGTCGCCCGCGAAGGTGCACAAATCGAATTCGTGACACTGGCGTTGGTAAACAGCATGCCCATTTTGGCAATCCGATCGATATTGGGCGTATTGATCAACTTGTTGTCATAAGCTGAAATTGCCTGATAGGCGTGGTCGTCCGACATGATGAAGACGATGTTGGGACGCTGTGGGGCTGTGGTTTGTTCGGTTTTTTGACCACAGGAAAAAGCCAGGATCAGAATGCAGACAACGTAGAAGTGGGGGCTTACAAGTTTCATAGTCCATTTTGTGAATGGTTAAATTTAGAAAACATCGTTTTTGCCACCAATCTGAAGCGGGCCATTTACACAGACGGGAGCTGAATTTTCCTTGCCCCTAACCCAAATCCACGGCATATAGCGCCTCGATCTGCTTTTGTCTTTGCTTTGCCGGAATCATCCGAAAGGCCTTGTCACGAATGGCGCGGAGCAAGCTGTTTTCCCATTGAGCGACTTTGCCAAGCGTCCAAGAAGTCTTGACGATATTGTGTGTGCGCTTGAGCCTTCTTTTTTCAAAGGCCGAAAAAGCTTCCGCGACGTCCGTGTTCTTGGACAAACAACTCGCCAAAACTGCTGCGTCTTCGATTGCCATGCAGGCCCCTTGGCCCATATTGGGCGTGGTGGCATGGGCTGCGTCACCGACCAGGACGATTCGTCCGAAGGCAAAACGATCAATGGGTTCCAAGTCCAGGATATCGTTCCAAATGATCCGCTCGGGCCTTGTCGCTGACAACACCTGCGGAATCGGCGTATGGAAATCCTTGAAAACCTCCATCAGTTCCTTTTTCCCCCAATCCTTCAAAGTTGAATTGGCGTGTGGACTGTTGATGCACGCGTACCAATACACCTGGCCGTTTGCCAAAGGCGTAACGCCGAAGCGCCCTTTTGCTCCCCATGTTTCGGATGTTTCCTCGATTTGAAGCGATGGATTGTCCGTGATGCCCCGCCAACAGGTATAGCCTGCGTACCTGATTTTCGAAGTGGGGAGGAGTTTTTTTCGGATGGGGGAGTGGATTCCCTCCGCGACGATTACATTTTCAGCAGTTATCGAACTGCCGTCTTCAAAATCAACACGATAGGCATCCCCTTCTTCAGCGATGTCTTTGGACCGTTTTCCCGTCAATACCTGCCCCGCATCGAGCCGTGCCAATAAGGCACTGTGCAGTGCCGCACGGTGGATGGTGAAATTGCTGATGCCAAACCGGGAGTTGGCTGGGTCGGTATTGGTTTTGGAAATGGGTTTCCCCTTTTGGTCATAGATGGTAAAGGCTTTCAGTTCCCGGCCGAGCGGAATGACCGCTTCCGATATGCCTATTTGTCGAAGTGCCTGCATGGCATTGGCAGCAAGGGCGAGGCCGGCACCGACAGCCCGGATTTCGGGAGATGCTTCGGCGAGAATTGCGTGGATGCCGATTTTTTTCAGTGCAATTGCAGTCGTCAATCCGGCAATGCCACCGCCCACGATCAAAAAGTCTGTTTTCATCCTGTCTTAGAGTTTTTGGTACATCACCAAAGCCGATACCAAGCCAAGTTCGGGATGTCGATAGGCATCGGGGACTTCCCCGATGACTTGGAATCCGAGGCTTTGCCAAAGGCGTACCGTATGGGTATTGGTGCTGACGACAAAGTTAAACTGCATGGCTTGGTAGCCTAGCCTTTTCGCTTCATTAAGTGCAAAAAGCCCCATGTGTCGGCCGATTCCCTGTCCGGCCACATTCGGATTCACAATAAATCCCGCATTGCAGATATGGTTTCCTAGGTCAGGTTGGTTGTCCTTGATAAAGAAAGTCCCTACGATTTTCCCCTCAATTTCCGCCACGTAGGTCTGTTTGTCCCTCCCAAGCCAATAGCCCATGATTTTGTCTTCATCCGAATCTGGTGAAAAGACATACGTTCCTCCCTGTCGGATTACGGGTTGGATAATTTGCCAAAGGGCTTGTCGGTCAGCAAGGTTTGCTTTTCGGAAGTTGATTTGAGGACTGAGAGTCATTTCGAAGAAGTTCGTTTAAGCGGAATCAAAATATAAAAAGTGGGCATTTAAGTTAAAGAAAGCAGGAGCTATATGGATTTGACAACTCAAAAAGCGAGATCAGAGGTTATGGGGATTGATTACTACTAGGTTTGGGATGTTAATGAAATCCGAAACATTACGAGTCACTAGCGACAAATCGCATGTCAAAGCAGTGGCTGCTACAATCCCGTCCGGAAGTTTGATTTTGTGGTTTTTTCTCAGGTCAATACATTTTTCAACGATTGTCTCTGATAATCCTAGAATTTTTGCATCGTGAACGAATCCTGATAAAATTTCATATTGATCATTGGTGGTCTGGAATCCCAGCAATTCAATCTTGGAAATCACGGAGATTTGCGGTATCGCATCGACTAATTCGACTAAAAAATTACGCCCGTTTGCTGGCAGTTTTCCAGCTAGAAAATCAATAATTGCGTTGGTGTCGATTAGGTATTTCTGTCTTTCCATTCTTCCCGACCTTTTGAAAGATATTCATGCATTTCCTCAGCAACCTCCGATTTTAACTTGCCTTCGTATTTTTCAGAAAGTTTTTCATAATGAGTTTGCTTCTTTTGGAGTATCCTGATGAGTTGCAAATCCTCCAAATCTTCCATTAGCTTGTAGGCTTTTTCGTTGGTTATCTGTATCAAAATGGTATCCATCGCGGCGGGATTTTTATCTCTTGGATAAATGTACGAATAAATCTTTTTTGGCAGACAAATCATTTCGTCGAATCGGAAAGCCTCTTTGCTTTTCATCCCGGTTCCCCTTATTTTTCAATTTTGGAAAAATCATATGGGAAGTATCAAACCTACCAACACCAAAACTGAAATCCTGGCCGGCCTGAGTACCTTTTTGGCCTGTTTCTATATCATCATCGTCAATCCCGCCATCTTGGCCGATGCGGGGATGCCCTTCTCGGGCGTCGTGACCGCGACGGTATTGGTGTCGGCTTTTGGGAGCATTATGATGGGGATTTATGCCAAAAATCCCATTGTCGTCGCCCCCGGCATGGGTATCAATGCCTTTTTTGCCTACACGGCGGTCAAGGGCTATGGATTGAGCTACGAGGAAGCCTTGGGTGCTGTGTTTTGGTCGGGGGTGATCTTTTTGCTTTTGTCCATTTTCAAGACTCGGGAGAAGATCATTGCGGCGATTCCTGTCTCCCTGCGCCATGCCGTATCGGCGGGTATTGGTCTTTTTATCTGTTTCATTGGCTTCCAAAACGCACACTTCATCGTGGACAATCCGGCTTCATTGGTGGGGATGGCATCGTTCAAAGATCCGGTCAGCTTGACCTTTCTGCTTGGATTGATGGTGACGGCGGCGCTGATCATCCGCAAAGTCAGCGGGGCGATTATCTTGGGGATATTGGTCACCACGCTGTTGGCTTGGCCGATCGGACGCTGGTGGGGCGACGCTTCCGCGTTTAATTTCGGCACGGCGACGGTCGTAAATTATTCCGGTTTCTTTGCCACGCCGGATTTCAGTTTGTTGCTGAAAGCCGATATTTTGGGTTCGCTTCGGTACGGATTTTTGCCCGTGATATTCGTGTTTACCTTCACGATTTTGTTTGACGGGATATCGACTTTTGTGGGCTTGGCGGAAGCCTCGGGCTTGAAGGACCCCGATGGCATTCCGCGCAATATGCGCCAATCCTTGCTGACGGATGCCTTTGCGACTTTGTTTGCGGGATTGGTGGGCAGCAGCTCGGGGACGGCCTACATCGAATCGGCTGTTGGTATCGAGGAAGGCGGTCGTACGGGAAAGACCGCCATCACAGCAGGTTTGCTTTTTCTGCCGTTTATGTTTTTCTCGCCCTTACTATCCATCGTTCCCGCTGTAGCCAGCTCGATTGCATTGGTTTTGGTAGGCTCATTTATGGTGATTCCTCTTACAAAGATTGAGTGGAAAATTCCCCAAGAAGCGATTCCGGCCTTTTTGACCATGGTATTGATTCCGTTTACTTACAGCCTGTCGACAGGGATTTCATTTGGCTTCATCAGTTGGACGGTGCTGAATCTGCTGACCGGAGGCCAACGAGAAGTCAACCCCATTCTGGCTGTGATTTCGGTTTTGGCACTGTTTTTTCTTTGGCAGTAGGGGAGAGAGGAGATATGAGATATGAGATTTGAGACACAAGATGCAAGACACAAGATACAAGACTGGAGATCGACGTTCGATGTTCCTTGTTCATCATTCTTGATCCTTGAAATAATGAATATCGAATGATGAATGTCATATCATGAAGTCGGCGTCTTTGTAGCGACTTTCTTCCCTGATTTGTTTTTTATCTCCAGTCATCCCAAATCCATGGCGGATCAAAGGGCATTTGTGATCTTTGTGGCATGAAAAAACTGTGGGCATTTTCTTTCTTGCTGGTGTTTTGGCTGGTTCCAGTCTCCGAGACGCTTTCCCAAAGGATCGCTTTGATGGGGGCATTGGATCAGGAAATAGAGTTGTTATTGGGCGAAATGAAGCGTCCAAAGAAAGTGCCTATCGGCGGGATCGACTTTTACAAAGGAAAAATCCGGGGGAAAAAAGTAGTCGTTCTCAAAGCAGGCGTAGGAAAAATCAACGCTTCCTACAGCACGGCGGTGTTGGTGCAGAATTTCGATATAGATGCCTTGATCTTCACCGGTGTCGCGGGTGGCCTGCATCCCGAATCCTTGCCGGGCGATATGGTGATTGGGGACCGCTTGTTCCAGCATGACTTTGGAAAGTACGACGGAAACGGTTTTTCGGTAACCACCTATCGCGAACTCACAGGCGGGCACCAAACGGAGCTTTTTATCCCCTCAGATCCGATATTGGTATTCAAAAGCCAAACTGCTTCCAATCAAGTCGAATTCAATAGTCTTTCAGGACGAAAGCCCAGCGTATTTACCGGTTTGATTGCGACGGGCGATATGTTTGTAAGTAGCCCAGACAAGGCGCAGTGGCTGTATGGGGAATATGGCGCTTTGGCAGCCGAAATGGAAGGTGCGGCGGTTGCCCATATCTGCAGGACCTTGGGGATTCCTTTCGTAGTGATTCGCAGCTGCAGCGACAATGCGAACCACGATGCACGCACCAATTTTGAACAGTTCGTCGGCCCTGCTTCCGTCAATTCCTCCCGATTGGTATTGTCGATCTTGGAAAATTGGTAGGCTTGTTTGCCTATGTTTCACAATTGTTGGCTAATTCACATTCTCCGCTTGGTTTAATAAGATGCGTTGTTGTTAACTTGGGTTAAGGGAAACAACCTGAAAATTAACCTAGCCCACTATGCTTTCTCACGAAGAAAAAGAGAAAATCAAAGCGCTCGAAACCTACCGGATCGAGACATTGGAGGAAATCCTTGAGAAGAAAACCCCGAAAACCACCCTGCTCAAGATTCTCAAAATTTTTGATTCCAAGATTGGGATTTGGCTTTTGTCGGCGGCGTTTACCTGGATTGGTGCCAAAGCGTACAGCGATTATCAGGTCAAGGTCCAGCAGGATTTCAAGCACGAGGAAATCGTCGAAAAACTTGATCTCGAAATCGGCCATAAGCTGAATCGGTTTTTTGTTGCTATCGATGTGGTCTTGGCGGATGTTGAAAAGTTAAGTCCCGACAGTGTTCCTGTCAAAATCGCCGCTGTCCAAAAACTCGCCTTGGGTCTGGACAAAAAGCAGGCTTTTGACAACGATAACCTTTATCCCGAATATGCCAACCGAAGCTTGCTTTCGCTCCTACTGGAGCAAAAACGGGCTTTGCTCAAACTCGGAAAAACAGATCCTGAGCTCGACCGTGTGATTGCCAACGCTGCCAATTTGCCGGCTTTTTTTGCACGACACCAAGATTCAATTACCACCGTGGCTGGGATTCAGGCGCTGGTAAAGAGTGAAATGGTGCTTCCACGATGGGAGAATTATGGGCTACAATGAGGCTGGATTACTGTTGATTTGCACAAGGTGAGACTTTCAATTTTTCGCCTTTTATCGAATTTTTTAGTAACCTCCCCTTTGGATTAGCCGTAACCAATCATGGATATAAAGATTTTTGATATGAAAAAGAAATTGACGCTCTCCCTACTTGTTGTCCTGTTGTGTTCCACACATCTATCCGCGCAGCAGAAAATCTACCTCAATGGAATCGTTTCAAAGCCTTTTGCCCATTATCATGTCGGCGACACCATCCCCATTTTGGCCAAAAGGACCAATCCGAATACCTTGAAACCCCAATACTTGGTACATGTATTCACGGAAGTCAGGGCCGTCAGTGAGGACAAGATCACACTGTTGGATGAAGGCCACGACTTTTGGGAAATGGTGTGGATTGAAAATCGGGCCGAAAACGTCAACAAGGTCGGGTGGGAGCGCGGTAGGCGGGAAGAGCTGCACCAAGAGGCCTTGGACTACTATTCCACTGCCCTGAGCAACAAAATGGTTTTTGAAGACGATATGCTCTATGACTATCTGTACCAGATGGTCAATCTGATTCACCCCACGCCTTTGGTGAAAGAACGTTCCAGCAACTTTTCGATTGTGGTATTGAATTCGACAGAGCAGATTGGATTTGCATTTGACAATGGGATGATTGTGCTCACCACGGGAATGCTTGCCAGCACAAAAACGGAGGCGGAGTTGATGAATGTCTTGGCAGAATGCGTGGCACATGTTGTTTTGGAACATAACCTGATCAATCTCAATGCGCGGCTAAAGACCGAAGCCCGTGCCCGCACTTGGGCGACGATTGCAGCGGTTACGATGGCTACTGCCCAGACCGTCGATGGGATCAACTACGGCTACGTACCGGATTACAGCGTATCGGCTGACCTGGGCATGTCGGTGTATTTCCTTTCGACCAGCGCCTTGGAGGATATTGGCGCACAATATACCAGCGAGCAGCGCATCAAGGCGCAGCGGTACGGGAAGGCTTTTTTGAAACAATACCCGGAAATCATAAGCTTGGACGACTACCAATACACAGGAGTGATAGCCAACGCCATCAGCACCGCCGCTTGGCAGGAATACCATTTGAAAAACTATTTCTACGCCATGCAGCTGACCGAGAGGTTGAATAACCTGGATTTGGCCACAGACAAAGACTACCTCCTACTCAGCAGGATACAGCGTCGGATATCCAACGATCGTTACTCCATTCAACTGGCCTTGGATTACATCCAGAAGGGCAAGGGGAAATCCATTGAGCCCTTGGCGGATTTGGAAAAAGAAGCGGGGATCGTCTATTCCCGACTCAACCAACCCGACAAGGCCAAAGAATCCTATATGAAATACCGGGAATTTCTCCTGAAGCTGAAAGAAGAGGGCAAACACGTGGAGCCCGAGCTCCAGAGCATCGACCAATTGATCCAGCGAAAGGGGTATCTCGTAGGTCAAGTGGCAACGGCGATTGAGGAAAACTGAGAAATAACAAATAATTTGGCCAGGCCAGGATTTTGAAAGTCTGGGCCTTGTCTTTTTTGGGTTTACCTGTTTAAATTGGAGGAAAATCCCAATAAACCATGAAATCACTCCTATTGGCTCTCGCGGCTTCGGCGTTCCTACTTTTTAGCTGTCAGAACAAAACCGAGAAAACCGAGCCGCCAACCGCTGAATCCTTCGAAATCCCCAAATTTCGCCTCATCGAGACCGACACTTTCCATTTCAACAATTTTGTGGACTGCAATATGGCAGAAGTGTGGGTGGGAGATACGCTGCGGATTTTTCCGGGAAAATATGGAGAAGACCCTGTTTGGGGGTTTGCCGAGGACTTGAAGTTTGCCTCTGGATCCAATGCGGACGAAGTGTTTTCCACGCCCGCTTCTGAATACATCGCTCCCAAACTACCCAAAAACGCTCCTGCTGGACAGCCTGGCCTACATGGGGCCGTGTGGTTTGAGACCGTCTATCAGGATTCCAAGGATCCAAGTGGTAGGACGCTTTATGCGATTTACCACAATGAGAACTATCCCGAAACTCTTCCCTATGATTCCGAAACCGGGGAAGGCTACATAGACAAGGATTGGCCACTTGGGCTGACAGAGCGAATTACGCCCGCAGCAGTCTGCCGCATCGGTGTCATGAAGTCCACCGATGGGGGTTGGTCCTGGGACAACAAGGGCTTGTTTTTGGAAGACAAACAACCTCGCATGATCTTGAAACCACACAATATCTCCAAGACTTTTGCTGGAGGTGTCGGTGACCCCTCTGCGGTGGCCGTGGGCGAATACCTGTACCTGTTTTATGGAGAATATGGCTACCCCGGCGTGTTTGATGCGGCGAGCTATGATCCGTTGGTCGAGGCGGGCGGACAGTGCATCAGCATCGCACGCATCAAGATCACGGATTTGGATGATCCGCAGGGGAAAGCCAAACGATGGGATGGCACAGGCTTCAATGCCGCCTGGGATGGTATTGGCAAACCTGTGGCGAGTTTACAGATACCTGCCGAAGAAGGTGGTGGTCCCGCATCATCTCCTCAGGGAGGATTCCATTGGGGGCCATCAGTCAGTTGGAATGACTATTTGGAATGTTGGGTCATGCTTATGGGTAGGGTCGAAGGCCAATCATGGATCGGTGATAAGCTGTACATTTCCTTCAATCCCCACAAAGAGCTTGGAGAAGGCAATAATTCCCAAGCTTGGACCAAACCCCAACTGCTAATCCAAAAACCTGGCCATGTGATTTGGTATCCCTCACTCCAACCCTTGAATACGCCCGAAGACGTCGCCAACAAATACACCAGCCTCCGATTGGGCAAAAAAGCAAGGTTGTTTTTCAAATTCTCCGATTTGGGCAAATATATGTCGTTGTACGAGGTAGAGTTTGAGAAATGATAGGGGAGATGTGAGAAGCGAGAAGCAAGATATGAGATATGAGACTTGAGAAATAAGACACAAGAAACAAGACACCCGAACCAGGGACTTTGGCTGCCTGAGAAAAATGTGTTGGGTGACATTCTTGGTTGAATTTCGAATATCGAACGCTGAATGTTGAATAGCTATGACGGCTATGGTCTATGGACTATCAACTATGGACTTTTAAAAAAATGATGAATTATCAATAACCGCACCCCCCAAAAAGCAAAAAGCGGGAAAAACCTTTTCGGATTTTTCCCGCTCTCATCATTTGAAAACCGTGGTCCTCAAACCATGTCAAGCTACGGTTATTTTGGCTTTTCCCCCAGTTGCCCGGGTGCGTGACCTTAGGTTTGTGTTTTTCGGATTGCTTGCCTTTCGGCTACCAACCTGATTTCGATGCTTCTGCGGTCTCCCGTCTCAGATACTTGCCATTGCAGGCAAATCTCCCTTCGCATCTCCGTCCAAACTTTCAACCTTCGCCCAAACTTTTACATTTGGCCTTTTATCTCTCACTTGATATCATCAAAGCTACTGCGTAAATGACTGTTTAGCAATATTTTTCACCATTATTTCCCCACAATTTTCCCACACCAAAACGCTCCAAAAACACAAGTTATCCACAGTGGAAGCACGTAGGCTGCCTGAGCCTTGCTGCCGAAAATTGGATACATTTGGAAAAAACTGAAGGCCATGGAGCGAGTCAAACAACTTATTGAGGAATTGAATCTGCAGCCCCATCCCGAGGGCGGGTATTATGGAGAGACCTACAGGTCCGCATTGACCATCAACACCGACAATGGCAGACGAAACCTGATGACTTCGATCTATTTTCTGCTGACCTCGGACAACATTTCCAAGTTTCACAGCATCGCCGGACATGAAATCTGGTATCACCACGAGGGGAGTCCGCTGACAGTTCATGTGCTTTCCGAATCGGGTTATCAGCGATTGAAAGTGGGTCCGGTGGGCCTGGAAGGGAATCGGCCACAAGTCTTGGTACCCGAAGGAAGTATTTTTGGGTCGACGGTGGATGCCGAAGAGGCTTATTGTTTGGTCTCTTGCACAGTGGCGCCGGGCTTTGATTTTGCTGATTTCAGGATGTATACAGCCGAGGAATTGCTGGAAAAATGGCCTGATTGTGCGGAAGTGATCAGGAGGCTGACGTGATTTTTTTTGATCTCGCAAAGACGGTAAAGGAGCAAAGAACGCAAAAGTATAGTGTAGGGCAGTTTTTGGCAGTAAGTAGTCTCAGTAGGCAGCGATTGGTGCTTTGCTATTATCTGTAAATTCTCTGCTTTCCTTTTCCTTGGCGTCCTAGTGTCTTGGAGTGAAATCAATTTTCCTTTGCGCTCTCTGCTCCTTGGTTTTCTTTGCGTGCCTGATAATTCGATATTCTAGTCTTCTTTCTCAAAAACCAAAAAGTGCTGGATATTCATGAATTGGCCGTTTTGGACCATTTTGAAGCCATTTGCAGTGAGTTCCTTGGTCACCTGCGCTACGGTCATCTTGTGGAGTGGCTTGATGTAAACCTCCGGATCCTCTCCCCGATACTCAATCAGCAGCAGTTTGCCGTCGCGTTTCAGGGATTTTTTGATTTCCTGCAGGACTTCATGCGGATACAGCAGTTCGTGGTAGACGTCGACCATAATCGCGAGATCTATGGAGTTTTCGGGCAATTGGGGTGATTTTTCGCTTCCTTTGACTGTGATGACATTATCAAATCCCAGTTCCTCGCTCTTCTCCTTCAGGTATTTGATCGCCGAATCTTGGATTTCTACTGCATATACTTTCCCTTTTGGGACCCGCTTTGCAATTCGAAAAGTGTAAAAACCCGATCCTGCACCGATATCCGCTACGACACTGGCTTCATCGATCGGGAGTTTTTTGATGGCTAAGTCTGTATTTTCCTCCTGGTTGCGAGTGGAGCGCTCCAGCCAACTCATCCCCATGAAGTTCATCACTTTGGAAATTTCGCGCCCCATGTACACTTTCCCGGTTCCGTCTCGGTCGGGGGTCTTGAAGGTATAACTGCCAGCCGAATTTGAGCCTTGTTGTGAAATGGCATTTGGGGCAAATCCAAAAATAAAAAGAAGCATGATCAAGTATCGCATGGCAGTCGAGGTTTAAAGTTGAATGGGCGCACATGGGACTTAACCATGATTTGTTGTCCACGGTTTTGTTCGTAAATGAACAAATTCTGTACGCCCTTTGGTAGCGAGCGCACAGAATTGTATGCAAATTGGCCTGAAATCACTGTTTCATCGGTTTGGTATGCTTTTGGCACCAAGGTTTTCTCGAAAGACGCAATGCATGTCATTTGCCCTTTTTGTGAACAAACCAACTATTAGCTGACAAGTCCCAAGATTTCGATATTCTGAAAGTCTGCGGCTAATTCTCCTTCACGCCAGGCTTAAGCCTCGACAGCCGCAAACGTTCTTTTTCAGAGGTATTTTAGTTTAGATATGCCAAGCAAGGCCTCCATTTTGTGGGGGCCTTGTTTTTTTATATCATCCGATTTTGACCGCTGACGAACAAAACTGTCCGTGATTTCTGCCGATCATCATCGAAAAAGCCCCGTTCCTGATCAATAAGGGGGATTTTGACTGTGGCATAAAACTGGAACACATCAAGTGCAAAGCGATCAATCTTTGGTGGGGGGTTCTGTTGTGTGTTGCTAATGTGGCAGAACTTCCCTCTTCACCATTTGTGATCAATTGACATAAACTTTGGCTGATCCATGTGGAAAAACTATTTCAAAACCTCCTTTAGGAACCTGTCGAAGCGAAAGCTGTATACGGCCATCAATATCCTTGGATTGACGATCGCTCTAAGCAGTTTTTTTGCGATCTCACTCTACATATACCATGAATGGAGCTATGACCGTATGTATACGGACTATGAGCGGATCTACAAATTCAGCCAGGAGTTTTCTTCAGCTGGTGAATCACAAATGGTCGGAACGACGCCGGCCAGCTTGGTACCGACCCTGATGGAGGAGTTTCCCGAAGTGGAGGTGGCGACTACTGTGTTTGACCTCTCAATTTTTTCTTCCGTACTGGTCGATGCTGGAGAGGGGAGCACTGAAGAAAACAGGTTTGCATTTGCAGACGCCAATTTCTTCAAAGTGTTTGACTTCAAGCTATTGGAGGGTCAGTCAGCCATCGCCCTTTCCGAGCCAAAACAAATTGTGTTGACTGAGACTACAGCCAAGCGGCTTTTCAACCAGTCCATCGGTGTGGTTGGGAAAACGCTCAAGGTAGACGGTACCGAATACACAGTATCCGGAGTGATGGAAGATTTTCCCTCCAACAGCCATCTGGATTTTGATTTCCTTGGTTCCTTCAAAACCCACCGCCTTGGAAGAGAACCGCAATGGTCTCCAGCCAATTTTTTCTCCTATGCCAAATTGCGTGCAGGAACCGACTTAGAGGCTTTTTCAGTGAAACTCAGCCAAATGGTTGACAAGTATCTGGGTTCAGATATGCGTGAATACAATTTCAGTACGGCGTTCTTTTTTCAGCCGGTAAGCAGCATCCATCTGGGCGACTCCCAACTCAAAGGCATCAAGCCAGCCAATGACATCAAAAACCTGTATCTCTTCGGTCTCATCGCGATATTGCTGGTAATGATCGGTGTGATCAATTATGTCAATTTGGCTACAGCCGAGGCTACTGAAAGGAATAAAGAAGTAGGTCTGAGAAAGGTTCTTGGTGCTGCCCGAGGCCAGTTGTTTGGGCAATTTGTCTCCGAGTCCATGATCTTGAGTATAGCGGCGATTTCATTGAGCATATTGCTGCTGTACCTGGGCAAGGGTGTCTTTGAGAATTTTTCTGGGATTCCGATGCAGTTGAATCTGTTATTCGGGCCATGGGGTATTGGTTTTTTGATTGGGATTTTGCTTTTGGTGGGATTGATGGCGGGAATTTACCCATCGTTGGTATTGTCAGGAATGGCGCCTTTGAAAGCACTTGGGAATGAAATGAGGCTTGGGGGAGGGATTTGGCTGAGAAAGGGACTGGTGGTTTTCCAGTTTTTCATCTCTATGGGATTGCTCATCGCCACCTTGGTAATATCCCAGCAACTTCAGTACATGCGGTCGGTGAATCTTGGCTATGATCGTGAACAGGTAATAGCGCTCCAAACCCACTATAACATGCGGGATAAAATCCCTGCCTTCAAAACCGAGTTGGTGAGAACCGGCCATGCAAGTGCCGCCGCGATGAGCAATTCCATGCCGATCTTTATTCAGGCGGGGTACTCCATCCTTCCGGGGGGAGACTTTCAGAAGGAGTTGATGGTCACGGGTTTTTGTGTCGACCATGACGTTTTCAAGACGATCGGATTGGAATTGGTGGCAGGGCTGGATTTTGTGGAAACCGATGTCGACCAAACGACAGCCTATGAAGGAGGCTTGGAAATGTCGATACTGTTCAACGAATCGGCCATACGTGAGATGGGTTGGACTCCGGAAGAAAGCGTCGGCAAAAAGGTCAATTTCAATGGCGTAAGTTCCGTAATCAAGGGTGTAGTAAAGGACTTTTATTTTAATTCTCTGCATCACCGGGTAGGGCCCTTGGCGGTATTCATTCAGCCAGCAGAGGCCAATTGGATCCTGATCAAACTGCCCGCCGGAAATCCCGCGCCGCATTTGGAGGAAATATCCAAGACATGGACCACCATGTTTCCTGAACGTCCTTTTAATTACCGTTTTCTCGACGACGCCTACAGCAATCTTTACCAATCAGAGCAAAAGGTCGGAGCGCTGTTCGGTCTGTTTTCCGGCATCGCCGTTTGGATAGCCTGTATGGGGTTGTTTGGTTTGGTGTCATACGTTGCCTTGCGAAGAACAAAGGAAATCAGTATCAGAAAGGTGTTGGGTGCCGATAGGCTGGCTGTGTTGAAATTGCTATCAGCCGATTTCTTTATCCTACTTGCCTTCGCTGCCCTTTTGGCAATTCCGGTTGGGATATGGTTTTCGAAGGAGTGGCTTTCAGGATTTGCCTACCAGACAGCAATTTCTCCAATCAACTATGTGCTTGCGGTTGTGTTGGTAGCCACCATTGCTGCTTTGACAATAGGTTACAGGACCGTCAGGGTGTATGCCCGTAATCCTGCCGAAACGCTGAAGAATCAATAGCTTCGAGTACCAAGAAATGAGACACAAGATGTAAGACACAAGATGTTTGAGTGGCTAGGGTCTACGGACTGGATGGGAAATAATGAATGAGAAATGTATAAACCCGAATGAATATCATGCGGAACTATCCAATAACCAATAACTCAATAACCAATAACGAATAGCTGAACAACGAACCCACCTCACCAACAAACCACCATGCTCACCAACTACCTCAAAATCTTCATCCGGAACCTCAAAAAGAGCCCTGCATTCATCCTGATCAATATCCTCGGGTTGTCGGTCGGAATGGCTTCCAGCATTTTGATTTTCCTTTTTGTCCAGCATGAACTCAGCTACGACAAATACCACGAAAATGCCGACCGCATCTACCGGGTTTCGAGGGCTTGGTTCAACCAAGACGGTGCCACCAGCCTGCATTTGGGCCATGCAGCTCCGCCTTTTGGGCCCTTGCTGCAATCTGATTTTGAAGGCAAGGTTAAAGAGGCTGTAAGGTTCCTCAATGTGGACGTAGTGCTGAAAGAGGGGCAAAACACCTTTGAGGAGTCAAGACTGTTTTTTGCGGATCCAAATGTATTTGAGGTATTCTCCTGGAAAATGGTCTCAGGCGACGGAGAAAAGGCACTTTCCTTTCCGGACGGAGTGATTTTAACCGAATCCATGGCAAGGAAATATTTTGGCGATCAGGATCCCGTTGGGAAAAGCATGGAGGCGATTATTGGCCCGACGGCCGTCAATCTTCAGGTCCGCGGCGTAATGGAGGATTTTCCAGACAATTCACATTTCAAGGCTGACTTTTTGGCCTCGATGGAACCTGTCGTCCAGTTCTACGGCGGCTACGAGCAAATGATGATGAACTTTGGCAGCAACAGCTTCGGCACTTACTTACTGCTGGAGAACGGGGTCGACCCAAAGGCTTTGGAAGATGAACTGCCAGCTTTTATTGACCGCCATATGCAGGCCAATGCACAGGGCATTCCAACGTCAAAAGGAACCAAACTTTACCTGTGGCCACTGACGGATATCCACCTCCATTCCAATTTGGATTCGGAAATCGAACCCAACAGCAGCATTGAATATGTCTACATCTATGGGGCGATCGCGATTTTTATCCTCCTCATCGCCTGCATCAACTTCATGAACCTTGCTACCGCCCGCTCTGCGAAACGGGCTTTGGAAGTTGGATTGCGGAAAGTGCTGGGCGCGGACCGCGAGCTACTTGTGCGTCAGTTTATGGGCGAGACAATTATCATGGCGGTGATGGCGATGCTTTTGGCCCTCGGAATCGCCTATCTGGCATTGCCTGCGTTTGGCAATTTCACAGGAAAAGTTTTGTCATTGAATCTTCTCGAACACCCCGAATACCTGTTAGGATTTGTGGGTTTGGTGGTTTTGGTTGGTATTTTGGCTGGAAGTTACCCTTCGATGTTTTTGTCAGGTTTCCAGCCGGTCAAGGTGCTGAAAGGGACCTATAAAATCGGTTCCGTCCATGAGAAATTCCGCTCCATCCTTGTCGTAGGTCAGTTTGCGATTTCCATTGTATTGATCGTGTCGGTTTTGGTCGTGTTGGACCAGCTGGATTTTATGAAAAACAAGGACCTCGGATTTGAAAAAGACGACATCGTTGTATTGAATTCCTATCCTGAGTTTACACAAAACTATGAAATGATGCGGGACAGGCTCCTCCAGCATCCCAATATTCAGGCAGTTGCAGTGGCTAGTCGTGTACCCTCGGGTAGGCTTTTGGATTCCCAGGGTACACAGGCCGAAGTAAATGGAGAGATCACACCCATCAACGTGCGGGTTTCGGATATCCATGTAAGCCACAGCTTCATGACGACTTTTGGGATTGACTTGGTGGCGGGTAGGGATTTTGACATCAATTTGGCTTCGGATTCCACGGAGGCATTTATCCTCAATGAATCTGCCGTGCGGGCTATTGGTTGGGCTAATCCGGAAGAAGCGGTCCAAAAGCAGTTCATGTATGGCGATAGAAGGGGATATGTCGTCGGCGTGGTCAAGGATTTCCATTTTGAATCCCTTCACCAGCCCATCAGCCCGATTGTATTTTTGATTCCAACCAATCGCATCAACTCCGTGGCGGTAAAGATTTCCTCCGAAAACAAGGAAGAAACCATTTCCTACCTACGGGATGAATGGCAGGCAATGCGCCCTGACCTTCCCTTTGACTACTATCTTGTCTCGGACAGTTTTGACCAGCAATATGAGTCTGAGGAAAAGGTCGCCCAGGTTTTTGGCTTCTTCGCCGGCTTGGCCATCCTGATCTCTGTTTTGGGACTTTTTGGCTTATCAGCCTATGCAGCCGAACAGCGGACCCGGGAAATCGGCATCCGCAAAGTAATGGGTGCCAGCGTCGCCAGCATTGTGACGCTCTTGGGCGTGGATTTTCTCAAGCTGGTGTTATTTGGGTTTTTGATCGCCGTACCGATTGCTTGGTATGGGATGAGTATTTGGCTGGAGAATTTCGCCTACAGCATTCATGTTTCCTGGGTCATCTTTTTGACCGCAGGGATTTCGGCAGCTTTGATAGCGGCCCTGACCGTGAGTTCGCAGTCTATCCGAGCTGCCATGACCAATCCCGTGGATACCTTCAAAGTCCAATAGACAATTCCTGTTATGAAAATACTCAGCTATTTAAAGGTGGCCGTGCGAAATCTCAGGAAGAGGAAGGGATTCGCTTTGATCAATATTTTCAGTTTGGCTTTAGGTCTGACAGGAGGCATCTACATGTTGGTATTTGCTATCGACGAGCTTTCGTTCGACCGGTTTCATGCCAACGGGGAGAGAATCTACCGTGTCAATTCCTTGTTTCGAGATCTCAAAACCGGGGAAGAGGGCTACAACAGCACCAATGCCTGGCCGATCGGGAAGGTGCTCGAGTCTGATTTTCCGGAGGTGGAAAAGGTGGTCTATATCGCCAATTGGCCACAAATGGACCTGTACCAAGACAAGCAGCGATTCGACCACCGGATGTTTTTTGCAAGCAAGGAGATGCTGGAGGTGTTTTCTTTTGGGATGAGAAAAGGAAACGCCGAATCAGCACTTCAGGAGCCTTACCAAGTGGTGCTGTCGGAGGAATTGGCGGAGAAGTTTTTCCCAGGGAGGGATGCACTAAACCAAGAACTCATGCTGGAAGACAGCATTCCGCTACGCGTAAGCGGTGTGGTCGCGAACGTTCCCCAAAATTCACATATTCAGTTTGACTTCCTGGTTTCATTTGCGACACTCGAAGCGCTGACCCAAATGCAATATGAGGATGGTTGGGGCAACTTCAATCTCCACAATTATGTCCTCTTGCGGGAAGATGCCGATGCGTCAGCTTTTTCCGAGAAGACAAAAAACCTCTACATGGACCGCATGGGGGAGATGTATAAGTCTTGGGGGAGCGAAGTACAGCTGCTTTTGGAGCCTTTGGGAGACATTTACCTTAAGTCTGAAAGCGGTAATGGCCTCGGAAACATCGGCAGTATGGATCGGCTTTGGCTGGTGATAGGGATTTGTTCCTTTGCGATACTGCTTGCCTGTATCAATTTCATCAACCTGTCAACCGCAAGGTCCATGGACAGGGCCAAGGAAGTCGGGTTGCGGAAGGTCGTCGGTTCATCTCGGGGCGGCTTGGTTATCCAGTTTTTGGCAGAAGCATTTGTACTGACCCTTTTGGCATTTCTCCTCGCCTTGCTCTTGGCAAACGTATTGATGCCGCTATTCAATGAGCTCTTGGATAAGAGTTATACCCTTGCCGTTTTGCGGAGCATTGAAGTCATTTTGGGCTTGATTGCACTACTGATCCTGATCACCTTTTTGGCTGGTTATTACCCTGCGATCGCACTGTCCGCCATGCAGCCCATAAAAGTTCTCAAAGGAAAATTCACTGCCTCGGCCTCAGGCCTTCAGTTGAGAAGGGGTTTGGTGGTGCTGCAGTTTTTCATTTCTGTATCGCTGCTGATGGGTACGATCGTCGTGTTGGACCAACTCCAATTCATGCAGAAAAAAAATCTCGGTTTTGACAAAGACCAAATTCTTGTCTTGAATACGAACAGAATACCGGGCTCTAAAGTGGCTGCTTTGAAAAATGAATTGCAGCAATTGACAGCAGTGCAGGAAGTTTCCTACGCCAACGGCATTCCGGGGCGACCAGGCTGGATTGGGCAGATTGCCTATCCGGAAGGGAGGGAAAAGGAAAACCCCACCTCCGTGGAGTACTTGGCTGTAGATGAAGACTATATCAAAACCCTTGGGCTTGAACTGATCGCCGGGAGGGATTTTGATGCAAATCGGGTCACCGACTTGGACGAAGGCTTGATCCTGAATGAAAAAGCTGTGGCTCTTTTTGGCTGGAAATCCCCCGAGGAGGCATTGGGAAAGAGAATTGTGTCCCCATCCACCACTCCGCAGGGAGTCGTCATTGGGGTGGTGAAGGATTACCACCAACTGGGCGTGCAACAAAATATCCACGGCATCGCCATGGACGTGGCGCCGCAATATGCCTATCGTATGGTTGTAAAATTTGACCCTGCCCAGTCGATCGGTCTTTTGGAACAAATAGAAGGAAAATGGGAGTCGCTCTTTGGGAAAGAGGATTTCCAATATTTTTTCCTCAATGAAGATTTCGACAGGCTGTACCGATCCGAAGTCAGACTGTCCAAAATGTTTAATCTCTTTGCCATTGCGACTTTCTTGATATCGATCGTTGGCTTGCTCGGCTTGGTTTCCTACATGATCCAAACAAGAAACAAGGAGCTCGGCATCCGCAAAATCCTCGGCGCAGGCGGGGGGCAGATTGTCGCTTTGCTTTCCAAAGATTTCATCGTTCTCGTAGTGATTGCAGCCATTTTGGCCCTGCCGACAGTCGCTTACCTATCCAGTAAGTGGTTGAAGGACTTTGCTTTCCAGACCAAGTTACCCCTGGGGACATTTGCCTTGGTGGTTTTAGGGACGGTAGTAGTCACACTGCTGTTGGTAACTGTCCAAGCCATCAAAGCCTACTACTCCAATACGATGCAAGCGCTGAAAAGTGAATGAGATGAAGTCAGGCTTATGGGTGAGACAGGAGATATGAGATATAAGACAGGAGATATGAGATTTGAGACACAAGACATGAGACATGAGACATAAGACACGAGACATAAGACGTAAGACAACAGAATCAGCGTGTCGCTGCTATGGACTATGGTCTATCGACTACTAATTCAACCCTTTGGCTTCGCTCGGGGACCAACCAGCGACGGCGCTCGAGGACCGAATAACTTAATAACGAATAACAAATAATGAACAACCAATAACCAATAACTCAATAACCAATAACCAGCACAGCATCAATTACCATGGTGAATTGACAATTAACTAACCAACTACCAACCACTAACATGTTAAAAAACTATTTCCTTACAGCTTGGCGGATAATGAGCCGACAGAAGGCCTATTCCGCAATCAACATCCTCGGTCTGAGCCTGGGGATGGCTGCCAGTATTTTGATCATCATCTACGTGGTCGATGAATTGAGCTACGACAAGTTCCACAAGGATGGCGAACGTATCTACCGGGTAAATATGGCCGGCAGCATGAATGGCAATGATTTCAATATGGGCTTCACGCCTGCACCCATGGCTGCCGCCCTTAAGGAAGAGGTACCCGAGGTGGAGGAAGTGATCAGGCTGGGTATGTTCCGAACGATGCCTATCCAACATGGCGAAAAAACTTTCACGGAGCCCTATATGCTCGTGGCGGACCCGAATTTCTTCGATTTTTTCAGCTTCAAACTGCTGGAAGGCGATCCGAAAACAGCCTTGGAAGGCACCAACAAAGTGGTGTTGACTGAAACGGCTGCCCAAAAGTATTTTGGTGATGAAAACCCGATCGGAAAAATCATCCTCCGCGGCTCGGACAAGCGGGAGACAGTCGTTTCCGGCATCGCCGCAGATCCTCCGCACAATTCGCATTTGGTTTTTGGAATGATCCTGTCGGGGGAGAGTTGGCCGTATATGAAGGATGAGCAATGGTCGAGCAACAACCTATACACCTACTTCAGGCTTTATCCCAATGCAAATCCGGAGAAGGTAAAGACGGCCCTTGACCAGTTTGTTGAAAAATACATCGGCCCCGAACTGGAAAATTTCTTGGGCTTGTCAATGGACGCGCTCCGGGAACAAGGAAGTGGCTTGGGTTACTATCTCAGCAGGCTGCATGATATCCACCTGTATTCGGAGACCCAGGAGGAAATCAAGCCCGGGGGTAAGATCCAATACCTCTACATTTTCGGAGCGATTGCCCTATTCATCATATTCATCGCCTGCATCAATTTCATGAACCTGTCCACCGCACGATCTGCCAATCGTGCCAAAGAGGTAGGGGTCAGGAAATCCATCGGGGCTCAGAAAAACAGGTTGGTCTTACAGTTTTTGTCGGAGTCGATCATGTACGGTTTGATCTCGATGTTCATCGCCTTTTTCCTTATCCTGCTCGCCCTTCGTCCATTTAATACGCTTTCCGGAAAGGATTTGGGATTGGGAATATTCACGGATCCCTTGGTGATTGTCGGCTTGCTGGTGTTTGCCGTATTGGTTGGCGTGTTGGCGGGTTCCTATCCGGCATTCTACCTGACCTCGTTCTCACCTGCTATGGTGCTGAAGGGGAAGATTCGAAGCGGCGCCAAACGGTCGCATTTCAGGAATGGCTTGGTCGTGTTTCAGTTTTTGATCTCCATTTCCCTGATCATCAGCAGCATGGTTGTCTACAAGCAGCTGCGGTACATGCAGGACAAAAACCTGGGATTCGACAAGGAAAACGTGATCAACCTGCTGCATACCCGTTCCTTGGGTCAAAATGGGCAAGCATTTAAGAATGAGCTTTTGTCCCAATCGGCCTTTGTTTCGGCCAGTTATGCCAACGACCTCCCGCCCAATATCGATTGGTCCACGGTTTTCAAAACCATGCAAAACAACCAGGATTTCCTCTGCAATCTCTATTTCACCGACCACGACAACCTGGAGACCATGGGCTTCGAAATGGTGAAAGGCCGGTTTTTTTCCAAGGATTTTCCCAGCGATACAGCAGCGGTGATATTGAACGAAACCGCCTACAACATGATGGGTTTTGGCGAGATCGACGGCACCCAGCGTATTTCCAGTTTTTGGCCCGATACCGATGGCATGACCGAGAAGACCCTCATCGGTGTGATCAAGGATTTCAATTATGAAAGTCTCCGTACGCAGGTTAGGCCTTTGGTCATGATCCTCGGTCCCGAACCAAACAACGAACTCGCCATCAGACTTGCAGCCGGAAATGTGCAGGAAAGCCTTCAACTTCTGGAGACCATCTGGAAAAAGCACTCCAATGGTGCCGCTTTTGAGTATTCCTTCATCGATGCCAATTACAATTCCCTGTTCCAGTCCGAGCAAAAGATGGGAAATATCATTCTGGTATTTACCGTCCTCGCGATCAGTATTGCTTGCTTGGGATTGTTTGGCTTGGCAGCCTACACCACGGAGCAGCGATCCAAGGAAATCAGCATTCGAAAGGCCATGGGGGCTACGGTGGCGCATTTGGTCACGATCCTGAGCAAGGATTTCACGATACTGGTCTTGCTCGCTTTTGTGATTTCGGGGCCATTGACCTATTACCTTATGTCAAATTACTGGCTTTCCAACTTCGCCTACCGCATTGAAATTGACCTTTTGCTGATCATGCTCGCAGGACTTATTTCAGTCGTAATAGCTTGGCTTACGGTTAGTTATCAGTCCTTCAAGACCGCGGCTAGCAATCCGGTGGACTATTTAAAGAATGAATAAAAAATTGGGCCTTAGGCCATCACATAAACCACTTAAACTACCAACTCCATGTGGAAGAACTATTTCAAAATAGGATTCAGAAACTTACTGAAAAACAAGACCTACACAGGCATCAATCTCCTCGGACTTACCGTGGGCGTGGCAGCCTCGATCATGCTGTTTTTCTACATCCAGCTACAATTGAACTTTGACAATTTCCATACAAATGGAGATGCAGTTTATCGGATATTGAATACGCGTCAAGAGGGCGATCAGGTGTTTCGGACGCCGAGTATGCCCTTGGCATTGAAGCCCGTTTTGGAGGGGAATTTTGCGCAGGAGATGGTTTTTACCAATATTCTCCCACAAAATTTCCTGGCGAAAGTCGAGGACGGCGAGGGATTCAACCAAGACATCATGATGGTGAGTCCCGGTTTTTTCGAGATGTTCAGCTTCAAAATGGTGCAGGGGCAAACGCCGAAAACTTCCGAAAATCGGTATGATATTGTATTGACAGAAAGTACTGCCAAGAAATATTTTGGAGACACGAATCCGGTGGGTAAGTCCCTGCTTATCAGACCTGCTGAAGAATTTATTTCTTACCAGGTCGTGGGTGTAATGGAGGACGTGCCTGCCAACTCCAGCTTGACGTTTGAGATTTTGATGCTGGACGACAATGCGGACTTGCTTTACACGCAGGAGCAAAGGGACCATTGGTATATGGCTTTTGGAGATGCGTACCTGATGGTCAAAAACCCGACTAATGCAGCTGGATTTGAGAAATCCATGCAGCAGTATATCCACGGTTTGTTCCAAAATCGGGAGGAACCAATTGATTACAATTTCGCACTCCAGCCTTTGGCGGATGTGTATTTTTCCGAAGAAGCCGGAACCGCGGCCAATATGAATCCGCGGATCCTGTGGATTTTGGGGGGAATTGCGGTACTCATCATCCTGATTGCTTGTATCAATTTCACTACAATGGCGATTGGAAATTCTTCATCAAGGGCTAAGGAAGTCGGAGTTCGGAAAACGATGGGAGCCGGAACCGACCAGTTGTTTGGGCAATTCATGGCCGAATCCATCCTGATGACGCTGTTCTCCTTGGGTCTTGGACTCGGCTTGGCCCGTGTGTTTCTACCCACTTTTAATCAACTGATGGAAACCCGCATGGCGATTTCTCTTTCCGGCGGACAGGTATTATTGATATTGGTTTTTGGCGTGTTGATCGCGCTGGTTGCGGGATCCTATCCTGCTGTGTTTTTGGCTTCTTTTCGGCCTATACAAGTCCTGAAGTCCAATTTGAGTGTCAAGTTTGGGAAGCAGGGCCTCAGGTTGTCCCTGCTGGGATTTCAGTTTTTCATTTCGATTTTCCTGATCACTTGTACCCTGATCATGTACAAGCAGATGAAGACGATCGAGGATCATGAATTGGGAATCAACCGGACGGCGATTTTGCAGATCAACGTCCCGCCGCCGGCTGCGCAAGGGTTGGGCCAATTGATCGACAAGGGATTCGAGTATGGGCAGACCTTCAAAAATGAACTTATCAAGATGCCCGAGGTCGAGAACGTCAGCGTGGCCACGGCGATTTTTGGGGACAATACTTGGTTCAATGCAGGCTATGAAAGCCCCGATGGAAAGGAAATCGAATTCAAGGTCAACATCGTCGATGAGGAGTTTTTGCCGCTTTTTGGATTGGAATTGATCGAGGGGAGGAATTTTTCAGCCAATATTCCAGCGGACAAGTCGACGGGTATAATCATCAATGAGGCGATGAAATCCGCCTTGGGTTGGGACGATGTGGTCGGCAATTCTCTGGAAAGCAAACGAGGATTCCCAGAAAACAAGGCGGTAGGCATGGTGAAGGATTTTCACTACGAGAGCTTGTATAGGAAAGTTGAGCCAGGGATTTTGGTGCTGCACCATGGGCATATTTTCCCTGGAGTCCATTCGCTGTGGATGTCCGAGAATATGGTGCCGAAGATTTTTGTAAAAATCCAATCCAATGATATGCAGGAGACCGTGGGGAAATTGCGCGCCAAGTGGCAGGATATCTACGGCACCGACCCGTTCAACTACAGCTTCTTGGAGGATAACATCGCCAACCAATACACCAAAGATCAAAGCCTCAGGGCATTGGTCTCGGCTGCGGCATTGATCGCGGTAATTATCGCGGGGATGGGACTGTTTGCCATGGCGTCCTTGGCGATTAGTAGTAGAATCAAGGAAATTGGTATCCGGAAAGTCTTGGGAGCTACGACTTTGGAAATATCCATGCTGTTCAACAAGGATTTCCTGAAAATCACCATGATTGGCATCTTAGCGGCCCTTCCGGCGAGCTATTACCTGATGCGGGAATGGCTCAATGATTTTGCTGTGAAAACCAATCTCGGACTTGGGGTTTTCCTCTTGGCTGTTGGGGTCGGGCTGGTTTTCTCTGTGCTGATCGTGAGCTCACAAACCGTCAAGGCCTCTTGGCTGAATCCCGTGAAGAACTTGAGAAGCGAGTAACAAGGGTGTGATGAATTGAAATTGGTAGATTCAGAGGAGGAACCAAGTACCAAGTAGGAAGTACGGCCTGAAAATGAGACAAGAAACAAGAAACAAGAAACAAGAGCCAATAACCAAGAGCCGCGGCTGTGGACTATCGACTGTGGACTTAACCATTTATCCAATAACCCAATAACCCAATAACTCACGAACCCCTAACCCCCACTCCCATGACACACATCGCTATACCCATCCCGACCGGCACAGGAAAACAGGACATCAACATCGAGGTGACGATCAACAACCAGAAGCAATCCCTTCATTACAAAGTGGAATTGTTTTTTTGGGATGAATGCCAAAATCCAAATGGACACCGTGCGGACTGCATTTCGGAAATGCTAGCCAAGCATGATCCCAATTGGACGCTGTACTACATCGGCGCACCTACGGATAAGTTTGTTCCGATCACGTTTATTGAAAGGAGACGGGAGATTGGAGAAATAAGACGTGAGATTTGAGAGACTTAAGACACAAGACTCAAGACACAAGAAGCAAGAGCTGCAGCTATGGACTATTTCCCAATAACCCAATAACCATTAACAATCACCTCCCCGGCCATGATCCAAAACCAATTCAGAATAGCGTTCAGAAACCTCCTGAAGCAAAAGGTTTACACCACTATCAACATACTTGGGTTGGCAGTAGGAATTGCGAGTTGTATACTGATCGTGCTTTTCATCCAGCATGAGTTTTCCTACGACAAGTTCTTCGGGGATCACGACAGGATCTATCGCATGTCTTTGGAGCGCATTTATCCAAAACACAGTACCTATTACGCGATTGTGCCGCATTCCTTTGCTAAGGTGGCAAAGGAATCCTATGACGAAATCGAGGAAGTAACCCTTGCCACAAGATTCCCCGACGTCGAGTTGATACATATCGATGCCAAGGGCGATGAAGTGAAGTTCGACGAGAAAATGGTTCTGACCGCTGACAGCACTTTTTTCAGGGTTTTCGATTTTGCTTTTGTGGAGGGTAAATCCGACAGGCTTTTCACAAAAGCAAATGAAATGGTGGTGACGGAGGATTTTGCCAAAAGGTACTTTGGAGAAGCAAATCCGATCGGAAAGACCGTCAAGCTAGGCGGCGGGGCTGATATTGAACTGACCGTGGTCGCCCTGATGCGGGATTTGCCGAGCAATTCCCATTTTGATTTCAGTGCCGTGATTTCCAATACGGGTCTGCCCTTTTTGCAGCAGGAAAATTTCACGGGTTTTTCGGCCTATACCTTTTTCAAACTTCGGGAAGGTGTGGACCCGCAAACTCTTGAAGCTAAAATCCCCCAACTCGTAGACAAATACGCCGCCGGTCAGATCGAGCGGGAATTGGGTAAATCCTGGGAGGATTACAGAAATGCCGGAAACGGTTACCGGTATTTTCTACAGCCGCTGACTGACATCCATCTATTCCCGACCTATATCGAAGCCCAATTGAAGCCCAGTGGCAATATCAATTCCATCTACATTCTAATCGCCGTGGCCGTTTTGATCTTGGGAATTGCCTGTGTCAATTTTATGAATCTCTCCACCGCCAAGTCCGCAGAGCGGGCGAAGGAAGTTGGCATTCGTAAAGTAATGGGCTCTTTGCGCGGCCAATTGATGACGCAGTTTTTATCTGAGGCCATCATCCTCAGTGCATTTGGCGTATTTCTCGCAGTAGCTTTCGCCCAATTCGCTTTGCCATTTTTCAACGACCTCACTGACAGGCAAATCGAGCTTCCGTTCTCGTTTCCTGCCTTGGGCATGGCCATCGGGGTTATCCTGATTGTCGGATTGTTGGCAGGGATTTATCCGGCGATGGTGCTTTCTTCTTTCAAGCCGACAGAGGTGATGAAGGGAAGATTCACCTCCTCCCACAAAGGCCAATGGATCAGAAACGGGCTTGTCGTATTCCAATTTTGGATTTCTATTATCCTAATCATCGGCACTTTGGTTATCCGCAACCAAATGGCCCATATGCAGAACATCTCCTTGGGTTTTGACAAGGAGCATGTGCTGATGGTCGAGCGGGGATTCAGCTATGGTCCCCAAAACCTCAAGACCTTTGTGGAGGAAATCCGCCAAATGCCGGAAGTGCAGAGCGCGGCGTACTCCTTTGCGGCACCAGGGGATGAAGCCTCGTTTTTTGGCGTAATGTACCAGCCGGAGGGGGCAAGCGAGCTATTGACAGTCAAATCGATGGTCATTGCGGATGGAGGTATCGAGACTTTGGGTTTGGAAATGCTAGCGGGCAGATCATTTTCGGAGGATTCCCAAGACTCACTTTACCTCATTCTCAACGAAACGGCGGTGAAATTGCTTGATATCGGGGATCCGATTGGCGCAAAATTGTCCGAGGTGCAAAATGGGCCGGATGGTCCGGTGACGATTTGGCGAACTGTGATCGGCGTCGTCAAGGACTTCAACTTTATCTCGCTCCGGGATGAGATTACACCTTTGGTGCTGCAAAATGTCGAAAGCTTTGGACAGGAAGTTGGTGGCCAGTATGTTTTGGCCCGTATCAAACCCAATGAAACCCAAGCTGCCATCGACGCGATAGAAGGCAAATGGAAGGAAATCGACCCCAGTCAGGCATTCAAGTATTCCTTCCTCGACGATCGGCTCAACAATCTTTACAAACAGGAACAGCAAACAGGGCGGATATTTTCGATTTTCTCGGGATTGGCCATCTTCGTGTCCTGTATCGGGCTGTTTGCATTGTCGGCTTATATCACTAGCCTGCGCACCAAGGAAATCGGTGTCAGGAAAGTTTTGGGCGCTTCGGTGAGCGGGGTCGTGATGATGCTGTCCAAGGATTTTACCAAAATGATCCTCTTGGCCTTTGTCCTTGCGGTCCCCGTGGCCTGGGTGGTCATGGAGAAATGGTGGCTGCAGGGATTTGCCTATCGGGTAAATGTCGGATTGGGCGTCATCCTTGTGGCAGGACTCTCTGTCCTCATCATCGCCTGGCTGACGGTAAGTTTCCAATCCGTAAAGGCAGCCTTGGCGAATCCCGTGAAGAGCTTGAAGAGCGACTAAGGTCAAACCAATTGCGCTGCCGGAAGTCGGTAATCCAACCTCACACGGACATATTCCTCCATCTAGATAGAATGTGGCCTGGACGCTAAGGGTATCCCGAATGCTACCGAGATGGCGTCTACACCTTTTTTTTTAGTGAAATTTGTAATTCACCTGGCCTCAACCTATATTCCAATGCGGTATTTGGATATCAGTTCCAATTGCAAATTGGAAAAATAAAAGGGTGGGATTGCATCTACGATGAATATCGGGATCCACACAGCCACCACCGAAAGTCTATACTAAGCTCAGGAGGCGGGAGAACATGATAGACGAGTTGAGCACCTAAGGGAGAAGGACAAATGAAAAAGATTGAAATCCTTGGATTAATTGTTGCCTTGATTGTGTTACAATTCTTTGTTTTCACTGATTTTAGTCTTAAGAATATTTCTTCCCAACATATTTTGGCATCATTGATTTTTTCGGTATTCCTTCTTGTAATCGGGCTGGTAACGCGCTTGGTATTTTTAAGAATCGAGCGAGGACAGTTGAGCGATGGCGTAAAGATTTTGTCAATGTTTGGTGCAATCGTTTCGATAACTCCGTTAATATTTATCTATTTTCTCATCATCAAGAACGAAAGTCAACTGCACGATTTTGCACCGGGCCCATTTTGGTTGTTGTTGTATCCGCTTTCTCTATTTTTGACTCGTTTCTTTAGATATTTAGATATTATCACAAAGTAAACATTGATGTAAAGCTATTATCTCCACCTAGGTTTGGTATAGGTCGTATCCCCCGTCTGGTCGTAGTATGGCTAAGGCGCTTAGCGTAATTTGCCAGCCCTACTTTCCGGCTCAATGCTAATTCCGATAACGATCGGAACCACAGAATGATTTCTAGACGCATTGGCCTGCTTTTCTATAAAATGAATTTGTTGATCTCAAACTATATTCCAGTGCGGTGCATTTGATCGCTATTCCAATTTCAAAATTGTGTTGATAATAGAATGGAATTGCATCCGCGATGAATATCGGGATCCACCCAGCCATCACTGACAGCCTGAACTTCACTCAGGGGGGTGTGAAGACAAGGAAGGTTCACAAAATCGCCGCCTTCTTTTTTTCGTCAAAGGGGCTTCCGCAAAAAGAAAAAAACCTTCGGGGTTATAAAAACCCCAAAGGTTCTGCAATTCTTGAATCTTGTGTCTTGAGTCTTATGTCTTGACTCTATCCTCAGTCCTCCCCCAAGAATGGATACCTGTAATCCACCGGCGACACGAAAGTTTCCTTGATCGTCCTTGGCGATACCCAGCGTAGCAGATTGATCATCGAACCCGCTTTGTCGTTTGTGCCCGAAGCCCTTGCTCCGCCAAATGGCTGTTGCCCGACGACAGCGCCTGTTGGTTTGTCATTGATGTAAAAGTTGCCGGCGGCATTTCGGAGTTTTTTGGTGGCAAGCTCGATTGCATAGCGGTCCTGTGAAAACACTGCACCTGTCAAAGCATAGGGGGAAGTCTGGTCCACCAGTTCCAAGGCCTCCTCAAAGTGCTCAGCATGGTAGACATAGATTGTCAGCACTGGCCCGAAGATCTCCTCGCACATCGTGGTGTACATCGGATCTTTGGTCAGGATGACGGTCGGTGCGATGAAGTAGCCTTTTGACTTGTCATAGGTGCCGCCCGCGATGACTTCTACGCCTTCGGATTTCTTCGCGTTGTCGATGTATTTGGCGATTTTGTCAAAAGCTTTCTCGTCGATCACGGCATTGATGAAGTTGGTGAAATCTTCCGTGCCGCCCATTTTCATGGAAGCAAGGTCTTCCAAGAGGTATTTTTTCACATCTTCCCAAAGGTTGGAGGGGATATACGCCCTCGATGCTGCGGAGCATTTTTGGCCCTGGAACTCAAACGCACCTCTTGACAAGCCAACCGCCACTGCTTTTGGATTGGCGGACTTGTGGGCAATGACGAAATCCTTTCCACCTGTTTCGCCGACGATTCTTGGGTAAGACTTGTATTTGTAGATGTTTTCGCCAATCGTTTTCCAGATATGCTGAAACACGCCCGTGGAACCCGTAAAGTGGATTCCCGCAAAATCAGGATGGTTGAAAATGATGTTACCGGCCGTCGGACCGTCCACATAGACCAAGTTGATTACGCCGTCCGGTACGCCGGCTTCCCTGAATACCTGCATCAGGACGTTTGCTGAGTAGATTTGGGTGTAGGCTGGTTTCCAAACGACCGTGTTGCCCATCATCGCGGCGGATGTGGGGAGATTTCCGGCGATCGCGGTAAAGTTGAACGGTGTCAAAGCAAAAACAAACCCTTCCAAAGGTCTCTGTTCGAGTCTATTCCAAACCCCGTTCCCGGATACGGGTGGCTGTTGGGCGTAGATTTCGGCCATATACTTGACATTGAAGCGAAGGAAGTCGATGATTTCGCAGGCGGAGTCGATTTCAGCTTGGAAGGCGTTTTTGGATTGGCCGAGCATGGTGGCTGCGTTGATTTTTGCACGATAGGGTCCAGCCAAGAGGTCGGCTGCTTTCAGGAATATCGCTGCACGCTGTTCCCATTCCATGGATTCCCAGGCATGTTTGGCCCCAAGGGCGGCATTGATGGCCTGCTCGACATGGGACGCGTCGCCCTCGTGAAAGTACCCCAGGATATGCTGATGGTCGTGTGGAGGCGACATGGGTTTTTTGTGCCCGGTCCGCACTTCCTCACTGCCAATGTACATCGGTACGTCAATGACTTGTGAGCGGAGTGTCTTGAGCATGTTTTGAAGCTCTTTTCTCTCGGGGGAACCCGGCGCGTAGCCCTTTACCGGCTCGTTTTGCGGAGTAGGTACATTGAAAAATCCTTTCAGCATATCTATTTGAGTTTATATTTTTTGGTAGGCAAATATAAGGCATACCTTTTGGAAAACATGGTGATCTTGGTTCCAGATGGTTTCTCCAAACATTTTGTCCGAAAAGGAACCTACAAGATTTCTTCCAATTCCTTCAAATGCCGAATGGTATAGGTCGGTGTATGTTCTATGCCTTTGAAGTGCGGGTCAAAATAGACGTTGTCGATCTGGGCGCGGATGGCGCCAAGTATATCGGAATTGGGATTGTCGCCAATCATGATACAGTCTGTATGCACGGTGCGCAGCTGTTCCATGGCATATTGGAAAATACGCGGATCGGGTTTTTTATGACCTGTGGTCTCTGATGTGACCACGAGATCAAAAAAGGGTGTCAGTCCGGAGGCCTCCATTTTCTTGAATTGGCTTTCGTTGAAGCCATTGGAAATGATGTGCAAGCCATAGTGCGGCCTGAGATATGCCAAGACTTCCTTTGTGTAGGGCAACACATGTGGCTTGGAAGAAGTGCGGGACATAAAGTCATCTTCCAAATCGCGGGATACCATCTCGGGATTGGCACCTGCATGCTCGAAAATCAATTTGAAACGGGTCTCACGCAGGCTTTCTTTGCTGATTTTCCCTACGTCATAGAGTGCCCAAAGCTTGAAGTTGACCGCGTAAAAGGACTTGATGAAAGCATCCACATCGGGGATGCCGGCATTGGTCAGGCTGTGCTGGACAAACAATTCGGACAGGGATTCCTGCACATTGCGGTCGTAATCCCACAAGGTGTGGTCCAGGTCAAAGAAGAGATGGGTGTATTTTTTCAAGAGAATTTACTTTCTGTAGGGGTTGTTTTCGATCTTGTTTTTGGCAAGTTCACGGTTGGACTGAAGTATCACAAAAACCTCCTGATCTCGGATAAGGTTTGGGTCCTTCTGGATAAACTTGAAAATCTGCTGGATGATTTCCTGTGCCTCGTCCAAGATGTAGTAAAAAATCCACTGATCCACACGCCTGCTGCCGAGCAATCCGGCATTTTTGAGGTAAATGAGGTGCCGACTGGTTTTGGTCTGGGTAAAATCGAGGATATGCTCCAGGTCGGAGATACTGAGTTCCTTGTTTTGGAGCAGGAGGTGCAGGATTCTCACGCGGGGTTCTTCGGACAAAGCCTTGAAAATCCGCATCCCATAGTTCAAGCTGATGTTTTTGAGGCGCATTTAGCAAATTTAACGAAAGAAAGGTACGGCAAATGAAGCAATTCACGCCAAAATAGACTAATATTAGGCCAAAATAGGACATCCATTGTTGGAGATGGACGTTTCTATCAAGGGCCCAAATCGATTCAGCTTTGAAATTATCAGTACCATATTGCCTTTCCACAATCCTTCTCGGAATGCTCTTTTTGGGTGCTTTCCAAGCCAATGCCCAAGACCGGGAGCGCAAAGTGATCCAATTGTCAGGTATTATCCTGAACGCCGACAGCACCGATGCCGTCCCCGGGGTCAACATTTACGTGCCTAAAAAAGGGAGGGGCACCAGTTCGGGCCGCTACGGTTATTTCTCGATGCCCGTACTGGAAGGGGATTCTGTGGTATTTAGCTTTATTGGCTTAAAGAGGCAGACCTTCAAAGTGCCCAACAATGTAGAGGATGACAAAATCAGCTTGATATTGACGATGCAGGTGGATGAGATTTCACTTGCCGAGATCGAGGTCATGCCTTATCCAACAGAGGACGAATTCAAGCGGCAAGTATTGGCCATGAACTATGAGGCTCCAATGGCCATCGACACCCGGGGCAATATGAGTCCCGAGACCCTGCTTCGATGGGCCGGGGAAATGCCGGCCTCGGCCAATGAAAACTGGCGCTATTTCCAGCAGGGACAAATTCTGCAGATCCAAGATCGCTATGGACCAAGACCCTTTACCCTCATGGATCCATTCGCGTGGTCCAAATTCATCCAATCCATAAAACGGGGTGATTTGAAGAAGAAGGATTAATCTAGAAAAAAATGAATACAGGCTGTCTCGGAAAACCGGGGCAGCTTTTTTATTTCCCGTTGTTCCCACCCGACTGCTCCAAAATAACCGAAGTAATGGGGTACACAATCCGTATCGTCGGCTCCGACTTGAACCTGTCCAAAATCGCCTCGGTAATCTGATGCTCAAAATACCGCCGCTTTCTTGGGTGACACAAGTATCGAAGCGAAAGTTGAATTCCCCGATCGAGGATCTTGGTGTAGACGGTCGGCGTATATTGGCTGAAGGTGATGAAATGCTCCTTGTGGGCCTTTTTCAGCTCCAATTCAATTTGCTTAAAATCCCCCTGAAGCAGCTCGTGCATGATTTCCTTCAGGACCACCTGCGCCCGCCTATGGTCAGAATCGAGGCTGACATACAGTTGCTGCTCGTTCCAGATGTATTCGAAGCCTTGGCTGTAGTTGGCCTGTGGAAATGAAAACACCATGCCGTTGGGAACATGGATGATACGTCCGGTGCTTTGCTCCGCATCTACCCAATTGCCGACTTCCAGCAAGCTGAATTGGAAAAGCCTCAAATCCACCACATCGCCCTTGTACTCGCCGATTTGGATCCGGTCGCCGACATCAAAAGGCTTCCGCCAAAGTATGAACACCCATCCCGCGATGTTGACAAAAATATCCTTCAGCGCAATCGCAATGCCGGCTGATAAAAGTCCGAGAAAAGTGGTGATGGATTGGAAGTTGCTGATCCAAATGTTGCCTACCAATAACAGCCCGATGAATACGAGCGTGTATTGGATTGATTTGCGCCAATGGTAAACTCTCCGGATATCCTCGTCTGGGCGGTTGCCGATCAGGCGGTAAGCCCCCTTCTTGATTACCCAAAGCACCAAAACAATCAAGATGGTCTTGTAGATATTCCACCTGATATCGTAGGCGATGATGTCGTTGAGATATTCTACCCAGTTGTCCATGATCTGATTTGATCTCTCTAAACTAAGCCCTGGCGACGGATTATCAAAAGCAGCAGGGAGAAAATAGAATCCGAGGGCCGTGATTTCATATTTGACAGTTAATAGAAACAAAACATTCCATTTTTTGCCGTTTTGGATTTCTCCCGTATTTTTCCAAGAATCAAATCCAATCCTAGCCATGCCAGTGCGTACCTACAGATTTGTACTCCTTGTTTTATTGTGTTTTGCCGTTTCTACTGCCTTTGGCCAAAGCGATCCCAAAGCATTTTACCTGACTTGGACCGATGACCCCAGCCACAGCATGGTTGTGGATTGGCATTTGGAGCGCTTGGAGCCGGATACTTTGTTCATTCGGGAAAAGGGAAAGACCAAGTGGAGTTCCTTGGAGAGCGACGTATTGCCTTATCCTTTTTCCACCCGATATGTCCACCGCATTTCTGTCCAAGGTCTGAAGCCGGCGAGGGAGTATGAAATCAAATTTGGAAAAAGCGAGCGCGTCTACTTTTTCCGTACGATGCCAAAAAATCTGAAAAACACCGCTTTGAAAATCGCCATCGGCGGCGATTCGATGCACCAGAAGGAATGGCTCGAGAAAACCAACAGGGTCGTCAGCGGGCTCGATCCCGATTTTGTAATCATCGGTGGGGACATGGCTTATGAAAACGGTGTCGCTGAAAACGTTGGTCGGATTTACGATTGGTTTGACGCGTACAGCAAGACTTTGGTGACGGCGGAGGGACGGATTTTGCCCTGCCTGGTAGCGGCAGGCAACCATGAGGTGGTGCGTGGATACCACAGCGCCCACCAAGGTTACGTCCAAAACAATGAATTCCGCAACCGTATCGCACCGTATTTCTATGGGCTTTTTGCCTTTCCGGGACAACCAGGCTACAATGTGCTCGATTTTGGTGATTACCTGAGCCTGATCATTTTGGATACGGAGCATTCCAATCCGATCTTGGGAGCGCAGACCGATTGGCTCAAAAGTACCTTGGCTGCAAGGCAAGACGTCGCTTTCAAACTGCCGATTTACCATGTGCCCGCCTATCCATCCGTTCGGGCTTATGGTGACAAGGTGCAGACCTTGGTAAGGGAAACTTGGACGCCCATCTTTGAGCAACATGGGGTCCAGTTGGCCTTCGAAAATCACGACCATGCCTACAAGCGCACCTTTCCGATCAAAAACATGCAGGTGGCAGAAGGCGGCATCGTCTATGTGGGAGACGGTTCGTGGGGAGTGACCCCAAGGGATATCCATCCGGTAGACAGCACTTGGTACCTACAGGTCGCGCAAAAGATCCGGGCATTTACTCTTTTGACTTTGGAGGACGGTGCCTACCGAATCACGTCCTACGACGAAGATGGTCGTGTGATTGACCAATTTGGGGACAAGATTTGGCCCCGGAAACAGGAGGATTGATATTCCAGCCAGGTTTTTGAATTAGATTGGAAACATCTTGCCTTCTTCATTATTCTTACGTTGCCAACGTAAAATATCTTACGTTTGTAGCGTAAGATGTTTTATTTTTACAGCGTAAGATGTATCTTTGTCTAGATAAGACATTGAAAATATGGTTTTTAAGGAGGATGTACTGGCTGCTTATCAGGGTCAGCAGGGTCTGTTGGAGAAACAGGACTCATTCGTTGAGCGTGCCTATCTTGGCCAACTTGAGGCCAAGTCCAAGCACATAGAGGTAATCACAGGCGTGAGGAGATGTGGGAAGAGCACTTTGATGCGGGAGATAGCGAGGCGATTCTACGATAAAGTAGCGTATTTCAACTTTGAGGATTCGCGTGTTTTCGGTTTTGAAGTGGGTGATTTTTCTAAATTGGATGAGGTAATTGGGAAAGATGTGGATGCCTATTTTTTTGATGAAATCCAGAACGTGACTGGCTGGGAGGTTTTTGTGCGGCAATTGCATGAACAGGGCGCCAAGGTTTTCGTCACGGGATCAAATGCGTCACTGCTTAGTAGGGAATTGGGGACAAGGCTTACAGGTAGATACTTGAGTCATGAAATCTTCCCGTTTTCTTATGAAGAATACCTGAGCTATTTTTCGAAAGAGAACACCGACGAGAATTTCAAAAACTATTTGTATAACGGCGGCTTTCCGGAATTTCTCAGGGACCAGAATCCGGAGATATTGCAAATGCTGCTCAAAGACATCCTCCTACGGGATATCTCTGTCAGGTTTGGGATCAAAAACACACAGGTTTTGATGGAGGTGGCGCTATTCTTGGTGAGCAATGTCGGGAAAGAAGTAAGTTACAATGGCATAAAGAACACATTTCAAATCGGTTCCCCGAGCACGGTGTCGGATTATCTGTCTTGGATGGAAGATGCGTATTTGTTCTTTTTTCTCCCCAGATTCAGTTGGTCTGCCAAGTCCGTCGCCCGAAATCCCAAAAAGGTTTACTGCATCGATACGGGATTTGCAAAATCCAATTCCCTGAGCTTCAGCAAAGATGAAGGAAGGCTTTTGGAAAATCTTATCTATCTGACCCTTCGAAGAAAATACACCAAGTTGTTTTATTTCAAGGATCGGTTGGAATGTGACTTCGTCGTTTTCGAGGGGAACGAATGCAAATGGATCGTCCAAGTCTGTGCAACCTTCCATGCCGACAACCGGGACCGGGAAGTCAACGGACTTTTGGAAGCCATGGAGGCACTGAAGGTGAACGTAGGCTATATTGTCACGCTGAACCAAAGTGATGATTTGAGGGTCGGTGAAAAAACGATTAAGATAATGGAATCAAGGACCTTTATGGCGCTGATAGGCGAAAAACCTGGCCTTTGACAAATCTGCTGGGTGGTGGTCCAGATTGCAAAGCGGGGGAAAGACTTGATTCTTAACTTGGGAATTCTGTTTGGGTTTACGATTGCAATAAAATTGGAAACGATGGCTTCAAATCTCCTTAACTTCCTCGACCAACCCTATCCTTTCTACTACAAAGGCAAACAGCTTATTTCGTTTGCACTGCTCATTTTTGTTTTGAGTGTGTTGTTCAATTACTTTTTTGAGCCATTCAATAATAATCCCAGGGAACACCGGATGGATTTCTTCTGGATCAGCGTGGTGCATTCGGCCAATGCTACTTTGGTCGTATTGCTGTTTTTGGGCCCGATTGGACTGCTCACCAATGAGGATAACTGGACCGTCAGAAAGGAAATCCTGGTGGTATTGGGCCTGTTTGTTTTGATCGGTATTTCCCAGTTCTTGATCAGGGACTTGATTTATGACAATCCGTACAACTGGTCTTGGCGGTATCTGATCGAGGAAATCCGAAATACCTGCCTCGTGGGGATTTTGTTTTTTTCCATCATCGTACCGATCAATTTTATCCGGCTCAGTCGGGAGCATACAACACTTGCCGCACGCTACAATGCGACGGCACATCCTGCCGAAACTGCCAAAGGACCGGAAGAAATCCTCATCCGTACCCAACAGAAAAGTGATGACTTCACGCTCGACTGCAGCGGTTTTTTGTATGCAAAGGCAGATGGTAACTACCTCGAAATCCTCATTGTGGAAGACGGGAAAGTTCACAAGTTGCTGAAAAGGATGACGCTGAAGGAGTTTGAAACGCAGCTAGAGGCACCCGACCATATAATCAGGACACACAGATCCTATCTGGTCAATCTCCGTCATGTGGGCGATATCAAAGGAAATGCGCAAGGGTACCAACTGCACTTGAAGCATCACCCGGAGACGATTCCTGTGTCAAGGGGGATGATTCCGCTGTTCGAAAGCCGGATCAAGGTTTAGGCTTTGTCATTCGTCACAAAGCCGTGACAGCCATCCCAAGGCGCTTTATTTGTCTTATGTAGATTCTACATTTGGGAAAAAAGTAATTCCATGAGAAGACACGATATGGATTGGCTGCGGGTCATCGTTTTTGGCTTGTTGATATTTTATCATGTGGGGATGTTTTTCGTCCCATGGGGCTGGCATATCAAAAACGACATCATCTATCCCAATGCCCGCTGGCCGATGCTCTTTGTGAACCAATGGCGCTTGCCTATCCTGTTTGTGATCTCGGGCATGGGCACTTTCTATGCGCTGTCTAGGAGGACTGCCGGACAGTTTGCAAAGGAGCGATTCATCCGATTGTTCATTCCTTTGGTCTTTGGGATGTTTGTCATCGTGCCACCGCAGATATACTTCGAGCGATTGGACAAAGGCCAAATCAACCCAGGCTATTTTGACTTTTGGCCTTCGCAGCTTTTCGCCAATGGGGTATATCCAGAGGGTAATTTCTCTTGGCACCACTTGTGGTTTCTGCCCTATTTGTTGCTGTTTTCGCTGGTGTTGCTCCCACTGTTTCTGTATCTCCGGTCCCATCCAAATTCTGGGATTTTAAATCGGATGCGAAAATGGGCGAGCCAGCCCTTTGGCTTGTTTTGGCTCGTGATTCCTCTGTACATATGGGAGTCACTGGTAGAGCCCTTTTTTGAATCGACCCATGCCTTGATTGGCGATTGGTTCAATTTGGTCAACTACGGCACACTCTTTTTCTATGGCTTTTTGCTGATTTCGGTGAAGGACGTTTTTTGGGCTACTGTGGAGAAAAACAGGCGAAAGTACTTCTACATCGGGCTTGTCTTCTTTTCGCTGCTGCTTGGAATCCGTTTGTTGTTTGAGGACTCGACGCCGGTTCACTTTACCGAGGCCATATTTAAGGTAGTCAATCTCTGGGCGTGGATTCTGGTCCTTTTTGGCTATGCGGCGGCTTATTTGAACAGGCCGAGCGCCCAACTCAGCTACGCAAACGAGGCTGTGTATCCTTTTTACATCCTGCATCAGACCATCACGATAGCGATTGGTTTTTACCTGATGCACTTGGATTGGGGATTTTGGCCAAAATTCGGTCTCATGGTGGTCGGTACTTTTGGACTTTCCTGGCTGATCTATGAATTTCTGATCCGAAGGTGGAAATGGGTCCGGCCGTTGTTTGGGTTGAAGGAGAAGGAATGAGCCCTTGGGTTTCGTTGAGGATTCTGTGCAGGAGGCTTTTTCAGTTGGCCTCAAAACTCCCTCCTTCAAAAAACCGCGGGCTGATTTTGTTTCCATCCCACAAATGGCTAAATTTTTTGAATGATCTTATTTGGCTCTCTGAAGAAAGGTAATTCACTCAATCACAGGGAGTTTGATTCATGATCAAACCGTGCCGACTCTATCGGTTCAAAAGCCATTGCCGTCCCGGATGGGAATTCTAAACTGACACCAATTCAACCAATTTTTATGAAAAACAGACGAGAGTTTATCAAACAAACGGGAATCGCCGCTGCCGCCATCGGCCTTGGTATTCCGCAAATGTCATTTTCCAAGCCATCCCAAGATCCACTTTTCAAAATTTCCCTTGCCGAATGGTCTGTGAACAGACTTCTTTTTGGCAAGAAGATGGATCATTTGGACTTTGCGGCCATGTCCAAGAAGCATGGCATCGATGCGGTCGAATATGTCAACCAGTTTTTTATGGACAAGGCCAAGGACATGAACTACCTGCGGGAAATGAAAACCCGGGCAGAAGGCGAGGGTGTCACCTCCGTATTGATCATGGTGGACCGGGAGGGAATGTTGGGAGCAGCTACTTCCGAGGAGCGGAAACAAACCGTGGAAAACCATAAGAAATGGGTTGAAGCCGCTAAGTTTCTCGGCTGCCACTCGATTCGTATCAATGCCTACACGGCTGTACCCTGGAGCGAGGATCCAAAGATTGCCAAAGAAGCCCTGAACGTCACCAGTTCCGGCCTGCGTCAGATGTGTGAGTTTGCACATGATTTTGACATCAATGTCATTATCGAGAACCATGGCGGGTACTCTTCAGATGCCAAGTGGCTGGCCGAATTGATCAAGGAAACGGAGCACCCGCGTGCCGGGACGCTTCCTGATTTCGGCAATTTCCAGATTCACAGAGATGACAAGCGGATCGTATCGTACGATTCCTATCGGGGAGTCGATGAACTCATGCCCAAGGCAAAGTGCGTCAGTCTTAAGCCGACCGTGTGGGATGACCGAGGTGGTCAGCACGCCCTTGACTACTCCCGAATGATGAAAATCGTACTTGCCCATGGCTATCACGGCTATGTCGGGATCGAGCATGGTGACAAAGACCGGGAATGGGAAAGCATCGTCGAAATCAGAAATACTTTGAGGGATACGATGGAGGTACTGAAGGGATAGGCGAATTGAAAAATTGAAAAATTGGGAATTGGAAAATTGATGGCGACCAGAGAAATCACATTCTGTAGCGGTCAATTTTCCAAACCCCCAATCCCTCTAATCCCCTAATCCCCCAAACCCCCAAACCCCCAATTTTCCAATCTCAAATCTCAATTCTCAAATCTGAAATCTTATTTCCCCTACCTTTGCACCATGGAAGGTACCGCAAAGCAAGATATCAGGAAGTTGAGTTTGGAGCAGTTGGAGGAATTCTTTGTCGAAAAAGGCGAAAAGAAGTTCCGTGCCAAGCAGGTGTTTGAATGGCTTTGGAACAAATCATTGAAGAACTTCGACGACATGAGCAATATCTCCAAGGAAACCCGGGAGATGCTCAAGGAGCACTTTTCCATCAACCATATCCATGTCGACCTGATGCAGCATTCAAGCGACGGCACCATCAAAAATGCCGTGAAGCTGTACGACGGCAAAATCGTCGAGTCGGTGCTGATTCCTACTTCCAAGCGCATCACGGCCTGTGTTTCCTCACAAGTCGGTTGTAGCCTCGACTGTAACTTTTGCGCCACCGCCCGCCTCAAGCGGATGCGCAACCTCAACCCAGATGAAATCTACGACCAGGTCGTTGCGATCAAGGAGGAGGCCGAGACTTACTTCAACCGCCCCTTGACCAACATCGTTTTCATGGGCATGGGCGAGCCACTGCTCAACTATGCCAACGTCGTAGAAGCGATCGATAAAATCACTTCTCCCGAAGGCCTCGGCATGGCAGCAAGGCGGATTACCCTTTCGACCGTGGGCATTCCCAAAATGATCAAGAAAATGGCAGATGATGAAGTCAAGTTCAACCTTGCCATTTCCCTGCATTCCGCCATAAACGAGACACGAAGCCGTCTGATGCCGATCAACGATTCAAATCCCCTCGAGGATTTGGCGGAAGCTTTGAAGTATTGGTACCAAAAGACCAAGCGGAAGGTGACGTACGAATACGTCATTTGGGATGGGATCAATGACGACGAGAGCCATGCCAAAGCCTTGGCCAAGTTCTGCAAAATCATCCCTTCCAAAGTCAATATCATCCAATACAATCCGATCGATGAGGGTGAATTTCGACAGGCATCCCAAGAAGCGGTGGATATGTACGTGCGGATTTTGGAACAAAATGGCATCGTAGCCAAAGTCCGCAAGTCCAGAGGTCAGGACATTGACGCAGCTTGCGGTCAGCTAGCCAACAAGAATGAGGTGGCGCAACTGGGTATGGCCTGAGGGAAATTTTTCTTTTTGGATTTCAAAGGCTTAACTAGCCGTTTGTCCTTTTGAACAGGATTTTTTCGGATGAAACAAAACTTAACTATAAGTTTGACGTAGTTTCACGTGTTCAAAGTTTTGTTTTAAGTAAACCAACCATTATGAAAAACCTGCTGCTTTTTTTTGTCGTGCCATTTTTCTTCCCATTTATCAACCAACAGCCGCTCGGTATCGCAGAATTGACGGAAAAGATTTTGGCCAACATGGAAGCCTACGTCGCGGATTTTCCTGAGGAGAAGGCCTTTCTGCATTTGGATAAAAATATCTACTCCGCTGGCGACAATATCTGGTTTTCGTGCTATCTGACGGCAGGAAGCCCGGATGTACCATCGCCTTTGAGCAAAGTTCTTTACGTGGATCTGCTCGATAATGCGGGAAACCTTATCCAACAAAAGGCGATTGAAATCAAGGAGGGGCACGGCGCAGGTGAATTTCGTCTGGATAATTTTACTCAGGAAGGCGTCTATCAGATAAAAGCTTATTCCCATTGGATGCGCGGATTTGGGAATGATGCGGTGTTTTCGACGTCAATTCAAGTTTTCGAGCCATACAATCTCAGCTTCCAACCAACGGTTGTTTGGGAAAAATCGGAAACCAACCTAGGTACAAGCTATCAGGGATCGGTTACGGTTTTAGATCGCTCGCTCAAGCCGCTGACCTCAGGTAAGATATCCGCTACTTGGAAAATCGGCTCTACAGGTATCAAAACAGAAGCTCTAAAATTGGATGCGGAGGGAAAAGGGACCCTGGGATTTCAGGTTCCAATTGGCAAGGAAAGCGAGATTTCCACGTTGGTCCTTACGTGGAAGGAAAACGAGGAGTATGGTGTGGAACGTCAGTTTGTATTGCCCTTTGCCAGCCGCAGCCTTGACATTCAGTTCTTGCCAGAGGGAGGTGACTTGGTAGCAGGATTTGCAAATAAGGTCGCTGTCAGGGCTGTTTATCCTGATGGCGCTCCAGCCAAAATTTCCGGCACGGTACAAAACGGAACGGAAAAAATACCTTTTGAAACAAACACATCTGGACTTGGAGTATTTAGCTTGACTCCTGAAATAGGTCAAAAATATGCCGCAGAGATTACCATCGATGGCAATTCCCGCATGGTCGATTTGCCTCCAACCAAGGCTTCTGGCATTAACCTCACGGTGGACAATTCGAACGAAGCCCTTGTCAATATCCTGATACAAGCCAGAGATTTTGGAAAAATATCACCTACAGGCGAAGCCCTGCTGGTAGTCCATGCCCGGGGCCGCATTGGCCATATGCAGGTGATCAACCTCGCAAACGGCGTCACCGGCGCGCGCATTCGTAAATCCCAATTGGTTTCTGGTATCAATCAAATCGCCGTATTTGAGCCTGGGGGAACTCCCTTGGCGGAGCGCTTGGTGTATATTTCTGGGAGAGACGAGCGTGCACTCACCGTGAACACCCCACAAGTAAATTTAGCGCCAAGGGCGAAAAATACCTGGTCATTTCAAGTGGACGGGGAAGGATTTGAAGGGGGAAACTATTCTGTGTCCGTCATCGACGCACAGGAACAATCCTTTCAGTCGAATTCCAACATTCTTTCTTATCTCAAACTCGAATCGGAACTCCAAGGAAACATCCATCAGCCGATCAGGCTTTTTGGGCAGCAACGTGACCATGAGTCTATCGAACTCGTCATGCTGACACATGGTTGGAGGCGGTTTGATTGGGAAGAAGTTCTCTCCAAGAAATTCAACAACAGCAATTTCATTGAGCAGGGCATCAATATCACAGGTACGGTTTCCCCAAAGGACGGGAACAAAAAAGGTCTTGGAGGTGGAATTATCAATGTGTTCAGCAAAGGTAACGAACAGGATTTCCTTGCAGTGGAATATACCGACAACGGGAAGTTTATCATCGACGACATGACTTTTACTGATACCACCCAATTGGTATTGACCGTAAGGGACAAAAGACTCAGGGAACTCGTCCAACTCGAGCTTGACCCGCCATTAGCCAAATACCAGCAGTGGGAGGGATTCGTACCGACACAAAAGAGCTTCGAGGCTGATCGGTATTTGCAGGAGTTTTTGACGCAAGCAGAAAAGCGCCGACAGTCTTCTGCCGCTTTTGATGAGATGGGGACCGTCGATATTGACGAATTTGTCGTGAAAGCACAGAAATACCAGCCCGAGCAGGAGAACATCAACCGGATGTATGGTAAAGGCGACGCAACCCTGATTCCTTCCGAAATAGGTGGATTTGAGGGGTATTTTGATATATGGCAGTTGCTGCAAGGAAGGTTTTCCGGTGTCAGTATCAAGCCCAATCCGATGGGTGCACCTACCGTGACGATTCGGGGCGCGGGTTCGCTCAACCAGCTTTCGCCAATTTTCCTGTTGGACAACGTTCCTGTGGACGCACAGTTTATCAGCTCGATCAGCCCGAGGGATTTAGCGGCAGTCGATGTATTCAAGGATGGTGCGAGTTTGGCGATTTTTGGTTCGGCGGGCGCAGGTGGTGCGATTGCATTCTATACAAAGCGTGGAGGGGGGGTATTGGAAGCAGGTGAAGGGGTGTTCAATTTGAGGTTTCCCGGATACTCCACGGCGCGGGAATTTTACATGCCAAAGTATGACCAAGAAAACAGCCCCAAACCGGATTTTCGCTCGACCCTCTATTGGAATCCGAAAGTTGCAATCGATGGCAATTCAGGCACGATCGAGTTTTTCAACAGCGACGTTGTACAAGGTTACAAGCTCGTGATTCAGGGAATGGACAAAAACGGCAAGCTATCCTATTTTGAAAAAGAAATAATGCCTTGATGTTTGGATGCCCTTTGCTCAATGCCTAGAAGGATTAAAGCTATTTTTTGCTGAACTCAAACAGTTTCCTTTTCTCTTCCTTGCTAAGAGCATCATAACCCTTGGCTGCGATCTTGTCCAAGATTTGGTCGATTTCCTCTTGGGTGGTCTCTTGTGGTCTTGCGGCCGCGCCGCTCGATTTGGAGCTGCGATAGGATTCGGAAGAGCTCACTTTTTCTTTCCGGTAAGTCACCTTTACTGCTGGTTTTTTGGTAAAAAGTCTTTCGAAAAACCGTCCAATTGCCTGAATCCATCTACCCAAATCCCTTCCTTTGCGTAGTTGGATTACATACAGGTATCCCAATGCCGCGCCGCCAAGGTGGGCGAGTTCCCCGCCGGCATTGTTTCCCGCCGAGTTCGCGAAGGCAATAAACACATAGAATATCGCGATGTATTTGATCTTAACGGGACCGAGCAGAAGTAGAAAAAAAGTGGTATTGGGAGAAAGGGTTGCGGCTGCCACCACGATCGCATATACGCCTGCGCTGGCGCCGAGCATTTTTGCAATTGGTAGAACCTCTGCAAAAAAAGGCGAAATATTGTACATGGTCAGGTATAGCAATCCACCGGCAATACCTCCAAGGATGTAGATATTGGCCAGTTTTCTACTGCCCAAATACTCATGCAGCAGCATCCCGAACCAGTACAGGAACAGCATATTGAACAGGATATGGAATATACCTTCATGAAAAAACATGTAGGTCATCACGGTCCATGGCTTTTCCAAAAGCTGCGGAACCGCCGCCGGCATCATCAGATTGGTGCGCAGCAGTTCATAGATCGATGCACCTCCCGAATATTGAAGTATCACCCTGGCAAACAACATCACCACAAACACCAAGAGGTTGATCGCAATGATCTTGTACAGGCTATTGTTGTTTTGCCTAAATGCGTTTTTGAGATTATACCAGAACCCTTCGTACATAGCTCGATCAGTAAAAACTTTTCCTGCTTTTTTTCCAATAATATACCAATCCCGCCCCAATCACCAATCCACTCAGGTGGGCAAAATGCGCCACATTGTCCTGCGGATTGTCAATGATAACAGCATATACGGTATAAACGCTGTAAGCCAATATCAGATATTTTGCCTTTACCGGTATTGGTGGGAAGAGTAGTAACAGTTGGGTATTGGGAAACAGCATTCCGAAAGCAATCAAAACACCAAATAGGGCTCCTGAGGCACCCACCATATTCCCATTCAGAACGCTATTCCTCAAGGTTGTAAGGACCACCTTTGATTCCCGGTTAATATTTTCGTTATCCGGGTTTCTGTCAAAGTAATCCATGAATTCAACTAATTCAGGATTTGGTTTATCTGTAAAATGTCTAATGCATTTTCGGAAATTTTCAGGGCTTTGTTCACTGTAAAACTCAGCTATCAAATTGTCTAATTTTTGAGTCTGAAAACTGGTGTATCCTGAATACAGCACACCAGCACCCACGCCACAAACCATCCAAAGCGTCAATAGCTTCTTGGGTCCGATAAATTCCTCCAACAAAGGGCCGAACACAAACAATCCAAACATGTTGCTGAACAAATGCCAACCATCAGCATGCATGAACATGTAGGTCAGAAACTGTGTCGGGATAAATCTTGGGCTTTGGATATGGTACAAGGCAAAAATCGCCGAAAGATTGGGCATGACGTAAGTTGCTACCACAAACAAGGCAATATTGATGATCAGGAGATTCTTGACTATGGGCGTAATGGGTCTGAACATGAGCTATTTGTTGAAAAAGCCGTGGATCTGTTGTAAATCTATTTTGATGAAGGTTTTGTTCCCGGAAAGTCCATAATTTGGGTTTTGGCAGGCAAACAACTGCCCGACGATGGTCTCCATCTCTGCCGTATCCAATTTTGTGCCTCTTTTGATGGAGGATCTCTTGGCCATGGCGCGGGCGAGACTTTCGCGTTTGTCGACGGAAAGCTCGGATTTGAATATTTTGAATTGCTCAAGGAGCCCCTCAAATAATGCCTTTTCGTTTGTCACTTGGATATCTGCCGGAACACCACGGATGAGCAAAGTATCTTTCCCAAAGGGGTCAATCAAAAATCCCAAGCGACTGAGTTCCTCCTGCATGTCCATGACCAAGGCAAAATCAGCCGGACTCAGTTGGATATGGGGAGGAAATAGGCATTGTTGCGATGCACCTGCAGCTTGTGTAAGTTGCTTGCTATAACGCTCAAACAGGATACGCTCGTGTGCTGACTGCTGCTCGATAATGACTAAACCGGACGAAAGCTGCGCCACGACATAGCTGTTTTCTACTTGGAATGTGTTTCCCGTCGCATGACTTTCCTGAAAGGGAAACCTGTCTTCGTTGGCTTTGGAAGGAAGGGTGAGGATATCCTCAAGTTCCGGAATTTCGGCAGGAATTTCCCGCTCGGAAATCATCGGGTTTTTCTGCTGTCCCTCAAATAGCTTCTCCCAACCCGAAACAGCCTGTTTCTTGAACATGGGAGTTTGAAAGCTCTTGTATTGGTTTTCTTGGATGCCCTCATCCGTGGGAATGATATGTTCCCTGGTCAGCATTTCGGCTTGCCCGGGAGTTTTTTTCCAGTTTTCGGTAAAATTGACATCATAGCTGAAGTCCAGCGACGGAACGACATGATGGGCACCTAGGGCTTGCTTCACTGCCGACCGGATCACGGCATACACGGTCCGTTCGTCGTCAAACTTGATTTCTGTCTTGGTCGGATGGACGTTGATGTCGATATGGCTTGGGTCAATGTCCAAGAAAAGCACATAAAACGGCTGCATATCTGCACCCATCAGTCCTTCGTAGGCATTGGCCACGGCATGGTGGAGGTAGTTGTTTTTGATAAATCGGTTGTTTACGAAGAAGAACTGCTCGCCCCGCGTCTTTTTCGACGCCTCCGGTTTTCCGATGTATCCGTGGATATTGAGGTGTGGGGTTTCTTCCCGGCAAGCCACCAATTGTCCTTGGTAGGACTTGCCAAAGATGCCCACGATGCGCTGGCTGAGTTTTCCAGGAACAAGTTTGAAAAGCTCAAGGTCATTTTGGTACAAGCTGAATCCAATTTCCGGATATGCCAACGCAACCCTTTGGAATTCCTCCACGATATGGCGCATTTCGACTGGGTTGGACTTGAGGAAATTGCGCCGTGCCGGCACGTTGAAAAACAGGTTTTTGACCAAAATGGATGTGCCGATTGGGCACGAAACAGGTTCTTGTTTCTTGACTTCGGACCCTTCAATTTGGATCAGCGTGCCTAGTTCGGAACTCGCTTGCCTGGTTTTCATCTCCAATTGCGCCACGGCAGCTATGGAAGCCAAAGCCTCTCCCCGGAAGCCAAATGTACGGATGGCAAAAAGATCCTCTGTAGTGCGGATTTTGGAGGTGGCGTGGCGTTCGAAACACATACGGGCGTCGGTCATGGACATGCCGTTTCCGTTGTCGATGATCTGAATGAGCGTTTTCCCTGCTTCCTTGACGATTACCTGTATTTGGGTTGCACCGGCGTCCACGGCATTTTCCAACATTTCCTTGAGGGCCGATGCAGGTCTTTGGACGACCTCACCCGCAGCTATCTGGTTGGCAATCGCATCAGGAAGCAGTTGGATGATATCGCTCATTTCCCTGATTTGCCCTTAATCCTGAAAAAAATGACCAACAATGCTAATCCACCGACTATATAAGCGACTGTATACAAAGCTTCAGGACCAAGATAAATGTACCCGAACACCGCAGCGATTAAGATCATAAAAATAACCAAGCGCAACATGGATGCGCTATTGAACAAAGAAGTACTTCTGCCTCGGATATGATTTCCACTGGCGAATGCGCCCCTGATCGAAGAAGAGTATGTCATGTCTTCCGTATCCTCGTCCGCTAGCGGGATTTTGCCTTCAGCTTGGAGTTCTTTCTTAATCCTTGCAGTTCGCTGCTCAATTTCCTCCTTTATGGGGTCATAGTAGCGCGGCTTGATTTCGAATCTTTGGGGGCTGGCTACTCTGAGTATGGAAGGTAATTTCATGTTTGTACCGATTCAATGTGTTATGAAATATTCAAAAAAACCTGCGTTCCGACCATCACATTATCATACTAAGCGCGGCTTTTTTTCGTAATGTTTGTGCAAACGATGTATATTCATACAAAGTTAATCCTAATCACAAGCAATAAAAATTAAACAGGAGCATGCGGGGAAAAGTTTGGCTAGCGTGGATGGGAATTTTGCTTCTCCTGATTACCGGGGCAGTTTTTGGTAGAAAGAAGCCCAACGAAGAGATTTTCAGGAAGGCAAAAGACCCCTTGGCCGTGATCGACCAATCGAGTCAAATGGCTTGGGTAGACAGTATTTTTCAGAATACGAGCTTTGAAGAAAGGCTCGGACAGCTTTTCATGGTGGCCGCCTATTCAAACAAAGACGCCAAACACGTCGCCGAAATCGAAAAATTGATCACCGAAAGCCAAATCGGAGGTGTGATATTTTTCCAGGGAGGGCCGGTCCGACAGGCGCATTTGACAAATCGCTACCAATCAATTTCGAAGATCCCGCTGTTTGTGGCCATGGATGCCGAGTGGGGCGTGAATATGCGCTTGGATTCCATAATTGGATTTCCCAAAGCCATGACCCTGGGTGCCTTGCCCGACGATGAACTGATCTACGAAATGGGAAAAGAGATCGCCCACCAATTCAAAGAGTTGGGAATGCATATCAACTTCGCCCCTGTCGTAGATGTCAACTCCAACCCTAATAATCCAGTAATTGGATACAGGGCCTTCGGAGAGGAGAAGAGACTGGTCACCCGCAAATCCCTGGCCTACATGAGAGGCCTTCAGGACAACGGCATCATGGCCAATGCCAAGCATTTTCCTGGACACGGAGACACGGAGAACGATTCCCATTATGCCTTGCCAGTGATCAATCATTCAGTCACGCGCATCATCGATATCGACTTGTACCCTTACCGTGAACTGATCGAAAACGATCTGATGAGCGTGATGGTTGCCCATCTCCACGTCCCAAATCTGGATAGCTCACCAAACCAAGCAACAACGCTATCAAAGTATGTGGTCAGCGATCTCCTGAAGACCCAAATGAACTTCAATGGGCTGGTCTTCACCGACGCACTCAATATGCAAGGAGTGACCAAGTACCACAAGCCCGGTGAGGTGGATTTGAGGGCCCTGTTGGCTGGAAATGACGTCTTGTTGTATTCGCAGGACGTCCCAAAGGCAAAGGCGATGATTCTACAGGCTATCCAGGACGGTAAGATTTCCCAAGAAGAAGTAGAATCCAGGATACAGAAGATTTTAAAGGCTAAGTATTGGGCAGGGCTCAACCAAAGGAAGCCGATAGACACAAGCAATCTGGTCAATCGCATCAATCGGCCTGCTGCCGAAATCTTGGCCGAGAGGCTCTATGCACGTGCCATCACGGTCACTTCCAACAAGGATAATCTGCTTCCCTTTAGAAATTTGGATCTGAAAAACTTTGCTTCCTTAACAATTGGGGGTGATGGAAAAGAGTTTCAGAAAAAACTTGACAAATATGCCAAGTTCGACCATTTCGAAATTGGAAAGGCTTCCGACCAAGCCAGTCAGGACACGCTCGCAAAGCAACTTGCGCGATACAATCACATAGTGATCGCTATGATGGGCATTACCAACAATCCCAATAGGAGTTTTGGCATGGCAAGTTCAGATTATCAATTTCTAAAAAGCCTGTCGGAGCGCCAAGATGTGACCCTAGTGGTATTTGGAAATGCATATTCCACGAAATTCCTTCCAGATGTGGCGCATCATGTGATTGCATTTGAAAACAATTCGACCACGCAGCGCCTTGTTCCGGAATTGATTTTTGGGGCAAGGGATGCTCACGGAATATTGCCCGTTTCGACAAATACAACCTATAGGATGGGCACAGGAGGATTTTTGGAAGGATTGAATCGGCTTTCATATACATTTCCCGAGAGCCAAGGAATGAATCGGAATGTATTGGCAAGAATTGATACCATCATGGATATCAGTATCAAGAAAAAGGCTTTCCCGGGTGGCGTAGTTTTGGTGGCAAAGAATGGTCAGGTCGTTTTTGAAAAAGCCTATGGCTACTATGATTACACTAAGAAAAAACCAGTCACGACCGAAACGGTCTATGATTTGGCTTCCGTGACCAAGATCTTGGCGACTACGCAGGCAGTGATGTTTTTGGCCAGCCGCAACCAGATAGATATGGACAAGCCGCTCGAGAGGTATTTGCCGGAACTGAAAGGTACAAATAAGGGTCCTTTGATTTTGAAGGATGTTTTGGCACACGAGGCGGGTTTGGTGGCCTTTATCCCGCATTATGCAAAAACCGTGGAATCGGGGCGATGGAAGTCAGAGTACTATCGGGAAAAGCCTGAGCCGGGTTTCACGACCCCTGTTTCAAACAACATGTATGGAATGAATTCCCTGCGCGACAGTCTCTGGCACTGGACCATCCAATCGAAATTACGGCAAAAGGAGCAAGGCCGAAATCGATACAGCTACGTCTATTCCGATCTGACAATGTACCTGCTGCAGGCGTTGGTCGAACGGGTTACCAATCAGCCCTTGGACGAGTTTCTCGACCAAAACATCTACCAACCCCTCGGGCTGTACACGATGACCTTCAATCCTTTCAAAAAATACGGCATTGACATGGTGGCTCCGACTGAGGATGATGTTGCGTTCAGAAAAACAGTCATCCAAGGATATGTCCATGATCCGGGGGCAGCCATGTACGGGGGAGTTGCGGGGCACGCGGGCTTGTTCGGAAAAGCGGGTGATTTGGCTGTCATGATGCAAATGATGCTAAATGGAGGTAAATATGCCGATGTGGATATGATGGATCCCCAGACAGTGAGTGAGTTCACAAAACGCCAATCCGCCCAAAGCAGACGAGGATGGGGTTGGGACAAACCCGAACCCGAGCGCGGTAAGGGTGGCAGTGCTGGAGTTTTGGCCTCGAAAAATACCTTCGGACATACGGGCTTCACCGGTACCTGTACCTGGGCAGATCCCGATCATAACTTGGTCTATGTTTTTCTATCCAATCGTGTCCATCCAGATGCTGAAAACAACCTCTTGCTCAAGGATAATGTCCGGCAAGAGATTCACGATGTCATCTACCAGTCCATGCGTCAGTGAACCGCCCATTTGGGAGGGAAAATTTGTTGGCGGCATTCTGAACAAAACGGAGTACTAGAAGTGTTGTTAGCATTGTAGAAATTACAAACACAAGCCAGCATGAAGATAGGGATAGTATGTTATCCGACATTTGGTGGGAGTGGGGTGGTAGCGACGGAATTGGGAAAAGCCTTGGCCAAGGAAGGCCATCAGGTCCATTTCATTACCTATAGCCAGCCAACCCGTCTCGATTTTTTCAACCAGAACCTGTTCTACCATGAGGTGGATATCAAAAGTTATCCACTTTTTGATTATGCTCCTTACGAGTTGGCCTTGGCCAGCAAAATGGTCTACGTAGTCAAGTATGAGAAATTGGACCTGTTGCATGTGCACTACGCCATCCCCCATGCTTCGGCGGCCTACATGGCCAAGCAGATTTTGAAAGAAGAGGGGATTCATATTCCGGTCGTCACCACTTTGCATGGTACCGATATTACCCTTGTGGGCAGAGATCCAAGCTATGCTCCGGTGGTGACGTTCAGTATCAATCAATCTGATGCGGTAACGGCCGTTTCCGAGGACCTACGAAAATCCACCTATGAGCATTTCGAAATCAAAAAAGATATTGTAGTTATTCCCAACTTTATCGATCTAGAGCGCTTCAAAAGGCAGAAAAAGGAGCATTTTAAAATGGCGATATGCCCAAATGGCGAAAAGCTTTTGGTACACACCTCCAATTTCAGAAAAGTGAAACGCGTGGAAGACGTCATTCATGTTTTTTATGAATTGAGGAAAAAAATCAAAGCCAAGTTGCTTTTGGTAGGAGATGGACCCGAGCGTGACCGAATGGAACGACTATGTCGAGACCTCGGAACCTGTGACGATATCCGTTTTTTAGGTAAACTAGAGGCAGTAGAGGAGGTTCTTTCTGTTGCCGATTTGTTTGTGATGCCTTCAGAGCGGGAGAGCTTTGGTTTGGCGGCTTTGGAAGCGATGGCTTGTGAAGTACCCGTCTTGAGTTCAAATGCCGGTGGGATACCGGAGTTAAACATTGATGGTGTGACAGGATTTACCTGTGAGGTAGGAGACGTCAAAACCATGACTGAAAAGGCATTATACATTTTAGATGACGCCAATCTTCCAGGATTTAAAAGACGCGCTTTGGATCGGGCGCGTGAATTTGACGTGACCAATATCCTGCCACTTTACGAGGAAGTATATCAGCGCACTTTGGAGAAGACTAGGCCTGCAACAGCCAAAGTCTGACAAAGATCATAAGACTAAATATCGAAGTGCTTGATTGACAAATGAAGTCAACAAATTAAATTTGCATACGTTAAACTAGACCAAATTATATTTTCATCCTTCAACCTTTTAGCTGCCGACAATATGACTACACTCAAAAAAATCGGGAGATTGGACAGGCCAGACAATCATGGTTCTGCGCAAATGTTTAAAAACCCTATCCTGGAAAAGCTTACCAGAACTCATATCTCCATTCCAATTACGTTGTGGCTTGTAACAGGAGGCATTTCCCTTTATTGGGGCTTCAAGACTACAGACATATCGCTGTATGCTGGCTTTGGCGTTCTAATTTTAGGCATTTTAGGATTCACTTTGTTAGAGTATCTCATGCATAGGTATATATACCATATGATTCCCGATACACCTATAAAAGACAAAATCCAATATAACATGCATGGGGTTCACCATGATTATCCAAAAGATAAAGACAGGTTGACACTTCCTCCATTCATAACACTTGTGTATGCGGTGATCTTTTACTATTTGTTTACATTCCTGATGGGAGACTATGGATTATTCTTTTTGCCTGGATTCATGATTGGCTATGCGGCGTATTTGGGTGTTCACTACATGGTCCATGCATATCAGCCGCCGAGAAACTTCTTCAGGGTACTCTGGGTGAATCATTCAATACATCACTACAAAGATCCCGATGCGGCATTTGGCGTGAGTTCCCCGCTTTGGGATTACATTCTGGGGACAATGCCGAAGAAAAGTTATTAACTGAAAAACCCTCCGAAGCCGGAGGGTTTTTTCATTTTTTGCTTTGTACAGCAAACCGGGTATTGAAGTTTTCTGAAAACTCCCTGAAACTTGCTGAATCAACTAGGCTATTGAAAAAGCTTTTTCCAACATTCAAGCGAAAATATTGAAGCCGCTCGAGGCTATCAGAAAGTGTCATCGACGCAGAGGTGATTTCCTCCAATTTCCAAATCCTCTCCATACCGACCGAATTGCTCACAATCAATCTGTCATCTTTCACTTCATAATCATAACCAACTGGTCCAATCTGCGGCTGATTGAGGACAATCATCGTGTCGTTGATGTACAACTCGAAATAGACGGAATCTTTGTCGAAGCTGTACCAGTCTCCTTGGATTTGCTCCTTTTCGCTTCCATTGCAGGAAAGCAATAGAAAAACCAGCGCCATGATTGCTAGTCTGATCCTAAATTCCTTTCCAAAAAAATAAATTTCCATCCTTTTATTGGGATTAATTTTGCCTAAATACGGTTTTTGAATTTAGTAAAAACTTTTAAAAAACAACTGAAAATGCGAACAGTATCGATTGTAGGACTTGGCTGGCTGGGTAGGCCTTTGGCACAACATCTTTTGAGGAAAGGCTTACTCGTCAAGGGCAGTACCACATCCACGGAGAAGTCCGTCTCATTGAAAGCGGAGGGAATCGATGCTGTTGTACTCCGTTTTTCACCCCACCCGGAAGGAGCAGGGTTTGGAAGCCTCTTCGTGGCTGATGTGCTGTTCGTCAATATTCCGCCCAAAAGCCGAGTGAATTCGGATTCCTTTTACCTGGAGCAAAACAAGTTTTTGAAGGAAATGGCGAAGCAGGCAGGTATCAGGAAAGTGATTTTTGCAAGCTCTACATCCGTTTACCCTGATGCCGATATAGAGTATTCGGAAGATTACCCGCTTACAAATGGGAATTCCGGGAGTCCGGGAATCTTACAGGCGGAGAGGCTCTGGTTCGAAGACAGGGATATTCAGTGTTCAGTCATCAGATACGGTGGTCTATTGGGCGTCGACCGGATTCCAGGCAGGTATTTTTCGGGAAAGGACAATGTGGTAGGTGATACGCCCGTCAACTTTATCCACCGTGATGACGCTGTCAGATTGGCTGCATGGGTTATTGAGAAAGAACTCTTTGGAGCGGTTTTCAATGCCGTAGCACCAATCCATCCACGCCGACGTGATATCTATGAAAGAAACGCGGTCGAGCTGGGTTTCCCTGCACCAAATAGCTATGCGCCCGGAGGGACGATGCCTTCAAAAGTGATTTCTTCCGAAAAAATACTGGAGACTGGATTCAAATTTGACTATCCCGATCCGATGGATTTTTGGTATGAAATGTGATTTCCAATCCCAAAGTCAGTGAATACAGTGGTTTTGAATTTAAGTCGGGGCTCAGCCTTTCAGGAGTTCGTTGTATCGTCTTGCATTGTTAGGGTCTACCCTTAGCATCAATGCCACTGCTTCAGCCCTGATTTCTTTTGGCGCATTCCTGAAAATTTTGCTGATTTCATCGCCTTTCGCGTCTACAAAGGCAATGGTAAAAATGCTGTTGGGCTGGGCATCATTTGCCTCCACAACCAGCCTAATAGCCTCTAGGATATTGATATAGGCTTCCTCGGGATTGGTGATCATCAGATCGAGCCCCTTCCGATGGTAGAGATAAATCGCCTCGCGGATGGATGAAAAGACCGAGGAAGTGTAAATGTCATTGATTAGCCAATACCTATTTCTCCGGTCATTTGGGCTGGCTCCCCATCCGGGTCTCGGGGATTGTTGGGCATTGTTGACGATGGTATTCGCGATTTCAAAATAGGGATCCCCGCCTCTCAGTGAGAAACTATCATAGTCAAAACCTAGCATGATATAGGCATAGTAGGCCAGAAGCGAACTGATGTTGTTTAGGAAAGTGAATCGGTTGAACTCTAGGGGTTGGGATTGAAGGTACTCAAAGGACCAGTTTCTATCAATAAAGTTGAGAACCATGGATTCGTAGCCGGTACCATGCACGGGTCGTACGCTCTGGATTTGCACCGTTGCGTTATAGAAGCCAATCTGGGGCATGTCCGAAATGGTAATCAGCATGTTGCCTTTGATCCTTTCCTGGGGCTGAAACTGGTCGTTGGTCCAGGTCCTGCCATTCATGAATTGCTCAAAGCTCACCTTCATGTCTTCAAATACCCGGGTTTCCTGAGTCCTTGCGCGGTCACTATTGATGATGACGGAAATGTTAAGCTCCTGGCTGAGGGCTTGCGTCAGGCACAAAAAAAACAATCCGAGTAGTAGCTTTATCTTCATGATTGATTCAGATCGCTAAAGATAACGAAGGACTAATGCCTAAATTTTAACAGGCAATTTCTTGATTTCTTCCAAAATGAGTTTGGCAACCTCTGTTTTTGGAAGTACGCCGGATTCTACCGAATATCCATCTTCCCGAAATAGCCTCACCTTATTCGTATCCAACTGGAAGCCAGCACCTTCATCTTTGGTTGAATTCAAAACGATCAAATCAAAATTCTTTTTGGTCAACTTTTGCTTGGCGTGGAATTCTTCGCGCTCAGTTTCCAGTGCAAATCCGACGTGGATTTGATTGAACCGCTTTTGTTGCCCCAAAGTAAATGCGATATCAATGTTTTTAGCCAATTCGAGCACCATTCCTTCACCATCCTTTTTGATTTTTTCGGCCGCAACATGTTTGGGTGCATAGTCTGCGACAGCCGCCGCAAACACACAGATATCCATGGCTGGATGAAGCTTGGCGGAGGCGTCATACATTTCTTGGGCGCTCCGTACCGATTGAATTTGGATATTGGGATGGTCGGGCTTCACCGCTCCTTTGCCCAACACCAAATGTACTTTTGCCCCCGCTTCAGCGAAAGCCATGGCAATTGCGGCTCCCATTTTGCCAGATGAATGATTGCTGATAAACCTCACTGGATCTATGGCCTCTTGGGTCGGTCCTGAGGTGATCAATACGTTTTTTTCCGCAAATTCAGTTTTAGGCTCAAAAAAATCAAATACCCTTTCAAGGATGTGTTCGGGCTCCATCAGTCTTCCTTGACCAGAAAGACCGCTGGCCAATTCGCCGTCTTCGGCTTCCAAAATCAGATTACCGAATTGACTTAGTTTGGTAATGTTTTCCTTCACGGACGGATGCTGGTACATATCCAGATCCATGGCAGGTGCCAGCATCACTGGACATCTTGCAGACAGGTATGTGGCCGCAAGGAGGTTGTCGCAAATGCCATTGGCAAACTTCGCCAAGGTATTTGCCGAAATCGGCGCCACCAGCAACAAGTCAGCCCACAGTCCCAACTCTACATGGTTGGTCCATTGGCCTGTATTGTTCTCGTAAAATCGGTGGTGGACTGGCCTTTTGGAAAGTGTGGCAAGTGTCAGTGGGGTAATAAAATCAAGAGCAGAGGAAGTCATGATGACTTGTACCTCTGCTCCTTCTTTGACTAACAACCTTGTGAGAATCGCCGACTTGTAGGCGGCGATGCTGCCGGTGACTCCCAATAGGATTTTCTTGTCTTTCAGCCGCATTTATTCTTCAGATGAAGTTTCCGGATGTCTGAAATAAAGTTTTCCCTCCATGAATTCTTCCATTGCCAATGTGGATGGTTTCGGCATCCTTTCGTAGAACTTCGATATTTCGATTTGTTCTTTGTTTTCGAAAACCTCTTCCAAATTGTCCACGGTGGAGGCGAATTCGGAAAGCTTGGTATTCAATTCCTCCTTCATGATGGAGGAAATCTGCTTGGCTCTTTGGGAAACCACGTGGATGGATTCGTACAGATTCCCGGTCGGCTCGGATACTTTATCCAAATCTCTTGTAATGATCGAAGGATTCACTGCCATATTATTGTGATTTTTATTGGTTCTTTTTCTTGTTTTCGGTGGCCTGTTCGCTTGCAGCCTCTTCATTGGCGCGGGCAAGCTGTTCATCGTACTCTTTCTTGAGTTTTTGGTAGGCCAGAATCTCTGCCTGTGCTGTTTTTTCAAACTCCTCTACTCTTCCCACATATTTGCTGTCAGGGTATCTTCTCTTAAACTGATCTGCGTATTTGGATACGTCATTCAGGCGCTCCTCTTTTTTGTCAAACTTGCTGCCCTTACCATAAGCCAAGGCTACTTCGACGAGTTTATATCCCAATTCTTCATTGTATTTTGAGTCGGGATAGTTTTTTGCAAAGTTTTGGAAGTTGATGATGCAGGCACGGTAGAAATCACCCGGGAATAAACCATCAGTTAACCTGAGGTAGAGCATGGATTCCTGGTAGGCCTTTTCTTCAAATCTCACTTGCAGATCCTCAATCATGGCAGTCGCCCTTTCATAGGAATCAGACTGCGGGAATCTGTTGATGAATAACTGGATCGCATTCACGGCGTCTCGGCTGCTTTTCTGATCCAGGTTATAGTCCGGTGCATCGAGGTACAAAGAATAGGCATTCATAAACAGTGCCTCTTCCGCCATGGGGCTACGGTTATAGGTCTGATAGAAGGTATTGAAATAGCCAGCCGCCTCGATGTAACGCTTCATCCGGAAGTGAGAATAGGCGTAATTGAAGTCCGCCAACTCTGCGCGTTCACTCCCTCGAATGACGGGTAACACCTTATCGTAAAGGATGATGGCTTTACTATACTCTCCAGCATTGTAATAATTGTTAGCCGCCTCGTAGAGCTCTTCCCAGTTGGTACTTTTCTCCAGTTTGTAGAATTTGCCGCAAGAACTCACGGTCAACAAAATCAATACAGGGAGAACGTATAGGAAATTTTTTTTCATCGCTTTTTGGAGGCGCAAATATAGGGTATAATTCATTCTAAACCAATGAAGGGTGGGGGAGAGCGTCATTTCTACTTCTTGACAACGAGCTTTTTGGTCACTATATTTTTGTTGTCAACAAATAAAGTGTAAAAATAAACCCCAGGGTTGAGGTCGGAGACGTTGATGACAATGTTTTTCTGTGTCGGATCCAGGGTATATTCTGCCACCGGGTTACCTATAAAGCTGTTGATGGTAATCTTAGCCGAAGCATTTGGATTTTTGTATTCATAATCAATCTGTGCAGACCTACTACTTGGATTTGGATAGGCACTGCCGATGGAGATGTCTTTGTGGTTGGTGTTGTCTATCGATGGGTTGAAAACTTCATAGACCGATTCAATCACGAAAACGTCACGAGGATTCGTTGCATTCACGAATTGAAGATCGAAGTTGCCTTTTGTCTCGGAGATGCCCATTTCGAATTCAATGTACAGATCTGTGAAAATCTCACCCGGCTGAAGGGTAAGTTTGATTTTTGCAAAATCCCGTCGTGGATCGTAGCATTTGTCCGAAATACACAATTTGATGTTTTGGGAAGAACCGATGTTTCCTCTCAAGAATTTCAAATTATAGTCTTTGACTTGACTGCTTTCGTTTTGGATGATGAGCGATTTCCGTTGTGAAGTTCCGATACGACCGCTGAACTCAACGCTCTCCGACAAAACCCTCACTTGTGCCGACGAATAACCCGTCAGCAAAAAGTATGCGGTGAGAAATGTCAGGAAGAATCGTTTCATGTAAAGTTGAATTCTATAGGCGACGAAGCGTTAAATCATTGATTAATACGACTAAAGATACCAAATAGGTTTGGTCTTTTGATACATTGGCGGTTAAATTTTGTTAACCTTTTTAAAATTTTTCTGGAGAAAATCCGTTGCAGACGCGATCTTTTGGGATGGTTTGATTTTCAACGAGTTAGTTATCGGTGGATTTTGTTTTTTCCTCCAATAGTTTTTGTATTTCCTCATCACTCGGGGGCTGAATCACAATATCCGGGCCATCAAAAAAATTAAAAGGATTTTTTTCCCTTTTTTTCGGCATCCGCCAGCTATTGATGGTTTCCATGCTCGGCTTTTCACTTTCCCGCCAGTTGAACCCCTCCAATTTCCGGTCTTTCTCCTCGATCAGATGGGGTGGTTTGAATTCGCCCTCCGGCTTCACCAGCCAGTTTGCCTTAATCAATTTACCTTCCTCGAAAAACATGATGATGTTGGCACACAGCATCTTGTTCATCCCGCGTAAGGTTGAATCACCGATTAGGTCAAAATAAATGGACTCCCCATTTCCTTGGATATGCAGGCGGCTGACTTTTTGGTCTTTGAAATAGCCCGTCATTTTTCGCCCTTTCATCTGATTGAAATTGCCGATGGAATCTTTGCTGATTGTAAACGCTTTTTGGGTGAGATAGACTTTGTCGATTTCCTCGTTTGCGATCAAAAACCTGATGCTGTCCGCGGAGATTTGGCTTTTATTGTCCCAAATGACCGGATCACGGTATAAGTGTATGGTCGAATCCGAATAGACATAGGCCAACGAATCCGATTTTCCCGACATGGTAGACTTCACGAAGTTTACATTATGAAAAGCCAACAGCTGTTTTTCCTCGGCTTTGTCACTGTCCTGTGAAATGAGCGTGTCTGCCGACATGTACATGGTGTCCTTTTCAAAATACTTCCTCACGAGCGCATTCCCCACGACAATGCTGTATTTTCGGTCTTCCCAATATTTCCCTTCTTCCCCAAACACTTCGATTTCCCGCTCCTTATTGTACACGCTTACGTTGACCCGACCCTCGTAATATTTCTTTTTTTCGTCGTAGAAGAGCGTCTCAGCGTACACTCTGCTGGTTTCGGTTTCCACTTCACCATCATAAAACCTGAAAATCTTGTTTTCGGTGTCATAATAGCTACCCTTTTGGGCGTTGAGTCTTTCCCCACCTTTGGCAATAATATTCGTGATCCCGACTGTTTCGGAGGTTTTCGGAATGGTATAGTAAATCAGGAAATTGGTTCGAAGGGTGTAATCGGGATTGACCAATTCGACCATTCTCGAAAAAGTAATCTTCTCCAATGTGGTTTCGTAGGTTCCTTCCTTGGAAGTCAGGACATTGACGCTGTCAACGACTTTTCCTTTGTTGAAATAATTTGCGACACCTGTGACCCTGTTATAATCGAGAAAATCAGTGTACAAAGAGGTCGACTGGTTCTTGAAGACTACGTTTGTGCGCAGTTTTGCAACTTTTGTGGCCCCGTCATATTCCGCATACCGGCTGGTAGTAGTCACGGGATCTTCCTGGTCCACAAAGCGCACGTTGCCATAAAGTATCGCGCGATTTTCAGCCCTGAAAAAATGCGCCGAGTCACAGTAAATCAGCGTATTCTGGTGCTTCATCCGCACATCTGATATCAGTCTCTCAAATCCGCCCGCTCCCTGCAAAAGCTCCGCATTCAAAATTTCGAGTGTGTTTTGGGCACTGACAGTTGATAGTCCCACAACAAACAGGCAGGCGATGGACAAAAGAAACTTTTGGAGCATTTGGAAACCGATGTGGGCGCAAATTAACCAAAAATGATATTTTTGACTTATGGAAGCGCTTTTTATAGACCACTTACGGGAGAAAAAACTTTTGGATTCGGGTAAAACGTATCTTTTGGCATTGAGTGGCGGGATAGACAGTGTTTGTCTTGGTCAGCTTTTGAAGCGGTCTGGAATCGGATTTGCGGTCGCCCATGTCAATTTCGGTCTCCGCGGTGAGGAGAGTCAGGCTGACGAGGGATTTGTACGTGCTTTAGCAGAAGTATGGCAAGTGCCGATTTTTGTTACGCACACCAGTAAAGAAGCCTTGGAGGCCACGGGACTATCCACCCAAATGGCAGCAAGGGAATTTAGGTATGCTTGGTTCGAGTCTTTGCTGGAGCGAAACGGTCTCGAAGCAGTCCTTGTCGCCCACCATGCGGATGACCAATTGGAAACCATTTTTCTCAATCTCCTGAGAGGTACCGGTATCGAAGGTATCTACGGTATGGCGGATATCCGTGGACATATTTTACGCCCATTATTACCGTTTTCAAAAGCACAGATCCATGCTTTCATGAAGGAAAATGGCTTTGCTTGGCGGCAAGATCGTAGCAATGCGGGTAATGAATACAAGAGAAATGTCCTTCGAAATGAGATTTTGCCGGTATTTGAGCGCGCAATACCTGGAAGCCTGCAGCAGATGGCTGGGAGTTTTCAGCGGTTAAAGGATACGGGGAGGGCATTTTTTTCACTTTATGAGGAATGGAAAAAATACCACATTAAGTCAGAGGAGGGGTTCCAGTACCTTGCTATTCAGGATATTGGACAGCAGGCTGGGAGAATCTCGATGCTTTATTATTGGATCAGGGATTTTGGATTTTCGATGCATGATGCGGAAGATATCATCGCCGCCGTGGACAGGGCGGAAGCCGGGAAGTCATTTATTGCGGGAGGCTATATGCTGAACTGCGACCGGGATTTTCTCATTTTAGGACAATCTAGTTTTGACTGGCAGGAGAAAGCAGTCAATGTTCATGATATTTCCTGCAGGATTTGGGACTTTGAATATGACATATTGAAACTGCCGGCCCCGGTCGAAATCGATCCTGCGCCCGATAATGCCATGTTTGACCTCGGGAAGCTGGTGTTCCCGATTCGCATCCGAAAATGGGAGACAGGAGATAAAATTAGGCCACTGGGTATGGATCGGGAAAAGAAAGTCAGTGATTTATTGGTAGATTTGAAAGTCCCGCTTATTAAGAAAAAGCAGGTGCTTGTCATGCTTTCTGGTGAAGAAATCGTCTGGGTGATGGGCTTTCGGATTTCTGACCGTTTTAAAATAGACGAGCGCACAAAAGAGGTGCTTTATTTCAAAAAAACTCAAAAATGATCAATCCATTTTCCAGGACTTTCAGTGAACAGGAACTAGAGGTTTTTCAGTTTCTTTCCCAAGTCAATTTTTTCGAAAGGCTCAAAAACCTTGAAATGGCTAGGTTTCTTCCTGCCATCCAATATCGCAAATACGCAAAAGAAGAGGTGATTTTCTTCCGTGGTGATCCGAGTCAGGCGCTATATGTTGTCACGAAGGGTATCATCCATTTGACGCTGGATGTGAAGGATACCTTTGAAGTCATCAAAGAAGCGCGTCGCGGGGAGGCTTTTGGGGAAAATTCCTTTATTGAGAATGCCACCAGGATATATACAGCCATCGTCAATTCGGACCAGGCTGAGTTGATGGTGATTCCGCATTTTGCGATCCAGGAAGTATTCGATAGCCATCCTACCATCAAGGCAAAAATCATGACTTCCTTGGCGGAATATTACAACGAGAACAATCGTCGGCTCTTTAAGTCTTACAAGAATTCCTTCGGGTTTTTCAACCTCGGGGAAATGTTCGAGACCCCTCAATAGGAATTTTGTTTTCGGAGAAATTGGATTGGTGGAAGGAAGTCAACTTCCTGTTGCCATTTGCATTCCAAAACCCACCTGTGGTCAACTATTGTTGGATAATCTTTTATTTGGAAGGCTTTGTTTAATAACTTAGCGCCACTTTTGAAATCAATGTTTCATCTAAAAATAAACCAAATATCATGACAAAAGTAACCGTGGTCGGTGCAGGCAATGTGGGCGCAACCTGTGCCGATGTTTTGGCCTATAGGGAGATTGCCGAGGAGATCGTCCTCGTGGACATCAAGGAAGGTATTGCAGAGGGAAAAGCCCTGGATATCTGGCAAAAAGCCCCCATCAACCAATATGACAGCAGGACTGTTGGTAGCACCAACGACTATTCCAAAACTGCCAATTCTGACGTGGTAGTCATCACTTCCGGCCTTCCAAGGAAGCCCGGAATGACCCGTGACGACCTTATCGAAACCAATGCCGGAATCGTGAAGTCTGTGACGGAAAATGTTGTGAAATATTCCCCAAATGCCATCATCATTGTAGTTTCCAATCCGCTTGACGTGATGACTTACCAAGCACACATCACTTCCAAGTTGCCAAGGACAAAGGTGATGGGTATGGCTGGAATCCTGGATACCGCGAGATACAGGGCATTTTTGGCTGACGAGCTGAATATCTCTTCCAAGGAAATCCAAGCGATCCTAATGGGTGGACATGGAGATACCATGGTGCCACTACCTCGGTATACCACTGTGGCTGGAATTCCTGTGACCGAATTGGTCGCAAAGGATAAATTGGACGCAATCATCGAGCGGACTAAGTTTGGCGGCGGTGAATTGGTGAAACTTATGGGAACTTCCGCTTGGTATGCGCCAGGTTCGGCAGCTGCACAAATGGTAGAGTCCATCGTCAAGAACCAGCGCCGTGTATTCCCAGTTTGCATCAAGCTGGACGGAGAGTATGGCATTGACGATTGCTACCTCGGCGTGCCTGTCATCCTTGGAAAAAACGGCATCGAGCAGGTAATCGAACTGGATTTGAATGCCGAGGAAAAAGCCCTTCTAGAGGTATCAAGGGGTCACGTGAAAGAAGTAATGAACGTTTTGGACAAGTTGTCCGCCAAATAACATTCCTTACGTTTGCAATAGAGAAAATCCCGACGCTAATCGGGATTTTTTTATTTTATTGGAATTCGGATTGGGAATCATCAATGTCAGGTTTGAAAAGGAGAATTATCGTAGGTCTGGGTATATTGCTGATTGGCCTTTCGGCCTTTTTGGCCTTTCGATATTTTTTCGGAAAGCCTTTGCGGTCATCCTTCGAGGCAACCTCGGAAGAATCCTTGTTGCTGTTGCGTGTCGATGATCCGGTTGGATTTTGGAATGGGCTGGTTTCCCAAAAATTCTGGAAAGAAATGACGACCATTCCCGCGGTGCGAAATGCGGAATCGATGTTGGTGGGTTTGGATAGTTTGGCAGGGCAGCAAGGTCGATTGCAAAAATTCCTCAAAAACAAAAATTTCCTTGCATCTCTACAGCCAGTAGGCAAAGATGAAATGGATTGGCTGTTTGTACTGGAAGTGAGTGACGAAGCGCTCAAGGATTTTTGGTCAATCATTGAATCCAACACTTCAAATAGGTATGTCTCCGCCACGAGACTTTACAGTGACGTGGAAATCAGGGAAATCAAGGCGAAGGACGGCAGCAGGACGCTTTCGGTTGCCCGTATCGACAACCTGGTGCTTTTGAGTTTCACGTCATTTTTGTTGGAGGAGGCGATAAGAAACGTGCAAAGCGAATCCATTCCAAACATGGGTGATATTTACGGCGACAGACTTTTTAAGAACCGAGAACCCGTCACCTTGATTCTGACCAAAGCCGGTGTCCAAGGATTTGCAGGCGTGTTGGGAAAGGAAGGAAGAGGAGAAGTCTTCGTGGCCTGGCCTGAGAAATTGGCGGCGGTTATTCATCCTGAAATAGACGGATCGGAAATTCGCTTTTCCGGCGAACTGTATTCTGATCCAAGTTTTCCGATCGAAACATCCGATATTTCCGAAGCTACCTGGTCCAATTGGCTTGGTTTGGTACCCAATAGCGCCGCTTCTTTCTCGGTATTTAGCTTTGATCATATTTCAAAATTGTCGGGAATAATGGGGGAAAATCTTGTCCTCAACCCAGTGGTATCCGGTGAGTTGGAGAATAAATTGATTGATAGGGGTTTTTTGGAGGGGTTTACGGGCATGCATTTGGCGATCGAGATGGGGCAGTCGTTTTCTGATCGCAGGGACAGGATCCTTGTTTTTCGGACAGATTCTGCAGCCCGACAGACAGAGATGCTGCGGGATTTTGTCATTGGAATTGCCGAAGGGATTGAACGATCAACCTACGTTGATTTTTATCGGGGAAGGGAAATTTTTATGATCGATTTGGACCAATTTCCAACCCATTTGTTTCGGGCCAATTTTTCGGGCTTTCCCAATACCTTCATCACGGTGTTGGAAGGAAATATCTTGATGGCCAACAGCAACAGTGTTTTGAAGCGCTATTTGGACGAAATGGATTCAGGGAATGGCAAAAGTATTGCATCGACCGGATTTCCTTCTGAAAATGGCGACATATCCCAATTCCAGACCTATTGGGAGCTGGATTTCTCCAATACATGGCCGACATGGATGGATTTCGTGAGTCCATCGTGGGCGGCATTTTTTCAGAAATATGCTGCGGTCGCTTTTCAGTTCGAAAAGCTTAGCCTTCAGGTCTCAGTGTCGAATTCTTCCCATTTCTTGACAGGAAAGGTTAGCTATCGGGACACAAAGACAGGTGCAGAACAGCAGCTCGCAATGCATGAAATCAAGACGGTTACCTTCGAAGAAGAGCTGACTTTCGGTCCCAAAGGGTTGCGGAATTTCAATGATGCCAGTCTGGAATTCCTTGTCCAGGATCGATCGGATAAGGTGCACTTGATTACCGAGGAAGGGGAGGAAGTCTTCTCCAAAATGCTAGATGGACCGATCATTTCGGACATTTTCCAAATCGATTACTATAAAAACAACAAGCTTCAACTGCTTTTTGCCACGGCCAACAGTCTGTATGCTGTGGATCGTTTGGGTGAGTTTTTGCCGGGTTTTCCAGTCGATATTCCAACTGGAAGCATCTCCTACCTCAACTTGGTGGATTACGAGAATGACCGCAACTATCGGTATTTCCTCGCCAGCGCGTCCGGGGAGATTTACTTATTGGACAGGGAAGGAAAAATTTTGGATGGCTGGAATCCCAAGGTGATTCCGGACCCGATTGTGTCAAATCCGACACATTTCAGGGTTCCCGGATTGGGTGACCGTATGTTTGTAATCGACCGTAAGGGATATTGGCATTTGTTCAACAGGAGGGGAGAGTACGAGCCGGGCGCGCCATTTGAGCTTGCTGACGAAATCCTTACCCAATATGCAATCCGTGAGGGGAATTCTGCCAAGGAAACTCGTATCGTGACCGTCAGTCCAAATGGGGAAGTGGTGATGGCTAATTTTCAGGGAGAAATTACGGAGCGGACACAGTTGCCAAGACCTGACCGCGAGAGCAGCTTCCACTTGGTGAAAGATCCGAAAAATGAGAGATACCTGTTGGTCGTACAGGAATTCAATCAATTAACGGTCTTGGATGAGTCCTACCAAACGCTGTTTTCGCAGCGCATCGATGCCAAAGATTTGTATTTCCAATATTTCCACTTTGGTCCCAGCAATGAGATCTTGGTTGTAATCGACCGGCAGCAGGAGTTTATCTATCTCTATGATTTGGCTGGCAAAATGCTCTCGGAAAGACCACTGCCCGGTACTTCTCCACTGGCGATTGATTTGCCCGCAGGGAAGAATGAATATGCCATTTTTTCCATTCACGGTAGCCAATGGATAGAATACCGTGTTCCCCTTTGATTATTTTGGGTACAATCAGTTTTTCACCTCAAATTCTTCCTGTACGAGCTTCAATCTGCCATCTGAATCGCGCAAGACCTGCGTCAGTTCATATTTGCCTTCGACCTCGGAGGTGAAGACTGCTGAGGGTTTGTTTGGATCTATTTCCCAATGCAACAAATTTCTGAAATCCGGAAAACGCGCCGTTCCCAAACTGGAATTCACCTGGGGTGACACCAGCGTCGTTGGCTGCTGAATTAGGGGATAATTCAGGTAAATCGCATTTGGGGGCAATTCAAATCCGCCAAAATCATTTTTGAAAGAATGGATGTTGATCACCCCGTCAAACTTTTCATGGTTGAATAAAAATTCACGCGCCATGATTTCCATGCTTTCGATCTTCACCGGATCAAATTCTATGAGCGCATCGATATCAAACACGGGCATGCCATCTAGCAAAACCAATGGATTTTCATTGAATACCGTGCCCAGAGGTTTATTAAGGACTTTCAGCAGTGCTTTTTTGTTTTGGCGTCTGACCATTACTTCCGGCACATATTCCCTCAGCGTAACCTCAAAAGTTTCGAACCGGGTATAATCGTCGAGTCTGTAAATTCTGTCTTCGTCAAAACCTACTACAATGGGGAAATTCTCGAGCGTTTGCTTTGGATAGTAGGCCGCTGTGACTTTGGAAGCCGTCACCAAATCCAACAAGAATTCTTTTTGGCTTTCTTCCACGACGAAGGGTGGGAAATGGAAATCGCTTTTCAAACTTAGCGGCACAAAAGGTGATTGCAGCGCAAAACTCATCGGTGATTCGGCCTGATTGGATTGGACGATCAAAAACCGGTAGTCTTTCATGGCACCAAGTTCGAAGAACAAATCGCCGTTTGGCTTAGCCTTGGCTGAGTTTAAGAATGATTTCTCGCCATGGGCGGAAAGGTAAAACGTCTCCGAAGGATTTTGGGACTCTTGGAGGTTTTTTGCATAGACGACATGTCCAAACGGCTCAGGAATCAGCGGGTAATCACTCGGTAGCGCGTCATATATCTCCCCTCCGATATAGCCTTTGGCGTTATTTGGCAAAAAGGGATTGACCAATGCTGATTTCAGGAGGACAGGTTGTTCGGTCCAGGCCTCTACAAGGTTGAGTTTTGAATTTGGTTTGGCCGAATCCAAGTTGCCGTCAGTGCTCGGCTGTTTGAATTGATACCTGTTTTGAACTTGATTTTGGGTGATTTTTCGCTGTTGTGACTTCGGGTTGATGACCGTGATGAACTGGTTCCACACTCCATTGGTACTTAACAGCGGGCTGATTCGGGTATAAAATCTGACCAAATAATGGTCAGAATCAATCTGTGAGGGAATGTCCAAATAGCCTTGGGCTTCACCATTTGACAATTGGAAAATGGTTTGAAATAAAGGAATTCCGTTGCGACTGACCAGTTCGGCATAGCCGATGTTTGAGCCGCTTTTGCCGTTCTTGTCTTTCGCCTCGACAAAAAACCAGACTTTTTCTCCCGTGACGGCGATATTTTGCCCAATGACCGCCTGTAGGATTTCGGGTTCCACGGATTGCGCAAAAGTCGATATCGACCACAGGGTCAACGCCAAAAGCATACCTATTTTTTTTATTTTCATCTCAATCCTCCCAAAATTCTGGTTTTACATTGGAGCCCCTGAGCGTACAATCCGCACAGTCTCGCCTGACGGGGTAAAAGCCGATTGTGGTGGTCTCCACCATCACTGGTGCTGCAGGCAGTCTTTGCCCCGAACCAAAAGCGGAGGAATAGTTTGCCACTAAAATAGTGTCCGTTTCCATCCTGCAAAATTTATAGTCCTCAATGGTGACTGGCCAAGGTGCCACATCCGCATTATCGATATATATTCTTTTGCTTGCCGATTGGCCGATACTGACAAAGCCGATTACGGTTTCCTCGGGATTTGAAATCGGCTCGATATTGCTGCGGATAAGGGAGGGAAGTGGGCTGAAAATGCCTCCGATATCATCAGAGTTCCGTCTCAAAATTTCCCAAAAATCATAGGTCTCTTGGTTGATGGCGCGTTGTTTTACCAAGATGCTGTACCGTTGCATCAAGCGCTCGTCATTTGGGCGAATGCGCACCAACTCTCTTTGAAGAATGGTGTTGTTTTCAAATCTAGCAGCGTTTTGAAGGATGATCTTTGGGAAGACATTGGAATTCCAGCAAAGATCGATGCGCTCATCGTCCCTGCGTGGCTCCACGTCCTTTGTCTCCGGGTTATATTTGAACACTGTCCTCACCGCTGGACGGAAAATCCAATGCTCCTCATATGTCCACAAAAAATACTGCGCAGCTTCGTTGCCTTGGGTGCTGACGTAGATTTCCACTCCGTTTTGGTCACGTATAAAACCCAATTCGCCGATTTCAGGACTGACGACGGGCTGCATCCACTCGGAGAGGTATTGACGCCCACCTGCAGAGTTTATTTCCAAGCGGTACCTGGTGTTGTTGTCCAAGGTGGCGGTGAGCGAGTATTCCCCCATGTTTTTTTCTTCAAAAAACCAGGTTTCGCCGGATTCAGAATTGAGTCTTACCGATGCCCTCGTTTCTTTTGAAAATTGGCTGGACTGTCCGACGGGAGCAGTACGGCTGAGGATAATCTTGGATTCCTCCCCATTGGTTTCGATAAATCCTTCCACGACCAAAATCCCCAAATCCGTTTCCGTTACTTCAGGCTCAAATGGATCGCGGCAAGCTCCCAAAAGCACGATCCCAATTGCGGCACAAAGTACCGTCAGCTTGGTAATCGGTAAGCAATATGTTTTTCCAATTCGTTTCATCGTCTCAATTTTCCCAGAAATCCGGGGCTTTGTTTGTTCCTCTCAGGGTGCAGTCTGTACATTGTTTGGTTGAAGCATGGTATCCCAAAAGTGCTGGGCCATCCCAAATTTCTCTGGCAGGGACTCTTGTGTCGTTATTGAAGGCGAGGGCAGCTTGGTTGGGTGGGATCGTGTCGGGGAAAATGATGCAGAACTCGTAATCCGGTATAAATACCCGCCATGGTGCCACGTCAGCATTGTTGATGTAAATCCGTTTGCTGGATGATTGGCCGATACTGATGTGGCCGATAGCCTCCCGTACAGTTCCTTCGGCAGGAATAATGTTACTCTTGAGGATCGACGGGAGCGGACTGAAAATCCCTCCAATGTCGTCAGAGTTTTTTCGCAGGATTTCCCAAAAATCATAGGCCTCGCGGTCCAATGCCCTTTGTGTTATCTCAATGCTGTATCTACGGCTCAACTTTTCGGACATATTGGGGATGCGGACTAGTTCCCGCTGGAGTATTGTGTTGTTTTCAAATCGCGCAGCATCCTGCAGGATGATTTTCGGGAAAATATTCGAAGTCCAACACCTGTCAATCCGCTCGTCTTCCCCTCGGGTTGAAACCTGTCCTTTTTCGAATTTTAGGAAAGAAATCACCCCAGGGAAAAATATCCAGTGCTCCTTATATTCCCACAGGAAATACTCTGCTTCCTCATTACCCTGGGTGCTAAGAAAAATCTCTACACCAAATTCATCACGTAGGAATCCGACCTCTTCGATCTCAGGCGAAACGATCGGTTTCATAGGCTTGCTTTTGAATTCGCTTCCGTCGGGCAATGATATGCTCAGTTCGTATATCTTATTATTGTCCAGTATCTCCGCCAATTTGTATTCGCCCGCGGCTGTTTCGGCAAATTGCCACATTTCTCCTGTCTCAGAAACCAGTCTAAGACTTGCGCCCATTTCTGGTCTGCTCAAATCGGTCTGGCTGATAGGCGCGGTTCTGCTCAGCGTGATTTTTGACTCTGCTCCATTGGTTTCAATAAATCCCTCCACAACCAATATTCCCAAATCAGCATCCGTCACTTCGGGTTCAAATGGGTCCCTGCATGCTGTTGTGATCGCGATCAGGACCAGTAAATCGAACAAAAGGGCGGGCTTTCTTCCCATCAGAACCTGAAATTGTAAGTGATAAATGGAATCGGTTCGGCGAAAATCGACAACTGATAACCCTTCAGCACGCCGTTGACGGGAGTGAAGTAAACCGAATACGGGTTACGTCTTCCCAACAGGTTATATACCCCGATGGACCAAGAGGAATGTGCCAGTTTTCGCACTTTGTGGTTTCCTTCGATATTCATCGAAAAATCCAAGCGGAAATAATCCGGGATCCTGTAGGCGTTCCTTTCGGAGAAATATACCCGCTCCGAACCGCCATAGTTGAACTTGGCAACGGGCAAGGTGATTGGCCTACCCGTGCTGTAATTGCCCAGAAGGGAAGTACTGAACCTTCTGCTCCAAGCGTAATTTGTTACCAAAACGACATTGTGAGGCTGGTCGAAATTGCTTGGATACCATTCTCCGTTGTTGATTTTTTCGGCTGTTTCGGCAGCGGCCGTTCTCAAGAGTGAGCGGGAATAAGTGTATGATACCCATCCACTGAGTTTTCCTTGGTTTTTGCGCAGCAAAAACTCCGCACCATAAGCCCTGCCGTCGGTATTGAGGACGCTTTGTTCCAATGCTTCGTTCAAAATCAAAACCGCACCTGACCTGAAGTCGATAAGGTTTCTCATGTTTCGGTGGTAAGCCTCTACCGAAAACTCATATTTGTCCACTTTGAAATTGCGATAGTAACCCAAGGATATCTGATCGCCCCATTGCGGCTTGATATGCGGATCGCTGAGTTTCCAGATATCCGTCGGCGCGATGGCCGCATTATTGGTCAGCAAATGGATAAACTGCCTATTGGTGTTGTAGCCCAATTTTACCGAGGAAATATTATTGATCGCATAGCGACCCGAGATTCTGAACTCAGGGCCGCTGTAGGATTGGATAGTTTCACCCGACCCATAGGTCCTTTCACCAATCAAGGAAGCCGGGGTTCGCGGGACTCCCTCTTGGTAGATGTTGACCGTATTGGGTCCTACAAAACTATAGAAAACGTATCGCGCGCCGTAATTGACCGTGATTTTGTCATTGACCTCAAAATCATCGCCGAGGAAGATGGACGTTTCGAAAGCTTGTTCCTGACTTACTGTCTTTGGAACGACGATGGATTCCGGCCCCTCGGGCGCTATCGATCCTGGGCTCAGTTGGTATTGAAGCGCGTTGATTCCAAACTGAAGCGTATGCCGTTCGTCCAATTCATACCGGAAATTGGCCTTTGCGAAATTCTGTTTGATCTCAAATCCAAAGTTGTAGGCATTGGAGGGATTGTCCCGACCTTCGATTCCAAACTCATACGAATCCCTGCCCAGCACCACTTCCATTTCCAGCTTTTCGTTGAAATAATGTGTCCAGCCAAGGTTGAAATTCTGGTTTTGATATTGGAAAGTTGTATCTGGATCAAATCGGAAGCGGTCCCTGCTGCCATAGCCGTTGAACCGAAGTACATTTTTTTGACCGATTTTTTGTGAAAAGTGGAGGTCAAAGTCGTAGAAATTGGCCGCTCCATTTTGGAAGTCAGTGTTTTCCTCCAGGATTTTCAAGAGCCAATCGGAATACGTGGAGCGAGCGCCCAGGGAAAATGAGGTGTTGGGGCCAAGCGGCCCGTCGACTGATAATCGACCTGTCAGCAAACCAATCCCACCACGAACGGTCACCTTGTCGGGATTTCCATACTTGCCGTTGACATTGAGGACCGAGCTCAGCCTGCCGCCGTATTTGACGGGCACGCCGGCCTTGTACAGGTCAACTGACTCCACGAGATCTGGGTTGAATGCTGAGAAGAGTCCAAAAAGGTGTGAGGGATTGTAAATCGTCGAATGGTTGTAGAGAATCAGGTTTTGGTCGGCCGCACCTCCTCGGACGTTGAAACCCACACTTGCTTCGCCCACGGTTTGCACGCCGGGCAGTGTTAGGATGCTACGGATGACGTCCACTTCTCCCAAGACCGCCGGGATTTTTTTCATCGAGGCGATATTGAGCTTTTGTACGCCCATTTCAGGCCTGCCAATATTGCTCATTTTCTCGGATGAAATCGTCACCTCGGAGAGTGAAATAATGTTTTCTTCGATGGAAATGTCAAGAATCCCGTCCCCTACAAGGTTGATTTGGCGCTGCTCCACAAAACCGCCGAGGTTTTGGATAAACAGGACATGTCTCCCAGTCGGCAACTTGATTTCATAGTTCCCCTTATCGTTGGATATAGCGCGGGTGTAGTTGATTTTTTCGAAAACGATGGCGCCGTTGACGGGCGTCCCGTTTTCAAGCGAAGTGATGTTGCCGCGGAGGGTTGCGGTCCCCGTTTTGCTGGGATTCGTTTCGCCGAGGATGTAGAGCTTGTTTCTCGAATACACCCTGTCGATGTCCTTTTGCCGCTGCAGGCTGTCGAGGGTTTGTTGGTCTTCGAGTGTTTTGAAAAAGTCCGGGTTGAGGCTATTGTCCAAGGGAGCTCCTTGAGTGATGAATACCCGTTTTCTTTCATCGATGAAAAACCTGAATTCCGAGCCTTCAAAAATCCCTGTCAGTATTTGGGAAAGCGTATTTTCCTTGGCGCTGATATTGACCTGGGTTTCCGAAAGTGCCTTTTCGTCGAAGTAAAACCTGAATTCGGTCTTTGATTCGATTTGGCTGGCGAAGCGTTCGAAGCTGATTCCGGGGAAAAGGCCCGTAATGCGCTGTCCGTCTTGGCTGATTTCCTGTGCGAAACCAAGCCTCCCAATTCCAATGAGGATGAGTAAGATGATTGCCCGGATGCTCATGGATTCTGGTCGTTATAGTGTGATACGACCATTAACAGGTAGGCTCGTTTGTCGGATTTGAAAATCAAGTTTTGCTGTTTGGCCATTTTCCGTACCTCTTTTTTTTCCAAGTCCAAAAAATCGAAGACGTCACCTTTCTTTCTCACAAGACGCATCTCATCGCCTTTTCGCAACCAGAAATCATTTTTTTCCAGAAACTCACTGGTGTATTTGCTCAGTTCACGTTTTTCTTTCCGAGTCTTGTAATGTTTGTCAAGTAGGTCGACCTTTCCGGAAGCGACAACTTCATAAAATCCGTTTCCGTGGTGACTGTAATCAGGGTTCTCGGCAATTTTGACAAAATTCGATTTTGACTTCTCCAGAAAAGAAAACGCGTTGATTTTGTCTGTTTTGATAAGCACTCTTTGCCTGTGCTCAGGATGGAATGTAATGATTTCGTCGGAATAGATATTATATAGCAGCGGGACGTTTTGGTAGGTAATCCCGTTGACGGTCAGGTTGCCGATTTCGAAGTTTTTTGAAGAAAAGTAAGGATCACCTTGGATGCTGGGTGGTGGGTCCACATAGAATCCGCCGCTGATCGTCTCCTGGTGGAGTGGGATATTTGACTGGTAGATATTTGAAGCAACCGATCCTTCCTGTGAAACCGAGACTCCCCAAAATCCAAAAAGGAAAAGAGCTAGCGTAAAAATTTGTTTCATGCGGTTGGTTTAGGTTCAATAGGCAGGATAAGATAGGTAATAATTGTCTGGAGTATTCCCATTTTACGCCCCAATTACATAAATGGTTGATTTTTCTTTTGGCAAAAAACTATTTTCAAGGCACAGATTCGGGTTTTTGTGGCAAATGGAAATTTTCTTTTTTGGGAAAAAAGATTCAAGAACCAAAAAGCAGGACTATGCGTCAATCGCCTATTATCGGAGCCTCGGATCGACGATTGGCTAGGTTCAACAAAAAAACCAATCCCTTTGCCGTCGCTCTGAGGCCTACATCGCGCTTCAAGTGAATTGGATGGATCATAGAAACGGCGGACCTTGAACAAGAAACCAATAACCAATAACCAATATACTCCAACCATGAGTACAAGAAGAGACATCCTAAAATCCATCGGACTCGGCGCTGGTGCTGCGATACTTACATCGGCTATACCAGCAACGCCCCCAAAAGCAAAATCCGAGTTTCGCTTTTGCCTCAATACCAGCACCATCATGGGCCAAAAGCCCGGCCTGAAAGGCTATTTGGATATTGCTGCCCGAGCGGGATATGATGGGGTAGAATTGTGGATCCGTGATCTGGAGGAATTTATTTCCCAAGGGAATACCGCCGCAAGTTTGAAGAAATTGATTTCTGATGCTGGATTGACTTTTGAAAATGCGATTGGATTTGCGCCATGGATGGTGGATGACGATGCCAAAAGAAAGGTCGGCATGGAACAGATGGAAAAGGAAATGAACCTATTGGCCTCACTTGGCTGCACGAGGGTTGCTGCACCTGCGGCAGGTGTGACCGCACCTCTGGACCTGTTCAAGGCAGGCGAGCGTTACAAGGCTTTGCTGGATTTGGGAAGAAAAACAGGCGTAATGCCGCAGTTGGAATTTTGGGGCGCCTTCCCGTATTTTCACCACTTAGGCCAGGTGCTTATGGTGGCGGCTGTTGCCAATGACAAGGATGCAAGGATATTGCCGGATGTTTACCATTTGTTTCGGGGAGGTTCGGGCTATGAAGGGCTTAAGATGCTCAATGGGAATTTGGTGGAGATTTTTCACATGAATGATTTTGTTTCAAGTATTCCAAGGGAAAAACAGGAAGATAAGGATCGGGTGTATCCGGGTGACGGAGCGGCACCGATGAAGCAGATATTGACCGACCTGAAAAATATGGGTGGGCCGAAAGTGCTTTCCTTAGAGCTTTTCAACCAAACCTATTGGAAAGAGGATGCTTTTCAAGTAGCAAAGACTGGGTTGGATAAAATGAAAGCTTTGGTCAAATCCATTTGATTTCAGGAAAAATAGCCAAACAGATACGTGTAAAGCATAACCGTTCCAAAAGCCATCAGCGGCCCCAAAACCATCATCAACAAGCCGCTTGGGAAGAAGCTTTTCTGCTCGATCAATCCTGTGGAATAGGAAATCGCATTCGCAGGCGTAGAAACGGGTAAAAGCAAGGAACACGAACAGCTGAGTGAAACAACCAGCGGTGTGACAATTCCCCACACACCCGGCAAAGATAACCCCAATGGCACCAATATCGCCGCAGCCGCGGTGTTGCTCATGATATTGGAAATACCAACTGCGACGAGTGAGAGAATCACCGCAACTCCTGCCAATGGGATATCCAAATGCGTGATCGCATCCATGATGATATCCGTCAGACCCACGTCCACCATGGCAATGCCGAGCGCCAAGCCACCAGCCACCAGCATCAGCGTGTCCCATGGAAGCCTCCGCACATCTTCTGCTTTGACGACCTGAAACAAGGTCAAGAGAACTATGGGAATGCCTGATGTCGCAGCAATCGGAAGGCCATGTATGGACTCGGTCAGCCACATGCCGACCGTTATAACAAGGGTAAAAATCACCGCTCCACGTTCGAATGTAAAGGGGCTTTTCGGCTTGTTGGCTAACTCCGTCAAGTCCAAAGTGACCTCACCTAGTTTTAGTGTTTTGACCAAAAACCGCCAAAAAATCAGCAAAGTCACAAAAGCCATTGGGATACCAAAAACCATCCAGTCTACAAATGTCAAATAATGTCCCTTTTCTTGTAGTGCGCCGACAGCGATCGCATTGGGTGTACTACCGATGATGGTACCCATTCCTCCAAGTGTCGCCGCTGCGGGTATCCCTACCAATAGGGCTTTGGAATAGGGAGAGGTTTTGCCGAGAAGCCTTACCAAGGGTAGAATGGAGGAAACCATCATTGCCGTAGTGGCGGTGTTGGACATGACCATACTGGCAACGCCCGTTGTAAGCAGGATGCCCAAGAGCAGTCGGTTGGGCTGATTTCCAAACTTTCGCATCGTAAACCTAAATAGCGAGCGGTCCAAACCTACGATACTCATGCCCTCAGCGAGAAAAAATCCGCCCAAAAGCAACCAAATCACGTTGCTTGTCCAGGTGCCGAGATACATTTCGACCGGTGTTTTGTGCTCGACTAGGATCAAGTCCGTACCAAAGCCGAGCAAAAGTCCTGAGAAAATAAATATGCCCACCGCAAAAGGTGGAATGGCTTCAGTTACCCAAAGTCCTACAGCCAGAATCGCCAAGAAAAACACATAATTTACATCATCGGCATAGCCCAGACTTCGAAAGAAGTAGGTGGTCAAAAAAGCGAGAATAAAGTTTCCCGTGAAGGTGGTGGTGGCGAGTATCCAACCGTATTTGAGTTTTTTATAAAGCCTTATTGAGGCTTTTCGAGAATCCGTGTGGGACATAAAAATGCAATTTCGACCGAGTCAAGTTAATCAAATCTGTAAACTATTGAATCATTGACATGAAGAATTGCAGTTCTTGTACCAATAAGGATAGCCTATTGAAAAACCTCTATTTCGCTACCGATTGCGTGGTTTTGAAATTGCGAAATTGATGGTTTGACAAGGGAATTTGTACCTTTGAAATCTCCCCATCAATTGATTTCTACGATGCAACAGACTCCCCTTGCCGAACGGATGCGGCCCCACCGATTGGAGGATTTGATCGGTCAAGAGCACCTTTCGAGTCCCAATTCTTTTCTTTTTAGGGCAATCCGTGCGGGCAATATCCCTTCGTTGATTTTATGGGGACCTCCTGGAGTCGGCAAGACTACGATTGCCAATATCATCGCCAATGAGATCAAGGCGCCATTTTACACGCTGAGTGCGATTTCGTCCGGAGTGAAGGAAATTCGCGAAGTCATCGACAAGGCCAAGTTCCAGACTGGGGTTGTCTTATTTATCGATGAAATCCACCGCTTCAATAAATCCCAACAGGATGCCTTACTTGGTGCGGTAGAAAAAGGTATTATCCGACTGATTGGTGCGACGACCGAGAATCCTTCCTTTGAGGTCAATGCCGCATTGCTTTCACGCTGTCAGGTTTTCACGCTGAATCCGCTTGGGAAAAGCGAATTGGAGGCCATGCTGCATCAGGCCATGGAAAAGGACGTGTTTCTTAAGCGTAAGAAAATCGAGCTGAGGGAAACGGAGGCCTTGTTGCGAATTTCCGGCGGGGATGGGAGAAAGTTGCTTAATTTGTTTGAAATCGTTGTGGATAGCATCGGGGAAGAGCCAATTATCATCGCCGATAAAAAGGTCACGGAGATCGCCCAACAAAAGATTGCTTTGTACGACAAATCGGGCGAGCAGCATTATGACATTATTTCCGCTTTTATCAAATCCATCCGGGGTTCCGACCCAAACGCGGCCGTTTATTGGCTCGCGCGGATGATCGAAGGTGGGGAGGATGTCAAATTCATCGCACGGCGCTTGGTGATATTGGCCTCTGAGGATATCGGAAATGCCAACCCAAATGCGCTCCTGCTCGCTACCAACTGCTTCGAGGCTGTGAAAATGATCGGCTATCCCGAATCCCGGATTATCCTTGCCCAATGTGTTACTTACTTGGCGAGTTCCGCCAAAAGTAATGCATCCTACCTTGCCATCAACCAAGCCCAAGCCGCAGTCGCCGAAAAAGGGGATCTTCCTGTGCCGCTGCACCTGCGCAACGCGCCGACCAAGTTGATGAAGGATTTGAGCTATGGGAAAAACTACCAATACGCCCATGACTACGAAAACAACTTTGTCGCACAGGAATTCCTGCCGGACGCTCTCAAAAACACCAAGTTCTATGACCCAGGCAACAATGCTCGAGAGAATGAATTGAGAAAGTTTTTGAAGGAAAGATGGAAGGGGAAATATGGGTATTAGCTATCGGTGACTCGTAATTTGAGATTGGGACTTCGGCATACAGGAAGTTTAAAGCCAGTGGTCGATGGTCCATGGCATTCGATTTTCAATGCTTGGGTATCGCTTTTTGAATCAAACTTCCGACTTCGTACTTCCAAACTAGTATTCCACCACAACATCTTCCATTGGCACCCTAAACCTTGGACCATAGACGCCATCCGGCGCCGACTTGCCGCAGCCGATGATCATGTTGATTTCAGCGGATTTTGGTAGATTGAGCAGTTTCTTCACCCTTTTGGAATCGAATCCTTCCATAGGACAGGTGTCGTACCCTTCGGCTTTCATGGCATACATAAAAGTCATCGCTGCCAGGGCGGCACTTTTGTGCACCGATACGCGGACGTCTGCCTCGGAGACTTCCCTCACCATCGGCCTTTTCAGTCCAATGGCCCAAGCGACAATTTGTTTGACCGGAGACCATAACGGGTACCAAGCATAGAGTTTCGGAATCAGTTTGCTGTAGTAGGAGAGCCCACGTTTTCTTTTGACAGGGTCGGAGTCCTTGTAGCAATCATCAATGTATGCATAGTTGGCAGCCGCCCTTTTTTTCCACAAATCCCTTCTTGTGACGATCAATACGAGTTCCCTTGCAGTGGTTGCGGCCTTTTGCCCCATACAAAGTTTGGCTAGGGGCACCTTCAATGGAGAGGTTTCCTTGACCCGATGAAACTCCCATAGCTGCATATTGGAACTGTTGGGTGCCAGCACGGCAGCTTCGATACTGCGGCCTACAGCCGAAAAATCAAAAGGTTCGGTTTGGTTAAACACCCGCACGGAGCGTCGTGCCTGCACCAAACTGAAAAATCCTGATTCCTGTAAATTTTCCTTCATTGGGTCAAATTAAATATTGTGAGTTGACGGCAATGGCCATCTTTGGCTATATTGTCGCTAAAGTTACTTGAAAACCTATTAAATCCATTTTTGCTATGGTTGTAGAATTGATCAGACTTGAGCTTTTGAAAACAATCCGCTCTACCGCCTTTGCCAAGAGCGCCCTTGTGGCTGTTTTCTTGGCGTTTTTGGCTGTATTGTTGTTGGGATATGTCCTTGCTTTGGGATTATTTCTAAAAGTCATAATCGAAAAAGGATTCGAGAAGGAAGACGCCTACGCCACCTTATCGAGCTTCTTGGTGTTCTTCTTTCTGTTTGAGTTTATCTATCGGTATTTTGTCCAGAAACTTCCTGTGATTGAGCTGGAGCGGTTTCTGCACTTGCCGATCAAAAAGAGTAGGATCATCCATTTTTTACTGGGGCGGTCATTTGTTTCTCCGCTCAGTCTGATTGCTCTGCTGCTGTTCACACCATTTGCCTTTCAAGAGGTAGGGCCGAGGTTTGGGAGTTTTGCGGCGTTTTCTTGGCTGGCTTCGGTCTGTCTGAGCAGTTGGTCGCTGCATTGGCTGATGCTATGGTTCAAGCAAAAGTTTGAGGATAGTTGGAAAGGCCTCGCGGTGATATTTGGCATCTTGTTGCTGACCTCAGGCTCTACCTATTTCGGTTGGTTCAATTTGGGCGATTGGGTGAAGCCTCTGTTTGATTGGTCTCTAGTTTCGGCTATTCCGGTGATTTGTCTCTTTGGGGTTTTTCTCGGCATGTATTACTTGGCATACAAGTTTTACTACCAAAATGCCTATCTCGAAGACCTGATGGAAGAGGAACAGGTCCGCTTTGTCAATCAAGAGTTTGGGATTTTTAACCGGTTTGGATTGGCGGGAGAGCTTGCCAACTTGGAATGGAAACTGATCATCAGGCACAAGAAAAGCCGCACCTATCTCATGTTGGCCGGATTTTTCCTGTTGTACGGATTGATTTTCTACGCCAATCCACAATACAAAACTGAACAGGGCTTCAACCACTTGTTTGTATTCGTAGGATCATTTATCACGGGGATTTTTATGCTTCAGTACGGGCAGCTTTTCCTGAGTTGGAATTCCGCCAATTTCGATTTCTACATGCAGAAAGAAGGCGGATTGGAGGCCTTGGTCAAGGGGAAATATCTGCTCTTTATCGGTACTTCAGTCATTTGCTTTCTCGCATCGGTTCCTTACGTGTTTTTTGGTTGGGAAATATTGCTGATCCACATCGCCACGTTTCTTTTCAATGTGGGCGTGATTATCCATATGGTGATCAACCTTGCACTTTGGAAACCCAAACCCATGGATCTCAACAAAGGTGCAATGTTCAATTACGAAGGCGTGGGTGTCGCCCAGTTTCTGATGATCATTCCGATGATGGGGGCACCCTATGCGATTTACCTGCCGTTTGCCTTGATTTTTGACCAATATGTCGGATTGCTCGCATTGGGCGTAGTGGGTGCAGCGGGTTTGGTGGCGTATCCCTATTTGTCCAAAATCGCGGTAAGGAAAGTAATGGCCAATCAATACGAAATTTCATCTTCATTTAGACAAGAACTATGATATCGGTACAGGGACTCAAAAAACAATACAAGAACGCGGTTGTCTTGGATGTGGAGGAGCTTCAGATTCCCAAGGGAGAATGCTTTGGGCTGGTAGGTAACAACGGCGCAGGAAAGACGACGCTATTCAGGATTATGCTCAATCTCGTGAGGCCCACCGGCGGCGGTGTATTGCTGGACGGGATGGACGTGAGCAAAACGGAAAACTGGAAATCAAGGGTAGGTGCATTCTTGGACGAACACATGCTGCTTTCCTATTTGACGCCGGACGAGTATTTCGAGACACTGCGCAAGATCTACAAACTCTCCGTGGAGGATTTGAAGCTGCACCTGGAGAAATTCCAGGAATTGTTCAATGATGAAATCCAGGGAAAAAAGAAATACATCCGGGACCTCTCCAAGGGAAACCTCAAAAAAGTGGGAATTGCGGCTGCCATGCTGGGAAATCCTGAGGTTGTGATGCTGGATGAGCCTTTCGAAAACCTGGACCCTAGTTCCCAGGTGCGCCTAAAAAAATTGATTCTCCAGGAAAAGTCCGATAGGCAGGTCACTTTCCTGATTTCCAGCCATGACCTCAACCATGTGACGGAGATCTGTGACAGGATCGTCTTGCTCGAAAAAGGGAAGGTCATCAAGGATTTGCAGGAAAAAGAACACATGGTGGAAACGCTGAACAGCTACTTTGGAACCTGATCGGCTTAAATAGATTCCAAATTTTTACGATTTCCAACTTTGGACAAAACCCCCAAAACATTGAAATAATGGGGATTTTGAAAAAAGTTGGAAATTTTTTTTGTGAAATATTTGCTTTTGAAATATAAAAAAATGTACTTTGAACCATCAAATATGTTTTAGACAGTTTGATAGTGCCCGGTACAGCGAAAGCTGTTGAATCTAAATATCTCGCAAAAAATCACTCACTGTTTCAACACTTAGGTTATGGCAAAGTACTATATCAAATTGGAAATCAACGGAATCGAGTTTCAAATCCAAACCGACGCCGGCACAGAAAGAGAAGCCAAAGACATGGCTTGGGACATCATCAGGGACAGGACTTCATTCCTTTCGATCAGAAAGGACGACGCAAGAGAAGTACAAAGTTCATTCAGCAAAAAAATCGCCGCAGGCCTGAAGAGCGCACTGCTTTTATAAATAAAAAAAGGAATTTGGGTATCAGGCAGACGATTTGGACTGTCGCTGACCCATACGATTGAAGGAGTATTTTTTAACCATTTACCAAATCCTCCACCCTATTTGAAGGAGTTAGGGTGGGGGAATTTTTTTTGTGGAGCTGGCGGGAGTCGAACCCGCGTCCAGATAGGGAAACACTGTACCGTCTACATGCTTAGTCACCGGTTGGGTTTTCGACCAAAACACTGCTGGGTGACACACCTATGTTTGGCTTAGCCGCTTGTCTTAGCCCTGCCTAGCAGCCTCGCAGGGAGCATCGCTGTCTAGTCGACACCCCAAGTCCACCCGGACAGCGCAACAGGTAGCGGGATGTGGCCGGGGAGCGCCTATCGGTACTCAACCCTTTAAGCCGGTCTCATCCAAGTGAAGGAGAGATTAGGCAGCCATGGCGTAAGAAGTTTCGCCAGTTGTGTTCGTATGAATCTTTCAAGGCCGTACATACTTCAGCCTGCATGCGGGCCCAATCTTCACACCTACTGTCAAAACCGGTCAGCCCCAAATTGTAACGTGGTAACAAAGATAGACCCAAATTAGTTCCCAAAACAGACCTTTGTCATCTTTGGATCGCAATGGGGGAAGCATGTTCGATTTGTAGAAGAAGCCGTCGGCGGTGTCTCTTGGCGATGTTTTTCCAAATTGAATTTCTTACTGAGGTTGAGTTTTGAAAGGAAAAAAAGCCCTATTTTTAGGAATGGGAGTGTTTTAAACAAGCCTTTTTTGTGTCAAGACTCGCTTTTAAAGATCTGGATTTATGACCGAACTACTCAGCAAACTAAACTTCAAAGAAGGAATGAAAATTTTCATGGCGGAGATACCATCGGAGTTCCTTCCCACAGCCATGCAATGGACAAATCTAGGCATTGTGGTCGAGAAGCCCGCAGCCGCTGATTTTTTCATTTCTTTCGCGACTACTGCAGAGGGAATCGCCCGCAATTTTTCGCAGATCAAGGACAATATCCAAAATGACCAGGTTTTTTGGATGGCCTATCCAAAGGGTACTTCGAAGAAGTATAAAGCCAGTATCAACCGGGATACGGGTTGGGAAGTCTTGGGGCAAAACGGTTTCGAAGGCGTGAGACAGATTGCCATTGATGCGGATTGGTCAGCGCTGCGGTTTAGGAAAGTGGATTTTATAAAAAATCTTACCCGCAAAAACCGAATGACTTCCTAACAGGAGAGATTTGTTTGCAACTCCTCAAGGTCACTTTTTGGTCAATATCGCGTGCTTTTGGAGGGGCGAAGTACCCTTACCTGTATGTCTTTCTTTTTCATTTGGCCAAAAATCCTGTAATTTCGGAACCAATTTTGGTAGGAAGAAACAATGAACCACTTGAAAATATCCCCCCTAAAGGTCAGTTTCCTGTTGATCCTGTCTTTCTCGATTTTTTCCAGCTATAGTTTCGGTCAAGACCAGCTTGCCTCCTACAAAAGGGCAAAAACATTGATCAGCTATGGCAATTACAATGACGCCATGAATCTACTTAGGCCCTACATGGAGGGAGACTACGGAGCGCTATCCAAGTACGCCAATTATCACTTTGCACGGGCGGCATTCCAGAACAATCAAAATGAATTGGCAAAATCCGTCCTCATGCCATTGGCCCAGGATGCTTCCTGGCAACAAAAAGACGATGTCAGGTATCTTTTGGCGCTGATTCACTTCAAAGATGGCAACTTTCAGGCCGCTCTGACAGAAATAGAAAACATCAAGGATACCAAGATTTACGCAGAGGCAGAAAAGGCAAGTTTGAAATACCTTGAGAATGCCTCGGTTAGTTTTTTGGTTGCCAACTTCAGCAAATTCCAAAAAAACCAAGGCTATCGACTTGCAATGAAAGGCCAACTTGAAAAACAGTCGATCCTTTCTGCCGACGAGCGCAGGGTTTTGCAACAGCTAAGCAGTTCATCGGGCCCAGGCAATATACCTACCACAAAAAATCCCCAAACTTTGGATATTGCGATCATTTTACCCTTCAATTATGCCGGTGTCACAGACATTGCAAGCCTTGGATCGGGGAATTTTGTGCTTGAGTTTTACCAAGGACTTAGGCTTGCCTTAGATGAATTGAAACAAGTGGGCTACAAAATCAACTTGAGAAGCTATGATACCCAACGCGATTTAAACAGGTTGAGATTAGTTTTGGCAGACAGTTTCGTGACGGATGCGGATCTGATTATTGGACCCATTTATCCTGAAGAGACCGAATTGGTGGCACAGTTTGCGGAGAAAAATGACATTCCATTTGTCAATCCGCTTTCAAATGTGGATGACAAAATCGAGGGATTGGAATTTGCATATTTGTTTAGGCCCTCTGTGGCATCCATTGCAGGGAGAGTCATGGAATTTGCAGGTGGCAATATTGCCGGAAAACGGATTGCAATTGCCTATTCCAATGCCACAAGAGACGAGCAACTTGCCAAACGAGTCGAGGAGATTGCAAACAAAAAAGGTTATCGTATTGCCGTCGCCGAGCAAGTCAATCCAAGAACAATTAACGGTTTTTTTGACAAAGTTCGACTTCGCAATGGGGAGAGGGCCGATGTGGATCTCGTAATGATCCTTTCAGATGATCCCAATTTGGCCCAAAGTACCTTTGGATTTATGGAGGCGAAGAACATCCAAACCCCGATTTTGGTGATGGACAGTTGGCTGTATTTCAATTTTGCCAGCTATGAAATGCTAGAAAACCAAATCTTTCATTTCATCGGCAACAATGCAGTGGATTTTTCCAACCCAAACCTTGAAAAGTTCAGGACTAGTTTTCAGGAAAGGTTCCTTAGCCAACCACCCGCCAATGCCTACCTTGGATACGAGTTATTGTATTGGGTAACCGAGACCATCGGTCCAAGCAAAGGTTTTGACTTTAGGAAAAATCTTGACCAGCGCGGATTCCAAAACGGAAGGATTTTATATGGGTCAGATTTCAATCAAAGCAACAACAATAGCTACGTTCCAGTTTTATTTCTCGAGAACGGCGTGCTTGTAGAAAAATAAATTTCAAATGCGAAAAGACAGGAGTAAGGCCCTTTTTGAAAAGGCAAAACAATTCATACCGGGAGGAGTCAATTCTCCCGTTCGCGCTTTTAGGGCCGTTGGCGGAGACCCGCTTTTCATCAAGCGGGCCGATGGTGCCTTCATCTATGACGAGGATGACAACGCCTACATTGAGTTGATCAACAGTTGGGGCCCGATGATCCTCGGCCACAACCATCCGATGATCCGCGAGGCGATCGTGAGGGCATTGGAGAACGGGACATCATTTGGTGCTCCCACGGCCCGGGAGGTGGAGATTGCGGAGCTGATCATTTCGATGGTGCCTTCGGTCGAAAAAGTCCGGATGGTCAATTCAGGTACAGAAGCCACGATGTCGGCCATTCGTGTCGCGCGCGGATTTACCGGAAGGGACAAGTTCATCAAGATGGAAGGCCACTACCATGGCCATGGGGATTCTTTCCTGATCTCAGCAGGGAGCGGCGCCATTACCATGGGCAATCCGGATTCCCCTGGCGTGACCGTCGGCACGGCAAAAGACACCCTGCTCGCTCCCTACAATAGCCTTGAAGCTATTGAAAGTCTTGTTGCCGCAAACCCAAATGAAATCGCCGCCATCATCCTTGAGCCAGTTCCCGGCAATATGGGCCTGGTATTGCCAAAACCCGGCTATTTGGAAGGACTCCGGAAGATCTGCGACCGCGAAGGCATTGTGTTGATTTTTGACGAGGTGATGACAGGATTCAGACTGGCAAAGGGCGGAGCACAGGAGCTTTTTGGTGTCACTCCCGACATGACCACGCTGGGCAAAATCATCGGAGGCGGGATGCCTGTCGGTGCCTATGGAGGAAAAAAGGAAATCATGGACTTTGTTTCACCTTCTGGACCGGTTTACCAAGCAGGAACTTTGTCCGGGAATCCGATTGCGATGGCAGCCGGATTGGCGATGCTGCGGCATTTGGACAGCCATCCGGAGGTTTTTTCGCAGCTCAATGCGATCGGAGATAGTCTGGTGACTGGCTTTAGATCGGTCTTGGATGAGTTGGGTCTGAACTTCACCATCAATCAGTTGGGAAGTATGTATACTTTGTTTTTCACGGATCAAGAGGTATACGACTTCGAGACTGCCAAGAAATCAGATACTGCGCTTTTCGGAAGATATTTCCAGGCCATGCTGAGCCGTGGGATCTACCTTGCGCCATCCCAATACGAATCCCTGTTTTTGTCCACTGCGCTGACTGAGGACTTGGTTGGAAAAATCGTAACAGCGCATGGGGAGTCGATCATAGAGGTGATGGGTAGATAGTAAGTCTTTTGAACAGATTGATAAAAAAGGGGGATCTGTTCCCTCTTTTTTTGAATCAAAAATGAATTTTTGCAGCCAAAAGTGAATAAAAGTATTCAATTCGGGCTGATAAATATATTTTTATCAGCCAAAAATTGTTTATTTGTGTAAGTTTTGGCTGCAAATAGTTCACGTATGCGAAGCAAGCACCTGATTGGAAGAAGAGCTCCTCAGGATAGACTGAGGAAATTGCTGGAGAGCAAGAAATCCGAATTCTTGGCTGTCTATGGCCGGAGAAGGGTCGGAAAGACCTTTCTTATCAAGGAATTTTTCGAATACCAATTTGATTTTTTTATCAGTGGATTGGCCAATGCGACTACAGAGCAGCAGTTATTCAACTTCGATTCGGAGATGAACAGGCAGTCTCCCTTGTTTTTTGATAAGCCCTCCGCCAATTGGTTGGAGGCATTTCAGCGGATAAGGTCCTATCTGGAAGACAAAAAGAAAGATGGCAAACTAGTCATTTTCATAGATGAACTTCCTTGGATGCAAACCCACGGGTCTGATTTTTTGATGGCTTTGGAGCATTTTTGGAATGCTTGGGCTACACACAGGCAGGACGTTTTGCTGATTGTCTGCGGGTCGGCAGCTTCTTGGATGCTGACCGAAGTCATCAACAGCACGGGAGGCCTTCACAACCGCGTGACTGCCCAGATGAAGATCGAGCCCTTTACCCTCAGCGAAGCGGAGGAACTATTGCAGTCAAATAACTGCCAACTCGACCGGTACCAAATTACCCAACTCTACATGTGTATGGGTGGAATTCCCTATTACCTGAGTGCCGTGGAGCCTGGAAGAAGTGCTGCCCAAACGATTCAAAGTCTCTTTTTTGAAAAGAGTGGTCTGCTTCGCAATGAGTTTCACAACCTGTACAGAGCACTCTTCAAGCGGCATGAAGTCTATGAAAATGTGGTGGAGGCAATTTCGAGCAAAACATACGGCATGTCCCGGAGTGAAATCATCAAGGTCTCGGGAATCCAGTCTGGCGGAACGCTGAGCAAAGTCTTGGAGGATTTGGAAGAGAGCGGCTTTATCACTTCCTATCCTTCCTTGGACAGGAAACAAAAAAATACCCTTTACAGGTTGTCGGATTATTTCACTGCATTTTATTTCCATTTTCTGCAAGAGCCCCAAAGCACCGACTGGCTACAGCTCATCGATCAGCCCAGTCACCGGGCATGGCAAGGATTCACCTTTGAGCAGATTTGTCTCGACCATGTTCCACAGATCAAAAAGGCTCTGGGTATCAGCGGTATCCAGGCGGAGCATGCTGCCTGGCGAGGCACGATGGAAGGCAAAGGCGCCCAGATCGATCTCCTGATTGACCGTCGGGACCATGTGATTACAGTGTGCGAATGCAAGTATCACCTCGATACCTTTAGCATTACCAAGGAATACGCAGACCAGTTGCGGGCCAAGATCTCCACGTTTAAAGAAATCTCCAAAACGCGGAAAGCAGTCCATTTCACCTTTGTCAGTACCTATGGCCTTCATCGCAACACTTACAGTAACCTGCTGGTGCAGAGTGAAGTGACGATGGATGATTTGTTTGTAGGGATATGATAGTGGTATTCGAAGGCCAAACAGTTTGACAAGCAGACTTTCAGCCGTAGTCTGGAGGTTGGCACCGTAAGGATTTTTATACCAAAGTAGGATGTTGTGTCATTTAAAATCGGATAATTTTCATGAGGAACCCGACCTTTTTGACTAATAGATAGATATTTCTTGCCAAATTGGTAACGATTTAGCGAGTTGAGGTTTCTGATTTTTGAAAGCGATTTCGAAAAAAAGGAAGCCTCAAGAATTGAAAAACATATTCTCTAGGAAATTTCACCCATAACCATGTCACTCAAAATCTACGGCATCAAAAACTGCGATACCATGAAGAGAGCCTTTCAATTGCTGGAAGAAAAGGGGATCGCGTACGAGTTGATGGATTACAAAAAGAATGCGCCAGATAGCGCTTTACTGTCGAGCTTTGCGGAAAAGCTGGGCTACGATACGCTCGTTAACCGCAAAGGAAGCACCTTTCGCCAGCTTTCGGATGCGGAAAAGGCCTTGATGGATAGTCCATCCACCGGACTTCCGATACTCCTCCAGAAAAGCAGCATGATCAAACGGCCGATCGCTTTGTTCCCAGATGGAAGTGTCGTGGCGGGGCTTGATGGGCTCATGGAAAAAGTCAAATGATCGGAGTTGCTTTATTGAGGAGTTGCGGTGATCTGCGAAAAGGTAACGCCGTCAATGGTCGGAAAGAAGTAATCTGGGGAGTAAGATTTGAAGGCAAGGTTTTATGGCACCTCGACAAGGCACAAAGCTCAGAGATCATCTGTTGACAGCCGCAATTTCATTTGTGTGGCTGGTGAATGGATTTTTTTGTAAAGTGCTCGGCCTTGTCCCCAGGCATGAGCAGATCGTAGGCAGAATATTGGGAGATTCGAATGCTCCTCTTTTGACCCATTTGATTGGAGTTTCTGAAACCATCATGGCGTTTTGGGTCTTGACCAGGTTTAGATCAAGGCTGAATGCTATCATTCAGATGTTTTTGGTCGCAATCATGAATATTCTAGAGTTTGTGCTTGTTCCTGATTTGTTGCTTTGGGGAAGGTATAATGCCTTGTTTGCGCTCTTGTTCATCGGGTTGGTGTACTACAATGAGTTTGTGTTAAACAACGGCGAGAAATAGTTGACCAAATGATAGACTTTCTAAAAAATCATCCATTCGAAATCGAAGCCTTTTTTGAAAGTTCTATTGTTTTGTCTTTTGCAGTTCCAAAAGATTTGCTTGCCGATTTGATACCGGAATGTTTGGAACTCGACACCTTTCAAGACAAATGGGGATTCGTTGCGGTGGCGATGGTCCAAACCAAGAATCTGAGGCCAAAGGGTTTTCCAAAGTTTCTTGGAAATGATTTTTTCCTAATTGGGTACCGGGTGTTTGTCAGATATGAATCTCGGTCGGGAAAGCGGTTGAGGGGCTTGTACATCCTAAAATCAGAAACAGATAAGCTCAAGATGCAATTTCTCGGAAATGTTTTCACACATTACAAATATTCCACTACCGACATCAATATAACCCACGAAGGTGGTTTAATGAATATCATTTCAGTTCGTTCGGGGATAGAATTGACGATCGATACAAAGCGGATTCAACCCGCTTTGCCCGAGGGTTCACCGTTTTCCGATTGGAAGGAAGCCCGTAGGTTTGCAGGTCCGCTGCCGTTCACTTTCAGCTTTGATGAAAAGAGAAAACAAGTCCTGATCATTGAGGGCATGCGTGAGAACTGGCAACCTCAACCAATATCAGTTCAAGGGGTTCGGGTGGGTTTTTTTGAGGAACTAAGGCTTAAAAATTCACTCCTTGCGAATGCATTTGAGGTGAAAAATATACCTTACATTTGGAAAAAGGGAAGAATTGAACAATGGCCACAAACCGAAACAGATTTCAAGGTCTAAGCAACATTGTTCTTTTCAATTGGCACTTTTATTTGATCGCTGGTTCTTTGATTGTCGTACTGACAATCTTTACAGAGATTTTTCCGACTCAATTTCAAGATGTTTTCTTTTGGCTCGCGTTGTTTTCAGGGTTTTCAATTTTGGTTTCTCTTGTCGTGTCACATTATATCTATGATCGGTCTGATCTTTACCAAATGACCTGGTTCGATGATACTAGGCCTTGCCGTATCTTAAATATAAATGCAGGTTTTGATGAAACGAGTCATATCATCCGAACAAAGGCTCCAAATTCTTGCCTTACAATTTGTGATTTTTATGATCCCAGAAAACATACCGAAGTATCAATCAAACGTGCCCGAAAAGCATTTCCACCGGATCCAAGAACAATCAACGTTGAAACCGAAAAGCTTCCATTCGGTAATAGTAGCTTTGATTTTATTTTTTTGACTTTATCCGCCCACGAAATTAGAGATGCGCGTGAAAGGGCTGTGTTTTTTCGGGAAATCAATCGGGTAGCAAATTCAGATTGTCGAATCTATGTGACAGAGCATCTGAGGGATCTTTTCAACTTCGCAGCCTACACGATAGGTTTTTTTCACTTTTTTTCGCGCAGGCAATGGCTGAATTCCTTTGTTGCGGCAAATCTGAAGATCATTAAGGAACAAAAAACAACACCTTTCATCACGACGTTTGTTTTGGGAAAAAATGGAGATTCACTTTAGAATCATTGGGTACCTTTTGGCGTCATTAGCGCTTGTCCACATAATTTTTCCGCGTTATTTCAATTGGAAAGAGCAGCTCAATTCATTGACGCTGATTAATCGCCAAATGGTACAAGTGCATACGTTTTTCATCGCGTTCACGGTATTTGCAATGGGGGTATTATGCATTACGTCCTATGCGGATCTGATCGGTACAAAACTCGGAAAGCACATCTGCTTCGGCTTGGGTGTTTTTTGGACGATCAGGTTATTTGTCCAGCTATTTGTCTATTCACCCAAACTATGGAAAGGGAAGACCTTTGAAACGATTGTTCACATCCTTTTTTCATTGTTTTGGACGTATATGGGAGTGGTTTTTCTCTGGACTGCGTTAAACTGAAACAGCGTAATGCGTTTAGAAAAGTCAATGATGAATTCAATAAACCACCTTCTCTGTCTCCACCACAGGTAACTGATAGCCGCCTGTCTCCAGTTTGATTCCCCATTTTTTCGCCCAATCGGGTGTTTCGCTCTTGGAAGCGGGTGTGTTGTAGGCGAATAATCCCATGAGCCTGGGATGGGTTTTCAATACTTCCAAAGTATTCCAGTCGACTTCCGTTTGATTGAGGTAGAGCCGCTTGAGGTTGGTATTTGCATTCAGTTTTTCCAAAAGGATACCCCGCAGGGCAGTGTTGCTGAGTTTGAGGACGGTGAGGTTGGGAAGTCCAGCAACATGTACCATCAGGCTGTCGCTTACCGCTGTCCCGCTGAGGTCCAGCCAAGCGACGTGGGAACTGATGCCTTTCAGCATTTCCCAATCAGCATCGGTGAAAGCAGAAAAGTTGATACAGGATACCTTGAGTAAGCTGTTGTCGAGGCTGATGGGTTCGACAAGGATTCCCTTTTCGGCAAAAACTTTCAGGCTATCCACCGGGATAGGGGCGAGGTCCGTGATGGGAAAGTCGGGAATAGATTCTTTTTTGAAAAATGGGACAAGCAAGTTTTTTTCGATTCCTGCGGCTCCAAGCGTTTTTGAAAAGTCCGCTCCGGCAGCGATCCAGGCCTTCACCAATTCGATGTGGGCCTTCTCCGGCTGCCGTTTTTCTTTTGGAGGCATGTGGTCCTCGTGGTCCAAAGGCAAAAGCATGCGGGCGATCAGCGGACTTTCAAGTGGATTCTCTTTTGTCAAAACAGGCCCGTTTTCCCCTCCCTGCTGGATTGCCTCGATGGAAGTCAGCATCAAGCCACCTTTTTTGTTTTTGGGACTGTGGCAACTTACACAGTTTTGCTGGAGAATGGGCATCACGAGATCTTCATAGACCAAGGCCTCCTGCCATTGATCGGGATCCAAGGCAATGGGTTTGGGGGCTTCTGGTTCATATCCAAACCACGATTGAACCGGTTCTGGAAGAACCTCCACCAGGTAATCGTCTCCATGTGTCAGGTTGCCGCCAAGATGGCCTGTGATCAGCAACGCGATTCCCAAGGCGGCGGATATCCATTTGATGCTGCGGTCGATGGCTGTCCTTCGGTGGGATACCCAAAGTAGCCAACCTGAAAGAATACTGGTGATCACACCAGCTATCAAATGCCCACGGACAGTCTCAAACGCGAACCCTTCCGATTGGTAGAGCAGCCAGCCGCTTATCGCGGACGCAATAGCCGCCAATAGCCCAAGTATCACCGCAAGGCGTACGGCCGGGAGTAAGTCATTTTCTTTTTTGGAATAGAAAATTAGGAAAATCCCAAAAATAAGGAACCCTATCGGTAGGTGTACCAATAGGGGGTGCATTCTACCCAGTAGTTCTATAAGCGCGAGTATTGCCATCAAGCCAGGATTTCTTGGATGATATGGCCTTCTACATCTGTCAACCTGAACGGTCTCCCTTGGAAATCATAGGTGAATTGCTCATGGTTGAATCCCATCAGTTGGAGGATGGTGGCATGGATATCGTGCACGGAGACCTTGCCGCTGACCGCACCGAAACCCAATTCGTCGGTCTCGCCAAAGGAGCTGCCGTTTTTGATCCCGCCTCCGGCCATCCACATGGTGAAAGCTTCCACGTGGTGATCGCGGCCTTTGTAGCCCATCGTTTTTCCCTCCCGGTTTTCCTGCATCGGCGTGCGGCCAAACTCCCCGCCCCAGACGACCAGCGTATCCTCGAGCATTCCCCTTTGCTTCAAATCCATCAACAGCGCTGCAATCGGGCGGTCGATCTCATTGCATTTGTTTCTGAAGCCCAAGTCGATCGCCGTCGAATGATCCGTGCCGTGGCTGTCCCATCCCCAATCGAAAAGTTGGACAAAGCGGACGCCTTTTTCGACGAGCTTTCTGGCCAATAAGCAGTTGTTCGCAAATGCTTCCTCACCTGGCTTGGTGCCGTAGAGTTCGTGGATGTATGCGGGCTCATCGTTGATATTCATCACTTCGGGGACTTCGATCTGCATCCGATAGGCCATTTCGTATTGATTGATCCGGGCCAGTGTCTCAGGATCTCCGTACTGCTCATATTCCAATTTATTGACATCATTGATGGCACTGATGATGTTTTGTTTCAAATCCCTTGAGATCCCTTTTGGATCCTGCAAGTAAAGCACAGGGTCTCCCTTGGAGCGGCATTGTACACCTTGGTAGACAGAAGGAAGGAATCCTGAGCCCCAGACACTTTTGCCTGCATCGGGGGTTTTTCCGCCCGAGGTCAACACGACAAAGCCCGGCAGGTTTTGGTTTTCTGTTCCGAGGCCATAGGTCACCCAACTCCCGAGGCTTGGCCTTCCGAGACGCGGACTACCGGTATGCATGAAAAGTTGGGCGGGGCCATGGTTGAATTGGTCGGTATGGACGGCTTTGAGAAATGCTACTTCGTCCACAACTTTGGAAAAATGAGGCAGGTAATCTGACACCCATGCGCCGGATTCACCGTGTTGCCGGAAACTGGACTGGGGCCCCAAAAGATTGGGGACACCGCGGATAAAGGCGAATTTTCTCCCTTCCAACAGCGACTCTGGGCAGGCTTTTCCATCGTATTTCACCAATTCAGGTTTGAAATCAAACAATTCTAGCTGTGAAGGCGATCCTGCCATGTGGAGGTAGATGATCGACTTCGCCTTGGGCAAGTGCGGTGGAGGCTGGGGGGAAAGGGGATTGAGGGTGCGCTGACTCAAGGCAACCTGCTGAGTCGCGGGTATTTTGGGATTTGATTCACAGGAGAATAGCAGCGGCGCCAGTGCCAATCCACCCATTTTGCTGACACATTCGAGGAGAAAGTGCCGCCTCGTCTGCTCTTCCAATTGGCGGTGCTGGAGTTCTTTTAATAGTCTCTCAAGTCCTAGCATAATCAGGGTTTAGTTAGGAATTCATCCAGGTTCAACAGGGCATTGGCTACCACCACATAAGCGGCAAGTGTATTTTTATTTTTTTGCTCCGACTGGGAAATCAACTCAATGGCCATTTCGGGTTTCTGGCGATAGTTTTCCAATGCCTGTTCGTACAACTTTGTCAAAGCTTGGAGTTTTGCAGGTGGGATTTCTTCCAGCATCATCGATCCATACATTGACGCGATCGCTTCCTGGGGTTTCTCACTGAGTGTATGCATTTTTTTTGCTATCTCTCGCGCCGCATCGATGTAGACCGGGTCGTTGAGGGTGACGAGCGCCTGAAGCGGTGTGTTGGTGACGATGCGTTTGCTGAGGCAGACCTCCCTGCTACCGGCATCGAAGCTGATGAAGGAAGGGTAGGGGCTTGTCCTTTTCAGCAGGGTGTAGACTGCGCGTCGGTACCTGTCTTCGCCTTCGCTCGTTGTCCAGGATTCACCGTTATAGACCGTCTGCCAAACGCCCTCAGGCTGCTCAGGCATGACTGGCGGACCATACATTTTCCTGCTCAGCAAACCGGTACTTGCCAGAGCCTGATCGCGTATCTGTTCGGCGCTAAGCCTTATCCTCGGTCCTCGGGCATACCAGCGGTTTTCCGGGTCTGCGGCAAGGATTGCCGGTGTGATTTGTGAGCTTTGTCGATAGGTGTTCGAAAGCACGATTTCCCGGATCAGCTTTTTGAGGCTCCAATCATATTCGTACATCAGTTGCCAAGCCAAATAATCCAACAACTCCTGGTGCGATGGCGTATCAGATTGGGTACCCATGTCCTCCAAGGTGTTGACCAAGCCCCGACCAAACAGCTGCTGCCAAACCCGGTTGACGACCGTGCGTGCAGTTAAGGGGTTCTCTTTGTCCGTCAGCCAATAGGCCAATCCAAGTCTGTTTCTGGGCCATTTTTCTTGCCAAGGGTTCAGGGCTGCCGGAGTCTTCGGCTCTACTTTTTCGCCAAGCAGCAACCAATTTCCCCTTTCAAATACCCTTGTCTCCCGCTGCATGAAGCTTGGGTTTTCACCCATGATCGGTAGTGAGAGCGGTTTTTGGTTGAGCAGGCTGATAAACTTCTCCTGCATACCGGCGTGTCCCGGTTTGTCTTTTCCGGGAAGAGAGGGGACGAAGGCAAACCATACGATCGCTGAGGTGTTTTGTTGGGCTTTGGCTCTTGGATTTTCGGCCGAAATGAAAAGGTCAACCTTTCCATCTACGGGTAAAAAGGGTATCGCCCGCGTCACTCGACCATTGGTTTTGTTGATGACAAATTGGCTGAGGACCCGCCCGTCTGGACCGTCTTCACGGATACTCATCTTGGTTCCGTCCACATCCGCCCAATAATTCAGCAGCAAAAGGTCGGAGCTGCCTGTATAAACATTTCTCAGATATGTTGACCCGCCAGGCCAAAGGCCCAGCCATTTGGTATCGATCAGCTCGGCCTTGTCAAAGTCCTCACAGAGATGCGCATGGTATTTGGGCTCCTGGAATCTGAGGAAATCACCGTAGAACCTAACATCTTCCTTTTTGCCAAAGTCCTTGACCCAATTTTTGATGGTTTCGATTTCAGCCAAATCAGTGGCTTCATACATGCGCAGCTTGGGTTCCTCATCGTGGGTATCTTCGTCCCTGGAATTGTTGAAAAATGCCGCCGCTTGAAAATATTCCTCGTGCCGGATTGGGTCGTAGGGATGGCTGTGGCATTGCACACAGGCCATGGTGGTACTTTGCCAGACTTCAAAGGTTGTGTTGACCCTGTCCAGCACGGCAGCTACCCGGAATTCCTCATCCTGGGTTCCGCCCTCATCGTTGTTCATGGTGTTTCGATGAAAGGCTGTGGCTTTCAATTGTGTGTCGCTCGGCTGGGGCAGAAGATCCCCGGCTAGCTGTTCGATGGTAAATTGGTCAAAGGGCATATCCGCATTCAGTGCGTCGATCACCCAATCCCTGTAAGGCCACATAGTCCGTGACACATCCCGCTCATAGCCTTTGGTATCTGCGTAGCGCGCCAAATCCAACCACCAGCTTGCCCATTTTTCGCCAAAAGCCTTGTCAGAAAGCAGCGTGTCAACGACTTGATCCAAATCCACTTGCCCGGTTTTCCATTCCTTGGCGAGGCCTTCGGAGGGTGGCAAGCCTGTGATATCCAAAGAAAGCCTTCTCAGCAACCGACCTTTGGATTCTGGAGCGGAGGACTGAAGTCCATTTTCCTCCAGTTTTTCCAGTACAAAGGCATCCAAGGTAGATGCTTTGATCCCCTCTTTCCATTGTGGACGATTCGGTACTTCTGGTTTTGCTACTTTTTCATAGGCCCAATGATCTCCCCATTTTGCGCCTTGCTTGATCCATTTCCTCAGGATTTCAATTTCCTGTTCAGAAAGCGGGGGTTTTTGGTAAGGCATCCGTAACTCGGGATCGGTTTCATGGAGCCGCTTGATGAGGTTGCTTTGGTTGGGACTGCCGGGGATAATGGCCGGTATCCCTGATTCGGTCGGGGCTAATGCTTCCTCCTCAAACAGTACGCTGAAGCCACCGTTTTTTTTGACACCGCCATGGCAGGAAATGCAATGCTTGTTCAGGATTGGCTTTACTTCCGTACTGAAGTTAACACGGTCTTCGGGCCAAAGCCAAATGATCAATCCGACAAGGAAAAGAAAGGCAAGGGTGATAAAAACAGGTAATCCTTTGGGAAACATGTAATTGACGCTATTTCGGTCAAATTACAGAATTTTGGAATTTTCGCAAACAGGATGTGAGAATCGGGGAAAATGGGAGTAGGAGATGCAGGGTTTCTCGATTTCTGCGACGAATGGCCTCGAAACCTTATTGCGCCTCCTATCTCCTTTCCAAATAATGTTGAAAGATATTTACTTGGTCATGGCCTCCAAGAGATCATGCTTGGTGACGATGTGGATTTGGTGTTTGTCGTCCCTGACAAGGACCGCTTTTTCCTTTTCGAGCATGCTGCTGAGCACATCAAGCGTACTGTCCAAGGCTACAAATTTCATCGAAGTTTCCATCACCTCGGAAACTTTTGCATCCTTCAATTCTGGATTTTCGATGATCTTGGAAAGCAGTTTGCTGTCGGTAATGCTCCCCACAACCTGACCATCTTCCACGACGGGAATCTGGGATACGCCCTTTTGGTTCATCAGGTGGATAGCATCCTTTACGTTGTCGTTTTTCTGGGAGACAACCAGCCTGTAGCTGCCATTTCTAGAGGCGATGATATCCCTTGCAGTGCCAAAAGATTTGTCCTCGAGAAAGCCGTGGTTGCGCATCCAATCGTCGTTGTAGATTTTGCCGAGATAGCGTGTGCCATGGTCTGGCAGGATGATCACCATCACGTCACCCTCCTTGAGGTTTTCTTTGGCATACTCCAAGGCACCGTGTACAGCCGATCCACAGGACCAGCCCACGAAGAGCCCTTCCTCACGGGAAAGCCTCCTTGTCATTACGGCAGCGTCTTTGTCCGTGACCTTGATAAAATGGTCAATGAGTGAGAAGTCTACGTTTTTTGGGAGAATGTCTTCGCCGATACCTTCGGTCAGATAGGGGTATATCTCATCTTCATCGAATACTCCTGTTTCTTTATATTTTTTGAAAACTGAGCCATAGGTGTCGATGCCCACGGTCACGATATCGGGGTTTTGTTCCTTGAGGTACTTTGCTGTACCGCACATGGAGCCTCCGGTGCCGACGCCCGCCGCATAGTGCGTAATTCTGCCTTCTGTATCTTTCCAGATTTCGGGGCCGGTCGTTTCGTAGTGCGCGAGGGAATTGGAGAGATTGTCGTATTGGTTGGGGTAGAATGAATTCGGGATTTCTTGGTTGAGACGTCTTGCTACGGAATAATATGATCGAGGATCCTCGGGTGCAACGTTGGTTGGGCAAACGACTACCTCGGCCCCGACGGCCTTTAGGATATCGATTTTTTCCTTGGATTGTTTGTCTGCCATTGTGAAGATGCAGCGGTATCCCTTGGCTATTGCCGCCAAGGCCAAGCCCATTCCCGTATTGCCGCTCGTGCCTTCGATGATGGTGCCTCCGGGCTTTAGGATTCCGGCCTCTTCGGCGTCTTCTACCATCTTGATGGCCATCCGGTCTTTCATGGAGTTCCCGGGATTGAAGTATTCGACTTTGACGAGGATTTCTCCTTTGATGCCCTTATTGATTCTGTTCAAGCGAACCATGGGGGTGTTGCCAATGGTCTCGATAATGGAATTGTAGATCATACTATTTGGGTTCAAATCTGCCGAAAGGTACGAATTATTACAGACCCAAGTGAGTCGTGGCAGACGAATCCAAATATTATTCTGAAAAAATAACGGTTGCCTCAGATGCTCTTTTCAACGGGCTCAGCGGGTACGGCATATTCATCCACTAGCGCCACTGCGCCATGTATGCCTGTTTCATCCAGCTCCGAAATCAGGATCTTGAGGTTGGCACTCACGGAGGGATACTTGAATGTGGCGATATTGGCCAGCATACTTTCCCTGAAAAAGGGGTAAGCTTTTCTAATCGATCCACCTAAGACAATTGCCTGGGGCGCTAGCGTGTACAGGATGTTTTTGATCAATTCACCCAAATGGTGCCCGTATTCCGCATAAGCGCGCAATGCCTCTTTGTCTCCATCTTTCGCCCGCTTCGAAAGTGATTTTGCCTTTGCATGGTATTTGGCATAAAAAAATTTGGAACTGCAATAAAACTCAAAGTCTTGGTCCAAATAGGGGGCTGAGCACCATTCGCCCGCCGCACAGTTGAAACCACAATAAAGGTGTCCATTCGCAATAATGCCTGCGCCAAGTCCGGTGCCAAGCGTGATTCCGACTACATGCTTATAGATTTTTGCTGCGCCAAATTTGTATTCCCCAAGCGCAAAGCAATTCGCGTCATTGTTGATGTATACCGGTTTGCCGAACCTCAATTCCAAAAACTCCCGGAGGTGTACCCTTTTGAAGGAAGGGATATTTTCAAGATTGAGCACAATGCCCAAATCCGTGTCTATCAGACCTGGAATACCTACTCCAATCGCAAAAAAATCGTGGTGAAGATAGGTGCCAATCAGATCGGCGATCGTCTCGAGGATGTACTCCTGGGATTCCTGTGAGGGAGTTTCGATCATTCGGATATCCACCAACTCGGATCCGACGAGCACGCCTGCTTTGATATTGGTGCCACCAATGTCCAAGCCAAGAATAGGTCTTTCGGTTTTCAGCATAGGTTTATTGTTCAAAAGTTCAACGGCCGCAGAAGAAAGTTTGCGCTGGACTTTCTTCCCGGCCATTTATTTTCTCGTACTTCAAAGCATTCCCTCGATGGATTTTTCCAATTCCCTCGCATGGGCCAAGAATTCCTCGACATTCATATCCTTGAAGAATATCAGGCCGTGGCTTGACCGAACCTTTGCCGTATCGTGGAGGTAAAAATAGTTTTTACCCAATAGCAACTGTATGTCGTTTAACTGTCCCACCCAGGTTCTTTTCGCAACAGTGGAGAATTTCCCGTTGTGCGAATAGCTAGGGAAGGAAGCATTTACCTGACTCAGGTAGCAATTGGTGAAGGAATCTTCCATCACCGACATGTCTCCGAGTGAAACAGGCACGATCACGTTGGCCTCGTGGGGTTCAAATTTGAACCAAACGTTTCTGTAACCAATGATGCGCAATTCGCTCAAGTCTTTTTCCAATCCCCATTGACGGACCGCTTCTGCGGTTGCTTGAAGTACCTTGTAATGGGTATCTGGCCCAGAACCTTCTGGGTCCAATGTCAAACTTATTTTAGTTGGGTTAACTTTTCTGAACAATTCCACGATCGGTTCCACATCACGCTTTTTATCGGGTTGTTCGGTGAAAATGTCACCAGTGTAGAAGCCCAAGCGCAGGTGGTGGACGTTTTTGACCTGTACCCCAAAATGCGCCCAAACCAATTCCTCCTCAAACTCCCGGATCATACCTTTCAGCTTCTGGATTTTGGCCGGGTTTTTCTCGCCGTCATAGGAGTTTCTCAGAATGCTGATCACGTCATTGATGGTTTCGCGCAGCTTGGCCTTACTTTTCACTTCCCAAATGTCCACCAATGCCCGCACGACCCTATGGCATAGACCTCTTATTCTCTGGTCGGGGTGTTCGGAAGCCACATTGGTCAGAAAGTGATAGACATCCTTATCGGTTTTCAGCTTGTAGCCTACGTCAAAAAAGTCATCGTAATGGACCATTTGGATCAAGCCTTCGTCCAGCAATTTCTTGGTCTGCAAAAGCGTATCGATCACAAATGAATTTGTCACGGCCGTGAAGCCCGAAGTCAATACTGAGAAATGGGCTTCGTTGGTGTTTTCCGCCAATTGATTTGTAATGTGTGGCAAAATCCCCAAAGAGATATCATCATGGTGCGGGCCGGTATGTAGCAGTACTTGGTTTTTTTCCTTTTCTGTACCGCGGTTGATTTTCTCAACCACACTTTTCATCACTTGGTTGACCGTGTCTTCGGACAGCCCCGGAATCATCGACGTGTATTTGTCTGCTTTCAGGTCCTCCATTTTGAGCCTGTGGCCGTACTTTTGGATCTTTTTGCAAAGATCAATGATGGATCTTTCCGTTTTCTCCCAGGTCCATTCGCCTTTTTTGTAATAGGCGTCCACGGAATCGGTCAGGCGAACTGCAGCACCTTTGGTCAGGTAAAAACGTCCGTTTTTGAGTTTTTGCAGTACTGTTCCAGGATAGATATTGCTCAGGGGTGTTTCCAGAGAATCCTTGACGATTTGGGCTTTGGCTTCACCCGCGGCGATGATAATGCCGACTGCTTCCGGATTGTAAACAATGGTTTCAAGGCCAATTGTAATCACTAGTCTATTGGCAGAAACCTCGATCCCACCCAAATCCCCCGCGGCTACGGCCTGGGTTTCGAAGTTTGTTTCTGTCAGACGCGTGGTCGAAAACAAGTGCGATCCCCGCGTATTGAATGCTATATGTCCATCTGGACCAATTCCGCCCAAGAAAAACCCTATGCCGCCTGCATCCCTGATGCGCTGTTCATATTGCCCGCACCAATGGTCAATCATGTAAATGGATTGCTGCTGGATTTTTTCGAGGGCATTTATCGGATCGCGGAAGCGGAGGGACAAATCCACCTTCAAATCAGGGAAAACCTCCTTGAAGTGCTTGCCGCCAGCCAAAGGGATCTCGTCCGAATTGATCAGGATGGCTTTTTCCTTGCTCATTCCAAATCCTTCCAGGTAGAATTTGTTGACGTAGTCGAAGAAGCTGTTTTTCTGTTTGGAAGAAATCGGGTAGAATTCATCGATCTGCACAAATGTCAAATCCTTCAGGTTGGGCTTCTTTAGGGCTGACATATTGTAGCGGTCCCGCACTTCTTTCCCTTTTTTTGTGTCCCAATTTTCCAAAAGGAACTGCGTCCATTTGATAAAGTATTCGGGAGTTTTTCCAGTCGGAAGACTGATGACGCCTTGGGGGTTTTCGGAAACCCATTCCAAAAATCGGCAAGCCGTGATCAAACCGAGCTTTGGGAAGTTATCGACCGTGAGGTACGGTATCAGCGTGCTGATGTTCTCAATTCCTGATTCTTTCTGAAAGGCTTTTTCTACTTCTGAAAGCGGATATTTGCTGAGCATATAGATGGAGTTATGTTGCTGGGTTTATCAGATTCGTACTCTGGATTTGTCATGGAGAAGTTTCGGTTAGAAATCTTTCTTCCGATCATTAATTTTGGTAATCGTTCCCTTTTTAGAAGATTGGTTTATTCTAATCTGCATTGCAATTACCAATCTTTCCAAATAAGAAATTTTATTGGGATTTTATTTTCTACACAAAATAAAAAAACTTTTGTATAAAATCATAGACTTTTATAAAAAATTTAAAAAAGATCTTTTCGATTTGCTAAAATATATTTTTAGTAAACGCCACCCTGATTTTCAGTTGAAATTCTTTGATCACTTTGAAGATTTCCACCAATGTGACCATTTGGACCTTCGTCAAATGGTCAATATTTACATGGTTGGAGGCTTTTTCATCTTTTTGAAGCAATTGTAGCGACTGTTTTTCGAGCCGAAGTCCCATCAGGTAGTAGTACGCGTGGCTGAGTTCATTGGCTTCCTTGTGTGAAAAGACACCCAATGATTCAAGCGCCTTGATTCTTTCTCCGGTATTTGTTTCAAAAATCCTGTGGTGTAGGGCATATACCCGGGCCAAGTCAACAATGGGGGTCATCGTTTTTTTGATGTTAAAATGTTTTTCCCCATCAATTTCGTAGGTTCTGATACCCCTGAAAAATGAAAGTGGAGGTTCAAATTGCAGCGCATTGTAACCCATATTGACAAAAAAGCGCTCCGGAGCTTTTTCAAGTAAATCTCCCATAAATGTCTTCAATTGATCCAAAAGCGAAAAATCCCCGAAAATCGGCCTGCAGTCAAAGAAGGTTGCGTACTTCATTACTGTTTCCTGTGAAGACTCTTGGATCCAGTTTTCATAGTTGCGCTTCCAGTGCGATAGCGAATGGGTCCACTTGGGGTTTTTGGCCATGTATCCACCCTTACAGAATATGATACCGACCCGGTCCAGGTCGGTGGAAACCCGATCTGCAAACTCCAGGAAGTATTCGCGCACAATCTCCCGTTGCTCATTGGCTTTATCTTCGTAAATGATTGCATTGTCCTGATCGGTCTTAAGCGTTTGCTCGGACCGTCCTTCACTTCCCAATACAAAAAAGACAAACTTTGCCGGTGGCGGGCCCATTTCATGGATCACGTTTTCGATGATCCGGAGCGCAATGGCGTCAGAGACAGCCGTGACGATTTGGTTGATGATTTGGGCCTTCATGCCCTTTGACAACAAATCGTGGATAATCGAGGGAAGTTGCGCCCATTTCGAGGCGAGTTCCTCAGTGTCCAAGGCTTGCTTCACGGATTGGATAAACATGAACGGTCCCTGCGCCTGTTCGGAGAGGATCTTGTTTCTGGATATCCACCCGACAAATTTTCCATGTTCGCGGACGAGCAAATACCTCGTCTTTGTTCGAAACATCAGCAGCAAAGCTTCATAGAGAAATGCCTGTCTTGGGATAAAGACGATACCCGAATCCATTATCTCCGCAACTTCAATTTCCGCAGATATTCCTTTGGCCAATACCTTGTCACGGAGGGTGATGTCAGTGACATAGCCTTGGATGTCATCCTCCCTAGGACCTACAAATACGCAGGACATTTTTTCTTCGGCCATGGCCGCTGCCACGCCGGAAACGGGAGTCTTGGGATGAAAAACCAACAGCCTACGGTGATGCAGGTCGGCGACTTTTTTGGTATAAAAATGATCGGAAAGATTTTCTGAAGCAGCCATTTGCCCTGCGTAAGTAAACATGGTGAAAATAATTAATTTTCTTAATTTCGGCTATGATAATCATTGTGACGGGTGTATCCGGGAGCGGAAAAACCACTTTGGGCTCCCTTTTGGCAAAGAATCTTCATTTGCCTTTTTATGATGCGGATGACTTCCATCCCACAGCAAATATCGAGAAGATGACCCACGGTATTCCCTTGACCGACCACGACCGTTGGCCTTGGCTTGATCACCTAGCGGAGAATATCCAAAAATGGGAATCATCCGGTGGGGGGATTTTGGCTTGCTCTGCGCTACGGGAAGTATATCGGGAAAGGCTTCAAACCGTCCCGGACATTATTTGGCTGCACCTCAAAGGCATGAAGGAAGTGATTGCCGAAAGGATGGCCGCAAGAAAGGGCCATTACATGAACCCCGATTTGCTCGATTCGCAACTCAACACTTGGGAGGAACCTGGATACGGTTATCACATCGATATTACGAAGAGTCCAGAAGAAATGGTAAAGGAGGTGTTGTCTTATCCTGAAATATCCCAAGCAGCTTCCCATATCGGCATCATCGGCATGGGTGTAATGGGGAAAAGCCTTGCGTTGAATTTTGCTGAAAAGGGCGTTCCTGTTTCGGTTTACAACCGTTTTGTGGAGGGGAAAGAGGAATACGTTGCCAGCCAGTTCGCTGAGGAGAATACTGAATTTCCGTTGTTGAAGGGATTTGATGATCTGGAAGGTTTTCTTTCATCGCTTCAATCCCCGAAGAAGATACTCCTGATGATCCCTGCCGGTGCGGCGGTTGATCAACAAATCGCCCAATTGGAGTCCTCGTTGCAGGAGGGAGATATCCTGATTGATGGCGGGAATTCTTTTTATGAGGATTCTAATCGACGCGTGAAGGCTTTGGAGGAAAAGGGTCTTCACTTTGTAGCGATGGGCGTTTCCGGTGGAGAGGAGGGCGCTCGTAGAGGTCCTTCTCTGATGCCGAGTGGAAGCCGGGAAGCCTTCGATATCTTGGCACCCTACCTGCAAAAAATCGCCGCAAAAGATGCCCATGCCAATCCCTGCGTTGAGTATATCGGCCCCGCCGGATCCGGGCATTTTATAAAAATGGTGCACAACAGCATCGAGTATGCTGAGATGCAGGCTTTGGCTGAGATTTACCAATTGATGAAATATGGACTCAAACTCACCTATCCTGAAATTTCGAAAGTGTTGAAGAATTGGGCAAATGAAGGCCTAAGGAGCTATTTGTTGGAAATTACTGCCGATATTTTATTGGTAAGGGATGGGCGGGAATATCTGCTGGATATGGTCTTGGACAAGGCGGGCCAAAAAGGAACCGGCAGCTGGTCCTTGACCACTGCTTTGAACTTTCAAGTGCCTTATAGTCCTTTGTCTGAAGCCGTGACTGCCCGGATGCTTTCCAGCAACAAATCTAATCGGGTCGAATTGGCTGAATATTATGGACACAGATTCGGCGCCTTTGCGGAGGATAAGGTCATTTTGATCGAGAAACTCAAAAACGCCTATGCCCTCACACGGTTCATCAACCATGAAGTAGGCTTCGACTTGATGAAGACGGTATCGGAAAAAGAAGGCTGGAACCTCAATCTCAGCGAGATTGCCCGTATTTGGACCAATGGCTGTATCATCCGCTCTACCATGATGGAGCAGTTGGTGGGAATTTTCAAGGACAACACGTCCATTTTCACCACCAAATCACTCAAATCAAAAATCAAGGAAATGAAATTGGACCTAACGTACATCGTTGGCTTGGGCTTGCAGCATAGCCATGCGCTGCCTGTCATGTCAGCCGCTGCCAATTATTTCCTCAGCCGCATCACGACCGATTCCCCCGCTAATCTCATTCAGGCACAACGAGACTATTTCGGTGCGCATACCTATCAGCGCAAAGACGACCCAAGTGGGGCCTTTTTCCACAGTGATTGGAAAGCCAGTGTTCCACACCCATCTTAAACCCAAATTTAACCATGAAAAAGCTCCTTCTTTTATTTGTCGCGGCATGTGCTTCTCTTGCGTGTGCTGCGCAGGATATGCTCGTTCAAAACGTCCACATCATCGACGTCGAGTCGGGTCAAATACTTCGCGACCAGTCCATTTTGGTACAAGAAGGAAAAATCACAGCCGTATTCCCCAAGGCATCACCGCCCAGAAACATACCGACCAATATTACCAAAACAGACGCAAAAGGAGCTTTTGCACATCCTGGTTTGGCAGAAATGCACTCCCATATTCCGCCTGCATCCGCAGAGGGGGACTTTTCCTATACCCAGGATATCCTTTGGCTGTACATCGCTAACGGCATTCTCAATGTAAGGGGAATGATGGGGCATCCTTCACATCTTGAGTTGAAGGGAAAAGTGGCCTCTGGGGAAATCATTTCCCCACGCCTGTTTGCTGCGGGTCCTTCCCTGAACGGAGGCTCTGTGCAAAGTCCGGAGCACGGCGCCCAAATGGTCCGGGAGCAGAAAGCCGGTGGATTTGACCACCTCAAGCTGCATCCAGGATTGGATATGCCGCGGTTTTTGGCGATCGCGAACACTGCGAAAGAAGAGGGTATCATCTTTGGCGGCCACGTTTCATTGGACGTGGGCCTTGCCAATTCCCTCCAACATGGCTACAAGTCCGTGGAGCACATGGATGGATATATTGAGGCACTGGTTGCAGACAAGAGCAAACTTGATCCCCAGGTGGCGGGAGCGTTCAGCATGATGGCGCTTCCCTATGCAGACATGTCCAAAATCCCTGAATTGGTCCAAATGACATTGGATTCCAAAGCTTGGATTGCGCCGACCCTTACGCTGTTTGAACGGTTTTTTGGGTATATACCTGCCGACCAGTTTCGGCTCGAACCCGACATGAAGTACCTCCCGGGAGTCCAAATACAGCAATGGGTCAACCAGAAAAAACTGTTGGAAAACCAGGGCATGCTTCGGGAAGAGATCGTGAAGCCTTACCTTGAATTCCGTCAAAAAATGCTGTTGGCTTTGCATACAGCGGGAGTTCCGATATTGATGAGTTCGGATAGCCCGCAGGTGTTCAACGTACCCGGTTTTTCGATCCACAATGAAATCAAGTCCATGCACGAAGCGGGAATGGAACCTGTCGAAATCCTCAAGTCTGGATCGGCCAACATCGCGCGCTACTTTGGACAAGATGGGCACTATGGAGTGATCAAGTCGGGTGCTGCGGCAGATTTTGTCTTGGTGTCAGGCAACCCACTCGAAGATCTCAGCCGACTCAAAAACATTGAAGGCCTGATGCTCCGCGGTCAATGGATCAGCAAGGAAAAGATTCAAAGCGAGCTGAAAAGGATAGAGGAGAAGAATGTGAGGAGGTGAAATAGTCCGCCAATGATGGCAGTAGCGTATTTTGGACCCTGATTTCCCAGCCACTAAAAAAAATCCCGTGCCATGATGGAAGGGTCATGGCACGGGATAATTTTTTTTTACTTTACAACTCCCAGTTCCTTGCCAACTTCAACAAAAGCTGCAATCGCCTTGTCTAGGTGGTGACGCTCATGTCCGGCCGAAATCTGAACGCGGATCCGGGCTTGGCCTTTCGGCACGACGGGAAAGTAGAATCCAATCACATAGATTCCTTTTTCCAGCAGCTTTTCAGCCATTTTTTGGGACAATACCGCATCGTAAAGCATGATCGGAACGATGGGATGCTCTCCCGGCTTGATGTCAAATCCTGCCTCAGTCATCTTGGCCCGGAAGTATTTGGTATTTTCCTCGAGTTTGTCCCGGAGTTCGGTCGTCTCGGATAGCAAATCAAACACGGCAATCGATGCGCCTGTGATCGAAGGCGCGAGGGTATTTGAAAACAGGTAAGGTCTTGAACGTTGGCGGAGGAGTTCGATGATTTCTTTTCTGCCTGAGGTGAAGCCGCCCGAAGCACCGCCCAATGCTTTGCCCAAGGTACCGGTGATGATGTCGATTTTGCCCATGACGTTGCGGTATTCGTGTACGCCGCGGCCGGTTTTGCCCATGAATCCGGTGGAATGGCATTCGTCTGACATGACTACCGCTTTGTATTTTTCAGCCAAAGCGACAATCTTGTCCAGTTGCGCGATGGTGCCATCCATAGAGAAGACCCCATCCGTGACGATGATTTTCTGAACGGCACCTTTGGCATCGGCATCCTTGAGTTGGGCTTCGAGGTCCTCCATGTTGTTGTGCTCATAGCGGTAGCGCATGGCTTTGCAGAGGCGGACACCGTCGATGATGGAGGCATGGTTCAGGGCATCGGAGATGATGGCGTCTTCCGGACCAAACAAAGGCTCGAATACACCGCCATTGGCATCAAAAGCGGCTGCATATAGAATTGTATCCTCTGTACCCAAGAACTTGGAAATCTTTTCCTCCAACTCCTTGTGGATGTCTTGCGTCCCGCAGATGAAGCGGACAGAAGACATACCGAATCCATGCGTATCGATGGCTTTCTTGGCCGCCTCGATCACTTTGGGGTGGGATGACAAGCCAAGGTAGTTGTTGGCGCAGAAGTTCAACACCTTTTGTCCGCCGGCGATGGTGATTTCCGCAGCCTGGGGGGAGGTGATTATCCGCTCTTTCTTGAAAAGTCCAGCAGACTGGATTTCCTGCAACTCTTTCTCTAATTTGGGTTTTAGGGTATCGTACATGGATTGGAATTAGTTTTTTTAAAAGCTCAAACACTTGTGGCGCCCTTGTGCCGTACATCGGCTGAAATCACTATTTTTGCGCCATTCAATCCCAAATATAATCAAAAACCTCAGGGGGCATAGAAGTCCATCTGTCGGAAAATTTTACTCATGGAAAGCGTTTTGATCATTGGTGCAGCCGGGCAATTGGGCTCAGAACTGACACAGGCTTTGGCCGAAATCCATGGTGGCGAGCAGGTAATCGCTACCGACATCAACCCAAAATCACTTGAAAAATTTGATTGCTGCAAGACAAAAGTCCTTGATGTGATGGACGATGCGGCTGTCCGCCGACTGGTGAAATCCGAAAGTGTGACTCAGATTTATCATTTGGCCGCGGTGCTTTCCGCCACGGGCGAGAAAAACCCGCTTTTTGCCTGGAGGTTGAATATGGACAGCCTGCTTTCCATATTGGAGCTTGCGAAGGAAGAAAAAATGGACAAAATCTATTGGCCTTCTTCCATTGCCGTGTTTGGTCCCAATACGCCCAAGGTCCAGACACCCCAATACTGTGTCAAGGAACCCAATACGGTTTATGGAATTTCCAAGCAAGCCGGGGAGCGCTGGTGCGAGTACTATTTTGAAAAATACGGTGTTGACGTACGCAGCCTTCGCTATCCAGGGCTAATCGGATACAAGTCTCTGCCGGGCGGAGGAACTACTGACTATGCCGTGGATATCTACCACAAGGCGATAGCAGGGGAGCATTTTGTATCCTTTCTTAGAGAAGATTCTTATCTGCCGATGATGTACATGCCCGATGCCATCAAAGCCACCATCCAACTCATGCAGGCACCACGGGAGAGTGTCAAGATCCGCTCGAGCTATAACCTTTCGGCGATGAGTTTTTGTCCAAGGGAAATCTATGAAAGCATCAAGCTTCATTATCCCGACTTCAAGATCAGTTATGAGCCCGATTTCCGCCAAGCGATCGCTGATTCTTGGCCCGACAGCATTGACGATAGCCGAGCTCGGCAGGATTGGGGCTGGCAGCACGACTTTGACCTTGCCAAGATGACTGCCGATATCCTGAAACATTTGCCCACTTACAAATTTTAGGTGGGCATTTATCTGCGGTCTATCGTAAAGTGTGGCATTTGGCTTGTGCTGCCTCCAACCCAATGAATTCTATCTGATCTGAAAATGACTTCAACCAACACGAACCAAGAACGTCTTGCCGCACTTCGGGAAAAAGGCTATGACTTTGACCTGGATCTGGTGTTCCGGAAGTCTTGGGAAATGTTTTTGAAGCAGCCGCTTTTCAGCATGGCCTTTACGCTGCTGATTTTTTCCTTGCAGCTGCTGGCGCTGGTTTATCTTGATAAATTCCTTTTCCTATTTGGCCTGCTGCTTGCCCCTCCTTTGTATTCGGGTTTTTATCTCGTGGCCTTCAAGATCAGTGCTGGGAAACCCGTTGTGTATCCGGATTTCTTCAAAGGTTTCACCTACTATTTTCCGACCGTCTTGATTTGGCTGGTAGGGCAGGTTTTGGTGAGTCTGGGTATTTTTGCTTTTATCATTCCGGGAGTCTACCTGGCAGTAGCTTACAATTTTGCGGTCTTAATGGCAATTTTTGGGGGATTTGACTATTGGAGCGCATTGGAGGAAAGCCGGAAACTGATCACGGTGCGTTGGTGGAAGTTTTTTGTCTACACCTTACTTGTGTTGTTGATCAATCTCGGCGGGATTTTGACCTTTGGTGTCGGATTGTTGGTGAGTGTTCCGGTTACGTTTTACTCCACCTACATTTTGTTTGAGCAGCTGACACGGGAGGCACTGGCGGAATAGGCCTTAATCCAAGAGGAAATTGTTGAAAAAGCTGCTTTTCAGCCCCATCCAAATGAGGAAAAAGAGGATGCCCCAAAACAAATACACCCGATAGAAATCCACAGTTTCCTTGTAGCGGGATTCCTTGATTTCCGCTTTTTCCATGGTATTGATTTGGTCAAAAATCTGCTCGAGCGCATTTCCATCGGAAGCCCTGAAAAATTGCCCGCCGCCGATGCGCGCGATATCCCGCAGGGTGGTTTCGTCCAGATAGCTCTCAATCATCTGCGGCCGTCCAAAGAAATCCACGCCATAGGGTACCATGCCATCCTTGCCCACGGCAATCGTGTAGATTTTGATATCCATGGCCGCGGCGAGATTGGCAGCGAAGATCGGATCGACGTTTCCGGCGTTGTTTTCACCGTCGCTGAGCAGTATCATGACCTTGCTTTTGGATTCTGATTCCCGCATGCGATTGGTGCCTGCCGCCAGCGCACTGCCAATCGCGGTGCCTTTGGCGTCCATCATATTGAAGGTGATATCCTTCACCAAATCGGTGAGCAGCTTGTAGTCTGTCGTCAAAGGAGCCAGCGAAAAAGCCTCTCCTGAGAATATCACCATTCCGATCCGGTCGCCAAACCTGCCGTTGACAAAATCAATCGCCGTTTGCTTGGCCGCTTCCAGCCTGTTGGGGCTGAAGTCCTGTAGGTCCATCGATTCCGATATATCCATCACCAGCATGATATCGATGCCCTCGGTGTATTGTTCGACACGCTCGTTGCTTTTCTGCGGACGGGCGAGTGCGATGATCACCATCCACAGTCCGAGTATAAAAAGTACTCCCGGAATGAGACGTAGATAAGTCCATGGATTGTTTTGTGAAACCGTACCCGGAAGGGAAAGCTCCAACACGGGGTTTTTTAGAAATTTGACAAACTTCCGCAAACCCATTACCAACGGAGCGATCCAAAGCAGGTGCAAAGCCCAGATGTTTTCCCAATCATAGGACTGGAATGTCTCGGGAAGGAACCAAAACAAGGAGAAAAAGTCGCTGATGTTATTTGGATTCATCGGGTTCGGTTATCTTCTTTTGGAACGCCATGGCGCATACTTCCCTTAGATTTTGACAGTTTTCGCTGATGTCCTTTCCGGATTGCCCCGCATAGATGATGGATTCGATCGCGCGGAAATCCTTGATGATGTCTTTGTTGTCAAGGAATTCCGAAATCTCCGTGGTAGTCCATTCCCTGAAAGGTTGCTCATTGAGATGCTCCATGTAAGTTTTCCAAAGCCCTAGCAACTCGTCGGCATGATCCATGTCGGGTTGGGAAGCAAAGGCAAGTTCTGCTTTTTCCCACCGGCTGAGGAAGCGTTTGTATTTGCGTTTCTCGAGCCAGTTTTGCCATATTCGCTTGAGTTTTTTTCCGAAGAAAAACAAAACGACGGCAGCGACCACCAGCATTACCACCAGGACGATAACCAAAACAAACACATTGAATTCGGTAGGTATGGGTTGGTAGACGTTGTTGTCCTTGAAGGCGAGGTTTTCGGGAAGCGGGTCAATCGTCAATTTCAGGGCGAGTTGGGCTTCCAGGGGTTTGTGCTCCAGACTATCGTATCGAAAGACTTCATAAATCGGTAATGACAGCCGTGCAACGGGGTCGAGCGAAAAATTCGACACATAGTACACGGCGGAGTCCAATGTCACGTCATCGGTTGTAGATGAGATGAAGGATTTTTTCTCAAGCAAAACAAAAGGCTCGAAATTATAACTGGAATCCGGGAAAATGATATTCGTGCCGGGGCGATATTTGGCTTTGAGCACATAGGCAACCCGCTCGCCCAGCTTCGCTGAATCCTGCATGAAATAGCCCTCCACCTCAATATCCTGCGCCAAAACCGGCCGGACAAAGAATCCCAAAATCAACAATATGGAGGCCAAGATTTTACCCACGCTTCATGGTTCGGTTACGGTGCTTGAATAGTTCTATCAGTGGCAGGACAATGTCATTCTTTGTACTGATTTCGAGGTAGTTGACTTGGTTTTTCTTGCAGACATCTTGGAGGTGTTCGCGTTCTGAGCTGAAAGATTCTAGAATTTTTCTAGAAAAACTCCCAAAGGCGGTATTCACCCAAGTCGTCCTACCTTGCTCTTTGTCATAGACCGGGATGATCCCCAAAGTAGGTAACGCGGATTCCCTTGGATCGGTTATTTGGATCGCAATCAAATCGTGTTTTTGGGCCAATGCCTTGAATGGTCGTTCGTATCCTTGATCAATAAAGTCAGAAATCACGATGACAATACTCCTTTTCTTGATGATGTTCAGGGCGAAGTTGAACATTTCCTTCAAGTTTGTTTTGAGGGATATGTTTTTGTGGCCGAATATCCCTTGGATGATTTTGATGCCCTGCTTGGGACCTTTGCCGGGAAGGATGATTTTTTCTTTTTGGTCTGAAAAAGAAATCAAGCCGACTTGGCTTCCTTCAAAGACCGCGGCCAAAGTCAGTACCCCCGCCACTTCTTTTCCGATATCGATTTTCTTTTTGCCTTCGTCGCCGATATCCTGCGAACCGCTGATGTCCAGCAAAAAATAAACCGACTGGTCTTTGTCCTCCCGAAAGGTCTTTACGAAAGTGCCGTGGCCTTTGGCGGAAACTTTCCATTCGATCGTCCTGAAATCATCCCCATATTGATAGGGTCTCAGGTCGTCAAACTCCAACCCAGATCCCTTGAAGATCGATTGGTAGTCACCCTGAAGCTGGTTGTTGACCACCTTCCGGATCATGATTTCATACCGTCTGAGCTTCTTGAGGAGTTGGTTCATGTTGGGGTTTTCGCGGGCCTAAATTAAGCCTGATATTTGAATTTAAAAACGAAATGGGATGTTCGGGAGTTTACCATGTTATAATTCGACGGCTATATCTTGGATTTCCTTAATTTTGGTTCGTGAAAAAAATATTTCTCCATTTCTGCTTGATCCTTTCCTTTTCCTGCAGTCCTGACAAGCAGCCGGAAGGCGTGCTCTCGGAAGACAAAATGGTTCAAATCCTGACGGATATCCATTTGGCAGAGGGGATAGTCAGTTCGTTTCCGATACATTTTGATTCCTCAAGGGTATTGTATCCCTATTTGGAAAATGAGGTTTTTGAAAAACATGCGGTCAGCGACTCGGTTTTTAGAGCAAGCCTTGAGTATTATATGCGGGATCTTCGGGTGATGGACAGGATTTATGCCAGGACCATTGATTCCCTGCACGTCATCGAATCTTCTGGCAAATAGGTACGATTCATGCTTTATCCCCAAAACGTAGAAGAAAAAATCAGCTTTACCAAGATCCGGGAACTAATCAAAGAGGAATGTTCTGGACCTTTAGGTATCCAATTCGTGGACAAAATGTCCTTTTCAAAGGATTTGTCACTGGTTTCGAGGCTGCTTGAACAGACAGATGAATTCAAGAAAATCATTGGGTCCGGGGAGTTGTTCCCTTCATCCAACTACACCGATGCGAATCCCTACCTTGACAAGGCGAGGATAGAGGGAAGTTTTCTGGATCAAGAAGAATTCCACGAAATCAGGCTTTCACTTTTTACCCTCAGCCGGTGCATCGAGTTTTTCAAGGATCATGAGGAAGCGTATCCGAGTCTGTTTGCATTGTTGGGCCTTGTTGCATTGGACAATACTGTGCTGAGAGCGATAGAAAGGATACTTGATGAAAAGGGAAAAATAAGAAACAACGCTTCCCAGGAACTATCCCTGATTCGGTCACAGATATTGTACGAGGAAAACCGCCTTAGAAAGGTATTGGACCGTATATTTCGAGAAGCCAAATCGAAGGGGATGACGCCCGATGACGCATCCATTACCGTCAGGGGAGGCAGGATGGTCATTCCGGTTTTGGCAGAAAACAAGCGAAAAATCAAGGGATTCATCCATGATGAATCAGCTACTGGCCAAACTGTATATCTCGAACCAGCCGAAGTCTTGGACATCAACAATGAGCTGAAGGACCTCGAGTACATGGAGCGGAGGGAAATCCAACGGATTTTGACTAAGCTCACGGATACAATGAGACCCTTCATACCCGAGATGCGTAAGGCCTATCATTTTTTGGGAATGGTGGATTTTATTCGGGCCAAGGCAAAGTTTGCGATCAAGACCAATTCACACAAGCCCATTTTAAAAAAGGAGCGTCAACTTCAATGGTCCGATGCAAGACATCCTCTGCTCGAATTTGCCCTCAAACAGGTAGGGAAGAAAGTCGTGCCACTCAACCTCAGCCTAGACCATAACAGAAGGCTCTTGGTTATTTCGGGGCCCAATGCAGGCGGGAAATCCGTCACGCTGAAAACAGTGGCCTTGGCCCAGTTTATGCTCCAATGTGGCCTTTTGGTGCCGATGGACAGTCATTCTGTTTGCACTGTGTTTGATGATTTCTTCATCGACATCGGGGATGAGCAGAATATCGAAAACGACCTCAGTACTTACAGCTCACACCTGATGAGCATGAAGCATTTCACCCAATTTGCTGACAAGAAATCCATAATCTTTATCGACGAGTTTGGTACAGGGACTGAGCCGATGTTTGGTGGAGCGATAGCCGAGGGGATTCTACTTGCTCTCAACAGTACCGGAGCCTATGGGGTGATCACAACCCACTATGGCAACCTCAAACAGGTGGCCGCCAAAAACCAAGGCTTGGTGAATGGGGCCATGCGCTATGACGTGGAGAAATTGGAACCGCTTTACCAATTGGATATTGGCAAACCAGGAAGCTCCTTTGCACTGGAGATCGCTTCGAAGATTGGAATCGCCAAGGATATCATCGACTATGCCAAGGAGCATATTGGAGAAGAGCGTGTCAAGTACGATAAGATTCTTACCAAGCTCGAGAACCAAATGGCGCAGCAAGAATCCCTCCTGCTGGAAAACAAAAGGAAAGAAAGGATCCTTGATCAGCGGATGAAGGAATATGCCGAGATGAAGGAATCCTTGGAGCAAAACAAAAAGAAGTATATCCAAGAGGCGAAGACAGAGGCGAAAGCACTCTTGGACGATGTCAACAGGAAGATCGAAAATACCATTTCCGAAATCCGCCGCACGCAGGCCGACAAAGATAAAGCAAAGGAACTGAGGCAAGAGGTCGAGCAGCTGAAGGCAAAGGTGAAACCAGAGAAGAAAACTCCAGCTCCCGAAAAAACCATCAAGGTCATTTCAGGGGAGATTGCCGTGGGTGATCACGTGCGATTGAAGGACAGCGGTGCGATTGCAGAGGTGATGGCCCTCAAAAAGAATGAGGCCGAAATCAGCATCGGAGATCTGAAATCGAACGTGAAACTGAATCGCTTGGAGAAGATTTCATTGGGAGAAATGAAAAAGGAAAAAAAATCCCTTGCCAGAAGAGTTGGCTTTGACACCAATGCGAAAATGATGGATTTTTCGCCAAACCTCGACATCAGGGGAAAGCGTGCAGAGGAGATCATTTCCTTAGTGCAGAATTTTGTCGATGATGGGTTTATGTTGGGTTTGAAGGACTTGCGTATTGTCCATGGCAAAGGGGATGGCATATTGAGGGAAATAACCAGAAACCTGCTGCGGTCGATGAATTCGGTATCCAAGTTGGAAGATGAACACGCCGACAGGGGAGGCGCGGGTGTGACCCTTGTGACGCTCAAGGCATAAAAAAAGGGATTCCGATTTTGTCGGAATCCCTTTTTTCTTCATGAAAATAGACTTTATGCCTTTTTTCTCAATGTGAATGTATAGTTACCGGCTACGGCGCCATTCGGCATGGTTCTACCACTTGGTGCAACAATGGAGAATGTCAAAATCAAATTGTCTCCTGTCCGTGTAAAGGAAATCGGGATTTTGGCGGCAGGTTTGGAACCATCAAGGATGATTTTGTCAAGGCTGCCTGTCACGAATGCCCAGCTTCCTCCGGCATCAAATAGGTCTGCACCGTTGATGGAGGTGTAGGTTTTTCCTGGAGATGAATTTAAAGTCAGCTCAAAAGTTTGGTAAACGTTCGTTTCGTTACGTCCATCACGAGTAACAGAACCACCTCCAGCCACTGCCCAGGTGATTGTTCCGCTTCCAGTTAAATCTTCAATTGCAAGTTCCTCAGGGGTTTTGGGAGGATCCACTTCTCCGTCGTCTTTACAGGAGAATACTAGAAGTAGCGCGCATAGTGCTAGGAGAGTGCGCATTGGTGATTTAAGCATAATTTTTTAGTTGATATTTCCTCGTAAAAATAGTGATATACCTGAAATATCAAAGCATCCGATTTGGCTTGTAGGTCTCGATTTCTATAAGATTGTCACAAAAGCTGTATTCCCTTTGGTCGTTGGAACAGACGAAAATCGTGGCGTCTTGCGAAAAATGTTGGATCAAATGCAAATACCATTTGACTCCCTTTTCATCTAAATTGGAAGTTGGCTCATCCAGCAGAATTAAATTTGTTTTTGAAAAAAAACAAATTCCCAGCTTCAATCGCTGCTTCATTCCGGAAGAAAACTGTGAAATCGGTTTGTGTTCCTGCCCGATGAGATACATGATTTCCAACATTTGCCTGTGGGTAAGGCTTGGCTTTATTTGCTTGAAGCTGAAGTGGAATTGCAGAAACTCGCTCAAAGTGAACTCTTCTGGGAGTTCGAGATAGGGTGCCGAAATCACTAGGTGATTGTAGATTTCTTCGGAGGGGATGGTTTCGCCATGAATGTTATAGGAAATTGTCCCTTCAGTCAATGGTTGAAGTCCCGAGATACATTTCAAAAGCGTTGACTTCCCCGAACCATTGCTGCCGGTTATTGCCCAACGAGATCCATCGGCAATCTGAAGGTCCAGATTTTTAAAAATCCATTCGTATTGGAAGCGCTTCGAAATATTTTGCAGCAGGACTTCCATCCATCCTAGCTGATATAGCCTTTCATCACACCGCGCTCGGAAGATCTGATAAAGTTGACGATCTCATCCCGCTCTTTGGTGGCGGGAAGATTGATTTCGATTTCTTCCAGTGCGCGGGTATTGTTGAGGCTATTTAAAAACAGATATCGGTAGACCTCCTGAATTTGGCTGATCACTTCGCTGGAGTAGCCCCGTCTTCTAAGACCCAGACTGTTGACCCCCGCATAGCTAAGTGGTTCACGGGCTGCTTTTGTAAAGGGCGGCACATCTTTTCTGACCAAAGAACCACCCGAAATCATAGAATGCATGCCGATTTTGACAAATTGGTGCACCGCACTGCTACCGCCGATGATCGCCCAATCATCAATCGACACATGCCCCGCCACCTGCACCGAGTTGGCAATGATGACGTTGTTTCCGACGATGCAGTCATGAGCGATATGGACATAAGCCATCAGCAGACAATTGTTACCGACCTTGGTGGTTCGCTTATCGACCGTACCACGGCTGATGGTGACACATTCGCGGATCGTTGTGTTGTCACCAATTTCCACTGTTGATTCCTCTCCGTGGAATTTCAGGTCTTGCGGTATTGCCGCAATCACGGCACCAGGGAATATCTTGGAGTTTTTTCCGATTTTGGCACCTGGAAAAATCGTAACGTTGGAACCTATCCATGTTCCTTCACCGATTTCCACATTGTCGTGGATCATGGTAAATGGTTCGATGTGGACATTATTGGCGATCTTGGCCTTGTCGTGTATATATGCTAGTGGACTGATCATGCTTCTTTACGGACTATGCTAGCGGTCATAATTGCTTCACAGACTAATGTGTTTCCCACATATGCTTCTCCCTTCATTTTTGCGATTCCCCGTCTAATCGGGGCCAAGAGCTCGCATTTAAACACGAGTGTATCTCCAGGGAGAACCATTTTGCGGAACTTACAACTTTCAATACCTAAAAAATAGGTCCAATATTTTTCCGGATCATCGACGGTACTCAAAACCAAAATCCCTCCTGTTTGGGCCATCGCCTCTACCTGTAAAACGCCTGGCATCACAGGATTTCCCGGAAAGTGCCCCATAAAAAACGGCTCGTTGATCGTTACGTTTTTTACGCCTGCGACGACGGTATCGTCCAGATAGATGATCTTGTCAATCAACTGGAATGGATAGCGGTGGGGAAGGATATTGCTGATCTGGTTGATATCCATGACCGGTGGGAGTTTGGGGTCATAGTGGGGAATATTCACCGGACCGGCCTTTTCCATGACCCTTTTTATTTTCTTGGCAAAGGCGACGTTCGCTGCATGGCCTGGACGGGCCGCTAAAATTTGCGCCTTTAGAGGTCTTCCTACCAAAGCCAAATCACCCACCACATCGAGCAATTTATGCCTTGCGGGTTCATTCTTGTATCGGAGCTCGACATTGTTGAGGATACCTTCTTTCCTGACTTCGACTTTTTTCTTGTTGAACATCTTGGCCAAATGCTCCAATTCCTTGTCTTCCACCACTCGATCGACTACAACGATGGCGTTGTTGAGGTCTCCGCCCTTGATCAGGTTGTGATTGTAGAGCATTTCCAACTCATGGAGGAAACAGAATGTACGGCAAGAAGCTATTTCATCCTTGAATTGGCTGATATTGGTGATAGAAGCGTGTTGGCTACCGAGTACCGGAGAGTTGTAATCAACCATCACAGTCACCCTGTAGTCATCCAATGGCAAAGCGGCAATCTCCACTTCCCTGGCCGGTTCACGGTAGGTAATACTTTCTGGTACCTCAAAAAACCTGCGAAGCGCATTTTGCTCTTCCAAGCCTGCCTCTTCCAATATATGGATAAACTGGATCGAGGAGCCATCCATGATGGGTGGTTCGGGTCCGTCAAGTTGAATCAGAACGTTGTCGATTTCAAGTCCGACCAATGCGGCCAACACATGCTCAACCGTGAAAACCCTCGCGCCGTTTTGTTCCAAGGTTGTTCCTCTTGATACATCCACCACATTGTCTACGTCAGCATCTACGATGGGCATACCATCCAAATCTATGCGCTGGAATTTATAGCCGTGATTAGGAGGGGCAGGTAAAAAAGTCATGTTGGAGATTACGCCTGTGTGGAGTCCGACTCCTGATAAGGTAACCTGTTTTTTGATCGTATGCTGTTTGACTCTCATTCGTCCGATTTTCGCTTCCTGAATTAGCTACTAGGCGGCAAATTTAAACCTTTTTTTCCAGTTCTTTGATTTTGTCCTGTATATCGGGAAGTTTTTTGAATACGCTGTAGGACTTCAAAAATTCCTTTACCTCAAATCCTATATAACCAAAAAGTGTTTTTCCAGGTGTATCCACGCTTTTGATGATGCCGGTTTTGGCTCCGAGGGTCGTGTTGTCCGCGATCTTGATATGCCCCACAATTCCCACTTGGCCAGCAATTACGCAGTTTTTTCCAATTATTGTAGATCCCGAAATGCCCGTTTGGGAAGCAATGACCGTGTTTTCACCTATGACTACGTTGTGGGCGATTTGCACCAAATTGTCGATTTTCACGCCTTTTTTGACCAAAGTGGATCCCATCGTTGCGCAGTCTATCGTCGTGTTGGCGCCAACGCTCACATGATCTTCCAAAACCACATTACCCAATTGCGGGATTGCCTTGTAACTGCCGTCTTCTTGTGGCGCAAATCCAAATCCATCGGCCCCGATGACTGCCCCGGGGTGAATGGTACAATTATTTCCAATTTCGGTATTGTTGTAAACCTTCACCCCCGCGTGTACCGTCACATTGTTGCCGATGCGGACGTTGTCACCAATGTAGGCGTGTGGGAAAATCTTTACATTGTCACCTAAAACTGTGTTTTTTCCTACATAAGAAAAAGCGCCGCGGTAGTGGTTTGCTCCGATTTGGCTGGATGGATGAAAAAAAGAAGGCTCTTCCACACCGGATTGTTGACCTTTGACCATTGCTTCATAGGTTTCCAAAAGTTGTGTAAAACCATTGTAGGCATTCTTGACGCGTATCAGATTGGTGGAAATCGGCTTTTGGGGATTGAAATCCTCAGACACAATCACAGCAGTGGCTTTCGTCTCGTAGATGAAAGACTCGTATTTGGCATTGGAAAGAAAACTGATGCCTCCTGGCATACCTTCCTGGATTTTGTCGATTCGGCTGACCGTGAGGCTGCCGTCACCTTCTACCTGTCCGTTGATGAGTGCTGCGATTTGATTGAGGGAAAACTCCATGCGTGCGCGATTGTATCTTACAAAATTAAATTTTTGGCATGACAGAGAAAGTGTTTCTTGACAATTTTGCTCATCGCCTTGATGTTTGGAAGGTCAGCGGCCGAGGCAACGTCGATTTTTTCTCCCTTTTTGGTGAGGATATTGATCTTCTCCTTGCTGAGGTATGCGTAGTTGCTCAATGATCCATGGGAAAAATAATAACCCAAATCTTCCTTCGAAATATGTTGCCTCTTCACAAGGGTTGCTTGGGCATTTTCCAATTCCTCATCCGAAAATTCCTCGTTTCTCAACGTGATTTTAAAGAGGTTTCTGGTCAAAAACATGTTTGAAATATTCCTCAAAACCGGATCGGAACTGTTTTTCCACCATTTGATTGCTCCCCAAACATCAAAGTCGTCCAATGACAAAAACGCGTGTAGGATTTGATCGGAATTCTCAAAATCCTGTAGCTGCACGTCGTTTTTAAGAAAGATTAACAGGTCCTCGGTGGCGGGGATGTTTTCCCCATTTTGCACCAAAAATTTTGCCCGTTTGATCAGGTTGATCATCATGTTTTCGGCACTTACCGTCGTCTTGTGCAGGTAGACCTGCCAATACATCAGACGCCGGGCACTTAGGAAATTTTCGATACTATAGATTCCCTTTTCCTCGATGACGAGTTCGTCTTCTGAAATTGTCATCATTTTGATGATCCGATCGGCGCCGATCGTCCCTTCCGAGACGCCCGTAAAAAAGCAATCGCGCTGCAAATAATCCAATCTATCTATGTCCAACTGGCTGGATACAAGCTGATTGAAAAATCTTCGATGATAGGTCCCGCCAAACATTTTCATCGCGAGGCCCAGTTTTCCACCGAACTCTTCGTTCAATTTGCCGATCACGAGTGCCGAAATTGATTCATGGGGTATGCCTTTCAAAAGACTGAATTCCAAGGCATGGCTAAAGGGTCCGTGCCCAATGTCGTGGAGAAGGATCGCGATTTGCGCAGCCTCATACTCTTCCTCGGAAATCTCCGTCCCCTTCACGCGCAGGTTGTCCAGCGTGATACGCATCAGGTGCATAGCACCCAGTGCATGATGAAATCGGGTGTGCAGGGCGCCTGGATAGACGAAATCAGTCAAACCAAGTTGTTTGATCCGCCGTAACCGTTGAAAGAATGGATGGTCGATAATTTCAAAAATCAGTCCGCTGGGGATGGTAATGAATCCATAAACAGGATCATTCAGTATCTTGTGGCTTTTCAATGTCCGCGACATTTGATTGGTTCCAAAAGTAATTATAAATTCAAGAAGAAGTAAACGCTACTCTATGCAAAGGTTCAAAATCCTGTGGGCGGATGACGAGATTGATCTCCTTAAGCCACATATTCTATTTTTGGAACAAAAAGGTTATGAAATCGAGACCGTCAACAGCGGTGTCGATGCGATCGATTCGGTCGAAAGAAGCAATTTTGATGTGATTTTCTTGGATGAAATGATGCCGGGGATGACTGGGTTGGAGACCTTGCAGCAAATCAAGATGCTTAAGCCGCAGATACCCGTGGTCATGATCACCAAAAGTGAAGAGGAAACAATCATGGACGATGCGATTGGGGGAAAGATCGCAGACTATCTCATCAAGCCGATAAATCCGAATCAGATACTACTTTCCGTCAAGAAGATCCTCCAAAACAAGCAGTTGATCACAGAAAAGACCAACCTCTCATACAGGCAAGATTTTATGAATATCAGTCATGCCTGCGACGAAGCGTCCACATTTCAGGAATGGACCGAGATATATAAACGACTTACCTATTGGGAACTTGAGATCGATGCGACCGAAAACAAGAGTATGCAAGACGTGCTTGACGCCCAAAAAACCGAAGCAAATTCTTCATTTGCGAGATTTATCAAACACAATTACCTCGACTGGATCAACAACCCCAAAAGCGACCGTCCGATACTTTCCCACCGGCTCCTCCAGGAAAAGGTCTTTCCAACCATACAAGTTGGAAAACCGCTTTTTTTTGTAGTGATCGACAATCTGAGGCTCGATCAGTGGGAGTCAATCAAGCCGCTGATTACCGAGTATTTCAATGTGGAGGAAGAAGGGACCTATTTCAGCATTCTTCCTACTACGACGGCTTACGCGCGTAATGCACTTTTCAGCGGGCTGATGCCTTCGGATATGGCGCGAATACATCCGGAGCTTTGGGAGGGAGAAGATACAGAGGAAGGAAAAAACAACAACGAGGAGCAGTTTCTTGGTGAAAACCTCCATCGAAACCGGCTATCTATCAAGTACAGCTATCATAAGATCATCCAATCCTATCAAGGTAAAGCAGTGGTCGACCAATTCAGCCAACTGCTGAGAAATGATCTGAATGTCTTGGTGTATAATTTTGTCGATATGATGTCCCATGCACGGACCGATATGAAGATGGTCCGGGAGTTGGCTCCTGATGAGTCCGCCTACCGTTCCTTGACAAAAAGCTGGTTTGAACATTCTTCCTTGTATGAGCTGTTTAGAAAAATCCATCAAGCCAAGGCCCAAGTCATTGTCACGACCGATCACGGCACCAAGCGGGTCAATAAGCCCTACAAAATCATTGGGGACAAGAACATCACGACCAACCTAAGGTACAAGCAGGGAAAGAACCTCAACTTCGAGAGTGGAAAAGTATTTGAAGTCTCTCGGCCCGAAGATGCCAAGTTGCCAAAATTCAATGTTTCCACAAGTTATGTTTTTGCGGTCGAAGATTATTTCTTTGCATATCCGAACAATTACAACTACTACGTCAACTACTACAAGGATACGTTTCAGCATGGCGGCGTATCATTGGAGGAAATGATTGTTCCGATAGTCCGAATGTCACCAAAGAATATTTGATTAGATTTGGAAACGATTGAGTGCCGAAGCTTGGACGAAATCGATCAGACCGCAAAGAAGCTGATCGAATACGCTGGGGATGAGAAGATCTGGATTTTCCAAGGAAACTTGGGTGCCGGCAAGACGACCCTTATCCGGGCGATAGCCAAACACTTTGGGGTGGAAGATCGGGTAAGCAGCCCGACATTTTCGTTGGTCAATGAGTACGGGAATCACTTTGGTGAAGTCTTTTACCATTTTGATTTTTATAGGCTGGAGGATCCCGCAGAGGCAATTGAGATCGGAGTAGACGAGTATTTCGAAAGTGGAAATTATTGTTGGATAGAGTGGGCGGAAAAGATTCCGGGATTTTTGCCGGAGGATTTTTTCCATATCCGCATAATTACCCTGCACAATGGGACAAGGCATTTAATCCTAAGGAAGGTAAAAAATGGGCAAGCAGATGGTTGAGATAACCGAGGGCGTTGGGATTTTTCCCAGGGAAGCAATGGCAAAAGTGAAGGAGGCTAAACGGTCACTATTGATCGGGATGCCGACTGAGACCGCCGCACAAGAGAAGCGCGTGATTCTTACACCGGATGCTGTTGCCCTACTCATAAACAACGGGATGGAGGTGATGGTCGAAACTGGTGCCGGCGCGCAATCAAAATTTTCGGATAAAGAGTATTCTGACGCCGGTGCGAAAATTGTCTATTCGGCCAAGGAGGCGTTTGATGCTGAGGTGGTTGTGAAGGTCGAGCCGCCCGTAGTTGAAGAAATCGAGTTTATGAGGCCTGGTTCCTGCCTGATTTCGGCCTTGCAGCTTGGAAAACAAAACGCTGATTTCATACATGCGCTGAATTCAAAGCGGATAACGGCAGTTGCCTATGAGTTTTTGGAGGATAAGGTTGGAGGAATGCCTGTCATTCGTGCGATGAGTGAGATAGCAGGTAGCACCGTCATGTTGATCGCCTCGGAATACCTCAGTGCCGTGAATAACGGTAAAGGTCTGCTATTGGGTGGCGTCACGGGCGTACCCCCGACCCAAGTGGTGATTGTAGGCGCGGGAACTGTCGCTGAATACGCCTCTCGCACCGCGCTCGGCCTTGGGGCAAATATTAAGGTATTTGATAATCATATTTATAAACTGCGCAGGATCAAACAGTTGCTTGGTCAGCAGGTATTCACCTCCACGATAGATAATTATACCATCGCCAAAGCGATCAAAGAGGCGGATGTGGTGATCGGCGCGATGCGCGCCGAGAAGGGCAAAAACAAAATGGTGGTGACCGAAGAAATGGTCGCTTCAATGATGCCGGGGAGCGTGATCATTGACGTGTCTATTGACCAAGGAGGATGTATCGAGACTTCCGAGATGACTTCCCACGACAATCCAACGTTCCAGAAGTATGGTGTTATCCATTATTGTGTGCCCAATATCGCGTCTAGGGTTTCCCGTACGGCTTCAGTTGCACTGAGTAATATTTTTACACCCATTCTGCTACAAATGGCTGATTTGGGAGGGGCCGAGGAGATGGTATTCAACTACAAATGGTTCATGAAGGGAGTTTACACGTACAGAGGTAGCCTGACAAATGCTTATCTTGCACGAAAATTCTCAATGACCCACAAGGAATTATTGCTGCTGCTTGCCGCCCGTTATTAGGGCATTTCTTTCAGATTAAGCATTGATTGGAGCTCCTTATTTTTGAGCATCAGGTCTTCGGTGAGCTGCCTGTTTTCTCTGCGTAACGAATATACCTCAAAAGCGTTACTGATCACGTTTTTCATGTATTCTTCTTCCCAAGGCTTTGTTAGGTAGTGATATACCTGGCCTTTGTTGATTGCATCAATCACAGCCTGGATATCCGTATAGCCAGTTAACAGGATACGGATTGGGTCCGGATTGGTCGGAATGATCGACGCAAGGAAGTCCACCCCTGTCTCATCAGGCATCCGCTGGTCCGTGATGATGATCTGCACTTCGTGGTTTTGAAGAATTTCCCTTGCTTCTTTGGCAGATAGGGCTAGGTAGATTTCATAGTTTCTCCTGAATGTAGCTTTGAAGGCCTGAAGGTTGTTTTCTTCGTCATCTACATACAGGATTCTTATCTTATCTTGGGGTGATTCAGACATCGAATGGCATGATTGATTGTGGCAAAACTACAAATATTTTATTTCCAAACACCAATCTTTGAATGTAATTGTATTTTTTTTGTGTGGCAATAAAAAAATATGGGCTTAGGTAGGTCAATTTTTCATCAAAAATCTTTCATTTTTTTGATCATTTATTCGGCTATTTTGAATTCCTTTCTTCCAAAAAGAAACTGATTTTCAGTAGTTTGAATCTTATTTTCTCCTCGTTTATGCATCAAAAAACCAATTTATGGAAGAAGGAGAAAATTGTACTTGATTGAGGTTTGGTTTTTTTAGAAAAACATATTCGTTGGAGATTTGGGTAGTTTTTGGGTTTTGACATTATCCTTCAATTTTTTTGGTTCAAAAAGAAATATTCGGCATTTGAATGTGCCCGTATTCAAAAAATACAAAAGAAATCCACATATTGCCATCCGGAAATGACGTGTTGTATTGAGTAAGAGATACTTAATCAAATTTTACCCCACGTTTTTTCCTGACAAATGCTTGGTTGCCCCTGATCTTTCGTCACCCGATTGTTTGGCTTGGATATTTGCAGTGTGTTTCCAATCATTTGGAAATCATGGATTTAGATGCGGATATCCGATATATAGCTGCAATATTTGCGATGGTCGGGCCAGTCCCGCATCAGTTTTAATGAATGTAATTTTCCGATGGTTGGGTTGTTTTCAATTATTCTTTGGATAGTCGGCTTGTTTCCGATTCATATTTTGCCAGAGCAGGAAGCTATTCCCGTTTCCCAATTTGAGTACTTGGTCGACCCGGGAAATGAGTTCACGCCGGAGCAAATTATTCATCGCAAGGATTTTAGGGAGCTTGCCAAAAGAATCCATAACTTCGGTATCAACTCAAGTTCGATTTGGCTTCGGTTTCGTGTCAAGTCAGAGAGTTTGGATGATCAAAGGAAGTTCCTTGTTATCAACAACTCCGGCTTGGACGAGGCACACTTCTATTTGGCAAATGGGGAGAAAATCCTCAGCTACCAAATGGGCGGCAGAGTCGTTGACTTTCACAAAAAGATCATCCCTACCAATAAGATCGCGTTTGAGCTAGACCTCTCGGGAATGCAGGAAGCCGATGTGTATCTTAAAATCAAGAGTAACAATAGCAAGATATTTTCCGCCTATATTGCTGACCTTCAGCAAGTAAATTACAAAATGAACCTGCAGAACATTCTTTTTGGGGTGTTTACAGGAATCTTGGCAGGACTGATTGTCTACAACTTGTTTCTTTTCATTGCATTCAGGGACAAGGTTTACATACTCTATACGATTCATACAATCCTCATTTGGTTTGCCAAATCTTCGATATTCGGATATACCCAAGAGCTGCTTTGGCCCAGTTGGGAATGGATGAATGTCAGATCAATCGTCTTGTTCGGTTCCTTAACTGGAATTTCGATCACGCTATTTGCCAAGGAATTTTTGGCGATTTCTAGATACGCACCCAAGCTCAAAATCGGAGTCACTTTCCTGGTTGGCATTTTTGTGTTTGTGGTGCTTGATAATATTTTCTTTTCCCAGATGGCGGGATATCGGATTTACCTCCTGGCAATTGGGCTGTTGTCAGTATTCGTTTGGTTCATTGGGTTTCGGGTTTTGAGAAAAGGATACCTTCCCGCCAGGTATTTTATCATAGCCTGGACGGTCTTTGCGATGGGTGCCCTTGTGCACATATCCATCGAACTCGGATTGATTCCGTTCTCGTCATTTTCGGTCTATATTCTTCCATTGGCGGCAACGCTCCAGGTAATCTTGTTTTCATTTGCACTTGCGGATAGGAAAAGCATCCTTGAGTCAGAAAAGGAAAAGGAGCAGTACGACATCATGAAAGTGCTCAAGCAAAACGAGAGCTTGATTATTGAGCAAAATGAACTGTTGGAGGAAAAGGTGAAGCAACGCACCGAGGAATTGGAATATACACTGCACAACCTGCAGAGCACACAAACCCAAATGGTCAATCAGGAGAAAATGGCCTCCTTGGGTCAGTTGACCGCGGGCATTGCGCATGAGATCAATAACCCGATCAATTTTGTCAGCTCCAACATCTCTCCATTGCGTCGGGATATTGGTGATTTGCTGGAGGTTGTGGAGCTTTATCGCAAAAAAGGAAAGCTTGAGTTTTCACCCGAATCCCAAAAAGAAATTGACAAACTCGAAAGGGAAATCGAATTCGAATATATCCTTCAGGAAATAGATCAGTTGCTCAGGGGCATGGAAGATGGCGCAAAGCGCACCGTAGAGATTGTAAAGGGCCTACGCTTGTTTTCAAGAGTGGACGAGCAGGATGTCAAGAAGGTCGATATCCATGATGGCATCAACAGCACGCTGGTCCTGCTCAACAGTGCTATGGCAGGCAAGATCAAGGTGAACAAGGAATTTGGCAACATTCCCATGGTCGAATGCCTCGCCGGTAAAATGAACCAGGTTTTTATGAATATCATTACCAATGCGATTCATGCCTTGCTTGACCATGCGAAGATAGCCGAGCCGACCCTGACTATACGTACCTCACTTCTGGGCGAAAAAATCAAAATTGAAATCGAAGACAATGGCCCAGGCATGCCAAATCATGTCAAACAAAGGATTTTTGAACCTTTCTTTACGACCAAAGCCGTAGGGAAAGGAACTGGATTGGGTCTTTCCATCGTCTACACCATCATCGAAAACCACAAGGGTACACTACACGTGGATACCGCTGAGGGCAGGGGCACCAATTTCATCATCACGTTACCAATATACCAAACCACGCCGTACAATGACTGATCGGATCATAGTGTTATACATCGACGACGAGGACAATAACCTGAATTCCTTCAAAGCTAGCCTGAGAAAGGAATTCAAAGTGGTGACTGCCCAAAGCGCCGCAGAAGGATTGCAGATCGCAGCCGAGCAGGAACTCCATGTGGTCATCGCAGACATCAGGATGCCGGGAATGGATGGTATTGAGTTTTTTGAAAAACTGATGAAAATCAATCCCGAAGCGGTCAGAATCTTGTTGACAGGTTATTCCGATATAGCAAGTGTAATCGACGCGATCAATAGAGGTCAGGTGTACCGGTTTATTGACAAGCCATGGAACATCGAAACGGTCAAAAATGCAATCATCAATGCCGGAGATATCTATTTCACTAGAAGGGAACTCAGGGTTAAAAATGAAAGGCTTGAAAAGATCAACTCCGAAATGAACCAGTTCGTGTATACGCTATCGCACGAATTGCGTGGGCCGCTGATGAGTATCTCGGGAGTTTCCAAGCTCGCCAAGCTAGAATCCAAAGACCCCAATGTGCTTGAGTATTTTGACATGATCGATTTGGCGATGCATAAGCTCGACGAATACATCTTCAAAATGCTTGATTTCTACAGGTCTACCAAATTGGAAAACAAAGTCACAGAGATCGAATTTGCAGACTTGGTGAAGCAGCAAATAGACAATCTTGCTTCACGTTGGGATTTGTCTGAGATCGACTTGCGGGTTGATGTTGCCCAAAACCAGCCATTCTATTCTGATGATTCCAAGCTTCGTGTGATCCTTGGAAATCTTCTCAACAACGCGTGCCAGTTCCAAAAGGATTATTCGGATTCCAAACAGGTGCGCATCCGAATCGTGGTCGAGGAAGATCAAGCACTTATTTCCATTGCAGACAACGGCGTAGGAATTGAGGAGAAATACCGTGCCGATGTGTTCAACCTTTTCCAAAGGGCAACCCAGAAAAGCGTCGGTTCAGGCTTGGGATTGTATATGGTCAAAGAGGCAGTCTATCAGCTTGGTGGAAAAATCCTTCTCGAGTCAGAAGTTGACCTTGGCACCACGGTACAGGTAACTTTGCCTTCCCTAAAGCCTTCTGAACCTGTAAAGACTTCGGTATAAACCATTTCCAAGGACTGGGAAATTCCAAAATCCCCAGCATACATGCACTTTGTTTCCTTGGCATTTTGGCGTTAATTTGCTTGATATTTATTGTTTACCCTTAAATCTTTTTAGAGATGATCAACCCTTGGCATGATGTCAATATTGGAAAAGAAGCCCCTGAATATGTAATGGGCGTCATAGAAATCCCCAAAGGAAGTAAAGGAAAATACGAATTGGACAAGAAAACGGGCATGCTTCTGCTGGACCGGGTGTTGTTTTCGGCAGTGCATTATCCTGCGAATTATGGTTTTATTCCCCAGACTTTCTGCGACGACAAGGACCCTTTGGATATTCTGATTATATCACAGATAGACATTCCATCGATGACTCTCGTGAAGGCTAAAGTCATCGGCGTAATGCGGATGGTAGATGGGGGCGAGGCCGATGACAAAATCATCGCCGTGGCAGCCGACGACCAATCCGTCAATTATATCAGCGATATCGATGAACTGCCGCCCCACCTGATGAAGGAGGTTCACCGGTTTTTTGAAGACTATAAAAAATTGGAAAATAAGGAGGTGAAGGTGGAGGATTTTCTTGGAAAAGAAGAAGCTTATAAAATCATCAAGGACAGCATCACGCTGTACGACAGAAACTTCCGCACCCAAAGATAATAGCTAGCCCCGGTCCAAAATCGGGGTTTTTTCTTTCCAGAAAGGATTTTTAAAGAGTCTCCGTTTACCTTATTTCCCCTTTTGCTTAGGTCTTTTGTTGGGAAGCTTTTTGAGCAAGTATTTGAAAAAATCATCATAATTCACATGCTCGTGATTACTGATGGTGAATGAGTTTTTGTCAGAAAAAACGATGGTCAGCTGCCGAAACTCGCGTTTGTTGGCAACGACTTTTTCCTCATCCCAAGCGATGACTTCCGCGAGTGGGTAAACCTTGGTTTGGTTTCGAAGCGGCAGCATGGTTACGATTTTTCCATCGCCGGCCGATATGGTTTTGAAGCCGGCTATCATTTTGACCAAAAGCATCAAAATCACCACCGTGAGAAGTACAGTCACACTCAAATACAACCAAATTGGATACGTTCTTTGGCTGGCAAAGTGCCCCAAAGTACTGACCAATCCTGCGACCAAAGCCAACAGGATGAGGCTCAAGGCAATGTACGTGCTTGTCTTAGGTTTGCAGTGAACCATATTCTTCCCTCAGTTCCTTCAATCTTCCCTTGGCAAAACTTACCACATCTTCAAAAAAATCGCCGAAATGGACCTTTAGGTACTCGTGGTGTTCGTCTAGAAAAATATGGGCGGTCTCCATTTTGGAATCGAAGCGTGTTCGCTTAGACATTCCTGTCATTGCCCTGCGGATTCCTTCGAGTTCCCCATAGCCAGCCAGCCAGTTGTAATACTTCATGTAGCTGAATGTTTGGAGGAATTTCTCCGGTAATATGTCGGCATAGCTATCAATCGTTTCATAAACCTCATCGGCGAACTCAGGCAGCGGCTTGGCACTGTAGTTTTTCCAATACCTTGCGAGGAAGTAATCGAAGTACATATCCGTGATTACCATCGAATAACGGCTGTAATGCGGCCTCAGGATTGCCTGTGCCTCCTTCACTACAAAGTGGTGGTCCGTGAAGTTATCAATACCCCAATGGAGCTTGATGCCAATGACGATATCCTTTTCAAAACTGTGTTCGATATCGCCTCTGACGAAGTCACCGATAAAATTTCCGACTAGAACCTTAGGATCGCCAAATGATAGATAAGCGTGTGCGAGAAAATTCACCTTTTACTGGAGTGTATAATTTGGGGGAAGGATAATGATTACTTTCGCCCTAAAATTAAAGATTGATGCGAAATATTCAGGAAGAATTAACAAATACTTTGAAACTTTTGAAGTTGGAGTGGGAAACCGATCTCCAGGAGTACCGCCGAAAGGTCCTGAACGCCTCGATCGCAGCCAAAAAAGAAGAGGGTGTTTGCTGGTATCCAGTCCAGTTGAAAACCAGCAAGCACAGACTTGGCGACCATTTGATCGTTGAGCTTGAGCGGTTTGATACGGGCAGATCGCACTCCTTCCAGTCCGGCAAATCCGTCTCCATCTTCACCACCGCCGATTTCAACAACGTATCCAATATGCGCATCAGCGGTGTCATCAACCAGGTCAAAAAGGATACGATGACCGTTACCCTTTCGCAGGATTCACTTCCTGACTGGGCCTTCCAAACGCGTATTGGCGTCGACTTGCTCTTCGACGAGGCGAGCTACCGCGAAATGGAGTCGGCCATGAAATCCGTCATCCAGTCCGAGAAAGGCCGCTTGGGCGCCTTCAAGCAGATTCTATTGGGTGAAAAATCTCCCGAATTCGGGCCCATTGAGCCGTTGGAAGTCGAAGGACTCAACGAAAGCCAGAATCAGGCGCTAGGGTTGGTGGTGGCCACAAAGGACGTGGCCGTCATCCATGGTCCTCCAGGGACAGGCAAGACCACTACCCTGGTCGCGTCGATCGTCGAGACGTTGAAGTCTGTTTCCCAGGTCATGGTGACTGCACCCAGCAACGCGGCCGTAGATCTTTTGGTGGAAAAACTGGTCACCCAAGGTATCAAAACCCTGCGGATCGGGCATCCTGCACGGGTTGACGAACAGATTCTTGCGCAGACTTTGGATGCGAAGATTGCGCAACACGAAAGCTACAAGGACCTGAAGCGGGTCAAAAAATCTGTCGACGAACTGCGCAAGCTTGCCTCCAAGTACAAACGTAATTACGGTCAGGAAGAGCGGATGCAGAAGCGCAGAATGCTGGATGAGGTTGCCCGGGCCCGGGATGAAGCGGCGCAATTGGAGGACTATATCGTCTATGACATTTTCCAGGAAACGCAGGTTGTGGCTTGTACGCTTGTCGGTGCGGCGCATTCCATGCTCGATGGGCGCAAGTTTCCCGTTGTGTTTATCGATGAGGCCGCGCAGGGATTGGAACCGGCCGTGTGGATTCCGGTCCAAAAAGCCCAAAAGGTCGTGATGGCAGGTGACCACTGCCAACTCCCGCCAACGATCAAGTCCTATGAAGCGGCACAAGGTGGCCTCGCAGAGACGCTTTTCGAAAAGGTAATCAAACGCAAGCCCTCAGCTTCCCATATGCTCAATGTCCAGTACCGCATGCCGGAGTTGATTGCAGGGTTCTCGAGTGATTTTTTCTACCGTCGGGATTTGCATGCCGCACCCAATACCCGATATCATTTCTTGGATGAAGCCGAACCTGTGCTGGAATTTATCGATACTGCGGGAAGTGGATTTGCCGAACAGACAGAGGAGGAGACATTTTCCACTTTCAATCCGGAGGAAGCGAAGTTTTGCCTCGGCCAACTTGAGTCGCTGATCAAGCGCATCGGCATCGCCAAGATCAAAACAGCCGCCTGGAATATCGGACTGATCGCGCCCTACAAAGCCCAGGTCAGGAAATTCAACGAATTGCTCTTCGAGTCTTACAACTATCCTAACCTGCGATCCTTTTCCGAACTCCTGACGATCGACTCAATCGACGGGTTCCAAGGACAGGAGCGGGATATCATCCTGCTGAGTCTGGTTCGGTCAAATACCAAAAATGAGATCGGCTTTCTCTCCGACACCCGCCGCATGAACGTAGCCCTGACCCGTGCCAAGCGCAAACTGATCGTCGTCGGAGACAGCGCTACGCTAAGTGCCCACCCATTCTATCATGCCTACATTGACTATGTAGAATCCCACGGCTGTTACCATAGTGTCTATGAGTATTTGGGGTAGGGGAGCAAAGGAGGACCAGCTAGGTGAAATTTGGCGAAGGCGCTAGGCCTACCCCAAGGGCTATCGAGGATGAAATTAAGCCTTTATTTTTCTTTGAATTTGTAATTCACCTCATCTCAAACTATATTCCTCTTTAGTGTTTAGTCGATGACTCCAATTACAAATTGGAAGAATAGTAGGGTGGAATTTCATCCGCGATGATTATCGGGACCCACCCAGCCACCAACGAAGGTCGAGACTAAACCTAGACGGGGATTGCGCCGAAGCCAGTTGAAAGAACGATAAACAAAACAGACCTATACAAAACCACAAAAGATATTCTTAATGCCCAAGTAGACAAACTCAATTCTGGGGTCATATTTGCGGTTGATCAATCTAAAGAAGACTAGAACTTATGAACAAGATAATTGGTGTAATCTTGCTGGTATTCGTTTATTTTCTGGCCAAAGATGTACTAAAAAAAGTCAGTCCCGGTGAACAGAGGGCAGGTATAAAACTAGCAAAGGTTAGAACCGGTGGGGCTACTTTGCTATTATTGATTTTGGCATTAGCTCATTTGATAACTGATCATAGCTTTTGTCAGGTTTACCCCTCTTTTTGCAATCGTTTCCCTGGTTTTTGCAATAGTTTTCCATTTCTGTGCAGATGAGTATCTTATATCCTACGCTGCCCTCCTTTTGCGCTGAGCAATGCGTAGCCGCTAGTCACCTTGAGGAAATCCCCGTCTGGGTGAAATGTGGCGTTGGCGCTAGGCGTAATTTGCAATTACGCCTTCAAATTAATTCCATCTGTTTAGAACTATATTCTAATTCGACGAATTGTCCATAGCATGCAATTGCAAATATTTTTTGATAGAAGGGTGTAGTTGCAAACTACACCCAGCCACCACCGAAAGTCTATTCTACACCTAGGGGGGTTTTTGACAGCCAAGCTTTCCAAATATGTGTTGCATTTGTCTCAGCAGATTTAATATTTCTGTCAATTCAATCCCGGCAAAGCGCTTTGGCGAAAAAAGAGTGATATTGTTATTGGGACTTACCCAAAACTCAAGGTAAATGCTGTCCTTTTACCGGGTTCGGATTCGACTTCGAGGCTGCCTTTGTGGAGGTTCATGATCTGACGGGAGATCGCCAAGCCAATGCCACTGCCGGTTTTTTTGGTCGTGAAGAAGGGCACAAATATCCGCTCGATCGCCTCCGGAACGATGCCTTCGCCGTGGTCGATGACCCGAATATATGGAAAGGACTGCCCGTCGATGCCTGCTTTGAGGATGATCGTGCGGTTGGTGGCCTTTTCCATTGCTTCCTTGGCGTTTTTGATCAGGTTGATCAGGATCATTTGGATCAAGTCCTGGTCGGCATTGATTTCCAGTTCTCTGGGCTGGATTTCCGTCACGAGTTTGATGTCCACTTTGAGCAATTCTTCCTTGAGGAGGGTGCAGATGTTTTCAAAGAGCTGCTGCACGGGGAATCGTCTCAGGACAGGCTGGGGAATATTCGTATAGTCCCGGTAAGCGTTGACGAAATCCACCAGGCCCGCGCTGCGTTTGCTGATCGTCTGTAGGCCTTCCGATAGGTCGACAAAAGTGTCTTGCTCGATTTCCAAGCTGCCGTCTTCCTGCTCGATGACATCCTCTTCCAGGATTGTCCCAAGCGAATTTGCAAGGCTGGCGATGGGCGTCATCGAGTTCATGATCTCGTGGCGAAGGACTTTGGTGAGGTTTTGCCAAGCCTGCAGTTCGTTTTTCTGGAGCTCGGCACGGATGTTTTGGAAGGATAGCAGGGTCCAACTGTTCCCCTCCATCTTGAAGGCGGCGGACTGCACGTTGAGGTGGAGGTCGTTGTTAATTTTGATCGAAAAGGAGCCGCCCGGCTTGAGCGAAAGTACATTTTTGAGCAGTTCGATGGAGAGTTTTCCAAGGTCATGGATATCCTTGAACTGGGGGATTTGCAGCAATTGCTTGGCGGCACCGTTGATGACGCCGATTTTCCCCGTACTGTCAAAGGAAATGATCCCCGTATTGATATGCTGGATCATGATTTGGAGAAAAAGCATCTGCTCCTCTTTTTCGGCACGCGTTTTTTTGAAGGCCTCGATCACCTCATTGAAGGACATGTTCATTTCCCGAAAGGATGAACCGAGTTTGCTGTCTTTGGTAAAGGAGGAAGAAAAATCGGAGTATCGGATCGACTCGAGGAAGCGCGTGATTTTTCGGTTGGTGGTAGTACTGTAGGAGATGAGGTTCAACGTCAGGAAAAGCACAATCAGGGAAAACATGATCCCCTGGATAACCGAGCCGTCTTGGTAATGGATATACAGGCCCAAGTAGACAAAAAACACGATCAGCAGGATGCGGACCGTCACGCCAACCGCAAATGATCTAAAGCCCATAGCGCTCCAATCTCCTGTACAATGATGATCGCGTCAATCCCAATTCCTCTGCTGCGCGGGTAATATGTCCATTGTGCTTTTGCAGGGCCTTTCTAATCAAAATCTTCTCCACATCCTCGATGTTGAGGTGGTCGAGGCTGACCATTTCGTCCTGCTTTTCGGGGCTGAGTTGCTTTTGCATAAATAGGTCCTCCGGCTGGAGTACGCTGTGTGTCGTCATAATGACCGCCCGCTCGATGCTGTGCTGGAGTTCGCGGATATTGCCCGGCCAATGGTACTTTTGCATCCTTTTGATCAGGGCCTCTCCAGCCTTGCGGATTTCCTTGTTGTATTTTTTGGAATAGATATCTATGAAATGGTTGGCCAAGAGTGGGATATCCTCCAAGCGCTCCCGCAGTGGCGGTAGTGTAATCTCAATGGTATTGATCCGGTAGAGCAAATCCTGCCTAAAAGTGTTTTCATACACCATGCTGTGGATCGGCATATTGGTGGCCGAAATCAGGCGGATATTGACCGGTGTAGGCTTATTGGCGCCCACGCGGGTGACCTCCCGGTTTTGAAGCGCTGCCAAAAGCTTTGCCTGCAATGGCATCGGAAGGTTGCCGATTTCGTCCAAAAAGAGCGTGCCTTTGTTGGCTTGCTCAAATCTTCCCGCTCGGTCTTCCTTCGCATCGGTAAATGAGCCTCGCTTGTGGCCGAAAAGCTCCGATTCGAACAAGGTTGTCGTAATCGAACCCAAATCCACACTCACAAAGGCCTCCTTGTGACGCTTCGAAAAGCGGTGGATCGCGCGGGCGATCAGTTCCTTGCCCGTACCGTTTTCTCCGAGGATCAAGACGTTGGCATCGGTACCGGCCACGCGTTCGATCGTTTCAAAGACCTTTACCATCGCGGGACTCTGTCCAATGATATCTTTGAACTTGCTGTCGATATCCTGGTAAAGTTGCTGCTGCTGCTTTTTGAGTTGGGAGACTTCCAACTTGGACTGCCGAAGTTGGAGCGCGGCATTGAGTGTAGCGAGGAGTTTCTCATTTTCCCATGGCTTCAGTACAAAATCCGTCGCACCTTCCTTGATGGCTTTGACGGCTGTATTGACGTCCCCATAGGCCGTGATCAAAACGACGACTGCCGATGAATCCAATTCCAATATCCGGTCCAGCCAGTAAAAACCCTCCTGTCCGCTGCTGACATCCTTGGTGAAGTTCATGTCCAGCATGATCACGTCATACTGCTCGTTGACGATCAGCACAGGCAGCAATCCGGGATTCGTCTCCGTGTCCACTTGCCCAAAATGCCTTTTCAAAAAAATCTTAGCGGCCTTCAAGAGGTCCTCGTTGTCGTCGACGATGAGGATTTTACCGGGTTTTTGTTCTTTCATATTTTAAGACATGAGACGTTAGACACAAGATATGAGACGAATCCATGAAGGATAGTCGCCACTTTGATTGGCCAAAACTTGTACCGAAATGATACAAACGGTCAATGTTTGACCGAAAATGGCCAAACGCCTAGAATTTAGGCATTTTTTCCATTACTTGGTTGGTTTGGTGTAGCGTCGGAATTGTATTCCTTGATGCGGTTTTTGTTCGCTGGCGGACGAATTTGTTCGAAAAATTTCTTCCGCTGGGAAAAATTCACTGATTTTGGTCGATTTTGGGCATTTTTTTCATGGCATGTTAATTGGCAAATACCTGTCAGCATTTAAAACACGTCATCCGAGATGGATAGGAAAATCGAGAAAAAAACCTGGACACCAAAGTTCATAGCCATGATAGCTGGAGCCACATTGTTGGTGGGGTTTGTTGTTTACCAATTGGTATTTGCGGATTCCCGCTCTTCCATGAATGTCGCCATGGAGCGCGTCACAATCGCTACCGTCAAATCCGGAGAATTTACCGACTACATCCCCGTATCGGGCACCATCGAGCCGGGAGAGGTTTTTTTCTTGGATGCATTGGAGGGTGGGAATATCTCAAAAATTGTCCGTGAGTCAGGTTCATTCGTCAAGGCGGGTGACACAATTTTGCTGCTTTCCAATTCTAAACTTCAGCTTGATGTGATGGAAAGGGAATCAGGTCTGTACTTCCAACTCAATAACCTGAGGCAGGTCAGGCTGCAATTGGATCAAAATGATCTAAATCAGCAGGGACAGTTGGCTGAAATTGATTACCAGATTAGCTTGTTGAAGCCTCAATATGAAAGATTCAGGGAACTTCATTCCAAGAAACTGGTATCGGATAGAGAGTTTGAAGAGGTTAAGGAACAATACGAGTACAACGTCAAGAGAAGAAAATTGACCTATGAGGCGTACCGCAATGATTCGATTTCAAGAGTAGCCCAAAAGCGCCAACTGCAGGATTCCGAAAGCAGGATGAATCAATCCCTTCAGGGTGTGGGGCGTATACTTGACAACTTAGCCGTCAGGGCTCCGATACAAGGACAACTTTCAACACAGCAAATAGAAGTGGGCCAAGCCATCACCGCAGGAGAAAGATATGGGCAGATAGATATCCTGGACAAATTCAAGGTACGTGTACCGATCGATGAACTGTACTTGCCACGCGTGTCAACAGGGCTGAAAGGGACGTTCAGCTTTTCGGGGGGAGAATATGAATTGGAAATCGGCAAAATCTATCCCAACGTGACCAATGGACGCTTCGAAGTGGACATGTTTTTTACGGGCGAGGTGCCTAGTGGTATCAGGCGTGGGCAAACCGTCCGAATCCGATTGGAATTGGGTGAAAGTGAGCAGGCGGTACTGTTGCCGACGGGGGGATTCTATAAGGATACCGGCGGAAACTGGGTATTTGTAGTCAATCAATCCACCGGAAAGGCAGAGAAACGCAGCATCCGTCTTGGCCGCAAGAATCCGGAATATTATGAAGTCATCGAAGGGCTGGAAACAGGGGAGAAAGTCATTATTAGTGGCTACGAGAACTTTGGCAAGAATGAGGTCTTGAATCTGAATTAAGAAGTAGCATGAGTGGCGCAGAATTAGGATTCTCAGTAAGCCTGCAGATCCGCGATCTTTGGTTTTGGGTTTGATATTTCCTTTGGAATCAACTCAAGTTACAAATGGCCAAACGACCTATGGATGCTTTTTCTACTAAGGATTCCCAAACAAAAGGAATCCTTAGTCACCCCTCTGTCATTTTATGGCTGGGGATTTAGTAAAGGTCGGGGTCAGGAATTCAATTAGAATTTAATGAGCCGGTATTCGAATTTTGGATTGATTTCGATGCGTTTTTTAGATAAATTTATATAAATCAACAAGTTATATTTTTGATTGTGTGAATTCCACTATTGGGTCCGTTTGGGGAAATAATCTTAAACTAATAAAGAAGTAATTCTGAATATTGCTAGGAAGAGCACTGAATTGAATTTTCCATTTTAACAATTACAAACTATGTACAGCAGAAATTTGATTATCGCAATTGGTCTGATGGGCAGTGTTTTTTCCTGTCAAAGACCATCCAATGATGTTGTTGCCGAAAAGGATCCCTATGAGCAGGCGATGAGTCTGTGTTTTGTGCCGGCCGGCATGCAGTGGGATTTTAAAGACGGCAAAGCTCCTTTGTTGCAGGGAATGGATCTTTTGGATTTTCCTGTTTCGACCGATCATGCTGAGGCAAGGAAGTACTTCAACCAAGGGCTTTTGCTTGCCTATGGATTCAACCATGCGGAAGCAGAGCGCTCCTTCCAATATGCCGCAAGCTTGGATCCGGACCTCGCCATGGCCTATTGGGGGCAAGCGTATGTGTTGGGGCCCAACTATAATGCGGGCATGGAGCCCGAGCACTACCAGTTGGCTTTTTCTGCAATTCAAAAGGCCAAATCCAAGCTGAATCTTGTCTCTGAAAAGGAAGCTGCCTTTATCATGGCCATGGACAAAAGATATGTGGCCGAGCCAAGGACCGACAGAACCGAATTGGATGAAGCCTATGCGCAGGCAATGGCCAAAGTGTGGGAAAAATATCCGGACGACGCCGACGCAGGGACCCTTTATGCAGAAGCTTTGATGGATCTTCAGCCTTGGGATCTTTGGGACAAAGAGGGCAATCCCAAAGGGAACACCAATTTGATACTGGAAATTTTGGAAAAAGTATTGGAAAAACATCCTGATCATCCCGGAGCGCACCATCTTTTCATCCATGCAGTCGAGGGATCGAAGAATCCTGAGAGAGGCTTGAATTCAGCCAGGAAATTTGACCAGGGACTTACCCCGATGGCGGGACATTTGGTACATATGCCTTCCCACATCTATATCCGTACGGGACATTACAATGAGGGTACACTTGCAAATCTCCGCGCGGCCAAAGTAGATAGCCTTTACATTGAGACTTGCAAAGCCCAAGGGACATACCCTTTGGCCTATTTTCCACACAACTACCATTTTATGGCCGGGACCGCGATCTTGGAAGGGAACAGCAAGTGGGCTGTTTTCGCGGCGGACAGGTTGTATGAACATTTGGCCCTTGACTTGAAGGCCGTGGAAGGCCTCGAAGTCATTCAGCACTTTTCGACCATTCCGTATTTCGTGAGGGTCAAGTTTGGTCTTTGGGATGAGGTTTTGGAGCTTTCACTCTGGGAAAATGGCACAGAATACCAAGAGGCAATCAAGCATTATGCACGCGGTATGGCCTTCCTGGGCAAAGACGATTTGGCCGCTGCCGAAGTCGAACTCAAAGCATTAAAAGGCTTGGTTGCCAATAATTCACTTGGAGATGCCACGATTTGGGGAATAAATTCACTTCAGTCCATTCTGGAAATCGCATTGTTCGTGCTCGAGGGGGAATTTTTGGCAAGTAAGGGACAATTTGAAGATGCCATCGCAAAACTGCGCGAAGCTTCAAATTTGGAGGACCGGCTTTTGTACAATGAGCCGCCTGATTGGTTTTTGTCCACGCGTCATCATTTGGGTGCGGTGCTCTTGGAAGCTGGGAAATACGAGGAAGCCGAGGCTGTTTTCAGGAGGGATTTGGAGGAATTTCCAAAAAACGGATGGGCATCCTATGGCCTGATGCTGGCTTTGGAGAAATCAGGAAAGTCCGGCGAATCCGTTCAGGCAAAGGACCAGTTTGACGCGGTATGGAAGACAGCCGATGTGACGCTGCATTCTTCGAGAATAAAGTGAGCGGGTGATTTCGAGAGATATTCGATGAATCAAAATCGGTTATTTCGAATTCTTAGAAGCCAAAAAAAAAGCATCCAGTTTTTTCCTAGGGTTTCATCGGAATCGAAGTGCGTCCGTGTTTTGGGGGCATGAAAATCACCGAAGGCCAACCAACCGAAACCAGATTCGGCTTTGTTCGCTGGCGGACAATACTGTTCGTAAATTCCCCCGATTATCTACAAAAAGTGCCAATTTTGAACCAAATGCGGACAAAATAAGTGGCATATGTTTGGCACATTTGGTTTATCAGTTGATCAATGCAACTTTCCTAAAGCAAAATCTATCGAAAAATCAATATGGAAAACATCATCAAAACCGTCAACCTCAAAAAACTCTATACCACCGAAGAGGTGGAAACCACCGCTCTGGACGATATCAATATCGAGATCAAAAAGGGTGAATTTGTCGCGATCATGGGCCCGTCAGGATGTGGCAAGTCCACTTTGCTCAACATTATTGGACTGTTGGATAACCCAGATGCAGGCCAATACCATTTTATCAACAATGAGGTGGCCAAATATTCAGAGCGCCAGCGTTCCCAACTGAGAAAAGGCAACATCGGTTTTGTCTTCCAAAGCTTCAACCTGATCGATGAATTGACTGTGTTCGAAAATGTCGAACTTCCGCTTTTGTACCTCAAGACTCCCTCCGACGAGCGGAAAAGAAGGGTAGAGGAAGTTTTGACCCGCATGAACATTATGCACCGTCGGGACCATTTTCCGCAGCAGCTTTCCGGTGGTCAGCAGCAAAGGGTGGCCATTGCCCGTGCCATCGTTGCCAAGCCCTCCGTCATCCTCGCCGACGAACCTACAGGTAACTTGGATTCTGCCAACGGTGAGGAAGTCATGCGGCTTTTGGAGGAACTGAACAACGAGGGAACCACCATCGTGATGGTAACCCACTCCCCCCATGATGCCAACTATGCCCACCGCATCATCAATCTGTTTGATGGCAAGGTGGTGACGGAGAATATCCGCGAACAATTCCACATTTGATAGCCAAAGGGAAACCGGCGCAAAGTAAAGTGCCGGTTTTCTTTTCTAAACGCAATTCAACTAATCTATTCAGCTGTGAATCGCTGCATTGGGTCAATTCTCGGTGAACTTCAAGGATTCTGGATTGAGGAGAGATATTAAAGCCTGCTTACCATCAATCAAAATGTTAAAAAACCACTTCCTTATCGCCTGGAGAGTCCTTCGAAAAAATAGCATGTACTCTCTGCTAAATGTCCTCGGACTGACGATAGGCATTTCGGGATTTTTGATGATTGTTTTTTTTATTTTGGATGAAAACAATTACGACCGGTTTTACAGCAATGCGGACCATGTCTATCGAATTACCTCGCACTGGGGAACCAACGGCGACGCACAATACGCCACGGCACCTCCGCCATTGGGCGTTGCGCTTACGAGTGGTATTTCGGAGATCAAAGCCGTCACGAGGCTTCTGAAATGGAATGATTTCACCATCCAACCGGAGACGGGGCTCAATGCGGCACAGATATTCCGCGAGACATCTGTATTCTATGCGGATCCCAACTTTTTTGAGGTGTTCGACTTTGAAATCATTGAGGGTAACAAGGAGTCGTTTGCCAAAGGCAATGGCTTGGCAATCACCGAGACGGCTGCAAGACGTTACTTTGGAAATGTCCCATTACACGAAGTAATGGACAAAAACCTGCTGATAGGCAGTTCTGCAACTACTCCCGTCCGGATTGCTGCGATATTGAAGGATTTGCCGACGCAGTCGCACTTTCATTTTGATATATTGGTACATCAGCCATCCATGCACGAGGAGATATTCCTCATGGACAATTGGACATGGAATATCCTCCACACTTATGCTGTCGTGCAAGAGGGTGGGGAAAGTGCCGTAGAAGCGCATTTGGATAGAATTGTGGCGACGGAAATTGTGCCTCGTCTCACGGGAGATCAGCAGTCGACGGATTTTTACTTTGCGCTGCAGCGGGTACAGGATATTCACCTTGATTCCCACCTCCTGCGTGAGCACGAAGTCAACGGATACAGGGGTTATGTCAATGTTTTTTCAGCTGTGGCTGCAATCATCTTGCTCCTGGCGAGTATCAACTTCATGAACCTGTCCACCGCAAAAGGAGCAAATAGGTCCATGGAGGTCGGTGTGAGGAAAGTAATGGGATCGGGAAAGGTCCAATTGATCGGACAATTCCTTGCGGAGGCATTTATTCTGGTACTGCTGAGTACTGTTGTTTCGCTGTTTTTGATCCAATCGCTCAACGGCCTATTCAATGAAATCAGCGGAAAGCAGATCAGTTTTGACCTGATGCAGCCTTCTTGGATTTGGATATCACTGCCAGTTCTGGTCCTTATTCTGACTTTGATGGCTGGATTTTATCCCGCATTTTACCTTTCCTCTTTCAAGCCGATCAAGGCACTCAGGGGCACTGCCTTATCCGAAAAGGGCAGCGTTGGGCTCCGAAGCGGCCTTGTGGTGTTTCAGTTTGGGATATCCTTGGTTTTGATGATCAGTGCTTTGATCGTGCAGGAACAGCTCGGCTTTATCCAGCATACCGACCTGGGATTCAAACGAGACCAACTGCTTGTCATCCATAACGACGGCGAAGTCTCAAATCAGGAGCGGGAGGATTTCAAGCGGCGACTTTCTACCAACCCCATGTTTCAGTCGGCCAGTTTCTCAACGGGGATACCACTTCCGGGAAGCTTCCACATGCGCGGATTCAACCTTCCGGAGTCCGGCACAGGTCAGGGGATGAATTGGTACGAGGCAGATGAGGATTTCGTGACGACGCTCGACTTGAAGCTTGCAGATGGGCGAAATTTTTCAAAAATACCCGGGGCTGATCGACAAAAGGTTTTGATCAACGAGCGGGCTGCGAAAGTACTAGGGATTGCGGACGACGCGATAGGAAAGACGATCATCAAGAATCAGGGCGCGGAAGACGAAGCAAAGTTGGAAGTTGTCGGAGTGCTCCGCGATTTCAATTTTGAATCCCTACGCACCGAAATCAAACCGCTCGTGATTGAGTACATGGATGACTATTTTTTGCGTGACTATATCACGGTCAGGGTCAGCGCGGGCAATTTTGCCGCAGCCATCGAAGATTTGCAGCAGACTTGGAAGCAGTTTGAGCCAAGAGTGCCCATGAATTACACCTTTTTGGACCAGGATTTTGAGGCCGTCTATCATTCAGAGATCAGGATGGGAAAACTGATGAACGTCTTGACGCTGATCTCAATCTTCATTGCATTGCTTGGATTATTTGGGTTGACGGCGTATTCCGTGCAGCAGCGTTCCAAGGAAATCGGCATCCGAAAAGTTTTCGGGGCGGGGACATCCGAATTGTTCCTGTTGCTGTCCGGCAGTTATTTCAAACTGATAGGAATTGCTGTACTTATTGCTGTACCTACTGCTTATCTCCTGATGGCAGAGTGGCTGGGGGATTTTGCATTTCGAGTGCCACTCACGCCCTGGGTATTTCTCATCGGGGCTATGGCTTGTTTTGGTTTGGCATTGCTTACCGTCCTGTTTCATTCCGTCAAGAGCATTGGTACCAATCCGGTCCATATTCTCAAAAACGAATAGTACCCTTGCCGCCAGCTGGAAATTTTGATAAAGAACAAACTAACCAACAATAATACTACCAACTATGCTCACCAACTACCTCAAAATCGCCCTTCGCGGCTTCGCCAAGCACAAGCTGACTTTCTTTATCAATGTATTTGGCCTTGCTTTGGGACTTTGGGCCGCGATCCTGATCGGACTTTGGATCCAAAGTGAGTTTGAAGTTGGAAACGGACTAGCCGAGATCGAACAGGTGCACCGTGTCATGGAGCACCAGTCCTATGGTGAACAGATATTCACCACCAACTCCACACCCGGGATTCTGGCGGAGTCGATGAAGGAGACGCTTGCCGACGTTGAGCATGCGGCGACTTATTCCTGGTCCAGCGAGGAATTGTTTGCTTACGGCGAAAACAGGGTCAAATTGAATGGCTTCTATGCGGGAGAGGATTACCTGAAGATCATGCAATATCCCTTTTTGCATGGATCCAGGGAAAAAGCCCTTACCGAGAAATCACATATCGTTTTGACCGCACAGGGTGCATTGAAACTATTTGGGAAGACAGACGTCATCGGGGAAACCATTGAGTTCATTTCCAATGAGGGCAAAGAATCCTTTATCGTCCAAGGTGTGTTGGCGGATCCGGGCAACAAAGTCGCAGCAGCTTTTGAGTACATTCTACCCTACAAGGTCATGTTTGACAAACCCTACAACGATTGGTTGAAGCATTGGGGCAACAATGGGCCAAGTACAATCTTGAAACTCAGGAAAGGGGCCGATCCCGAAAAATTCTCGGCTTCCATCGAAAACTATATCCTCGACCGCAACGAAGGCAGCAATGTGAAACTGTTCACTTATCCGCAAAGCGAACTCTATCTTTATGGTTCTTGGGAGAACGGAAAATTGCAGGAGGGACGGATCAAAAATGTAAAGCTGTTTGCCATGATAGGCATTTTTATCCTCATCATTGCCTGCATCAATTTCATGAACCTTTCCACTGCGAAGTCCCAAAAAAGAGCCAAGGAGGTTGGGGTAAGAAAAGTCGCAGGTGCAGATAGGAATTCATTGATTGCACAATTTCTCACCGAGTCATTGTTGGTTACTTGTTTTGCGTGTCTTTTGGCGGTTTTGTTGGTGCAGTTGACCTTGCCGATATTCAACGACCTGACAGGCAAGTCGCTCGTGATGCCGCTTAGTGACGTGGTTTTTTGGTCGAGGTTACTGCTGGTCATGTTCATCACCGGCCTGATAGCGGGTAGTTATCCGGCGTTTTATCTTTCGGCGATCAAAGTGGTTTCCGTTTTCAGGAGCTACATCAAGGGCGGTCGTGGTGTGGTGTTCGCCCGCAAGGGTTTGGTGCTTTTTCAGTTTGTCTTGGCGACGGGTCTGATTGTATCCACGATGGTAATCTATCGGCAGATCGAATTTGCCCTCAACCAAAATCTGGGCTACGAGAAGGATCAATTGCTTCAAATCCCTTTGGAAGGTGAGTTATTTGGAAAATATGAGATTTTTAAAAACAGACTGGAATCCAGCCCCGACATCGCATCAATAACCCGAACGACCCACAGCCTGATGGGAAGAAACAGCAATACCGGCGGTGTCAATTGGGAGGGGAAGGATCCGAATTTCAATGCTTTGTTTGAGAGGATATTGGTCGATCATGATTTTTTTGAAACAATGGGGATGAAATTCGTCCTTGGCGAGGGATTTTCGAGGGATCGCGCAGCTGACTCCGTACAGTCGGTTGTCGTCAACAAGAAAGCTTTTGAGATCATCACCGAAGCGAATCCTGACTTGAGAAGTATTGAAATCAACGGCGAACCCCGCGAAATTATCGGCGTGGTGGAGGATTTTCACTTCGAGAGTTTTCACCAGTCTATGGAACCGGCGTTTATGATTTTGGACCCGACCTACGCATTCAATGCCTTTGTCAAAGTCCAACCCGAAAAGATGCAGGAGACTATCGCGTTGATCGAAGGCGTGGTGACGGAGCTCAACCCGGATTTCCCATTCTCCTATCAATTTATGGACGAAAATTATGCAAGAATGTACCAGGACGATGTGCGGCTTCGTGACCTCGCACAGTATTTCAGCATCCTGACGATCATTATTTCTTGTCTCGGCTTGTTTGGCCTTTCTGCCCATATCGCCGAGCAGAAAACAAAGGAAATCGGCATCCGGAAAGTGCTGGGTGCGTCCACTTTGTCAATTCTCCATGTGATCAACCGCGAGTTTATCCTGATCGTGTCGATCTCAATCCTGCTGGGTTCCGCCATTGCATACTGGCTGATGCAGGACTGGTTGGGGGGATATGCCTATCGGATTGATTTTGAATGGTGGTTTATACCCTTGGCCGCCGCGGTGATTATGGGGATTGCTTACATGACCGTGAGCCTGCAGGCGCTGAAAGCAGCCCAGGTCAATCCGGCCAAGACGTTGAAATCGGAATAGTAAGCTTCATTTGGAACACTGGTTTTTTTAAGTCCACCCGAGATGGTAGTCCGGGTGGATTTTTAATGCTTTCGAATATCATCAGACCTCATCCGCTTCGGGGCATTATTCTTGATGTGTATGTTTGCCTGTGGGGAAATAATTTTTGCTTGTATCTTCAGTTGAGTAGTGGAAATGTATAATTCGAATACTCGGTCGTAAAAAGTGTTCTCCTGCATCTTAAATTCCTCATAATCAACGATATTTGTTTTGATTTTTGGGCGATTTTATCAACATTTACAAGAGTTTGTTTTTTGTGAAAATGCCCAAAATTTGATGTTTCCAAAGTCCATTGAAATGGGATGCCCGCCCCGAGGATTTGAGTAGGGTTTTTTAGATTTCCAAGAAATTAGTTTATAAGGATCGATTCCTCTTTTCGGAAGGAAGCTTGATAGTCAAGGCTACGATGAAAGATCAATCAGCTTGAGATTTTCGGTACGCCCAAGTGGGTGGTGCATTACCTGTTAGTACAGGGTTTAATTGAGCAGACAGAATTTGCAAATCATTTCCCATCAATCAAAAAAACCATCCCATGAAAAAAACACTGATTATCCTTGGAGTATGCGCCATGTTGTTTTCTTGTGCCCAAGAGCAGCGATACACCATGCAGTCGCCAGAAATCGACGCGATCAAATCGATGTACGATCTTTACAACAAAGGGGATTTTGAGGGGCAACGGCAGTTTTATGCTGAGGGTGCCCAGATATTCAACAACGCGCCCGAAACCAAACCAACATCGGTAGATCAGATGATCGCACAACAAAAGGACGAGATGGCCGGGTTTTCGAGTTATTCCATCGCCATTGGTGAAGATGCGATTGAAATGGTGACTACAGATGAGGGCGAAAAATGGGTCAACGTTTGGGGAACTTGGAAAGCGACAATGGCAGCGACGGGCCAGGCGTTTGAGGTTCCCGTCCACGCCACTTATCAGTTTGTTGACGGCAAAATCACCCGCGAGCATGGCTACTGGGACAATTCCCCCATAGTCATCGCTTTTATGGAGTATGAGGCTGCGCAAAAGGCTGCAGCTGACACCTTGCCTTAGCGACGGGAAGTTGCAGCTATGTAATCCGGTTTGAGTTACCCGGTTCCGAAAATGGTCCGTATCCTACATGGGTGCGGATTTTTTTTGATCCTGATCCAATCATTTCTGGCCGAGGATCGACCGGTCGTGTCAGCATGAGTTTGGTCAAAACCTGAGGTATTTTTTCCCCTTCACCCAAACAATTACCAAAGGAACCAATCCAACCAATACCAGCATCCCCATCCAAAGAATCGGGTTGTAGAGCGTGTTGATGGCACGATATCCGGCAGTCATTAAAAACAGGATCCAACCAGTGATTTCCCAGATTTTTTTGTTCTCCAATCGATTGGCATCGGGAAGTGTTGGCGTCAAGTTGAGCAAAATCTTGAGCTCGTCCCAATGCCAAAGAAGCAGCAGCAGATTGGCCATCAGCATCAGAAACGTGATCACAGGCGTGAAGGCGAATTCCATCGAGATCGTGATCACGAATACGTTGAGAATAATGGGGAAAAAAACCACCGCACCCAATTTGGCGAAGCGCTGCGTCATCAGCAACAAACCTGCGACTAACTGCCCCCAGCCCAGAAATTGCCAATAAATCCCGGTCTGATACATGGTTTCGAAAAAATGGAATGCCGTTCCGAACGGGGCATCCTCGTGGCTGACGGTAGTGAATCTTTCGCCTTTGATTTTTACGATGCTTGCAAAAACAAAGCCCGAACCGACAAGATATCGGGTGTAGATCACAAAGAGTTGGGCGAGGATGTTTTCCTTGATTTTCATCAACATATCGGTAAACCTATGGATGATGCGCAATGATTACAAATGTTACACGATTTAGGTATAACGTATAGAATTCTTGGCGCGAGCCTTTGTGCCGATGGATGTATCGGCAACACAGGTTCTTTCGGTTTCTCACTAATGCAAGTTGTCGAAAGACGAATACCGATTCATTGTTCAAATCTCCAAATCGGCCGTTTGCTGCGAATACTCGCCAGAATCGCCCCGATGGGCGAAGAATTCGTGCTCGGAGTGGGTGTAATTTCCATGGCCTCCAAAATTCAAAAGAGTTTTTATTTCACCTTAAAAATTTCTTCGATTCCTCTTGGCTAAAACTTATCCACTGTGAAAACAAATTCGTATTTAGTCTAACACAAAATAAAGATTAACGACGACCCCATGAAACCAACATTGCTCATTCTTGTCCTGTCTTGTGTCTTCTCTTCGGTCTTTGCCCAATTTACCTACGAACACCTCGAAGTGGACTACGCCGGTGCCCACCAATTTAGGGATCTCAAAATCATTCCAATCCGTGCCAAACCGAGTTTTGCCGAGGCCAATCAGCAAGCTGCCAGTCTCAATAATGTGATGAGTTTGGCTCAGGCTTTGGCCACCAACCAAGCAGCTTTCACTGAGCGGACGGACGCTAGGGGCCGAATCCGCGAAGACGTGAACATACTCACTTTTGAAAACTTTTCTGACCAGCCTATTTTCTTGATGTCAGGAGAGGTAATCACAGGCGGCATGCAAGACCGCGTAATTGCGCAGGACATGATTGTAAATCCAAGAAGCGGAAGGGTAGAGGTGCCGGTTTTTTGCGTGGAAAAAGGCCGGTGGTCAGGCGGTACCAAAAGCACCAAATTCAAAAATTACCATGAGGCCAGCATGCACCTACGACAAGTGATCGACCGGGAGCAAAGTCAAGGTGCTGTGTGGGAGGAGATTTCCAAGGAAAACCGCCGCGACGGTATCCGCACCAGCACAGAGGCCTATACCGCCCACGCCAATTCGCCGGAGTACATCAGGCGAGAAAACGAATACCTGGAGTTTTTTAACCAAAAATTCATGAACAAAGAAAACATCGTTGGCATTGTGGGAGTAACGGGCGGTGTGGTGATGGGCTGCGACATTTTTGTTTCCCCTGACTTGTTTTACCGTGAGTACAACAACCTTATTTACGCCTATATTGACGAAGCCCTCACTTTCGGTGCGCCCGTCAGTATGACCGAAGAGTCCGTAAAGCGCTACATGGACAACTTGCTCAGCAACACTGTGATGCAGGATAGATTTGTACGGCAAAACGGCAAGATGTTCAGGCAGGGCGAGCAAATCATCCACATCACCACCTATTGATTTGAAAAAGGCATTGAAATCGCTGCTTTTGTGGCTGCTGAGCGGTATGCCTTTGTTGGCGCAGACCAACTCGATCAAGGAAAATCTGGGACCATCGGTCAATACGAAGGAAGACCAGATTTTGCCGGTGTTCTCGCTGGATGGGAACACACTTTACTTCAGTGAAAACGCCACCACCGGCAGGTACGAGATATGGTTTAGCCAAAGGAACGAAGCGGGCACTTGGGCACCCAAACAGAAAGCCGAGGGCCTTAATCCACCGACTGATGGGAGTAAGTATGTGTTTGCCCAAGTGGAAAACGACTTGCTGCTGGTCAACGGCTGGTTTGAGCAAACGGACATAGGTTGGGTGCAATCGACAGGGCTATCATGGTACCTGCCCAGTCAAAAACGATTTGTACGGCTTGACATACCGACATTGCGGACGCAAGCCAAAGGGCGGTTTGTCAACGCTTTTTTGCACCGACCAACCAAAATGCTGTTGCTGAGCTACGCCGAAAACGAGCGCAAAGATATCTACGTCTGCCAGCCGGAAAACCCATCAGCGCCGTGGACGGAGTTACGTTGGCAAATGCCCGAACGCTTACCAGCGCCGCTCAACTCTGAGTTTGACGACACTACGCCTTTTTTGGACAATGACGGCGCTACGCTGTATTTTGCCAGCAACCGTCCGGGCGGCTATGGCGCGGACGACATCTACCGCTCCCGACGCCTCGGCGACTCCTGGACCCAATGGTCTGTGCCGGAAAATCTCGGGTTTCGCGTGAACAGCAATTATTCGGAAATTTATTATTGTATCGCTCCATCGCGCGATTTCGCATATTTCGTCTCTTACAAACACAGCTATGGATCGGGCGATATTTTCATGCTCCGTGCCGATTCTACCCAGAGCTTCCCGGATATCAAACCGCCACCCCGCGACACCCAAATTGATCCACTTCTGCCGATGCAGGCTGTAGGGGAAAGCGAACTGGAGGTGGCGAAATACAAGGCCAACAACTTGGTGTTCCTAATTGACCGCTCAGGATCAATGAAAGGGGACAATAAATTGCCATTGCTCAAATCGTCTTTGAAGCGGCTCATCGGTCAACTCCGCGATATCGACCGGCTCACGCTGATGAGCTTTGCCGATTCGGCGATCGTCCATTTTTCTCTGAGGGGTGTAACCCAGAAAGATAGCCTTTACGCTTTGATTGACAGTCTTGCGGCGGCCGGGGAGACCAAGGCCAACAAAGGCTTGGAACTCGCCTATGACTATACTGTTCGTAATTTTGTCGAAGACGGCAACAATGAGATCATCTTAGTGACAGATGGACTTTTCAGCCTGTCAACACAAGACCGCCAACGCATCAACGCCAATCGCCGCATCATACTTTCGGTCGTCGGTTTGGGCAATGACGGCAAGGCGCTAAGTAATCTGAGAAAACTGGCAACTGGCACAAAGGGCAGTTTTATCCATATTCAAAACCACGAAACCGGCACAGAAGCTTTGCTGGAAGAAGTGAAATCCCGCTCGCGGCGGTGATCGTGTAAGCTTAGAAAATCAGTGTTGCATCAAAGGATTCAAAGATTCTTGAAAAAATGGATTTATGGTTCCATACGTAGTTGAGGCAAATATTGGTCTCACACGCTGTAAAGGCCAAGCACAAGTGTGGATTGCATGGCCAACACGATCAGTTTTTTTCGATTTTTTCCCTTTCACGTTGGTGAAAGACAAACACCAGGTAACTGATGAGATCGCCAAATCGCTCATTTGCTTCGAGGATATCTGCTGGAATCTCTCGTCCTTGGAGTCTCGCCAGCAATTGCCCGTAGATGGAATGCAGGCAAATTCGGATTTCATTTCCGGGGTTTTCACCTTTCGCCTCCAATACCAATTGAAGGAGATGTGGTTTGGCTTTTTGGAAGAGCTCGAAATAGTTTTTGTCGGTCTTGAGGATTTCCCAGTGAATCTTGGCTAGGGTATCCATATGTGTTTGAACCCGGACTAGATGCCCTCGTTTTTCGATGCCCGAGGACTTCAATTCATGGGCGATTTCTGCAAACCAGCTCAAAGTTTCCTGTTTTTCAGACTCAGCAATAGGATAGTGAGACACGACAAATTGCCGAATTTCCTCCAAATTGAAATCATATGCCCGGATTAGATCCTCCATTTGGTACATATACAGGATGTATTCGGCGATATTCTTTTCCAGTTTATTTAAAGCAATTTTTTTCATGTTCTTTCTGCTGGCCAACAATTGCTGCTTTCAACCAGTTTGATCAAGGATTGACACCAAGATCAAATATCTGGTTGATGCCATTTTGTGGTTTGTTCTCTTGCCCTTCAAATTTACCTAGGTGTTTTGAGGCTATACCAAAATAACCCACAATTTTACCTATTTTTGCGCCCAGAATGAATATGCAACGAATTAGAAACTTCTGTATCATCGCCCATATTGACCATGGGAAGAGTACTTTGGCCGACCGCCTGCTCCAGTTTACCAACACGGTAAGTGACAGGGAAATGCAGGACCAGTTGTTGGACAACATGGATTTGGAAAGGGAAAGGGGGATTACCATCAAATCCCACGCGATCCAGATGAAGTACAACTACAAGGGTGAGGAATATGTCCTCAACCTTATAGATACCCCGGGACACGTAGATTTTTCCTACGAAGTGTCCAGATCCATCGCCGCTTGTGAGGGCGCGCTGTTGATCGTGGATGCCTCGCAGGGTATCGAAGCGCAGACCATTTCCAATTTGTATTTGGCAATTGGCCATGATTTGGAGATAATCCCTGTGCTCAACAAGATTGACCTTCCCGGCGCTGACCCTGACGTCGTGGCCGATGAGGTGATCGATCTGATTGGTTGCAAAAGAGAGGATATCATACTTGCCTCCGGAAAAGAGGGCATTGGGATCGAAGATATCCTGAATGCCGTGGTGGAAAGAATACCGGCACCAAAGGGTGATCCGGAAGCACCACTTCAAGCCATGATTTTTGATTCCGTATTCAATTCTTTCCGTGGCGTGGAAGTTATCTTCCGGATTTTTAACGGTACGATCAACAAGGGTGACCGGATCAAATTTGTCAACACAGGCCGTGAATACGAGGCCGATGAGATCGGAATACTCGGCATCAACCAAATTCCGCAACAGACCATGTCTGCGGGTAACGTGGGATACCTCATTTCCGGCATCAAAGTCGCCAAAGAAGTGAAAGTCGGTGATACCATTACCCATGTGAAAAATCCCTGTGCCGCGGCCATCAAGGGTTTTGAAAACGTAAAGCCAATGGTTTTTGCGGGGATTTATCCCGTGGATACCACCGAATTCGAAGAGTTGAGGGCGTCGATGGAGAAGCTACAGCTCAACGATGCCTCGCTGGTATGGGAACCCGAGACCTCTGCGGCGCTGGGTTTTGGATTTCGCTGCGGATTCTTGGGAATGCTCCACATGGAGATCATCCAAGAGCGGCTTGAGCGAGAGTTTGACATGACGGTGATCACGACGGTGCCTTCTGTGCAGTTCAGGGCCATCATGACCAATGACGAGGTGAAATTGATCAACGCACCCTCAGACATGCCCGATCCGACCAGGTTCAAGCATATTGAAGAGCCGTTTGTTAAAGCTACGATCATCACGGCTGCAGAGTATGTGGGTCCTGTGATTCAACTTTGCATGGAAAAAAGAGGTCAGATCAAAAACCAAATCTATTTGACTTCTGACCGGGTCGAATTGACCTTCCATATGCCTTTGGCCGAGATCGTATTTGATTTCTTCGATAAATTAAAGACCATTTCGCGGGGATATGCGTCGCTCGATTACGAATTGATGGGCTTCCAGCAATCCCACATGGTGAGATTGGATGTGATGCTCAACGGCGAGGTCGTAGATGCGCTTTCCGCCATCGTGCACCGCGACAAAGCCTACGAATGGGGCAAGAGACTTTGTGAAAAACTCAAAGAACTCGTACCGCGTCAGATGTTCGAAATCGCCATCCAGGCTGCCATCGGCACCAAAATCATCGCCAGGGAGACCGTAAAGGCACTTCGCAAAAACGTCTTGGCCAAGTGCTACGGTGGTGATATTTCCAGAAAGCGCAAACTCCTCGAAAAACAGAAGAAGGGCAAGAAGCGAATGAGGCAAGTCGGCAATGTCGAGGTGCCTCAGGAGGCATTTATGGCGGTACTTAAATTGGATTAGTCAAGTACGAAGTTAGAAGTTAGAAGTACGAATATCTTAACTCAAGGCCCTTTTGAGACCCATATGCAGACCAATCTGACAATAAGGACAAAACGGTTTGCAGTTGATGTTTGGCATTTTTGCAACAAACTTCCTAATTCCAGAGGCTTCAACAGTTATGTCAACCAACTTATCAGATGCTCCAGTTCAGTAGGAGCAAACTACCGTGCGAGTCAACGCGCAAAGTCAACCGCTGACTTCATTAATAAATTGAAAATTGTCGAAGAGGAAGCTGATGAATCGTTATACTTCCTGGAACTTATCAGAGAGATCAACGGTGATGTTTCGTTAGAGAGAGAACTGTCACTGCTTTTAGATGAGGGTGAACAGATATTGAAGATGGTTGTGGCTTCGATTAACAAAGCAAAAAGCAACCAATAGGGTGTGCTTTCCTCGTACTTCGTACTTCGGATTTCGTACTTTCAAAAAAAACTTAATCCATAGCAAATGGCAATTCTTATCGACGGAAAACTCACTTCCGAACAAATCAAAACCGAAATCGCCGCTCGGGTAGCCGAAATCAAGGCTGAAGGAGGAAAAATCCCCCACCTCGCAGCCATATTGGTCGGCAACGACGGTGCGAGCCAGACCTACGTGGGTGCTAAAGTGAAGGCTTGCGAGCAAGTAGGTTTCCAATCCACTTTGGTCCGTTTGGATGCAGCTGTATCCGAAGCGGAATTGCTCCAAGTGGTGGAAGATATCAATACCAATCCCGAAATCGACGGATTGATTGTGCAGTTGCCACTGCCAAAACACATCTCGGTCCAGAAAGTAACCGATAAGATCAAGCCCGAGAAAGACGTCGACGGGTTTACGCCGACCAATGTGGGGCGGATGACCTTGGGCTGGCCTGCCTATGTGGCGGCTACTCCCTACGGAATTGTGGAGCTTTTGAAAAGATATAAGATTGAAACTGCAGGCAAACACTGTGTCGTCATAGGTCGCAGTCATATTGTAGGCTCTCCGATGAGTATCCTGATGGCAAGAAATGAATATCCTGGAAATTGTACCGTCACGCTCACCCATAGCCGCACACAAAACCTTCCCGAAATCACCAAGACTGCCGATATTCTGATCGTGGCGATCGGCAAACCGGAGTTTGTCACGGCAGAGATGGTCAAGGAAGGTGCTGTCGTGATTGACGTAGGAATCCACAGGGTCGATGATGCGAGTAAAAAGTCCGGATTCAGACTTTTGGGAGATGTGAAATTTGACGAAGTGGAGGCCAAAGCTTCGGCCATTACCCCGGTGCCAGGTGGTGTTGGACCGATGACAATAGCCTCCTTGCTTTTCAATACGCTGTTGGCTGCGGAAAGGAAAATCTTTCCCTAAGCTTGCAGAAAGCGGGAACACCGGAGTCTGATTCCGCCCAATTTTTCTTCGGAAAGTTCATTTACCCACTTGCAACGAATACCAAACCTTTCTACTTTTGCAGACCCTAACCGCGCATGTGGTGAAACTGGTAGACACGCCACTTTGAGGGGGTGGTGCCCTTACGGGTGTGGAAGTTCGAATCTTCTCATGCGCACAAAGCCTCGGATTCTCTCCGGGGCTTTTTTGTTGATAGGTGGGTTGCCTTGTCCAGTATTTTTTTCGCCAGGTTTGTAATGATTTTTGAAAAATTGATTTTCTCCCTATTTTCAATAGAAAATACTGTCTCCATGAAGATCGTCCAAACAGCTGTACTCTTGATATTCACCCTTTTGGTAGTACCCATTTTCACCTACCTGTTTGGCATACCCTTGGGAGAATCGGAATGGGCTGCCCTTTCGCTATTGGTCAAGATCTGCGGCGTGTCGATTGCTTATTGTTTTCTGGTAGGAGAACTTACCCGCAATAACAGTCAGGTTGACAAATATTGGAGCATCCTGCCGATCATTTATGCCTGGGTGATGGCAAATTATGGTGACTTCACGCCAAGAATGATCCTGCTTGCAGTATTGGTAAGCGCTTGGGGAGTGCGGCTTACCTATAATTTTGCCAGAAAAGGTGCCTATCGATGGAAGTTTTGGGAGGGCGAAGAGGACTACCGCTGGGAGATTTTGCGGAAAAAGCCCGAGTTTCAACCCCGATGGAAATGGACCCTATTCAATCTGTTTTTTATTTCTGGCTATCAAAATGTGTTGATTTTGTTGTTTACGCTACCCATGCTGGTGGTAATGCAGTTTGACGATGGAGGTATTGGTAGGTGGGATTACTTCGTGGCTGCCGGCACTTTGTTTTTCTTGGCATTGGAAACCGCCGCCGACGAGCAGCAGTGGAAGTACCAATCTGAAAAATGGAGGCTGATACGGGAGGGGAAGTTGCTTGTGGGGGATTTTGCAAAGGGTTTTTTGGACAAGGGGCTTTGGGCCATTTCCCGCCATCCCAATTACCTCGGTGAGCAAGGTTTCTGGGTGACTTTCTACTTTTTTTCTGTAGCCACGTCTGGGCAGTGGCTCAATTGGTCGGTAGTCGGCTGTCTGTTGCTGTTGATTCTTTTCCAAGGCAGTTCTAATTTCAGTGAGGAAATCAGTGCTTCGAAGTATCCCGAATACAAATCCTATCAAGCCCGCGTTCCTAGATTTGTGCCACGACCAAAGGGAAAAACCCAAGAAAGTCCAGCACCAACTTCCTAAAGTGTTTGGTTTTAAAAAACCATTTCATTTCTGGGGCGTAAATTCCGTTATGTCACGAAGCTTCGCATTTCTATTTCGAACGACTTTAATATTATTTCTTTTTTCCGTCGGTGGGTTTTGTCAGGAATTGAGCCAACAAACCGAAAGTCAACTTGGATTCGGGGCAAACAGCGGCGTTGTAACGGGGGAGGATTTTGTACTTACCTATCAAGTTGATCCTATTTTGGGGGTACTGTCATTGTCGCTCAAAGACGGGAATTTCGATCACCAGCTTTTCGAAGAGTACCGAGTTGGACGGGATTTTTTGGCAATCAACCATGAAGTCGTAGCGGAAAAAGTTTACCTGCTACTCTCCAATCAAAATTCGTTTAAGATGATTTGTGTCATCGACACAAAAACCCAGGATATCAAGTTTTATCCGATTTCTGTCAACCTTGGCAGAATTGATCAATTCAAGATCATCGGAAATACCCTTTTGGTGGTTGAATCGCTGGAGAAAGGTGATTTTGTTCAATTGTACGATTATCGGTCTGGGGTACTGATATCGCTGTCCGAATTGTTTTATCCAAAAACAAGGGTTTGGGATGTTCAGGTCAAGGGTGATGTCTTTGATATCCTGATCCACAAAAAAGGCGATTACACCAACCAGTCGCTGAGGATGATTGGATTTGCTACCTCTGGGGCAAAAGTCTACGAAAAGGAAATACTTCCCCTCGGGCCGAAGAAACTGATCTTCAAGTCGGCAAAATTGATTTCATCCCCAGCATCTGGATACAGTATTGTCGGGACTTATGCCAAAAAGCAAGGAGAGCAGTTTTCGGGATATTACCATGTTTCGGTCAATGATTTTCTTGAACAAGAGGCGAAGATTCATCCGATGCGATCTTTGGAGGGCTTTTTTGACTACAAGAAAAATCCCGGATGGAGGAGAAATGCAAAAAACCTCAGAAGGGAGATGGTGGTCTACCACTCAAAGACCGACGGGAAATACATCGCCATGGCTTCCAGTTCCGATAAAGTGGTGCGAAAATTCGTCCATTTTGTCTTGCTCGACCACTCAGGTGCACGGATTTACGATACCTCAGTGAAGGTGTTTTATGGGCTTGGAAATGCCTTGTCGGATTACAGCACACTTGGCTTAATCGATAAGGACCTGTATTTCATTTTCGAAGGCAACAGCAAGTACAATGTGTTGCCTGGGTATAAGCTTTACCAGATAAAGGAGGGGAACCTGGCAGGATTGCTCAGGATAGAGGATTTCATGCAAATGAAGCGGAATTTTGAGCAGTGGGAAGAGGTCAAGTTTTATCATTGGAAGGACAATAAATTCATTGTTTCCGGCATTGAAACCGTCAATGGGACGTCAAGGCACGTGGTTCAAAAAATAGAAGTTTGAGGGGGATTGTTTTTTGGGTACTTTTTAGGACACAACCCAATGCCAAACCCATGCTACGACCCACCGACACATTGATTGCGACATTTTTCCTTTGTTTGCTCGCGATTTCAGGCAAAAGCCAAACTGCACAATTTCCGATCGTGAAAGGTTTTGGTGGTATTTATGAAATACCTGAAGCCACAGAACGGCCCGACCCAAATGGCAAGTTCAAGATTGTGATTGACCTTGCCTCGCCGGCCGACGATCCCAAGCAAATCAACCGAATGGTGGACAATATTGCCCGCATGATCAACCTCCATGGCATCGGCGGCGTCAAGCATGAGCATATCCAGGTGAAAGTGGCGGTACATGGTGGTGCGGTTTTTAGCATCCTCGGAGATGCATACTATGAAAAGCTCTATGGCTGCAAAAATCCAAACCTTCCTGTCTATGAAGCTTTGAAGGACGCTGGGGTCGAGTTCTATATCTGTGGCCAATCGCTCATCGCGCGCAATATGAAACCTGCCGATATGTGGCAAGGAGCAGAAATTGCGCTGTCGATGCTGACGACTCTTACCAAATATGTTCCTCAGGGGTATATGCTCCTTCGCTTTTAGAAATCAAATTCCAGTTGATCAGGCAGCAGCTTGAAGCTCTTTCTGTGGAGTGGGGTCGTGCCGAGTTTCAATATTCCCTCGCGGTGGGAAGTCGTAGGGTAGCCCACATTTGTTTCCCAGCCATATCCTGGATATTGGGCTGCGAAGCGTTCCATCATTTCGTCTCGGTAGACTTTTGCCAGTATGGAGGCTGCGGCTATGCTCGCGAATTTTCCGTCGCCCTTTACGATACAGGTATGAGGTATTGTCAAATGGCTGCTAAACCTGTTGCCGTCGATCAGCAGGTGTTGGGGTTTCACATTTAGTGCTTCAATTGCCCGGCTCATGGCTAGAAAAGACGCTCTGAGAATATTTATCCGGTCGATTTCCTCCACACTTGCCTCGGCGATGGACCAGGCAATGGCTTCGGATTTGATTTCGTTGACCAAGACATTCCGGCTTTCCCGGGTCAATTTTTTTGAGTCATTGACAAAAGCGTTGGCGAAGTCAGGCGGCAAAATGACCGCTGCGGCCACGACGGGCCCGCAAAGGCAACCCCGCCCGACTTCATCGCAGCCAGCTTCTATCCGCTCAAATTCTAAAAAAGGACTCAGCATTGTCTTTGGATGTGCTTTCGGTTTTGTAATACTTGTGGATCATCTCGGCGACGAGGCCAGTCCAACCCGTTTGGTGCGAAGCGCCGAGGCCTCGGCCGTTGTCTCCGTGGAAATACTCGTAAAACAGGATGTGGTCCTTGAAATGGGGGTCTTTCTGGAATTTTTCATAATGGGCATATACCGGTCGGTTTCCATTTTCATCCGGCAAAAACAGCTTGATGCAGCGGAGCGAAAGCTCTTTGGCAATCAAATCCATCGTGACGTAATTTCCCGAGCCGGTCGGGTACTCGATCGAGAATTCGCCTCCATAGTAGTAATCGAATTTGCGCAATGATTCAATAATCAAATGGTTGATGGGAAACCAGATCGGCCCACGCCAGTTGGAATTGCCCCCAAACATCAGAGAGTCGGACTCGCCAGGAGTGTACCTGACAGTCAGCAGGTCACCGTTGATTTTGACGCTATAGGGTTTTTTGAGGTGGTATTTCGACAGCGACCTGATGCCGTAGTCGCTTAGGAACTCGTTCGGGTCAAGCATTTTTTGGAGGATGCTCTTCATTCTGTGTCCCCTTAGGAGGGCAAACAACCTCCGTTTCTCGTATCCTGGCTTGATCCAGCTCGAGACCAAAGCTGCCATTTTGGGTTTTTCCTTTAGGAAGAACTCCAGTCTGTCCTTGAAGTCCGGAAGGCTCTCAAACATATCCACCTTTATCGATTCAACTGCGAACAAAGGTATGATGCCTACAATGGATTTGAGTTTCATCACCTTTGGCTCTTTTCCAGGTAGGTGAAAAACGTCAAAAAAGAAGTTTTCCTCATCGTTCCAGAGGCTGATGTGCTCTTCGGAGATATTGCTCATTGCCCCCGCAATATGGAGGAAATGCTCCAGGAACTTGATCGCCGTGTATTGATAGTTTTTGTTGAACTCGCAGAGGTCCAAGGATATCCGAAGCATGTTAAGCGAAAACATAGCCATCCAAGACGTCGCATCTGCTTGTTCCAGTTTTCCCTTGTAGCGATGGGCATGGGAGCGGTCGATAACTGAAATATTGTCTAGACCAAGGAAACCACCTTCAAAGATGTTCTTGCCGTCGCTGTCCTTTTGGTTGACCCACCACGTGAAGTTGATCATCAGCTTGTGGAAGCAGCGTTCCAAAAAGTCCCGGTCGCCTTTTCCCCCATTCATTTTCTTGTCGATCTGATAGACCCGCTGTACGGCATAGGCATGGACTGGAGGATTTACATCGGAAAAATTCCACTCATATGCGGGTATCTGTCCGTTTGGATGGAGGTAAGAATCGTTGAGAAACAGGATAAGCTGGTCTTTTGCAAACTCAGGATCTATCCTCGCAATCGGAACACAGTGGAAGGCCGAATCCCAAACCGCATACCAAGGATACTCCCACTTGTCAGGCATGGAGATGATATCTTGGTTGTACATGTGTCGCCAGCTGCTGTTGCGGCCCTTTTTCCTCTCCTTTGGCGGTTGGTATCGTCCGGGGTCGCCGTCAAGCCAACGGTCTACATTATAGTAGTAAAACTGCTTGCCCCACATCATCCCGGCATAGGCTTGACGTTGGATATTCCGCATTTCAGGGTCCTTTACGCGCTCTTGGATTTCTCCATAAAATTCATCTGCATCCCTTTTCCTTTCTTCCAAAATTGCGTCACAGTGTTCCAAGGCGTCTTTTGACTGCTGGTGCATCATCCTGAACTTGACCACTGCGCTTCCACCCGCGGGGATGGTGAGTTTGTAGATTGCAGCCGTTTTGGTACCAAAATCCTTTGGATTTAAATATTGCTGGTAGCCCTTGGTAACGAAGTCGTTGATGGCGTCTTTGAGGTATTTCTTGTCGTTGGGGATGTTGTAAAGTCGCTCGCGGTTCGTCTCGTTATCGCAAAACCTGATCTCCGGATTTCCATCAAAATTGATGAAATAATTACCCATATTAGGAGTGTATGCCTTGACGACATTTTCTGTGGTCTTGGTAAGCTTTGGCATAAATGCCTCCTGACCCGTAAACCAGGTTTTCCGGAACCAAAAAGTCGGCATCACCCAAATATCTGCATCTTTTGGCCCTCGGTTGTGGATCGTGGCAAATCCAGAGATGTCTTCGTGTGATTTTTTGGCATACTCGATGAAAATATCGAAGTATTCATCTTGGTCAAATATACCTGTATCAATGATCTCAAATTCGGGGTCGTTTTTGGTCCGCTTCCGGTTTTCCTCCAAAAGTTGGGTATATGGAAATTCGTTTTGGGGGTACTTGTACAGCATCTTCATGTAGCTGTGCGTGGGCGTGGAATCGAGATAATAGTAGATTTCCTTGACGTCCTCCGCGTGGTTGCCCTGCGGACCGGTCAATCCAAAAAGCCTTTCCTTGATAAAAGGATCTTTCCCGTTCCAAAAGGCCCAAGCTATGCAGAGGGTTTGTTTGTCGTCAGAGATTCCGCCGATGCCCTCCTCACCCCAGCGATAGGCTTTGCTTCGCGCGTCGTCGTGGGTGACGTTGTCCCAGGCGGCACCGTTTGGACTATAGTCTTCGCGTACGGTACCCCATTGGCGTTCGGTCAGGTATGGGCCCCATTTCTTCCAATTGTAAACTCCATCCTTCGTCTCCTGAAGCCGTTTTTTCTCTTCTGTCATAACTAACCTGTAAAAATTCGACTTCCCAATTTACTGATTTTTGCATAGGGTAAATCGAAATGATCGGAAGAAGGAAGACCCGAAATCGGAAAAAAATTATCGCAATCGTTTTAGATTGAATGAAGGGGTGACAGAAACTTATTTGATTCTTTTCAGGAAGATAAAATTCCGAAAGCCTTCGATTTTTTGACTCTTCTAACCGAGCTAGAATTTAGCGGTGGCTTATCGTTTTCGGCGATAATTTTCAAAAACAATGAATCAAATTGGTCAAACCAAGTTTTAGAATCCAGAGCTTCTGTCGCCTTTTGATCTATGTATTCTATAAGTTTCCGGAAGTCAAAATCCGTGCTTTGAATTCCTGCGCCTGATATTTCCGCATCCATGGCATTGCAGGCTTGCTCGTACTGTCCAGCGACAGGCACCATCATGACAGGCTTTCCCATATACATCGCTTCGCAAATCGACTCAAATCCGGCCGTGCTTACAAGGCCCTTGCAGGAAGCCATTTTTTCCAAGAAAAGCCTGTCATTCACTTGGTGGAAAATCAAGTTTGGGACTGGTTTGTACCCGTCAGGCATTGATTTATGGTCCCAAAAAGCCACAATTTCAATGTTTGGATTTGCTGTCGCAAAGTTGATCACGTCTTGTCCATAGCCTGGATTGACCATATAGCATAGGAAAAAATCATCGTTTTTGGGTTGGAGATCCTTTACTTCCCTCCTCAGGAGTGGGGGCAGGATATACAGATTTTTGTTTGACGATGATGTAAAATTTCTAAATGAGAGCGCCAACTTTTTTGATGCGCCGATCGCAGTGAGATTCGTGTTAAGTTTGAAAAGCCACTTGGCGAGAGTCTGATTGGGGGCAAAAGGAAACTCCGGATGCTCGATCAAATATTGGTGACCGATGGTCCAGAATTCGCCCGTGTGCTTGTAAAGCAATTTGTAAAGACCACCAAGAATATCATAAAAATTCAGAATCACATCTGGTTGGTATTTATTGACTTGTTCGTCGATAATCCGAAGGCTCTTTTGGTACTTATTGATCTGACCAAGATTGTAGGTAAATGTTTTCCAGAGTAAAATGGACTTTTGTTTTTCGTCGGTCACGAAATTAGGGCTGTCGTAGAGATATATCGGTGCGGCGATGTTTTGGTGGACAAATGCCGGAATTTGCCGCCTTGCACTTTTACCAATACAGACTGCCGATACGGTATGGCCCCAGGATTCCAATTTTTGGGAAAGCGCAATGGCTTGTGTCATATGCCCCCGTCCTTCCCCTTGGACGATAAAGAGAAATTTCATCCTAGAAAAAGAAATTTGGGATTTTCAGTCCTTTGGATACGGATTCGAATGCGACCGTCTTTAATTCGCGTGGCCGCTCGATTGCGACTGCCTTGTCGTCTTCGGATCTGTAGGATTTCCTGAAGTTGATTTCATTGTAATAGATCAACTGCCAATTGCCGTCGTGGTCTTCGGCGAGCGCGCTCATCGTTTCCACCCAATCACCCGAGTTGAGGTACAGGATGCCATCAATCATCCTGTTTTCGGCTTTGTGGATGTGGCCGCAAATAATGCCGTCACAGCCTTTCGCTTTGGCCATCTTGGCCAGTTCCTCCTCATATTGGTCAATGTAGGACACAGCAGTTTTCACTTTCCCCTTGACGTATTGGCTCAAAGAATAATAGGGAAGGCCACGTTTCCTTCGATGGTAGTTCACCAGGCGATTTAGCCACAGCAGAAAGGTGTACCCCACATCTCCCAAATAGGCGATCCAGCGCAGATTTGTCGTGACACTGTCAAAAATATCTCCATGCGTGATGAAAAATTTTTTCCCATTACTTTCATAAATCATATCGTTTTGAATCGAAAGGTTGCCGATTTGGATAGGCAGAATTTGATCCAAGAAGTCGTCGTGGTTGCCGCGGAGATAGGTGACGTTGGTTTGGTCACGCTCGATCATCTTGAGGATTCTGTTGAAAAAGCGCGTATGCTTGCGCTTCCAGGAGCCGGATTTTTTCAATTGCCAGCCGTCGATGATATCGCCGTTGAGGATGAGGTTTTCGCAACTGTATTGTTTGAGAAACCTTGCAACCTCCTTGGCCTTTGATCCCTTGGTGCCAAGATGCACGTCGGAGATGATGATGGTTTTGAAGTGGGTTTTCAAGTGGATTAGGATTTGCTCGAAAGTTAAAACTCTCGTTTAATCCAGTCTTAAACAGCGTGTTATGATTAAGATAAGTTTTTGCCCCAAGTATCCGTGAATGTGAAGAAAACGTTAAGGAATCCGTCCACGCTTATTTGTTCGAATTGTGATTTTCCGTTTCTGGAATTGGGGAAAATGCATGAAATTCACAGCCGCATGAAACGGAATCGAGAAATTGTCCGTCTTCACAGCAAAAGTTCAGATTTCAAGTCGATATGAAGAAAGTTTTATTGGCATTGATCATGGCGATGACGTCGTTTGGAATGATTTCCTGCGACAAAGAGGAAAATGTCCCTACAAGCGTGAATGGCCCTTGGGAGTTGGTAAAGCTCGTCGACGCGAGGGGTGGAGATCCAATCGTGGGTCAGGATATCGGATTTACGGAAAAGTATGAGTTTTTTGCGGGAGGTGGTTTTGCAAAAACTTCCACACGTATCGACACAGATGCAGGACAGCCGATAAGGGCGTTAGGCAAGTTTACAATTATTCCCAATACAAGCGAGGAGCAGTTGTTGAATTTGAGGCTGGTGTTTGAAACGAAGCCGGAACTCATTGTCAATTGCAACTCGACAACCGAAGAAAGGCTTTTTATCAACACCGATTACCAGCTTGTGAACGATTCCTGGTTGCGTTGTGATGGTGAGATTTTCATTTATGAGAGATCCGCTACCCGTTGAAAATCAGCTTGAATACCGTGCCGCTGCCAAGTTCCGAACGTACCTGAATGTTGCCTTTGTGGCGGCGCATGATTTGTTTTGAGAGGCTCAGTCCGATTCCTGAGCCTTTTTTCTTGGTGGTGAAGAAAGGAATAAAGATTTTTGGAAGCGCTTCTTCGTCGATTCCTTTGCCCGAATCGGCCACTTCGATGATGATTTTACCGGACTCATCAATGAATGCCTCCAGCCAAATTACCCGCGTCACGGAGTCCTCGACGGCTTGGATGGCATTTTGGATCAAGTTGATCAAGACCTGCTCGATCAAACTTTGGTCGCCGAATAGGATCAGATCCTCGGGCTCGATTTTTTTCCTGAATTGGATTTGGTGCTGATCAAACTGATGCTGCAGCAGTACTTCCAAATGTTCAAAAAGCGAGTGAAGCTGGATGGCTTGGAATTTCGGTGCAGGGATGTGGGCTAGACTTCTGAAGTCGGAGACAAATTTGATCATGCCTTCGCTTCTTTTTTCAATCGTGGAAAGCGCCATCAGGTAATCCTCCAAGTCGTGCGCGTCCAATTGGGAAGCGGAATTGATTTTGGATTCCATGTCACTCTTGACGGTGGCTGCCAAGGAGGAAATCGGTGCGATGCTGTTCATGATCTCATGGGTCAGCACCTTGATGAGGTTTTGCCAAGCCTCCATTTCTTTTTCCTCAAGCTCACTTTGGATATTCTGCAGGGATACCAATTTGAATTTGGATTCCCGCATCACCAATTCGATGACATACACAGAAAGTTGCATAATCCCATCGGGATGCGCGATCTTGATCAATTCGCTTCCGCCGGTCCTTAGCGAATGGATCGCATGATGCAGTTCTTTGTTGATTTTTTCGACCTCGGAGATGTTTGCCAAATTGGAAATGTTCAGCATCCGCTTGGCGGCAGTATTGACGATTTGGATTTTTCCCTCTTCGTTGAATGTAATCAGGCCGATGCTGAGGTGTTGGAAAACTGATCGGAAATATTGGTAATTGGCTTCTTTTTCGGCTTGGTCTTCTTTGAGTTTGGCGAGGATCGCATTGAACTCTATGTGCAGATCGTCCGTCTCCGTGCCGTCGAATTTGACCGGATAGACGTTGCTGTAATTGTCCTGTTTGATGTTGTTGAGAAATTGGCGGACTTTTTTGAATGAATTTTCGGAATAGCCAATCAAAAAGACCACCTGTGCCAGTACCACGATGATAAACAGCGCTATGAGGAATACCCCCGCACTACTCAGGATGCAATAAGCAAGTACAAACAGTGATACTGCTAGTAGTATGATCCGCCCCAGCAGTCCAATTTTATAATCCATATTTTTCCAATCTTCTGTACAAAGAAGCGCGGGTCAGTCCCAGCTCTTTTGCGGCTTTTGAAATGTTTCCTCCGTTCTTGTCGATTGCTCTTTGGATGGTGCTTTTTTCCATTTCGTCCAGATTGTAGGTATTGGCCATTGCGGGTGCCTTTTCATTGACCGGTTTTGAAGAAAGGAAAAAGAAATCCCTGGTGTCCAATTGCTTGCCGTCGGCCATGATGATGGCGCGTTCGATGGCATGCTGTAGTTCGCGGATGTTACCAGGCCAGTGGTATTTTTGCAGCATCTGCATGGCATTTGGCGTAAATCCCTCAAATTCTTTCCTGTACTTCTGTGCATAGGATTTCAGAAAATGGTTGGCGAGGATCGGGATGTCATCCTGCCGTTCGCGTAGGGGTGGAAGGAAAATCTCAACGGTATTGATTCGATAAAGTAAGTCTTGCCGGAAGGTGTTGTCCAATACCATCTCGTGCACGGGCATGTTGGTAGCGCAGATCAGACGTATGTCCACCGGGACAGCCTTGTTGCTGCCGATTCTTGTCACTTCCCTGCGCTGCAATACGGTTAGCAATTTGGATTGTAATGGCATACTCAGGTTTCCGATTTCATCCAGGAAAAGGGTCCCGTTGTCAGCAATTTCGAATCTGCCCGGACGGTCTTCCTTTGCATCGGTGAAGGATCCCTTTTTATGCCCAAAGAGCTCACTCTCGAACAGCGTCTCGGTGATCGCACCCATGTCCACGCCCACGAATATCTCATCCTTGCGGTGCGAACGGTCGTGGATAGCCCTTGCGATCAATTCCTTACCTGTACCATTTTCACCCAAAATCAAGATGTTGGCATCTGTCTGCGCGACTTTGTCAATGATGGAGAAAATATTCTTCATCGAAGCGCTTTGCCCGATAATATCCGCATAAGGCTTCTTCAACTCGGATTGGAGTTGCTTCTGTTTGGTGGAGAGCTTTTCGACTTGGTTGTAGCTTTCCTTTAGCCGGGAGGCAGCTGTAAGCGTGGCCAAAAGTTTTTCGTTTTGCCAAGGCTTCAGGATAAAATCAGTCGCCCCTTCCTTGAGCGCGCGTACTGCCATCTCCACATCCCCAAATGCCGTGATCAGGATGACCACCGCACTTGGGTCGATTTCCTTGATTTGTTTCAGCCAATGGAATCCTTCCTTACCCGAAGTGGTGTCGTCGGTGAAGTTCATGTCCAAGAGAATGACGTCGAAGCTGTTGTTATTGATCAAAAAAGGAATTCTTCTGGGATCCTTTTCGATGGTGACTTCTTTGGCATGTTTTTTCAAAAACATCTTTGCGGCAAAGAGCAGGTCCTCATTGTCGTCAATGATCAGGATTTTTCCGAGTTGGGGGCTTTCCATGGTATGCGATTATTTGGTGAAACTTCTATTGACAAAATGATGCCATCCTTCAAAAGGGCTCTGATTCAGCCTAAATCTAGCCCGATTGATTGAAATATGTTCGAAAACGTACATAAATATATCATTACCGAACACTGTCCGCTATGATGTGTCCGTCAGTTTTGATTGCGTCTCGGAATGCCTACCTTTGTACTCCACTAAAAAAGAAAATTATGTCTATTGCAGGAAAGGGAGATGCGGTGAAGGTCCATTACACTGGAAGATTGCTCAACGGAACCGTTTTTGATTCTTCGGAAGGAAGGTCGCCACTTGGTTTTACACTTGGTGACGGTAACATGATTAAGGGTTTTGACGCTGCCGTTTACGGCATGGCTGTGGGTGACCAAAAAAGCGTGACAATTCCATGCATTGAAGCCTATGGCGAAAAGCGCGAGGATATGATGCTGGATATTCCGATGAATCAAGTACCCCCATCGATCAAGCCTGAAGTTGGCATGGAGCTTTCGCTTCAAAACCAAATGGGTCAGCCCGTGCCGGTGAAAGTAGTCTATGTGGATGAGGAAAAAATCACCTTGGATGCCAATCACCAACTGGCAGGCGAGGATTTGATATTTGATATCACTCTGGTATCCATCGGATGATTCCCAATACAATCTCAATAAAGTTAATACCCCTTCAATGGGGTATTTTCTTTTTGATAAATCCTAAATCCACGCTTGTTGTAGAGTATGACAGCCTTGCGGTTCACCAAAATTCCAGTCACTTCCGCACCTAGCGACAGCCTGAATTGTTCCTCCGCGCCGGATTGGAAGTCAACAAGTCGGATGGAGTCTTTTTCCACCAAAAATAAATAGCCCTTCCAGAAGCTTAGACGGCCATTTGGGAATACTTGCAGCCTTTTGATAAAATTTCCTTGGTTGTCAAAAATGTAAATGCCCTGGCCGGCAATGTTAAGAAAGAGCAGGTTTTGATGCTCACGGATATCGAGGACGTCAAGGCTGGTATTTTCCAACACAAGGTTCAAAGGCTGCTGCTGCAAAATCCGGCGGGTGCGAAAATCAAATTGCTTGATCGAGAGATCTGTTTCATCAAGGATCCAAATGATGTTGTTGTTGCCGAGCGTTGCGGCTTTGGCCAAAGCGATATTTTCGGCAGGGATCTTGTTTTCGGAGATTGGGTTGATAAAACGGTCCAAAATCCGGTATTCCTGCAGGTCAGTGGAAAAAGTGAAGATATTGACTGTCCAAAATGCTTCCAATTGTGTAAGTCTACCCTGACGGGGAGGCGAGAAGTTGTTGATGCGCTGCCCAGAGAGATTGTATTGGTAGAGGTTTCCCTCAGGGTCGGCGACAAACAAAAAATCTTGGTTATCAAGAGAGATTTTGTCCAAACGCGGAAATTCCACGGCGACAAAATCACCCCATTCAGATTCCTGGGAGAACGCTTTTCCACTACCAAGAGCGAGAAAAAGTAGCAGCAGCGCTTTTATCCTTGCCATTTTTCCAATTTGAATTCTTTTCCGTCAAATACTCCGTAGGTGAAATTGTTGATCCATTCGCCTAGGTTGTAGTACCGGGATTTGTTTCCGACAGGCAATTCCAAGGGCAAGTGTCGGTGGCCAAACACATAATAGTCGAAATGCCTGCTCGCCTCCACCTGCTTGCAGTACGCCCATAGCCACTCGTCGTCTCCTTTGAATGTGTCCTCGTTTTTGGAGTTGTTCGAAATGCGGCTGTTCTTCGACCATTTTTGTGCGATGCGTACCCCCAGGTCAGGATGCAGCCACTTGAACAGCCATTGGCAAATGGGGTTGGTAAAGATTTTTTTCAGGATCTTATATTGGGTATCTCCGGGACCCAAGCCGTCTCCATGTCCGACGAGGAACACCTTATCTTCAATCTTGACTTCAATAGGATGATCAAAAACAGGAATTCCAAGCTCTTTGGTGAAATAATCATCCATCCACAGGTCATGGTTTCCGGTGAAAAAGAATATAGGGACATTTTTGTCGCGCAGAGCTGATACTTTGGCAATGAACTTTACAAAACCTTTTGGGATCACTTTTTCATATTCAAACCAAAAATCGAAGATATCCCCCACCAGAAATATTGCCGCCGCTTCATTTTCGATGCTGTCCAGCCAGGCGATGATCTTTTTTTCCCTTGCCTTGCTTAGTGTTTCGTTGGGTGCGCCAAGGTGGAAGTCAGATGCAAAAAAAACCTTCTTGTCGTGAATTTTTAAGTTCATGCCTTGAGTGATATCGGCCAAAGATAACAGGAAAGAAAAAAGCCTCCATGAAGGAGGCCTATTTATTCATTGCTGATTGATTCGCTATTGTTTTGTTGGATCCGCCAGTTCCGATTGATCATTGGAATGGGAAATGCCGCTGCCATTGCTGCTGAAACTCACGGTAGAACTGTCAGCAGGGACTTTTTCCCCAGATTCTGCCTTTGGTTCTGCTTCTTCTTTAGCAGCTACCTTTGGGGTTTTCTTGGTGAAAGCCTCGTAGGTGGTTTCCTTCGCAAACGGCCTTTTACCTATCAATCTTTCCAAGTCAGTTTGGAAAAGGATTTCTTTTTCCAACAGCTCCTTGGCCAGAATTTCAAGCTGTTCCCTTTTATGGTTGAGCAGTTCTTTGGTGCGCTCATATGCAAAAGAGACAAGCTTTCTTACTTCTTCGTCGATGGTTTCGGCTGTGGTTTCGGAATAAGGCTTGGTCATTCGGTAGTCGGATGCTTTGCTGTCATAGAAGGAAACGTTTCCGATCTTGTCGTTCATACCGTATACCGAAACCATCGAATAGGCCATCTTGGTAACCCTTTCCAAGTCGCTGAGTGCGCCGGTGGAGATTTTACCGAAGATGATTTCCTCGGAGGCACGACCGCCAAGGGTCATACACATCTCGTCTACCAATTGTTCGGTTTGGTAGAGGAACTGCTCCTTGGGCAGGTATTGTGCGTAACCCAGCGCTGCTACGCCGCGGGGCACGATACTCACTTTCACCAATGGATCGGCGTGTTCCAAAAACCATCCGGCCACGGCATGACCCGCTTCGTGGTAGGCTACGATTTTCTTTTCCTCAGGAGAAATGATCTTGTTTTTCTTCTCCAATCCGCCAATCACCCTGTCAACGGCATCTTGGAAATCCTGCATATCCACGGCAGTCTTGTTTCTTCGCGCTGCAATCAGCGCAGCTTCGTTGCAGACGTTGGCGATTTCGGCACCGGCAAAGCCAGGGGTCTGTGCCGCCAATTTCTTGGCATCCACATCATCGGATGTTTTGATTGGCTTAAGATGGACTTTGAAGATCGCTTCCCGTCCCACGATATCCGGCTTGTCGATGGAGATTTGTCTATCAAAACGACCTGGGCGCAAGAGTGCTGAATCCAATACATCCGGCCTGTTGGTGGCCGCAAGTACGATGACGCCGCTGTCAGTTCCGAAACCGTCCATTTCCACTAACAAAGAGTTGAGCGTATTCTCACGTTCGTCATTGGAACCGGGCATTTGGCCCTTTCCGCGTGAACGTCCGATGGCGTCGATCTCATCGATGAATATGATACAAGGTGCTTTTTCCTTGGCTTGTTTGAACAGGTCACGAACCCGTGCCGCACCTACGCCGACAAACATTTCCACGAAGTCGGAGCCGGACAAGGTAAAGAAAGGCACTCCTGCCTCACCAGCCACAGCTTTTGCCAACAAGGTCTTACCTGTTCCAGGAGGGCCTACCAATAGGGCTCCTTTCGGAATCTTACCCCCGAGTTTGGTGAATTTGCCTGGATTTTTCAAAAACTCCACAATTTCCTGAATTTCCTCCTTCGCCTCATCCAGACCTGCCACATTGTCAAAAGTGATTTTGACTTTATTTTCAGCGTCAAAGAGCTGGGCTTTGGATTTTCCCACATTGAAAATCTGCCCACCCGGACCGCTAGGTCCTGCCATACGGCGCATCATAATCCAGAAGAATAGGAATAGGAGAATCAAGAAGCCAAAGCTGGAGAACCAATTTGTCCAAGACTCTTGTGTTTTGGCGGTGTAGCCAATACGGGATCCCTCGGGCATTTTGGATTCCAATTCATTGAAATAATCGATGAATTTGTCTACCGATGCGATCCTGATCTGATAGTGTGGACCAGCGGGATTGTAGAACGGACTATTCGCTTCAAGTTCATTCTTGTACTTGCTGTTTTGCAAGGCCTCGGACTTCAGGCTCACTTCTACCACATTTTGGTTGTAGATCACCATGACCTTGGCCACGTCGTTTGCCAAGTACATGTCCTCGAAATCCTTTAGTTGTTTTTCGATTACGCTATTCCTTTGGTTAAACCAAGTGATGCCTACCAACACGATCACCGCCGCAATGATCAGCCAAAGCTGAAAGTTGGGCTTCTGAGGCGTCTTCGGCATGAAGTTTTTATTTTTATTGTTTTCGCTCATTCTTCCTTATGGATTCAATTGTTTGTAAAACGCTATTTGGGTCGTAAAGTTCAACAGGCGGGTCAGGATTCGATGTGGGTGATCTTTGCATCTCCCCACAACTCCTCCAAGCCGTAGAATTTCCTCCTGTCTTTCAAAAAGATGTGGGCTACGACGTTGATGTAATCCATCAAGATCCACTGCTTGTTGGTCTTTCCCTCACTGCGAAAGGGTTTTTCCTTGAATTTTAATGTTGTTTCCTCTATCGAATCGGATATCGCCTCAATCTGCGTGTCCGAGTTTCCAGAACAAATCACAAAAAAATCGGTGAAGGAATTTTTTACGCCCCGCAAGTCCATCACCACAATGTCGGAAGCTTTTTTATCTTCCATTCCTTTTACTATAATTTTGCTCAGCTCTTCTGCTGTCATGTTTTTGTTTGAAGTAATTTTACAAGTTAGGTTTTATCCGATTGCCTGCCAAGCAAAGTTCCATTTTGAGTAGCAAATAACCAATCCCTTATGTATAAAATCCTTGCCAACACGTTTTTTTTGGGAAAAGACATCATTCACCTGACAGAGTGTCACTCGACCAACGATGAAGCACTGAGGCGGCTGAAGGCAAAGGAAATCGCCGAAGGCAGCATCATCATCACAGACAATCAGACGAAGGGACGTGGGCAGCGGGGCAATGTTTGGGTGGTTGAGCCGGGCAAAAACCTGACCTTTTCTATCGTGCTACGTCCAGATTACCTGATGCCTACCGAGCAGTTTTGGTTAAACATGGTCGTTAGCTTGGCGATTTGGGAAACCCTTTCTTCCTATCTGTCGGGTATTTGGGTCAAATGGCCCAACGATCTCGTTCACGACCAATCCGGGAAAATCGGAGGCGTGCTGATCGAAAATCTGATCCAAAATACCTCAATCGAGTATTCTGTGATAGGCATAGGCCTCAACATCAATCAAAGGAACTTTTCACTCCCTTACGCATGCTCGATGGCTACACTCGCTGGTCAGGAGTTTGACAAATGGGAGATCTTTAAACTCTTGGTCAAAAACCTAGAGCGCCAATATTTGTTGTTGAAAAAAGGAAACAGGCTGCAAATCAAATCGGACTACCTGCAGCACTTGTTCAGGTCCAGCATTTGGGCAAGGTACGATGATGGGGAGGAATTTGAAGGAAAAATCCTTGGTATTGAGGACGATGGGCGGCTACGGATCGAGAAGAAAAGCGGATCGGTGCACAGATATGCATTCAAGGAGCTCAGATTTCTGTGATATTTATTTGAACGAAATGCCTTAACTTTGCCAGCTCAAATTGAAAATCAATCATTTAATTATACAATCATGTCAGAAATCAAATCTGAAAAATACGTGAAGTTCAAGGTGAAGGACATATCCTTGGCGGAATGGGGAAGAAAAGAAATCAAATTGGCCGAAGCGGAAATGCCCGGCTTGATGGCTATCCGTGAAGAATACGGCCCGTCGCAGCCACTCAAAGGTGCGCGCATCGCTGGCTGTCTACACATGACTATCCAAACTGCAGTCTTGATAGAGACTTTGGCTGCTTTGGGCGCAGAGGTGACTTGGTCATCCTGCAACATTTTCTCGACCCAGGACCATGCAGCAGCGGCCATTGCGGCAGCAGGAATATCTGTATACGCTTGGAAAGGAATGACGGCTGAGGAATTTGACTGGTGCATCGAGCAAACGCTGTTTTTTGGAGAGGAAAGAAAGCCGCTCAATATGATTTTGGACGACGGGGGAGACCTCACCAACATGGTATTTGACAACTACCCTGAGTTGATAGCGGGCATCAAAGGTTTGTCTGAAGAGACTACCACCGGTGTACATAGACTATATGAGCGCATGAAAAATGGCACGCTTCCAATGCCCGCCATCAACGTCAACGACTCCGTGACCAAATCCAAGTTCGACAACAAATACGGCTGCAAGGAATCACTCGTTGACGCTATCCGTCGTGCAACTGATATCATGATGGCAGGCAAAGTCGCCGTAGTCGCAGGATATGGTGATGTGGGCAAAGGTTCCGCAGCGTCTCTGCGCGGTGCAGGTGCCAGGGTGATTGTTACCGAAATCGACCCAATCTGCGCGCTTCAGGCCGCAATGGACGGATTTGCCGTGAAGAGAATGGCAGATGCAGTGAAGGAAGCCGATATTGTGGTGACCGCCACCGGCAACAAAGACATCGTGGTGAAGGAGCATTTCCTGGCACTGAAAGACAAGGCGATCGTCTGCAACATTGGCCACTTTGACAACGAGATCGATATGGCTTGGTTGAATAAAAACTATGGACACACCAAGGACGTCATAAAGCCACAGGTTGACCTGTACAATGTGGAGGGCAAAGAAATCATCGTCCTTGCAGAAGGCCGCTTGGTGAACTTGGGCTGTGCTACAGGCCACCCATCCTTCGTGATGTCCAATTCATTCAGCAATCAGACCTTGGCACAGATCGAGTTATGGAACAATTCCAAGAATTATGAGCCTGGCGTGTATGTATTGCCTAAACACTTGGATGAGAAAGTGGCTTCCCTGCACTTGGCGAAATTGGGCGTCGAACTCGATACCCTTAGGCCGGACCAAGCTGAATATATCGGCGTATCGGTCAGCGGACCGTTCAAGCCGGAGTATTACAGGTATTGATCAAGTTTCAAATTAAATAGAAAAACCCTGGCTGAAAGGCCGGGGTTTTTTGTTTGGAATGTTTATGTGAGGTTTGAAGTTGAATATTTTGCTGTTTAAGGCTTCCTCCGAATTTACTCTAAAATAGGATTTCAAGGTGACTGCACTACTATCACCCGTCCATCCTGTAGCGTCAGCGTTGCTGTGGATTTGCAGGGGTTTTCACCCGTGTAGCTGAGGTTGTGAGTGAATACTTGTCCGGCGCCATGGGTGATTACCCAGCTTTCGCTGCCTTGCTTGGGCATCAGCGTGCCGGATAGAATACAGGATACGTCATAGTTCCTAAGGGTTCCCTGAGTCATTTTGATCGCCCGACCGGCAATATTTCTCCCTTCGATGGTACCGCCACTGCCGAACTGGGTTAAGGTGGAATTTTGTAAAGTCACTTGGTGGACGAAGGAGCCATTTAGCCGAGAGCTGGAGTTTTTCTCGTTACGGATGATGAGATTTTCGAAGATTTCGGTACGACGGTTGGGGTTTGCAATGCTCGTTAGCCGGCGAAATTCCCGAAGGCCTTCGATGGCATTTCCTTTGAAAAAGTAATTGTCATACGTAAGCACCACACTGGATTCAAGCACACTTCGGGTGATGTATTGCAGGAGGATTCTGCCGGTTCTTGGGGTATTTGCATTGTTGGTGCAGGTCGACTTGGCCGAAAAAACCAAGCTGACGGATCTGTTTGCATCGTTGACCGTGACATCAGGACATCCGGGCAGGGTGTCGGGATTGACCGTTTTGAAATAATCAAAGCCCTGAAGTGCAAAGAAGAGCGACTCTTCAAGGCTTTGGGTGATGCGAAAGATTTCCATCCCTTCCACCTGTTGGTCGGTGCTGATGTTTTTTTCGGCATCTCCAAGGCAGGCAGTCAGCAATAGCATCGCAAAGGAAAGAAGGCTTTGTCTTGTCATTCTTTTCAAATCAGGACAAATCTAAACGCTTTCGGGGATTTGCACCACGCTTTGTCGGATGCTGGTTTCCAACTTTTTTTTCCATGGCGTATTGTCTATCTTCAACGGCAATTAAACCCAAATCATATGTCTTACGCAGATGGAATGTTGAAAGAAGGTGCCCTGAGGGGCAAAACAATATTGGTGACCGGCGGCGGGACCGGACTCGGGAGGTCCATGGGAACCTACTTTTCGAAGCTTGGTGCCACACTGATCATTACCAGTAGAAAACTCGATACTTTGACCGAAACGGCCAAAGAGATCGAAAACCTGACCGGCGGTAGGGTGCACGCCTTGGCCTGCGATGTACGGGATATTGCCCAGGTGGAACAAATGTGGGCAGACGCAGTCGCCCTGACCGGAAGGGTTGACGTGGTGCTCAACAATGCTGCAGGAAATTTCATCAGCCCGACGGAACGTCTCTCAACCAACGCCTTCAACACGGTTTTGGATATTGTGCTCAAGGGTACTTCCCAAGTTACCTTGACGGCGGGAAAGCATTGGATCAAAGAAAAACAACCAGGTACATTTCTCAATATCGTGACCACTTATGCATGGACCGGATCGGGATATGTGGTGCCTAGTGCCGCGGCGAAGGCTGGCGTCTTGGCAATGACGCGGTCTTTGGCAGTGGAGTGGGCCAAATATAAAATCAGAAGCAATGCCATCGCACCAGGTCCATTTCCTACAGAAGGGGCTTGGAGCCGCCTGTTGCCGGGGGATTTGGTCAAAAAATTCGATCCTGCCAAAAAGGTACCCGTGGGTAGGGTAGGCGACCATCAGGAATTGGCCAACCTGGCGGCCTATTTAGTTTCGGATTATTCCGCTTATGTCAATGGCGAAGTCATCACAATCGATGGGGGAGAGTGGCTGATGGGCGCAGGCGAATTTAACAACCTGGAGGCGATTCCCCAGGAAATGTGGGACATGCTCGAGGCTTCAAGGGGAAAAAAGCCATGAGCCCCAAAGTGATTTGGGGCTACCTGAAGGCAAAATGGAAAATCAGAAATCTATAAAAAAGCCCTCCCAGCAGATTGGGAGGGCTTTTTTATTTGTCTTCCTTGAAAACAGGTGCTTTCTTGAATGGCAGCAACATGGTATTGTCCCAGGTCGCCAAGACTTTGGAGACATTGCCGTCATCCAAGGCAGTGGTCTCAATGATGTACCAGCGGGTATTTTTTTCGGTTCCGACGGCGATTACATTGGTCTCGGTGATCACCTTACCGCCAGGGACTTTGGAAACCGTCGTCACAGGAACGATTGCGTGGGTTTCTTCTCCTGTGACGACCTGTTGGACAGCAGGTTTGGTTTTGTACTCTTGGAGAATGAAACCTTTTTTCTTTTGGGTTTCCTGAATTTGGATCAAAGCTTTTCGGACGTTGTCTAGCCCTCCGGCTTTTTCTACCACGTCAGGGTAAGTATAGCCCAGCATCGTTTCATAGTCTTCACAAAGCTTGGCATTGAAGTAGGCGGCTACTGCATCCTGCACGTCTACTTCATTTTGTGAATAGCAGAAATGGTTGATTCCCAGAAAAATGGCCAGAATCGCCATCCGGATTGTTGGTTTTTTCATTGTACTCGCTTTTTGGGTGATGAGCGAAAATATACAAAAGATGTATTTGCCAAAAGCGTTAGTCAGATTTTTCCCTGATTTTTCACAGGGAAGCGACCATATAGTACAGTGGAAAACCCAATGTGATATTAAACGGGAAGGTCACCGCCAAGGCCATTGGAAGGTAGATTCCAGGATTGGCTTTTGGCACGGCAATTTTCATCGCAGCAGGTACAGCGATGTAAGATGCGGAAGCTGCCAATATGGCCATGATAAATCTGTCTCCGACCGAATTGCAGCAGAATTGGCTCGTATAGGCGACTATGGTGCCGTTGATGAGTGGAATAATGACAGCAAAAGCTGCCGTGAACTTGCCGGATTCCAGAAAATCCTTCAATTTTCTACCGCTGGAAATTCCCATATCGAGAAGGAATATCGCCAAGAAGCCCTTGAAAATATCAGTAGTGAATGGCTTGATACCCTCCGCTTCTTTTTCGCTCGCCAAAAATCCGATCAATAAACTGCCAAGAATCAATAGCACCGAGCCATTGGTAAAAGCATGGTGGATTACGCTTCTTACCTTTACACCTGTTTGGCTTTCTTTGCTAAATATCTTGATCAGCAATACCCCGATAATAATCGCAGGCGCCTCCATCAAGGCCATGATCGCGACCATATAGCCATGGAAAGCCTGTTGTTGCATTTCCAAAAATGATACGGCGGTTACGAATGTTACGGCCGAGACAGAACCATATGCAGCTGCGATTGCCCCCGCATTTTCAATGCTAAATCTTCTTTTGAGTATAAAAAACGTGTAGAGTGGGATCAAGCAGGCAGCCAAAATCCCATAGACAACTGAGGAAATAATGCTCCACGAAAATGTACTGTGTGCCAACTCTTGTCCTCCCTTGAATCCGATGGCGAATAAGAGGTAGAGTGAAATAAATTTGGAAGAATTTTGGGGAATCTCGAGATCACTTTTGATCCGGACTGCCAAGACACCTAAAAGGAAAAAGAGGAATGCTGGGTTGGTGAAATTGTCCAACAGAAGCTGAATGTTCATGAAAGTTGCAGTTCTTGCTGAACGTGAAACTCGATGGATTTTGCGCGGGATTGGTCCGTGAGCATGCCCTTAATCTGGATTTTGTTTTCCTGTATGATCCTGTGCAAGCAAGGTTGTCCCAACATCTGATGCACTTGGTCCTCGATTACAAACAGGGAAAGTTTTGACAGCTGATGCGAAAGGCTTGAAGCCGCGGAGATTTCGACTTGATGGCGATCAAAAACCTCCGAAATTCCCTTTATCGTATCATTTGGATCCATCTGGGCCTCCTGCATTCCCTCGCTCAAAAACTTGGAATGCAGGTCCTGCACAAAATAGACCTCCTTGATATTTTCAGAAATAAGGAAATTGCCCATCATTTCAACAAAAATCCGGTCCTGGAAGGGGAAAACACCGCCCAGAGCCGTCAAAAAGCGGATGTCTTTTTTCGGAAGGCGGCTGTCCAGGAAACTTTGGGAATTGCTGAAAGGACAGAGGAGGATCAAGGTTTTTTCCATTTCTGAAATTTTTTTTTTATTTAGATGAAACCTTGTGCAAAATTCTTGAGTTAGATTAATATATTTTTATTTATATTTATAATCTAAAACATAAACGTTATTTATGAATTACACATTGCACCAGTTGCACGTTTTTTTGAAAATAACCCAACTCCAAAGCATCACCAAAGCGGCGGAGGAACTGCACTTGACGCAGCCTGCGGTCTCGATCCAGTTGAAAAATTTTCAGGAGCAGTTTGATCTTCCTTTGACCGAAGTGGTGGGAAGGAAGCTTTACGTGACGGATTTCGGGAAGGAGATTGCTGTCGCTGCCGAAAAGATCCTCGAGCAAGTCAACGCGATTAATTTCAAGACTGCTTCCTTCAAAGGGCAATTGACTGGACGGTTGAAAATCTCGGTGGTGTCTACGGGGAAGTACGTGATGCCTTATTTCCTTTCACAGTTTTTGGAGCAAAATCCCGGCGTGGAACTCAAGCTCGATGTGACCAATAAGGCCATGGTTATCAACGCCCTCGATGAAAATGAGATTGATTTTGCCTTGGTGTCCATCCTGCCTGAAGTGATACAATTTGAGAAAGTCGAGTTGATGGAAAACAGGCTGTTTTTGGTCGGAGGCAGGGATTTTGAAGTCGACAAGTCTCTTTCTGGAGCCGAGCTGATAGAACAGATTACACTGATTTTTAGGGAACATGGCTCAGGGACGCGGCTGACGATGGAGCGGTTTTTGAAGAACCACAACATTTCGGTTAGGAAGAAACTCGAGCTGACTTCCAACGAGGCGGTGAAGCAGGCTGTCATCGCTGGATTGGGTTGTTCGATCATGCCTCTGATTGGGATCAAAAATGAGTTGAAGAATGGCGATCTTCAGGTTATTCCAGTCGAAGGGTTGCCTATTGTGACCAATTGGAACCTTATTTATCTGAAAAACAAGAAGTTTTCTCCAGTTGCGGATGCCTATTTGACCTTTATTGAAAAACAGAAAACAAGTATCATCAAGAAGTATTTTGACTGGGCGGTCAAGTCTTGAAGTTGAAAAAAATCGAGAATGATATAAGTTTGTTTGGTTTTCCATTGGTACTTTTGGAAATTATTATCCTACCGTGAGGCAATTGCTGAAGATATCGCTCCTCCTATTTTACCTGCTATTCAATGCAGGGATGAGCTATTCCATGCATTATTGCGGGGAGGATTTTCAGCGGATCAATCTTTTTGCCGATGCCAAAACCTGCTGTCCTTCCCAAGAACCGATGCCGGGATGTTGTGACGACGTCTCCAATTTGGAGCTCCCAAATACCGATCAGCAGATTTCTGACGTGTTGGATTTCGAACCCATGGCAAGTGATGCGATTTGCCCCGAATTTGGAAATTACGCGGTCCCGGTTTCAGAAATTGCGCAAGAATTGACTTTTGGATTTGCCGATTCGTCGCCGCCATCGATACTGAATACACCACTTTTTCTCCTTCACTGCATTTTTTTGATCTGATACATTTATAAGCGGAAGTGCATTCCGGTTGGGTTTGATACTGCTTTTGGTCTTTTTGATCAACACTACAAGCATCTTGAAATTCACCCAATCGAACATGCTGGACTTCCCCCTTCCCTGAAAAGCAATTGTGTTATTTCACCATTGGATCAATCAAGATCATGTTAAATCAAATCATAAAATTCTTCCTTGAAAATCGGCTGGTCACCTTCCTTTTGTTGGCGGGTATCCTTCTTTGGGGCATCGTTGTCGCGCCGTTTAAGTGGTCGGTTCCTTTTCTACCTAATGACCCTGTACCTGTAGACGCGATTCCCGATATCGGTGAAAACCAGCAAATTGTATTTACCGAATGGATGGGCCGCTCGCCGCAGGATGTCGAGGACCAAATCACCTATCCGCTCACTACTTCCCTGCTGGGAATGCCCAGTGTCAAGACCATCCGGAGCACTTCTATGTTTGGGTTTTCATCCATCTACATCATTTTCGAGGAAGATGTCGAGTTTTATTGGAGCCGCTCGCGGATATTGGAAAAGCTCAACTCACTGCCTGCGAGTTTGCTTCCAGAGGGAGTCCAACCAAAGTTAGGACCTGATGCGACCGGTTTGGGGCAGGTATTTTTCTACACCCTAGAAGGTCGGGATCCAAGCGGCAATCCCGTTGGTGGTTGGGACCTGCACGAATTGCGCAGTGTACAGGACTATTATGTGAAGTATGCCCTAGCTGCCAGCGACGGCGTATCGGAAGTGGCCACTATCGGCGGTCATGTGATGGAATACCAGGTTGATCTAGATCCTGTGGCCATGAAATCCCACCAAATCAGCATGATGCAGGTGATGGATGCGGTGCGAAAGTCCAATTTGGACATTGGCGCCAACACGATGGAGATCAACCAAGTCGAATATATCATCCGCGGCTTGGGCTATGTAAAGACGATCGAAGATATCGAATCCGCTGTCGTTGCAGTCAGCAACAACGTTCCCCTGCGGATACGGGACATCGCCAAAGTAAACATTGGCCCCGCCTCTCGGGTGGAGCGTGCGGTCCTTGACAAAGGTGGCGCCGAGGCGGTTGGTGGCGTGGTAGTGGCTCGATATGGTGAAAACCCCCTGCTTGTGATTGACGCGATCAAATCCAAAATCAATGAAATTTCTCCGGGTTTGCCTTCCAAGACGCTTGCTGATGGGACTGAGTCGAAGGTGACGATCGTGCCCTTCTACGATCGATCCGGATTGATCAAAGAAACCTTGAATACGCTCAACGAAGCCATCATTCTCCAGATCCTTATCACCATACTCGTGATCATGGTGATGGTTTATAACCTAAGGGCGTCTTTTCTGATCTCCGCACTTTTACCCTTAGCAGTATTGATGACGTTCATTTTCATGAAGTATTTCGGGGTAGATGCCAATATCGTGGCACTTTCTGGGATAGCGATTGCGATCGGTACGATGGTGGATTTGGGGATTATCCTCAATGAGAATATCCTCCGTCATTTTGAAACCGCCCCGGACGGCAAGAGGAAGCTGGAGGTGATCTATGAGGCTTCTACTGAGGTCGGCTCTGCAATCGTCACTGCAGTGATGACCACGATCGTGAGCTTTTTGCCGGTCTTTACATTGGAGGCTGCGGAAGGGAAGCTATTTGCGCCGCTGGCCTACACAAAGACATTTGCCTTGGTTGCCTCCCTGATTTTCACCTTGGTGTTTATGCCCATGTTTGCATCTTTGGTCTTTGGGAGAAAGGGGCAAACATTTCCCTATCGCTTGGCACTGCAATGGGCACAGCTGTTGGCCGGAATCTTTCTTGTTTTCTTTTTTCCTTGGGCCGGAATCGTGTTAATTGCTTTCGGGGCAAACGCGTTGGTGCATCATTATTTCCCTAAAGTGCTTCAAAACAGCCGGTGGAAAGATCAAATCAACATGTTGATCGCCGTTATCGCAGTGACATTCTTGTTGGCAATTGAATGGAGACCACTTGGATTTACACAATCCCTTTTTGTCAATTTCCTTTTTATCGGCTTGGCGGTAGGCTTGGTCTTGGGCGGATTCAGTTTGTTTTTGAGGTACTATGGAAGGATTTTGACTTGGTGTCTCGATCATGCCCGCGCCTTTCTCCTGATACCATTCGGGCTAGTTTTGCTCGGGCTGAATATTTGGCTGGGATTCAGTACGGTTTTTGGATTTATTCCAAAGGGTTTTGATCAAATCGGATGGAACGTTAGGACGAGCTCGCTTTGGTCAGGCTTGGTACATTCTTTTCCTGGTATGGGTAAGGAATTCATGCCATCGCTTAATGAGGGCTCATTCCTCCTGATGCCGACTTCCATGCCCCACTCAGGTGTGGAAGCCAATATGCAGATCGTCAAGCAACTCGACATGCTGGTGCAGGCAATTCCCGAAGTGGAAATGGTCGTGGGAAAGGCGGGACGTGCCGAAAGCCCTCTTGACCCTGCCCCGATGTCGATGTATGAAAACATCATCAATTATAAAACCGAATTCCTTCAGGATGAAAACGGGCAGAAGCTAAGGTTCAGGGTAGATAACGATGGGTTTTTTGAATTGAATATTGACGGGAAATCGTATTTGCACGATCGCGTTTCGAGGTTGATTTGGGACAAGGATTTTCAATACCTGCCGGATTCAGAGGCGAGAGAGATTTCAGGAAAACTAAGACAATATCTTGTGCCTGATCCTAGCCGTGGTCAATACTACCGACAATGGAGGGACGAGATTAAAACGGCTGATGACATCTGGACTGAGATCCAATCCCGTACTTCGAATATCCCCGGCGTGACCGCAGCGCCTAAATTGCAGCCTATCGAGACGCGCTTGGTCATGCTGCAGACAGGTATGCGCGCGCCAATGGGATTGAAGGTTTTTGGTCCCGACCTCGAAAGCATAGAATCCTTCAGTATTCAAATCGCCAATGTGCTGAAGGAAGTCCCTTCGGTCAAAGCTGAGGCGGTTTTCGTGGATCGCTCCTTGGGCAAGCCCTATTTGGAAATTGACTTGGACAGAAATGCGTTGGCGCGGTATGGCCTCAATATCTCGGATGTACAGGAAACCATTGAGGTTGCCGTCGGGGGCATGGCCTTGAGCACGACTGTGGAGGGCAGGGAGCGTTATTCGATACGCGCAAGGTATGCTCGGGAATACAGGGACAACTCGGAATCATTGAAACGAATTCTTGTGGACACTCCATCTGGAGGTCCGATTCCCTTGGAACAGCTTGCCGCGATCAACTATCGACCGGGGCCGATGATGATTCGCGGGGAGAATACCTTTTTGGTCGGCTATGTGATGTTTGACAAGCGGGATGGTTTTGCCGAAGTGGCGGTGATAGAAAGCTGCCAAAATCTGATCAATGAGAAAATCAGGACGGGCGAACTCCAAGTGCCCGCGGGGGTCACCTTTGTATTTTCCGGTACTTATGAAAATCAGGTTCGGGCAGAGAAGCGCCTCGCTTTTGTAATTCCACTTTGCCTCGCGGTGATTTTCCTGATCCTATATTTCCAGTTTAGGTCCACGGCCTTGGTTATGATGGTTTTCTCGGCGATCGCCATGGCGTTTGCAGGGGGGTTCATGATGCTTTGGTTGTATGGACAGGCTTGGTTTCTGGATTTCGACCTTTTTGGTACAAATATGCGGGAACTCTTCCAAGTGCGCACATTCAATTTATCTGTGGCAGTCTGGGTTGGTTTTATTGCGCTTTTTGGGATTGCGACAGACGACGGCGTAGTCATGGGAACTTACCTGAAGCAGAGTTTTGACCAAAACCTACCCAGATCCAAGGCTGAAGTAAGGGAGGCAGTTTTGGAAGCAGGTTTGAAGCGGGTCCGACCATGTTTGATGACTACTGCGACGACTCTGTTGGCATTATTGCCGGTGCTGACGAGCGCAGGTCGGGGTTCGGATATCATGATTCCGATGGCGATTCCCACATTTGGTGGGATGACGGTAGCCTTAATTTCCCTGTTTATTGTCCCAGTCCTTTTCGGGAAATACAAGGAATGGGAATTGAAAAGGGAGGCAAAGAATGAAGGTGTTTGATGGAGTTTTGGCAGAAAACAGAAAAAATCATAGATATGATGGATAGACATATAATCAGAAAAGTTGCCGCCAGAGTAATGATTGTTGCGGGCTTGGGCTGGATTTGCGTACAGAGTACTGTACAGGCGCAGGAAGGCTTGCCGGAATATCTTGAAATGGCGATGCAAAACAACCCCGCTATTCAAGCCAGTTTCAAGCAATACGAGGCTGCTTTGGAGAAAGTCAACCAAAAGGGTGCTTTGCCCGATCCACAGTTTTCGGCCGGGATTTTTCTACGGCCGATGGAACTGCTCATGGGCAATCAGCGGGCAGAGATGTCCCTGATGCAGATGTTTCCTTGGTTTGGCATGAACAGGGTTCAAAAGGACGAGGCTATGCTGATGGCCGAGGCAAAGTTCCATGCATTTAGGGAGGAGAAAAACCGGTTGGCCTTTCAGGTAAAGGAGGCCTATTACCAAATGCTGCTGCTTGAAAGCAACATAGATGTCACAAGCGAAAATCTGGAGCTGCTGCACATCATGGAAGAGCTTGCCCTGATCAAGTATCAAGGAGGTGAAGTCTCCGCAGCGGCCACTTCCCTACAAAATGCAATGCGCTCCGGACCAAGCGGGCCAAAGTCAGCACCTCGACAAGACGGAATGGGGATGGGAAACCAAGGCAACGCTGCATCTGCACCGATGCCCGCCCAAAGCCAAGCGATGAACTCGATGGAATCGACCGGTTCGGGGAAAATGACCGATATTATGCGGATTCAGGTGCAGAAGATGGCATTGGAGAACGAAATCAAGCAGGCATCTGAAAGTCTAAGAGCATTGAAGATTCGTTTCAACCAACTCATTGGCAGGCCTTATCAATCCGATGTAAGGCTTCTTTTTCCAGATATTTCGGCCTCTACCATGATGTTGGATAATTCTGACAGTATTTGGGTGAATAATCCCATGCTCAATATGTTGGAAAAAGAAGGCCAAGCCTATAGGGCGCAAGCCGAAATGGCGAAGTTGGAAGGACGGCCAATGATGGGACTTGGGCTCAACTATATGGTGTTTTCTCCGCGTCCCGAATCAGGGATGATCGGAGGCATGGACGGCATGGAATATATGCCATCCGGGATGGGTAACAACATGGTGATGCCGATGGTAACCCTGTCACTTCCCATTTACAGGAAGAAATACAAATCTATGCAGCGGGAGGCCGAACTTTGGAGGGACAACGCCACGCTGCAAAAACAATCGGTCTTGGAAAACTTGGAAACTGGATTTGAAGCCGAACTGGTGGCATTTCAAAATGCCCAAAGAACACAAATGCTTCTTCAGGAACAGGTAAAAATGACCCGCCAAATCCTCGAAATCCAAGTGACATCTTATGCTTCGGGAGAGGGTCGATTGGAAGATATACTATCTATCATGAAAGAGTTGATTGCTTTCGATCAGGAGTTTACCAATTCAATGGTCGAGGCGCACACGGCCCTTGCCCGCTTGGAGGCATTGATCGGGATTTGACCAAATTTTGAATTTCAATAATCAAGAATATGAAGACGAATAAAAATATCATCATAATCATTCTCGGCTGCCTGTTTTTCGGTGGCGTCATCGGTTGGCTGGTCAGGGGTGACGGGAAGGTGGAAAATGGTACAATCCAAGCTGAAGCGGATGGCGAGACTATATGGGTTTCACCGATGCATCCCCATATCCGACAGAATGAACCGGGAAACTGCCCGATCTGTGGCATGGAACTGGTTCCACTAAGCCAGTTTACCTCAAGCACCAATACAGATCCCTACATTTTGGAAATGACACCCGAGGCAGTTGCTTTGGCAAATGTCTCGACCACACAGGTTTACGGTGGGGATGCGGGACGTTCAATCGAGTTGGTTGGTAAAATCCAACCCAACGAGCAGGGTATCCAAAGCCTTACCGCCAATTTCTCAGGGAGAATCGATCAGTTGTTTGTCAACTTCACCGGGGATGTGGTACAGAAAGGTCAGAAATTAGCTACCGTGTATTCTCCAGATTTGATCAACGCACAGCGGGAGCTGCTCGAAGCTGCCAAGATCAAAGATAGGCAGCCTGCGCTTTACGAGGCCGCGATCCAAAAACTTAAGTCTTGGAAGCTGACTGATGCACAAATTGCGTCGCTGCAACAAAACGGACAGGTCCAAACCCAATTCGACATCATCTCAGACAAGGCAGGAATAGTGAGCCAAAGAAACGTTGCTTTGGGCGATTTTATAAGCCGAGGTCAGTCTATGTTTGAGATCCTCGATTTGGGAAAAGTGTGGGTAATGTTGGACGTCTACGAGTCGGATATTGCTTCGGTGAAAATGGGCGACCTGGTCAAATTCAAGGTTTCCGCCTATCCCGATAGAGATTTTTCTGCCAAAGTGAGTTTTGTCGATCCCGTACTCAATGAGCAAAGCCGCACGATAACCGTCCGCGCCGAAGCTCCAAATCCAGGCTATCAACTCAAACCGGGCATGTTTGTCAACGCCACGATCCAATCCGCAAAGATCGGCAAATCAGGGATCTATGTACCCAAGTCAGCTGTCCTATGGACAGGACCACGATCAGTCGTTTACGTCCAGGTCGGGTCGTCTGAGAGTCCCAAGTTTCAGTTGAGGGCGGTGGTACTTGGACCACAAGCAGGAAATGCCTACTTGGTGACGAGTGGGTTGGAATTGGGAGAGGAAGTGGTGAGCAATGGCGTTTTCGCGGTGGATGCTGCGGCACAGCTTTCCGGGAATTTCAGTATGATGGCCCTTCCCGAAAAGGCCCCTGCGACGCCACTCGGTTTTCAGCAATCTTTGGAGAAAATCATCGGAGCCTATTCGGATTTAAAAGATGCCTTTGTGAAATCTGACGCAGGATTGATTGATGCGTTGATTTTACCGCTCGCCAAACACATCGACGGCGCAAATATGGCTGAACTGCAGGGCAAGGAGTCCACGAAATGGACGAATAGTGCGGCAATTCTTCAGAAAAGCTTAAAGGGAATCCAGTCAAATACTGACTTGGAGCTGAAAAGGAAGGAATTCGAGACGCTTTCTGAATCCCTGATTTCTGTTGTGGAGTATTTCGGTAATGGAGAGATGCAACTCTACAAACAGTTTTGCCCGATGGCATTTGGTGACAAAGGCGCAAACTGGCTTAGCCTGCAAAAGGAGATCAGAAACCCCTATTTTGGAGACAAGATGTTGACCTGTGGGGAAGTGAAGAAGACCTATTCTCCAAAAAAACCGATCTAAAGGGATGCTTGCTGCAAGGACTGGATTTGGAATCCACTGGATTGCGAAATGCTTCGCTTGAGCTGTTCGTCGAGCTTTTTTGCTTCCTTTTTGATCATTTTCAGAAAGTGCAATGTCTCGGCGGCAGGAGCTTTAGGATCTACAATCTCCAAGATTCCAAGGATATTGGCCAATTTGGCCCTTATCAAATGGGACTGGTTGAAGGTGACTGTGTGAAGCAGCCTTTGTTGGTGTAGCAGCAAGTGCTCGGTTTTTTTCTTTTCAGAAATATCGAAGAAGCATCCAGCCATCGTTGCAGGGTGGTTATCCGCGGCCCATTTTAATACCTTGCCATAGCCGAGTACCCAAACGTCTTGCTTATGGCGGTTCCTTATACGAAACTCGCAGTGAAAGGGGATTTTCCCCCCTGACCCAAAATGTTCTTGCAGGGATTTCTCAACAAGATTCCGGTCGGCGGGATGAATATGTCGTTTCCATTTGATAGCCTTGGTATCACCCGAATGTACGTGGTAGCCGAGCATTTCGGTAAGGGAAAGGCTCAGCTGTTCGGTATTCTCAGCCATATTCCAAATCCAAAACCCAATCAACGTATCGTTCAAAATGCCCTCCATCAAGTCGTGCTTGGCATGTACCTCGCTCAAGTCGCTCGGGAAATCGACAGATCGCTCTTTCTTTTCCTCCATGATATGACCTATGGCGGTGATAATGGGCTCGCCTTGGTTGCCAAAGGAAATCGTAAATTCCCATTTAGTCCATTCCAGGTCGTTTCCGGTGCGATTTACCTTTCTAAGGTCCAGCGTGAATTTTCTATTTCCTTCGGATAAGGATTTTTCCAAATAATATTCATATGTTGAAAAGTCCTTGAAATAGAGGAATTCAGAAAAGGAAAGCCCCTTCATAGGTTTATCTATGAAGGGACAACTATTTTCAAAATGGGCGTTACAAAGCGAAATATTGCTTTTTTTGTCCAGAATGAGGAAATAGTAGTAATCAGAAAGTTGAAAAAAATCTTCCATTGGTGAGGCGTCTACTGAATTGTCTCGTCTATAAGCGCCAAAGGTAGAAAAAGAAAACAAGATGCACAAATACTAATTTAAAAAGCAAAAAATAATATTTGAAAATAGAAACTGTTATGAATCATTCCTATTTATTAAACCGTCAAGAATTTGGATCCCAGGAGCATATCGGCAATCTAATGAGCCTAGAAGATGCGATGGAACTGCTTAAAGATTGGGTCAAAAACGAAAAACTACTCTTTCATATGCAGCAAGTGGGGCATTTGATGAAGAAATATGCGGAATCGAGAGGGTATGATCCCGCAATACAGCACCTTTGGCATTTGTCGGGGCTGCTGCACGATGCCGATTGGGACCAATGGCCCGAGCAGCATTGCCGGAGGATCATAGAGGAACTGGAAACAAGGCAAATGGATCCGCGTATCCTGAGAGCCATCGCCAGCCATGGACCGAGATATTTTGGGGTAGAGCCAGAGTCAGAGATGGATAAGATGTTGTATGCTTTCGACGAGCTTTCCGGTTTTGTCCATGCGTACTCACTGATGCGGCCACAGGGATATGACGGCATGGAAGTCAGTGGTGTCAAAAAAAGGCTGAAGGACAAGACCTTTGCCGCACAGGTCAGCCGGGAGGACATCGCGGACGCTGCCGCAAAAGCGGGAATTGCCGTAGAGGACTTGATCAGGTTTGTAATTGATAATCAGCTTAGACAAGTTTAGACAGCCTTTTTGGGCTAGATGCGTCTTCATAGATTTAAATCTGATATCCCAATGAAGGTTGAAAATCACTCTAGTGAATACCCAAGCGTAAGACTGTTTGATTCTCCGTCGTCAGTCCCTTTTGCATAGGTCCAAAAGTCTGATTCAGCTTTGAAAAACAGGCCGGTATTTGATGCAACGAAAACCCTTTCTCCAAAAAGACGAACGTCGTTCAAATCTGCAAACTCCATACCTTGGGTGTCAATTCTCTTAAAGTTGATGGGATCACCGGAGTAATCATTGAATTCCATCGCTTCGAAGAGGTTGTTGCCTCCGAAAAAGGTTACCAGTCGGTTTCCTACTGCTCGGAACTGCATTCTAAATGGTAGCTTTGCAATTGGCCTTAGGTCTTCTAACGATCCTGACAAAGACAGGTACAAGTTGGTGTCGTCCCATGCCACAAGTTTGCCATTTTCGAGAATGGTATGTCCCAAGTGGTAGAAGATTCCGTCAAAATTTGCATTGACTTTTGACAGCTTTCCGGTTTTATCTACAAAGTAGGTTCCTGCATTTGACCCGCAGTTATGGACAAAGGAAACTAACCAACCTTCTCCGAAACGACTCATTTTTCCCGGGCTATCTATATCACAATTTGGGTTTCTGACTCCAAGTTGCGAAATGTCGACCTTGATGATACCTGTGGTGTCCTGAGGTAGGCCGAAGTTGCTCGCATGTTTCTCCAGGTCAAAAATGTATAGATTTCGCTGATTTTTCACATGAACAAAAGCCAAGAGCAGATTGTCATTCAATTCAAAAAGGCCTAGGTTTTCTCCTCCCCACATATACGCATCACCGAGGGTTTGACCCAGCGCGTTTGGCAGGAAGATGCTCTCCGGATTTCTCGGTTGGTTGACGTAGTACAAAATAAATGAGTTCAAGTAATTGCTCACGCCGACTACGTAATCCTCGCTGAAAGATTGAAGATGAACTTGATTGTTTAATGCGTAACAGCAAAGCTGCTCAACGGATAGATCATCGGAAATATACCCTGGATTAGACCGGTCAGAGTAAAACAACCGATTGGAGAGTACTTCAATTCTTCCGACGTTGATCGAATTTCCGGCAAAGTTTCCATTTGGAACTCTTTGGAATATTTCGTTTGCTTTTTCCGGCTGCGGATCTTCGTTTTTGTTGCAAGAGAAAAAAACCAAGGCCATGGCGGCAATCAACGACAATCGGGATATTGTACTCATATTGGTAATAGGGTGCTGGTCCAAACGATGCAAATATACTTAGTTTCAACGAAATAAATCGATTTTAAATTGAATTCTTCATCTGCCAACGAAATGATAATAAAAAAGGGGCTTATTCGGCCCCTTCTTCATATTCTCTTAATTCTGCCTCCACCTGCTTCAGTGGCTTTAGGTTAGCCGGAATCGGCGGATTGAGTTCCTCATCCTTTTCATAGGGGAAAACTTCAACGATCGGACTCTCCGTCACGTCGGGCACCCGGAAGGTAACGAGCATATTGTTGAGGCTTTCGTGGATTCTCTCGTAGGCTTCCTTGACGTTGTGGGCGGTCACAAGCATGTATTGGGTCACCTTTTTTTCCTTGCCGCTATCAGCATCCGCGATGACATAGGTGATTTTGCACTTGTGCCAAATGTCGATGTCTTCATAATGGAACACGTCGACAAAGTTGCTTTTGCTGATATTAGTCACCTGAAAGTCGCCCCTGATGGTCGAGCCGAGCATATCATAAATCCGTGCTTCCGCTTCTGTAAAAGAGACTGCATCCACGAGGTATTGTTCGGAGACATTCTTGAGCAATCCTTGCTCGTTTTCTTTCGCATATTTAACCCTGCACAAAAACCAAGTTCTCATCAAGCTACTATTTAAAATTGATGGGGCGAAGGTAATCGATCGGATGCGAAGCCACAATGGAAAATTGGATTTAGATTTCCCGAAGAAATCTTTTATATTTTGTCAATCATCCAGCCTATGTGGGAGCGAATAATTTACAGTTTTCCTCTTCAGCTTTTTTTTCTACAACTCAAGAAAAATCTGTTGTTGTTGTCGTTTTGGGCACTTCTTTTCCTGATTGTCTCCCAAAATTTCGGCACCGTTTTGGGTATTCCGTTTCTGTTCCTTGATCCGGAATACCTGAATGCCGTGTCTTGGCAGGGCTTTTTCATTATCGGCGTGGCATTGGCCATTTTCACAATGGCGTTTCACATGACCGCCTATATCTTGGATGGGACCAAGTTTAAATTCTTGGCAATTGTCGAACGACCGTTTATAACCTTTTGTATCAACAATTCCATAATTCCCCTCAGCTTTTACCTGCTTTATGTGATTTCCTTTTTGTCCTTCCAACTAGACAACGAGCATGAAAACAAGTGGATAATCCTACATTTTTTCTTTGGCTTTACTGCAGGGACCATGACGACGCTGACCGTCTTGTACGCCTACTTCAGGTGGACCAACAAGGATTTTTTCGTGTTGTTTGCGGGGAGCGTGGAGAAAAGGCTGCGCAAAACCACGCTTCCACGGGCAAATATGCTCAAGCGGATATCTGAAACCAAAAAAGCAAAGAACAAGGTCCTCGATTACATCTCCATTGAGATGCGGTTCAAAGAGGTCAGACAGGACTTGGCGCGATTTGAAGCCCATCAGCTGCTCAGGGTTTTTGACCAAAACCACCTCAACATGGTGGTCATCCAGATAGTTTTGATCACCACGGTGTTTATTCTGGGTTTTTTCCGTGAGTCTCCATTGCTTCAAATTCCCGCGGCCGCAAGTTCCCTGTTACTCTTGGCAATATTGGTTATGGCTGTTGGCGCGATTGTGTTTTGGTTGCGGGATTGGTCGATTCCGACTTTTTTTGCGGCATTATTGCTTTTCAATCTCCTATCCGGTACAAAAATCCTGAACCGGCCGCATGCGGCGTTTGGATTGGATTATCAAAAAGAGCCAGTCGAATACAGTACCACACATTTGCAGGACATACTCCACCAGGATTCGGTGGAAAGTGATAAAGAGCGCACGCTCGGAATATTGGAAAATTGGAAGAAGAAATTTCCAGCGGGAACGAAACCCAAGATGGTGTTTTATGCTGTATCGGGCGGAGGGCAACGGGCGGCTTTGTGGACGCTACGCGTGATGCAGGAGGTGGAAAAGGCGAGCGGTCAGCAGCTTTTCGCCCATACACAGATGATAACCGGAGCTTCGGGCGGTTTGATAGGAGCGGGTTTTTTCAGGGAGCTTTACCTGCGGTCGAAACTGGACTCGGCTTTCGATGTCAGTGATTCCAAATACTTGGACCAAATTTCCGCAGATAACCTTAACCCGATTATTTTCACACTTTTGGTAAATGACCTGCTCATCAGAAACCAACATTTTGAATACAACGGTCGGAAGTACCTGAAGGACCGGGGCTATGCCTTCGAGCAGCAGCTCAACTCGAACACCGAGGGCATAATGGATAAGCCAATAAGTGCATACCGCGAGCCCGAACTGGTGTCCAAGATCCCTATGATGCCGATTACGCCGCTCATCACCAATGACGGCAGAAAACTGATTATTGCGCCGTATTCTGTTTCCTTTCTGGGAATATCAAATGAAAGGCTGGAAGGGCGCCGGGAAAAAAGCCAAGCTATTGATTTTCAACGTTTTTATGCTGCACACGATGCCGGAAATCTTCGGTTTATCAGTGCGCTACGGATGGGTGCGACCTTTCCCTTTATCACACCCAACATCCAATTACCATCAAATCCGATAATGCAGACCATGGACGCAGGCCTTTCTGATAATTTCGGAATCCAAGATGCCTTAAGGTTTATCTATGTTTTTCATGATTGGATCGAGGAAAATACATCGGGTGTCGTTTTGGTAGCGATCAGGGACTCGGAAAAATTCCAGGCAGTGGAGCGCAAAAAGCTGCCTACATTTTTGGAGAAGCTCTTCACGCCACTCAAAAACATCTACATCAATTGGGACAATGTACAGACATTACACAACGAAAATGCTTTTACTCGCGTGCAGGAACTTATGCCTTTTCCTATTCAAAGGATTGAGTTCGAATATTCGACCCTTCAATTCCTGCAAGATCGCGGCTTGGCGGATGAGGACGGGGTATTTAATCCCAACCAACAGGAAATCCTGCGTGCCTCTCTCAACTGGCGCCTAACGGCAAGGGAAAAGAAGTCGATCCTGGACAACATCAACAACAAATTCAACCAAGAGTCGCTTCGAAAAATTAGGGAGATCAGGTTTTTGGAGTAGCGCCTTTGTTGGATTTGGAGACTACACCGTAGTGGCAGCTTTATTTTTAGGCATATTACTGGTAAATAGTTGGTAAAACTTCTTCAAAGAAGCTGAATTACAATTACTTACAAAGGGTT